>CAVTOY010000007.1:0-176321 GCA_963736445.1 uncultured Gammaproteobacteria bacterium | reverse complement strand
ATCGTCACCGCCCTGCTGCACGACACGATCGAAGACACGAAATCGACCTATACCGAGGTCGACCGACCGCTTCGGCGACGAGGTGGCCGAACTGGTCGATGGCGTCACCAAGCTGACCAACCTGCAACTGTCCTCGCACCGAGACGAAGCAGGCCGAGAACTTCCGCAAGCTGTTCATGGCGATGTCCAAGGACCTGCGCGTGATCCTGGTCAAGCTTGCCGACCGGCTGCACAACATGCGCACGATCAAGTCGATGCGCGCCGGAAAAGCAGGCGCAGAAGGCGCGCGAGACGATGGATATCTATGCGCCGCTGGCCGGCCGCATGGGCATGCAGTGGATGCGCGAAGAGCTGGAGGATCTGGCCTTCCGCGTGCTCAACCCCGAAGGGCGCGCATTCGATCATCCGCCGCTTCATCACGCTGCAGCGCGAAACCGGCGACGTGGTCCAAAGATCACCGCCGACATGCGCATCGAACTGGACAAGGCCGGCATCGAGGCCGAGGTCTTCGGCCGCGCGAAGAAACCCTATTCGATCTGGCGCAAGATGCAGGAAAAGGAACAGGCGTTCTCGCGCCTGTCCGACATCTACGGCTTCCGCGTCATCACCGCGGACGAGGCCGATTGCTACCGCGTGCTGGGCGCGATCCACCAACGCTGGCGCGCGGTGCCGGGCCGGTTCAAGGACTATATCAGCCAGCCCAAATCCAACGGCTACCGGTCGATCCACACCACCGTGTCGGGCCGCGACGGCAAGCGGGTCGAGGTGCAGATCCGCACCCGCGCAGATGCACGAGGTCGCCGAGGCCGGCGTCGCCGCCCATTGGTCCTACCGCGACGGCGTGCGGGCCGAGAACCCCTTCGCGGTCGATCCCGCCAAGTGGATCGCGACGCTGACCGAACGGTTCGACGACGAGGACGATCACGACGAGTTCCTCGAACACGTCAAGCTCGAGATGTATACCGACCAGGTGTTCTGCTTCACGCCCAAGGGCGACGTGGTCAAGCTGCCGCGCGGCGCCACGCCGCATCGACTTTGCCTATGCGATCCACACGCGGATCGGCGATCGCCTGCGTCGGCGCCAAGGTCGACGGCATCCGCGTGCCGCTCTGGACCCGGCTGAAGAACGGCCAGTCGGTCGAGATCATCACCGCCGAGGGCCAGACGCCGCAGGCCACCTGGATCGACATCGTCGCGACGGGCCGCGCCAAGGCCGCGATCCGCCGCGCGCCTGCGCGAGGAGGACCGCGAGCGCTTCATCAAGCTGGGCCGCGAACTGGCGCGCGTGGCCTTCGAACATTCGGCAAGAAGGCCACCGACAAGGCGCTGCGAACCGCGGCCAAGCACGCTGGGCCTGCGACGGACGCGACGAGCTGCTGGCGCGGCTCGGCTGCGGCCGAACTGACCGCGCGCGAGGTGGTCGCAGCGCTCTACCCCGAACTGGCGCCGGCCGACGGCGACGAGATCGACGCCCGCCGCGCCGTGGTCGGCCTGCCGCCGAACCAGACGCTTCCGGCGCGCGCCCTGCTGCCAGCCGGTGCCGGGCGAACGGATCGTCGGCATCACCTATCGCGGGCAAGGGCGTCGTGGTCCACGCCATCGACTGCCCCGCGCTGGCCGAATTCGAGGACCAGCCCGAGCCGCTGGGTCGACCTGCACTGGCACTCGGGCCGCCACCCGCCGGTGCATACCGTCAGCCTCGACATCACGATTGCGAACGACGCGGGCGTGCTCGGCCGGATCTGCACCTTGATCGGCGAACAGAAGGCCAATATCTCGGATCTGAGGTTCGTGGACCGGAAGCCGGATTTTTACCGTCTTATTGTCGAGGTGGACCTGCGGGATGTGGAACATCTGCACATGGTGATGACGGCGCTGGAGGCCGAAAGCGACGTGGCGCAGGTGGAACGGCATCGCGATCTTCAGCCGCAAGCCCTGAGACGCGGGGCGCAGGAAGGGACGACCGGTGGTCTTCAAGCGGCGAGCACAAAGAAGCTCTATGCCGCGCGTCGTGGCCGAGGCCTTCTAGCCCACGCGGCGGCTGGACGCGGGCGTTCGCACTATGTCGGCCACCGGGTGCGCCGCCTGCCCGATCCGCCCGCAAAGCATCGCGCGCGGCATGTTTGCCGGTGTCTTCGTCAGCTTCACGCCGCTTTTCGGCTTGCATTTCGTGCTGGCGCGTGCTGTCGCCTGGCTGATGCGCGGCAACATCCTTGCCGCGCTCCTGGCGACGTTCTTCGGCAACCCGCTGACCTTTCCGTTCATCGGTGTCATGTCGCTGAAGCTCGGCCACTGGATTCTGGGCACTGACGTTCGGCGACGTCGCCACGATCGCTGCTGGCGACGCTTCACCGGGGCGGGCGAGCGATCTGTGGAACAACTTCGTCGCACTTTTCACCGATGACGCGCCAACTGGGCACGGGCTGTACGGCTTCTATGACGACGATCTTCCTGCCCTATCTGGTGGGCGGGCTCGATGCCCGGGATCATCACGGGGCGGTCTCTACTACCTGTCCGAGCCGGTGATCGCGGCCTATCAGAAAAGGCGGCGCAAGAAGCTGAAGGAGCGGTTCGAAAAGCTGCGCCGCGCTGCAGCGGCAAGGGCGAAGGCCAGGCGACGGCTTGCGGCCTAGGCCGATGGGGACTGTGCCGGACAATTTCCCGTTCCGCACGGCCGGCAAGGCTACGCCGCGCAAGCGAAAGAGGAGACAACCATGACCGCCCGGCAAGCTGCGGCTTGGTGTGAATATCGACCATGTGGCCACCGTGCGCAACGCGCGCGGTCGGCGCTATCCCGACCCGGTGCGCGCCGCCAAGCTGGCCGAGGCGGCGGGCGCCGACGGCATCACCGCGCATCTGCGCGAAGATCGCCGCCACATCTCGGACGCCGATATCGAGGGGCTGATGGAGGCGCTGACCCTGCCGCTGAACTTCGAGATGGCCGCGACCGACGAAATGCAGAAGATCGCGCTGCGCCACAAACCCCATGCCGTCTGCATCGTGCCCGAAAAGCGCGAGGAACGCACGACCGAGGGCGGGCTGGAGGTCGCGCGCGAGGAAAACCGGCTGGCGCATTTCATCGCCCCCCTGCGCGACGCGGGCTGCCGCGTGTCGATCTTCATCGCCGCCGACCGCCGCCAGATCGAGGCCGCCGCACCGCATCGGCGCCGCGGTGATCGAACTGCATACCGGCGCCTATTGCGACGCCCATGCCGAGGGCGACTCTGCCGACCGCGACGCCGAACTGGCCGCGCTGCGCGACATGGCGGCGCTTTGCGCATTCGCTGGGGCTGGAGGTGCATGCGGGCCACGGGCTGACCTATGACACGGTCACGCCGGTCGCGGCCTTTCCGCGAGGTGCGCGAGTTGAACATCGGGCATTTCCTGATCGGCGAGGCGATTTTCGTCGGTCTGGCCCCGGCCATCGCAGAAATGCGCCGCCTGATGGACGAGGCGCGGGCATGAGGGTGATGCGCCGGCTGAACCTTGGCGTTGTTCTGGCGACGGGCCTTGCCGCCCCTGCGCAGGCCTTCGGCCCTTACCCTTACGAAGAGTGGCGCTTTACCGCTGGAATTCCGGCGCATGCCGATGGCGCCCACCTGCCATGAGAAATACGGCAAGGGCAGTCTGGTGCGCAAAAAGGGTGGCCGGAACCCGGTCTACGAGTTGACCGGGTTTCCCGCCGCGTCGATCATCGCCTGCACCCTGCCCAACGGTGGCACGCTTCGAGATGACGCCGCCCGGTTCTTCGACCTGCCCGGCGACGGTGGTCTGGAGCGGCACGGTAGAGCTGATGGGCCCGGGCGACATCCGCGCCGTGCGGGCGGTCTACACCGACAAGGGGGTCGGACTGTTCAGTCGACGTGCACCTGTCCACTTCGAAACGGGCAAGGGCCGGTTCCGGGAAGCATGGCGGGTCCAAAGACATGTACGAAGCCATTGCCGCAGCGGCGCGCGCCGATGATCCTCGGCATCGGCACCGATCTGGCCAATATCGACCGGATCGCAGCGCACGCTGGACCGCTTCGGCGACCGGTTCCGCAACCGCGTCTTTACCGCCACCGAACAGCGCAAGGCCGAACGCCGCCGCGGATGCGGCCGGCACCTATGCCAAACGCTGGGCCGCGAAAGAGGCGTGTTCCAAGGCGCTGGGCACCGGGCTGCGCATGGGCATCTCGTGGAAGGACATGGCCGTGACGAACCTGCGCACCGGCCAGCCGGTGATGCATGTCACCGGCTGGGCCGCCGAACGGCTGGCCGCGATGACGCCGCCGGGGCACGAGGCGATCATGCATGTCACGCTGACCGACGATCACCCCTGGGCGCAGGCCTTCGTGGTGATCGAGGCGCGCCCGCAGGCGGGTCCGACCAATTCGTGATCGCGGGCGCGGCGGGCAACGCGCCGCAAAACTTGACACCCCGCGCGCGGACGCTCATGTAGCGCGCAACGCGCAACAGGCGGTGATCGCAATATGCTGGGCAAGACGGAGCGACTGGATCGTCGAGACGATCAAAGACCGTGTTCTGTGCGCTGCTGATCGCGGGCATCTTCCGCACCCTGTTCTTTCAGCCGTTCTGGATCCCGTCGGGGTCGATGAAGGACACGCTGCTGATCGGCGATTTCCTGTTCGTCAACAAGATGGCCTATGGCTATTCGCGCCATTCCTGCCCGTTCGTCGATCTGCCCGATTTCCGGGCGCATCTTCGGCGTCGGAACCCGAACGCGGCGACGTGGTCGTGTTCCGCCACCCGGTCACCGGCCAGCGACTTCATCAAGCGGGTGATCGGCCTGCCGGGCGACACGCGTCCAGGTGAAGGACGGGTTCTGCACATCAACGGCGAGGCCGTCGGCATGCAGCCCGACGGCGCCGTTCGAGGAAGTGATGGCACCGCAGGGGCCCAGCAGGCCGCATGCCCGCGCTGCGCCAACGCGCCCGGTGGGCGCGGGCGGCATCTGCATCAAGGACCGCTTCATCGAAACCCTGCCCGGCGGGCGCACCCATTCGGTCCTGAACATCGCGCAACGGCGCCGCGTCGACAACACGCCGTCTTCACGGTGCCCGAGGGCCATTACTTCTTCATGGGCGACAACCGCGACAACTCGCCAGGACAGCCGCGTCAGCGCAGCTCGGCGGCGGCGTCGGCTTCGTGCCGTTCGAAAACCTGATCGGGCGCGCCGACCGGGTGATGTTCTCGTCCGCCGGCGCGTCGCTGTTCTTCTTCTGGACCTGGCGCGGCGACCGGTTCTTCAAGGCGATCGAGTGAAGCTGGCGGCCGATCTGGCGGCGCTTTCCGGCCCGCCTCGGCCACGGGTTTGCGCGGCCCGAACTGCTGGTCCGCGCGGTCACGCATGCCTCGATGTCCTCCGCGACACGCGCCCGACAACCAGCGGCTGGAATTTCTGGGCGACCGGGTGCTGGGCCTTGTGATGGCCGAGGCGCTGCTGGCCGCCGACACGGACGCCGCCGAGGGCCAGCTGGCGCCGCGCTTCAACGCGCTGGTGCGCAAGGAAACCTGCGCCGACGTGGCCCGCGACATCGGCCTGGGCGACGGTGCTGAAGCTCGGCCGGTCCGAGATGATGTCGGGCGGGCGGCGCAAGGAGGCGCTGCTGGGCGACGCGATGGAGGCGGTGATCGCCGCCGTCTACCTTGATGCGGGCTATCGACGCGGCGCGCGACGTGGTGCTGCGGCTGTGGGGCACGCGGATCAAGCGGCGTCGAGGACGGATGCCCGCGACGCCAAGACCTCGTTGCAGGAATGGGCGCAGGCGCGCGGCGAGCCGCCGCCCGTCTATACCGAAACCGGCCGCGAAGGCCCCGACCACGCGCCGGTGTTCACCGTCGAGGTCGCGGCTGGCCAGCGGCGCGTCGGAAGAGGCGCGGGCCGGATCGAAACGCCAGGCCGAACAGGCCGCGGCAAAGGCGCTTCTGGCGCGGATGGAGTTGAGCGATGACTGACACGGACGCGGGCGGCAGCATCCCCGGCGCAAACGCCCACACGCGCCGGTTTCGTCGCCCTGATCGGCGAACCCAATGCGGGCAAATCGACGCTTCTGAACCGGATGGTGGGGGCCAAGGTCTCGATCGTCACGCATAAGGTGCAGACGACGCGGGCGCGGATCCGGGGCGTCTGCATGGAAGGTGCCGCGCAGATCGTCTTTGTCGATACGCCGGGCCTCTTTCGCCCGCGCCGCCGGCTGGACCGCGCGATGGTCGCCGCCGCCTGGTCCGGGGCCGCGGACGCCGATATCGTCGTCCTGCTGATCGAGGCGCATCGCGGCCTGACCGAAGGCGTGCAGGCGATCCTGGACACGCATGAAGGAGCGCGCGCAGGACGGTCAGACCGTCGCGCTGGCGATCAACAAGATCGACCGGGTGCCAGGCGGAAGTGCTGCTGGCGCTGTCGGCGAAGTTGAACGAGGCCTATCCGTTCGACCGCACCTTCATGATCTCGGCCGAAAAGGGCCACGGGGTCGATGACCTGCGCAAATGGCTGGCCAGCACAGCTGCCCGAAGGCCCCTGGCTACTACCCCGAGGACCAGATCGCCGACCTGCCGATGCGCCATGATCGCCGCCGAGATCACCCGCGAAAAGCTGACGCTGCGCCTGCATGAGGAACTGCCCTATCAGCTGACCGTCGAGACCGAGAACTGGGAGGACCGCCCCGATGGCTCCACCCGCGATCGATCAGCTGATCTATGTCGCGCGCGACGGGCACAAGGGCATCGTGCTGGGCCACAAGGGCGAGACGATCAAGGCCGTCAGCCAGTCGGCCCGCGCCGAGTTGTCGCGAGTTTCTGGGCCGCACCGTGCACCTGTTCCTGCAGGTCAAGGTGCGCCCGAACTGGCTGGAGGAATCCGAGCGGTATTCGGAGATGGGGCTTGATTTCAAGGATGGCGACTGATCCGCGCCTGACGGCGGACTTCTGGGTCCGCGCCTATCTGGCCCGGCTGCGGCTGGCCGATATCCCGGCCTATCTGACCGCGCGCGGCGATGCCACGGCAGGCACCGTTCTGGTCAAATGCGCCACGCTCGACGGACAGGCGCAGGCCTGGCAGCGCAGCTATGACCTGATGACCGGCGCGCGGGTCTGGGTAACGCTGGCCGAGGGGCCGGAGCCGGATGTCGACGCCACCATCGCCCGCCAGCGCGCCCGCGACCCCGACCTCTGGGTGATCGAGATCGAAAGCCGCGAGGGGCGCACGCTGTTGGACGAAGACGGGCTGAGCGGCTAGGGCACCCCGAAAAACCGCGCCTGCTTTCCCGCGGTCTGTCCGGTCGCAGGCGATGTCCAGCAGTGCACCTGCCTGACCGCAGCGATGTGCCGCGGCATGCCTTGACCGCGCAGCCCCCCAGATCAGCCGCCGTAGAGCCCTGCGGTTCTGCCACGCAGTTTGATCAGCGCCAGCACGGTGTCGATGATCGGCGTGGGCGTCTCGGTCACGCGGCCAAGTTCCTGCACGGAGCCGACCAGCGCGTCGATTTCCATCGGGCGGCCGGCATGCGAGTCCTGCAGCATCGAGGTGCGATGCGCGCCGACGGCGGCCCCGCCGTCGATCCGGCGGTCGACGTCGATGGGGAATTTCACGCCCAGTTTCTCGGCGATCGTCCTGCGCCTCGAGCATCATGCCGCGCGCGACCGCGCGGGTGCCGGGATCGGTGCACAGCACGTCCAGCGTCGCATGGGTCAGCGCCGAGATCGGGTTGAACGACAGGTTTCCCCACAGTTTGACCCAGATCTCATCGCGAAGCGCGGGCGGACCGGCGCCTTCAGCCCCGCCGCGGACAGCGACCTGCGACAAGGCCACGGCGCGTTCCGATTTGCTGCCATCGGGTTCGCCCAGCGAAAAGCGGTTGCCCTCGATATGTTTGATGACGCCGGGTTCGATCACCTCTGCCGCCGGATAGACCACGCAGCCCAGCACGCGGTCGGGGCCAAAGCCGTCCCATTGGGCATTGCCCGGATCGACGCGTGGCCAGCCGGGTGCCTTCCAGATCGGGCCGCCCTGCTTGTGGAAATACCACCACGGCACGCCGTTCACGCCGCTGACGATGGTGGTGTGGTCGCCGATCAGCGGCTGCATCTTTGTCGACCACGGGCGGCACCGAATGCGCCTTGAGCGTGACGATCACATAATCCTGCGGCCCCAGATCGGCGGGGTTGTCGCTGGCCGTGACCGGCACGGTGACCGGCTCGGCACCGTCCTCGATCAGGGTCAGGCCCTTGTCTTGCATCGCGGCCAGATGCGGCCCGCGCGCAACAAGGCTGACATCCGCCCCGGCCTGCGCCAGTTTGACCGCCCATGTAGCCGCCGATGGCGCCTGCGCCGAAAATGCAGATCTTCATGTCGCTTCAGGCCCCTTCTGCCGAGACCCAGCTTTTCGGCCAGGCCGATGCGCTGCATCTTGCCGGTCGCGCCTTTGGGGATTTCATCCAGGATCACCACCCGGCGCGGCACCTTGAAATCGGCCAGGCGTTCGGCGGCGAAGGCGCGAATGTCCTGTTCGCTCGCGCGTGGCCCCGTCCTTCAGCACGACGGCTGCGGCGACCTCTTCGCCCAGCTTGGGATGGGGCACGGCGAAAGGTCACGACCTGCGCGATCTCGGGGTGGCCCAGCAGCACGCCGTCCACCTCCAGCGGGCTGATCTTTTCGCCGCCGCGGTTGATGATCTCTTTCAGCCGGCCGGTCAGGCGCAGATAGCCCTCGTCGTCAAACGCGCCCTGATCGCCGGTGCGGAACCAGCGCGCGCCCTCGGCCGTGAAGAAGTTCTTGTCGTTGGCCTCGGCGTTGCCTTCGTAGCCCGGGGTCACGTTGGGGCCGGAAATCACGATCTCGCCGGTGCCATCGATCCAGCAGCCTGTCTTCGGCCTCATGCGCGATGCGCACCTCCGGGCCGGCGGCAACGCCGACCGCACCCGGGTTTCTGCGTGCGCGGAGGCAGCGGGTTGCAGGCCATCTGATGGGCGGCTTCGGTCATGCCATAGGCCTCGATCACCGGCGCGCCGAAGGTTGCGTCCAGCGCCGCCATCACCTGCGCGGGCAGCGAGGCCGAGGACGAGCGCAGGAACCGCAGCGGCGTGTCTCGATGATCCCTCGGCATTGCGCCCGGCGCGGGCCAGGATGGCCTGATGCATGGTGGGCACGGCGGTGTACCAGGTCGGCTGCGCCTCCTTCGATCCAGGCAAAGAATTGCAGCGCGTTGAAGCCCGGCGCGCACCAGATCGACGCCCCAGCCGCCAGCGAGGCCGAAACGGCGGCAATCAGGCCGTGGATATGGAACAGCGGCATCACGTTCAGGCAGCGGTCGGCTGGCGTCAGGTCAAGCGACACATGGATGTGTTCGGCAGAGGCGCAGATATTCGACTGGAGCAGCGGCACGATCTTGGGCCGCGATGTGGTGCCCGAGGTGTGCAGGATCAGGGCGACATCGTCGGTCGCCGGGCGCCGTGGTATCGGCGGTGCCGCGTGGCCGTTCGCAGGACAGCGTGAAATATGCCCGCCGGTTCGCACCTTGCGGCACTGGACAGCCGCACGATGGCCATGCCCGCCCTGTCGCCGCAGCAAGGGCGGGGCCGTCGTCATCGCCGGTCACGACAAGCGCCTTGGCCTTGAGGTCGGTCAGGTAGAAGTCGTATTCCTCTTCGCGGTAGGCCGGGTTGAGCGGCGCGGTTGTCGCCACCTGCGCGATGGTGACAAAGGCGGTGGCCATTTCGGGCCCGTTGGGCAGCACGATCGCCACGCGGTCGCCGCGCCCGATGCCGATACCCTGCAGCGTCGCGCGCACCTCGTCGTCAAGCTGCGCAACCCGCCATAGCTCAGCCAGTCGCGGCCCGGTGCACCGATTGCCGGCAAGTCGCCCGCATGCGGGGCCAACAGCGCCTTGAGAGTGGTTTCCATCGCAGATGTCCTTTGTGCTTGAAACCCGAATGGGCGGGTCAACTTGGTCAGGTTTGGTTCATTATACCGCTGGATCAGGCCGATGGCGCCCATTCAATGTGTGACTTTTGGAACCAATGATGCGATTGGGTGGATGCCCCGCGCGCCCTTGGCGCATTGATCGACGGATCTGTTGACTATGCCATCAGCGTCGGTTCAATGGGGTCAGATACCAGCCATTCCAAGGCGCGATATTGCATTTTCGGACGATATCGAGCATTGCAATCTCGCGAAATCACCAGACGAGACCCCAACCTGAAAGATCGGCACAGATCCATGACCAACACAGCAACGCCTGATATCATCTACACCAAAGTTGACGAGGCACCGCAGCTGGCATCGGCGTCGCTCCTGCCGATCATCCAGTCTTTTGCAGAGGCCGCGGGGGTTACGGTCGGGACAAAGGACATCTCGCTTGCGGGTCGCATCATCGCGACTTTCCCCGAACACCTGACCGCCGATCAGCGGCAGCCGGACGATCTGGCCGAGCTGGGCGAACTGGTGAAGACTGCCGCATGCCAATGTGATCAAGCTGCCGAATATCTCGGCCTCGGTGCCGCAGCTTGTGGCCGCCGTCAAGGAATTGCAGGCCAAGGGCTATGCCATTCCCGACTATCCCGAAGAGCCCGCAGACGACGCGGAAAAGGCGATCCGCGCGCGCTATGACGCGATCAAGGGGTCGGCGGTGAACCCGGTTCTGCGCGAAGGCAACTCGGACCGCCGCGCGGCCGTGGCGGTCAAGAACTATGCCAAGGCCAACCCGCATTCGATGGGCGAATGGTCGCCGACAGCAAGACCATGCGTCTCGACCATGTCGGCGCAATGATTTCTTCTCCAACGAGACATCCGTCACGCTGAGCGCAGCGCAGGCCGGCGCGGCCCGGATCGAGCTTGTCGCCGGCGATGGCAGCGTCACCGTGCTGAAGGACGGCGTTTCCTATCCTGCGGGCACCGTGGTGGATGCCACCTTCATGTCGGCACGTGCGCTGCGACGCGTTTCTGGCCGAACAGATCGACGCGACGCAAAGCCGACGGGCATCCTGTTCTCGCTGCACCTGAAGGCCACGATGATGAAGGTCTCGGACCCGATCATCTTTGGCCATGCGGTCAAGGTCTTCCTGCAACCGGTTTTCGACAAGCTACGGCGACGAGACTGGCGGCGGCGGGGGTCAACCCGAACTCGGGCCTTGGCGCGCTGCTGGCTCAGGTCGCCGAGATGCCCGAAGGCGCCGAAATCCTGGCCGATATCGAGGCGGTGCATGGCGGACGCGCCCGCCGCTGTACATGGTCAATTCCGACAAGGGCATCACCAACCTGCACGTCCCGTCGGACGTGATCATCGACGCCTCGATGCCCGCGCTGATCCGCGCAGGCGGCAAGGGCTGGGGCCCGGATGGCAAGGCAGCACGACACCAACTGCGTCATCCCCGACAGCTCCTATGCGCCGGTCTATGACGAAACGGTCAAGTACTTCAAAGAAACCGGCGCGCTTGACCCGCGCACGGCGGGCACGGTGCAGAACGTCGGCCTGATGGCGCAAAAGGCCGAAGAATACGGCTCGCACCCGACCACCTTCGAAATTCCCGCATGCCGGCACGGTCCGCATGATCCTCGCGAATGGCGACATGCCTGCACGAACATGACGGTCGAGGCGGGCGACATCTGGCGCTCCGCCTCGACCAAGCAGGCGCCGATCGAGGATTGGGTGCAAGCTGGCGATCAGCCGTCAGAAGGCCGAAGGCTGCCAGGCGATCTTCTGGCTGGACGCAGACGCGCGCCCATGACGCCGAACTGATCAAATATGTCAAGCCGATCCTTGCCGGCGCAGGGTGTTGCCGACAAGTTCCAGATCATGGCCCCGCGCGACGCGACCCGCGCTGTCGCTGGAGACGATCCGCAAGGGCAAGAACACCATCGCCATCACCGGCAACGTGCTGCGCGACTACCTGACCGATCTGTTCCCGATCCTGGAACTTGGCACCTCGGCCAAGATGCTGTCGATCGTCAAGCTGATGAATGGCGGCGGCCTGTTTGAAACCGGCGCGGGCGGGTCTGCCCCCAAGCACGTGCAGCAGTTGACCGAGGAAAACCACCTGCGCTGGGATTCAGCTGGGCGAATTCTGCGCCCTTGGCGAAAGCCTGAAGTTCCTGGCCGAAACCAAGGACAACGACAAGGCGCGCATTCTGGGAAATGCCGTGGATCGGGCGACGCAAGGCGTGCTGGACAAGAACAAGTCACCGCAGGCGAAGGTGGGCCAGACGGACAACCGCGACAGCCACTACTACTTTGCGCTGTACTGGGCGCAGGCGCTGGCCACACAGAACGAGGATTCGACCCTGCTTGCCAATTTCGCCCCGGTTGCCGAGGCTTTGGAAGAAAACGAGGACGCAATCCTGGAAGAACTCGCATCAGCCGAGGGCAGCCCAGCGGATCTGGGCGGGTACTACCTGACGGATGCGCAGAAAACCGAGAACGTGATGCGGGCATCGCAGACCTTGCTGCGGATACTGGGCGATCTTTGATCGTTCGGCCCTTGGCGGACCGTGTTCGCCCATGGCGGTTTCGGAAGAACCCTGGTCACTTGACGCTGTCTGAAGTCAAGGATTTCAACGCGTTGAGTGATCAAAAGGGGTTTCAGGTTTTCTGAAAAACGCCTTAGGCGAACGGCCCGTCCAGGCCATATTCTGCGGCCAATGCCTGAAGGTCGCGCCGCAAAGCGGGGTTGAGATCAAGCCCGCCTTGTCGCCGTCCCGCTGCCGCTGCGCCCTTGCCCTCACCGGGCAGTCGCACCGGGTCGTGGCCGGGCAACGGCGCCGAGGCGCGCATTTCGTCAAAGACGTGTTTGGCCCGCTGCCCGAAATCGGTCATGCCGAACGCTGCGGGATCAAGCGCCATGACGAACTGGCCGGTATTGGTTTGCGACGTCGTGTCATTGGTGAAATCCACCACGTCCGACCCGAAGGCAGCCCCGTTCAGAACCCCTGCCATCAGCCCGATGGCGACGGATAATCCAAACCCTTTTGCACCGCCGATGGGCAGCAGGAACCCTTCGGATTTCTTGTTCGGATCGGTCAAAGGCGCCCCGTCGCGCCCGACCATCCAGCCTTCTGGCATGGGCTGGCCCTGCTGGATCAGGGTCTTGATCTTTCCCATCGCGGCAACCGTCGTGGCCATATCCATGACAAAGGGGTCCGCGTCGGCGCTGGGCGCGGAAATGGCGATAGGGTTGGTTCCCAGCAACAAATCCGACCCGCCAAAAGGGGGGACGTGATTGGCACTGCCGACGGCGGCGGCCATCCCGATCAAGCCCGCCTCGGCTTGCGGGCGCACATACAAGGCAAGGGGGCCTGCGTGATTGCCGCGTCGCACACCAACCCAACCGATCCCGGCGGTCCGGGCCTTTGCAATTGCCAGATCACGCGCGGCGCTCATCGCGAGGTGACCCAGGCCATTGTCACCATCGATCAGCGCCGTCGCCACGGTTTCGGCGCCCTGCCCGTACTGGACAAGGGCAATCATCTCGTCGGCATCCTCAGCAAGGCGGATCTGGTGCGTGCCTTCGCGCATCTGCTCGAAACACACCATGAGCACAACGGCTAGTGCGGAAAAGCGCCTCTGTCGACCGACGGTCCCGCAACCGGCGTCGGATGCATTAGGCACAGGCCGCAACTCACCGGATACCGGTCGAAGCGGAGCGATACGCTGCGCTATCGCATTACCCTACGATTATTCACCTGGAAGTCAGAGCTCGATCTCTGCCACGCCACGCAGCGCCCGGCGGATCTCCGCCAACGTGGGTGGATAGAGTTCGCCGGACTCGGCATACACACCATAACAGGTCATACGCCGCACATCGGGCTGCCTCTCAGACTCTAACCAGAAATGGTAGCCGGAATAAAGCATCGGACCTCCGTCGATACCCCCTGCACCGGCCAGGCGCAATCCGGCCACCTGCACGGGCTGTAGACTGACTACCTCTACGACGGTTATCTGTACTCGGGTGATCAAGAAACTGTCTGCGCTGATCGTGACACCGGGATGGTCCACGCTTTCGATCTCGAACGCACAGCTGGGGCGGAAACTGTCGAAGCCACTGGACCTGACGCGTGCCTGCCGCGCGCCCGGGCCGCCATCCTGGATGTACACGCGGGCCCTGCCGGCCGCCACCCCGATGTCTTTGTTCAAGACTACCCGGGCACCCTGCATGTCGACGAAACCGCTGCCGAGTTCTTCACGCACCGTGGCACTGTCTTGGCAGGCACCGACCAGCAGCGCCATCATGACGACGAGTATTCGAAGTTTCATGCGACCCATCTCCCCGCGGGACTAAATATCGTTAAACCGAGAGATTAGGACTTCGTTGCAGCGGCGTCGAGGCTTTATCCTTATCGTTTCGTCGTATGCTATCTGCATGCGCAAAGGTCCCGCGAATCTGGTAACGCGATGTCTGCAGCCACTTCGGTGCCCTGCTGCGGCGCTGGTCATGCTGATTTCGGCATCGTGGTGTTACGCCGAGGCCATCAGTGTGCGCACCGTGCGTCTCGGGGACGTGTCGCAGATACCCGAATTCAGCGCCCCAGCAACGGTGGTGGCGCGCAATGCACCGTCGCTGGGGGCCGAGATTGCCGCGCGTGTCGAAGACATCATGGTCCAGGTCGGTGACCGGGTCGCGGCCGGCGATCTGCTGGTGCGTCTGGATTGCCGCCGCTACGAGTCCCTGCTGACCGCGCGGCAAGCCGCCGTGGCCCGCGCACGTGCTGAGCAGGCATTCGCCGAGCAACAACTCCAGCGCGCCCGCAACCTGCAACGCAAAAAGAGCATCAGCGAGGAACTGCTGGATCAGCGTCGCACGGACCTGGCAACGGCCGAGGCCGATCTATTGGACAGCGAGCAGGCGGTTCGCCTGGCCGAGATCGACGTCGGCCATTGCGATCTGCGCGCGCCGGTCGACGCCGTCGTCACTGAGCGCACCACCAGTATCGGCAGCTACGCTAGCGTGGGCACCGTTTTGCTGAAGCTGCTCGAGGCCAAGGGTCAGGAGATCAGCGTGGCCTTGCGTCATGATCAGGCCAACGGACTGCAGTCGGCGCCGGGCGTGGTGTTCGCCAGCGACGGCGCCGACTATCCGGTGACGCTGCGCACCCTGCTGCCTCGCGTGGACCCGGTTGCCCGCACCCGCGAGGCGCGACTGGTATTCACGGGT
This sequence comes from uncultured Gammaproteobacteria bacterium, assembly GCA_963736445.1. Classification (GTDB taxonomy): domain Bacteria; phylum Pseudomonadota; class Gammaproteobacteria; order Chromatiales; family Chromatiaceae; genus Thiosocius. The sequence continues at coordinate 161,177 of CAVTOY010000007.1, read as the reverse complement.
GAGGCCGCCGTTGCCGGCACGCCGGGGCGAATCGTATGGTATGGCAGCCGATCGATGTTGCCACCCGACTACCTGGTACGGCGAGATGGCCGCCTGGGGGTGTTTGTACTGGACACCGATCGGGCCAGATTCATCGACATCCCCGGCGCCGAAGATGGACGCCCGGCGGTGCTGCAGCTCGCGCCCGAGACGCTGCTGATCGGCGAGGGGCGGCAGCGTCTGGTCGATGATGACTTGGTCAATCCGATAGCCGCGGGAGCACCGCGCTAGTGGGGTTCTATCGCGCGCTGCTGCGCAACCACGTCCTCGCCAATCTGGTCTTCGTCCTGATCCTGGCCGTCGGCGGGCTGTCCTACCTCGATCTGCCCCGCCAGCAGGATCCCAGCATCAATTTCAACTGGATAGTGATTACCACGGTGCTGCCTGGCGCATCCGCCACGGATGTCGAGAAAAAGGTGACCGACCCACTCGAGGATGCCTTGCGCCAGATTCAGGACGTCAAGTTCATGTCCTCGAGCAGCCGTGAGGCGGTATCGAGCATTCTGGTCCGGTTCGACGACATCGACGCCCGGACTTTCGACAAACGCATCTCCGACCTGCGCCGCGAGATCCAGAACAAGGAGGACGAGCTCCCTGATGCTGCGGAGGACTCGCGCATCCTCGAGATCACCAGCGCCAACGGCTTTCCATCGGCAACCATTGCCGTCGTTGGCCAGGGGATGGACGAAAACCTGCGCCGCCAGGCGCGCAACGTACGCAAGGCCTTGGAACGCCTGCAGGGCGTCGATCGCGTCGACGCGACCGGCCTGGTCGACCCCGAGCTGCAGGTGCGCTTTTTTCCCGAGCTGCTCGAAGAGTTGCGCCTGACGCCGGGACAGATCGCCGACACCGTCAGCGCCTTCTTCCAGGACATCGCCGCAGGCGACGCCCGCCTCGGCCAGCAGAACTGGCTGATCCGTCTGGTCGGATCCGATGCCGACCCGGACGGACTGGCGACACGCACCGTCGTCGGCGCCGGCAGCGAGATCACCCTGGCCGACGTTGCCCGGATCGAGCGCTCGCGGGCCGAGGCCTCTCATCTTGCCAGCTTCGAAGACCGCCCCGCGGTCCTGCTCGCGGTGATCAAGAAGGCCGATACCAACACGATCGACCTGGTGGAGCGGCTGAAGGTCTATCTTGACGACCGAAATGCACTGCGTGACGGCACCGGCGTCGATCTGGTCCTGATCGACGACCAGACCATCACGACGCGCAACGCGATCCGCCTGATGCAGAACAACGCCATCATCGGACTAGCGCTGGTGCTTGTCGTGACCTGGCTGTTCCTCGGCTCGCGGATCGCGCTGCTGACGTCAATCGGTATCCCGTTCATCCTTGCCGGCACCTTCTGGGTACTCTCCGGGATCGGGGAGACGCTGAACGTAATGGTACTTCTTGGCGTAGTTATCGTACTCGGCATGCTGGTCGACGACGCCGTGGTTGTCGTCGAGGGTATCTATTACCGGCTGCGCCACGGCATGCCGGCGATCCAGGCCTCGGTCGAGTCTCTACGCGAAGTGGCCGCACCGGTGACGGCCGCCGTGCTGACGACGATGGCGGCCTTCGCGCCATTGATTCTGCTGCCCGGCATCCTCGGCGACTTCATGCGGGTGGTGCCAACGGTCGTGGTCGTGGCACTGGCAATCTCTCTGCTCGAGGCATTCTGGATGCTGCCGGCCCATGTGGTCGCGGCCGGCGTCAGCTTTGCACGACCATCGCGGGTGCATCGCCTGCGCGAACGCCTAACACATCGGATTCAGGTGGGCTATATCCGCTTGTTGGTGAAGGCCTTGCGGCATCGTTGGTTGACCTTGCTGTTGGCCTGCTCGCTGTTCCTCGGCGCGCTCGGCGCCCTGGGTTCCGGTGTGATCCGCATGGATTTCTTCGCTGCCGATACCATTCGCCTGTTCTACGTCAATCTGGAAATGCCGCCCGAGACCCCGTTGCCGATGACGCTGCGTAAGGTTCAGGAGGTCGAGCGCGTCGTCCGCGGACACATTCGCGACGGCGAGGCCCGCGCGACCCTTAGCTATGCCGGCGTCATGTTCACCGAGACCGAGCAGCGTCTCGGCGACCATCTTGGCCAAATCATGATTGGATTGAATCCGAAGACCCCGGCGCTGCGCAGCGTCGAGGAAATGATCGAGAGTATGCGCAGCGCGGTGCTGGCGATGCCCGGACCGATCCGGCTCTCATTCCTGCGCCTCGCCGGTGGACCGCCAACCGCCAAGCCGATCAGCATCAAGGTGCGCGGCGATGACTTTGCAGAGATCCGCGCCGCCGCAGATCGGCTCAAGACTATCCTGCGGGGCATCGAAGGCGTGAAAGACATCGAGGACGATGCCGATAAGGGCCGCTCCGAACTGGTCCTGACATTCGATACCGATGCGATCAACCGCGCCGGACTCAATCCGGCCGAGGTCGGTCGCACCCTGCTGTTACTGGTCGATGGCCTGGTGGTCAGCGAAATGCGCGACGCCGGCGAGAAACTCGAGGTACGGGTCCAGGCGGCCGATGCGGAGTATCAGGACATTGCCGATATCCTAGAGTTTCGGATGCCGCTGTCGGACGGCGGCAGCATTGCACTGGCCGACTTGGCCGAGGTCAGTCGCACACAGGGCCTCGGCAACATCCGTCACTACAACTTTCGTCGCGCTATCAAGGTAGAGGCGGACATCGACGAGACCTTGATCGACACCGTCACGGCCAATGCACAGGTGGTGGAGGCCTGGGCGGCCTATCGCGCCGACTTCCCGACCATCGACCTGGACCTCTCCGGCGAGCTCGACGACATCCAGGAGAGCCTGGACGCAATCGTAATATTGTTCGTGTTCGGCGTCGGTGTGATGTATGCAATCCTCGGCACCCAGTTCCGCAGCTATTGGCAGCCCCTGATGATCCTGTCGACCATCATCATGGCATTCACCGGGGTAAGCTTCGGCCTGATCGTCTCCGGCAACCCGCTGAGCCTTTACACGCTCTACGGTGTCGTCGCCCTGGCTGGGATCGCGGTGAACTCCGCAATCGTTCTGATCTCGGCGGGCAATCAGCGCCTGGCGGCCGGGATGAGTGTGCTGCACGCGACCGTCTATGCAGCGCGACGACGGGTCATTCCAATCCTGATCACCTCATTGACGACCGTCGCCGGCCTCTTGTCGCTGGCGACCGGCCTCGGCGGCAAGTCCCTGATCTGGGGGCCGGTGGCCACCGCAATCGTCTGGGGTCTCGTATTCTCGACCATCCTGACGCTGATCGTCATCCCGCTACTGTATCGGCTGTTTATGGGCCGCAGCCGCCTGACCAGGGTCGCGGCGGCCTCAGGGCCCCAATTAGATAAGAAACAAGAGTACCCTGGCGTTTCGAATGAAATACGCCGGGAGTAATCGGAGATGTAAGGTTACGATAGCAACGCATATCCCACCCTGACTAACTAAGCAGGGTAGTCTGCGCCTTTGTCGTACTTCTCAGCGTGCTGGCGAATCTGCCGCACCAGAGCATCGGCCTGATCGGCCGTATGCTCGAGCTGCTCGAAGACTGCGGTGCTGATCGCGGCCTCTATCAACATCGCTAACTGTTGCCGTTGCGCCTCGCTGATACCTTCCCGAACGTGGCCGTCAAGCAGCTGCACAAATGCATTGCTGACCGCTTCGGCATGTTTTTCGTAGTGTTCGCTCATTGCTTGTTCCTATTGCCTGCGTGAACGGCGATCAACTCAGCTGCGTATGCTCGCCATCTTCGTAGATGTCGGAAGCGGTACCGACGATCAGAGGATCCGGGGCGCAGGCGATCTTCTCGTCTTTATTGTCGTAGGGGATCGAATACAGCAGGTGACGAATAGCATTGATACGCGCGCGTTTTTTGTCGTCCGATTTGATCACCGTCCACGGGGCGTCTGCGGTGTCGGTGTGGAAAAACATGGCCTCTTTCGCCTTTGTGTAGTCGTCCCACTTGTCGAGCGATGCCATGTCGATCGGGCTCAGTTTCCATTGTTTGAGCGGATCGTGTTCGCGCGACTTGAAGCGCCGAAGTTGCTCGCCTCGACTGACCGAGAACCACAGCTTGAATAGACGGATGCCGCTGCGCACCAGCATTCGCTCCAGTTCGGGTGTCTGGCGCAGAAACTCGAGATAATCCGCCGACGAGCAGAAGCCCATCACGCGCTCGACCCCGGCGCGGTTGTACCAGGAGCGGTCAAACAGCACGATCTCCCCGGCACTCGGCAGATTTTGGAGGTAACGCTGGAAATACCACTGACCGAGCTCGCGCTGCGACGGCTTTTCGAGGGCGACGATGCGCGCGCCACGCGGGTTGAGGTGCTCCATGATACGTTTGATGGTGCCGCCCTTCCCCGCTGCGTCGCGACCTTCGAAAAAGATCACTAAGCGTTCCCCGGTGTCGCGCACCCAGCTCTGCAGCTTGAGCAGCTCGATCTGCAACTCAAACTTGAAGGCCTCGTAGTCTGCCCGGCCGAGCTTGGAGCTGTAGGGATAAATGTTCTTACGGAAGAGTTCGCGGCGGGCGGTCTTGTCGAGCTTGCTCAAATCACCGGTGAAGACCTGTAGTTTTTTCGGCGCATGCACCCCGTGCCCGTTACCCGAGGCCTCGGCACCCTTGGTGTGTTTCAGGGTTTTTCTTTCTTTGGCCCCTTTCGCAGCCTTGGCCTCTTTCGCAGCCTTGGCCTCTTTCGCAGCCTTGACCTCTTTCGCAACCCTGGCCTCTTTCGCGGCCTTGACCGCTTGAGCGTCTTTGGCCGCTTGAGCATCTTTGGCCGCTTGTGCGTCTTTCAACCCTTTCGCGTCTTTGGAACCGCCTACGCTGACAACTGACTCATCCATTGCGCTCTCCTAACCCTCATCGTTCAGCAGGTAATTATGAACCAGAATCGAGGACTGTGCTGTTGGCAGCCGCCAAAAAACGTCGGGATTGGGCTCACGACGCTCGGCTCAGAAACCGGGACGGAACAGTCCGCCGAGCCCAATATCATCCAGCGCACCCTCCATGAAGCGCCGCACCTGCGGCGCATCCTCCATTCGCAGCGCGGCCTGTGTCAGCTGCCGGGCACGCGACACGCTGATGCTGCGCACCACCCATTTTACCTTCAAAAGACTGCCGGCGCTCATACTCAGACTGTCCACACCGAGCCCCATCATCAAGATGGTCGCCAGCGGGTTGCCGGCCAGTTCGCCGCAGATTCCCACTGGACGTTTGAATTCCCGGGCGCCGCAGATTACCTGCTCGAGCGCACGCAGCACCGCGGGATGCAGATCGTCATAGAGTTCGGCGACGCGGGAGTTGTTGCGGTCCACAGCGAGCAGATACTGGGTCAGGTCATTGGTGCCGACCGACAGGAAGTCGACGCGACGCGCCAGCTCTTCAATCATGTAGACCGCCGATGGCACCTCGATCATCACACCGATGCGCGGCATCGATACCGCGTAGCCTTCCTCGAGCAGCTCGTCGTGCGCTCGGGTGATCAACATCTTGAGCTCATCGACCTCGGCGACACCACTGATCATCGGCAGCATGATCTGCAGATTGCGCAGATCCACCGCCGAACGCAGCATGGCGCGCACCTGGGTGAGGAATATCTCCGGATGGGCCAGCGAGATACGCACGCCACGCCAACCGAGGAAGGGGTTCTGTTCCTCGAACGGAAAATACGGCAGCGGTTTGTCACCGCCGATATCCAGCGTGCGCAGAATTACCGGACGCGGCTGGAACGCCTCGAGTACGCGTCGATAATTGATTACCTGTACCGATTCTGCCGGAAAGCGATCGCGCACCATGAACGGGAGCTCAGTGCGATACAGCCCAATCCCCGCGAAGTCGTCGTTATTGGTACTGTTGGTCTCGTTGATCAATCCAGTATTGAGAAACAGCGGGAAGGCGACCCCATCCGTCGACTCCGAAGGAAGACCGCGCATGCCCTCGGCCTCGGCGGTGAGTTGGCGTTCCTCATCGGCCAGACGTTCGTATTCGCTGCGCACCGAGGGCGCCGGCGAGACATAGACCCGTCCCCGATACCCGTCGATGATGAGTTCCCGATTCTCCATTCGGTGGACCGGCAGATCGGTGACACCCATCGCTGCGGGAACGCCCATCGCCCGCGCGAGAATGGCGACATGCGACGAACTCGAGCCGGTCGCCGAGACCACGCCAACCAGGCAGTCCGCCGGCACCTCCGCGAGCTGTGTGGCGCTGACTTCCTCACCGACCAGGATGGTGTCCGGCGGATACTCCGTGTCCGGGGGACTGTCGTTCTGCAGGTGGGTGAGGATTCGCCGACCCAGATCGCGGACATCGGAGGCACGCTCTCGCAAGTAGACGTCCGCCATGTTCTCGAAGACCTGGGCATGGGCACGGATGCTCTGGCGCAGCGCGCCGGGTGCCCATTGGCCCTCCTCGATCAGCCCGATGGTCTGGGTGACCAAGCTGTCGCCGCCAAGCATCATCAGCAGGGCATCGAACAAGGCACGGTCTTCGGCCGGTATCTCCCCGCTCAGTCGCCGCTGCAGCTGGCGCAGGTCATCCTCAACCGCCGCAACAGCGGCGCGAAAGGCCGCCACCTCCGCCGAGAGATCTTCAACGGCGCGATCCGGTATCGCGTCTAAATCCGCCATATGGTAGGCGACCACACCGTGTCCGATGCAGACGCCCGTGCTGCCCGGGCGGCCCTCTAGATAGCGCCCCACCCGCGTGTGTGTCGTCAGGGTGTCCAGCTCACCACTGGCCTGGGCATGAGTTATCGCACCGGCCAATTGCGCCGCGAGCGTAAACAGGAAAGTGACCTCATCATCGGTGAATTCACGTTGCGCATGTTGACGCACCACGAGGACGCCCAGAACCTTTCTGCTCTGGATGATAGGGACGCCGAGGAAACCGCGATATTTGATCTCGCCGGTCTCGTTGACATGCAGATACCTTGGATGCGCCGGTGCATCGCCCAAGTTCAGCGGCTCGGCCCGCTCCGCGACCAACCCAACCAAGCCGCGGTTGAGTGGTAGCGCAACCTTGCCGACCGCCTCCTGGCGCAGACCGTCTGTAGCTGCGAGTACGTGGGCCCTGGCGTCGGGGTCGGTCAGATAGACCGAGCAGACATCGCATTGAATCGCCTGCTTGACCATGCTGACAATCAGGCCCAGCGCCTTCTCGAGATCGGGCGCTGCATTTACTTCCTTGACTATCCGGTGCAGTGTTTCAAGCATGCTCGGCAAGACCGTGTCCAGGTTTGAGGTCGCGCGAATGATTGGCCAGGCGCCGACGGTCTGGCCTGCAAACCTCACCGTTTTTCGTCGCGAGGGTGTCGAGACGCCGCCATGGCGGGGCGCACGCAGTGAAAGACGGTGAAGGCGTAGCTGACACTACATCGATCCGGCTGTAGCGAGTACGTCGCGTCAAGGCGAGTGTATCGCCGCCCGCAGCAGGAATTCGGTGAGATTTGCAGGCTGCGGAAATGCGCGGCCGCATACGCCCGGTACGATACTTAGAAAACGCGCAGGGTTCCAAGCCGCTACTCGTGGTGGACGGCGACGATTCAGCGACCTTGCTGGCGCAAAGGGTTGCCTGCGGGACGGGCTGGCACGCCGTTGGGAAACAATAGCGGCGCAAGCTCCTCGAGCGCTCGTTCGTAGACACGCCGTTTGAAATAAATCACCTCGCTTACCGGTTGCCAAAACGTCACCCAGCGCCAGCTGTCGAACTCGGGCTTTTCGCAGGAGTCGAGGCAAAAATCGCTCTCGCGACAGTGGACCCGCAACAAAAACCAGCGTTGCTTTTGCCCAATGCAGACCGGGTGGGAGTGACGACGAATGAAGCGCTTGGGCAGACGATAGCGCAGCCAGCGATCCGTGGAGCCCAACAGATCGACGTGATCCGGCAGCAGGCCGACCTCCTCCTGCAACTCTCGAAACATCGCCTGCTCCGGCGTCTCGTCGGCATGGATTCCACCCTGCGGAAACTGCCAGGCGTTCTGTCCCACGCGACGACCCCAGAAGAGGCGGTTCTGGTCATTGCAGAGGATGATCCCCACATTCGGCCGAAAACCGTCTGAGTCAATCACAACTGGAACCAACGCCGTCTTTTTCGATTTTGGTAGTTTTCCACAGCAAGGAGGCCGCCCGCAAGCCCGAGCATACCATAAGCCATTGCTTATAAAAGAAATCCTGTATAGTTGTGCCCCCGCAAAAAACCCCGAACGCAGGGCCTTTTCCATGCCTTTGGCCATATTTGACCTGGACAACACATTGCTTGCCGGCGACTCGGACTATCTCTGGGGGCAGTTTCTCGCCGACTTGGGCATTGTCGACGGTCCGAGTTATGAGCGCGAGAACGCGCGTTTTTTTGCCGAGTACCGCGAAGGACGCCTGGACATCCTGGCATTCCTGAGGTTTTCGCTGCGACCGCTCGCCCAGCATCGGATGCAGGATCTGCACTCCTGGCGGGCCCGCTTCATGCGAGAAAAGATCGAACCGCTGATCACCGCGGCCGCCGAGGCCCTGGTGGCACGGCACCGCGCCGCAGGCGACACCCTGATGATCGTCACCGCGACCAATGCTTTTGTTACGGCACCGATTGCCGAGCGTTTGGGCATCTCGCAGCTAATCGCCACCGACCCAGAGATAGTCGACGGCCGATTCACCGGCAACGTCGCCGGCACCCCGAGCTTTCGTGAGGGTAAGGTCATCCGACTGCAGGATTGGCTCACACGACACGACACATCGCTCGCGGGCGCATCGTTTTACAGCGACTCGCACAACGACCTCCCGCTGCTCGAGCTGGTCGAGCGACCGGTCGCGGTAGATCCCGACCCGATACTGACCGATCAGGCGAAGCGACGCGGGTGGCCGATCATCAGTCTGCGCGGCAAACAAGCACCTGCCGAACACCGACATTTGTGAAGGCCACGCTGCGTTGACGCCCCGGCACAGAAAGCTGCTGCTGGCCGCCTGTATCGTGCTGGCTGGGTGCAGTCTGGCACTGGCCCTGCTGATCGGAAGTGTCGCCATTCCGCCCGACGAGATATTGCAACACCTGCTCACCAGCGACGGCAGTATCAACGATCGCATTGTCGATGAACTGCGGCTGCCGCGTGCGCTCTCGGCCTTTGCCGTTGGCGGTCTGCTTGCGCTGGCCGGCGCGTTGATCCAGGTGCTGTTGCGCAACCCCCTCGGGGACCCCTATGTGCTGGGAGTCTCCGGGGGCGCATCGGCGGCGGTGCTGGCGATGATGCTGCTGGGACTGCCGAGTCTCTGGTATACCCCGGCCGCCTCCTTGGGCGCGTTAATCAGCACCCTGCTGGTGTTCGGTTTGGCTCGTCACGGCGATGACTGGCGCAGCGATCGGCTGCTGCTGACCGGGATCATCGTGGCGGCCGGCTGGTCGGCACTGATCAGTTTCGTATTGAGCATCAGTCCGGCCGCCCGCCTGCCCGGCATGTTGTTCTGGCTGATGGGCGACCTGGCCGATGCAATCACACCCCGTGTGCCGCTTCTGTTGCTCGGCGCGGGCCTGCTGCTGAGCCTGCGGCGGGCACGCGACCTCAATATCGCCGCCCAGGGAATGCTGCAGGCGGCCGCGCTCGGGGTTAACACCAGGCAGCTGCGGCTGGAGTTGTTCTTTTTAACCGCCGTACTGACCGCGGCAGCGGTCACTACGGCCGGAGCAGTAGGATTTGTGGGATTGGTCACACCGCACCTGGTGCGGCGCCTCGGCGGCCATGATCATCGCGTGCTTCTGCCAGCGGCATGCCTGCTAGGAGGCAGCCTGCTGGTGCTGGCCGATACCGCGGCGCGCACCCTGATCAGCCCGCTGCAACTGCCCGTCGGCGTGCTGACCGCCCTGTTCGGCGTCCCAGTATTCTTATTCCTGCTGCAGCGCGAGGCCCGCTGATGAGCAGCCTGCTGCAGATTGACGGGCTCAGCGTGCAGATCGGGCAACAGACCATCTGCAAAGGACTGGCGCTGCGTATCAGACCGGGCGAGTCCTGGGCGCTCCTGGGGCGCAACGGCGCGGGCAAGACCACACTGCTGCTGCACCTCGCGGGGCTGCGCCCTGCTGGGCATTCCGGAAAGATCCTGCTGGATAGGTCAGAACTTCAGACGCTGAGCGCCCGGGAGCGCGCGCGCCAGATTGCCGTTCTGCTGCAGCACAGCAGCCGCGGCTTCGGCGCCAGCGTGCTCGAGACCGTGCTCAGCGGCCGCCACCCGCACCTCTCCCCGCTGGCCTGGGAGGGCGCCGCGGACCTTGCCATCGCCCAGCGGTACATAGCAGCACTGGACCTCGACCCACTCGCCGACCGCCCTCTCACGACGCTTTCCGGTGGCGAGCTGCGACGGGTCGAAATCGCCCGCCTGCTGACGCAACAGGGACGGCTGTCGCTGCTGGATGAACCGCTCAATCATCTCGACCTCGCCTACCAGGCGGGCTGCCTGCGCGCGCTGGCGGCGAGCTGCGTCAGTGACACCCGCGCGATGCTGATGGTGCTGCATGATCTCAATATCGCCTACCGTGCCTGCGACCACTGGCTGATCCTCGACGGCCGCGGCAGCTGGCATGCCGGCCCGCGCCACACACTTGCCGATCCAGCGCTGCTCAGCGCCGTCTATGGGCACCCGATACGCCGCATCGACACGGACGACGGCCCACTGTTCGCCGCCCGCCTGTAGGCGCAGTCTGCACCCGGTTGCGGTATGACTGCGGCCGAGCGCCCCTGCTAACATGGGTCACATGCCGAGAAAACGCGACCGCACCAGCGTCTACATCCTGCTTTTGGCGATCATCGTCGCTGCGATCGCCGGTTATTATCTGCCGACCAAACGACCCGAAACCGGCGCCTCGATGACACCCAAGGAGTACATCGAGTTGGTCGAAAAAAAGAAGGCCCAGCGCCTCAAGTACGCGGCCGAGGAGCAGGCGGCAGAGGCAGCCGGCAAGTGATCCGATCCTGGTACGGATAGCGTCGCGAAAGGCCGAGCCCGGTTCAATCGCCGCAACGCCGGTGCGTGCAGAAACGCGGGCCAGCGTGGCCGCGGGAACCCACATCAACGAACATGGACTCGGCGTCCCGTTTTTCCCCAGTGCGCATCCAGGGGCCGTGATTCCGGCGCCCTGGCCGGGTAATCCGGCCTGTTTTCCTGACCGGGGTCAAATGTTCACCAGTTTGCGTCCAGATAAGCATGCCGTTTTGTTAATACTGAAAACTGGACAAGACTCCGCGGCATCTCTGCGCCAGGATTTGGTTTGAACATGGACACACCCGAGATCGCCCAACTGCGAAGTGCGGTGAGACAGCATGTGAGTGCATCGCGCGAGCAGCGCTTCTGCTACCGCGCATTGTGCGTCCTATTGATCGCCGAGGGACATCGACCCAACCAAGTGGCGGAATGGCTGGGCGAGCATACCCGCACGCTGGAACGCTGGCGCAAGCGCTTTGTGGATGGGGGCCTCGACGGTTTGATGGACGAGACCAGCCCCGGCCGACCGCCCAAGCTGTCGGGTGACGAATGGAAGCGCCTGCAGGCTGAGCTCGGCCGGCCACCGGCGCAATTTGGCCTCGACGGCAAGAAATGGCAGGGTAAGCTGCTGCAGACGCATCTTTTCCAGCACTACGGCATCGAGTTCAGCCTCCGACAGTGCCAGCGCCTGTTGAAACAATATCGGCAGCCTGCGGCGAAGCTCGGCTACAAGACAGGCAACGGACAGACCTACCCTTCGGCTGACCAGCGCGCCAGAACAGAGTAATCTATCAGCGAATACTAAATTCTTTGCGGCAGCGACAGATCACGCTCGCCGGCGCTGCACGAAGGCGCAGACGCCTATTTAGCTGGAAATGCTGTCGCAGCGGATGGATTCATAACAATTCACAATCCTCAAACCGGAGGGACTTTCGATGTTCAAATCTCGCAAACTGCTGGTCGGCGTCGCAGCGGCCGCTGCCATCCTCGCCACATCCAGCGCTCACGCATTCTTTTGGGGCGGCAGCCCGTTCAACATGGGCGGTTGGGGCAACAACTGGGGCGGTCCCTGGGGCGGCGGCTATCCGGGCTATGGCTATGGCGGCTATCCCTACGGCGGCGGCTGGGGCGGCTACCCGGGCTATGGCGGCTACGGCGGTGGCTATCCCTACGGCGGTGGCTATGGCGGCTATCCCTACGGTGGCGGCTATGGCGGCTACGGCGGCTACCCGGGCTATGGCGGCTATGGCGGTTATCCCTCTGCGGGCAGCGGTTATGGCTATGCGCCGTACTCGGGTGCTTACGGCACCTCGACCACCAGCAAGCCGGCCGCCAAAAAGGCCGAGAAGAAGACCGACCAGAAATAAGCGACCGCACAGTCGCGTCGAAGAGCGCGCCCGCGGCGCGCTTTTTTTTGGCGGTGAGAAGGGATGTCCAGCGTCTCGACGGTCGCCGGCGCCAAGGCACGCCTGCCTTGGCCACTGAGCGGGCTAGCCTGAAAATCTCACCGGCCGGCCAACGGCTGCCTGGTAAGCGCTTGAACTTGCAACGGTATAAGCTCACATGAACCCACTTCGAGCAATGAGACCCTGTTTTCGCCGCCGGCCTATCGCGGTCCTGGCGGTGAGATTTTCAGGCTAGCGCATGAGCAAAGACGACAGAACATGAAAGGTGCGGTAGCGGCCGGTCACGCAAAGACGGCCGAGGCCGCGACGCGCATGTACGAACTCGGCGGGAATGCCTTCGATGCCTGCTTGGCTGCGCTGGCGGCCGCCTGCGTCGTCGAACCGGTGCTCACCTCGCTGGGTGGCGGTGGCTTCCTGCTCGCCCGCCGCGTAGACAGTCGGCCGATGCTGTACGATTTTTTCGTGCAGACACCCCGCCAGCGACGCGCCCAGGACGAGGCTGATTTCTATCCCGTCATCGCCGATTTCGGGACCGCGCAGCAGGAGTTTCACATTGGGGCCGGTTCCATCGCCACGCCGGGTACCATTCGCGGTCTAGTAGGGACACACGAGCGCTTGGGCAGCCTACCGCTGGCAGAGATCCTGGCCCCGGCACTGGAGTACGCCAGCGAGGGCGTACGGGTCAATGCGCTGCAGGCCTATATCTTCGGCATCGTCTCCCCGATCTACCGCGCCACACCCGCTGCCGAGGCCTTGTACGGCGGTGAGGCCCTGCAGGGAGAGGGCACGACGTTCCACCAGCCCGCGCTGGCGGAAACCCTGGCATGGCTCGCGGCCGAGGGGGATGCGCCTTTTTATCAGGGCGAGCTCGCACAGCGTCTGGTGACGCTTTGTACCGACCATGGCGGACATCTCCAACTGGCCGATCTGGAAAACTACCAAATCATTGAACGTTCGCCGCTGCAGCATCGCTACCGCGGCTACCGGGTGGCAACCAATCCCGGCCCCTCGTCTGGCGGGACGCTGATCAATTTCGCCCTGAGCCTGATGGATCACCAGGATATGGCCGGCGCCAAGTTTGGCAGCGCCGTGCATCTCAAGACGCTGGCGCAAGTGATGGCGCGCACCAATCTCGCCCGTGAGGACGGTATATTGTCGCGCGTCACCCGACACAACCGCCTGCTCAAGGAATACCGCGCCCTAGTCGCCGGCCACCCGGTCAACAATCGCGGCACGACCCACATCAGCACTATCGACGGCGAAGGCAACAGCGCCTCGCTGACGCTATCCAACGGCGAAGGCAGTGGCCGACTCCTGCCAGATACCGGCATTATGTTGAACAACATGTTGGGTGAAGAGGATCTGAACCCCGCGGGGTTCAATCGTTGGCCGTGCGATGTCAGGGTCAGCTCCATGATGGCGCCTACCCTGGCCGAGGATCACCGGCACCTGATCGCGATCGGTTCCGGTGGGTCCAATCGGCTACGCACCGCAATCCTGCAGACCCTGAGCAACCTGATCGACTTCAATATGTCGCCGGAACAGGCCGTCAATGCGCCGCGCATCCATTTCGAGCGCGATCAACTGGATATCGAACCGGGTTTTGCTGCCGAGGCGATTGCCGCACTGGTGGCCGATTATCCTGATCACAGGACATGGACATCGCAGAATCTGTTCTTCGGCGGGACACACACGGTCTGCTGGGACGGCAGGCAATTCAGCGGCGCCGGCGATCCGCGCCGTGGCGGCGTCTTTCGTTGCCGCCACGCCAATTAGCCTGGAGATCTAAGCGAAGGCCGAGGCTGAGCGTCAGTCGACCAGTTCCCCCTCGATCACGGCACCCTCGGCATCGACATCGACGTTGCTACCGCGCGAGAAGGTCAGCTCATCGCCGCTGACGTTGACATGGATGACATCGCCCGGCCCGAACACACCGGCCAGGATCTCCTGTGCCAGCGGATTCTCCAGCTGCTGCTGAATGGCCCGCTTGAGCGGCCGCGCCCCGTATACCGGATCGAAGCCGGCCTCGCCGAGGCGATCCAGTGCGCCGCGGCTGACCTCGAGCCCCATGTCGCGCTCGGCCAGACGCTTGTGCAGATAGCCAACCTGAATCTCGGTGATCGCACGAATCTGTTCGCGGCCGAGCGGGTGGAAGACCACCGCCTCATCGACACGGTTGATGAACTCGGGCCGGAAGTGTTGACCGACCACCTCCATCACTGCGGCCTTCATCTGCTCATAGCGTTCCTCACCGGACAGGGTCTGGATCAGGTCCGAGCCGAGATTCGAGGTCATTACGATCACGGTATTGCGGAAATCGACCGTGCGGCCCTGCCCGTCGGTGAGACGACCATCATCGAGCACCTGCAGTAGCACATTAAAGACGTCCGGATGGGCCTTCTCGATCTCGTCCATCAGGATCACGCTGTACGGCCGGCGACGCACCGCCTCGGTAAGGTAGCCGCCCTCCTCGTAGCCGACATAGCCGGGTGGCGCGCCGATCAGGCGGGCGACGGAATGCTTTTCCATGAACTCCGACATGTCGATGCGTACCATCGCCTCTTCGGTGTCGAACAGGAACTGGGCCAGGGCCTTGCAGAGCTCGGTCTTACCCACCCCGGTCGGACCGAGGAACAAGAAGGAGCCGTTCGGCCGGTTCGGGTCGGACAGCCCGGCCCGCGAACGGCGAATCGCGTTGGATACCGCAGTGACCGCCTCTGTCTGGCCAACCACGCGCCGGGCGATCTCCTGTTCCATGCGCAGCAGCTTTTCCTTTTCGCCCTCGAGCATCTTGGACACCGGGATGCCGGTCCACTTGGACACGATGCCGGCGATTTCCTCGTCGGTAACCTTGTTGCGCAGCAGTCGGGTCTCCTGCATCTCGGCCTGGCTGGCCGATGACAGCTGATTTTCCAGCTCGGGGATGCGCCCATACTGCAGCTCCGACATACGCTGCAGATCGCCGGCGCGGCGCGCCGTCTCGAACTCCAGGCGTGCCTGCTCCAGCGCCTCCTTGATATGCGTGGTGCCCTGCACCGCCGCCTTTTCAGATTTCCAAACGTCCTCGAGATCGGCGAATTCGCGCTCCAGCTCGGCGATCTCTGCCTCCAGTGCGGCCAGGCGCTTCTTCGAGGCCTCATCGGACTCCTTCTTCAGCGCCTCGCGCTCGATCTTGAGCTGGACCAGGCGACGATCCATGCGGTCCATCTCTTCCGGCATGGAGTCGATCTCCATGCGGATCTGCGACCCGGCCTCGTCCATCAGATCGATCGCCTTGTCCGGCAGCTGGCGGTCGGCGATGTAACGGTGCGACAGCGTTGCCGCGGCGACGATCGCCGGGTCGGTGATCTCGACCCCGTGATGCACCTCGTAGCGCTCCTTCAGCCCGCGCAGGATCGCGATCGTGTCCTCGACCGTGGGTTCCTGCACCAGGACCTTCTGGAAACGCCGCTCGAGGGCGGCGTCCTTCTCGATGTATTTCCGGTATTCATCGAGTGTCGTGGCCCCGATGCAGTGCAACTCGCCGCGCGCCAGCGCCGGTTTGAGCATGTTTCCGGCATCCATGGCGCCCTCGGCCTTGCCGGCGCCGACCATGGTGTGGATCTCGTCGATGAACAGGATGATCTGGCCTTCCTGTTTCGCGAGATCGTTGAGTACCGCCTTCAGCCGCTCCTCGAACTCGCCGCGGAACTTGGCGCCGGCGATCAGCGCACCCATGTCCAGCGACAGCAGGCGCTTGTTCTTCAGACCCTCCGGTACTTCACCATTGATGATCCGCTGAGCAAGTCCCTCGACAATCGCGGTCTTGCCCACGCCCGGCTCACCGATGAGTACAGGGTTGTTCTTGGTGCGCCGCTGCAGCACCTGAATGGAGCGACGGATCTCATCGTCCCGACCGATCACCGGGTCGAGCTTGCCCTGCTCGGCGCGCTCGGTGAGGTCGATAGTGTATTTTTGCAGCGCCTGGCGCTGCTCCTCGGCATTCGGATCGTCAACCGACTGGCCGCCGCGCATCTGTTCGATGGCCTTCTCGAGGGCACCCTTACTGGCGCCCGCCTTGCGCATCAGATCACCGACGGCACCCTGATCTTCGGCGGCAGCGAGGATGAAGAGCTCGGACGAGATGTACTGATCCTTGCGCTGCTGCGCCAGTTTATCGGTTTGATTCAGCAGGCGATTGAGCTCGTTGGAGATATGCAGGTCGCCGGCCGCGCCCTGCACCGAGGGCAGGCGATCAAGCGCTTCGCCCAGGGCCGAACGCAACTGATTCACGTTCACGTCGGCCTGGGTGAGCAGATGGCGCACCGATCCCCCCTCCTGGTCGAGCAGCGCGGTCAGCAGATGGGCAGGCTCGATAAACTGATGATCGCGCCCAACGGCGAGGCTCTGGGCGTCTGCCAGCGCCATCTGGAATTTGCTAGTCAGTCGATCCATCCGCATAGGAGTAAACTCCGGTAAATTTTGTGGTTACGCCTCATATGGGGTGGTGATCGGAGAAATCAAGGGTCCCGGGGTCGACGCCATGAGCACCAGTACCCGGTCCGATCGGCACAAGGATTCTGGCTGAATGCAGCACCTGCTACTGATGTTTTCCCGACAGCCTTGGGTCTGGCTGTCACTGTTACTGCTCATTTCGCTGCTCGCGGCGACCCAGCTCGGCAAGCTGCAGGTTCGCGTGTCCGCAGACGAGATGCTGGTCGTGGACGACCCGCAAAGGGCCTATTTCGAGCAGGTCAGGGAGACCTTTGGCGAGGACCAAATCGTCCTCCTGGTGTTGGAAGACCCACAGCCGCTGGACGCCGACAAACTGGGCGTCCTGCAGGACGTCGTGCAAGCGCTCGAGACGCTGCCTTTCGTGGACCGCGTCGAGAGCCTGTTCAGTGCCCCCCACGTCAAGAGCGTCGACGGCTTTCTGGATAAGGCCCCCTACCTGGCGACACTGCCGGAGACGCCCGACGCGGCCGCCGACGTGATGGAACAGGCGCTGAAAAACCCGTTGATTCGCAACCTGCTGGTTTCGCCGGGCGGCCGGGCAGTGGCGGTCGCCATAGTGCTCAAGGACAGCGCCGGGGCCGACCAGGACGACCAGATCAGCAGCGCCGTCGCACGCGTCATCCAACCGCTGCAACAGGCCTACCAGCGCGCCTATCCCATCGGATTCGCCCAGGTGCGCAGCGAGATCGCCGAACGGATCATGGCGGAGCAGAAGGCCTTGATGCCGCTGGCCGTGGGTGCGCTGTTGCTCGCGCTGTTCCTGCTGTTGCGCCAGCTGATCGACATATTGACGCCATTGATCACCGCGGGGGTCAGTATTCTCTGGACCTTCGGCCTGATGGGCTGGTTGGGAGTCCCCATCAACGTCGTCACCTCGACCATACCTATCCTGATCATCGTGGTCGGCTCCACGGAGGATATTCACCTCCTGGCAGAGTTCAGACGCTCGCAGCGCTGCGGCGACAGCGCCGTGGCGGCGCTGCGCCACATGGCCCGCAAGATGGGTCGCACCGTCCTGCTGACCTTTATCACGACCTACGCGGGCTTTCTCTCGGTCGGACTTAGCGGCATCGAGGTGCTCAGCCAGTTCGGCCTGGTCGCCTCCACCGGCCTGTTGTTCAACTTCGTCGTGACGATCATCTTCATCCCGGCCGCGCTCGCGCTGACCGGCCATTGGCAACTGGACGGAAGGTCGAGGCCCTTCGAGCAAAAGGCGTTCAAATGGGCCGTGGCATACTGGGACTTTCTCTCGGCCCGCCGCGGATATGCATTCGCGATACTGACGCTGATCGCCGTCGTGGCCGCCACCGGGATCCCACGCATCAGCATCGACCACAACCCCACCGACAGTCTCGGCAAAGACTCGCTGGTGGCGCAGAACATCGACCGCCTGAACGCGCAGTTCGCCGGCCTGGAATCGGCATCCATCGTCATCGAGTCCGGCATCGAAGACACCTTTCTGCATGCCCGCTACCTGGACGAACTCGTAAAGGTGCAGCGCTTTATCCAGTCAATGGACAGCTCGCTGTCGGTCACATCCTTCGCGGACTATCTAACGCTGCTGAATAACGCCTTTCAGGAAACCGACGATGCAGGCGTGCCAGCGAGCAATGACGTAATCGCCGAGCTGATGATCTTTCTCGATCATGACCGCGTGAGCGCCTATGTGACCGAGGACTACAGCAAGACGCGCATCCTGGTGCGCCACGATATCGCCGCGACAGAAACACTTAAGAACATGTCGCGAGACGTGCGGACCTTTCTGGACCAGAATCTCGACCCCGGACTCAGGGCCACGATAACGGGCGATTCCATGCTGACATTGTCTGCAACCGCCAGCATGATCAATGGCCAGCTTCAGTCGGTGCTGCTGATCCTGGCCTTTTTTGTTCTCATCGTCGCCTTCCTGTTTACCGATCTCCGTGTCGGCCTGCTCGCCGCGCTGCCGAATATCTTCCCCGTCATCATTCTCTTTGGCGTGATGGGCTACGCCGGCATCCCGCTGAACATCGGCACGACCATGGCGGCAGCGATCGCCATCGGCATCGCCGTAGACGACACCCTGCACTTCATGCTGCGCTATAACCAGGAGCTGCGCACCTCCAAGAGCCAGACCCTGGCGATGCAAAACACCATCTACGAGGAGGCGCTGCCGGTAATGTCGACGTCGATCGCGCTCATTGTGGGTTTCCTGGTGTTCGCACAATCGGACTTTGCTCCCGTGGCGCAATTCGGGTTGTTGAGCGCGCTGGTGATAAGCATGGCCTTGCTGGCAGATTTCGTGATAACACCGCTGGCGATCTCCGCGCTGCGCCTGGTCACGCTATGGGACCTTTTGTCGCCGCATGCGCGCCGGCAGCTCATACCCAGCAGCCCGCTTTTCCGAGGCATGCGGCCGTGGCAGATCCGAAGATTCGTGCTTTCCAGCACCCTGCTGGAGTTCAAGGCGGGCGAGTATATTTATCGCCAGAATGATGAGAGCAACGCGCTGTATCTGGTGATGAAAGGCGTTGTCGAGATCACCGTGCCGCGGCGGGGCGGACAGGGAAAAGACCCGGTCGTCGACACGTTCGCCGCCGGCCAAGTCTTCGGTGATGTCGCGCTGCTCGCCGACGAACCACGCCAAACCAATGCGGTGGCGCTGCGCGATACTACTTTGATGGCCATGACACGGGAGGGGATCACGAACGTCAACCTATTTCATCCATTCATCGCCTCCAGGCTTTTTCTCAATCTTGCACGTGACGTAAGCTGTCGCTGGGTAGACTTCATCGTGCGCGTGAAAAGCCAGGGGGGCGGGCTGGCAGAGAGGGAGGAAAAAAAATGAACCGTCGCTTCCCCGGATCTCTGAGTGGTGATGTCCTGATGACTCACCACCGGGCGTCATGCGGCGTCACCGCATCGCTCACTATCGCGCTGCTCTACGGACTCGCCGCGCTGGCGATCGCGCCGTTGCAGGTGGCTGCGGACGCAGGGCACGAGGCCTTTTTCGCCGAGCCCACGAGCGGCAGGAAGGTCACTCACTATACCGTTGACTTGGCGGTCGGGCGCGAGATCAGGCAATCGTTCGTGATACCGGACGACTGTAAGGCCGTCGTACGTGCACTCGAAGAGGGTAAGGCCTACAGAGGACGGATCGTCGATCGCCGGCTGTGGCACAAAGTCGAGGGTGACTGCCGGTACGATGGCTTTTTGCATCGACACCCGCGACAGGCGTTGCAGGACTACGTCTCCGACTATGATTTCATGAACGCACGCCTTAGAGACCTGCCAATAGACAGGCGCTGTGCGGGAGCCACGTCGGACAGCGAGGAGACGGCCTGCGACCCGATGGCTACGGATCCATCCGGATTCTTGCGCAATTTCCCATTGGCCCAACCCCTGCAAGACGGCGCCAGCGGAGACGAATGCGAATGCGAACTCACCAACGGCGTATTCCGCGGTCATCTCTTCGTCGATGCACAGGGAGTGCGCTGCACCACTGACCCGGGCGCACCCAGCCTGCGCCTGATCGCCGTGGATTTCGCAGATATCAACGGTGATCGCGTCCTGGATGCGGTCCTGCGGTTCGTGCCGCTAAGGGCGGGTCCGGCCCGCGTGCCACTGATCTTGCCGCTGACGCGACTCGAGCCCGACGCACCGTTCAGCGTACCCGAACTGCAGCCGCCGCCACCCGCATGGAATTGGTGAACACGAACTGGCCCCATGCAGACACATCATCGGGCCGACCCGCCGAGATCAGGAGGTCTTTGGGCTATCCCCGTTCTGATATACCTTGCGCTTGAACAGATCGGTGCGCCGGCTGACCACCCGGTCGACGAACAGCATGCCGTCGAGATGGTCGATCTCGTGTTGCGCGGCACGCGCCTCGTAACCTTCCATGTCGAACTCCAACGACTGTCCGTCGGGATCTTTCGCCACCAAGTGAATGCGCGTCGCACGGATCACATTGCCGGTGTAATCGGGCACCGACAGGCAGCCTTCACGCCCCATCTCGTAGCCCTCCCAGTGGGTGATCTCCGGATTCACCAGCACCAGTCGTCCATGGTTGGGCACCGGCTTACGCGTGCCCGAGCAGTCGATGATGACGATACGTTCGAAGTGGCCGACCTGGGGCGCTGCGATGCCGACCGCGGCCGGCCCGTTGCGGCGCGTCTCCTCGAGATCATCGACGAAGGCGCGCAGGGCATCATCGAACTCGGTCACTGGTTCCGATACCTGCTTGAGGGTCGGATCCGGCAGGGTCAGTATGTCCAGGATGGCCACGCGGCGATTCAGCCTATGTACGTCTCGACCGCGCTGATATTGACGTCGACGCCATCCTCGCGCAGCCCCTGCAGCGCGCGCTCGATGGTCTCCACCGAGACATCTGCGACCCCGGCGATTTGCATGATGTAGACCGGCTGGTCCCGAGTGCCAGCGACGTCGGACTCCAGGTCGAGAATATTGAAGCCGGCCTCGGCCAAGGCGGCCGTGACCTGGGCAACGATACCCGCCCGATCGGCGCCGCTGACGGTGACCTGGATGTTGGGCAGCAGATGGTCATGCAAATGGGCCTGGATGGGGTCGACGTGCAGACGCATCCCTTGCGCCGCGATCACCGGCTCGAGCCGCTCGCATAGCAGTGACTCGTCGCGCGCTCCCGAGACCATCATCATGATGGTGAAATTACCGCCCAGCCTGAGCATCGAGGTCTCACCCAGGTTCAATCCCATCTCGTATAGCGTCTTGGTAACCGCCGCGACGATTCCGGGTTTGTCTTCGCCGATAAGGGTGAGCATGTACCACTGATCAGTCATTGGGGCACTTCCTGTTTTTATCAGGGTTTTAGCCAGATCATGCTGGCCATTCTGCCGGTAACGCCATCGCGGCGATAGGAGAAAAATCGCGCTGGGTCGCTGAAGGTGCAGTGTTCGCCGCCGCTGACGTGGCCGATACCCAGCCTCGCGAGTCTGAGACGCGCCAGGCCGTACAGATCGGCCAGCCAGTGACCCGAACCATGGGCCACGAAATCCGGGGCGCTGTCGGCGTCCTCGGCGATGAATGCACGGCGCACCTCGTCACCGATCTCGAATGCACGCGGCCCGATGGCCGGACCCAACCAGGCCAGAATATCGCCTGGTGAGTCGGTAATGGCCGCCGCGGTGTGCTCGAGGACACCGGCCAGCAGGCCGCGCCAGCCGGCGTGCGCCGCGGCGATCCGGGTGCCGGCGCGATTACACAACAGCACCGGCAGACAGTCCGCGGTGAGAACGACGCACACCTGGCCGGGCCGATCCTCGAAACAGGCGTCCGCGCAGGCATCGTTATCGGCAGGCCCGCGCACCCGGGTGCCGTGCACCTGCGTGAGCCAGCGCGGTTCGCACGGCAACGCCAACCGTTCCGCCAAGCGCGCGCGGTTGCCTGCGACGGCGCCAGGTTCATCGCCCACATGATCGCCGAGATTGAGGCCCTGCCAGGGACCACGACTGACGCCGCCGATCCGGGTCGTGGTGCACGCCTGGACATGCACCGGCGCAGGCCAGTCGGGGCGGATGAGGTCAATCGCGGCCGTCGGCGTAGCCATCCAGTCCCTCAATGTCCTCGAAACCGGCAAAGTCGTCGTGTTCCTGCTCCTGCCAATGCACGTTCGCGTCGCGGGCCAGCGCGTCGATGACCACGCGCATGTCCGCCGGGAGGGCACATTCGAAACTCATCGAGCGCCGCTGGATCGGGTGTACGAACGCCAGGCGTTTGGCATGCAGGGCCTGGCGCTTGAAGCTACGCATCACCTGCTTCAATGTCTCAGACGCCCCGGCGGGCAGGCGCAGACGGCCGCCATACTGCGGATCGCCGAATACCGGATGACGCAGATGTGCCATGTGGACACGGATCTGATGGGTGCGCCCGGTCTCCAGCATGACCTTGAGCAGCGTGTGCCCGCGAAAACGTTCCAGGACGCGAAAATGCGTGACCGCGGGTTTGCCCAGCGGATTGACCGCCATGCGGGTGCGCTGGGTGGGATGCCGGCCGATCGGCAGATCGATGGTACCGCCGGCAGGCATCCTGCCGACGACCAAGGCACGGTATTCGCGCAGCACCCGGTGCGCTGCGATCGCCTCGACCAGGCGCTTGTAAGCCGCCTGGCTGCGCCCTATCACCATCAGTCCCGTCGTATCTTTGTCCAGCCGATGGACGATGCCCGCGCGCGGCAGCTCGCTCAGTGCGGGATCGCGATACAGCAGCGCATTCTGCAGCGTGCCGTCGGGATTGCCCGCCGCCGGGTGCACCACCAGGCCGACCGGCTTGTTGACCACCAGGATGTGCTCATCCTCGAACACGACGGCGAGTGGAATGTCCTGCGGCGCACAGGGGACCTGATCCTCGACCACCGCGCGCAGGCGCAGGCGGTCATGCAGATCGACCTTGTCGCGCGAGCGCCGCTGTTCGCCGTTGACACTGACCCGCCCCTCGCGCACCCAAGTCTGCAGACGGCTGCGCGAATAATCCGCGAACAGGCTCGCCAGCGCCTGATCCAGGCGCGCCCCGGCGAGCGTCGGACCGACAACGGCCTCGAGCAGCGTCTCTTCGTGATTCTGATCCACCACGGGGCTTCCGGTATAATTACCTTTCGATTCGAATACCCGGATTATCGCCCATGTTCCGCAACTTCTGGCCAATTTTGCTTTCCGCCCTGCTCCTGTCCGGCTGCGCCGCCTTCCGCGATACGGACGAGACCGTCGACTGGAGCCAGCAGAAACTCTTCACCGAGGCGACAGACGAGATGGACGCCGCGAATTATGAGAAGGCGATCAAGTACTACGAGATCCTCGAATCACGCTACCCGTTCGGCAAATATGCACACCAGGCGCAGCTCAACGTCGCCTATGCCTACTACCGATTCCAGGAGCCAGAATCGGCGCTGGCAGCGGCGGACCGCTTCATCAAGCTGCACCCGAATCATCCGGCGACGGCCTATGCCTACTACCTGCGCGGCCTGATCAATTTCAACCGCAGCCTGGGTTTTCTCGATCGTTTCCTGCCCACGGACACATCGCAGCGTGACCCGGGGGCAACCCTCGACTCCTACAAGGATTTCGGCGAAGTGGTCAGCAGATTCCCGAACAGTGAGTACGCGGAAGACTCACTGCAGCGGATGATCTATCTGCGCAACAATCTCGCGCGGCATGAGGTGAATGTCGCGCGCTACTATATTCGCCGCGGCGCCTTTCTCGCCGCGGCCAACCGCGCGGAGTACGTGGTTCAGAACTATGAACGCACCCCCGCACTGCGCGACGCGCTGGAGCTGATGATCACGGCCTATACCGAGCTCGGCATGGAGCAACTGGCAGGCGATACCCGCCGTGTATTGGCCCTGAATGAAAACAGCGGCGCGCTCATCAGCGATCCGCAGAAGTTTGAAGACGGCGGCAAGCCCCTGGGCCTGAAAGTTTGGGAATTTTTCGATCTGGACGAGAACTGATGCGCGGCCCCCCGGTAACGATCTCGCTACCGGGGTCCACACTGCACAAACGAGCCAGCTCAGATGGCGTCTTCGTCCTGTTCGCCGGTCCGAATCCTAACGACCTTCTCGACACTGTTGACGAAGATCTTGCCGTCGCCGATCTTGCCGGTACGCGCAGCGCTGGTGATGGCCTCGATACAGGCGTCTACCTGATCCTCCCTGACCACCACATCGATCTTCAGCTTCGGTAGAAAATCAACCACGTACTCGGCACCGCGATACAGCTCGGTATGCCCTTTCTGCCGTCCAAAGCCCTTGACCTCGGTCGCCGTCATTCCGGTGACGCCGATAGCCGACAGGCTTTCCCGTACGTCATCCAGCTTGAACGGCTTGATGATCGCCTCGACTTTCTTCATGACTGCATCTCCCGTGTCGTAGAGTGTTTCGGCGTTCACGCCCAGGGGCGCCATTGTAGTCAGAATCTGTTGACGATGGGATAGCGGCGGTCACGTCCATAGGCACGCCGCGTGATCTTGATGCCCGGCGGTGCCTGCCGGCGCTTATATTCATTGCGGTCGACCAGTCGCGTCACATGCTCCACCTGGGCCGGGTCATAACCAGCCCTGACGATCTCCTCGATCGAAAGGTCCTGCTCGACGTACAGGGCGAGAATCTCATCGAGGATGGCATAATCGGGCAGGCTGTCGCTGTCCTTCTGGTCGGGGCGCAGTTCGGCCGAGGGCGGCCGATCGATCACCCGCTGCGGGATGACCTCACCGTCTCGATTGCGCCAGCGCGCCAGATCGTAGACAAGGAGTTTCGGAACGTCTTTCAGCGGCGCAAAACCGCCGGCCATGTCACCATAAAGTGTGGCGTAACCGACCGACATCTCGCTCTTGTTGCCCGTCGTCAACAGCATGCGCTGACGCTTGTTGCTTATCGCCATAAGGACGATGCCACGGCAGCGCGCCTGGATATTCTCCTCGGTGATGTCGGGTTGTGTGCCGGCGAAGGTCTCAGACAGCATCTCGAGGAAGGCGTTGAAGGCGGGTTCGATCGGGATCGATTGATAGGCGACCCCCATCTGTTCCGCCTGCTGTGCGGCGTCGAGATTGCTGATCTCGGCGGTGTAGCGTGACGGCATCGAGACGGCCTCGACGTTGTGCGGGCCAAGGGCATCTGCCGCAATCGCCAGTGTCAACGCCGAGTCAATCCCACCCGACAGCCCGAGTACTACTGAAGAAAAACCGTTCTTCTTCACGTAATCGCGCGTCCCGGTGACCAGCGCATGATAGACCTGCTCCTCGTCATCGGCGAAGGGCTGGATGTCGGCGGGCTGCGGCACGCCGCCCTGGACGTCGACCAGGGTCTCGCTTTCGCAAAAGAAAGGCGCACGGTGGCGCACCTGCCCACGCGCATCGGTGACGAAAGAGCCGCCGTCGAACACCAACTCGTCCTGGCCACCGACCAGATTGACATACACGACGGCGACCCCGAAGCGTTGCGCGCGTCCGGCGACCAGTTTCTCACGTTCGGCCGCCTTGCCCTGATGAAACGGCGAGGCGTTCAGATTCAGCAGCACCTGGGCACCCGCCGCGGCCGCACGCTGCACCGGCATGTCGTACCAGATGTCTTCGCAGATTGAGACCCCGAATCTGACATCGCCCTGAGAGAACACCAGCGCATTGGCGCCGGGTTCAAAATAGCGTGGTTCATCGAAGACACTGTAGTTGGGCAGCTTCATCTTGCGGTATTCTGCCTTGACCACGCCGTCGCGCAGCACGCCAGCCACGTTGTAGCGCACCCCGTCCCGCAGGGCCGGATAGCCGACGACCAGCGTGATATCAGCCGCGGCCGAGGCGATTTCGTGCAGTGCCTTGGCCACGCGCCTGTCACAGGCCGGGCGCAACAGCAGATCCTCGGGCGGATACCCGGTCAACGTCAGTTCGGGAAAGACGACCAGGTCGGCGCGCCCGCGCATGCGCTGCGCACAATCGATGACGCGCCGGGCATTGCCGGCGATGTCGCCGACAATCAGGTTTATCTGCGCAAGCGCTACCGTCGTTGGCACAGGACACTCAACGTCATGACAGCAGCTCCGCCATGCGGGCGCCAATCATGGCCGGTGAACGGACGGTCGCGACGCCGGCCGCGTCCAGCGCCGCGAATTTCCCCTCGGCCGTCCCCTTGCCGCCGCTGACGATCGCGCCGGCGTGTCCCATACGTTTGCCGGACGGCGCCGTCACGCCGGCGATATAGGCGACCACTGGCTTGGTCACCCGATCGGCGATGAAGGCAGCGGCGTCCTCTTCTGCACTGCCGCCGATCTCTCCGACCATGACGATGCCCTTGGTCTGGCGATCCTTCTGAAACAGCGCCAGGCAATCGATGAAATTCATGCCATGGATAGGGTCGCCACCGATGCCGACGCAGGTACTCTGGCCGAGACCCTGGCGCGTAGTCTGAAAGACCGCCTCGTAGGTCAGGGTACCGGAGCGCGACACGATGCCGATATTGCCCCGCTTGTGGATCGCACCGGGCATGATGCCGATCTTGCATGCGCCCGGGGTGATGACGCCGGGGCAGTTCGGCCCGACCAACTGCACTTCGCTGCCCGCGAGCGCGGCACGCACCTTGAGCATATCCAGCACCGGGATGCCCTCGGTGATGCACACCACCACCTTGATACCCGCATCCGCGGCCTCGAGGATGGCGTCGGCGGCGAAGGCCGCCGGCACGTAGATCATGCTGGCGTCGGCGCCGGTCTCGGCCACGGCGTCATGCACGGTATCGAAGACCGGCCGGTCGAGATGCGTCTGCCCGCCCTTGCCGGGCGTCACGCCACCTACTAGCTTGGTGCCATAGGCGATCGCCTGCTCGGAGTGGAAGGTGCCTTGCTTGCCGGTGAAACCCTGGCAGATCACCCGGGTGTTCTTATTGATCAGTATGCTCATAGGTCTTTAGTATCCGGTTGAGATCGCGGCATCGGCTCAAGGGTCAGGCGGCGCATGGCCTGCGACCAAATCGGCCTGCTGTCCCTAACATGCGTTTGGTTACGCGGTGCTCATACGGCCGCGGCCACCACCTTTTCCGCGGCCTCGGTGAGATCGGAGGCCGTCTCCAGCGCCAGGCCGCTGTCATCGAGCAGCTTTAATCCCCGATCGGCGTTGGTGCCCTCGAGGCGTATTACGACCGGTACCTCGATCCCGACCTCGCGCACCGCGGCGATAATGCCCTCGGCGATGAGATCACAGCGCACGATGCCGCCGAAGATATTGACCAGTACCGCCTGGACCTTGCCGTCTGACAGGATGATCTTGAACGCCTCGGCCACCCGCTCGGCGGTGGTGCCGCCGCCGACATCGAGAAAATTCGCCGGCGATCCGCCATGCAGCTGCACCAGGTCCATGGTCGCCATGGCCAGTCCGGCGCCGTTGACCATGCAGCCGATGTTGCCATCCAGCGTGATGTAATTGAGATCATGCTCGGCGGCGGCGGCCTCGCGCGGGTCCTCCTGACTGATGTCCCGCATCGCCTTGAGATCACGGTGGCGATATAGCGCATTGCCGTCGAGATTGATCTTGGCGTCCAGTGCCAGCAGGTCCCCCTGCGGCGTCACCACCAGCGGATTGATCTCGACCAGGCTCGCGTCCTCGCGCTGAAAGAGCTCGACCAGTCCGAACAGGATCTTCTGAAACTGTTTGACCTGATCGGCCGTGAAACCCAGCGCAAAGCCGAGCCGGCGGGCCTGATAAGGCTGAACGCCGGCGGCGGGGTCTATCAGCGTGGTGATGATCTTTTCCGGTGTCGCGGCGGCCACCTCCTCGATGTTCATGCCGCCGGCCCGCGAGGCCATGATCAAGACCCGCCGCGTCCCGCGATCGACCAGGGCGCTCAGATAGAGTTCCGTGGCGATATCCGTCGGTTCCTCGACCAGGATATAGCTGACTGGAAGTCCCTCGGCCCCGGTCTGCTTGGTCACCAAGCGGTGAGCGAGCATCCGCTGCGCCTCGCGCTCCACCTGATCCAGGGAATCGACCAGGACTACGCCACCGGCCTTGCCACGCCCGCCGGTATGCGCCTGCGCCTTCACCACCCAGCGCTCGCCGCCCATATTCTCGGCCGCACGGCGCGCCTCATCGGCAGTCTCCACCGCATTGCCGAAAGGCACGGGTATGCCGTAACCGGCAAATAGCTTTTTCGACTGGAATTCGTGTAGGTTCACGGTTCGATCCCATGCAGCCTGTAGAGGCCGCATTCTGGTGCAGATCAACGGCGAGCGCAAAAAGACAAATCACTGCTGACTATTACCCGTCACGCCGAGTGCCGGTGCCGCCACCCGCAGGGTCCGAGGATAATTTGAGAGCCAGTTCGCCGCAGCATTCACTCGACGCAGATACCGCACCGACCCACCTCGCCAGCGACACCGGCCATCTGCGCCTGTTCCTGCTGTACCGCGTGCTGCTCGGGATCGCGCTGCTGTTGGTCTATTTCGGTGTCGGCCGCGGCCCGCTCGGCACCTCGCTGCCGGCCGTCTTTACCCTCGCGGTGCATCTCTACCTGGGACTGACGATCGTCTCGCTGATCATGCATCTGCAGCACGTCGGCAGTGACGCGGCCCAGGCGCAGCTGGCGGTCTTCGTGGATATCCTGCTTATCACAATCATGATGCACGCCAGCGGTGGCGTACAGTCCGGCCTGGGCATGCTGATCGCAGTCTCGATCGCGCTGGGCAGCCTCAGCCAGGTCGGCCAAACGGCCCTGCTGTTCGCCGCCCTCGCCTCGCTCGCGGTATTGACGGAACAAATCTATTCCCAGGCCAGCGGCACCCTTTCCGGAACCGCCTATACCCAGGCCGGCCTTCTCGGGGCGTCTTTTTTTGCGCTGGCGCTGTTGGCCAACAGACTCGGCCGGCGCGCTGCGGAGAGTGAGGAACTCGCCAGCCAGCGCGGCATCGATCTGGCCAACCTCGCGCAGCTCAACGACTTCGTCATCCAACAGATGCGCGCCGGGATCCTGGTCGTCGATCACCAGGGGACGGTGGAGCTGATGAACGAGGCGGCCTGGGTCCTGCTGGGGATGCCGGTGGCGATGCGTCATCACCCGCTTGAGCAGGCATCGCCTCCGCTTGCCGCCCAGTACCGCCAGTGGCTGAACAACCCGGCGAGCGAGCGGCCGGATTTTCGTGCCATCTCGGGCGGACGCGATCTGCGTGCCAGCTTCACGCCGCTCGGTGATCCGACGCGCCCCGGCACCCTGATCGTGCTCGAAGACACCGCCCGCCTGACCGCCGAGGTGCAACAGCTCAAGCTGGCATCACTCGGACGCCTGACTGCCGGGATCGCCCATGAGATCCGCAATCCGCTGGGGGCGATCAGTCATGCCTCCCAATTGCTCGACGAGTCACCGGACCTTCCGGCCACCGATCGACGGATGATAGAGATCATTCAGCACAACTCACGTCGGGTCAACGAGGTGGTCGAGAACATCCTCAAACTGTCACGGCAGCAACGACCTCAGCCCAGGCCACTGCAGTTGGCTCCGTGGCTCGAGGAGCAGATCGCCGATATCCGCCAGACGTTGCAACTCAACGAAACACAGTTGCGAAGCGAAGTCGACCCCCCGGATACCCTGGTGCTCGTGGATCCGGGCCAGCTGCGGCAGGTGATCGATGTACTGTGCGATAACGCGCTGCATCATTTCGATCGCGATTCGGCGCAGTTGACCATTCGCCTGGTCGGGGGCACCCGGCCGGAGTCTGGTGGACCGTTCCTGGAGCAGCGCGACAACGGCCCCGGCATCGCCAGTAAGGCCCAGGCGAGTCTGTTCGAGCCTTTCTTCACCACCCGCAACGAGGGCACCGGCCTGGGACTCTACATTGCCCGGCAGCTGTGCGAGGCGAACCAGACACGCCTGGAATACCTCAGCCAGCCGACAGGCGGCAGCTGCTTTCGGCTAAGCTTTCCCAACCCGAAACGCACGCGCAAGCTATGAACCGCCCCCTCGCCCTGATCATCGACGACGAGCCCGATATCCGGGAGCTGCTGGAGATCACGCTGGCCCGGATGGGGATCGACAGTCGCTCGGCCGGCAGCGTCAAAGAGGCCCTCGCCCGATTGGCCGAGGCCGGCTATGGGCTCTGTCTGGTCGACATGCGGCTGCCCGACGGCAGCGGCATCGATATCGTGCGCCATGTCGCCGCCGAGTATCCCGACACGCCGATCGCGGTGATCACCGCGCACGGCAACATGGAGACCGCGGTCGAGGCGCTCAAGGCAGGGGCGTTCGACTTCGTCTCCAAGCCCGTCGACCTGCCGGTGTTGCGCCGCCTGGTCGAGACGGCGCTGCGCCTGGACCAGGGCGAGGCGGCGCCCGTCGCGCCGACCCTCGACGGCGAGCTGCTGGGAGTCTCGCCGGCCATGCAGGAGATCCGCCGGCTGATCGAGAAGCTGGCGCGGAATCAGGCGCCGGTGTTCATCAGCGGCGAGTCCGGTACCGGCAAGGAACTGGCCGCACGCGCCATTCATGCGCGCAGCCCGCGCGCCGAGCGGCCGTTTGTCGCGGTCAACTGCGGCGCCATTCCACAGGACCTGATGGAGAGCGAGTTCTTTGGCCACATCAAGGGCAGCTTCACCGGCGCGGTGCGCGACAAGCCCGGACTGTTCCAGACCGCCGACGGCGGCACGCTGTTTCTCGACGAGGTCGCCGACCTGCCGCTGTCGATGCAGGTGAAACTGCTGCGCGCGATCCAGGAAAAGACCGTTCGCCCGGTCGGGGCGGCCAGCGAGGAGGGGGTCGACGTGCGCATCATCAGCGCCAGCCACAAGGACCTGCCAGGCATGGTCGCCAGCGGCGAGTTCCGCCAGGATCTCTTCTATCGCGTACACGTGATCGAACTGGTGATGGCGCCGCTGCGCACGCGCCGCGAGGACATCCCGGTGATGATCGACCATATCCTGGAGCGCCTGGCACAGCGCATGGGAGAAGCCCCACCGCAGATCCAACCCGCGGCCCGGGAGGCGCTGCTTCACTACGGTTTTCCCGGCAACGTACGCGAGCTCGAGAATATCCTGGAGCGCGCGACCGCGCTCTGCGACGACCACACTATCACCGTCGACAATCTCGGCTTTGGCGCCGCTCCGGCGCCGAGCGCCGAGCGCGTGCCGGCCACTGCTCCCGGACAGGGCCTGGAGGACTACCTGGCCGAGGTAGAGCGCCAGGTGATCACCCAGGCGCTGGAGGCCACGCGCTGGAACCGCACCGCGGCGGCCAAGGCACTGGGTATCAGCTTTCGCGCGTTGCGTTACCGTCTCGAGAAGCTCGGTCTCGACGGCGATGAGAAGGGCACTGACACAGAGGGTCAGTAAGTGACGCAGTGCGTCTTTGCGGCATCGGAAGGCATGCGAATCCCGTGCCCGGGATCCGAAGCCCATTCTTCAAATCTGTGAAGCGGGTCCGGTTTTCCACCATTTCTTTCCTATCTCAGTGACTTTTTGTGACCTTGGCACGCTACCTGCCTTGTATCGGGACAGAGGCGCGCCGTCCGAATCAACCGCACGGCAAAGTCCTTAAAGTTCGCAACCCTACGGCCGCTACGCTGTGGCGACCGCTCAAGTCAACCAGGAGAAACCCATGAAGAAGCAGTCAGGCTTTACACTTATCGAACTCATGATCGTGGTGGCGATCATCGCGATCCTCGCGGCGATTGCCATCCCGGCGTATAACAATTATATCCGTGAGGCACGGATGGCGAAGGTGACGGATCACTACGATACAGGTATCCGCAGTCTTAAATCGGAAATGGCGAAGCGTGCCGCAACGATCGCCCGCACAGGTGACCCAACCTCGGTAGTCGCGCTGGACTTTGCCGAGATTCGGGCGATTATTGATCCGGACAGCCGACCCGCACCTGCCGGGGCTGCCGCATTCATTGACGGGCGGAACTGCCGACGATACAGCGGGTGCAATCGCGATTGAGCTCTAGATGCCACCGTCGGCTCTGAGGTCATCGTGCTTCACCGCCCGAACTACCTAGAAATCCCGACCGGCTC
Source organism: uncultured Gammaproteobacteria bacterium (assembly GCA_963736445.1). Lineage (GTDB taxonomy): Bacteria > Pseudomonadota > Gammaproteobacteria > Chromatiales > Chromatiaceae > Thiosocius. The sequence continues at coordinate 128,791 of CAVTOY010000007.1, read as the reverse complement.
TACGCGAGTCGACGCCACGTTCCTGTAAATAGACGATGTTAGTGGAGTGAAGGCAGGTCGCCGTGTCCCGAATCTCGCCGGGACACGGCCCGTGCAGATTTCACACTTTCAATTTAGCACGATGAAACTCACCAAACTCCGCCCGGATTCAGCCTCGTCGAGTTGATGGTCACGATCGCCATCTTGGCGATCATCGCGGCATCGCTGTTCCCGCCTACGAGGGTTATTTGCGCGAAGGCGCAGCTGGCTACCGCCGCGCGCCAACGCCGACTCCCTGCGCGTCTTTCTCGAAGACTGGCGCCTGGAAAATAACACCTACCAGTCGCCGGCGCCACCTTCGACCCGAAGGCTACCGCCGCAGCTCCGCTGGCAGCCCGACGGCGACCAGGATCTCTATACCTATGCCATTGTGGGTGCGACTGCCACCAACTATACGCTCGACTGTCACCTACTCCCGAGCGGCCGCTGGTTACGCTGCGAGGATCGCATGCAGCACCTGCTGCGATCCGATACCCTGAGCGCACAGTCACACGCTGTCCCTGACGCACCATCCGATCGCCTAAAGTCGGTCGGCCGGGCCGATGACCTCGATATCCGGAGACGTGCGTCTCGGCGCACATAAAGAACTTCGTCGGTTATATACTTAAGAACTCTAACACTATCGACTAGCGCAAGGTCTCTGAATTACCTATGGCAACCATGGAACCCATCACCCGTCTCGGCGGCCTCGCACTGCGCCTGGTCCGCGACGGCCTATTGTCAGAAGAACAGGCCACCGCGGCGACCGAGGCGGCAACCTGGCGCAGCGACCCTGGGTCACCTATGTGGTCAGTCAGGGCCTGGTGAAAGCGCACGATGTGGCGGTGGCCGCTCCGTCGAATACGGTGTGCCGCTGTTCGACCTCGATGCCATCGATCCGGAGAACATGCCCTCCGGCCTGGTCGACGAGAAACTGGTCCGCAAGCATCATGCACTGCCGCTGATCAAGCGCGGCAATCGGCTTTTCCTTGCGGTCTCGGACCCGACCAACCACCAGGGACTGGACGAGATCAAATTCCACACCGGCCTGACCACCGATGCGGTGCTGGTCGAGGACGACAAGCTGGTGGCGGCGATCGAGCACGCGATCGATGCCCAAGACACCGCGATGAGCGCGCTGCTCGATGAGGATCTCGAGAATCTCGACATCCAGTCGGACGAAGACGAGGCCGGCGACAAGGACTCGAACCTCGATATCGACGATGCGCCGGTGGTGCGCTATGTCAACAAGATCCTGCTCGACGCCATCAACGCCGGGGCGTCGGATATCCATTTCGAGCCCTACGAAAAGAACTTCCGCGTGCGCTTCCGCCAGGACGGCATGCTGCACGAGAAAGCCACGCCGCCGATCAATATCGCGGCCCGCCTGGCCGCGCGCATCAAGGTCATGGCACGCATGAATGTGGCCGAGCGGCGGGTACCGCAGGACGGACGCATCAAGATGGTGCTGTCACGCAACCGCTCGATCGATTTTCGCGCCAATACCTTGCCCACGCTGTACGGCGAGAAGGTGGTGCTGCGTATCCTGGATTCATCCGCGGCGACGCTGGGTGTCGAGTCCCTCGGCTTCGACGAGAGGCAGCGAAAGCACTTCCTGGAGGCTATCGAGAAACCCTACGGCATGGTGCTGGTCACCGGCCCGACCGGCAGCGGTAAAACGGTTACCCTGTACACCGCGCTGAATATGCTGAACGCCCCCGAGGTGAACATCTCGACCGCGGAAGACCCGGTGGAGATCCAGGTCGCGGGCATCAACCAGGTCAATGTCAATCCCAAGACCGGCCTGACCTTCGCGGAGGCGCTGCGTGCCTTCCTGCGCCAGGATCCGGATATCGTGATGGTCGGTGAGGTGCGCGACCTCGAAACCGCCGAGATCGCGGTCAAGGCCGCACAGACCGGCCACCTGGTGCTGTCGACCCTGCACACCAACGACGCACCCCAGACCCTGACCCGTCTGGCCCAGATGGGCGTGCCGCCGTTCAACATCGCCTCGTCGGTCAACCTGATCATGGCCCAGCGTCTTGCGCGCCGCCTGTGCGAGCACTGCAAGACCATCGAGGATGTGCCGCATGATGCGCTCATCGAAGAGGGCTTCACCGAGGACGACATAAAGCAGGGCGTTGGAGGTCTACAAACCGGTCGGCTGCGACAAGTGCACCAAGGGCTACCGCGGGCGCATCGGCGTGTTCGAGGTCATGCCGGTCACGGACGCGATGGGCAAACTCATCATGGAAGGCGCCAACGCCATCCAGATACGCGACCTGGCCAGGTCGGAGGGGCTCCAGGACCTGCGCGCCTCGGGTCTAGCCAAGGTCAAGGCAGGCATCACCAGCCTGGAAGAGATCAATCGAGTCACCAAGGACTAAACGGATCACAGCATGGCAACGAAAGGCAGCGACAGCAGCGGCACCCAAACCGGAAAAGGCCCTGGTCTTCACCTGGGAGGGGACAGACCGCAAGGGCAACCGGGTCAAGGGCGAGTCACGCGCCGCGACGATCGCGCTGGCGCGCGCCGACATGCGCCGCCAGGGCATCACGCCGCATCAAGGTGCGCAAGAAGAGCAGCTCGATCTTCACCAACCGCAAGAAGAAGATCACCAGCAAGGACATCGCGATCTTTTCCCGCCAGCTCGCCACCATGATGTCGGCCGGCGTGCCGATGGTGCAGGCCTTCGATATCGTCGGCCGCGGCCACAACAACCCCTCGATGCAGGAGATGGTGCTGTCGATCAAGGCGGACGTCGAGGGCGGTACCTCGCTGACGGCCGCGCTGCGCAAACACCCGCTGTATTTCGACGACCTGTTCTGCAACCTGGTCGAGGCCGGCGAGCAGGCCGGCGTGCTCGAGACCCTGCTCGACAAGATCGCCACCTACAAGGAAAAGACCGAATCGCTGAAGGCGAAGATCAAGAAGGCGCTATTCTACCCGACCGCGGTGATCGTGGTCGCCATCCTGATCACCGCGATCATCATGATCTTCGTGATCCCGCAGTTCAAAGACCTGTTCAGCAGTTTCGGCGCCGACCTGCCGGCCTTTACCCTGTTCGTCATCACGATCTCGGACTTCGTCGCCGCGCTGGTGGTGGGCGATCCTGGCGCGGTGATCGTGGCCGCTGTCGTGGTCGGCGTCGAACATCTGGAAACGATCGCCCAAGTTCCGCGAGACCCTGGACCGCCTGCTGCTCAAGGTACCGGTCATCGGCATGATCATGCACAAGGCCGCGCTGGCGCGCTTCTGCCGCACCACGTCGACGATGTTTGCGGCCGGTGTGCCCCTGGTCGAGGCCCTGCAGTCGGTCGCCGGGGCGACCGGCAGCACCGTCTACGAGCAGGCGGTGCTGAAGATGCGCGACGACGTCGCCACCGGCCAGTCGCTGCAGCTGTCCATGCGGCAGCAAGGCCTGTTCCCGCACATGGTGATCCAGATGGTCACCATCGGTGAGGAGTCGGGCGCGCTGGACGACATGCTGGCCAAGGTCGCCGACTTCTACGAGGAAGAGGTCGACAACGCCGTCGATGCGCTGAGCAGCCTGCTCGAACCGCTGATCATGGTGATTCTGGGCACCGTCATCGGCGGCCTGGTCATCGCACTCTATCTGCCGATCTTCCAGCTCGGTTCGGTGGTCTCCGGCAGCTGAGCGATGCCCGGGCGCAGCGTTGCCATGGACCTGGCGCCCTATGCCGCGCTGCTGCTCGGCCTGGTCGTCGGCAGCTTCCTGAATGTCGTGATCCTGCGCCTGCCACGGCGCATGCAGGCCGAACTCACGGAGGCCTGTGCGGACCTGCGCGATGAGCCCTCGCAGCCATTGCCCAGTCGCTGGTTCGGCCTCGACTATCTGATCACCCCCGCCTCCACCTGCCCGCAGTGCGGTCACGGCATAAGGGCCTGGGAAAACATACCGCTGATCAGCTACCTGCTGCTGCGCGGACGCTGCAGCAGCTGCTCGACGCCGATCGGCATACGCTATCCGCTGGTCGAGGCCGCGACCGGTCTGCTGAGTATGGGGATGGTCGTGCATTTCGGCGCCACCCCGACTGCGGCGGTCGCCCTGATCCTGCTCTGGGGCCTGATCGCGATGACGGTGATCGACCTCGACGAACAGCTGCTGCCCGACCAGTTGACCCTGCCGCTGGTCTGGCTCGGCCTGCTGGCCAACCTGAACGGGATGTTCACCAATCTGCCTGCGGCGGTGATCGGCGCCACCGCCGGCTATCTCAGCCTGTGGCTGGTGTTCCAGGTCTTCCGTCTGCTCACCGGCCGCGAGGGTATGGGCTACGGAGATTTCAAGCTGCTGGCGGTCTTCGGCGCCTTTCTCGGCTGGCAGATGCTGCCGCTGATCGTGTTGCTGTCGTCTTTGATCGGCGCCATTGTCGGCATCACCCTGGTGGTCGTGCGCGCGCGGGATCGCCAGATCCCCATCCCCTTCGGCCCCTATCTGGCCGTGGCCGGACTGGTCGCACTGATCTGGGGCGAACAGATCAATAGTGCCTACCTGCAGCTGGCGGGACTGGCCTGAGACCCACCATTACCCCGTGCTTCACCTGTCGCGCTTGCGTTCGCGATCGGGACCCCGCTCTAATGGGCGCTGAACTCACGGCACGGGGCAACGCATTTGCTCAAGATCGGGCTGACCGGCGGCATCGGCAGCGGTAAGACGACTGCCGCTGATTACTTCGCAGAATTCGGGGCGGAGGTGATCGACACCGACCTACTCAGCCGCGAACTGGTGGAACCCGGGCAACCGGCGCTGGCCGAGATCGTGACGGCCTTCGGCGCAGACGTACTGGACGGCGCCGGCCGCCTCGACCGCGCCCGCCTGCGCGAGCGGATATTCAGCGATGCCGGCGCGCGCCGGCGACTCGAGCAGATCCTGCATCCACGCATCCGCACCGCGATGTTGGCCAGGGCAGAGCAGACGACCGCGCCGTATGTGATCTTCGTGATACCGCTGCTGTTCGAGACCGGCCAACAGGACTTGGTGGATCGGGTGCTGCTGATCGACGTGCCGGAGGCGATGCAGCGCCGACGTGTGGCCGCGCGCGATGCCCTGAACGACACCCAGATCGAGCAAATCATGCAGGCCCAGACCTATCGGGCCACGCGCCTGCGCAACGCGGACGACGTGATCCACAACGACGGCAGTCTCGACCGCCTGCGCGCCGCAGTGCAGTCGCTGCACCAGCAATATCTGCAGCAGCGCCCGCTTTGACCCTTCGGTGCTTTACCCGACCGGCCGGCTGGCCGAGAATACGGGCCCGATCTTGCCCTCAGGGACCTTTCATTGTCTGAGACGACCGTTTTCGAGCACCCGCTGAACGAAAAATGCCGCACCTGGCTGCGCCTGTCGCATCTGTTCGAGCAGCTGGATTTTCATCTTCCGCGGGCCGAGGAATGGCATGCACGCGCCGCCATGTCGGCGCTGCTCGATATCGCCATTGTCTTGGCGCGCGCCGACATCAAGTCCGAACTCCTGAAGGATCTGGACCGCTATCGCCATTCCTTGTCACGCATGGCGGACACGCCAGGCGTGGACACCGATCGCCTGGATAAGATCCTGCAGCACCTGTACCAATCCTGTGAGAGCGTGCGAGAAGTGAGCGGCCAGCTCGGGCAGCCATTGCGCAGCAACGATTTCCTGAACAGCATTGTGCAGCGCAGCAGCATCGCCGGCGGGACCTTCGATTTCGACCTGCCGCAATATCACTACTGGCTGCAGATGCCCCAGGACGAGCGCCTTGCGCAGCTCGATGAGTGGCGCCATTCACTCAGCCCGGTCCAGGATTCCGTCGACCTGCTCCTGAAGCTGATCCGCAACAGTGCCGTTCCCACGGAGGAACAGGCCACCAACGGCTTCTTCCAGAAATCCTTGCCGAGCAACATGGCGGCCCATCTGGTGCGCGTCCGGATACCTTCGATGGCCGGCCTGTTTGCCGAGATCAGCGGCGGCAAGCACCGCTTCAGCATCCGGTTTCTGGAGTGCAGCGACTGGCAGCACCCGATTCAGGTCGGCCGGACCGTTCCCTTCTCCCTGAGCACCTGTGTGATATGACGGTTAACCTGCAAGTCAGCTGTCCAACCTGTAAAAAACCGGTGGACTGGACGCCGCAGCAGAAATGGCGGCCTTTTTGCAGCGAGCGCTGCAAACTGATCGATCTCGGCGAATGGTTGACTGAAGAGAAGCGCATCCCGGGTAAACCGGCTTATCTGCCCGAGACGCCGGACGACGCCTGAACGGGAAACTCCGCCACGGTGGTCTCGCCGTCGGCGGAGAAACGCAACCTTAGCGACCGCGTCGCCTCCGGCGGACGCCGAATCAGCCATTCGTCTGCGCCCCGTATCAGGACCTCGTCGCCAAGCTCGACGCCGTCGGCGGCCAGGAAGGTCGCGGCGGCTGTCTTGATCTCCGCGTGGCGCAGGCCGGCCTGCTTCACCCGCAGACCGCTCTGCGCCGGGCCGAGCACCAGGGCGCGATCGCCCGCCACCGCGGCACAGGGTGTCAATTGGGGTCGACACGGGGTCTCGGTGCGCAGGTAGACCACGGGCGAGCTGTCGAATACCCGCTGCACCTTGCGCCCGACCTGTCCCCAGCTCAGCGCCAGGCCGACCGCGACGATCACGAAGAATATCCAATATCTACCCAGCCGACTCATCGGCCCAGAGCCCCCGAATCCCTGCAATCCCCTGGGCACCATGCCGCCATGCGGCCTCGAGTAGGTCGGGGTGCATACCGCCGAGCGCAAATACCGGTAGCCGGGCATCGTCGACCCAGCCGGCAAAGCGTTCCCAGCCAAGCGGGTCGGCATCGGGGTGACTGCGGGTTGGCAGCACCGGCGATAGCAGCGCGAAATCCGCGCCGAGCCCGGCTGCCTGCGCGAGATCCTGCGGGTTATGGCAAGACGCAGCCAGCAGCTGCGTGGCCTCGATCGGCCGTTGCGGGTGCAGATAGAGCGCGCGCCTGTTGAGGTGTACCCCGTCGGCGCCGATCGCAGCGGCAGCCTCGGGGCTGCCGTTGAGCAACACACGTGCCTGCCCTGCATGACACAGCGCGCAGGCCGCGCGCCCTATCTGCAACAAGGTCGCGTCGTCGATATCGAACAGCCGCAGCTGTACCAGGCGTATACCGTCGGCGACGCTGCGCTCCAGCGCGTGCAAGAAAGCGGTCTGGTCGGCGATCTTTGGCGGGGTGATCAGATAGACGGGAGGCAGCCGCAGCGCACTGACTATGGGCACATCTGCCGCCGGCATCGGGTAGTCATCGAGTTCGTCGGGTAGAACCCACGCCAACGGCTGCCCCTGGCGACCCACCGGCTGGCCCTGCCAGGCCGTGACCCGATGCACGTCGAGCAAGACACTGCGATCGGCATACTGGTGGTGCACGCGGATCAACGGACGATGCCGCTGCAGTACGATACCCAGCTCTTCGTGCAGCTCGCGGCGCAGCGCCTCCGCGACCGATTCCCCGGCCTCCCGCTTGCCGCCAGGAAATTCCCACAGCCCTCCCTGGTGCGCATCCACAGGGCGCCTGGCCAACAGTACCCGATCACGGTCGTCGATCAACGCCGCTGCGGCGACATGGATCGGCCCGCCGCTCTGATCAGGGCCAGGGGAATCATTGGGAGGCGTCATGAATCCGAGCCGTCATGGGATAGCGCAGAATGAGACCTCAAATCGAACACCCCGTACTCAACGCCGCGACTCACCACGCCGCATCATGACGACTGTCACTTGCCTACCCCTCGCCCCAAGGGCTAAGACCGTAATGTTACTTAGTCAGGAGCTTGCGCCCCGACGGATTCGAGCCGAGTGACGCCGTGAATCCCTCCCTGGAGGCTCGACTGCAGCATCCTTGCTGGAGACGCCCTCGGCTCGAACCCCCCGGAGCGCCCAGATTCCTCACGGTTGCGCTGACTAAGCGCCATGCGGCTAAGACCGGTATTCCGCGTTGATCTTCACATAGTCGTAGGAGAGATCACAGGTCAGCAGCTCGGTCGCGGCGGTACCGCGGCCGAGATCGATTCGCATCAGGATCTCGCTGTCGCGCATCACCGCCTGCCCGGCCGCCTCGGTGTATTCGGGATCGCGGCCGCCGCCGCTCACGATAGCGGCATCACCCAACCAGATACGCACCTGTTCGATATCGAGTTCCGCGATACCCGACCTGCCGACCGCCGCAAGGATACGTCCCCAGTTCGGATCGGACGCGAAGAGCGCGGTCTTCACCAGCGGCGAGTGCGCCACGGTATAGGCGACAGTACGCGCCTCGTCGCGGTCCGCCGCAGACGCCACCCGGATACGCACCAGCTTGGTCGCACCCTCGCCATCGCGCACGATGCGCTCGGCGAGTTCACTGCATACCGCGTTCAACGCATCGCCCAACCGTCGCCCGTCCGCCGAATTCGCGGCGTCGACCCGCACCGCGGACCTGCCACTGGCCAGCAGCACGCAGGCATCGTTGGTCGAGGTATCGCCGTCTACGGTAATCGCATTGAACGAACCGGCCACGGCCTCCTGAAGCAGTGCCTGCAGCACGGCTTGGGGAACTTCAGCGTCCGTCGCGACAAAGGCCAGCATGGTAGCCATGTCCGGGCAGATCATGCCCGAACCCTTGGCGATCCCGGTCAGGGTAATCACACCGCTCGACAGGCCGACCTGGTGCGTCACCAGCTTCGCGACAGTATCTGTGGTCATAATGGCCGCGGCCGCGCCGGCCCAGTTATCCTCGGCAAGCCCCGATAGCAGGGCCGGGACCGACTGCGCAAAAGGGTCCACAGGCAGGTCCTCGCCGATCACACCCGTCGAAAACGGCAGTACCTGGCTCATCGCGCAGCCGGCCATGCCGGCCAACAGGCGACATGTCTCCCGCGCGGCGCGCAGACCCGACGATCCAGTGCCCGCATTCGCATTGCCGGCATTGATCAGTAGGTAACGAACAGGCCCCTTGGCGAGGTGTTCGCGCGCAACCGTGACCGGTGCCGCACAAAACGCATTTCGGGTGAACACCGCCGCGCAGGTCCCACCTTCCGCCAATTCGATCAGCAACAGGTCGTCACGGCCCCTGTAGCGGATACCCGCGGCCGCGGTCGATAGTCGGACGCCCGGGACTCTAGCCTGCATAATCGCCTGCTGGGCCTTATTGCAGCTTGCCGTGGCAGTGCTTGTATTTCTTTCCCGAACCGCAGGGGCAGGGGTCGTTGCGCCCGACCTTGCGATCCGGCCGCACGAAGGGCTTCTTCTCTTCCATTACCGGCGCCTCGGCCTCGTCGGCCGTCGTGCCGCCCAGGCCCTCGAACGCCTCATGTTTGAACTCGAACTCGGACGGATCGGGCACATACTCGGGCATACCGGGTGGGGCCTGCAGCTGTAGGCGGCTGAGGATCTGGATAACCTCGAGCTTGATGGCATCCAGCATCGCCGAGAACATATCGAATGCCTCGCGCTTGTATTCCTGCTTGGGGTTCTTCTGTGCGTAGCCGCGGAGGTGGATACCCTGGCGCAGATAGTCCATCGCGGCCAAGTGCTCCTTCCAATGCGAATCGAGCGTGAACAACATCACCTCTTTTTCGATCCGCCGCATCTGTTGTGCGCCAGCCTGCGCCTCCTTGTCGGCATAGATCCTTTCAAGTTCATCGAGGATGCGCTGCCGCAGCGTCTCTTCATGCAGGCCTTCGTCCTGATCCAGCCATTCCTGGACAGGTGCCTCGAGGCCAAAATTCTCCTCAAGGGCCTTGGTCAACCCTGGGACGTCCCACTGCTCTTCGAGACTCTGCGGCGGTATGTAGCCGTTGATCACCGAGTTGAGGATATCAAAGCGCAGATTATGGATGGTCTCGGAGATATCTTCGCTATCCATGAGCTCGTCGCGCTGCTGGTAGACGACCTTGCGCTGATCGTTGGCGACGTCGTCATACTCGAGAAGCTGCTTGCGAATGTCGAAGTTCCGCCCCTCGACCTTGCGCTGTGCGTTTTCGATCGCCTTGTTCACCCATGGGTGTTCGATTGCCTCGCCTTCTTGCATGCCCAGCTTCTGCATCAGCCCGGAGACGCGCTCGGAGGCGAAGATGCGCATCAGACTGTCTTCGAGCGACAGGTAGAAGCGCGATGAACCAGGATCGCCCTGACGGCCGGAACGGCCACGCAGCTGATTGTCGATGCGACGTGACTCATGGCGCTCGGTGCCGATCACGCGCAGCCCGCCGGCGCTCAGTACCTTTTCGTGGCGCTGCTGCGAATCGGCCTTCAGTGCGGCAATCTGCTCTTCACTGGGTGACTCACCCAACTGGCCCAGTTCGACCTCGATATTGCCGCCGAGCACGATGTCGGTGCCACGTCCCGCCATATTGGTAGCGATGGTCACCGCGCCGGGCCGTCCCGCCTCGGCAACGATCTGAGCCTCGCGCTCATGCTGTTTAGCGTTCAGCACCTGGTGGTCGATCTTCGCCTCTTCGAGCATCTTCGAGACTAGCTCGGAGACCTCGATCGACGCCGTACCGACCAGCACCGGCTGGCCACGTTTCACACAGTCGCGTGCATCCTCAACGATCGCCCGATACTTTTCTGCCTGGGTGAGGTAAACCAAATCCGTCTGGTCGTCGCGCACCATGGGCATGTTGGTCGGGATGACGACCACCTCGAGGCCATAGATCTGCTGAAATTCGAAGGCCTCGGTGTCTGCGGTGCCGGTCATGCCGGACAACTTGTCGTACAGGCGGAAATAGTTTTGGAAGGTGATCGAGGCAAGCGTCTGATTCTCCTGCTGGATATGCACCCCCTCCTTCGCCTCGATTGCCTGATGCAGACCATCCGACCAGCGGCGGCCGGGCATGGTCCGGCCGGTGAACTCATCAACGATAACGATCTGCCCATCGCGCACGATGTAGTCGACGTTGCGCTGAAACAGCGCATGGGCACGCAGCGCTGCCATCACATGATGCATCAACATGATGTTGCCAGGATCGTAGAGGCTTTCCCCTTCGGCCAAGAGACCTGCCTCACTGAGCATGTGCTCGACCTTTTCATGGCCCTGGTCGCTCAGGAAGACCTGGCGTGATTTTTCATCCACCGAGTAATCACCCGGCCCGAAATCCGGTTTCCCCTCGTCGTTGGTGATCGGATCCTGGCGCTCCAGCTCGCGCGGGATGCCATTGACCTGCCGGTAAAGCTCCGAGCTGTCCTCGGCAGGCCCGGAGATTATCAACGGCGTGCGCGCCTCGTCGATCAAGATGGAGTCGACCTCGTCGACCACCGCGAAATAGCGCCGTTGGGCGCGCTGCTCGGCGGAAAACGACATGTTGTCGCGAAGATAGTCGAAGCCAAACTCGTTGTTGGTACCGTAGGTAATGTCGCACGCGTAGGCCTGGGCGCGCGTGACCGGACGCAGATGCTGATAACCGCCGCCGTCGCCAGGGTAGTCGAGATCGAGCATATACGAAGCGCTGTCCGGACCCATGCCCCCGGAGGAATTGATCACGCCGGTGCTCATCCCGAGGAAATGATAGAGGCGCCCCATCCAACCAGCGTCGCGTCTAGCCAGGTAGTCGTTGACGGTGACGACATGCACGCCTTTGCCCACCAACGCATTCAAGTAGACCGCCAGTGTGGCCACCAAGGTCTTTCCCTCACCCGTCCGCATCTCGGCGATCTCGCCCTGGTTGAGCACCATGCCACCGATCATCTGCACGTCGAAATGGCGCATCCCCAGTGCCCGTTTACCGGCTTCGCGGACCACAGCGAAGGCCTCGGGGAGCAATTGCTCGGTGCTTTCGCCATTTGTCAATCGCTCGCGAAACTCGACAGTCTTCGCAGCCAACGCATCGTCGCTGAGTTCGACCAGAGCCGGTTCCAATACGTTGATTTGCTCCACCGACTTGAGCATGCGCTTCACCAGCCGATCGTTTCGGCTACCGAAGACCTTCTTGACGAGATTGTTGAGCATTAACCTAGGACCTTCTCCGAAAGGCTGGAAAACAAAGGCCCGAATGATAACTCAATCGGGCTTTTGAACGCGGTTGAAGCAACGAAAAAACCCGCCGCAGCGGGGCTTCAGGTAGGGCAGCTGCGCATGCGCCAGCAGCCTGTCGGACTTGACCGTTTGCAACGAAAATCACTGGGAGCAAATCAAATCAGGTTATCGTTTGACGGGAATAGCCCGGCTATTCGACGAAGAGGACAAGCGGAGTTGATCGCTATCCAGGGATTTGCAGCCAAACAGTGTTAAGTCCGACAGGCTGCTAGGGCTTACCCACGAAGCGCAGCGGGTTGTGGTGCTTGCCGTCTCGGTGTACCTCGAAATGCACGTGCGGCCCACTGGAGCGGCCGGTGCTGCCAAGCAGCGCGATGGTCTGACCTTTGCTGACTACATCCCCGACTTTCACCACATTTTCTTTATTGTGCGCATAGAGAGTGGAATAGCCGTTGGCATGTTTGATCTCGACCACATTTCCGTAACCATCGACCTTCTCAGAACGGGAGACCACACCCGATGCCACGGCGATAACATCGGCGCCGGGCTTGCCCGCGAAATCGAGGCCACGATGGAAGGACTTCTTGCCTTTGAAGGGATCGGTGCGCTTGCCATAGGCCGAGGACATCCAGCCCTTCCTGACCGGCCGCCCGGATATCTTTATCGCCGCCATCAGTTCGCGGTTGGTAAACACCTGTTCCATCGCCGCGAGTTTGTCCTCACGATCGTCAAGCAGCGCCGAGATGCGGCTCATTTCGGCGCTGAGCTCCGCGATGTCCTGCGTCTCGCCCGACAGGGTATCGTCGACGCCGCCCATTGGCGGAGATGACGCAAAATCGAACTCTTCGCTGTCCAGTTTACCGACCTCCACGAGGCGGTCGCCCAGCGCATTCAGGCGCATCAGGTGTCCCTGCATTTCGGCGATCTTGAGCGCCAAGACATCAGTATGTGCCCGCTGCTCTGATTTGGCATCGGCGATCGCCTGCCGTTCGGCCTTGAGCAGCGACAAGAGCTCTGCCGACGCGACGTCGATCCCGATGGGTGGTGGTGCCGCGGTCCGTTGGCCAATCAAAAAGCCGCCCCAGAGAGACGCGGCAGTGACACAGACCATGACTAGCCCGCTGACAACCATTGTCCTGGCGAGGCAGAGATCAAAGCTGGCAGTGCGTCGACACCCGTCGGATAGGAATATGATTTTCATTTCGTCTGTCCGCCGACCATTAAGACTTATCGACCGCCAAAGGTGTAGCCTTTAACGGTTGACTCCGCGCTGAGAGACCCCGCTATGCCCCGCAGCCCCAAGTCGGTTCGCCACCTGCTAAAAGACAAACCTACGCTCAAGTTTCTCGAACGAGAAGTCCGCACACAAGAAGCGCTCCTCAACCAGATTCGCCGATTGCTGCCTACTGGCCTGGCGCCGCATTGCCGCGCCGCGCAGATTCGTGAGCGCCTGTTGCTTCTGTACGTCGACTCGCCGGTGTGGGCGACGCGCCTGCGTTATCTGGCACCTGAGCTGTTGAATCTATTGCGCCCTGAGCACGCCGCGTTGACGGCGATAACGGTCAAGGTGCTGGTAGAACGCGAATCCTGTGGGCCGCGTCAAAGACCTGCGCAGCACTCTGATGTAGCGGCTTCAATTATCCACGATAGCGCGGAGGATACCAAGCATCCGCAGCTGCGTGCCGCACTGGCGCGCTTGGGCCTCGCGTTAAAAAAATAACTAAATCAGTAATTTATCAAGAAACGTGCGCAGGCTTCATGAAAGATATCGGCGCCCGCTCTGCCTCGGCAAAAGTCACCTCTTCCCAGGCATCCGGCTGCGCAATCAGGGCCTTGAGGAGACGATTATTGAGTTCATGGCCAGATTTGTAACCATAGAACGCACCGATCAGACTATGCCCCAGCAAGTACAGATCCCCGATCGCATCGAGGATCTTGTGTTTAACGAACTCGTCCCCATACCGCAGCCCGTCCTCGTTGAGGACGCGGAAGTCGTCGACGACGATAGCGTTATCCATACTGCCGCCGAGCGCCAGGCCGTTTTCACGCAAGGTCTCGATTTCGCGCAGGAAGCCGAAGGTCCGGGCCCTACTGACTTCCTTCACGAACGACGTGGACGAAAAATCGATCTCGGAGCGCCGACTGTCATCACTCATCGCTGGATGGTCGAAGTCGATTCCAAAGCTCACCTTGAATCCGTTGAACGGCTCGAAGCGCGCAATCTTATCGCCGTCTCTGACTTCTAACCTCTTCCGGATTCGGATGAAGCGTTTGGCGACATTCTGCTCTTCCACACCTGCCGACTGAATCAGAAAGACGAACGGCCCCGCGCTGCCGTCCATGATCGGCACCTCCGGAGCGCTGACGTCGGCATAGGCATTGTCGATGCCCAGTCCGGCAAATGCAGACAACAGGTGCTCAACCGTCGAGATCCGCACGCCGTGTTTCGCCAAAGTAGTCGACAACCGCGTGTCGCCAACGTTTTCGGCCCTGGCCGGGATGTCCAGGGGCGACTCGAGGTCGTCGCGACGGAACACGATCCCGGTGTCAGGTGCTGCCGGGCGCAGGGTCAAAAAGACCTTTTCCCCCGTGTGGAGTCCCACCCCGGTGGCGCGGATTACATTTTTCAAGGTGCGCTGCTTTATCATCGACGTGGACTCCCCAGAGTCGATTTTCCTTTAATTTTCAGCTGTTTAAGCGCTCAATATCACAGCTCTTCAACGACGCCGCCGTACTGCAACCCCCCCGATTTTTTCTTAGGGATTACCCTGATTCTCGTCTTTTCCGCTACTCGGATCAAGCAAAAATGTCCGGCCCTTTAATGAGTTAGCCGCATATCGAGGCCCAATCAATCCGCCTGTCGTCGCAAAAAGGCAGGGATGTCAAGATACTCCATGTCCTTGCTCTCTGCGGACTTTACATAGTCGTTGGCAGATTTGGGGCTGCGCCGGATGTTGGTCGGCACTTCGAGCGAAGTGTAATCGAGTTCTTCCGTATCCAAGGCGTCGTTGTTGATCAATCGCACCGGCTTGATCTCCACCTCGGGTTGTCTAAAGGCGGCCGGCTCTTCTTCACCGAGGCCGGTCGCAACGACCGTGACCCGCATCTCATCCACCATGTCCGGATCAATGACCGTTCCCACGACGACGGTCGCATCGTCTCGCGCAAACTCCTTCACGGTGTTGCCCACCTCGTCGAACTCGCCTATCGCCAGATCCAGGCCCGCAGTGATATTTACCAAGATGCCACGTGCGCCCGATAAATTGACATCCTCGAGGAGCGGGCTGCGGATCGCCAGCTCGGCCGCCTCGCGCGCACGCTGGTCACCGGTCGACTTGCCGGTTCCCATCATGGCGAGACCCATCTCGGCCATCACCGTGCGTACGTCGGCGAAGTCCACATTGATTAGACCAGGTTTGGTGATCAATTCGGCGATGCCCTGCACTGCATTCAGCAGCACATCGTTGGCCGCCTTGAACGCGTCCAGCAGCGATGTGGTCTTACCCAATACCGAGAGAAGTTTCTCGTTCGGGATTGTGATCAGCGAGTCGACGTGCTCAGAGAGTCTGGCGATGCCCTCTTCCGCAATCCGCATACGCTTGCCGCCCTCAAAGCTAAACGGCTTGGTGACGACGGCCACGGTCAAGATACCCAGATCTTTCGCCACCTCGGCCACCACAGGTGCCGCACCGGTACCGGTTCCGCCGCCCATGCCCGCGGTTATGAAGACCATATCCGCGCCCTCCAGTGCCTCACAGATCCGGTCGCGGTCCTCCATGGCCGCCTCGCAGCCACGGTCCGGATTGGCCCCCGCGCCGAGTCCACGCGTCACGTTGGAACCCAGCTGCAGCGCCGTGCGCACCTCGGTGCTGCGCAGCGCCTGGGCATCCGTGTTGGCGCAGATAAACTCCACACCCTCGATATTGGAACGCAACATGTGATTTATGGCATTACCTCCACCGCCGCCAACACCGATTACCTTGATCACTGCGTTTTGGCTATCTACGTCCATCAACTCAAACATCTCGTTATCTCCTGCTGCAGACCTGCCCCCAACGGGGCTCGAATACAATCTGATTAAAAGTTTCCCTGGAACCAGCTCTTCATCCGGTTCCAGACCGATTTCATCCCACCACCGCCAGAAAGTCTCGGGCACGCGCATCGCCCGGTTGCGATATCCAAACAACAACAATCCCACGCCCGTGGCATGAATGGGATTGCGAACCACGTCAACCAGGCCGGTGACGTACTGGGGAATGCCCAGCCTGACCGGCATGTGAAAAACCTCCTCTGCGAGATCGATCAGGCCCTCCATCTTCGAACTGCCGCCAGTCAATACGACACCGCCGGCGACCAAGTCCTCGTAACCGGAGCGGCGTAACTCCGCCTGTATCAGCGTCAGCAGCTCTTCGTAGCGCGGCTCCACTACTTCGGCAAGCGTCTGCCGCGACAAACGCCGCGGCGGCCGATCGCCGATGCTCGGTACCTCGATGGTCTCTTCCGCGCTGGCAAGCTGAGTGAGCGCACAGGCGTATTTCAGCTTGATCTCTTCTGCATGCTGTGTAGGGGTGCGCAAGGCGACCGCGATATCGTTGGTCACCTGATCGCCGGCAATCGGAATGACTGCCGTATGGCGAATAGAGCCACCGGTGAATACCGCGATATCGGTAGTGCCGCCGCCGATGTCGACCAGACATACGCCGAGATCTTTTTCGTCGTCCTCGAGCACCGAGTAACTCGATGCTAGTTGCTCGAGGATCAAGTCTTCGACCTCGAGTCCACAGCGCCGCACGCATTTGACAATGTTCTGTGCCGCACTCACCGCACCGGTCACCATGTGGACCCGCGCCTCGAGGCGCACGCCAGACATGCCGACTGGGTCATGGATTCCTTCCTGATTATCGATAATGAATTCCTGTGGCAGGATATGCAGAATCTTCTGATCAGCCGGGATTGCCACCGCGCGTGCCGCATCAATGACGCGTTCCACATCGGCATGCGATACCTCGCCGTCCTTGATCGGAACGATGCCATGTGAATTCAGGCTCGAGACATGGCTCCCCGCGATGCCGGCAAAAACGGAATCGATTTCCACCCCGGCCATGAGCTCGGCCTCTTCGACCGCGCGTTGAATCGACTGCACGGTCGACTCGATGTTGACCACGACACCTTTTTTCAGGCCACGCGACGGATGCGAACCGATCCCGATAATCTCGATCTCGTTGTCCTGTCTCACCTCCCCGACTATGGCGACCACCTTGGAGGTGCCGATATCCAGACCAACGATGATGTTCTTGTCAGTACGCTTGACCATCAGACTTTATCCTGCGCCTCCAATTCGCCCGCATTCGCATCCGGCTCCTGCCAGCGCACGGCAAAACCATGCGCATAGCGCATATCGATGCGCTCCGGTCGACGCTGAGGATCCGCGATCAGCTTGGGGTAGACACGAAAGAATTGGGCCAGGCGATTCTCGATATCCTCGCGACCGAGCGACAACGTAAGCCCGTCAGCAAAGCGCACCCACCAATGGCGACGCTCGTCTAACTGCACCTCGCGGATGCTGAGGTCCCGCGCCCTGGCCGCCGAGACAATAGCCTGGAAGAAAGCGACCACGCCGTCCTCGCTCCCGGCAGGGCCGCTGAGTTTGACCAGACCGGCATACTCTCCCAGCGATGCGGGTCGGAATATGCGGGACCGAACACTGATCAGGGCATCTTCACCCCAGCGTGCCAACGGCACCCGTTCGGTGACCAGCATGCTGAGTTTATCCGGCCAGACGCGCCGAATGCTTACGTCTTCGGCCCAGGGTATCGACAGCACGGCAGCGCGCAGCTTCTGCATATCACAGCTGAAGAATCCTCCATCGATAGCGTCGATTACGCTGCGCTCGATATGCACGGACTCTAGGTGCCGAAAGTCTCCTTTCACCTCGACCACGCGCAGCGGCAGGCGTCCTGGCTGCCACAGCGTGTGATAGACAAAAGCAACCGCAACCGCCACTAGGCAGAGGGTCAGGGCGGTGCCGAGCAATCTGGGCCATGGCTTGCGTTGCGACGCCTTGCGCTGCGGTTGACTGCGTCTGTGCCCCCTCGGTGTCATCACACCGCCTCCAGCGACTGCGCCAGGATGCGCCAGACCAGTTCATCAAAATCGATGCCGATCGCCTTGGCCGCCATCGGCACCAGACTGTGGCTGGTCATGCCCGGCACGGTATTCACTTCGATCAGCCAAGGACGTCCTTCGCCATCCATCAGTATGTCCACGCGCCCCCAGCCGCTGGCACCGACGGCATCGAAGGCCCGCAGCGCCAGCGCCTGGAGCTGTGACTCATTCGCCTGATCAAGGCCGCAGGGGATCAGGTAACGGGTGTCGTCGGCGACGTACTTAGCGTCGTAGTCATAGAACGCATGTGCCGTCTCGAGCTTGATCAGCGGCAGGGCGTCGCGGCCAAGGATCGCGGCCGTGTACTCGGCGCCGCTGACCCAGCACTCGGTCATGACATGGCTGTTGTATTTCGCCGCCGCGGCGCAGGCCGAGCGCAGCTGATCGGGATCGTCTGCGCGCGCCATGCCGATACTCGAGCCCTCAAGCGCCGGTTTGACCATCTGCGGAAAGCCCAGCTCGCAGGCGGCCGAAATATCATCTTCGTCGTTGATAAGCGCAAACCCCGGCGTCGGCAGTCCGAGCGACTGTAACAACAGCTTGGTCCGGTACTTGTCCATGGCGATCGCCGAACCCATTACGCCACTGCCGGTATAGGGCAGACCCAGGATCTCAAGAGCGCCCTGGATCACACCGTCCTCGCCGCCCCGACCGTGCAAGACGTTGAACACACGGTCGTAGCCGCCGTCCGCGAGGCGCTGCAATACGTCTTTGCCCACATCGATACCCTGTGCATCCACGCCGCGCCTTAACAGCCCGTCAAGCACCGCCTGGCCGCTAACCAGAGACACCTCACGCTCAGCGGCCCAGCCGCCCATGAGCACCGCAACCCTGCCAAAGTCGCTGGCTCGCAGTTTCATCGCGGCTCTCCCACCATGTGCACTTCGGCCTGCAGGTTTACACCTTGGCGACGCGCCACCTCCACCTGTACATGGAGGATCAGTTGTTCGATGTCGGCCGCGCTTGCGTCGCCGGTGTTGATGATGAAATTCGCGTGCTTCGTCGAGACCTCGGCGCCACCAATGCGGAAGCCCTTGAGCCCGCTGGCCTCGATCAATCGAGCCGCGTAGTCGCTGGGCGGATTGCGGAAAGTCGAACCGCAGCTCGGCTGCCCCGTCGGTTGTGTCGTAGCACGCCGTTCGAGCAATCTGCGAATGGCCAACTGTTCGGCGTCGGCGTCTCCAGGCGCAAGCCCCAAGGTACAAGCGAGGAACCATTCCTCGCCTGGGCGAACCACCTCACGGTAATTGATTCGATACTCACTCGGCTCGCGCCGGCGAATCACCCCGAGTCTGTCGATCGTGGCCACTGTGCGGACAACCGACCATGTCTCACCCCCGAACGCACCGGCATTCATTGCCAGGGCACCGCCCATAGTGCCTGGGATCCCGGCCAGGAACGCGGCGCCGGCCAGGCCCGCACGCGCGCATTCACGGGCCACCTTTGCGCAGGCCACCCCCGCATCGACCTGTACCTCGCTGCCGCTTATCTGCAATTCATTGAGGCATCCCTGCAACGCAATGACAGTGCCGCGGAAACCACC
Source organism: uncultured Gammaproteobacteria bacterium (assembly GCA_963736445.1). Lineage (GTDB taxonomy): Bacteria > Pseudomonadota > Gammaproteobacteria > Chromatiales > Chromatiaceae > Thiosocius. The sequence continues at coordinate 109,084 of CAVTOY010000007.1, read as the reverse complement.
GTCGCGAATCAACAGATTGCTGCCCAGGCCCAGCCAGAGGAGCGGCTCACCGCCCGACAGCGTGCACAGAAAAACTGCCAGATCATCGCTGTCGGCCGGCAGGTAGAGCTGCCTTGCAGCGCCGCCAACGCGCCAGCTGTTATAGCGCTTGAGCGACTCGTCGAAGCGAAGCTCACCGCGCAATATCGGTTGGCTGGGTGCTGTCATCATCGCCATTCCTTGGGCCACGTGAAGGACATCCGCTGCGTGGTCTTGCGTAGCCCGGCATCCTTCTGCCTCCAAAAACTGACTGACGTCATTCTCTGCCTCATTGACACAGCTGCTCCGCCATGGTCATCGCCACGGCGCCTATGTTGCCGGCCCCCATGGTGATCACGATGTCACCGTCCGCGACGATATCGGCAAGTATCGACGGCAATTCCACGATGTCCTCCAGAAACACCGGGTCCACGTGGCCGCGCGCGCGGATCGCGCGACTCAGCGCACGTCCATCAGCACCGACGATTGGTGCCTCACCGGCCGCATACACCTCAGTCAGGACCAGCACATCGACCTGCGACAAGATCGCGACAAAGTCCTCGAAGGCATCATGCGTACGGCTGTAACGGTGCGGTTGAAAGGCGAGCAACAGTCGACGTCCGGGCCACCCGGCACGCACCGCCTCAAGGGTCGCGGCCACCTCGCGAGGATGATGGCCATAGTCATCGATCAGCATGAATTCGCAGTCACCGACCCGGCACCCAGACCTTGCCTGAAAGCGGCGTCCGATACCCTCGAATCTGGCCAGTGCCGATTGCATGGCTGAAACACTCACACCCAGTTCGTTCGCTACCGCAATCGCAGCCAGGGCATTCAGTACGTTGTGCTGCCCTGGCATATTGAGGACCACGGGGAAATTCGTCTGACCATGCATCCGCACCGTGAAATTCGTCTGCATTCGCTGCTGCACCATGTCGGCCGCGCGCACATCGGCTTCTTCGCTGGTGCCATAGGTCGTGACCTTGCGTGTAACCTCCGGCAAGAGATCACACACGTTGGGATCATCTATGCACATCACTGCCTGACCGTAGAAAGGCAGGTGATGCAAAAACTCAAGAAATGTCGCACGTAAGTCGCGCGAAATCATTGCCATAGGTGGCCATATGGTCTTCGTCGACATTGGTGACCACTGCCAGCATCGGCTGCAGATAGAGGAACGAGGCATCACTCTCGTCCGCTTCGGCGACCAGCACCTCGCCTTCACCAAGATGGGCGTAACTGCCGCGGGCATTCAAGCGCCCGCCGATGACGAAGGTCGGATCCAGACCCGCCCTCGATCAAGAGACTGGCGATCAGACTGGTCGTAGTGGTCTTGCCATGCGTACCGGCAACGGCGATGCCGAAGCGGAAACGCATGATTTCCGCCAACATCTCGGCACGAGGCACGACCGGGATACCGCTGCACCCGGGCCGCCATGACTCTCCGGATTGTCATCTTTCACCGCGATGAAATGACCACCGCATCGCATCGGCCACATGCCCGGCGGCGTGGCCGATATGTATCGACGCACCCTGCTCTTCCAAACGTCGGGTCGCCGGCATTGTCTTTCGGAGATCAGAGCCGGATATCTCGTAGCCGAGGTTGAGCATTACCTGGGCAATACCATTCATCCCAGCGCCGCCGATACCGACGAAATGCAAGCGCCGCATGCGACCCATGCTCTCAGCGGTGTAACGCAGCCCGGTCATTGGCAGCTCGTTCATCGCGCGCACTCCTCGCAGATATCGGCCACCGCCGTGTCGCATCACGGCGCGACAGCGCATAAGCATTCACGGCCATCCGGTGCAGGCGGGGACGATCCTGGATCAGCTGGGCGAGCTGATCGGCCAGGCGCTCAGTTGTAAGGCTCGCCTGCGGCATCAATATGGCCGCATCGGCATCGGGTGAGGTGGCCCGCATTGACCGTCTGATGATCATCGACCGCGAACGGAAACGGCACCAGCATCGCCGCGACCCCGGCGGCCATCAGTTCAGATACCGTCAGCGCGCCCGGCCCGACAGATGACCAGGTCCGCCCACTGATAGGCGGCTGCCATGTCATCAACAAACTCACTTACCTCAGCAACGACAGCCGCTGTGCGCATAGGCCTCATGCGTGACGTCGGCCTTGCCCCGGCCGGCCTGATGACGCACCGCGGACGATCACCTGCCGGCAACCTGGCCAGTGCCAGCGGAACCCGTTCGTTGAGCGCCTGCGCGCCCAGTGAGCCCCCCATCACGAGCAGATGAACGGGCCGCTGCGCATCGATCGGCCGCGGCGCCGGCAGCATTGCAATCTCTTTGCGAATCGGGTTACCGACGGCCCGCGCACCGACACGGCCTCGGGAAACTGTTGGGAAACGCTTCGAGCACGCATCGGGCCAAACGCGCCAACCACCGATTGGTCAAGGCCCGGGATGGCATTTTGCTCATGCACGACCAGCGGTACACCGAGTAAGCGACTCACGAGTCCGCCTGGCCCGGTGACAAAACCGCCCATCCCCAGTACCAGCTGCGGGCGACGCCGAAGCACTTGCATGGCTTGCACCATCGCACGCAACAAACGCAGTGGCGCAAGCAAACGGTCGCCCCAACCCTGTCCGCGTAACCGAAAGGCCGCAATGGTATCGAGTTCGAACCCCTGGGCGGTACCACGCGAGACTCAAAACTATCTGGCGTACCCAACCAGCTGACCTGCCAACCGCGTGCGGCTATCTCGTGCGCCACCGCCAGGGCCGGAAAAACGTGCCCACCGGTACCGCCTGCCATGATGGTTATACGCGCTGCCACTGACCTTCCTTGCCGTCCGCGGCGATCGAGTTCTCGTAGTGGACCCGCAGCAACATGCCGACGGCGATACAACACACGATCATGCTATTGCTGCCATAACTCAGAAACGGCAGCGTCAGCCCCTTGGTCGGCAACAAACCCACGTTGACGCCGATATTGATGAATGCCTGCATACCGAGCCAAAGACCCAAGCCATAGGCCATGTAAGCCGCGTAACGGTCACCGCGCCGCTCGGCGTGTGCGCCGATCACATAACTGCGCCAGACGATAACTCCGAACATGCAGATAACCAGCAACGTGCCGAACAACCCGAACTCCTCACCGATCACCGCCATCACGAAATCGGTGTGCGCCTCGGGCAGATAAAACTGTTTCTGGATACCGTTACCCAGCCCGACGCCGGTCCATTCGCCGCGACCGAAGGCAATCAGCGCCTGTGCCAACTGATAACCCGAATCCTGCGCATGCTCCCAGGGATTAAGGAACGAGGTCACGCGCTCGAGGCGGTACGGCGAAACCCACACCAGGGCCAACAGCGACCCGATTGCGAGCACCACCAGCAGTGCAAACTGCCACAGCGGCGCGCCACCCAGGAACAACATGCCGAATGCCGTCATCAGAAGCACAACCGTGGTGCCGAAGTCGGGCTGTAGCATCAATAGCGAGCACGCCAACAGCAACAACAGAATAGGTTTGACGAACCCCCAAGGGGAATGCGCCACTTCCAGCTGCCGGCGTACCAGATAACTACTCATGTAAAGGACGATAAAGACCTTCATGAACTCCGACGTCTGCAGGCTCAATGGACCCGCCGCGACCCAGCGCAATGCACCATTGGCCTCGCGCCCAAGTCCGGGCACGAACACCAGCAACAGCAGTGCCAGACCGAGGAAGTACAGCGTCGTGCTCGACTTGTGCCACCATCGCGTCGGTGTCTGATAGACCATCCAAGCGGCGACCGTGCCCAGCGCTAGCGCGAACAGATGGCGATTGACGTAGCGCAGGATGTCACCGTCCCGCTCGCCAAGATGCATCGAGGCCGAGGCAATCATCACGATTCCGAAACCGGCCAGCACGACCACAGCGGTCAGCAGCACGCTATCCATGCCTGGCAGACGCAGATCGGTACCACTGCGCGGTCGGGCCATCACGCTCGTCACGCCAGCCTCCTTACCGCCTGCTTGAAACGATCACCACGCTGCGCGAAATCGTCAAACATGTCGAAGCTGGCGCAGGCCGGCGAAAGCAACACGCGATCTCCGCGTCGGGCGAGACCCGCAGCCTTGGCCACGGCATCATCCATGTTTGCGGCGCGCACCGCCGCCAGCGCCGCGGGCGCAATCGCGGCCACTGCCGCTGCATCACGGCCCAGCAGCACCAATGCGCGCGCACAACATTCCAAGACTGGCGCCAGCGGTCCGAAATCAGCGCCTTTGCAATCACCTCCGGCAATCAGCACCGTGCGCGTCGCATCACCCCGGTCGAGCCCCTGCAGCGCCGCAATCGCCGCACCGACATTGGTTCCTTTGCTGTCGTTGTACCAGTAGACACCGTCGATCCCGGCGACAAACTCCGTGCGATGCGGCAGGCCGTGGAAATTGCGCAACACCTCGAGCATTGCATTCAGATCCAGTCCCAGCGAAGTCCCCATGGCGAGTGCGGCCAGCGCATTGGCGCGATTGTGCTGCCCGGGGATCTTCAGCTCATCGGCCGCCAGCAAGGGCTGTTCGGCGCGACACAGGTAATCTATGCCATCGATTGCGCATACGCCGAACATCTTGTCGTTCTGCGATTCGCCGAGGGTGAAATACCACGCATCGTCGGCACCGCCCATCGCTGCGACAATAGGGTCGTCGGCGTTGTACACCCCCACACCCGCACCTTGCATGACGCGCGCTTTGACTGCGGCGTATGTCTCCAGGTCCGTGTAGCGATCCATATGATCCGGGCTGACGTTGAGGACCGCGGCGACCGCGGCCTGCAGCGCCTCCGTGGTCTCGAGCTGAAAACTGGATAGCTCGAGCACATACAGCGCTACTGCATCATCGAGCAGGTCGAGTGCCGGTTCTCCCAGATTGCCGCCGACGGCGACCTGGATGCCGCTCGCCCTGGCCATTTCGCCGAGCAGCGTAGTTACCGTACTCTTGCCGTTGGATCCCGTTATCGCCACCACCGGCGCGCGCGCCGCCCGCGCGAACAGCTCTATGTCGCCGATCACCGGTACGCCACGTCCCCGCGCGGCCGCGATCTGCGGTGTCGATACCGGAATCCCGGGGCTCACTACCAGGCATTCCGCACTGTCGAATAGCTGGTCGTCGAACGGGCCTAGAAACACTGCAATATCCGGGAATTCGTCGTTCAAGGCATCGAGGCCTGGCGGGGCGCTGCGGCTATCGGCAACCGCGACCTGGATGCCCTGTTTGGCCAGATGGCGCGCGCACGACAGCCCGGTCGCCCCCAGACCGACGATCAGGGTCTTTGCACCCGGTCTGTCATGTTGCAGTGCCTGCGCCATGCTCATGCCTTAGCGAATCTTCAGGCTGGCCAGCCCAACCAACACCAAAATGACCGTGATGATCCAGAACCTCACGATCACCCGAGGTTCCGGCCACCCTTTGAGTTCGAAGTGATGATGCAACGGCGCCATCCGGAAGATTCGTCGACCGGTCAACTTGAACGACGCCACTTGTAACATCACCGACACCGTCTCCACGACAAACACACCACCCATGATCAGCAGCGTGATCTCCTGACGCACTGCGACCGCCAGCGTCCCCAGTGCAGCACCCAGCGCCAGCGCACCCACGTCGCCCATGAAGACCTGCGCGGGGTAGGCGTTGAACCAGAGAAAACCAAGGCCCGCACCTACCAGGGCGCCACACAGCACGGTCAACTCACCGACCCCCGGCAGGTGCGGTATCAACAGGTACGCGGCGATCTGGACATGTCCGGTCGCATAAGCGAACACGGCCAGCGCGCCGGCGACCAGCACCGTGGGCAGGATCGCCAGTCCATCCAGACCATCGGTCAGATTGACGGCGTTCGATGAGCCCACGATGACGAAATAACTCAGTACGACAAACAGCGGACCAAGATTCAGCACGAAATGCTTGAAGAAAGGAAACTGGAGTTGCGTCTCCGCCGGGAGTACAGCACTCGCGTACAGCGCCAGTGCGGCCGCGATGCCGAACAGGGACTGCCATAGATACTTCCAGCGCGGTGCCAGGCCGCGCGAGTCCCTGAGCACCAGTTTGCGGTAGTCGTCCCACATACCGATGGCCCCGAATGCCAGCGTGGTGAGCAGTACGATCCAGACGTAGCGGTTACCGAGATTGGCCCACAGCAGCGTGGCCACGGCGACCGCCACCAGAATAAGCGCACCTCCCATTGTGGGTGTGCCGGACTTCGATAAATGGCTCTGCGGACCGTCTTCACGCACTGTCTGGCCGATGTTGTAACGGCTGAGCCGACGGATCATTGCCGGGCCAACCAGGAACGAGATGATCAACGCCGTGAGTACGGCCAAAATGGTGCGCAGTGTGATGTAGCGGAACACCAGAAATCCGCGATCGAACTGCGCCAGATAATCGGCCAGGTAGATCAACATGCGGCCCCCTCGAGACGCAGCCCGGAGACCAGTTGATCCATGTTCGACGAGCGCGAGCCCTTGATGAGTACGCTGTCATCCTCGGACAGTTCCGCTATAAGGGCATTCGCCAATGACGCACGATCCGGATAGTGATGGTGATCGCCGTCGAACGCCTGCCCTGCATGGGCGCTCAACGCGCCGACGGTCAGCAGCCTGTCCACGCCGAACTTGGCCGCTTGCACACCCAGCTGCCTGTGCAACGCCTCGGCGTCATCACCGAGTTCGGCCAGATCGCCCAACACCAGGGTGCGCCGCCCCGGCGCCGCGCCAAGGACGCGCAGCGCCGCGATCACTGAATCCGGGTTCGCGTTATAGCTGTCATCGATCAGGCGCGCGCCATTAACGCCGGGCAGCGGGCACAGACGGCCGGCGACCGGCGCCAAGTCGTGCAATCCCTGCGCGGCATAGGCCAGTGTCGCCCCGACAGCCAGGCTCGCGGCAATGGCCGCGAGCGCGTTCATCCGGTTATGCTCGCCGGCCATCTGAAGGTTTATCTCGACCTCGCCCTGCGCACAGATCACCGGAAAGCGCGCATCAAAACGCCCCGCTTTCCAGACCACCTCGTAGGCATCCGCGGGGCTGGAGACATCCGCTGGATTGACAACCCCAAAGGTGCATTGCTCATGTTCGGTGGCGAGTTGGCGCCACATGGGCGCGAAGCGATCATCGGCGTTGAATACGAATACACCATCGGCGCCAAGCCCGTTGATGATCTCGGCCTTTGCCTGGGCCACACCCTCGAGACTGCCGAAACCCTCGAGGTGGGCGCGACCGGCGTTATTCAGCACCGCCACGTCTGGACGCACCAGTCCACTGAGGTAATCGATCTCGCCACGATGATTGGCGCCCAGCTCGATGACCGCAAAGCGCTCGTCGCGCAGCCGACATAGGGTCAGTGGGACACCGATGGCGTTGTTCAGATTGCCCCGGGTCGCCAACACCGGACCCTGGCAGGCAAGGATCGCGGTAATCATCTCTTTCAACGTCGTCTTGCCGTTGCTGCCGGTGACCGCGACCACCTGCGCGGGGCTGCGCAGCCGCCACTGTTGGCCCAGCCGTCCCAGGCCCAACAGGCTGTCAGCAACCTGCACCGTTGCGATATCGCAGGCGTCGCTGTGCTCGACCAGTGCACCGGCCGCACCCCGCTGCCACGCGGCCGCAAGGTAATCGTGTCCGTCAAAGTTCGGGCCCTGCAGCGCCACAAACAGCTCACCCTGGTGCAGCTGACGGGTATCGGTACTTACGCCCTCAAACCAGCGATCGTCGCCTACCATTCGACCTTCAACGAGGTCCGCCAGTTCGGAAAGCCGCAGCATGCTCATGCGGCCCCTCCCTGCAGCGCCTGCTGCACATGCTCGATATCGCTGAAGGGCAGGCGCTCTCCGGCCACTTCCTGATAGTCCTCATGCCCCTTGCCAGCCACCAGGACCAGGTCATTCGCGCCGGCCGCGGCAATGCCGACCCGAATCGCCGTGGCGCGATCATGCTCGATGTGTACAGTATCGCGGGTCTCAATCCCACCGAGGATATCGGCGACGATCTGCGCCGGGTCCTCCGAGCGCGGATTGTCATCAGTCAGGATGACGCGATCGGCCAGCCTGCGCGCGACCTCGCCCATCTGCGGCCGTTTGCTTCGGTCGCGATCGCCGCCACAGCCGAACACGCAGAGTAGTCGACCATTGACGTGCTCCCGCATACCGCACAGCACTTTCTCCAGTGCATCCGGCGTGTGGGCGTAGTCCACCACCACACGCGGCCTGTTCGGTGCTAGAAAGGTCATCATGCGGCCGGCAACCGGCTGCACCTGTGCGAGGGCAGCCATGGCGGCGCCCAGCGGCATGTCCCAGGCGAGCAGAACTGCCAGTGCCAAAGCCAGATTCTCGGCATTGAAGCGGCCCAGCAGGTGACTCTGCAGCTCGCCGCTACCCCAGCTCGAGTCAAAGCGCATCGTCAGCCCATCGGGGCGCGCCTCGACATAGCGCACTTGGAGATAGCGGTCACCAAGGCGCTTCAGATTCGTGCCGCCGCCTACTGCAATGGTGAAGGTGCGCGGACGCACCTCGGCGGCCAACGTCGCGCCGAAAGGGTCGTCGACGTTGATCACGGCAAAGCTCACGCCAGCACCGCGAAACAGGCGCGCCTTGGCATCCCCGTAGGCCCCCATACTGCCGTGGTAGTCCTGGTGTTCGTGACTCAGGTTGGTGAACACGGCGGTATGAAAAGGCACACCGGCGACGCGTTCCTGATCCAGCGCGTGCGAGGAGACCTCCATGGCCACCGCGCGCGCGCCGCGGGCAAACATCTCGGCCAGATTCGCATGCAGATTCACCGCATCCAGGGTCGTGTGACTCGATTTCCGAAGGTCGCCTGGAAAACCATTCCCGATAGTGCCGAGCACTGCCGTTGGCACCCGCGTCGACAACGCCTGCGCCAGGAAATGCGCCACACTGGTCTTGCCGTTGGTGCCGGTGACCCCGACGACGCGCATCGCCTGCGCCGCTTGGCCAAAGAAGCGAGCGGCAATCTCTCCTGCCTGACGGCGCAGGCCCGGGAATGCAATCACCGGCACCTCGCCAGACAATCGGGCAATGCGGTCGCGATCCCATGCCCCGCCCGGCTCGGCGATCACTGCAACTGCACCCCGCCCGCGTGCATCTTCGAAATGCTCCAAAGCGTGCCCACGGCCTCCCTGTAATGCCAGCCACAGGCCGTTGCGTTCGACCTCGCGACTGTCCAGCGCCAGTGAGCCGATGGCCTGGCGTTTGGCCCAGTCGCTGGCGGACAGCGCGGGCAGCAGATCTGCCAGCAACAGACTCTTGCCATCGGTACGCTGCGGCATCATCGCCCCTCTCCGGCAGCCGCTACGCGCAGCGCGGGATCGACCGCCACATCAGGCGTGACATTCAACAAGCGCAGTGTCTCTGCCATCACTGCCGAAAACACTGGGCCGGCGACCTGACCCCCATAGAATTTCCCCGCCCTGGGCTCATCGAGCATGACGACCATGACGACGCGTGGGTGGTGAGCCGGCGCCATGCCAGCGAACAGAGACAGATATCGATCGTCGCTGTAGCCGTTAGGGCCGAACTTTTTAACCGTTCCGGTCTTACCGGCGACGCGATAGCCAGGGACCGCTGCGTCCGGCGCGGTCCCGTCAGCTTGGACGACTGACTCGAGCATACGTCGCACCGTCTCCGCGGAAGACCGAGAGAATACTTGGCGCCCGCGGGCCGGGATATCGCGTTTCAATAAAGTGACCGGCACGAAAACGCCGTCGTTGGCCAGGGTCGCATAGGCCTGCGCCAGTTGCAGGTTAGTGACCGCAATGCCATACCCAAATGACAAGGTCGCCTGATCAATCTGCGCCCAGCGCCGATAGTCGCTGAGCTGCCCTGCCACCTCGCCCGGGAAACCCGTTCCGACCTGACGACCAAAACCGAGCTTGTCCATCGCCTGCCAAAGCTGTCGCTTGTCCAACGCCAGTGCGATCTTGCCTGCACCTACGTTGCTCGATTTGCTAAGCACGGTGCCCACATCGATGACGCCGAGATTTTTCGAATCCTTGACCTGGGCAGCGCCCAGACGAAAGTATCCCGGCGAGGTATCGATCACCGAATCGGCCTTGATAACGCCCGCATCCAGTGCGGCCGCCACGGTGAAAGGTTTCATCGTCGAACCCGGCTCGAAGACATCAGTCAGCGCTCGATTGCGCAAGCGCCCCCGTTTATTCGAGCGATTGGCGTTCGGGTTGTAGGACGGCTGGTTAACCATCGCCAAAACCTCGCCGCTGGAGACGTCGAGTAGCACCAGCGAACCGGCGACCGCACGCTGCCTTTTCACCGCTGCCTTGAGTTCCCGATACGCAATAAACTGCAGTCGCTGATCGATGCTCAGCGCCAGGTGTTTTCCACCGCGCGGACTACGGATGTTCTCTACATCATCAACGACCTGACGGCGGCCATCGCGCAGCACCAGCTTCGCGCCAGGATCACCTCGCAGCGCGGTATCATAGGCCAGCTCCAGACCCTCCTGGCCCTGATCGTCCACATCGGTAAAGCCCAGAACGTGCGCAAACACTTCACCAGCGGGGTAGAAGCGCTGGTATTCGCGCTCGAGGTGCACACCCTGTATCCCGTGCGTCCGTACCACCTCCATCACGTTTGCCGCGGCTGCCGGCGGCAGCCGGCGCTTCAGATACACGAAGTGCCGCTGGCTGTAACGCGCCAGCTTGGTGCGCAGATCTTCCGGATCGATGGCCAGCACCTTGGCAAGGGCCACCAACTGCTGGGTGTCCGAACCAAGCAGGCGTGGATTCGCCGCAACGGAATCCACCGGGGTACTCAGCGCCAGCACATCGCCACGCCGATCGGTTATCAGGCCACGATGTGCCGCCACCTCGACCTGCGTCAGGTAGCGGTCGGCGCCCTCGGACTGCAGGAAGTCTTTCTCCAGGATCTGCTGATCGACCGCCCGCCAGATCAGCGTGGCGCCGGCCAGCATGAACAGCAACAGCACCGTATGGCGTCGCCCCGCGTAACTCGGCAATGCTGATTCTTCGCGTCGCATCCGGCGCGCACGTTTGTCACGACGTGCCGCCACCTATTTCACCACGACGATCTGTTCGGGCTTGGGCACCTGCATCTGCAGCCGCTCGTCGGCGATCCGCATTACCCGTCCCAAGGCCCCGCGCGTCGCCAGTTCGAGCTGCAGCCGCCCCCACTCCATATCCGCATGATCGCGCTGCGCTCGCACCTGCTGAAGCTCGACGAACAATACACGCGAAACATACTTGGCGTAGACCACGCCGGTACCGCTGCAGATCACCGCAACGACCAGGCATGCGAGCCAGAAGGCCTGAGCTCGGGTCATCCCAACACCTCAGCCACCCGCAGCACCGCGCTGCGCGCCCGTGGGTTCTCCTGCAACTCGGCCTCCGAGGGGCGTAACGCCTTGCCCAGGATACGCAGCCGGCCCTGTGTCTTGGCGTGCACCACGGGCAGGCCCTTAGGCAACAGAGGGCCACGTGCCGTGTCGCGCATGAAACGCTTGACAATACGATCCTCAAGAGAGTGAAAGCTAATCACGACCAGACGCGCGCCACGCGCGAGCACATCTAACGAGTCGCGCAGGCACGTCTTCAGATCATCGAGTTCGCGGTTGATGTAAATTCGAATCGCCTGGAAAGTACGGGTTGCCGGATGCTTGTGGCGCTCTTTGATCGGACAGGCCTGGGCTACCAGATCGGCCAGATCGCGGGTCACGGTGATGGGGCGCAGCGCGCGGCGTGCAACGATCGCGCGAGCAATCCGCCGCGCAAAACGCTCCTCGCCATACTCATGTAGCACCATCGCAATATCCTCTTCGCGCGCCTCGGCCAGCCACTGCGCGGCGCTCTCTCCCTGGCGACGATCCATGCGCATGTCGAGCGGGCCATCGGCGAGAAAACTGAAGCCCCGTGCTGGATCGTCGAGCTGCGGCGACGACACCCCAAGATCGAGCAATAGGCCGTCGACTCGATGCTGCAGGCCTCTGTCGATCGCCGCCGCTGCGACGCCAGCGAAGCTGCCATGGACAATCGCAAACCGCGGGTCGGTACCAAAGCATCGCTGCGCGACCCGAACTGCCTGCTCATCCTTGTCGAACGCCAGCAGGCGACCACCCTCGCCGAGCGCTCCAAGGATGCGCTGGCTGTGGCCACCGCGTCCGAACGTCCCGTCTATGTAAACGCCGCTGGAACGGATAGCGAGCGCGCGGATAGCCTCGTCCAGCATCACTGGAACATGCCCGGATTCCGCGGCCGTCACAGAACGATCCCTTGCAGGGCTTCCGACAGCCCACCCTCTTGCGCGACCAGCATGGCCTGCCATTGCTCTTGACTGCTCGACCAGACTTGTTCGTCCCAAATTTCGAATTTCTTTCCCTGGCCGACCAGAGCGACGCGCTTGTCGAGACCCGCGAAATCACGCTGCTCGGTCGACAACAGGATGCGGCCCTGGCCGTCGAGTTCCAGCTCAGACGCAAAACCGATCATCAGCCGCCGCATGGCCTGGGCCTGGGGATCGAAAGCAGGCAACCGCGACAGGGTGCGCTCCACGTCGCGCCAGTTGCCCTCGGGGAACAACCACAGGCACTTTTCACCGGCCATCGGATTGACGGTCACCACCACGCGCGACGCGCAGCACTGCGCTAGCGTCTCACGGTGCCGGGCCGGGACCGCAAGACGCCCTTTGGCGTCGAGATTGAGTGTACTGACCCCCAAAAACACGGCTTCGCCGTCTCCTTTTTAGGGTGGGTAATTCCCCCTGGATCCCCACAATTACCCACTTCGTATTTAATAGTAGGTAGCTTGCCCCACATGGTCAAGCGTTTTGCAGCGAAAAATGCTTACGCCTCAGGGACTTAGGCGAGAAAGCAGAAACGACAGAAACAGACAAAAAACAGCCAACTAAAAGCTTGAGTTAAAGTGACTTATCAAGAAGTGGGGCCGAAGCGGCGGGTTTTGGGGAATGGTATTCCCGTCACATTCCGCGGCTGACGACTTGCGGGGCTCGGCCAGATCCGGCCGCTATGCCCGCGGGCGAGCGGGCAGAAAATGGAGTCGGCCGGTAAGCCGGGTTCTGTCGAGGACGATCATTCATCTGGGGCGCCCGTCACCGAACGCCTCATGCGACCTACCCGAAGACACCTGCGGGCCGCAGGCTGCCAGAGGCATGTCTTCCTATTTGGTCTTGCTCCGGAGGGGGTTTACCCTGCCACCTTCGTTGCCGAAGGCGCGGTGCGCTCTTACCGCACCCTTTCACCCTTACCTGCCGCCGAAACGTGTCCGGCGACATCGGCGGTCTGCTTTCTGTGGCACTTTCCGTCGATTCACATCGCCCAGGCGTTACCTGGCCTCCTGCCCTGAGGAGCCCGGACTTTCCTCCGCCGCCGATTGGCGACCGCGATCGTCTGGCCGACTCCGGGTTCCACCCTAGGGGAAGCCCCGGCAGCTGACAAGCCCTCAGCGCTCACGTTGCAGTGCCAGCGCGCGCCGATAGACTCGATTGCGCTTTTCACCCGTGACCCGAGCAGCCAGCGTAGCGGCCTGCTTGATCGGCAGTTCCTCGAGCAGGACGGTGAGCAGCTTATCGCTATCCACGGCGCCAGCGGCCCCTGCCGGCATACCCCCGATGATGAGCACGAACTCACCCCTGCGCTGCTTATCGTCTGCCTCAACCCACGCGACGAGCTCGCCAAGGGTCCCGGGTTTGACGGTCTCATGGATCTTGGTCAGTTCGCGGGCCAGCGTTGCCGCCCGGTCAGGGCCGAATACATCGCGCAAATCACATAGAGACTCGAGGATACGGTGTGACGATTCGTAGAACACCAAGGTTGCGGTCTCTGTGACCATGCGGCACAGGTAACTGCGCCGGGCCTGCTGTTTGCGCGGCAGGAAACCTTCGAAGCGGAATCTGTCGGTTGGCTGCCCACTCACAGACAACGCCGCGATCAGTGCGCAGGCACCCGGCACGGGCACCACATTGACGCCCTGAGCAAGGCATGCTCGCACTAGCGGAAAACCCGGATCGCTGATCAGTGGGGTACCTGCATCGGAAATCAATGCGATCGATTCACCCTCGCGCAGGTAATCCAAAATGCGTTGCGCCGCCCGACTTTCGTTGTGTTCGTGCAGCGACATCATTGGTTTGTCGATCCCCAGGTGGACCAGTAGGCGACGGCTGTGACGCGTGTCCTCGGCGGCCACGCGGTCGACGCGCCGCAGTGTCTCGAGTGCGCGCAGGCTAATATCCTCCCGATTGCCAATCGGCGTGGCGACAATGAACAGGCATCCAGCCGCGTTTGACACCTCTTGACCCACCTTTGATACTCGATAATTCATCCTGACTGCAGTCAATTACCGATGCAAGCCGCGACACCCATCCGTCTAGTCCTCCTCGCCGCATGGCTGCTCGTGCTCTTCGGCTGCAGCCAGCCAGAGCGGCCGTCACGCGTAGTCAGTATCGATCCGGATAAAACGCGCGCGGCGACGATGGTCACGGCCGGGCAGTTTGCCGCCGCTGCTGAGCTTTACGGCCAGCTGGCGGCACGCACAGCGGACACGGAACAACGCGCCGCCTATCTGCTGGCGGCTGCGGAAGCGGCGAAATCTGGAGACGACTGGGATGGCGTGCGAGGAACGCTGAACCAACTGGCCGGGCTGCCCCTGCAGGGCGACCAGGAGTTCCAGTGGCGGTTACTGCAAGTTGAGCTCCTATTGCAGGAGCGGCTCGCAAGTGATGCGCTCAGCGTACTGAGCAGTCCCCCGGCTGCGGATTCCGACCAGGCCCTGAGAGTCCGCTACTACCGCGATCTGGCCGACGCTTATCGCCAGACCGGAAATCTGCTTGAATCAGCCAATGCGCTCCAGGCCATCGATGCCCTGCCAGCCGATACCATGCAGCGCCTCGCCACACAGACCGAGATCCTGCGCACGCTGGCGCTGCTCAACGAACTCGTGCTGACTAACCTGCAACCGTCGCCGCCGGGCGTCAGCGGCGGTTGGATGCAGCTGGCATTGATCGTCAAGAAACATGGCAGCGATCCTGAGGAACTCGCCGCGCCGGTGGCAGAATGGCGGCAACGCTTTCCGCAACACCCGGCCATGCCGGAACTGATTGAGAACTACCAGCTGCAGCTGCAACGTCAGATGCAGCAGGCATCGCGAATCGCCATCCTGCTGCCGCAGTCGGGCACCTTCGCCGACGTGGCAGCGGCGATCCGGGACGGGATCGTCATCAGCCGTTTCCAACTGCCAGCCGACAAGCGCCCTGAACTGCGCTTTTACGACGCCTCCGACCCAGCCGGAATCTGGCCGCTCTACAGTCGCGCAGTAACCGAGGGCGCTGAACTGGTGATCGGCCCCCTCCAGAAAGAGGCCGTGGGTCAGCTGCTGCGTGCCGGTGAATTGCCGGTACCGGTGTTGGCGCTCAATCAGGTGCCAATCGATACAGCGCCGCCGACGACCATGTTCATGTATGCATTGTCGCCGGAGGACGAAGCGCGTCTCGCCGCGGAACGCATCTGGTCGGACGGTCATCGCCGACCTATCGTGCTGACGCCGCAAGGGCCCTGGGGCGAACGATTGGCCGCCGCGTTTGAGGATCGTTGGCGCGGCTTGGGCGGCGGCAGCATCGCGGGCGTCGGCCGTTATGACGACAGCGGCCACGATTACAGCGAGACCATAATCGGGTTGTTACAGCTGGATCGCAGTTCCGCCAGGCATCGACAGATGCAGCAGTGGCTTGGTAGAAGCCTCGAGTTCGAGCCGCGTCGACGCGACGATGTCGACGCGGTCTTCATGGCCGCCCGCCCGGTGCAAGCGCAGGGGATTCGCCCGCAGCTTCAGTTCCACCGCGCCGGTGACCTGCCCGTTTATGCTACTTCCCACGCTTGGGTAGGCCGGCTCGAACCCAACCAGGCCGAGGACATGCGGGGCATCATGCTAGCCGATATTCCTTGGTTACTGACCAACAGCACGGGCGACGTAAATACCCGCGAGGAAATCGTTCGCTACCTACCCAACAGTGCGTCATCTTATGCCCGCCTATACGCTATGGGAATGGACGCACTCCGCCTCGTGCCTCACCTCAAGCGCCTGCAAAGCAGCCGTTACGAATCGCTCGATGGCAGCACCGGCAACCTTTACATGGATGAGGTCAATCAGATCCATCGCCAGCTGGTGTGGGTGCTATTGGACGAAGAGCCGACAATACTTGGCTATGCGCCGCGCCTCGATCTTCAGGGCGACGTAACAGAGGAGGCAAACCTGACTCCGGACTCGCTGAACCCGGTCCCGCCAAGCTGATGGGCAAGACCCAGGAGCTCGGTAAGGATGCCGAGGGCCGCGCGCTAAGCCTGCTGACCCGCCACGGCCTGAAGCTGGTCGCGCGCAATTACCGATGCCGCGGTGGTGAAATCGATTTGGTGATGCGGGACGGTGGGCACCTAGTGTTTGTCGAGGTGCGTTATCGCAGCCACGCTGGATTCGGCGGCGCATTGGCCAGCGTCGATGCCCGCAAGCGACAGCGTCTTGTCCATGCGGCCCAGCACTACCTCATGCGCTGCGGCTGGCGCGGGCCGTGCCGCTTCGACGTGGTCGGCTTCGACCCCCGGCACGAGGGGCAATGGATACGCGATGCATTCGCGGTCTGATGTCGACCCAAACTCGGCAGCATGCGACACTTGCCGCCTGTAATGACAGGTGCCGGCCCGGCGACGTGGATCAAATCGAACGAATCAGCAATCTGTTTACCGACAGCATGCAGGCTACGACAAGGGCCGCTGAGATCCAGACAGCCCCCATTGCATCGGCTGCAGACTGCATCGTCAGCAGCCTACTCGGCGGCGGCAAGGTCTTGAGTTGTGGCAATGGCTGTTCGGCCGCCGATGCGCAATATTTTGTCGCACAGATGCAGCATCGCTTCGAACGCGAGCGTCCTGGGCTCCCGGCGATCGCATTGAATTCGGATGCAGCGACGCTGACTGCGATTGCCGTCGACGAGGGTTTCAGCGAGATTTTCGCCAAACAGATCGGCGCCCTCGGCCACCCGGGAGACGTATTGCTGGTATTGAGCATCGATGGCGCTGCCGGCAATACCACGGCCGCCGTGGAATCAGCGAAGGAACGACAGCTGCAGATCATTGCGCTGACCGGACGCGATGGCGGCGAGATCGCCGTCCGATTGCGTTCTACGGACATCGAGATACGAGCACCCGCGCTGGAGGCCGCACGCATTCTCGAAAATCATCGCTTGGTTATTCACTGCCTCTGCGACCTGATTGATCTGCAACTGATGGGTGGTTGAATTAACTATGAATGGAAAAATCGTGACGACACGAAGCCTTTTGATCTGCCTTTTCGCGATGACCCTAACAGGTTGCGCTGCCGTGGTGGTCGGTGGCGCCGCTATGACGGCCAAGGTCGCCCATGACCGTCGCAGTGCGGGCACCTTCGTCGAGGACCAGGAAATCTTCCTTAAAGCCCTGGAGGTCAGGGACGCCGACGAGCAGTTGCGACAGAACAGTGACGTCGATATCACTGTGTTCAATCTACATGTGCTGCTGACCGGCGAGGCCGCAAATAAGGATATCGTAGAGGTCTTGAAGCAGCGTGTTGCGGCCATCCCCAGGGTTCGCGCAGTGTTCAACGAAGTGGCAATTGGCGCCGAATCCACCTGGGGAGAGGCGACGTCTGACGCCTACCTGACCACCAAGGTCAAGTTGGCACTATTCGACGTAAAAATCGAGGGATTCGATCCAACCCGGGTGAAGGTGACAAGCTCACTAGGCAGTGTCTATCTGATGGGGCTGCTGACGCCGACAGAGGCAGACGCGGTCACCGAAAAGACGCGTTTCGTCAGCGGTGTGAAGCGGGTGGTGAAGTTGTTTGAATACATCGACGAATGACAAGCCGGCCGCCGCCCGCCTTTCGTCGGCGCTCACCGCCGAGCTGCGCGATCTGTTTGGCGCCGAGGATCTGCTTACCGAGGTGAGCGATTGCTGGGCCTATGGCTATGACAACAGCCGCCAGCATGCGCTGCCGCAAGCCGTGTGTTTTGCCCGCAGTATCGACCAAATTCAGCAACTGGTCAGGCAATGTCGCGATCATAGAGTACCGCTGATCACACGCGGCCGCGGTACCGGGACGACAGGCGCCACCGTGCCGCACCATGGCGGTATCGTCCTGTCGATGGAACGCATGCGCAGCGAGCTGTCGATCGATCCCGCAAACCGGCTGGCGCGGGTCTCGCCCGGCTACACAAACCAGGAACTCCAGCAGGCCGCCGGCCGCTACGGTTTTTTCTGGCCCCCGGATCCGACCAGCGCGGCCGTCTGCACCATCGGCGGCAACCTCGCCTATAATTCCGCCGGTCCACGCGCTGTAAAGTACGGCACGCCCCGGGAGAATACCCTGGGCCTGCGCGCGGTGACCGGCGGCGGCGATCTGCTCAAGACGGGCGTGTCTACGACCAAGGGCGTGGTAGGTTACGACCTGACCCGGTTGTTGATTGGCTCCGAAGGCACCCTGGCGATCATTACCGAGGCGACCCTGAAGCTCACCCCCCTGGCCGAAGCCAGACGCACGCTGCAGGCCATCTACCGCGACATCCACAGCGCGGCAGACGCAGTCTCCCGCATCATGTCGCAGACAGTTACGCCCTGCGCCCTGGAATTCATGGATGGTGCCGCGATCGCCATGGTGCGCGACTATTCCGACCTGGGGCTGCCGGACGAGGCCGGCGCATTACTCGTAATCGAGATCGATGGACCAGAGGCCGGCATCACCGCCAGCGCCAACCAGGTGTCCGCGGCAGCGCAGGGCAATGGCTGCCTCGTTGTCGAGACCGCCGCGACCGACGAAGAGGTGGCACGCCTTTGGCGCACGCGCAAGGCACTTTCACCGGCGCTGCGCAACATCGCGCCGAAAAAAATCAATGAAGATATCGTGGTGCCGGTTTCGCAGATTCCGGCATTGATCGGCGGTCTCGAAGCGTTGTCGCGGCGGTACGGCGTACCCATCGTCAACTTCGGCCATGCCGGCAACGGCAATATTCATGTCAACCTGTTGGTCGACCCGGACGATCCACAGCAGATGGCGGCCGCCGACCCCTGCCTGGATGCGGTTTTCGATCTAGTGCTGGCGCTGGACGGCAGTCTGTCGGGTGAGCATGGCATCGGTTTGGTGAAACGTGCTTTTGTTGGGCGCGAGCTCGATCAGACGAGTCTGCGGCTGATGGCGGCGATCAAACGTCAATTCGATCCCGACAACATCCTCAATCCGGGCGTTGGTTTTCCGGAAGAGTGAACGCTCGACAGGTTAGCCGCCTGTCGGATCGGCCGCCATCTTTTCCACTTTCGCCAACACCATTGCCTCGAGGTCGCGTTTGTACTGGGCGACCCGGTCGAGCAGCGCGGGTTCCCCGGTTCCGAGGATTTGCGCCGCAAGGATACCGGCATTCCTGGCGCCGTTGATGGCGACGGTGGCCACCGGGACCCCCGCGGGCATCTGCACGATCGACAACAAAGAATCCTGACCGCCCAGCGCCGAACTCCTGACCGGCACGCCGATGACCGGCAGCGGCGTAATCGCGGCAGCCATACCCGGCAGATGGGCTGCGCCGCCCGCCCCAGCGACAATGACGCGCATGCCCCGACCACGTGCCGTTTCGGCGTAGTCGTAGAGTCTGGCTGGCGTGCGGTGCGCAGACACAATCGTCATCTCATGCGTCACGCCCAGCTCGCGCAGGATATCCGCTGCCTCTTGCATGACCGGCAGATCCGAATCGCTGCCCATGATGATACCGACCCGTACCTCCGTCATGACTGCTTGTCTCCCAGAACCTTAATTAGCGCCTTCACCTGCTCGGCCTTGGCGCATGCGGCTTCGACGCTCTCATCGATAACGGTCACATGACCCATTTTGCGGCCCGGCTTGGTGATTGCCTTGCCATAGATGTGAACACACACGCCGGGAATTGCCAGTACAGCGGCCAGACCGACTATCACTGGCCGTCCGGTATAGCCGGGCTCACCGAGCAGATTGACCATGGTCGCCGGCGACAGCTGCCGCGTGTCCCCCAATGGGAGGCCCAATATCGCACGCAAGTGCTGCTCGAACTGATCCGTGACACAGGCCTCAATGGTGTGGTGGCCGGAGTTGTGCGTCCGCGGCGCCACCTCATTGACCAACAGTTCTCCACTCGCAGTCAGGAACATTTCGATTCCGAATACCCCGACGCCGTCCATCGCTTCGACGGTGCGCATCGCCAGTGCCTCGGCGCGCCGCGCGACCTCGGCGGGGATGCTGGCAGGCGCAACCAGAAAATCGAGCACATTGTCCATCGCACGAAATCGCATCTCTACCGTCGGATAGGCCCTGCACTCGCCACCGAGGTTGCGCGCCACCAGCACTGCGAGCTCTTTTTGAGCCTCCACGAAACGCTCGACATAGCCCGGCACCGGGATGTGGTTGGCAAACGCCGCCGCATCCTGCATGACCACCACGCCGCGGCCGTCATAGCCGCCGCGACGCGCCTTTTGAACCAGCGGGTAGCCAAAGGCGCCAAAGCGCTCGGCATGCGGTCGCGGCATATCGGCGAAGTCCGAGGTCGGTATCCCTGCTCGGTGCAGAAACTGCTTTTGAAGAAATTTATCCTGGATCGTGGCCAGCAGTTCGGGGCACGGGAAGATCTTGTGTCCCTCCGTCTCGAGCTCGCGCAGGGTCTCGGTTTCGATATCTTCGAGTTCGAATGTTACGACATCGCATGATTCCGCCAGCGCACGTAACATCGCCGGATCGCTGTAGTCGCCGACGATCTGATTGCCGGCCACTTGACCGGCCGGTGATCCCGGCACGGGATCAAGCACGACACAGGTGCAGCCAAGGCTTTTCGCCGCCTTGACAAGCATACGCCCGAGCTGTCCGCCACCGATCAAGCCAATGTGCGCGACCGGATAGGGAAAAACGTCTTCCATCACCACCGCCGGATAAAATCAAGAAACCTGCAGACACCGCGTTGTCGCATGCCTCCACGGCTCTGCAAAGCCACTGTTTTGTGCAAATTCCGATGTGTCGCGCAGATTGAGCCATACCGGCGGGACCGGGCAACCGCGGCTCGAGAATACCTGGCCAACCGCCGAAGGGGCGCAAGGATACCGCGGAACATCGCAACGTGCTGATATTTATCGGCAGTTTCCAAGAGATTCAGGACTAAATTGCCGGTTAGGCCACCAAGACCATTTCCACGCCGGCCTCTCGCGACCTGCCTACGATCCAGTTCGGGCGACACATATTTGATGCAGCGCAATCCAATCCGCCCGCTCGAGGGCAGTACCGGGGGCTGTGGTATAGTCGCGCGCAAAGTTAAATTAGGAATTGCTGAATAAGAAATGCCGCAGGTCAGACCAGGGATCGTAGCTCAATCCGCCGCGCGGTTTTAATTGGCCAGCACTTTCCTCAGTGATCAACCAGACCACAATCTTGAGACCCAGGGGAGACAGCATGTCCAAAAAGCATCCCGTCGTTGCGGTTACCGGTTCGTCCGGCGCCGGCACCACCACAGTAAAACGCGCTTTCGAACACATCTTCATCCGTGAGGGCATAAATGCTGCGGTCGTAGAAGGTGACAGCTTCCATCGCTACGAACGGGGTGAAATGAAAGTAAAGATGACTGAGGAGCACCTCAGCCATTTCGGGCCGGAAGCCAATCGCTTCGACAAGCTCGAGGAGCTGTTCAGGGCCTACGGCGAGACGGGCACCGGCGAAAAACGCTACTACCTGCACAACGAAGAGGAGGCAGCGGAGCACAATAGCCGCCTCGGCACCGACAAGAAACCGGGGGAGTTCACGCCCTGGGAGCCGATCCCGGAAGGCACGGACCTGTTGTTCTACGAAGGGCTGCACGGTCTGGCAAAGACCGATGAGGACGACGTCGCCGCGCACGTCGATCTGGGCATCGGCGTCGTGCCGATCGTCAACCTGGAATGGATCCAGAAGATCCATCGTGACAACGCCGAACGTGGCTACTCGCCCGAGGCAGTGGTCGACACCATCATGCGTCGCATGCCGGATTACATCAATCACATCACCCCACAGTTCTCGCGCACGGACATCAACTTTCAGCGCGTCTCCCTGGTCGATACCTCAAACCCCTTCATCACGCGCGATATCCCCACGCCCGACGAGAGCTTCGTCGTAATCCGTTTTGCCGATCCGCAGAAGTTCAGCACAGATTTTCCCTACCTCCTGTCGATGATCCACGACTCCTTTATGTCGCGCCGCAACAGCATCGTTGTGCCGGGCGGCAAGATGGGTTTTGCAATGGAGGTGATCTTCGGACCAATCATCGACCACATGATGGACGAACGCGGCCTGTAAGTTCGCGGCGGTGGAGGCGTCGCGCCGCCACCGCCCTGACTGGGTTGCCTCGCGCCATGCCTTCCTTCCACAGCATCCACGTTACCTCAGCCAATTGGCGTGACGCCTGCGATGGCGTTCTTGCAGGTATCGATCACGCAGCCGAGGGGCAGCTTGCCTTTGTCTATGTCGCGGAGGAACTGGCCGGCGACACCGATCGTATGCTCGATTACCTGCGCGGACGCAGCGGCATCGCCCACTGGGTCGGCTGCGTCGGCATGGGGCTGTGCAGCAGCGGCCGCGAGACCTATGCAGAACCGGGGTTGTCGGTGCTGACGACGCCCTTCGCCGAAGAGGATTTCCGCCTGATCCCAGCGCTCGACGACAACATGAACGATTGGCTCGATGCCACTAGGAACTGGCGTGAGAGAACCCTCGCATCGGTTGCCGTCGTGCACGGCGATCCAAGCAACACCCGGCTGCCGGCCCAACTGATCGAGCTTAGCGACGGCCTACAGGGTGGTTTTCTGATCGGGGGCATTGCCTCTGCTGAGAGGCTGGCGGTGCAGATCGCGGATCGCGCCGGCGGCGGTGGACTCTCCGGCGTGCTATTCAGCGGCCGCGTGTCGATAACGACGGGTCTCAGCCAGGGTTGCAGTCTGATCGGCAACCGGCACCAGATTACCGGCTGTCAGCGCAACATTATCCAGACCATCGACGATCGACCGGCGCTGGATGTGTTCAAAGAAGACATCGGCGAGGTGCTGGCGCGCGATCTGCGGCGCGTCGGCGGCTACATCTTTGCCGCACTGCCTATCCCCGGGTCGGATACCGGCGACTATCTGGTACGGAACCTAATCGGCATCGACCCGGATCAGGGTCTGTTGGCAATCGGCGACCTGGTGCAACCAGGCATGGAGGTCCAGTTCGCGCGCCGCGACGCGCAGACGGCGCGCGAAGACCTGGTGAATATGATCGAAGGGCTGCTGAGTCGCCTGCCCGGACCGGCGCGCGGTGCGCTTTACCACAGCTGTCTCGGCCGAGGACGGAATCTGTTCGGCGAGGATGCGGCCGAGATGCAACTAGTGAAGCGCCTGCTCGGCGGCGTGCCGCTGGCAGGCTTCTATGCCAATGGCGAGATCTCGCACCACCGTTTGTACGGCTACACCGGTGTGCTGACGCTGTTCAGCTGAGCCGCGGGTTGCACACATCGCTGCGTCGGTGCCAGCCGACTATTGGAAACCAACCTCAGGCCTGCGCGGCCTGCGAACCCCCGGACTGTTTGACCAGCGCGGCACGCACGCGGGACTCGATCTGCTGGGGGGACAATCCGGCGATCTCGAGTTGTTCGGTCTGCGTCGCATGTTCGATGAAGACGTCGGGCAGACCAAGATTCAGCACATTCGCCGCGATACCGGCGGAATGCAGGGCCTCATTGACCGCGGAACCCGCGCCGCCCTGCACGACGTTTTCTTCCAGCGTCACCAGCAGCTCATGATCGCAGGCCATCTGCAGCACCAACTCCTGATCGAGCGGCTTCACGAAGCGCATGTTGACGACGGTGGCATCGAGCCTGTCGCCCACATGGCGCGCGGACTGCAGCAGGGTGCCGAACGCCAAAATCGCCACGCTGCGGCCCTGCCTGACGATCTCAGCGCGACCCCAAGGGAGCGTATCGAAACCGTCACCGACCTCGGCGCCGATGCCGACGCCACGCGGGTAGCGCACCAATGCGGGCCCGGGATGGTCATAGGCAGTCTGTAACATCAACCGACATTCGGCCTCGTCGGCCGGCGCCAGGATCGACATATTGGGGATACAGCGCGCATAGCTCAGATCGAAAATTCCGGCATGGGTGGCACCGTCGGCACCCACTTGGCCGGCACGATCTACGGCAAAGGTCACATCCAGATCTTGCAGCGCAACATCATGCAACATCTGATCGTAAGCGCGCTGCAGGAACGTCGAGTAGATAGCAACCACCGGTTTGAGGTTTTCGCAGGCCATGCCGGCCGAAAAGGTCACCGCATGCTGCTCAGCGATCCCGACATCGAAATATCGTTCCGGAAAGCGCTTGGCGAACTTGACCAGGCCGGAGCCTTCGCACATCGCTGGGGTGACCGCCATCAGGCGTGGATCCTTCTCGGCGACGTCGCATACCCAGTCCGAGAACACCGAGGTGAAACTCTTGCCGGCCGATTTCTTGGCCATCTCGCCAGTCGACGGATCGAAAGGCGTGACGCCGTGATAGACGCAGGGATCCCCCTCCGCCGGCGGATAACCGTGGCCCTTTTGGGTGACGATGTGCAACAGGCGCGGCCCACGCATCGCCTTCATGTTGCGCAGCGTGCTGACCAGCAAGGCCACGTCGTGGCCGTCGATCGGGCCGATGTAGTTGAAACCGAGTTCTTCAAACAGCGTACCGGGCGTCACCATGCCCTTCATGTGCTCTTCCCAGCGGTGCACCAAGTCCTTCACCCCGGGCATGCCGCTGAGCACCTGTTTACCGCCCTCGCGCACCCGATTGTAGAAGCCGCTGGAGAGGACGCGCGCGAGATAGTTGCTGACGGCCCCGACCGGCGGCGATATCGACATATCGTTGTCGTTCAGAATCACCAATAAATCGAGGTCGAGGGCGCCGGCGTGATTCAACGCCTCGAAGGCCATACCGGCGGACAGCGCACCATCCCCTATGACCGCAATGTGCTCGCGTTCCTCGCCGGCCGCATGGGCGGCCACCGCCATACCGAGGGCGGCGCTGATCGAGGTGCTCGAATGACCGGCCCCGAAGGCATCGTATTCCGACTCGTCACGCTTTAGAAAACCGGAAAGCCCGTCTTTGGTGCGCAGCGTATGCAGACGCTCACGTCGTCCAGTCAGGATTTTGTGCGGATACGCCTGATGGCCCACATCCCAGAGCAGTCGATCGTGCGGGGTGTTGAAGACATGGTGCAGGGCAACCGTCAGCTCGACCACACCCAGTCCCGCAGCGAGGTGTCCACCGGTCTGCGACACCGTGTCGACCAGAAATTGTCGCACCTCCGCCACGATCGCCGGCAGGTCGCTGGCCGGCAATGCGCGGAGACCAGCGGGAGAATCCATCCCCTCGAGCAGCGGGTATGTCGTACCGGGCGGGCTTTCTGGCATGAGAAGCAACCTAATTTTTGTTCGACAGCTTTCTAGTCTAGCGCACCGGATCGGGGCGTTTGCGGGTTTTCCCGCGGACGTCCTCGACGATACACGCTCGGAGCCGCGAAATTCTCACTATTTCTGCCTCGAAAGGCCGTTGCGTGGCAGAAAGACCCTGTTTTGTGGCCGGAATTACGTCGGCGTCGTCGCATTGCTGACGATTCGCGCCGCCGTAGCGTTTGCGTACGCGTCGCGGACGCCTCGCGGTCTCTTTACCTCTTTGCTCCCGTGGCGGTGAAAGGACGGTTATCCGGAGCGCCGGCTTCTCGCTGCGCGCGAATGTTCCCCCAAGCGATGCGTTCTATAATCGGCGCCTTGAGGATCGCGGGAACGAAGGCTACCTAATGACGTCTTTCCGGGTGCTTTGGCGCGGGCTGCAGCTAGTGCTTCATGTGTTGCTCGGAGTGCTTGCGACGCCGGTCATCGTGACCCGCCAAGCCACTGGTGAATTACGAACTCACCCCGATGTCACGTCCTGGTGGCACAAGCGCCTGGCCGATGTCCTCGGCGTACAGATCACCGTGGCGGGATATCGTCCGCAGGCTCCGGTACTCCTGGTGAGCAACCACGTCTCCTGGCTCGACATTGTCGTCCTCGGCGGGCTGACCCATACCGATTTTCTGTCCAAGTACGAGATCCGCGAGTGGCCGCTGATCGGCTGGCTTGCCGCCCGTTCCGGAACTCTATTCATCCGCCGTGGCCACGGGGAGGCCGGCGCGATCAGCGAACAGATCGCCCAGCGACTGCGCGAAAATCGCATTCTGACCCTTTTTCCTGAGGGAACTACGACGGATGGCCGTGAGGTGCGGCCCTTTTTCTCGCGCCTGTTCGGCGCCGCACTGGACACCAACACGGACGTCGTTCCGGTCGCGCTGCGCTACCACATCGACGGTGACCACGACCCTGTAGCCCCCTACACGGATCAGCAATCGCTGGGCGAAAATCTGCGTGGCCTGATCCTACGCAGGCGAACCACCGTCCATGTTGTGTTTGGCGAGCCTATCGTGCTGCAGAGTCACTCCCGCAAACAGATCGCCGAGCTGGCGCGCGGCGACATCGTGCGTGCGCTGCAGGATCCTACGCAGCGCCCGCTGCGGCCTCGCGATCCGGTCCGCGCGACCGGGTGAAGCGTTCTGCGGCGCTTGATCCGCGACGTGCGAGAATGACCCCATGTCGCAGCATTTCGACACCCTGATCCTGGGCCAAGGGCTCGCGGGTAGCGCCCTGGCCTGGCAACTGATCGAGGCCGGCCAGCAGGTTTGCGTGATA
Source organism: uncultured Gammaproteobacteria bacterium (assembly GCA_963736445.1). GTDB lineage: Bacteria > Pseudomonadota > Gammaproteobacteria > Chromatiales > Chromatiaceae > Thiosocius. Next base: position 82,273 of record CAVTOY010000007.1, on the reverse strand, counting down.
GACGACGGGCATCTCAGTGCGTCTTCCCGCGTTGCCGCCGGTCTCATCAACCCACTGGCCGGGATGCGCTTCAGCCGCAGGCCGCAACTGGACGACTGGCTGCGCTCCTCAGATCGCTGGTATTCGGATTTGCAGCATCGCCTGCAGCGACGTTTCCTGCATGCCAGTCCTATGCTGCGCCTATTCCGATCCCCCGAACAGCAACGCTTCTACCACCGCGTCGCTAAGGATACGGCCAATCGCGATCTGCTCGGGGAGCGCTTCGACAGCGACCAGTGTCCGGAAACTGTCTCGGCGCCCTGCGGCGGTTTTGTCCAGCACCGCACTGGATATGTCGATATGCCACAATTGCTGCGCCATCTGCGTCGTTGGCTGACGCATCACGGTGCCCTCCACGAGGGCGCCCTGGATTATCGGGAGATTGAGCCGACCGCGGACGGGGTGGCGGCGGCCGGCTTGCGCGCCGACCGGCTGGTCTTCTGCGATGGTGCGCGAGTGCGCCTCAATCCTTGGTTCGACTGGCTGCCGTTGGCGCCGGACAAGGGTGAGATACTGAATCTGCAGGTTGCGGACCGGCAGCTCAGGTACATTGTCAACGCCGCGCATTGGCTGGTGCCGCTCACGAACGGCGAGACCCGCCTCGGCGCCACCCACGACCATCAGTCATTCGATGACGCGCCCACCAGCCGAGGCAGGCAGCAGCTGTTGCAAGGGCTGGAGAGGCTGCTGCCGGGGGCACAATTCCAGGTGGTGGCGCATCAGGCCGGCGTGCGCCCCGCCACGCGTGATCGCTACCCGTTGCTCGGCCGACATCCGCAATTCCCTGGCCTCTGGGTCTGCAACGGCTTCGGTGCGCGGGGCGCGCTGACCATACCCTGGTATACCCGGTGTCTCGCCGAACACCTGGTTCGCGCGGCCCCCCTGCCCGCCGAGGCGGACATCCGGCGCTGCACATGAGGTATCGGCCGCTCACCCGCTTGGCCCAACAGGCCCTCTCCGGCATTGTGCACGCCGGCGATCTGGCAGTAGACGCCACGGTCGGCAATGGCCACGATCTGCTGTTTCTCGCGCAACAGGTCGGCCCTCAGGGTCAGGTGATGGGTTTCGACGTCCAAGCCACCGCGCTGCAGCAGGCTCGGGCACGGATTGCGGACGCAGGCCTCGCGGATAAGGTTAGACTGCGCCTGTGCGGGCATGAACACATGGTCGCTGCGCTGCCGGCCGACTGGCCAGGCAACATTGCGGCGGTGATGTTCAACCTGGGTTATCTGCCGGGATTCGACAAGTCACTGGTCACAAAGGCGGAGACGACGGTGCTCGCGCTGAGCCAGGCGCTGTCCGTTCTCCGCGCTGGCGGTCTAATCTCATTGCTGGCCTATCGCGGGCACCCTGGCGGCGCCGCCGAGGTTGCCGCGGTAGATGCGTGGCTGGCGCAACGCGGCGATCAATGTCGGGTGGTCAGGCACGACTCACCCGGACCGATACTCTATCGGATCGAACGCCTGGCGTGACCCAGCGAGGCGATCAGTCATCCAGACGCTGCAGCCGGAAGCTGACCGCGCTGCCGTCGTCCGCGCTCCCCTGAGAAAAAGTCCACCCATCCTCCAGCGGCATTTCAATGCTCCTCTCGGGGGGCAACGCGGCGACCTCCCGCACCCGTGCTACCTGCCGCTCGGGGTCTCGCCTTGTCTCGACATCCTGGCGTTTGCCGAGCACCTGCTTGCCCCGTTCGGCGAGTGCGAACCAGTTTTCCGCGCGGACGCCTTCGTCCACGCACTCGTAGGTGACGGCCAGATAGTTACCCGGCGGCTGGTAACCTGGCTGCAGCCGAACGCGCCCCCGCATCAGGCTGCCTCCGACCGGGAAGGCGGCGAAGCGCACACGCGGGGTCTGGTGCAGCGTCAGGTTGCTGTCGAGATAAGTACCGGCGACTTGTCGACAGCGGAACCAGCCTGGTGGGTGCGAAATTTCTTCCACCCGATCCAGCCAACGGGCGCTGCCGCTGCCGAGCAGATAGTCCCCATCGCGAACCTGAAACTGGATCACCACCTCCCAGGGTATGCGGATGCCGCCGCCGAAGCCGGTTTCGCCGAAGACGAAGCTATGGTGTCCGCTGATCTGCAATTGCCAACTGCCTTGCGTCGTCTCGGCAGCTGCGCATTGTAGTCCTGGGATCAGCAACGCCCACAAAAGCACCCGACAAGCGCTCCGCCTCATCCCCTTTGGCCCGGCGCGTGGATAGGACGCGCAACCGTCTCAGGCTGGCACAACGTCAAATACTCCGAAAGGGAAGCACAGGCTTGGCCCGCGGCTCGCAGCCAGATTCCTCGTGCCGTTCCTCGACCCGATACAGTGCAGCCGGAATGTGGATATCCTCGCGAGCGAGCTCATCCGGCCGAAAAAAGGTAACGCGCTCAATGCTCACCAAATTCAGCGCGTGTGTTTCATTTCATCTGTCGTCATCTAAACCCGCTTCCGGATCCCAACCAAGTTCTCGCGCCCTGGCGATTGCCGCATCGTAGATCTTTCGATGCCTCAAGGTCAGCTCGGGCGGCAGATTGGATACCATGTGGCCGTATTTACTCCACTCCTGGGTAACCTGCTCGTACAGGGCTTGCACGCCCTGCACCGTCCAGCCTTCACAGGTCTCGGTCTCGGGGATCAATCCGAACAGCCAGGCATCGCGAATAATGTTGCCGGTGGTGTTCATCGCTCCCAGCGGGTCTTTGTCTATCCCAATGTATTTCTTCGGGTTCATTTCGCAATTCTGCCCAACGGTGTACGCTGAGGCGAGTCTAGCCCGAAAAAACTCACCAGCCAGCCTGCGGCGACCTTATCCTCGATGCAACAAAACAGTTTGACGGTTTTGGACTACCTGCGACACGGCGAACCCAGCGGCGGCAATCGTTACCGTGGCAACGGCGTAGACGACCCGTTGTCCGAGAAGGGCTGGCAGCAGATGCGGGAGGCGGTAGCGGGGATCGACAGCTGGCAGCTGATCGTCAGTTCGCCCATGCGCCGCTGTGTCGAGTTCGCGGAGCGGCTAGCGAGCGAAAGCGGCATCCCTCTGCGTTTGGAGCACGACCTGCGCGAGGTGGGATTCGGCAGCTGGGAGGGTGCGGTGCGCGAGGAGCTCATGATAGAGCGCAAGGAAGAATATGACGCCTTCCACCGCGATCCAGTCAACAACCGGCCGGCCGGCGCGGAACCGCTGCATGACTTCGGCCGACGCGTCGGTAACGTATTCGATCGCCTTACCGATACCCAGCCCGGCCAACACCTGCTGGTGGTTGCCCATGCCGGCGTCATTCGGGCCACGCTGGGACATATCACCCAGGCGCCGGCCGTCACTTGGTACCGCACGGACGTTAGCTATGCGGGGATTTCGCGTTTCGCTCAAGACAGGCTCGGTCCACGGCTGCTTATGCACAACTGGCGGCCGAGGTTGTAAGCTATCGGTCGGAGGGCCGCCACTGCGGTGAGCCCCGATTTCCTGACGTTGAGACAACGCCATGGCCCTGGCCCGCCTGATTTTCCGCGTATTGCTGGTCCTGTTGATCCTGCTCGCGGTGATCGGCATGCTCCTGCCGTCCTCCGCAAGAGTCGAGCGCAGTATTGTCATCGATGCCCCGGCTGAAAGAATCTTTCCGTACCTCAACGGGATGCGCGCCTTCCACGCCTGGTCGCCATGGTCGGATATCGACCCGCAGACCGAGTATCGCTTCGAGGGTCCAGAGCAGGGCGTCGGCTCGCGCATGGTCTGGCACAGCGGCGACGACCAGGTCGGATACGGCAGCCAGGAAATCACGGAAAGTATCGCCAATCAGCGTGTCGACATGCAGCTGGAGTTCGGCGACAAGGGCGACGGCCGCGCAACCTTTCTGCTGGAACCCGACGGTGCGTCAACCCGCCTGCGCTGGCAGTTCGATACCGACTTCGGCTGGGATGTTTTCGGCCGCTATGTTGGGCTCATGCTAGACAACATGATCGGCACTGCCTACGGCAAGGGGCTGAAAACATTGAAGACACAGGTGGAAGAGGCGACGACCGCCCAGTAGCGGTGGCTGCTCGGCCGTGCCGCACCCAAACAGCGCCGGCGAAAAGCCCCGCATACGGCATCAGCGGGAACGCAGACCCGCCCAAAGAACAACCACCAGCCCGCCACCGATTATCAGGCCCAGCGCCTCGCTAGCCACCTGCCAATGCCCGCTCGCCAGCAGCACCATGCCTGCGATGCTAGCCAGCGCCAGCAATACAAAACCTACAGCTAACCAATGTTGGTCTGGTCGGGACATCCCTATAATCGTGGACTGGCACTCGGACTTCTGAGGACACCGATGATGGCAGAGGCGCTTGGCTACAACAGCTACGAGATCGATACCGGATTCTACCGCCCTCGGCACGCCGCGTGCTATCTGATCGAAGATGGCGGCGAACTCGCGATCATCGATACGGGCACCCAGCATTCGCTGCCGCGGATAAAAGACGCCATCGCGGCAATCGATGCAGACCTGACGCAGGTGCGCTACGTGATTCCGACCCATGTGCATCTCGATCATGCCGGTGGCGCCGGTCAACTGATGCGCGACTGCCCACGGGCGACACTCATCGTGCATCCGAAGGGCCAGACGCACATGATCGATCCCAGCAAACTTCAGGAGGGGGCCACCGCGGTGTATGGCGAAGAGGCCTTTCGACGCGATTTCGGTGAACTTCTACCGATCCCGGTGGACCGGACTCTGGCCGCTGCCGATCGGCAGACCTTCGAACTCGGTAGTCGAATGCTGCAATTCCTGCACACTCCAGGGCATGCCAACCATCATGGCTGCATATTCGACCACCGCAGCGGCTACCTGTACACCGGCGACACCTTCGGCCTCGCCTACACCGAGTTTCGCGACACGGCACCACTGCTGGTCGCAACGACGACGCCGGTAGCCTTCGATCCCGACGCCTGGTTCGCCAGTCTCGAGCATATGTTGGAACTGAATCCGGTAGCCTGCTGCCTGACACACTTCGGCAAAATCGACCATCCGCAGGCACATGTCGACATGCTGCGCGAGAGCATCCAGGCGCATGTAGCCATCGCGCTGGCCGAGGAACCACGGGATGCCACAGGACGCACTGCACGCCTGAAGACCGCAGTTGAGCGACTGCTGGTCGATGCGGGCTGCGCCCACAGCGGTCTTCCGGCTGACGAGGTAAGGCAGATCTTTGCCTCGGATATCGAGCTCAATGCGCAGGGACTCGAGGTCTGGTTGGCGCGTCGGGCAAAAAGGGCGCCATAGCGACACCCTAACCCGCATATTGCACGAGGGCGGACACCTTGCTTAGGTCTTACCTCATGAATCACGGGTTCTGGGATCCATCGGCGCCATGGTCTTCGACGGTACGTTTCGTCCTGATCGGTTTTCTGAAGAATCTGGCGTTGCATCTCACTCGATCCCCCTCGTGCAATATGCGGGCTAAAGGCACGATTGCAGACGATGAATAGCGAAGCTGGCCGGTGCCGTTATAATCTTTAATCTACCGTCACCCAGATCACGCCATGCAAAATACAGACGACCTTCGTATCAGCGCCGTCCAAGAGGTGGAGTCGCCCGCGCGTGTGCACGAGCGCCATCCAATAACTGAACGAGCGGCGCAAACCGTTTACGAGACCCGCACGGCCATCCACCGGATACTCACGCGTGAGGACTCTCGCCTGTTGGTCGTAGTTGGGCCCTGTTCGGTTCACGATCCGGAAGCCGCCCTCGAATACGCCAACAAGCTGATCCGCGTGCGCGACCCCCTCAAAGAGGACCTGTTGATCGTCATGCGCGTCTACTTCGAGAAGCCGCGCACCACCGTCGGCTGGAAGGGCCTGATCAACGATCCCGACCTCGACGAGAGTTTTCAGATCAACAAGGGGCTCAATCGCGCCCGCGAGCTCCTGCTGCAGGTCAACAATCTGGGGTTGCCCGCCGGCACCGAGTTTCTTGATCTGATAAGCCCACAGTACGTTGCCGATCTGATCAGCTGGGGTGCGATCGGTGCACGCACCACGGAAAGCCAGGGGCACCGCGAATTGGCCTCAGGGCTGTCATGCCCAGTCGGCTTTAAGAACGGCACCGATGGCACCACGAGGATCGCGGTCGACGCGATGCGCGCAGCCGAACGCCCGCACGTCTTTCTATCGCTGACCAAAGCAGGTCATTCAGCTATTTTCAATACCACCGGGAATCCGGATACCCACGTTATCCTGCGCGGCGGCAGGCGCCCAAACTATGACACGGAATCCGTGGCCGAGGCCACGCAGCAGATGCTGGACGCAGGGCTGACGCCGAATTTGATGATCGACTTCAGCCATGCCAACAGCCGCAAGCAACACGATAAGCAGATCGACGTCGGCGAGGACGTCGCGCGGCAGATCGCGCGCGGAAATCGCAACATCATCGGCGCAATGATCGAGAGCCATCTGGTCGCCGGCCGACAGGATCTAGCCGGCGAAAGCGATGGGCTGATCTACGGCCAGAGCATCACCGACGCCTGCCTTGGCTGGCAAGAGAGCGAGCCGCTGCTGGACGCCCTGGCCGAGGCGGTGCGCCAGCGTCGCGAGACGCCCGGAGAGGCCTAGCCTGACAATCTCAGCAGCCCGGCGCCAGGCCGGCTGCGAAATTCGCCAGACACCGCGATGCCGGCGACATTTCCAGGCTACCCTAAAAATCTCACAAACTTGCTGCTGTGGACAACGCCATGCCCGCTTCGGCACATTTCGGTAGGGGCGCCGCTCAAAAGTCCTCGAAGCCTGCCTTGCGAAACCATTCCTTCGCCTTTTCCTCATCACGCTCGACCGCGTTGCCCTCACGGTACATCATGCCAATCGTCGTCATCGCTCCCTGCAGGCCCTGATCGGCGGCCCGGCGAAACCACGCCAAGGCCTTGGCGCCGTCCTGATTGACACATTCGCCCTGCAGGTACATAAACCCGAGACCATGCTCGGCCAGCCCGAGGCCGGCCTCCGCGGCAGCCTGCATGTACCGCAGCGCCATGGGGTCGTTCCTGACCATGCCGAGGCCGTTTTGCGCCATGATCGCCATCCGATACTGGGCCTCCGGATTCCCTTCTTCGGCCAAGGGCGCCAACAGACGTGTCGCCGTAGTAAAGTTTTTAGATTCGAACGCGGCAATGCCGCTGCTCAAATCCATATCCAACCCGTCATATTCATCCATTGCTACTCATGCTCCCGTGTCTTGAGGTTGGCGATCGGTAGTCTGGCGGACGAAGCGCCACGCGACAGTTTACAGTGACACAGGCTCGTCCGGACCGATCGTGGAATGCGTAGGCAAACGTCGGTGTCGCCCGTCCACGATCGTTTAGCTCTCGTTGAATCGCCTGCTCGCTTTCGGGCGCCAGCACGAAGCGCAGTTCCATGTCGGTTCGGCTTTCGTGCACAAAATCCAGGGACAGCTGACGTGTCCACACCTGGTGTCCCGGGAACACCCGGCTGCAGGCCAGGGCTGCAATCGGGTCAGCGACGCAGGCCATTGCACCACCGAACATTCCACCCCCCGGATTGCGGTTAGGCTGCAACGGCAATAGCAGGCGCACAGTGCGCCATCCCTGGCCGAGTTCGAGCACCCGGACGCGCAAGGCACGAAACGGCGGATACCATTCCAGACGTCTTGCCGGCGGGAGCCTGTGTCGCAACATTTCTGGCAAGCGCATCGCGTTCCATCACCCTGCGAAGGACCCTAGCTCAATGACGCGCATCACTCAGACAAACCCTCGCTGACCCAATCTTGCCACTGCTGCAACAATGTGGAATGCGAGGCGGCCATGGCAATACGTGGCCCCAGAGAAAGTTCCGCCAGCCAATCGCCGCTGTAGTCCGCAAGCACACCACCTGCGCCGCCGCTTTCCTCAAGTACCAATCGCCCGGCGGCATAATCCCAAAGCTTCTGCCCACCATGGAGATAAAGATGGCAGCGGCCACGGGCAAGCCAGCACCAATCCAGCGCCACCGATCCGAAACTCCGCTGCGAGCGAAATGGCGAGCGCCTGGCGATGGCCATGATCAGGCGCTCGGGTAGACGCTTGAGATCCACTATCGCCATGGCCTCGTGTAGCGTTGATGGCCTTGCGGCGGTGATTAAGGATCGCCCATTCAGCCAGGCACCCTGCCCGCGCAGGGCGCAGAAACACTCCTCGCGCACTGGATCGTAGACCACACCGGCCTGCACCTTGCCATGCACAAGCAGCGCCAAGGACACCGCGAAAAATGGAATGCCGGCAGCGAAGTTGCTGGTGCCGTCCAGGGGATCGAGGCACCAAAGTCCACGACCGGATTCTGCCAGCAGATCCTCCTGCTGCGCAGTGCGCATCTCTTCACCCAGCAACGCATAATTCGGCCAGTGCGTCGCAAGTTCGTCCTGCAAACGCTGCTGCAGCGCCAGATCCGCTGCTGTAACCAAGGTGCCATCTGCCTTGGTATCGGAGCCTACGGACTCGAAGCGGGTCATCAACTCGTCGCGCGCGGCCGCCCGCACCAAGTTTTGCAATAACTGCAGTTGATGTGTGTCGATCATTCCGATTAAAGGATAGCGAAACAACGCCGTTGCAGTGGATAATCCCACTGCGTCGTGCCGAAGGGGAATCCCCCCTCTTGATCGGCGGCAACCCAAGGCCTACTCTCAGGATCTCGGATCCGTAAGGAAGAACTCATGGTGCGCAGGCGCCGCCTCTGTTTGTTGACGCTAATGCTCAGTCTGAGCCTGGCCGGTGTGCCTGCGGCTGCCGACCTGATCGATCAGCGCACCAGCTTCGTCAAGGCAGAGAAAGCGCTGCAGCGCGGTGAGTTGCGGGAATTCAATCGTCTGCAGACCGGTCTTCGCGACTACCCCCTGTACCCCTATCTCGAATACCAGGCCCTGCTCCGGGGTCTTACTAAGGCCGACGCGAAAGAGATAACGGCATTCCTAGATTCGTATGCGGCGACACCACTATCCGAGCGCCTGCGTGCCCGCTGGTTGGATCAACTTGCCAAGCAAGGCCGCTGGTCAGACTACGTGGATTTCTACAAGCCCTCGAGCGACGTCCGGCGCCGCTGCCAACGACTACAGGCTCTGATCGCCACCGGGGAGTCTCGGGACGCCTTCGATCAGGTGCCGGAGATCTGGCTGCACGGCGAGTCCCGCCCCAGCGCCTGTGACCCAGTCTTCGCTGCCTGGACAGAGGCCGGTTACCGCACGCCGGAGATGATCTGGCAGCGCATCGAAAAGGCCATGGAGGCCAATGAATGGCGCCTGGCTCAGTACCTTGGCCGCACGCTCTCCGACACGGACCGTGTTTGGCTCAAGCGTTGGATCGACCTGTACCGCAACCCCGACGGTGCGGACGACAGCGGTCGTTTTGAACAGGCACATCCCTATCGCGAAGCAATGCTGTCGCACGCCGTGCGCCGCTTGGCACGCTGGGACGGGCCTAAGGCACGCAAACTCTGGAAACGCATTGAGCCGCGCTATGCGTTCAACTCGGAGCAAATTCAGCGTACCGAGCACTACATCGTCCGCAATCTGGTTCGCTCGCCGGGGGAAGAGGACTATGCGTTCATTCGCCAGGTGGCGGTCGGCAGCGGCGACCTGAACGTCCATGAGGCCAGGATACGGGCCGCGTTGCGCCGCGAAGATTGGCGGCAGGTACTGCGCTGGATCGCCGATCTGCCTCAAACCGAACGTGATCAGGAAGGTTGGATGTACTGGTTGGCCCGCGCTCTCGAAGGCACGGGTGAACCCAAGGCGGCAAAGGCGATTTACGAGCAGGTAGCGAGAGACCGCAGCTACTATGGCTTCCTGGCCGCCGACCGCATCGGCGTCGACTACCACCTCACCCATACCGAAACACCGGTGTCACAGGCGCAGATCGAACAGATTGCCGACCTCGATCGCATCGCACGCGTTGATGAGTTAGCTGCGCTGAGACGCCACATCGACGCCAGCCGCGAATGGCGTGACGCAACCCGCGATATGAGCCCTGTGCAGCTCAAGGCCGCAGCCAAGCTCGCCGAGCAACGGGGCTGGCATGATCGAGCGATCTTTGCGCTGGCGCGCACCGGCTACTGGGACGATCTCGAGTTGCGCTTTCCTTTAGAGCACGCCGAACTCGTCGAAGAGAACGCGAGCCGCCAGGGAATCGATGACGCATGGGTGTTCGCAGTAATGCGCCAGGAAAGCGCCTTCATGAATAACGCGCGTTCCCATGCCGGCGCCATGGGTCTGATGCAGCTGATGCCGGCCACTGCGCGCCACGTCGCACGCAAGGTCCTCCGGCAAGCACCGCCGCGACGCCACGAACTGCTCGAGCCGGACACCAACATCGCGCTAGGTAGTGCTTACCTCCGGCAGATGAAGAGCAAACTGGGCGGCAGCATGATTTTGGCGACTGCGGCATATAACGCCGGACCAAAGCGGGTGACCGGTTGGTTACCGGAGAAGACACTGCCAGCCGACATCTGGATCGAGCTGGTTCCGTTTGCAGAGACCCGGGGTTACCTGCGGCGTGTTCTGGCCTACATGGTGATCTATGAAAAACGCATGGGGAAGGATCCGACGCGTCTGGCCGAGCGTCTGCACCCAGTGCCGCCGGATGTCGAGCAGATCCGCAGCGCCCAGGCCGGAAAGCCGCTCGCCTCAGCCAGCTGACTTGGCGTTTTCGGTCATCCGGTCGCGGATTGCGCGCACCTCGGCCGGATCCATACGCTTCAACAGCTTTTGTATGTAGTCTTCGGCGCGCTTGCTGCCGTTGACATGAGCCAGTGACAGCCACTGCATTGCTGCCGCATCGTCACGCACCACGCCCTTACCTTCCATTAGCATGCGACCCAAGGCGAACTGCGCCGTTGGCATGCCCTGATCGGCGGCCTTCAAGTACCATTTCACGGCCTCTGCGATGTCTTTTCCCGCTCCATATTGCGCAAAACGATACATCGTGCCGACAACGTACTGCGCCTTGGCCGAACCGCGCTGCGCCGCCAAGATATAGAGCTCACGTGCGCGTCCCTCGTCCATGACCACACCGGTGCCGTTGGCAAACATCCAGGCCAGGGTGATGAGCGCATTCTCGTGTCCCTGCGACGCTGCCCGCTCAAACCAGTGGTGCGCCTGCTCGTAGTTTAGGCCGACACCGTCGCCGTTGCCGTACATCACACCGAGTCGGAACTGAGCCTCGGCATTGCCATCATTGGCAGCCTTGCGCACTGCCGCCTCGGCGCGCAATTGGTCTGGATTGAAAGTTGCTGCATGTTCGTCATCAGCCATTCGTGAAAAACCCTCAAACTCGGCTACGTCTATCTGCAGATTTGAGACCAGGTGGAATCTGTCGGAGACGCAATCGGACAAACTCCGGCGACCGCAGGCCGTCGCGGACAATACCCAGCGCCGGCATCGCCCGTTTACGCCCGGACAATATTTGCTGCATTCGCTTGCAACAAGGCTTCGGACTGCGGCCGCGGGGGCCGCACCGCTCGGTTTTTCAGCCCGTCAGCGCGAGGTGAGCGCCTGGATGATGCGGTCTTCCATCTCAATGCGGACGGCGAGCTCTTCCCCCAGCTTACCGAGATCACGGTCAAGCTGATGCAGATCGAGCGTGTGATCCGAGGCATCGTATTTGTCATTAAACTCCACAGCGACCTCGGAGGCCTCGGCAATCCGTGGGTAAACTTCACGCGCGACCGCAACGACCTGGTTACGGCGTTCGCGGCCGGCAACAATGCGTTCGTAGATCGCAAAGTGACCGAAGGCGGAATAGTCGATCAGGACCTGACAAAATTCCTGGAGGACATCTACACCCGGACTCGCGTCGGTGTATGGCTCTAGGCCGGCGACTCGACAGAACATCGCCAGCATCTCCTGACGCTCGTTCAGCAGCTTTCGGATCATCCCGCGGGTACCCTCGCGGCGATCGGACATTCGTGGCTCAGTCACAGTCATTGTTGCGTTCCCGGCTCATCCTCCAGCTTGCTTAGTTTACTCCGAATCCGGCGTGCGTAAACTGCAGGAGAACGCATTGTCAAGACGAACGGCTGCAGGGGTTAACGGGCACCTCCGGCTGTGACATATTCAGCCGGTGAATAAACTTCCCGTCCTCTGTTTGTGTTGCAGCCTTGCATTCGTGATACCCGCCCCCGTTCAGGCGATCTACACGGACGATAATCCTTTCGTCGAGGCGATGCTGCGTATGATGGAGATCTTCGGCCTGATCGATCGCAACCGGCTGCCGCTTGGTGCGCCGTACCTGCCCGACTACGGCCAGTCATGGGCACCGGGCATGGGTGGCATTTCCGGCTATCCCGGTATGGGGACGCCGCCAGGAATGTCATCCATCTACGGCATGGGCGGATCGCCTGGCCCTGGGCAGATGCCTGGGTTAGCCGGATGGCCGCCATCGGGTTTCGCCGGTGCACCTGTTCCCTGGGGCTATCCGGGAGGGCTTGCACCGCGCTCTGGCAGCGCCCCAAGCGGCCACCTCGACGGCACCTGGGAACTCAATAAAGGCGGTTTCGTGATCATAAAAGGCAACATTGCACGCCTGTTTGTTTCACCCGAACGATCGCAGGATTTCACGATTGGCTACGATCGTAATCGGCTCTGGTGGCGCCCCAGAGGCACCCGCTCGACATCGCATTATCGCTATCAAATCCGCGACGGCAGGATGATAATGCAGGATAGCGAGGGCAGAATGTTGCTGCTGCGCCGGCGTCGCTAACCTGCCCCACGGCACTTGAGCGCGGCCGCTCCGCAAGGCAAAATCATCGGGCCTCCCATCCTTCCCGATCACTTGGCATCACGGCAGGCACGATCCGGAGCAGCAGTTTTTCGCATGAGAATCCAGCGCATTGCCCTAATTGGTGGTTCTGGCTTCGTCGGTCGACACCTCACTACACATTTGCGAAACCGCGGCTATCAGTGTCGGGTGATCACACGACATGCGCATCGCCACCAGGAACTACGCACCGTCGCAGAAGTGGTTGAGGCCGACCTCTTCGATCGCACTCAACTGATTACGGGACTGCAGGACTGCGATGCGGTGATCCATCTGGTAGGTATCCTCAACAGCAGGGGTGGGCAACGCAGCTTCCGCCGCATGCACGTGGAGCTGATCGAGCATGTGGTAGGCGCCTGCCATGCGGCGAAGGTCGTCCGCCTGTTGCATATGAGTGCGCTCAACGCCGACCCGGCAACCGGCAGCAGCGAGTACCTGCGCAGTAAAGGCGAGGGCGAAAACAAGGCGCACATACTCGCAAAACCCGGGATCGCGGTGACCAGCTTCCGACCATCAGTGATCTTCGGCCCGGATGACAGTTTTCTCAATCGCTTTGCTGCATTGTTGAAGATTCCCGGCCCACTGCCACTCGCCTGCCCCGACGCAGCATTTTCGCCGGTTTATGTCGGCGATGTAGCGGCGGCGTTCGCAAATGCGCTCGAGGACCGCAACGCATTTGATCATCACTATGAACTTTGCGGCCCCAAAAGCTATACGCTGGAAGAGTTGGTTCGGTTCGTCGCCTACCACGGCGGTCGCTACAAAGGCATCGTCCGGCTACCCGACTGGGCGGCCCGCCTGCAGGCGTCGATCCTCCAGTACTTCCCCGGTCAACCCTTTACGCCCGACAATTATCTTTCATTGCAGACGCCGAGTGTGTGCGTGCAGGACGGCCTGGGCTTGCTTGGTATCGCGCCCACCTCGCTGGAAAACGCTGCGCCGCGCTTCCTCGGCCAGGCTGGCAAGAGCGGGCGTCTGGATCGGCTTCGACGCATCAGCCAGCGCTAAGCGGGGTAGCCCGCTTATCTGACCAACTTCCTGCTGCGGTCACCGCCATACTCGCTATGACGAGGCGTACTCGTTACAGCCGGTTTGACGTAGTGTCAGCTACGCCGGCACCGTCTTTCACTGCGTGCACCCCGTCACAACGGCATCCCAGCGCCCTCGCCCCGAAACCCGGTGGGATAAGCGGGCTAGGAGCCTGCGCGGCAACGGCGGTCAAATTGGAAAGAATACCGTCGAGACGACGCCTTGCAGTACATTTTTTATCTGTCGGTTGGTAGTCTCCGCAACGATCTGCGCCATATGATCCTGAAGGCCGATCAGCTTGCCGGCCAGGCGCTCAAAGCTGAGATCGCCTCCCCCCCTGAACGAGTTGCTATACAAGCAAAGCTGGCCGTTGAGATCACGGTCGTGGCCGAGCTTCCAGAATGCCGTCTCAAAATTGCGGGCGAGATAATAGAGCTTTTGCGGATCGAAGACGTCGTGCAGGTAGAAACGACTCTTACCGCCGTAGGCATCAATCAGCATGGTTCGCATACCCTCGATGAAGGCCGCCACACGATCGCCGGGATAGCTCGCATCGAAAGCCAGGCTGATGGCTGCAGCCGACCTTTTCCCTTCCAGGTCCGGATAGTATTTCAGGCGACGCGGGCCAAATAACGCATGAAGGGCAGCCTTCTGCGAGGCGTGTCGCCCACGCAGCACCTGGTTTGGGTTACGCACGTAGAGCTTGCGGGCCAGCTCGCGCAGATACTCGAGGCTGTGGCGCACATTGATATCGGCCACCAGATCGATATCGCCCTTGATGAAATCAGTCACCTCGAGGTCACGCGAGCGTAGCGGTTGATCCTTTGTCGGACTTGGTTGGCAGGCGCACAACAGCGCCAGCGCGCATAGCAGAATCCACCGTCTAGCCTGCATATCTCACCGTTTTTCGTAACGAGGGCGCCGAGACGCCGCCATGGCGGGGTGCACGGAGTGGAAGGCGGTGAAGGCGTAGTCGACGCTACGTCGAACCGCGTGCAACGAGTGCGCCCCGTCATAGCGAGGGTATCGGGGGCCGCAGTAAGAAATCGATGAGGTTTGCAGGCTAGAGGCGTTCACGCAGATCTCTCGAAAGAAACCCGGTCAACTCACTCTCGGCGCCCCGCACCAGGGCCAGGACCTTGAAGCGCTCACCCATCTCGCTAGGCAGAGTCAATCTTTTCATACCCTGAACCATTTCGGCATGCCGCCGGAAATCAGACGGATCTGACATGCTCATCAGCCGATCGAGACCGTTGTCGATAAGGAAATGCGCCTGGGTGGCAAAGCCGGCCAGCGCAAACCCCACCTCGAGCCCAGCGTTCGCTAGCGCCGTGAAATCGACGTTAGCGGTCATGTCCTGCAATCCGGGAAGAAAATACGGGTCGCTAAATACACGGTGACGGAAGTGACAGATGAAGGTCCCCTGGCGCCGTTCGGGATGATAGTACTCGTGCTGCGTATAACCATAATCAATAAGGATCAAATAGCCTCGTTCTAGGGCTTCCGATACCGCACGCACCCACGGACGAAGGCGCAGGTTGATTTCGGAGGTGTATCCTTCAGAGACTACGTGTTCGTCAGGCCACAGTGCCTGCAGACGCTCCGCGAGGCCCGGCGTCTGCAAGGGCCCCCATTGGTCGCCCAGTGCATGATCTTGGAGACCAACGGAAAGCTCCTGCCAGGACCCCGCGCTGCGTCGGAAACGATGCACCGGCATGGCATCCAACACTTCGTTGGCAACTATCACGCCGGTGAAGCCCGGATCGGGCAGGCGCTTCAGCCAGTCGACACGCGACAGAAGGTGTGGCACAAGAGACGCTAGTGCGACGCGCTGCTCTTTCTGCAGGGCCGCGCTGAGTTCGAGTATGAGATAGCGTTGCGGC
Source organism: uncultured Gammaproteobacteria bacterium (assembly GCA_963736445.1). GTDB lineage: Bacteria > Pseudomonadota > Gammaproteobacteria > Chromatiales > Chromatiaceae > Thiosocius. The sequence goes on along the minus strand of CAVTOY010000007.1, from coordinate 66,563 downwards.
AAGCCATCCAGCACTTCAAGCTGGGCCAGCATTTCGGCGGCCATCCGGCCGGAACCAGCGCCGATCTCCAGAACCGCTGCGCCGCCACATTTTTTCAGACACTCGGCGACCTGGTGCGCCAGGCAGCGACTGAACAGTGGCGACGCCTCAGGTGCGGTGATGAAGTCACCGAACTCGCCAAATTTCCTGCGACCATTCAGGTAATACCCCAGACCGGGCGCATACAGCGCCAGCTCCATGTAGCGGTCGAACGGCAGCGAACCCTCATGCGCCAGAATCGCTTCCGACAGCAGGACACGCATCTCTTCGAGCAATGCGGTCTCGGCGTCTGAGAGATCGGGGATCCGCAAAAATACAGCTCCGTGCGAAAGGTTGAGGCGCCGCAGTCAAGACGTTGATATTGTCGCATGTATCGCAGCCGTACAACTGAGGAAAGCGATTTGCGACAGACGACTGAACTACAGGGAAAGGCCGCCCTGGTAACCGGCGGCGGCGCCCGGCTCGGGGCGAGCATCGTGCGCCACCTGCATGCCGCAGGTGCCCGCGTCGTGATCCATTATCGAAACTCCGCGACGCCGGCGGCCGCGCTCCGCGATGAACTTCTCGCGATACGCCGAGATTCGGCGACGATTGCACAGGCTGACCTCAATGACCCGCTTTCCTGGCCACGCCTGATAGACGACACTCTGGGCTTCGCCAGCGGGCTGGATGTCCTGATCAACAACGCATCCAGCTACTATCCTACGCCACTGGATGAGGCGACTACAGCGCATTGGGATGACCTGTTTGGCAGCAATGCCCGTGCGCCATTCTTCCTCTCCCAGGCCGCAGCGCCGGAACTGCGTAAGGCCAAAGGCTGTATCGTTAATCTCGTCGACATCCACGCCGAGCGGCCGCATGCCGACCACCCTGTGTACTGCATGGCAAAGGCGGCCAACGCGATGATGGTCAAGGCGCTCGCGCGCGACCTGGCACCCGAGGTCCGGGTTAACGGCGTCTCACCCGGCGCCGCGCTGTGGCCGGAGGGATATATGACAGACGCCGCCAAGCGGGAGATACTCAAACGTATCCCAATGGGTAGACCCGCAGGTGCCCAGCAGATTGCCGAAGCGGTGATGTTCATGGTGACGGGGCCGGACTGCGTCACCGGCCAGATACTGGCCGTAGACGGCGGGCGCAGCGTTCAGCAATAGCCTTAGTTTTTTTGGTCGCGAGGGTGTAGAGACGCCTCCATGCCGGGGCGCACGCAGTGCAAGACGGTGAAGGCATAGCTGACACTACGTCGAAACGAATGTAGCAAGCAAGCGCCATTGCCGTTAGGGCGAGTGTATCGCCGCCCGCAGCAGAAAATCGATGAGATTTGCAGACTAGGCCTCGGGCTCGTCGCCATGCTCGTCATGCACCCACATCCGATTGCGGCCAGCCCGCTTTGCCGCATAGCAGGCAGTTTCGACATCATGCACCGCATCCTCGGGCGTCGCATGATGTCTGTTCAGTTTGACAAGGCCAACGCTCGCCTCCACCCGGCGAATACCGTGCGCGCCGCGATACTCAAAACGCTCGATTGCACCACGAATGTTCTCTGCAATGGCACAGGCGTCCAGTAGCTCACAGTCCTCGAGAATAACGGCGAATTCGTCGCCGCCGAGGCGCGCCACACTATCTTGCGGTCGTACTTCGCGATTTAGCAGCATGCCGATTTCGCGTAGCACCTGATCACCAGCGCGATGCCCTTCGGCATCGTTGAGATCCTTAAAACGATCCAGGTCGAGTAACAGCAGAACCCGACTGACCTCTTCAGGCTGGCCAGACAACAGCGCCTGCAGCCGCTCCATGAAGGCATACCGATTAAACAAGCGAGTGAGCGGATCGTGCATGGCTAGCCAGGCCGCCTGTTCATGCGCCTGCATCTCCTGGCGGGCGCTGCTGATGATCATGCCGGTAAACACCACTACCCAAAGCAGGCTGACATCCAGGTAAAGAATCCCCAGCTCGGTCTGGGCGAGGCTTTGCGGTGGCAACCAAGTAGCAGACAGCAGCATCACGACCATCGCGACCACGCCGAGCAAAAGGATCGCGTACTGATCACCGCGCTGCGCAGCCAAGACGAATACCGGAATCAGCAGGTAAAATACTAATGGTGAGGTAACAGTCTCGACCTGAAGCATGCCGACCACGGTGATCGCGATTACCGCCGCACCGGCCACCAACACCGCAGCCAGGGTCTTTCGCTCGAGCCGCAACGAAGCTCTGGCGCCCACCACCAGACCGAAGCCGCCCAACAGCAGAAAACCCAGACTATTACCCAACCACCACAAGAGCCACAGACGCACGGGATCGAGAAGGCTGTTGCCGAAGAAGTGAAATGCGAGGCTGCCCACGGTGGCGCTAAGCAGTGGGCCCAACAGCGGGCCGGTCGCCACGAACAACAACGCATCGCGCAAGTTACGCAGGCCGGGATCGATTGCGAGACGGCGCACAAGGTACGCCGGCACTCCGGCCTCCAGCATGCTGCCCACGGCCGACAACGTCGCCGCGCCGTAGGGCACATCGACCACCCAGGCGAGTATCCACATTGCCGGTAGGATCGCGAGGACCAGGCTCAAACCGAACCAATAGACCATGGCAAAGGCAAGTCCTGAGGCCGGCCACAGCGGGGTCACGCCCGTCTGTGCAGACTGCAGCTGCAGACCGGCTACTCCAAGCAAGAAATAGCCGAGAATCAGAAGGACGAAATAAAAAATGTAGCGCCCGATGATCATTGTGGCCGGCGGCGGATCGAGTGGTGCTGGATGATTCACAAGGCCTCCCTGCCATTTCAGCGACCGCGGTCAGTCAGCGTTCCCGTGCAGCCACGCGGGGTCATCCAACCGCCGTAAGCCTTTTTTGTCGGGTTCCGGAAAACGCGACCACAAGCTGTGGTAGGGCTCACCCTTCTGCGGATGCAACTCATCACCGGCTACGTCGGTCAGCGGCGCAAGGACAAAGGCACAGCGAAGAATTTCGTCACGCGGCAGCGATTTACCGCCGTCCTCCCTCACCGCGTCGCCGTAGGTCAGCAAATCTAGATCGAGGGTACGCGCGGAGAACTTCTCCCCGCCACGCTGGCGTCCGTGACGATCCTCGATCTCACGCATCAGCTCATGCAGCCTGCCCGGCGGCAAGTCGCTTTCGAAACCGACGACCAGATTGAGGAAATCGTCCCCGGAAAAGCCCACGGCCTCGGTTTCATACAGCGGCGACACTACGATGTCGCCGAACGCCTCATGCAGGTCTGCGAGCGCCGCGCGAATGTTCTCTTCAGGCTGAATATTGCTGCCGATGCTGACCCAGCATCTCGGCATCAGAAGCGTTCTCCGCGCTCGATAATGACCCCCACGTCGCTGGCACCGCGAACCGCACCTTTCTTGTTCAAGGTCAGGCGCACCCAACGCACACCGTATTCCTCACGGATTATCTCGGCGCAGCGCTCGGCTAAGGTCTCGACCAACTGGAATTCACTCTCACCGACAAACTGAATCAGACGCTTGGCCACCGATTTGTAATTCAAGGTGTCCTCGATCGCATCAGAAGCCGCTGCACGGGCGATGTCAGCGCTCATCTCGAGGTCGAAAACCAGGGTTTGGCGGATGCGCCGCTCCCAGCCGTAGATGCCAATCACGGTGTCGATTCGCAAATCACGCAAATAGACGATGTCCATACCAGCCAGCCGGTTGCCAGGATGCGCTTATGTTAGCAGGTCGTATCCTTGACCGTGACGCCGCGCTACTGTCTCATAGATGTCCTATCGACGCAGCCCCTAGGGACTGCGCACCCAGCAATCGGCACTGCATAGAAAGCAGACTTTCGACGTCGCTCGGAGATCCGTTCGTCCATGCTGGACTTCACACTCGTTATCGCAGCTTACCTGCTGGGGTCCATCTCCAGCGCGGTGATTGTGTGTCGCCTGGCGAGGCTGCCCGATCCTCGAACCCAGGGATCGAACAACCCGGGCGCGACCAATGTCTTGCGCATCGGCGGCAGAAAGGCGGCCGCCGTGACCCTGCTAGGCGACAGCATCAAGGGCCTCCTCCCGGTCGTAGTCTGTCATCTGCTCGATCGCCCGGTGCTGGTGCTGGCGTTGGTCGGCATGGCTGCCTTTCTCGGCCACCTTTACCCGGTTTTTTTTGGATTCAAAGGTGGCAAAGGGGTGGCCACGGCACTGGGTGTGCAGTTCGGACTGGACTGGATGATCGGCTCAGCCGTCGCTCTCACCTGGCTGTTCATGGCTAAGGTGGCAAATATCTCCTCGCTAGCGGCATTGATCTCGATGTTACTGGCGCCGCTGTACATCTGGCTGATCTGGCCTGCCCCCGAACTAGTTATCATGCAGGTGTTGATAACGCTGCTGTTGATCTGGCGTCACCGCAGCAACATTCAGAATCTGTTGGCCGGCAACGAAGGGCGCATCTCCAAACGGCAGGGCGACTGAGCTGCGGTGGTGGGCTAACCGCTAGCGCCCAATTCCCGCAGTGACCAGCGCGGCTGGATGTCGAAGCGGAGATCGTCGTGCTGACCGACACGCAGCCGTTGCCAGCCCGCATAAGCGATCATGGCACCATTATCGGTGCATAGTTCAGCGCGCGGGTAATAGGCACGTCCGCCGAGTTCCTGCATCAATTCGTCCACGCGAGCACGCAAGGTCTCATTGGCGCTGACGCCACCCGACATGACCAACGTCCTGCTCCCTGTCTGCTCGATAGCACGCCGACACTTTATCGCCAGGGTGTCCACGACGGCGTCCTCGAAGGCCCTTGCAATATCGGCGTGCAGCTTTTCACGCTGCGACGGCGGCGTCTGCTCCGCTTGTTGCTGCAGTGTGGTCAAGGCGAAGGTCTTGAGACCGGAGAAACTGAAATCGAGCCCGGGACGGTCGGTCATCGGGCGTGGAAACCGGAAGCGCGCGGGATCACCGCGCCGGCTCAGCGCAGCCAACGCGGGGCCTCCCGGATAGCCTAGGCCGAGCAACTTGGCCGTCTTGTCAAACGCCTCGCCCGCTGCATCGTCGACCGATTCGCCTAGCAATTCGTATGCGCCGACGTCAGCGACGTGCACCAGCTGAGTGTGCCCGCCGGAGACCAGCAACGCAACGAATGGAAACGTCGGCGCCGGATCCTCGAGCATCGGAGCGAGCAGGTGGCCTTCCATATGGTGTATGCCCAGCGCCGGCACATCCCATGCCCAGGCCAGACTGCGAGCAAACCCCGCACCGACCAACAGCGCGCCGGCGAGGCCAGGGCCGGCGGTGTACGCAACCGCGTCGATGTCTTTGGCGGTGGACTGCACCTCGCTCAGCAGCGCGTCAACCATAGGTGCCAACTTGCGAACGTGATCGCGGGAGGCCAGCTCCGGCACAACACCACCAAACCCCCTGTGTAACGGGATCTGGCTATAGACCGCGTGACCAAGTAGTCCCTGCCTACCGTCATACACCGCGACCCCGGTCTCGTCGCAGGATGTCTCGATCCCCAGTACCCGCATGCTACCCAATCGCCGTCATGTCATTGAAAATTTTGCATTTCGTGGAGCGAGGGATTACCATTTCGCGCCCCTGAAGCCTCTCGCCCCAGGGATCGTCATGACGGTGTCGTACGTCATGTTAACTGATTGATCATTTAGAGGAAGCAATGCCGCACGTACGAGTCAAAGAAAACGAACCCTTCGAAGTCGCCATGCGCCGTTTCAAGCGCTCTTGCGAGAAGGCCGGAGTCCTGGCCGAAGTTCGCCGCCGCGAATTCTACGAGAAGCCAACCTGGGAGCGTAAGCGCAAGGCCGCCGCCGCCGTCAAACGTTGGCAGAAGAAGGCCAGCCGCGACAGCCGCCGATTCGAACGCCTCTACTGATCACCCCGCCGGTGTTGAAGCAACAGCTGACAGACGAGATGAAGGTCGCCATGAAGGGCGGCAAGAAGGCGCGTCTAGGCGTTATTAGGCTAATCCTCGCGGCCGTCAAGCAACGCGAGGTAGACGAGCGCATCGAGCTTGATGACAGCCAGGTCCTGGCCGTGCTGGACAAGATGGTCAAGCAGCGCCGAGACTCGATCCAGCAGTATTCAGAGGCCGGACGGGACGACCTGGTTGCACAAGAGGCCGCCGAAATCGAGGTCATCCAGGAATTCCTGCCAGCAGCGCTTTCAGAGCCTGAGATCGTCGCGATCATCGATGCAGCGATCGCCGAGACGGCAGCCGAATCGATGCGCGACATGGGCAAGGTTATGGGCGTCGTCAAACCAAAGGTACAGGGCCGCGCCGATGTCGGCATGGTGAGCGGCCTGGTCAAGCAGAAGCTGGGCTGATCCGACCTCTGCAGGCGCATGCTAGGCTTGCACCATGCCCGGTGCCATTCCCCAGCACTTCATCGACGAACTGCTCACCCGGGCTGATATCGTAGACGTCATCGGCCGCCGTATCCCCCTAAAAAAGGCCGGCCGCGAGTATCAGTCTTGTTGTCCCTTTCATAACGAGAAGACGCCCTCTTTTACTGTCAGTCCGACAAAGCAGTTCTATCACTGCTTCGGCTGTGGCGCGCACGGCAGCGCGATCAGTTTCTTGATGGAGTACGACCGCCTGAGCTTCCCGGAGGCAGTTGATGAACTGGCCTCCTCGCTGGGTCTGGATGTGCCGCACGAGGCAGGTTTTGCGCAAGGCCCGGATCATCGCCCTCTATACGAGATCCTCGAACGGGCGACCCAGTATTTCGCTCATCAGCTGCGCAGTCATCGGCAGTCAGCGCGCGCGGTCGAGTATCTGCGCGCACGCGGCGTGAGTGGTGAAGTCGCAGCCGGCTTTCGGCTAGGCTGGGCAGCGCCCGGATGGGACAACCTGCTTGAAGCCTTGGGCGATGACGAGGCTCAGATCCGCCACTTGCGCGAGGCCGGACTCATCACCGAGCAGGACGGCAAGCGCTACGACCGACTGCGTGATCGCATTGTCTTCCCAATCCGGGACGCCCGCGGCCGCGTCGTAGGTTTCGGCGGGCGTCTGCTGGGTGACGGCAAACCCAAATACCTGAATTCACCAGAGACCCCCGTTTTCCACAAGGGCCGAGAGCTGTACGGGCTGTACGAAGCGCGACAGGCAGATGCCAACCCCGAGCGGCTGCTGGTGGTGGAGGGCTACATGGACGTGGTCGCCCTCGCCCAGTTTGGTATCTGCAACGCGGTTGCAACGCTCGGCACCGCGACGACAACTGACCATTTGGAAAAACTCTATCGCGCGGCGCCCGAGGTCATATTCTGTTTCGATGGCGATCGCGCGGGGCGTGACGCCGCGTGGAAGGCCCTGCAAACCGCGCTGCCGCTCATGCGTAACGGTCGCCAGGCACGCTTCTTGTTTCTTCCCGAAGGCGATGATCCGGACAGCCTGGTGCGTCGCATCGGCGGTGAGCCGTTCCGCGACATGATCCGGCAAGCGCTCCCGCTGTCTGAGTTCCTGTTCGAGAATCTCGCCTCACAGGTCGACATGCAGACCCTGGATGGCCGCGCGCGCCTGGGCGAACTGGCCCGACCATTGCTGGAACGACTACCTCAGGGCGTATTTCGCGACATGATGCGGCAGGCCTTGCGGGAACGCATCGGCCTTTCGGCGCCGCCAAGTTCACGCGCGTCGAGCGGACGGCGGCCGATCCGCCGCCCCCAGGGCAGTATTCCGCCGATCCGCCGCGCCGTCGCCCTGCTCGTACAGCGCCCAGAACTGGCCCAACTCGAGTTGCCTGGTGGTTGGGAGAAGCTGGATTCACCGGGAATCGTCCTGCTTCAGGAGTTGCTCGAGACCGCTCGCGCCAACCCGTCGATCCACAGCGCGGCGCTGGTCGAGCGCTGCGCGGACCCCATGACCCGCCAGCACCTTGCCCGCTTAACGGTGCTCGACCTCGGTATCCCGCAAGACGCGCCCGACCAGTTTTTGGGAACGCTGCGCGCACTAAGGGACGAGCAGCGCCGGGTTGAGCGCGACTCGCTGCTCGCCAAGAGCCGCGAGACGCCATTGACACAAGAGGAAAAACAAAGACTTAGGGAACTTTATCGCCCCCCCTCTGCCTAATCGTCAACTCCCATCAGCCTGGAAAAACGCAGGCGAGGCTGCTATCATGCCGGATTGAATTTTTTGCCTTCGCGCCGCTGTTTCCAGCCGGCGTCGAGACTGTCGCGCCCAACATCGAGGATCCAGATGGACCGCCAACAGCAGCAATCCAGCATCAAAGACCTGATCGCGAAAGGCAAGGAACAAGGATTCCTGACCTACGCCGAGGTAAACGATCATCTGCCCGATTCAATCGTCGACCCCGAGCAGATAGAAGACATCGTCCGCATGATCAACGACATGGGCATTTCTGTGCACGAGACGGCACCGGAATCCGACGACCAGACCTTGTCCGATAATGCCGTGTCCGCCGATGACGATGCAGCGGAAGCCGCGGCAGCCGCGCTGGCTACCGTAGACAGTGAGTTCGGCCGCACCACCGATCCAGTGCGGATGTACATGCGCGAGATGGGAACCGTCGAACTGCTAACCCGCGAAGGCGAATTGCGGATCGCGCGTCGAATCGAGGACGGTCTCAATCAGGTCAGCGCGGCGCTGGCGGCCTTCCCGGCTACCGTCGAAATGCTGATCCATCAATTTGACCTTGTCGATCAGGGAGATTCCCGCCTAACTGACGTGATCGTCGGCTTTGCCCTCCCCGACATCGGAGATACGATCCCAAAGCCGGCGAAAACGGTCGCCGATGTCACCAGCAAAGCGAACGATAGCGGCGGTGATAGCAACGACGACGACAGCACCAGCGACGAGCCCGATGACAACCGACTGGATCCCGAGCTGGTCGCAGAGAAGGTCAATGATCTGCGCAAACAATTCAAGGCCTGGAGGCGCGAGCTCGATAAGTCTGGCAATAGCGCGAAATCGCAAAAATGTTGCGAAAAGACCGTCACTGCATTCCTTGAGTTCCGGCTCATACCGCAGCTGTTCGGTGTGCTTACCGACACACTGCGCGGTGTCGTCAACCGAATCCGCGAACAGGAACGACTGATCCTGGACATCTGCGTGAATGAGTGCGGCATGCCGCGGCGTGAATTCATTGCGTCATTCCCGAAGAACGAAACCAACCTCAGTTGGGTCGCCGAGCAGATCAAGGCCAAAAAGCCCTACGCCGGCAACCTCGAGGCACGCAGCGAGGAAATAATGCGCGGGCAGCGCAAGCTGGCCGAGGTCGAGGAGCTTTGCCGACTTTCCATCAGCGACGTCAAAGAGATCAACCGTCGGATGTCGATCGGCGAGGCAAAGGCGCGTCGCGCGAAGAAGGAGATGGTCGAGGCAAACCTGCGCCTGGTGATCTCGATTGCGAAAAAATACACCAACCGGGGTCTGCAGTTCCTTGATCTGATTCAGGAAGGCAATATCGGTCTGATGAAAGCGGTAGACAAATTCGAGTACCGCCGCGGCTACAAATTTTCGACCTATGCCACCTGGTGGATCCGGCAGGCGATTACCCGCTCGATCGCCGATCAGGCGCGTACCATTCGCATACCGGTTCATATGATCGAGACGATTAATAAACTTAACCGCATCTCGCGGCAGATGATTCAAGAGATGGGACGCGAACCCACGCCAGAGGAACTGGCCGAACGCATGGAGATGCCGGAAGACAAAGTCCGCAAAGTGCTCAAGATCGCCAAGGAGCCGATCTCCATGGAGACGCCTATAGGTGACGATGAGGATTCACATCTCGGTGACTTCATCGAGGACCAGCAGGCAATCTCACCTGTCGATTCGGCCACCATGGAAGGGCTCGCCGAAGCCACTCAAAACATGCTAGCCGGCCTTACCTCGCGTGAAGCAAAGGTGCTGCGCATGCGATTTGGCATCGATATGAACACGGATCACACGCTAGAAGAGGTTGGCAAGCAGTTTGATGTAACCCGCGAGCGGATTCGCCAGATTGAGGCCAAGGCGCTGCGAAAACTGCGCCACCCTTCTCGCTCCGACAAGCTCCGCAGCTTCCTCGACGGAGAGTGACGCGGAACGCCAAGCGTCAGTCGACAAAAAGGCCGGAACTACCGGCCTTTTTGTTATCATCCGGCCCTGTTTTCGGGCCCTTAGCTCAATGGTTAGAGCAGGGGACTCATAATCCCTTGGTTGGAGGTTCGAGTCCTCCAGGGCCCACCACTTCCATAGCTTTCAATAGCTTATGACGCTGTGACCAAGGGACTGTAGTCCCCTGGTGGGTATCCATAGTCCCTCGGTGGGGGTCTCTCCTCCCGGATCCCAACGCTCATCCTCCCCGGGATACACCCCCTGCCCCAGAGTCGCCGCCTCTGGCCCACTCCGGGACGCTCGGGGGTGGCTATGAGTGGGGCCATCGATGGCCCGGTGCCTCCGGGGCAGCCTGGGGGGCGTCGCTTGTCACTGGTGTTGGTTAACCACCATAATTGTTAGGAACTCATAAGGATTGACTTGCAGGAACTGCACGCCATGAACAGCAATCTAGTCCGATCGGTGTCACTGTGTTCTGCACTTGCCCTGGCCGGGTGTACCAACTACGGACGCCAGGAACAGACTGGCATGGTAATCGGCGGTGCCTTGGGTGGCCTGCTAGGCTCACAAGTTAGCCGCAAACATGACGATTGGAGAACCGCCGCGATCATTGCAGGTACGATGGTGGGTGCCGCGATTGGCGGTTCGGTTGGCCAGACAATGGATGAAGTCGACAGGATGAATACGGCGCAATCACTGGAAGCAGTGCGTACGGGCGTTCCCTCGACATGGCGGAATCCTGATACCGGAAACCGGTACAGTGTAACTCCAACGCGCACCTTCGCGACCTCAGCGGGTCCCTGCCGGGAGTACACCATAGACGCTTTGATCGAAGGTCGACAGGAGACCGTGCGCGGCACTGCATGTCGAGAGCCGGATGGCAGCTGGAGAACAAAGTAGTCGCAGTTTTTGAACTGACGGTTAACAGTCAATTCGTCTGGAGCGCGGGCTAAATAAGCCAGGACTGTTAAGGGTTGATCTCCAGCCTCACGTTATTGACGACGGCGTTTCGCTATTCGCACTGAATGCGACGATCACGGTACTGAAGTTCTTCTTCGAGGTCACTTTCGGAACGCTCCGGGGTTCCCTATGAGTCGGGCCATCGACAGCCCGGTGTGTGGCACCCCGGGGCAACCTGGGCGGTGTCGGTTGTCTGTGGCCTGCCCTCGGGCGTAACTCGATGATTTGCCTCGGGTGGCGTCGGCAGCGACAGGAGCGTCGGGAGTTTTCGGAAATTCTCCCCGGGGGGCGAAAACCTGAGAACCTGAAAATCTGGGATCCTGGGGCTGTTGCAGGATTTCAGTTTTTCACCATGCCCCTCGGCGAAGTGCCCGTAGCACCTGGGTGGTGCCGAGGAAGCGGTTCAGGCGGTTCCCGGGGCTGAGTCTTCGGCCCCGGCGTCTCGGCTTACGCGGACTTGAAAATTCGTCATCCCTGCATAATCCCACCCAGGATGAAGTTGGGTAAACTCTGCTAAATCCGTGTTCAGGAAGAATCTGGCTATTTCACTACTAAGCCATAGCCCCCATGAGAGTGTTTCATTTCAGAGATCAACGCTTTGGGCTAAAAAGCATCAAAGAAAGGAGATTGAAAATATCTCGATTAATGGAGCTGAATGATCCATTCGAGTTTCTTGCTGCCGATCTATCCAATAAAAGGCTGCGCCAATCTTTGCAAGAAGCCAAGATCGAACTATCAAAATCAAAAGGGATAATTTGCTTTAGCCGAAACTGGCAGAATCCAGTGCAGTGGTCTCATTATGCAGATCATCATAAAGGGATTTGCCTCGCTTTCGATGTCCCAGCTGAATTTGTAGAAGAAGTCCAATACCTCAAAGAGCGCATTGTCAGTCCCACGATAATTGATTTCGACACAATGAAAAAATTCCTAACAACGAAGTTTGAGCACTGGGCCTATGAGGAAGAATACCGCTCTTTTATTGGACTTGACCCAGAGCTCGAAGAGAATGGTTTATATTTTTTTGACTTCTCAGAGAATCTGAAGTTGAAATCAGTGATGGTCGGAAGTCGTTGCACCCTGACCCGCAAACAACTAGCAACCGCCTTGGGCGACATGGCTTCTCAGGTCGAAGTATGGAAGACACGGCCCGCGTTCAAGAAATTCGCAGTTGTACGAAATGAGAATGAGTCGCTCTGGGTCTAACAATTCGTTCTAGTGGACATCAAACACTCTGTAGAGTCTCCCATATAAGGTCAACTTTTTTTGGCACAAGGTCAATGCGCATTCGACATCACTAAACTAGGCATTAACTTTCGATAGCCCAAACCCGAGAAGGAATTGATCATGGCGAAAAAAACGCAACCCAAGAAAAAGGTTAGTGCAGCAAATACCACCAAAAAGAAAGCCACGAGAACACGATCCAAGGATTCTCAAGCGGCAGTCAAAGGGAAGCAATGGACTTTCCCGAAGAATTCATTGGAGGAAGCGCTTAGTATCGCGAAGGCTATCGAAGAGAAAAATGCCGGCAACCCAATGAAATCATCAATTCTCGTGAAGGCGGTGGGATTCAATCAATCCAACGATTGGCGCTTTCTTGACTTATTGCGTTCCGCCAATCAATACGGCTTGGTATCGGGTACTGGCGCGAATGCAACCGTTCGACTTGAGAAAATTGGAGAAGACATCGTTGCTCCAAGTTCGTCCGCACAGCGCCAAAAAGCACTCGTGGCGGCTTTCAGGAATGTCGATGAGTTTGCTCGCGTTGAATCCTTCTACGGCGGCAAGCGCATTCCAGAAGATGAGTTTTTCGAAAACACACTTGTGAGGGAATTCAATATACCGCGTGAGCGAGTTCGCAACTTCAAAGATGTGTTCGGTGAGAATCTAAAATACCTAAACTTGTACGACGCCTATCAGGTCACGTCCCTAGTAGATGAAGCGCTTGAGCCAAGTTTAGTACCCGAGACAGAAGCCGCGAAGAAACCTACTCCAAAAACAAGAGTTCGAGAGTTTCTGGACACCTGTTTTGTCATGATGCCCTTCGGTGATTGGTTTGATCGCTACTACAAAGAGATCTATGTGCCCGCAATTAAAGAAGCGGGCTTCGAGCCAGTACGGGCAGATGAACTATTCTCCACTGGGAGTGTTGTCGAGCAGATTTGGGAACAGATAGGAAAATCACCCGTGTTACTGGCGGACCTGACAGATAAGAACGCAAATGTTTTCTATGAGCTTGGCCTTGCTCATGCAGCTAACAAGCCCGTGGTGTTTACCGCAGCCCGAGTAGAAGATGTACCATTTGATCTCCGTCATCTACGGGTAATCATTTACGATGTTCGTGAGCCTGACTGGGCAGCAAAGCTTTCGAAAAACGTCACGGGTTTCCTGAAGAATGCGAAATCGGATCCAGCCAAATCAATTCCTCAACCTTTTCGCGCTGAAGCAAATGTCGAGATATGAATGGCGGCTTAAAGGCTAAGATAACGGTTCGCGATGATAGGCGTATCAGGAGGGTGCGGCAATCCATGTTCGATGCGAGTTTCTTTCGTCCTACACACCCTCGACGGACGCTAATATTTTTTGGATCACGGATGATCATGGACGCTTTTTATGTCACCAACACTTCGGTGTCTTTTTTGCAGAACAGGATGAAGATTTGCCATCCTCTGAACTGCCCGTGATTCGCGCTTCCAATCGAAGCCTGACTTCTGCTTCCTGAGAGCCGCTTGTGATCGGAACCAGCTCACTCTCACCTACTCTGAAGCATTAACGCCGCCTCCGCAGACTTGAGGTCACACGCGAGAAATCCCGATCTGGCGAGCCCGCTCCGTGCGGGCGCTCCTGTTTGTGGCCCTCTGATCTTCTGGTAGCCTCGAGGGCTGGCCCAGGGAGGAACACACATCGAATGATCACCGGAGATCTGAAATGTCACTGACCGCCCTATTGGAGCCACCCATGATCGCTCTAATGGAGCCACTTTTTCATGCGGTTTTACGCCTCCGAACGGGGTAGATTAAAGCGCTGTTTTGGTCGATTTTTCAACCGATGTTTTTGCGCGCTTGGTTTCGGGTCGCGGGGCGCGATAACTTTTCCCATCCAGCACCAGTTGATAAGCCCCGTGACGTATCCGATCGAGTGTTGAGGCGCCGAGCAGTTTGTTCGGGAAGGCCTCGCCCCATTCGCCGAAATCCAAGTTGCTGGTGATGATCGTAGCGGCCCGCTCGTAACGCTCGCCAATCAGGTCATGGAAGTCTTCGTCCTGCCCCGGTTTGAGTGGCTTGAGACCGAAGTCATCGATGATTAGCAGCGGCACTCGGGTGAGTGTTTGCATCTTGCGTTCGATATTGCCGGTTGCCCGTGCGGCGTTGATTTGCGACAGCAGATTCGACTGCGTGGTGAACATCACATCGACCCCGGCCCGTACGGCACAGTGACCAATGGCCTGCGCAAGATGACTCTTGCCGGTGCCGCAGGGGCCGGCAATCAACACGGCCACTTTCTCATCAACAAAGCCACAGCAGGCTAGCTCGTTGATCAGTTGTTGGTTCAGGCCCGGGTTAAAGTCGAAGTCAAAGCCCTCGAGCGTCTTGTCACCCCGAAAGCCGGAGCGACGCAATCGCATGGCATACTTTTTCTGATCACGCCGAGCCGCTTCGTCCTGGATCATGAGCGCGAGGAACTCGGGATAGGTCAGTTTGTTTTCAATGGCTTCACGGTTGCGGGTCTCCAAGCTTTCCAGCAGACCGGACAGACGTAGCTGTTTCAGGATCGGTGTCAGTTCAGGCAAGGGAGTTAGGATTGACATGATGATGGTCCTTTGAGTGAGTGGTAGGTATTGACCTTCTCGGTCGGTGGGTTGTGGGTGCTGCAGCACGGCCAATGACTGCAGCGGGTCAATGGATCGCACGGCCGTCAGTGCGGGTCGAACAGGTCTTTGGTGTCGCGGCCGAACTTGGCGCCGCCGGTGTAGGCGTCGGACAGGGAGTCGAACGCTTGCTCGGTATCGACGATTTGATCCAACGCGTTCTCAAGAATGATGCGCACACTTCGGTACTGCACGTTGTCGAAGTACAGCGCGCGCTGACAGGCGGCATCGGTGCGCGCCGGTCCGTAGCGTTTGATCAGATTAATCACACCCTGAGCGGCCCGGAGCTTATCGAGCACGCGGTGCTCAAACAGTCGCTCGACCAATCGATGGCAGTGCGGCCCGGCCGCCGCGGCCTGCTTTAGACACCACTGGGGGGTGCGCATCTTGTAGGCCACCGCGTCCGGTGGCAGGTGATCATCAATGGTGTGACGGTAACCCGGCCCACGTCCGCGTGGATGCACGGCCTTTAGCTCATGGGCTTGATAGATCCGCACGGTGGTCTCGCTGAGTCGTATATCCAGTACTTGGCCGACCAGTCGCCAGGGTGCCGAGTAGCGGCACTTCTCGACCTGTACGTGGCAATCGGGATGCAGCTTTCCGGTCGTCCACCGAGCGCATTCGGGCGTTTGTGAAGGCAGTGGCTTGAGTAACTCCCGCTCGGTATCGGCGAACCGGGTGAGCGGCGCGGTGCGGGTGGTACCGTGAACGCGGTTGCCGGCCTGTCCCATGACCCACTGCATCAGCTGTGCATTGGCGTCGACCAGGTCGCGGAACTCGCGCAGCGGCATGAAATTGTTCTTGGCGTATTTAACACCCGATTCAACGCGTCCCTTTTTCTTCGGATCGGCGACCGGGCACGGGGCGATCAGAAAGCCGTAGCCTTCTGCGTAATCGGCGTAGCTGCGTTGTACTTGGGGGTCGTAGTAGCACGCCTTGGTGATTGCGCACTTGGGGTTGTCGATCAGAATCCGCGCCGGTACGCCGGCGAAATGCTCGAAGGCGCGCCGGTGACAGCCTAGCCAGGTCTCGACCGACTGATCCCGTACCAACTCGGCGTACTGATGCCGACTCCAGGCCAGTGTCATGATGAAGCACCAGGTCTTGAACTGCTCACCGGTGTACACATCGGTGATCTTGGGTCCTTGACCAAAATCCACTTGTGCCGCATCGCCAGGCGCAAACTCGAGCACCGTGGTTACGCGCGGGGTCGTGTCTGCCAGGCCCTGCAGAAACCGACGCACTGCCGAGTAGCTTCCGGTGAAACCGTGGCGACGCTTCAGTGCATTGTGGATGGTCGTGCCCTGCACACCGTCTTCGTACCATGACGTAATCTGCTCGCGGTGTGGCTCCAGGCTGGAGCTCTGGCGGGCACGCTGCTTTTTAGGTGCGTCAAATACGCTCGCCAGCGTCTCATCAGGTGGCAACGGCTGATCGGTGTCCAACCAGCCGCGCGCTGCGGCTTCACCTCTGACGGCCGCGGAAACGCGCCGGCCCATCAGTCCCGATTTAGCGATCTGTCGATCCGAATCCCCCAGGCGCATGCGCACCAGGGCTTGTCGATAGTGATACATCTCGAACCTCCGTTTGGCCATCCCGTTTTCTCTCCACACGCAAAAGTGCGGTCACGATACGGGAGGCGATTAGGTCAGTTCGAAGGTAAAACCGGTGCCGGGTGGCTCCATTAGGCCGATCATCAGGTGGCCCCAATAGGGCGATCCTCAGGTGGCTCCATTAGACCGATCCCAGGGTGGCTCCAATAAACCGATCCCGGAATGGCTCCATTGAGGTGATCATTGACAATCACTTGTTCATCAACCGCAAGACCGGGAGGCCCTACACGACGATTCACAAAGCTTGGGAACGCATACGGACGGAAGCTGGACTACCGAACCTTCGGATCCACGACCTCCGGCATTCGTATGCGTCCTTCCTGGTGAACTCTGGAGTTTCGTTGTTTCAAGTGCAGAAGATCCTTGGCCACAGCCAACCTCAAGTGACGCAGCGGTACAGCCACCTCACGACGAAGTCCCTACAGGACGCGGCGAACACGGCGTCGGTCATCATCAACCGGGCAACCCACGGCGACACGGCCACGGACTGAGCCTCACCTCCCGGGCACGGACGCCCCACTCAGCCCCTCTCTGCCACGCTCCGGGGCGATCTCCGGCTGGCTATGGCTGCCCCCATCCGGGCACCCCGGCGTCGCACTCCGGGCCACTCTGGGGGTGGCCCTGGCACTCACTCGGACAACTCATCCAAATGTCGTCGGTACGCTAGTTTCAGCGGTTACCTACACTTCTCGAACAACAGCAGTACGAATTGTAAATCGCATGCGAAAAGGACTTCTGGCCGTCGCTCCTGCGCATCCCCTCCGTCTCGCTTCTCAATTCGCTGGTGCGGTTACACCCGTCGACAATGAACCCATCTTCGTGTCCGAGTCTTGTCAAAGCCAGCGTACGCTTCTCAGTCATCCAGTGAGCAGCGGACGGTTTCGGACAGCAAAGGCTCGGCATCACCACCAATAAGGAAGATTTCACCCGTCACTTCCGGTTCCTCACCGGTAATGAAATCAGCGGCAATCTCCACCGCCCCTTCCGCAATCTCTTCTGCATTGCTATCAAAGTCGAACTCAACTTCGTCATCCACCGGTTCCTGCAAATCACTTTCGGCGGAATTCCCACCGGAAGTGACCACAGCATAGTATTCGCCGGCTCCGAGATTCTTGCCTTCCACCGAAATCTCGGAACGATCAGAGCTCACTTCACACTCCACCAGTATGTCGGCAACATCAGCATTATCATCGTCATTAGGATCATCAAAATCATCGTCTTCGAATTCGGCAAAATTGGCAATCTTTTCACAGAGTCCGACATCTTCGGGTTCAGCGGCGGAGAGCGCGTAATTGAAGGACTTACCTCTGCGGGACAGCACGACGTCAAAATAAGTGCCTTCCGTAGCGTCGCTTAGGCCGGTTATTTTTACGCACGGAATAATAAGTTCATCGGTATGAAAGTCCGCTTTCGGGCTACCTCCGATTCTGTCTGCCAAAGCCATGTTGACCGATACTGCAAGCATGGCACCGGTAAACGCTATCGCTGCTCTTTTCATGTGGTACTCCTGTCTTTGTCCCGTAGTTATTGGGCACGCACTTCAGATTATTGCTGGCCCAAAGCATACACTCGATGAAATACGGGTGCTATGAACTGACTGCTAATTATCGGCGCACTTGGCTCCTACATAAGCGATGCAGATCACATTGGCGTTCAGTCAGCTCTGATAAAGGAAGAGCTATATTCAGGAGAATGGGAAATTATTTCAGTATTTGGGTGAGTAGATCGCGGCTTTGTGCCGAAACGCAAAGCATTCGGCGACCGTTGAAACTGCTGGCAGCTATTGCCTATCGAACCATTTTTGAAAGACGTGCTGCCGCTCTCATCTCGACTCTGTGAAGAATCTATTGCCTGTCTCGGTGGGTCGTCCCTATTGTTATTGGCCTCACGGCGACCCTAGAATAATCGCTCAACCACAAGGAGGCAGGTATGGCTACGTATCTCGAGATCTGGGCGGAAGCGCATCACACGTCCAGATCCATAGCCGCCGCTATTCATCGCCTCGCTGATAATGATGCGGTGGAAGTCGAGCGAATATGGCAGCACCCAACAGAAGCCCAGAGAAAGGCAATCTCTAAGGAGTGTGCAAAAAGCAGAGACGCGCATGGCCTGGTTTGGAATGGCCGCCCTCTCGGAAACGTAATCCGCTAGCGACCACCGGCTTCAACAATCATCAGTTGCTTCACTAGGCGCCATCTGTCTCTTGTTTCAAGAGGTCTTCCTGGTTGATCGCCTTGTGACTACGTGTCTGGGCTCATTAGCAATCATCGTCCTCGGACTCAACGTCTCCGTCTGCGCTCACGGACTGGGTCCGAATGAACATCATGCTGTCCAGCCGGTGGAACTGACTGTCCATCACCCTTTGCACGTCGGTGCTCTTGATGCCGTCATAGATGAAGACTCTTCCACGTTCCTCGACCTTCAGCTGAGTGGCCGACGGGTCAAATAGCATGGCCAACTGCCAGTCTTCGTTTTCGGCCGACAATGCGCCCGAGTTCCAGATCAAACTGCCCAGCACGGTTGCCGTAAATGCGATGCCTTTAGAATTCATGGCGGCGTCCCTCCCCTGCTACCTAGTGACGACCTTGCTTACTTGAGCAGAAGCATAGGAGAAAGGCGATCCTGTTGGCTGTGAACAATTGGCGGCAGAAATGTGAAATTTTCACATTGACACTGATACAGCCCAGGTATTGCTCTGCAATAAGATCTGATCCGGCAGCCAGCGGTATTCTTATCTCGGGTTTGCCCTATCAGTGCGCCAACGAGAGGTGATACCTTCGTTTTAAGCTCACAGCCCGGGCCAATGCTCGGCGCTAGTGACGATCCAAAAATCCGTCGCCATCGGAGACATTCTTTATGCCCGCCTACGTCATTCTCGATATCAGTGTGGGCGATCCTGATCTGTTCGAGGAGTACAAGCAGCTTGCGCCGGAGACGATTTCAGCTTACGGAGGAAAGTACCTGGACCGCGGAGGGAAAGCGGAAGCACTCGAGGGGGACTGGACACCCAACCGTATCGTTATCCTTGAGTTCGATAGTACTGACACGGCCAAGGCATGGATGGATTCACCGGAGTACCGAGAGGCTCGAGCCATGCGGCACCAAGCAGCTACATCGAACACCATCCTGGTCGGAGGCATTGAGGTTTGAGGGTTTGGTCGGCTTCCGCTGAAAGCGGACACACCTCATCCGTATCAGCCGGTACCTGGGCCACCGACCTTTGGACCCGGTGACAATGGCAGGTCACAACAAATTGCGGACCAAAATTCGCGCACTGGGACGACGCCCCAATTTCTCAAAAGCGGTCTTTCAAGCGTACTGACTACACCGACCGGGGGGTACTGTTCGGCGCGAACACACTGTGGACACGGGTGAGGTTGACCCGCGGTTTCGGTATCAGGGCCGCCAGCCGTGCGATGAAATCGAGGGGTTCGAAGATGACATGCGTCGTGCCGTCACGGTAAGGCGTCTTCAGCTGGGTCGCTCCTGCGCATCCATGCGCGCGCGACACTTGTGAATCCATTCACGTCGTAACGGACGTTGCCATTCGGGGTAAGCGACAGTCGTTTTTCCGCAATTGCCGGCCGACTGACGTATCGACAAAGCCGCTCGAGCTTCTGGCGTTCATCTGCACGTGCCGCGACGCCGGCGTGTAGTGAAAATCCGGCTACCTTACCGACCCCAACATCAAATGGCTCGTCACACGCCGGCAGCGTCTGCAGCGTGAAGACCTTGCGGCCCTGCTGCGGTCCAACGGCGATGCGGTACGTGATCGACGAACCGAGGAGTTGATCCAGCGGCCCGGCCTCGAGGCCATCGCCGGCCAGATAGCCGTTCTCCGCATCCCGTTCCAATAGGCCCTGGCGCTCGTGGTATCGGCCGATACGCCGCGCTAGTGTCGCAGATCCGTGACCGCTATCCGCCCCCGTCCAGTGACGCGGGAAGACTGACGACAGCATCTGCTAGAGTTAATGATAGTTAGCAGGTACTCATCGGGACCAAGCACCGGGGGTCCTTTGCGTTCTCGAAAGACGTATAACGCGTTTATTTCATACGCCCACGCCTTCGACAAACCGATCGGCGCGGCGTTACGACACGGGCTGAGCCGATTCAATAAACCCTGGTACCAGACCCGGTCGCTGCACATCTGCCTGGACACCACCAATCTCTCGGCCAGTCCCGACCTGCCCGCCGCCATCAAATCTCTGCTGGTGCAATCCGAACACCTGATCTTGCTCGCATCCGAAGAGGCCGCCGCATCCCCATGGGTGGCGCGCGAGCTCGCATACTGGCTTGAGCACGACTCCGCCGAGCGCCTCCTGGTTGTGTTGACCAGCGGGACGATCGTTTGGGACGACGACGCTGGCGACTTCGATTGGTCGAAAACGACGGCTCTGCCCCGCACACTGGTGCGTGCGTTGCAACACGAACCGCTCTTTGTCGACCTGAGTTGGGCCAGACAAGCCAGGCGTTTATCGCTGCGACAACCCCGGTTCAAGGATGCGATCGCCGGCCTGGCAGCGTCATTGCAGGGCCGCAACAAAGATGAACTGCTCAACGAGGAGGAATCGCACCTGCGTTGGGTGAAACGCATCGTGTCGTCGGCTGCCATCCTTTTCATTGTCCTGGCACTGCTCTTCGTCAGGCAACGCCTGTTGACAGCGCATCAAGAAAGGCTCGCCGTCGTGCAGGCGGTCGCGACCGAAGCGCCGCTCCAACGGAAACGGGAGCGACTGGACGAACGCGCCGCGTTGCTCGCCCGTGCGGCGTATCTGCTCAATGAAGAACTCGGGGGCGGGCTGTTATCCCGGGTTGACAGCGCCCTGCGTCAGGTGTTGAGCGACCCTTTTTTCAGCGCTGTCCTCCTGGGTCACAGCGGCAACGTCAACGCCGTGGCTTTCAGTCCGTATGACGGCGCCTTGGCCTCCGGGAGTGACGATGGAACCATTCGGCTGTGGAGGCCCGATCGCCCCGCGGAGGAGCCGGTTATTTTGGGCGGTCATGATGCCGAAGTGAGGGCCATAGTATTCAGCCCGGACGGGACGATTCTCGCGTCCGGCGGTCACGACCACACCGTCCGACTCTGGAACGTGGCGCATTTGCCGACCACGCCGATCGTCTTGCGTGGGCCCGAATCGGAGGTCCTTGCGGTTGCGATCAGCCCGGATGGCAGCAAGATCGCCGCCGGCACGCTGCTCGGACGCGTCTTCCTCTTCGACATCAGCGCCACACGGGCGGCACCGATCGTTTGGGATCGCCACCTCCAAATGGTGACTGCAGTCGCATTTGGCCCGGACGGCACGACCGTCGCTTCGGCGAGCGGAGACCGCACGGTGCTGCTTTGGGACGCGGAATCGCCAGAAGCACCCCCCAGCCTTCTCGGCCGGCATGGATCGGTTGTCAGATCCGTGGCCTTCAGTCCTTGTGGCAAGAACCTGGCATCGGCCAGTGACGATGGCGTGCTGTATGTATGGGATCTGGAACATCCCGAAGCTGCGCCGGCCAGCCTACCGGGCGACCAACGCTTCGTGTATTCGATTGTGTTTAGCCCCGATGGCAAGACTCTGGCCTCAGGCGGCCTGGACCAGACGATCCGGCTGTGGAATCTGGAGCAACCCTCAGCCGGGCCGGCAGTATTGCGGGTGCATCAGGGCCCGATCAGTTCGGTCGCTTTCAGTCCCGATAACTCGACGCTCGCTTCAGGCGGCTACGATGACACGGTTCGCCTTTGGGACTTACGACCCCCCGTTGCGGAATCAAAAGCACTTCGGGGACATGAGGCGGATGTCAGCTCGGTCGCGTTTGCGCCCGACGGCAATACCCTGGCCACGGGCAGCTTCGACAAGACGTTACGCTTGTGGGATATCCGTCGGCCATCTGCCGTACCACGTATACTTCGCTCGCAAGGCATCAACACCCTGGCTTTTGGCCCCGATGGCGAGTCACTCGCCTCCGGTGACGCCGGTCAGATACGACTCTGGGAACTGAAAAGCCCCGGCACACCTGGGAAAACCCTTTGGCGGCAAAGCGAAGGGATCAGCTCGCTTGCGTTCAGTCCGGATGGCCAAACCTTGGCCTGGGGGAGTTACGACAGCCGAATCCGCGTTTCGGGTTTGAACGAGAGCCCGCTCAGACCCACAAGTCTTGCCGAACACGGCCCCGGGGTCAGCACGATTGCATTGAGTCCCGACGGCAAGACCCTGGTATCGGTAAGCGGGAATCGTTTTGCACGCCTGTTTCGAAGCGTGGATCACGACGTCCTGGTATGGGACATGGACCGTCTCAATGCCGACCCGGACAGACTCCATGGGCACGAGTCAGACGTCTATTGCGTGGCCTTCTCGCCGGACGGTAAGACACTTGCTTCGGGAAGCGCCGACCGGACCGTACGGCTCTGGGACCTGCAAGATATCCGGGACGAGCAGATGATTTTGACAGGACTTGGCGCGGAAGTCAGCGCCTTGGCATTCAGCCCCAACGGCGAAACCCTTGCTGCAGCAACCTACGCCGACGGCACGATTCGCTTGTGGAACACCCGACGTATCGACGACGACCCAATCGTTCTGGAAGGAGACAAGGACCCCGTCTTTTCGTTGGCCTTCAGTCCGAAAGGCGATCTGCTGGCATCGGGTGGCGGATCGGGCACGGTGCGGCTCTGGTTTACCAGCACCCGGGCGTTGGCAGACGAAGTCTGTAACAAGGTGCGACGTAATCTGACTCGAGACGAGTGGCGCTCCTTTTTTGGCGAAGGGATAGGTTATCGAGAAACCTGCCCAGGTCTGCCGGCCGATCACGGATCCGGGCGCGAAAGTGAGACGGCCGGAGGCGAAAGATAGAGCAAAACAAGTAGCTGGTGGCGACCGGCTCAATCGGCGCTCGGCAGGCTATGTGCGACGCCACTTTACGACGGTCTGGACATGACGGGGCTGTTCCGCATCCCTAACCGTTTTCGAGAGCAAAATGGAGGTTATCGATCATGACAAGACATATACGGTTCCAGCTGCGATGGCAACCGATCGCGTTCGTTCTTCCGGCGATCTGCTTCGCTATGGTGTCGCTTTGGTCGAATCCCGCTCGGTCCTTCAAGGGCGGTATCGACATCGAGGAAACCCTTTACACGCCGATCGGCGAAGTCGGAAGCTGTTCCGGAACGCTGATTGGTTTCGATCGCGTTCTGACGGCCGCCCATTGCCTTTGTACCTACCTGCAAAACGGGGCCATGCACTGCGATCAGGAAGCCGAATTCCGCGGGACCGACAGTCGCCGCGGCGCGATCGTGTTGCACGGGCGAGTCGACTACTACCCGGGTTTCCTGATGTTCGCGCGCGATTTACACAATGGCATCGACCTTGCCGTCATCATGCTCGATAACGCATCGAAGCAGATCACGAGCGCAGCGTTCGCCGAGGGCCGTTTTGGCTATGTTCCGTTGGAGGATCCCGCACTGAGTCCGGTTCCGGGAATGCCCTTCACGCTCGTGAGCCTGGGACCGACAGGACCGGACTGTGCAACGGAATGGACGCAGAAGAATACACTCCATATCTCCGTATACAGCGTTGAGCCGCAGCTGATGAAGTTTCTTGACCCCTCCAGGCACGGCTGCAAGGGCGACTCTGGAAGCCCGGCCCTGAATGCGAATATGCGTGTTATGGGGGTCGCCACAGGCGCCAATGCGGCGTCCGGTTTAACCAGTTATACCTTGACGGGTCCCTTCTTCGACTGGATTTCGAAGCCACGGCATTGATGCGCCAACTGCGTCGTGACCGCGGAGGTGGAGTCGAATAGCCTGGGCTCTTTTTGTTAGACAACGGGCGTTGCCGAAGCTCCCGCGACCGCCACGGCGGCATTTCTGATATCGGCCCGGCACCCCATGCCTGATGGCCCCCTGAAGATCTTCGTCAGCTCACGCATGGCGGCGCTGGCTTCGGAACGGGACGCCATCACCGCGGTGCTGGATCGGATGAAGTTCGAGGGCTGGCTGTTCGAACGACATGCCGGGGCGCGGCCGGGCACCATCCGACGGACCCATCTGGAAGAGATCGAGCGGGCGGATCGAGTATAGGTCGCATAAAGCTCATATTGCCGGATTTCCCCATGTATTCTCAGTGCGCCCACCAACCGCAAGATCGCCTGCGGGTCGGGATTTCGACCTGAATCCCAGCTGCCAAGCCGCGTTACAGCGCGATTTTTTGGCACCTTCACCCCCGCGGTCCGAGCGAATCCCTTCCGCGTCAAAGGATGATGCGGCCCGGCGAATGATCTCGTTATGGATTGGTCAGTCGAACAAACTCGCTTGGGGCGGCGCGCGGCACGGCGGCTGCGTTGGGGCTCAGCGCTTTCGCATCCAGATGGGCGAGGATCTTCTCGATGACCTCCGGGATCTTCGATAAAGGCCATGATTCGTACTGCTCCGGAACAGACCGGGCAGGTCTCGATGTCGATATCGAGATCCCGGCTCAGCCGTAGCGCCGATGCTGTCTCGTGCGGTGGATCCAGGCTCCGCTATTGGCGAGTGACTCACTGGTGAAGAGCGCAGCTCGTCTGCCCGCTCCTGGCCGAAAGCGCCAGTAACGAAGCCGATGAGGTCGGTAGCCAGCCGAAACCTGACCAATTCACTCGGATATGGGTAAGCGTCCGGGCGTTACAGCCTGTGCAAGGAGCGATCAACGCGGTAGATGTCCATTTCTTTTAACCAGGCCGTGCGAAAACGTTTTCCGGCGCCTGGCGTGCCGCAGACGAGTAGCTTTGGCGTCTCTGCCGCCTTGAATGCTTGTGGGTCGGCCGCGAGTCGGTTCAGCGAGACTGGGGGCACTATTTCGTTGGGAGTTCTTTAGAGCGGCTATGAAATGACTCAGTCCGCTGGTTTATAGCAGGAACAGGCCTCTCAGGCCCTCACCGCCGCCAGCAGTGTTCCGACGCCAAGGATGTTCATCACCCGCTTGAGATTGTAGGCAAGGACATAAAGACTCATCTCCGTTCTCACCCGCGGGAGCGTCTTGGTCAGGAAGTGGGCCGAGCCCATCCATGACTTCAGCGTCCCAAACGGATGCTCCGCCGTCTGCCGGCGTAACCGCATCACCTCGGGGGCACGGTCCAAGCGCCCTTCCACGGCCTCGAGCACTGCCTCGTGCTCCCAGCGACTCACGCGGCGATAGATACTCGGGGTGCACTGGGCCTGCATAGCACAACGCGGACACGCCGAGCTCCAATATTTGTGCAGGATTAGGCCACGTTCCAAGGTCTGGAAACGCCACACCAACCGCTCGCCCGCAGGACACTGATACTCATCGTCCGCGGCAATGTACCGGAAGTCGCTTTTGCCAAAGAACCCCTTGGCGTGGTTGCCTGAGGTCTGCGGCTTTGGAAGATACACCGTGATGCCTGCCTCCTCGCAGGCGAGCAGCTGTTCGCTCTTGTAGTAGCCACGGTCTGCCACCACCGTGAGGTCTTCCGTGCCCATTGCTTCTCCCGCTTGCTACGCCATCGGTGCAAGCTGATCGCGGTCGATACCCACGTTGGTGACTTCATGGGCCACAATCAGGTGGTTCTCCGTGGCTGTAGAGCTTTCGGATGCAGCTTTTGTTTCCATTGCATCGCCGCGAATACCATTGCCAACAATGAGATGGTGGCCGGCGTCAAAATCACTGTTGCGCCACCACTATTGACGTCAACTGGCAATATCCTCGTCCCCGATGAATCGGACAGTATTACGTCGCTTAAAGCGAATATGTTGCTGCCAGTACCAACAGCATCAAAACCTATAGTAGCTATGACGTCCGGTCCAATAATGTCTATCCCAGCAAACGCTAAGCTAACTTCTGCAAAGCTAACAACATCCAAACTAATAGACCCAAAGAGAGCGAAAGTGTTGGGGTCGAATACGCCACCACTGGTTACCGCTGTCGCGTTTACGATAGCGGCATCGAATCTAAGTTCAATCTAAAACCCGCTAAAATTCATAGCATCCGATATCACTATATCTATGTCAAAGTTCTCGCCTTTGGATACCGTGATTGACGCGTCGGTCGAACCGTCAGGAACAGCATCCACGGAAAGGATTGTGGCTCCGGCACTTCTGGTACTCAGCAATATCAATACCGCCCCGAAAATGGTTGACACTTTTGTCATATTGTCTGTCGCCGCTGTCGTAACTACGTAATAAAACAACTGATCACCCTGTTGCACATCGGGTTCGTGTGCACAGCCTTACCATCCTGCGGAAATCGAGCACAGTAATTCGTCCGTCTCCATCGAGGCCAAGAGGATTGTCAGGACCGTTTACCGGCTGCCCAAACGAAGCCCGAAGGATTTCCAGGTCGTCCGAATCGACATCACTATCGCCATCCAGGTCGGCAGGAATTTGTAGAGCAATACCCTCCTCCAACTCAACCGCGATGTTAGTTCTACCCTCGCCATCCTGTATCGCAACGTAACGTGCCCCGCCTTTTGCCGGTACTAACAAATCAAATTCTAACAGGTCCGGCGTTTGTACTGGGATAACGTCTCCCGTAAGAATATTCTCGACGAACATCCTCAACTCATCGTGGTCGCGCCGGCGACCGATGAGCTGAACTTGTTTAGCCTGCGTGCCTTTTACTCTTCCGGGCGCCAGGGTATCAACTATCGGCGCGGGGTCTGGCATATGCCAATGATTGCACTGGCCGCCGGACAACGATGGCTGATCATCGATCGCATGGGTAGCGGCAGTAACTGCGATGAGATCGCCGTTACCGACGACATGATCAAGGTATCGCTACACTGATGGATACTTAAGATCCGCGCCTTAAGAAGAAGATGGACTCGCTGAACTGGAGTAGCAGGGTAGAAATTGCAAGTCCCTCGCGAGGCCTGCCGCGACGCAGGCCAGATGGCGCGGTGCAATGATCTGAAACAGTTGAGGCCGAAGTAAACAGTGAGCGGTGCCGCCGTGAGATCCTTAGATCTAAAGGCAAAGCCTGCCGTCGAAATCGTCGGCAGACCTCATTCCCACTTCTCTAACTCCGCAGAATTCGCAGAAAAACCACGCCGGGCTACACTTCTGGCCGAACCTTTTCCTGGGACGGTGGCTCAAGTGGTGTCCGCTTTGCGCAACTGGGAGTTGCGGAGCCTGACTTGAGATTTTGTCCGCTCTTGGCCGAAAGCGCCAGTAACGGAGACGATGAGTCGGCAGCAAGTCAAAGCCTGACCAATTCACTCAGATATAGGTCCGTTACCAACACGATCACGACGAATGCTAGAAATCTTGGAATCCTTTTCATTTCTCTCTCCCGGCGCTCCTACACGACCACCAAATGGGCCCCTCAAAGTGCATCAAAGATTATGTGGGTTCCCTTCAAGAATCTTGTTGAATGTTCTCTTGTGCTGACGTCCTTTCCATACTTTATTGGGGATCTTGTATGCCTTCCAGACATCACCTTCCTGGGCGATGATCCGGCACTCTCCACCCCATCCGGTCCGCATCGTACAAAGCTTGCCTTTTTCATCAACGTGCCAAGTTCCACTTTCTTGAGCGCCATCGCGGTCCTGTTTGAAAGTCCCGTCTGGCAGGTAATACGTTGTGATTGGGTAGCCTCTCGGCACATGAACGGCCTCAACCGTTTTTCCGCTGACGAGCTGCCTGACCGCGTCTCCATCAAGATCTTCGGCCCCTACGTTAGGCGCTGCGATCACCAACAAGGAAGCAGTTGCGAGCGCTGAGAAAAACTTTTTGCACACCATTGGCATAGTAGGTCTCCAGTCCAGCATCCCCTCGAATTTCCCTAATCGAAAAGGTTCAGCACATCTCCTTGCTAGCATGAAGAAAGACCTGTCGCACTGCGAATCATCAATATCATCGCTTTCGCGCCAAAATTTTCCGTTGCTGCGTTTAAAAGCCTCTCAGTTCAGTTCGCACAGGTACCCTTTATGGGAATTGGCCGCTTTCACATGAGGTTACGGGAGGGGCAAATTCACTGGAATAGCCGGTCCTGGGTGGAAGCGCCAGTTGGTCGACCCTGTGCAGGAATGCATTTTGGTGGTCGACTGGGTCGGTCAGCGAAGGACCGGTTCTGGCCCAGGGTGTGTAAAAACGCAAAAACAGAGTCCTGAAATCGTCTCTGAGCTAGAGAGGATTTTGATCAAGGCGAGTAGACGCGTGACGGTCCATTAGCCGTTTGCGCGGTGGCATGCGCCCTGCAGAAGCGCAAGTTCGAGCCGATCCTGGCGCACATGACGCTTCGGAGTTTTCACACGGCCTGGGCCGCGAGCTGTCCTTAGCCACCTCCAGTAAGGCACCGGCGCTCCTCCGCCTGGTTAATTACAGCAACCAACACGACCTTTCGGCTGAAACGCCTACCCGCCTGCTGACGACGCGAAGCCCACGCTATTCAAATTTCTACCATGGCTCTAAAGCGGTGTCGGGGTTCAGATCAACAGTTAGCCCCCAGCGCAGCCGGGAGCACACGATGCCGTTGGGAATAGATTTGGGGCACATATGGCCTAAACTCAGAATCATTCGGATTGAGTGGCAGGCTCGGGTAAAACAAGCGGCGAAGGTCTTTCGCGGAACCGCAGCGAGCTTCCCTGCGCTAGCCAACCGGAATGCTTCCGGTTGAACCGCGTGTTTATTGGGATGCCCGCACTGCGTCGGTTGGAAACGGAGGCATCCCGTTGAGACTTTTTCTCTCTTACGCCAGCGAGGACGGACGTATCGCCGAGGACGTCTACCTTGCCTTGGTCGGGGACGGCCACGATGTGTTCTTCGACCAACCGTCACTGATTCCCGGCGACAATTTCGAGAGCCGAATTGGCGCAGCCCTCGAGGCCGCTGACGCAATGGTGTTTCTCATTTCCCCTCACTCGGTGGCGCAGGGTAGCTATGCTCTTACCGAGTTGAAGATCGCCCGCCAGAAATGGGAGCATCCCCACGGACATGTGCTGCCGACCATTGTCGAAGCGACCCCCTTCGAGCAGATACCAGCCTATCTCCGAGCCGTCACCATTCTGCAGCCGGAGGGCAATACTGCCGCAGAGATCGCAGACACCTTACGCAGATGGCGCAATCGCACCAAAATGGACCCCGACACACCCGGATTTTATGCCCGGCTCGGCGCATTTTTTACAGTTGTGCTGGGCGGACTTCTTATAGCCACCACACTAGGAACACTTTTTTCGCGCGTGTACCCCCGCGTAGCAATTGATCCGGGTCTCGTATCTCTACTTTTGCTGGTCGGGATGCTGATGGCCCTCGCGATCCGCTGGATCTGGCGGCTGGTGTCGCAAAGAAGTCGATGATGAGTAGTACGGCAACACGGCACGGCATCGCCCTTGCAGCCGCGTTAGTGGCGGCCACGGCGGGATGCGCCCGGCCGTCCCCGGAACAATCTGTTTCGCCACAGCCGGAGCCTTCAGTGGGCCGCCCAGCCGCTCTATCTGCTGAAGAGATAGAGCCCCAAGGTTTTGTCGACCTTGTCCCGGTCCGGGCTCGGCGGATGCGCAAGATCACGGCAAAGGATTGCGAAATCCGCGGCGGGGAATACAACGCCCATCGGGACGCCCTACCCAACGACATGGTCGACTGCATCCTTCCTTTTCGAATCCGAAAGTTGGGCTCGGGCGCCACCTATCTCGCACCGCGGGAGATTCTGGCCAGCGTCTACGACTACCTTTACCGATCCGGTGTCGAGAAACCGCGCTACGGCCTTTACTCTTACGTGCTGCTGCCCAGTCCGACCCTGCGCGGCGAGCGGCTCCTGGCGGAGATCTTCGCGACGACGAGTTTTGTCGAGTTGAACCGGATAACGATCGCGAACATCAATCTGATGTACATCCCGGTAAAATCTCCCAAGATTTCCTCGCTGATTCCGCTGGTCAGCGACGGATCAGCCCCGCCCACCAAGGTGTTCTCGGCCGAGTACTACGACTACGCCCTGGCGCAGAAGCTGCTGGCACAGATATGCCGTTCGCCACCGGACGCCATCCGGGACGTCTGCAGTACGGATCTCACGCGCGGCCCCTACCTATTCACCTTTTCGCGTCCAGCGAGTGCGATGCAAACCATACCGCCACCGCATCTATTCGTGGATCTGAGCGACGTGCACGAGAAGGCGTTTGGCGAGTTCGTCGCAGCCTACAAGGCACAGGTCAAACGCCCACACTTCAACGATAAGGAAAAAATTGACAGCCTTCACCTTGGTATCTTGAGCATCGTGCTGACGGCCGCAGACTGGATCGATCCGATCAAGGGTGCGCTGGCCAACTCAGTCCGCATGAGCGATCAAGACGATGCCGACCATTGAACGCCGTCCTCGCACTCCCGAAGAGCCTGCGACACAGTAAGCTATCGTTCGCTGAAAACTGGGTTGAATGCCCGCAGTGTGTTGGTTGCTGCCGTCCGGGAAACCAGATAGCTGCCGCTGAGCCAGCTTTTCCGGCTTATGACCGGCAACCAACCCATTGCGATCGTAGCCGGATCGGGTCTCCAGCAGCCGCTTCGGCCGAGTAGTGTGAATTGGCCTTCCGGCAGCTTCCGAAGTACAGCAGTCGCAGTCGTCCGGATGATTGCACCCAAAGGTTGGCGACCGGCTGCAATTGGCCGGCTCCTGTCGAAACATCCAAATCAAGCTCTCAGCCATCATCCCGCTGACCAAGCCAACACGTCATGTCCGCTTCGCGCACAGAGAGCTGACATTTGCCCCGAGCTGCCGACGCACCCGACGACCCCGTCGTCAACCCAAGTTCGGTCCCTGTTCGGACGTTCGGTCCACCCAACTCGATGATCGGGATCGACTTTCAGCCCCTGAGCGCGCCAATACCGAGCACCAGGAGTTCGGGATAGGCTCGGTCGGTTCGGTCAGCCTGATAGGCCACAGGAAAACCCCTTACCCTTCTTCGGCTTTCGAAGCCATAGGTTCGGTGTTCGTGGTCCTCATAATCCCTTGGTTGGAGGTTCGAGTCCTCCAGGGCCCACCACTTCCATAGTTTTCAATAGCTTATGACGCTGAGACCAAGGGACTGTAATCCCCTGGTGGGTACCCAGAGTCCCTCGGTGGGTCACCCGGCCTCCCCTCCCGCGGATCTCACTGCACATCCTCCCCGGAGACGCACCCGCTGCCCCAGAGTCGCCGCCTCTGGCCCACTCCCGGGCGTTCGGGTGGTGCCTATGAGTGGGGTCATCGATGGCCCGGGGCGTGGCGCTCCGGGGCAGCGTCGGGAGCGACGGGTGTGGACGCGAGAGTCCGTTGAGGGTGGGGATGTCCGTTTACACTGCGGCCATTCCCGGGCGCGGCCCCGGAGTGTCAGAATTCTTTACAGAAGCGAGTTCTACTGTTGACCGCGTCTACTGCAACTAATTGAAAATGTGAGGAATGAGGATCCTGGCCTAATTCATGCGTACCAGACTCCGGTCTTCACCATAAGGAATGTGTAACGATGCTCAAAGCTGTTTCAAATCTCCCGTCAGTGGCTGGCATTTCGCTGATCGGTTTATTGATCGCGATGCCAGTACAGGCTGCGACCGTCGTCGCCTTCACCTCCGCCAACGGCACAAGTGTCCCTGCTGATGTCGAAGGCCCCGGAGTTACCGGATTTAATCTTGCGCGGAGCACTGGGCTCACCCAGGCCGCTGGCGGCACTTTCAACTCTAACAACTGGACAATTGGTGGCAACAAAGGTGCCGCTCTGTTAGCCAACGATGCGATATTTTGGGGGTTTAACTCTACGATTGGTTACGACCTCACGTCCCTCAGCTTTGGCTATGATCGCTCGCCCACAGGCCCGACATCTATCGCCGTCGATTTCTTCGCCGGTGGCGCTTCGCAAGGTGAAATCTTCGCAGATACCAGTGTTGCCGATGACAGCACGGCGACTGCCACCATTGACCTGACTGCGTTCGATGATGTGATGAATGGTTTCTTTAGGCTGTCCGGCTGGGGGGCAACCGGCAGCACCGGTACGTTCGATATTGAGAATAGGATCGCGCTTGACGGCAAGGGTATCGTTCTCACTGGAGAACTAACGGTTGTTCCTCTACCCGCAGCTGTATGGCTCTTCGCCTCTGCGCTCGGCGTGTTGGGATATCTAGGCAAACGAAGGCAAGCAGTCTGAGCACCAAACAATCCCGCTTCGGCGGGATTTTTCTTGCACGACGCATGGCCGCTTGTGGTTGGTTGCACCCATTCGCCATGACGTGGGCTTGCAGCATGCTGACAGTCAATCACACTGAGTCGGGAATGCCTCTTCTTGCCCGGGAAGAGACGAAGAAGCCTCCTTCCGTGAGAGCCTGGGCGAATTACTCAGGCATTAGTCCGCTACCAACACATTGCGGTCGAAAGCATCCAGGCTCTGGCGACACCCCGCAAACTTCGAAGCGGACGTTCCGCGACCGCCCCAGCTACGGGCTCGCGGTACTTGCTGTTTGGCGCAAACACCCCGACGAGTCAGGTTGACTCGCGGTTTCGGCACCAGGGCCGCCAGGCGGGCGATGAAATCCAGTGGCTCGAAGATGACGTGCGTCGTGCCGTCTCGGTACGGCGTCTTCAGCTGGGTCGCTCCTGCGCATCCATACGCGCGCGACACCTGTGAATCCCTTCACATCGTAACGGACGTTGCCGTCCGGCGTGAGCGACAGGCGCTTTCCCGAGATGGCCGGCCGGCTGATGTTGCGACACAGCCGCTCGAGCTTCTGGCATTGATCCGCTCGCGCCGCCACGCCGGCGTGCAGGGAGAATCCGGCGACCTTACCAACCCCGTCATCGAAGGGCTCATCACACGTCGGCAGCGTCTGCAGGGTGAACACCTTGCGACCCTGTTACGGCCCAATGGCGATACGGTAGGTGATCGACGAACCCAGGAGCTGCTCCATCGGCCCGGCCTCGAGGCCGTCACCAGTCAGGTAACTGTTCTCCGCATCCCGTTCCAGCAACCCCTGCCGCTCCAGGTATCGGCCTATATCCCGCGCTAGCGTTTGAGTTGATCGGGTCAGTTCGGTACCGCTCGGTGCCTTCACCCAGCGGAAGCGCAGCGACCCGTCGGGACGCTCAACGTACACTCCGTCGAGGAAAACATGTGGAAGTAGAAATTCAGATTCAGCGCGCTGCCGAAGCGCTGGATCAGTGTGACCGCGCCGGTCTGGGCTGTCTTACGGGTAAAGCCGGCCTTCTTGATCAGGTGCGTGGCGATGCAACGGTAGACGATGCCCAGCACCCCGCCCATGATCGCCGGGCGGCTCGCGAAAAGAAAACGCAACGGATACGGAACGAACGCAACGGATACGGAACGCTCAATACTCACTGGCGCACTGGCCGCTCGGGAAATACTTCATCAACCAGCAATGCGGCGCTCTCGGCCATGCGGCGGGCACCACAACTGGGGCAAAAACCTTGTGCTCCTGGCAACTCATTTGTGCGGTAAGTCCTGCTGATTGCTCATATCGAAGTCGAAGACCGCGGCCGTGAATCAAATAACACGGCGGCCTGAATCCGCGAGCGCCATATCACGCACATCCGCAAGCGACGTATTCAACACATCGCTCGTTCCATCAATGCCGTCGTCTTTGTCGAGGGATCGATCGCGCTGTGAAAGACTTGCCAAGTTGTCAGGTCAGAAACTCCTGCTGCAGGCGTAGTTGCAGCAGCTTCGCTTGTTTGAAAGCCTCTTTCAGCATCATGCGTTGTGGCGCCGTCAGACTCGTCGGATCCACGCGATTGATCTCATCGTACTCGCCACCGGCCAGCTGACGTTGAATCCGCAGGCGCTGTACGAAATCGAATGCCTCCACTGAGGCCGCTGTAGCGGTCGGGGTACGCCCAGTCAGTGGCCCGGTCGCACGCAGCCGTTCGACCGTATTGGTACTCCAGGTGCCATTTTTCAAGGCCCAGATTCGGGCGGCATCGACAAACGGTCGCGCACCGTGGGTCTTCAGGTCGACGGTGTGCGGGTAGCGATTGCCGCCATCGTAGGCGAAGTTGCCGAACCAACCAAGCGACGGCGAGCAACCCAATGCCTGTTCTGTCATTAGGCGTAGAAATCGCGGGTGCTCGGCAGGCAGCGGTTTGAGCCACTGCTGCAAATCGTCGACCAGCTCGTCCTGTCCATACAACGGGCGGTAATCAAAGAATACCGTCGAATGCAGCACCGCTTCGGGCTCGGGCTGTCCCATCCACGCCCCAAAGCGCCCGCGCCATTCGCTGGCGGACAGGCACCAGGTTGGATTGCCTGCCATGATATGACCGGGACAAAGCACGAACCCACAGCTATCCAGCGCCTGGTTGACCGCATTTGCGAAAGGCACCAGCGATCTGCGGATGTCATGAGTATCCGATTCGTTGTCCGGCTGGAATATCAGACCGTTGTCCTGATCCGTCGCAAAGGCCTGTTCCAGGCGCCCCTCCGACCCAAACACCATCCAGCACCAGGACACCGGCGGAAGATCGAATTCATCGGCGACCACTTCAATCACGCGGATATTTATCAGGTCGTTTAGACCTGAAATCCACTGACACAACGCCTCAACGCCCATACCGCTGATAAACAGTTCGTGGCCACGCTCGCGCACCGCGGCCGCCGCCCGAGCCATACTGTCCACATTGTCGGCCCGATTGATGCGCTCGACCAGCTCTGCGGCTCCTCCCTCGCGAAAGCCGGGCAGATTCGACGGCGCAAGCAGACCGCAGAGGCGTCCATTTGGCTCTACCAGTACCAGATGGCTCAGGCGCGCCCGCGTCATGGTTACCCTAGCGCGGTGGGCCGGGGCATCGGCCGGCAAGCTGACCGGTGCCGCGGTCATGAAGGCAAAGGTCGGATCCGTCAGATCTGCCTTCTTCAACGTAATCGCTTCGACCAGGTCATGCAGCGTCACGATGCCTAGCGGGGCATCCAATTGCTCGGCAACGATACCCGCTTGGACACCAACTTGATTCAGGGCAAATAGCGTATCGCGCAGCGTAGAATCTGGCTTAACGATCAGTGGCTCGTCACGTACCAGATGGCGTAGCGACCGATCACCCAGGCCGGTACCGGAACCGATCGACGGGAAGGTCGACAGTTTGGACGATTGGGATGCACTGTGATTGCGAGCGGTGGGCATCATCGGTACTACCCTCGAGTCGCAAATAACATCAGAAGTTCATTGACCTTCTCGACCAGATCGTGGGTTGAAAAGGGTTTTGTGATGTATGCGTTTGCGCCCAGTGACAGACCCTTCTTCATCTCTGCTTCCCGGCCCTTGGCGGATAACATCAGGATCGGCATGGACGCAAAGGTTGGGTCTGCACGGACCTCACCACAGACCTCGAAACCATTCTTGCGCGGCATCATGACGTCGAGGATCATCAGATCGGGCCGATCCTCACTCAGCTTATCCAGCGCCTGCTGGCCGTCGCTGGCCGTGATCACGGCGTGACCTTCACGCCGCATTAGAAATTCCAACGACAGCAAAATGTTAGGCTCGTCATCCACTATCAGGATCTTCTTGGCCATAGTCTTCCCCGATATCGGGTCCGGTCACGTGCTGCATCGGCAGTTCAAAGGTAAAAATAGCACCATTCTGAGCCGGGCTTTCCACCCAGATGCGCCCGCCCAAGTGCTCAAGGATGCGTTGGCTGATCGGCAGCCCCAACCCGGTACCGATTGGCTTCGCGTCGCCGCTGCTGGCTTGACGGAATTTGTCAAAGATATGGGCCTTGTCGTCCTCCGCAATCCCTGGTCCATTGTCGGTCACACTGACGCGGAAAGACCGACCAGCGGTATACAGCCGCACCTCCACGATCCCGGCGTTCTGCGGTGCGAACTTGACCGCATTCGACAGCAAGTTGATCAATACCTGCATCAGCCGGTCGCGGTCGGCCGTAACGATGCATTCTTGGCGGGGCAGATTTTTTGTTACCCGGGCGCCACGCTCGCTGAACAATTGCGCCGTCAGTTCGGTCGCCTCCATGATCAGGGCTCCGAGTTCCACGGCCTCCGACTGCCAGTCGGCATGCCGCGACTCTATTTTGGCCAGGTCGAGCACCTGATTCACTAAGCGTGACAGACGCTCGGTCTCGCCCACGATGATGCCGAGAAAGTGCCGGCGTTGCTCCTGCCCTATTTCCGGGTCGTCGAACAGAATCTCGGAGAACGCTCGAATTGACGCGAGGGGTGTGCGAAGTTCATGCGTCACCGATGACATGAAATCGTCCTTGATCCGGTCGATCTCCTGGAGCTGCTCATTGGCTGCTTGAAGCTCGCGCGTCGCGGCCTCGAGTTCGAGCGATTTTCTTTCGAGCTGATTGCTGTAGGCACGGATCTGGGAGGCCTCGTCGAGTATGTTCAGTACCTCGTCCAATCCCAATGCCTCCTCCGCTGTAACCGAGGAGACCATCACACGGGCAGAGGCGCTGCCAATTGCACCGGCCAACAGTGTCTCGGCGAAATGGACGGTTTCGGCATCCGCGGGCAGATCATCGATATTCGGCAGTTCACGTCGCGCGGCGAACTGGACGAATGCCTGACGCGCCTGCTCGGCACCGAGAAAACGTTCGGCTAGGCCCAACAGTTCGTGTACCTCGGCCGTGCCGCGCCAGAGTGCGAAGCCGGCCGGCCGATCGTGTTTTAGCGCATCGACGAACAGGGTCGCCTGCGTGGCCTCGCTGACATTCGGCTCACGCCGTAAGGAGAAAATCAGATAGGCGCCGATATTGAAAAGCATGCTCCAAAATAGGCAATGCGTGATTTCGTTCATGCCGCTGAGCCCGAAGAGTTCCTGAGGGCGCAGTAGCTCGATACCGATGGGGCCTTGCTCGAGAAAGCTGAGTGGCAGCCAGCCAGACTTTGCGAACGACGGTAGTACCAGGGTATAGAGCCAGACACCAAAACCGGCCAGCAGCCCTGCCAGCGCACCGTTGTGGGTACCGCCACGCCAGTAGAGCCCGATGATCATGGCGGGCGCAAATTGCGCGACTGCGGCAAAGCTGATCAGACCGATACTGACCAGAGCATAGGCCTCGCCGGCGAAACGGAAATAGATATAACCCAGCAGTAGGATGACGACGATCGCCCCACGCCGGATCCGCAACAGCAGATGGCTGAGGTCTGCATGCGGCGGCATATTCCTCCAGCGACGTAATAGGCCTGGCATTACCAGATCGTTGCAGACCATGGTGGACAACGCGATTGTCTCGACGATCACCATCCCGGTGGCCGCCGACAATCCGCCAATGAAGGCCAGCAGCGAGAGACCGCCCTGCTGATGAAACATCGGCAGCGTCAATACAAAGGTATCTGCGTCGACGCTGGTATCGGCGAACGTCAGCTGGCCGGCCAATGCGATGGGTATCACGAAGATGTTGATCAGCAGTAGGTAGAGCGGGAATATCCAGATGGCGCGCCGCAGATGGTGTTCGGCACTGTTCTCGACAACCGCGACCTGAAACTGGCGCGGCAGCAACATTACAGCCAGTGCAGCCAGCACGGTCAGCGAAAACCAGTCCGCGTATCCGTGTGTCTCGGACGCGATCATCGGATTGAGCACAGCTGCGCGCTCGGCCTGGTCAAACAGATCCGAAAAGCCGTCATACAGGGAGAAAGTGACAAATATGCCGACCGCCAGAAACGCCACCAGCTTGACGATAGACTCGAACGCGATAGCAGCCACCATACCTTCATGGCGCTCACTGGCGTCCAGGTGACGGGCACCGAACAGGATGGTGAAGGCTGCCAGCACCAGGGCGGTATAGAGTGCCGTATCCTGCAATATCGGAACGGTTTGATTCACAGTAGAGGTGGCGACATCCGGATAGCCCTGCAATATTGTGAAACTGTGGGAAATGGCCTTCAGTTGCAGGGCGATGTAGGGGACCACGCCGAGCACTGCGATGATGGCCACGATTCCACCAAGCAATCGGCTCTTGCCATAGCGCGAGGCAATGAAATCGGCGATGGAGGTGATCCGCTGGGTTTTGCTGACCCGGACCATCTTCAACAATAGCGTGCCCCACAGTAGAGCGACCAGGGTCGGACCAAGATAGATTGGAAGGAAACCTACGCCGCCGTCGGCGGCCCTGCCGACGCTGCCGTAATAGGTCCAGGCGGTGCAATATACGGCCAATGACAGTGCATATACCGTGGGACGGCTGATGACCGAGCGACCGAGATCCGCCCTGCGGTCCGCCCAATAGGCGATGCCGAACAAGAGGCTGAGATACAGCAGCGCATAGACGATGATGAGATTGGGCCCCAACATGCTTGGCCCAAGCCGTTAGCGGTCCTCGTTCTCGACAGTGATCGCCGCCAAGGTCACGAGCAACAGCCATACGCCAAATAGATAGAGATAGCTGATCGGGATGCCGGCCCACTCCTCAGCACGGTCAAACAGGGTCAACGCCGGTGAGAACAGCAGCACTAGACCCAGTAAAAAAATCCCCACCAGCCGTCGCCTGGTCAGTATCGAACGTTGCATGCCGGCCCCCAAGGATCAGCGGCGTGTCGGTCTAAGTATATGTCACCAGGGCGCCATGCCACGGCGCAGTGTGTTTTCGGTGACACACCGCGGGTCGGTAAACTGCAGCTACCTCATCCGACCTGCATGGAGCGAACGATATGCTCTGCTGATAGCAACAGATCAGCGAGGAATGCTGGATCAATGGTTCAGGTGGTCAGGGACCCGAACGCCGCAACGAGAAAGGCGCAACCCTGATGAACAGGGTTGCGCCGTCGTTCATACTAGGCGGCGGTTAAGTGGCTATGCCCGCACGCCGAAGGCGAGCAACCCGATGCCAAGAAGGGCTAGGGCGTTGGGTAGCGAAGTATAGAAGGATAATCGCC
Organism: uncultured Gammaproteobacteria bacterium; assembly: GCA_963736445.1. Classification (GTDB taxonomy): domain Bacteria; phylum Pseudomonadota; class Gammaproteobacteria; order Chromatiales; family Chromatiaceae; genus Thiosocius. Next base: position 27,279 of record CAVTOY010000007.1, on the reverse strand, counting down.
TTATTGCCCGGTGGCACTCCCTGCTTGCGCCGTTCGAGGCCTCCGGTCAGTCGTCGATCTGACCTGAGAAGCGACCTGGGTCGACCTGGCGAGACAGTTTAGGCCCTGAACCCGCCCAACCAGCTGTCCGCCGGCGTACTTTTCAGCACTTGCCCGCGCCCAGGCCAGCCGCCACCGTTGCCGCGCCGCTGGCGTCGCAGACCAGAGTCGTGCTCATCAGATGATCCGAATCAGTCGAACAGTCCCCGCTCGGGCGGCGCACGGCACGGCGGACGCTTCGGCGCCTGTGGCTCAGCCGCTTTCGCATCCAGGTAAGTGAGGATCTTCTCGATCACCACAGGATCTTCGATACATTACGCAATGATCTGCACGGCCCCTGCACAGACCGGGCAGGTCTCGATGTCGATGTTGAACACCCGCTTGAGGCGCTGCGCTTAGGTCATCGCGGCACAGCGTTTGGCTGGCGTCCGCTTTTGGGAGCTGTCGAACCGGTGAGTAGAGTGGCTGGCTTGCCCGCTCCTGGCCGACTGCTGTCCTTAGCCGCTGCCAGTTCGGCACCGACAGCCGTGTCGTCTAGCTAGTGTCCGTCCAGAAACGCTAACCGATTGATCTTTTTTGAGAAAAAGCGACGCAGGTCAGTGAAAGCTCCTGGTAGTTTGATTAGTCTTTTGTAACAACCCCTTGAAACAAAAGCACAAACCAAAAAACCAGGAGCCGACCATGCGCGAAAAACGCACCGTCCAGAGCAGTATATTCGAGGCGTATGCCGAACACGAGATCGGTCGTGAGTTGAAGGCCATGTCGGATTGGTTGGATCAACAGCTCGATCTGTTGGACTGGGTCGCGGCCGACGTCAAACAGCGCAACGTAGAAAAGACCGGGAGAAAAGGGTTAACGATCGAATCGGTATTGCGCTGTGCGATTCTCAAACAATATCGGCAGCTGAGTTATGAAGACTTGGTCTTTTGCTTGGTGGATTCGACCTCGTGTCAAGCCTTCGCGCGCATCACTACGGGCTGGGCGCCGAAGAAGGCGACGCTGCAAAGCTGCATCAGCGCGATCTCGGATGTCACCTGGGAACAGATCAATCAGCGATTGTTGCTCAATGCCAACAACGCCAAGGTGGAACGCGGCGAGATGTTGCGCATTGACAGCACGGTGACGGATTCACCGATTCATGCACCCAGCGACAGCACCCTGCTGTGGGATAGCGTTCGGGTACTGGTGCGGTTACTTGAGTGGGCCGAAACCATTGCGGAGGGGATCGTCACGATTGCGTACCGAAATCATCGACGTGTGGCCAAGAAGCGAACCCGCGCGATTCGCTATACCCGTGGCAAAGACAAGAAAGCGACGCTGTATCGGGATTTGATCACGGTGACCCAGAACACACTGAGTTACGTTGAGCAAGCCAGCATCCGGCTGAGCGATCCACGCATTGATCCGCTCGAGCGCACCTTGTGGCAGGCCCAGTTCGATCATCACAAACCGCTGATTGAAAAAGTGATTGACCAGACTGAGCGGCGCGTATTCCAGGGTGAATCGGTGCCTGCCGCACAGAAGATCGTCAGCATTTTTGAGGACCACACCGACATTATCGTCAAGGGCAGTCGGGACGTGCAGTATGGGCACAAGATCAATCTGAGTACCGGACGAAGCGGATTGATATTGGATGTGGTGATCGAGCAAGGTAATCCGGCTGATGTCGATCGATTGCTACCGATGCTGGATCGCCACATTGACCAGTATGGTAAAGCCCCGCGTCAGATGGCGGCGGACGGTGGCTACGCCAGTGTCGAGAATTTACGCGAGGCCAAGGCACGGGACGTCGACGATGTGGTGTTCCACAAAAAGCGTGGCCTGCACGTTGAAGATATGGCCAAGAGTCCCTGGGTCTATCGCAAGCTACGCAATTTCAGAGCGGGCATCGAGGCAGGCATCTCTGTGATGAAGCGCGCCTATGGATTGGGCGCGGTGTACTTGGAAAGGGTTGCAGCATTTCCGCGCCTATGTCTGGTCGTCGGTGGTCGCCCATAACCTGGCGTTGTTCGGGCGCTTACTCACGACCTGAGTCGCTGGCGCAAACAGCAGGGCGACGCTTGGGAATGATCGATTCCCAGGGTTGGCTATCCTCGAAAAATGGGAATGAGACTGAATCAAGCGAGGATGCGTGCAACTGCTGGAGAATGGCGCCGGTAGGTAGGCGCCTGGATCGGATTCGTCGCACGGAATTCAAGGTCGTTTTGAAAAACACCCCGTTTCTGGCCGGACACTAGCTAACGTCAGCAACCAACACGGAGGCGCCGTTGATGACTACCTGCCGATCGTCTGCTTGTTGACTCGGTTTCGCTGCCTGGCCCCGTTTTGGGTGGTGATGAGAGTACTCTGCTTGGTTAATTCAACGAAAAGCCTGACTGATTTGCTCTTAGTACGGCCTAAACTTGTAGGAAGATCACATGAGCAAAGGCCAGAGTCATGTCTCCTTCTGCGGAAATATTGAAACTCATCTCTAAGCCCCTTAGCAAGGCGCCTGGCTGGGCGCCGCTCGGGCTGGCGGCTATGTGGTTTATGAACTCCGAACTCCCTAGACAACTAGCAGAGGAGCACTTCGGTCTCGAGAATCTAGCATTGACACAAACGGCATGGGTGCTGGGATTGACCCTAGTTTTCTACAAGATCGGTGACTGGCTGGACGAACTCGTCTTCAAGAGGCGCATATCTCTGCAAGAAGAAAACACCAATGGCTCCTTCACGGAATCGAACAGCGAAGGAGGTCAGGGCAGCCGGACAACCGAAGCCCCCCGTTCCAAGACCAGCAAACGCAATCGCATAACGTGTCCTCGCTTCGATCCCCAATATGTCGTTGTAGAGCGCGACGCGGCTCGTAGCATACTTGGTGTCCAAGACGGCAGTTATCGTGTTGCAGCCGCGCTGCTGAAGGCCGCAGGGAAACTGAATGGCGTCACCATTGCTAACGAGGCAGCGAAATTCTTGAGAAGCCTTGTGGTTCCTTTCTTTCTAGCAGCAATTTTTGGATTTTGGGTGACGACTTTGTCAGGACGGGCTTGGTTGCTAGGCGGCGCCGTTTTTGCCTTATTTGCTTATGTTCTCTTAAAGCTGTTCCACATCTGGTTGCTTTATCACCGAGCGAGAGGGTTACCCAATCACGGAGACCACTACAAACGCCTAGAATTAAGGAACGACTATGTTGTTTTTCTGTGGGACGGCACGGCCGTTGCTGACGCCGACCCGACCAGGCCTGATCAATGTCCCGAGAGAACTAATCAGTACTAAACAGGACGGGACAACAATAAAATGCTGCCGGCCGTGGGTTTTATGGTGCCTGCGTTACGCTATCGCTGACGTTTCAAAGCGCCCACAGCATTTCATTGATAGCGTAAGGCAGATTTCCGCAAAACCGTCATTTTTCCGGGGGGAGCGAAAACCTGAAAAACTGAAAATTTGCAGCGGTGACATCCGGCCAGGATTTCAGGTTTCCAGAGTTTCACCATGCCGCCGGTGGCACTGCACACCCCTATTCTGTCTCTACCCAGAGGCTCTCGAGTGCGCTTCGGCGCGTCCTTCAACACAATGCAGACATAAGAACCCCGCCGAAGCGGGGCCCATGTCTTTCAGTTAAGTTGATGCGCAGCTCTATACGCCGCCAATAAATCGACCAAATTGTACTGAACGCGGGTCTGGGCGTAATCTTCAAGGGAGGACCTCCAATCCTGGACAGCCTCGTTCGCCTCCTCTGTGGCCACCTCGTTCACGTCCTCTCGAATTTCGTCGTCGCCCTCCTCGTCGGGATCCAAACCGGCTGCAATCGCCTCTCCCAGTTCCTTCCGGTACGTTACCCCCCACGTTTCGTCATAGGCTTCCTGCCAGACTTCTTGCTGTTCATCCTGATGCTCGCTGGTTTCTTCGCCCAGACCATCCAGATATTCCCAAAACACGTCTTCTTCGTATTCCATTCCATCGAGGAATTCCTGAACGGTTAGCTCGCTCTCACCCTCAAATAGCTCGTCGGCGATTTTTTGGGCTTTCTTGCGCTCGCGGTAGGCTCTCTGTTTCTCGGCATCTGTCATTACCATCTTCTGTCTCCCATTGAGTAACGTTTTTTTGTTACCTTCGGCTTCAGATTAGCAGGATGACGGAGGCTGTCAAGCAGAAAGTAACGGTTTCTTGTTACCCAGAGAAAGTCTGCGCTTAGCGCTGGGAAGAGACGAAGAAACCGCCTGTCCGTGAAAGCCTGAACCAACTGCTCGGGTATGTGACAACAGACAACATCATATAGCGCTCATAGAAAACTCGAGTTTGTGGCGTCCGCTGCATTGGGTTGAGGCAGGCATATCCTGGGTAAAGCGAGCAACTGCGGGGAAACTGCCGTCTTACGACAAGATTTCTCGAGGACACTTGCCTGGAAGTACGAGTGCGTGGAGCTCTGGGGCACCCTTGGCGGCGTCGGGTGTCTGGGACGACCCCTCAGCGTAACTTTATGATTTGCATCGGGTGGCGTCGGGAGCGACAGGAGCGTCGGTTCTCGGGAGATTTTCCCGGGGCGAAAAACCTGAAAACCTGAAAACCTGAAAATCTGCAGCAGTGACATCAGGCCAGGATTTCAGAATTTCATGCTGCCCCCGGTGGCACTGGACACCCCTGTTTTGCCCCTTCCCAGAGGCTCTAGAGTGGGCTTCGGCGCGTCTGCTGACAACACAATATAGCCGCAATGCAAACTTCATAATCTCTCGGCGCGACTCCGATCCCAAGCCCCAACAGCTACACTAGAATCAGTGGGGAGTTCTGACGAGGCTAGTTGCATCGTCGGGAGGGAATCCCGGCAGTTTTTCTTCAAAATGCAGGGAAAGTATCCGCGCCTAGCCCGCTTATCTCACCGTGTTCCATCGCGATAGGCATCGAGGAAAAACCGGATGAATATTAGAAAACACCAATTGATGTTCCTGGTATTCGCTCTCTACGCGAATGTTGGTAGTGCCGAGATTCTGGCCGATACCAACAAGCTGCTCGATTGGGCCGAACGGCGCTTCCCGCATTTCTTCTCACCACCCGGCCGCCCAACTCAAAGCCTGAACGGTTGGCTTTATCGCTATTATCCGCAGTCGATGACCTACGCCGGTGTCTATACTCCGGCGGGCACGGTTCACGTCCTTGGCCCTGTTTTTGGTCCTGGGATCAAGGATGCCGGGAGTCTCTCCAGTCTCTTGACACTCGTGCTCCCGCCTGCGGGGAATCAGGGTAAGTGCGTCAATGTGGCACTCATCGCAAATGGTACGCAAACTGAACACAGAAGCTTTGACCCACAGGGGGAATTCACCGGCACCGACACTACGAATTACCTGACGGTGTCTGACACCTATGAGCACGTCACCCAGCGGAGTACTGAGGCAACCTCCGGATCAATCCCCGGCTACGAGTTTATTGTTGAGATCGACACAGAGAGATGGTTCCACTCCGAAGCCGGTTTCTGGTTCCTGGATCGGGAGCTATCTGAAGAAGTCGTCACTGAGATAACGGCGTCTGGTCAAGAAACCTACAGCGGGACGTCGGAAGCTAACTGGGAAGCCCCTGGCCTCAAGGATCGGCCATCTACACACTGTGAAGCAGCAACCTGGAACTCGGGGCTTGTAGACGTCGAGTACATATTTACCTACGAAGGGATACCATCCACACAAACGTCTACCGTGCCTCGCTTTCGACTGGTGGTGGATGGTGTAAATCAGCCCGTTACGACGCCTGCGGGCAATTTCAACACTTTGCGTACCATCGATGTCGGTCCGTCTGGCAGTTACGAAATTGACTGGTACGACATCGCCACGGGGGTTCACGTGAAGGCAGAGGACTTCAATCCAAAAGGCGTCTTGGAGAGTCGCAGCGTCTTGTACAACGTCGACTGAGATCTGGATTATCCGGGTGAGCGAGCGCATATCCAGCACGTCGAAGAGAGTGCTTTAAGCTGGCTCGGCTTCGAAGTCTGGCGCGAGCACCAGTGAGCTGACATACCCTAAATTTGCAGCGTCATTCTAGTTGCGGATAGGTGGGTCTCCCGATCTGCCCTCCCCCGGATCTCTCTGCTGACTCTCCGCTGGACCCACCCGCCCCAGAGTCGCCACCTCTGGCCCACTCCCGGGCGCTCGGGGGGTGGCCATGAGTGGGGCCGTCGATGGCCCGGGGCGTGGCACTCCGGGGCACTCTGGCTGGCGTCGGCTGGCGACAGGAGAGTCGGCTGGTTGAGAGCTTTTCCGTGGCGGTGTGCGAAAACCTGAAAAACCGAAAATCTGCAGCGGTGACATCAAGCCAGGATTTCACCGTTCTCCTCCCATGAATTCAGGGGTTATCGCCCCAGGGACGGCCGGGGTGGGCTATATTCATCAATCCTTTTCGCTAGTACAGGAGTAAACCGATGCCGCGCATCTTCTTGAAACTCGCAACTCCGATTTGGAGTTTCTTCCTGATTGCTGGTCTGTTGCCAAGCCAGACATTTGCTGGCGATGAGCTCAAAACAGTCGTCGAGCGTGAAAACCTCGCTCGCGTCGCGGCGGTAGTTGAGGCAATAAACGTTCAGAACCGTATCGTTACCCTGAGATCGCTGGCCCAAGATTCAACAGTCGTCATGGAGGTTGGAGATGAGGTCCGCAATCTGGATCAAGTAAAGGTCGGTGACAGGGTGGTCGTCGAGTTCCTTGAAGCTCTTGCGGTCGATTTGAAAAAAGGCGGTGGGCTGGAACCAACCGGTGCTGTGGCTATGGGTGAAGCGCGTGCCAAGCCCGGTGAGAAACCGGCCGGCGCGGCGGGAAAGGTGATCGAAGTTATCGCTACGATTCTCGCGATCGACCCTGATGAGCCATCGGTGACCTTGAAGGGTCCCAAGGGGAACGTTGTTGAAGTCTTGGTTCGGAATCCGCAAAAACTTGAGGGTGTCGACGTTGGAGATCAAGTCGTCATTACCTACACGCGCGCTGTAGCCATAGCGATCAGGCCATCTCCAATTCAGTAATGGTAACTATCGTTAGCCTGGAGGTGCGAATGGCACCTCCGGAGTCCTTCACTCGGCAAGACCAGGCTGTTTAGCGTTGACAGCCGGTAGTTCACATAGGGAGGCGCAGGCGCCTGTGCCCGGCACTCGGGCATAACCCATGAATTGCATCGGGTGGCGTCGGGAGCGTCGGGTGCGTCGGGAGTTTTCGGGAGAATTTACCCGGGGGGCGAAAACCTGAAAAATCTGCAGCTGCGACATGAGGCCAGGATTTGAGGTTTCCAGAATTTCACCCTGCCCGCCGGTGGCACTGGACACCTACTCTGCCTCTACCCAGAGGCTCTGGAGTGGGCCTCGGTGTGGCTGCTGACAACACACAACGGCCCTTAAGGACTTGCTAAAGCAGCGTGTATGGAGCCTTTACGGCACGATCGTCGGCAACGACTTTTCCCGACGCATACCGGACCGCCTCGCCCCGCATTATCAACGTTGACAGCTGGCCAGAAAGCGCATGCGCACTAAAACAACGCAGCAAGACCAGATTCGGTGCCGATTTTCCATTCAGTGTGAGAGATACATGTTCGTGCTGCGCAAAATCCCTAAGCCCACCGCATATCGCGAAGATGGTCTGTTTTTTTTGCTTCTCTGCTGTAAGAGTTTTCCACAATAACGTCTCTTGCATTGGCACTACAATTGACTATATATTTTTGCGATTGGAAACCTCAAATGATGGAAGCGAAAAACGGGTCTCAAGGAAATGAAAATTATCGGCATATTAACTGCTCTAATCATTCTTTGTGCGTCTGCACAGGCAAAACATCGTAGCGACCATCCTTTGTCTGCTGCTGACTGGAAAGAGGTTATGGATAAAGTGATCCTCCTGTAAGCGCCCACGAATCGGCATCTATCGTTCTTGCGCGAGCTGAGGAACTAGAGTCCCATGCAGATCGCCCATCTCGATCAGCGTGACCACGCCCCTACTGTTCTTGGCTATTGCCGGAGTGACCATTAGGGCCAGCCCGAAGGCAACCGCTATCAGTATCTTGCAGCCGGAATGCATAGACGCTCGAGTATTCATTTCTTCTCCCCCGAAAGTGTCAGGCGTGCGGCGTTTAGTTGCTCGACGTATTTGCTCAGAACCCAGCCAAGATAGTCGCTCGCTGCGATTCAATGCCGCTCGCTTAAGAATAGACGCGCTTGGCGATTTCTTTATTCCTAAATCAATTCACGTTGTCGCCACCTCTGGCCCATTCCCGGGCGCTCGGGGGCTGCCTATGAGTGGGGCCTGCGCTGCTGGATTGCGTGGCACTCCGGGGTACCCTGGGCGGCGTCGGCACTTACAGCTGGGTCCGGCACTCGGGCGTAACTCCATGATTGGTATCGGGTGGCGTCGGGTACGAAGGAATAGCGACGGGTGCGTCAGGTGTTTTGGGCAGATCTTTCCCGGGAGGCGAAAAGCTGAAAAACTGAAAACCTGCAGCTGGGACATGCGGCCAGAATTTCAGGTTTTTAGAATTTCACCATGCCCGCCGGTGGCACTGGACACCCCTGATCTGTCTCTTCCCAGAGGCTCCAGAGTGGGCTTCGGCGTGTCTGCGACAAATTCTGGTAATAACGATTCCCGCTGAAACGGGTGTTAAGAGTTCATACAGCTAATCCGCGCTGAGCGGCAGTTCGCAACACCGAGCCGACATTGACAGGTTTCTGCAGAACGTCCACTTTCCGACTCGATTTTTCGCTGCATAATACCGCTGTAGGCGGAGATAGGAAGAATCTGACTATCTAGTTGTTAGCTGACACTGGGCGCGTCAGTCACGCTTGTGTGTGGGAATAACGAGAACCGGTCTGCTGGATCTTTGCAGTACACCTTCGCTGATGCTGCCCATCAGGAGCTGATACATTGCGCCGCGTCCGTGGGAGCCGACGACAATCACATCGATGTCCAAATCCGAGGCTTCCGTCAAAATTGTGTCCACCGTCTTGCCGTGAACAAGAAGGGCGGTTGCATCTACCCCTGACTTACGAAATCGCTCTGCAAACTCCTGAAGCTGGCGATGCTGATGATGGAACTTCTTCGCGAGGGATTTCCGAGCCTCGATCGGATCTACTTTGAATTCAATGGTTTCCGGTTCCGGCATTGCGTTGTGCAGCAGCCAGACCCTAGCTTTCAGCGGTCGGCACAACTCTTCGATCCTCTTCAGGATCTCATCTGTCGAATCAGACAGATCAACACAAACGAGAATTTTCATGTCCCCTCACCTTTGGTGAATCATATAAACGCTGGGTTGGCTCGATCCGATAAATTTCGAACTTCTAATTTGATCCATAGAAAATGCGTAATTCGTTGATGCCAGCACTGGAAACGCTCCATTCTGCAGGATTGGCAAATTGTACGATAAAGGCCAGTATGCACGCCAATACGGAAAACCCTGCGATATTCAGATGCTGGTGTTTCTGAACATGGCAGCATGCAATTATCGCAGCAACACACTCCAGCAGGTAGTACAGGGCGAATGCGCGTGCAGCGACGGTCACAAATCGTAATCAATGACTACAAACCAATTAATTCAATGTTTTTAAGAAAACAATCAGTTCCTTGCGATTATCTAAATTATTCATGTTTTTAAATGCCTTGGCGTGTTTAGAATCGTTTTCTCTTTGGGCCATTCTAATGCCCGGGATAAGTCGATCTGGATCGGTGATGAGCATATCGAGGTTTATCTCAGACCAAAAGAACCGTCTCGAATCAGCGAACTGTCGAAAGGCTTCGCTATATTCGAACCCATCAACAACGCCGGCGCGACGGTCCACAATACCCCAAAGATAAGGGCCTCTTGTATTTTTTTTCGTAGCCGATAGATCGTGGCAACCGCTACAATTTGCAACAGCCAGCCGCTCACCTTTCTCGATACTCGACCAATGCAACCACCAGCCAAGCACAAACACCACCATGAGCATGAATATAAAGAGTTTATGTTTCACGGCCACCCTCTCGGTTTTGCTTCTGTTCTAAACCTGCATTCTCGTCCTATCGAGTGAGACATCAAAATAATAGTCCTGACTACATTGTGCATTTAGGTGAATTTACGTGTTGGCATAACCAGAAACGGATATCGTGATTCATGAATGACCTGTTCGTTGACGCTCCCCACAAGAAGTTGATAGATCACACCTCGCCCACGAGTGCCAACCCCAGTCAAACTTACATCCATATCTGCCGCCTCCAGGGGAGCCACCTTGCATTCAAGTTGGTTCGGCTCAGGCAATGCGATGTGCGGGATTCACCCATTCGAAGAATTGCTTTGGTTATTCCCTTTACCTCGTCCACGATGATTTCGTCTTGAAAGCCACGCTCATTACGTTACATGCCGGCATCTATTCGGCAGGTATGGCAAAAACTACGACAAATCCCAGAATGCCTGCCACTGTAACAAAGTGTGCGTTGTGCAGGTGACGAACCTTGTGTTCGTGATGATGGCGGTTCGCCAATATTGCGACGAAACACTGCAACAGGTAGTACAGCGCAAAAGCACGCGATGCATAGGAAATGATTTCCAGCAGGTCTGCAGTCCAAACCAGTGCTATGGCGAAGATTGATACTACAAGGTACCCCATGTTGGTCTTTAGTTTTCCGCGACTGCTCTCGCTCGCCAGGCTTCCAGCACCAACAGTATCTGCGACGGCTGCACTGAATTGGCTCATGATCGCCGCCACGATCAGCATGAGGGGCAGTGCGGTTGCCACCAGTCCAGTTGCTGCAACGATTTCGGCAACTTGGATATGCTCAAGGTTGAGGTGTTGAACGATCGGCATCAATGCAATGACCGACACGACAAACAGGGCGCCTCCAATCAACTGTGCCCAGCGCATGGTTCGTACGCGAACTTCCGCGTGGTATTTTTCACCCAGAAAACGTGATGTCTCAAAGCCCTGTACCACAAGCAGAATACCCGCCAGAATAAACACCTTTTCCAGCAAGTCTCTATCCAGTATCTCAAAGGAGAGCGACTGTTCGGATTGCATAAAATTGTAATCGTAGACGAATACTCCGAGCAGCAGTGCCGCCACAATCGACAACTGTAGAGACATTGAGTATGCCTCAAGTTTTTCAAGCCCGCCCAGTCCGCGAAAGAATCCCGTCGCGGCAATAAAAACTATGACAACGGTTGTCAGGGTTCTTTCCAGGGTGTGCGCATTCTCGTATCCGAGGAAGGTCAGGAGAAAAGCCGATAAAAGAGACAGGTAGAAAGCAACCGCAGTCACGTAGGCGAATGATAGCGCGGCATTGGCAACCAAATCGACTTTGTATATTAAAGGGTGAGCCTTCCTTTCATGCAGCAGGGGCTCGGCATGAATGATGTTGAAGCGAATGACGCTACCAATCGCATAGGCAAACAAAACAATGCCAATGACTGCGAAAGGGGAATACACACCAACTACGCTCACAAGCAATGGCGGCAGGATCAGAAACCCGCTACCGATTATGGAGGAGAGTGGCGTGAGTGTTGCGTGCCAGGCGTTGTTTTTGGTCACCCGAGGGTGGAACATAAACGCCAACACCACGGCTGCTACAACCACGATTATGATGTTCAGCATAAGCCCCCCTCATACCGTTTGCTGTTTTATTATACTAACGTTACAGGAATAACCTATCCGAGGGAACGTCACCGCTCCGCGGTAGCCCTGTTGGTCCCGACATTGGGTTGTGCCTATTGACCATGCTTTCGAAAGACCCCATTCGGTCTTTCACATGGGAGCAGAACAATGAGCGCATTACGTCAACAGATGATCGATGCCGTGCCGGTGCGTGGCTTTTCACCGCGGACCCATAAGAGCTACCTGGCGGCGATTTCCAGAACCATTCTTATTGACGGCGTATCCGCCACGGAATTGGTCCATTGGCCGGGGCCGCCCGTAACATGACCGAAGCCGAGGGTCAGCTTGTGGCCGACTGCTGTCCTTAGTCGTCCCTACGTGAAAGCCTTAGTCAATTACTCGGACATGAGTCCACAACACCAAACATCGCCCAATCTTCTACGAGTGACCGCTTCTTGGCGGCGGACTTCTTCGTTATCCTGCTCTGGTCGGTGATAGACAGCCTATCCAGAGTCTGTCTTTCTTGCTGCTCGAATAGAAAATGATTCACGTCTTACTACGCATAGCGGTATGGGTAGCCGTGTTTGGCATTGGTTACCTTGTATTCGGGCCGCAACTGTTCGATTCATCGGACAGCACCAATCCCTTCGAAAGCAGTTCAACAATTTTCCTGCCTCCTGCCAAATCAGCCCGCGAGATGCAGTACGAAGAAGTAATGAAAGAACGAGCGCTGGCACCAGAAGAAGCGGCAGAGTACCAGTCACTCGTTGTGACAAGGGAGTCGAAGTTCTGGCAGCAGGAGGGCGTTTCTGTGGAAGAGGCGTTATCTGGAGTCAGGAAGCAGAGAAAGCCGCGTCTAGCCTTAATTTTGCAGGAAAGGGGCCTGTCGGATGACGAGTCGGCTCTCTTCTTGATGGTGGTGCAGCGAGATCAGCCTGCGCTGTTGGAAGATCAGTAATTCGCGCGAATACAGGGGGTCACAATGGTTCGTGAAGACGCTGTGACCAAGGGACTCCGGCAATCCCTTAGTCTCCGGTCCCCTCCCCCGGATCTCAGTGCTCCGCTGGGCACACCCCCTGCCCCATCGCCAGTCGCCACCTCTGGCCCACTCCCGGGCGCTCGGGAGGTGCCTATGAGTGGGGCCCCATCGGTAGCCCAGTGCGTGGCGCTCCGGGGCACTCTGGGGCGGCGTCGGGTACGAAGGAATGGCGACGGGTGGCTGTGCCCGGCACTCGGGCGTAACTCCATGATTGGTATCGGATGGCGTCGGGTGGTTGAGAGATTTTTCCCGGGGGGCCAAAACCTGAAAAACTGGGAACCTGCAGCTGCGACATGATGGCCAGAATTTCAGGTTTCCAGAATCTCACCCTAACCGGCGGCGACGTGAGGGCCGCGCTCGATGGCACCCCTCGCTGGTTCCCGAGGGCTGAATCTCTGAGAGTGAGGGTTCAGGTGTTTTGGGTTTGACGTGTCGGCTTACAACACCCAGCCATCACTGACGGCTATCTGCAGGATGCCCGCTTTCTGACTTGCTTTTCACTGCATAATATTGCTGTGGGCGGAGATAGACAGACTCTGCCTATCTCGTTCAAGGAAGAGTCTGTTCACTTCAATTTTCAGCGATCAAAAACAATGGATCCCGACGCACTGAAATTACTTGCGTACCGCATGGAAGCTGTCGCAATCGGCCATCTGGCTATTCGTTACACCATGAACTGGGATGAGGTCCCCGCCATCAAAGTCTTTTTCGGAGAAGATCAGGTGATCGAGGGCAAAGCTACAGCGTTCACGAATTCTGCAATCGAATCAGCCATTATTCATTGTCGAGTTCTGCTCTCGTTTCTTGGTCTCGTAGCGCAAAGCAAAGATACACTTTCGCAGAGAGGCGGTCATCGAGCTGATGACGTGGTAATCGAAACAATATTCCCGAGCAACGAGAGATTGAAGAAGGTCACGCCAGAGGAGGCGGTAAGTGTTTATGCGGGGCCTCAGAATGAAGCAGAGCAAGCGCTGGCATATGTCCTTCATACAGCCAACAAGGCATTGGCTCATGCCACTAGTGGTTTTGTGAAATCCGATAATGCGTCTCCCCTTATTGAAATAGCGTTCAGGGGCACGCTTGCGTTGATGGAAGCATTTTTTTATCGGCCAGTGTGCATCGAGGTGCCAAAGTATGAGTTATCTGGGCGGCAGCGCAGCACCAACAATTCACGATCAGCCATGTTGGCGCCAAAAAATCTCGCCTCTGCGTTGCGAATCTTCGCAATAGCCGACTGTTACGCGCGATTCGCACCTTGATCCGAGCCTTTTTGATCACCAATCTGATCTGCCCGGAATCATTAGAGGTCCCCTTAAGTCAATCGAAGACGATTGTGCGTTTGCGGTCTACCAAGATACGCCGACTGAGATAGAGATCGACGGCGCGGGCCAACACAACCATCTCCAGGTCGCGGCCGCGCTTTATCAGTTGTTCGACGGTTTTTCGGTGATTTACGTAGGCAGTTAGGAACGTCACGGCATCTTAATTGTGTAAAAAGACCGACAGGATTGAAGCCCCGACCGATCACACCCCCAAATCACTTGGCACACGGGGGCACACTTGCGGGCGTCGGATGTCTGTGCCCTCGGGCGTAGTCGAAGGGACTTTAATCCCCTGGTGAATCTCGCGGTCTCCCCTCCCCCCCTGTGGCTATGAGTGGGGCCATCGAGGGCCCGGTGCCTCCGGGGGCACCCTGGGGGCGTCGGGACGCGTCGGGTGGCCGTGGGGGATTTTCCCGGGGGGCGAAAACCTGAAAACCTGGGAACCTGGGATCTGCGGTGCGGGAACGTCCGTTTTCAACACGTACCGGTCATTCGCCGGTGAGAGAATTTCGGCAACAGCCGAGCTCAACAGGCCTCTGCGCCGACACGGGCAGGTGTCAGAAATATTTACGCTTTAGTTCCACTTGTGTTCGCCAATCAGCATTACCTTATGATTTCAAAAAGGAAAATAAATCGGCTCGAATATTGCAGTGGCTCGGGGTTGACAACATGAAGAATACACAAAGAGGAGATGATGCGATGAATTTCAGGCCAACAGCAATCTTGGTGAGAAACCTAGCGTTCGTGTTTGTTTCGATGCTGGTTAGTCCCGTGGGAGCGACAATCATCAACCTCAGCGCTTCGATGGACTGTATTCAGGCAAACGCCGGCGCAGGCACCTGCGCCGCCGGTGGCACGGGGACCGGTACAGCGCTTATCTCGTATGACGACACCAGTGGAGATTTGAACTGGAACGTCGCCTGGTCCGGCCTGTCCGGGACAACCACTGTCGCGCACTTTCACGGCCCCGCTCTCGCGACCCAGAACGCTGGCGTTCAAGTTGATTTCCTTTCTTTAGGAGGGCTACTAAACCCCTCCATAGGGACGACGGCGATTACAGCCGCTCAAGGAAGCGATCTTCTAGCCGGCCTATGGTATGTCAACGTCCACAGCACCACATTTCCTGGTGGTGAAATCCGAGGCCAGATAACGCAGACCGCGGTGTCAGAGCCCGTTACCCTTGCGTTATTTTGTTTCGGCCTTGCCGGTATTGGTTACCAGCGGTGCAAGCAGATCAAAGCGGCGTAAGACTTCTCTCGATTCACCTGTGAACCCCGCTCCGGAGGGGTTCCTTATGCCCGCAGTTGGCCGAAAGCGCCAGTCAGCCGAACGAAGAAACCACCTCCACATGAAATCCCGAGCGAAATACTCCGGCTTGGGTCCGTTACCAACACTCAACGGCCCTTAAGCATTCGCTAATGCAGCTTGCATAGAGCCTTCACGGCACCATCGTCGGCAACGACTGTTCCCGACCCAATTGAGACACTCCCCAGTCGAGTGACGGGCCTCTCAAATCGCGCTGGATTCAATTCGTGCTGGGCGGCAGCAGTCGGCACAAAGCACTCATTCACGTGGTTGTTCGGTGAAACAGAAACCGACCGCAAAGCGGACATGAATTCGCACCGACGTGCAGGAAGTTCTGGCCGAACCTTTTCCTGGGGCGGTGGCTCAAGGGGATAGCCTGCTAATGACGAATCAATTCAGACGATCATGAAGCAGTAGGTTGGGAATGCCCAAGGGGATCAGTCGGTTAGGTGCGCGTAGGAGAGGCGAGTGGGTCGCTTCGATTTTCGCGGCGGTACAAATTGGTGTTCAAGATGCACTTGGCGTCCAAGCCGGAAAGCAGTTCTTCAGTCATCGTGAATTGATGCAGCTTTCCAGCCAAAACGGTCATTGGTTTGGTGGCATCAGTGAAGTCGGAATCCATGACGATACTCCCTCGCTAATCAATCGATGGTAAGAACGAGTTTGCCGGTGGTTTCGCCGGCTTCTAGCCGCAGATGGGCTTCTGCAGCTCGATCTAGAGGCAATACCTGAATCTGCGGCCGCAGTTCACCCGACGCCAGTAGAGTATAGATCTTCGCCATGTCGCCGTTGAATCCCTGTGGGTCGTTGTTGAAGTAGGTGTAGATATAGCTGGCATGGCTGACTGGCAACGTATGGTCGATTGGCTGAGGCACAGGCTCGATGGGGGCAGTGTCCAGCTACTGATCTCTTGGACCGAACGCTATGTACAGGACTGAATACCACGCAGATGCATGAGGCGAGATCGACATACCAGAGGTCCCGCCCTAGTAAAGCCCCACGCTTTCGGGGATGATTCCTTGAACAGGCGATCCCAAAAAAGGCCTTAAACAAAGAGGTTCTCAACAACATGCGACTTGTCCGATGGCTATTGCTGGCACAACTGGTCCTCGGGGCCGCCATGGCGCAGCAGGACCCAACGCCGAATCTGCCACCGATCACTCAACCGGCGAGCGACGAATACCTGCCCGGCAAATTCGTCTGGGCGGACCTGTTCAGCAGCGACATCGACGCATCACGCCGGTTCTACGAACAGGTATTCGGCTGGGAATGGCGCCCGATCAAGCAAGAGCCAAAGTCCTATGGGGTTTTCTATCTGGATGGCCTGCCGATAGCCGGATTGGCCTATCGGGAAGCGCCAGACGGCGGGGACTCTTATGGCCGATGGGTCCACTACATATCGGTGGAAGACGTCGCTGCAACCGAGCAAGCCATCAGCCAACAAGGCGGACGCATCATGCTGGGCCGCCGCAACTACGCGAATCGTGGCGATTTTTCCATCCTCGCTGATGTGCACGATGCTCCCTTCGGGATCATCCGCTCTTCCAGTGGAGACCCGGGTGACTATCAGGCCGCCTACGGCGAGTGGATCTGGAGGGAATTGTTCGCACGTGATCTTGCTGCCGCGATCCGTTTCTATACCGAGCTGTTTGCCTACGAAGTCGAGAAAGACCACGATAACCCCGATATCGTCGGGTACATGTTGCATAGTCATGGCCATCTGCGCGCAGGGGTAGGTTCGCTGTCACCCGATTCCGACACCGCCCCGACCTGGCTTGGCTATGTACGCGTGGATGATATCAATGCGGCTGTCGAGCGCAGCCGCACTTACGGTGGCGAGGTGGTCCTGGAGCCGCGCGCGGACATTGCAGACGGAGGCCTGGCGATTGTTATCGACCCCACAGGGGCGTCTGTCGGACTCCTGTACTGGGATTACGGAGGCGAAGAACGGGAGGGGATGCAACCATGAGCAGGTTCCTCCGAAGCCTCTTTATCGCTACGGCCGCGGGCGCCTGGCTGCTGCTTGCCCAGGGCTGTGGCTCCCCCGGTTCCACACGGACCACCGTCAGTTACGGCTATCCTTATGACAGCTACTGGCATGACCCCTATTACCGTTACCGATGCTGCCGTGATGTCGACGTGGTTGTTCCTCCACATAGGCCACCACCGGGCCACCGTCCTCCTCCGGGCCATCGTCCTCCCGGCCATCGCCCCCCGGGGA
Source organism: uncultured Gammaproteobacteria bacterium (assembly GCA_963736445.1). GTDB lineage: Bacteria > Pseudomonadota > Gammaproteobacteria > Chromatiales > Chromatiaceae > Thiosocius. Next base: position 9,802 of record CAVTOY010000007.1, on the reverse strand, counting down.
ACCGTCCCGGCCTGCCGTCGCGGCCCAGACCCACTCCGCGGCCACGACCGATGCCCAGGGCACGAGGACGGGCACGCTAGACGGCTGTGGGAATCCGATAGAAGCATGTGGTGTTGAATTGCATCAGAAATTGCCCCGCTAATTGCGCTAGAAACCGACCCGCGGATACTGCCCTGCCAAGAAGCTTGGCGAAGTTATGGTGGCTTTGGACGAGGATGAACTTGTCCGCCTACCTCGGGCAGAACTGCGAAAGAGGATTGTTGGATACTAGGTTGATCGACGTCGTTGACTCGTCCTACGGATCGGGGCGTTCGCGTTATTCAATTGCTGCCGGCGAGATCGTCGACGACCCTTATTCCCACTCCTCTAACTCCGCAGAATCTACAGAAAAACCACCCCGGGCAACACTCCTGAACGAACCTTTTACCGGGACGGTGGCCCAAGGGCGTGTCCGCTTTCCCCAATCTGCAACTGCGGATCCCGCCTTCAAAATCGGTCCGCTCCTGAGTGAAAGCACCAGTTAGTAGACCCCGTGCTTCGACCCATCGCGGTAGCCTAGCGGATCGGTCAGCGTCCGTCCGGTTATGGCCGACTGCTGTCCTTAGCCGCCGCTAAATAAAAGCCTGAGCGAATTACTCAGGCATGAGTCCGTTACCAACACACTGCCGACAAAAGCAGCCTAACTTGATCGACCAACTCGCTACTCCGAAGCGGACGTCGGAACTCTCCAACAATGGATGCGCGGTGTTCGCTGTTCGACGCAAACACCCCGTGTAAAAGTGCCAAATTGCCTCGCAGTTTGGTCACCAAAGTTGCCAACCAGGTCATGCTGCGAAAGGGGCGTTGGAGTTACTTTCGCTCATCTGCCGGCGCCACCCCTTGCAAAAAAAGCCACCTTAACGCATGGAAGTTAGAGCAGGGACAGGCGTATCGGTAAGCCGCCGCGGGGGGGCGTCGGAGGCATGCCTGAAATACGAATGAGTAGGTAATCCGGCCAGGCACGGCTATAGGTCGTCACAACGAACACCCCAAAAACGGGTACGAAATCACACTTCACACCGCGAAGCTATACTTCGCATGCGCTAACTTGTTGGTTTAGGTCTTGTTTTTGGGATAGACAAATCGAGCCTAGGAACCACTCGGTCACAGCACACCGCGCGTGAATTTAAAATTCCCCGTGTTTCCCGCAGCTTACGAAATGGCACGCTAAATGCTGAGGCTTCCTTCGTCGGCCGCACCGAGAGGTGTCTGGCCGCATCGACATAAAGAGAGATGAAATTAGGAGGAAAAACCAATGGCAACCCTTAAAGAGCAACTGACCGATCGTTGCGCGGAATACGACAAGTGGGCCATACGCCGCCAGCACGGCGCCGAGGGACCGAACATGCGCCGCCTCTGGGTGCTTGCGTGCATGGACGAGCGTGTGCCAGTCGACGAGGCCTTGGGCATCCGCGCCGACTCGCCGGTCGGCGGTGGTGATGCCCACCTGTTCCGCAACGCCGGAGGGATTGTTACCGACGACGCAATCCGCTCGGCGATGCTGACGATCAACTTCTTCGGCACGAAGGAAATTGTCGTCCTTCAGCACACCGGCTGCGGCATGCTTTCAGCCAACGGCAAAGACTTGGTAGCTGCATTGCAGAGTAAAGGCATCGATGTCGACAACGTACCGATTGATCCGTCGCTTCCGGAACTCAGCCTGGCGTCCGGCGCCTTCGGCAAATGGATTGGCATGATGGACGATGTCGATGAAACCTGTATAAAAACGGTCGACTACCTGAAGAACCATCCGCTGATCCCGGACGACATTGTGATCAGCGGCTGGGTCTGGGAAACCGAATTTCGCCGCTTGCGAGCACCAACGGTGGACAAGGACGCGCGGGCACGGACCCAGTATTCGACAACGACCATGGGCGTCAGCGGGGCACAGCCTCCACGCTGGAGTTAGTCGCCTTTATCACCGGCAACGGAACGAGCCGTTGACGGTTGACTGACAAAAAAATCGTGGAGGAGACAGATATGCCGACCTACGACTACCGTTGTAATCAGTGCGATACACAGTTCGAGGCGTATCACCGGGTATCGGCGCCGGCGCCGTCTTGCCACCGTTGTGGCGGCGATACACGCCGGGTCTATCTGTCGGCGCCGGCGGTGCATGGCGCAATGGCGCAGGGTCGCGACCTGGCGGTCAGATCCCTGCCGGAATGCGGCAAGGGTTGTCGCTGCTGCCCCTAGCAGTAGCGACAACCCGGTTCGCACCACCTCCACGCATTATCGGTCTTGCAGGAGGGATTTGATGTCTATACTTAATCTCACGCTCGGCGGCAGGCAGCAGTGGGACCTGCTGGGTATCGGTGCGTCCACGCTTTGCGTGCTGCACTGCCTGGCAACGCCGTTGCTGGTTGTCGCCTTACCGATGCTTGAAGTCTACGAGCGGCAAACACACGCCGCTTTTGCGCTGGCGATCCTGGCTGTTGGCCTGTTGGCCTTTTTGCCGGGCTATCTAAATCACAGCCGCCGGTGGATAGTCGCGACGGCGCTGCTTGGGTTCGGTCTGATCTCGCTCGGCGTTACCGCGCCGGAGGGGCTATTGACCGAACCGATCGAGGTGGCAGCGACCGTGACCGGTGGCGCGACGCTGGTATTCGCGCATCTGCGCAACGTCTTTTTCTGCCGCTACTGTCCGACGTGCGGGGAGCAGGACTGTTAGTAGGAGCAAAGGCGATCGGTATCGCCGGTCGGGAACGGCCGGCGACATTGCGCCATCAAGCGTCCAGCGTTGAAGGGGCTAACCAGGAGTCAGTGTCCTGAATCTGCGCGCGTTATTGCGGGTGAAGGATGCCGACTTCTTTTGCCCTCCGAGCGCGGGGTCGCGCACGGCAGTAACGGTTAAGGCGGCCAAGCGCGGTGAACAACAATTGCCGAGCCAGACCGCCATGCCAAAAAACACTGCCCCTTTGTTAAGCCCAATCAGCTTCTTGCAGACCTTCGTCGCCCAAAGCCTGCGGACCGCTGGCCAGATGGGCTGTGCCGAGTGCGAACCCGGCATCGGTTACGTAGAGTCGATCGGGCTGACCGCGGGGCCGTGCTTCGAAGGAATCTGCCGTGAGCAATTGGGTCTGCAGGGTGAGATTGACCTCGATCAGTATGCGGACATCATCCTGTCAATCAAGAATCAGATCGGCGGCAATTTTGCGCGTGCTTCTAGCGAGCGCGGTGTCGTGCGGGTCGTCAATACGCGCTGCCCGTTCGGCGAGGTCGTAAAGCAGGTGCCCGGGCTGTGCCGTATGACCTCTAGTGTGTTCGGTGGTATCGCCGCGCGTAACTTCGGCTTTGCAAAGGTCGACCTGCGCCAGCGGATTGCCGTAGGGGACGGGTGTTGCGAGGTCTGCATCCACACCGACGCCGATAGCGCGCAGGACCAGCCCGGCGACGAGTACCGCTATGAACAGGGAATGCTGGTTAGCCAACCGGCGTATGCGGACGCGACCGTGCAGGTTGATGCGCATCGTCAGCAACATTGGTGCACCATCCGGGGAGACGAGGAAAAGATGCTGCTGGACCAGCCAAAGGTCGTCGCGGAGAGCGCCTCGATGCGTGAGGCCCTTGAGGCCGTGGAACTGGTTGCGCCGACCCCGGCGACTGTGCTGATTAGCGGCGAGACTGGCGTCGGCAAGGAAGTTGTCGCGCGCGCCGTACATGTACTGAGCCGGCGCGCGGCGAGTTCGTGGCCGTTAACTGCGGCGCCATCCCAGAGGACTTGGTTGAGAGCGCACTTTTCGGCCACGAGAAGGGCGCTTTCACCGGCGCGTATAACGTCCACCATGGGTTTTTCGAACGAGCCGAGCACGGGACCCTGTTTCTCGATGAGATCGACAGCCTGCCCCTTTCGGCGCAGTCGAAGCTGCTGAGGGTGTTGCAGGAGGGCGAGTACGACCGCGTCGGCGGCCGCCAGACGATGCATGCCGATGTGCGGATCATCGCGGCGTCGAACCAGCGGATCGAGGACGCCGTTTCCGCCGGCGAGTTCCGCAGCGACCTGTACTATCGGCTGAACGTGGTCCCGATCTTCATCCCGCCGTTGCGCGAGCGCCGCGAGGACGTGAATGCGCTCGCACAGCATTTTCTGCGGCGCATCGCGACCCAGTATGGCGGCCGGCGCAAAGTACTTGGCGAGCGCGCCTGGTCGCAGGCGATGAGCTACGAATGGCCGGGAAATGCGCGGGAACTCGAGAACGTGCTCGAACGCGGCTTCCTGTTCGCTAAGGGGCCGGTTATCGAAACCCTCTCGATCGGTAACCAGCCTGCCTCTGGTGCGCCTGACCGCGGTGAGTTTAAGCTCAAGGACCTGACCCGGCAGGCCGCGATGCGCACCGAGGCCGATTTGATCCGCGCGGCGCTCAAGGACCTGCACGGAAATGTCAGCGCGGTCGCGCGGCAGATGGGCATCACGCCGCGCGCAGTACATCAGAAGCTCAAGAAGCATGCGATCAATGCCGCGCAGTTCCGCGGCTAACGTTCTTCTCCGCCACGCGGGCCGCTGAGACGAGACCCTATGCTGGCAAATTTCTCGCCCGAATCGCGCTTCGATGAGTTTCCTTGTGTCTGCTATCCAGCTTCACTTAGCTGGATCAGCTTTACGACTCGATGGCGGCTTTTGGCCCAGGCCGTGTGAAAACTCCGAAGCGTCATGTGCGCCAGGATCGGCTCGAACTTGCGCTTCTGCAGGGCGCATGCCACCGCGCAAACGGCTAATGGACCGTCACGCGTCTACTCGCCTTGATCGAAATCCTCTCTAGCTCAGAGACGATTTCAGGACTCTGTTTTTGCGTTTTTACACACCCTGGGCCGGGAAGAGACGAAGACTCTGTCTTCACGTGAAAGCCTGAGTGAAAGATTCGGGCATGTGGCAGAAAACGACCATAGCAGCCTTTGGGATACGCTGCGTTGCGAGAACTACAAGCTCGGAACCTGGGTGTGGATCGATTGACTAAAGCTCTAATAACATTCGAAATCGCCGAACAACGCTAGACCTGTGAAATCCGCTCACCGTAAGAAGCGCCACTGGTTCCTACGCTGGACCGCCACACTCACCCTGCTCATTGGACTTTTACTGATGGGACCGGTTTTTGCTCTGTTGTTCGGCGACATTGATCTCGACACCCACTGGAGTAACGCCAGCCTCCACAGCACCGGGATGGCGCCGGATCCTCTGGATACACCAGAAGCCGTGGTGCAGGTCTATGCGGCGCGCGCCTACAACTGGCGAGGCGCCTTCGGCTCCCATAGTTGGATATCGGTAAAACCGAAAGGCGGACATCAGTACACGGTTTACCAGTTGATCGGTTGGCGGCTGCGCTCCTCCACTTCAGCGGTCAGCATCCGCGAAGGAGGGCCAGCTGACTTCCTCTGGTTCAATTCGGAGCCGACGCTGCTGGTGGAGCATCGTGGCGAAGAGGCGGAGAAGCTGATTCCGCTGATCCAACAGGCGGTGAGCGACTACCCCTACCCTCACCAATACCGGGTGTGGCCTGGGCCCAACAGCAACACCTTCGTTGCCTGGGTGGCGCGCCAGGTACCGGCACTGCGCCTGGACCTACCCGCCACAGCCATCGGCAAGGATTACCTCACCAATGGCGACTGGACGGCCCCTATGCCCAGCGGCACCGGCAGCCAGATTTCACTCTATGGTCTGCTGGGTGCCGGACTGGCCTTAGAGGAAGGTATCGAGTTCAACCTCCTGGGCCTATCCTTTGGCATCGATGTCAATGATCTAGCGCTGCGAGTACCTGGCTGGGGACATGTTCCAGCTCTCGACTAGACCCACGTTTTGGGCTTGACTGCAAGTCAGTCACAGGCCTTGTCAATCCAGGTGGCACATCTGCCAGATGTGCACCTCGGGAATCCTCCCCGGGGCGACCCACAGCCCCTGCACAGTCGCCACCTCTGGCCCACTCCCGGGCGCTCGGGGGGTGCCTATGAGTGGGGCCATCGATGGCCAGCTGCGTGGCGCTCCGGGGCAACCCGGGAAAGCGTCGGGAGGCGTCGGGTGTCTGCGCCTTGCCCTCGGGTGTAAGCCCATGATTTGCATCGAGTGGCGTCGGGAGCGTCGGGTGCATCGGGTGTTCTCGGGAGATCTTTCCCGAGGGCGGAAACCTGAAAAACTGAGAATCTGCAGCTGGGCATACGGCCAGAATTTCAGGTTTTCAGAATTTCACCCTGCCCGCCGGTGGCACTGGACACCCCTATTCTGCCTCTACCCAGAGGCTCTGGAGTGGGCTTCGGCGTGTCTGCTTACAACACACTGCGGACCTTTCCTATGGTCGCCGCCCAGATTGCCAATCGCCCAGTGCACAATGGCGATAAGGGTGCTTTTGCTGCGTGATAAGCTACATACTTGCCCACCGCTACCCACCATGGAAAACGGAGCGATGACGGGCAACAATAGGCCGTTAAAAAATCGAGTGCGAAAGGGGCTCGGATGTCCCGTTTCGTCTTCCGAGATTGAAAACTCACTAAGAGGGAGAAACCATGACAACAATCACTAGCTTGATACAGGGGCGTGTTAAAGCATCGGGAAAAATAATGCTAGCACTAGTACTCATGTCCCCCTTTCTCGCTTTGGGTGGGACGGGGTCTGAAACGCCAATCGAAAATCTTGCCAGCATATCCGGCGAATGGAGCGGGAGCGGGAAAGACCGTGCCGGAAACAGCTTTTCCATCACCTACTACTTCCAAGAAGACGGATCGTTCAAGTGCAAAGTTGACCTGGGTTTTAAGAAGAAGACGTGCACCGGAACCTCGCGTCTTAACAACGGAAAGTTGGAGTGGGAAAACGACCGAAGCATCCCTTACATCGTTACACTTTTCACCAGCGGAGACGGAAAGCGTAGCCTCACGGGAGTACGCGCTGATGGTGTTACGTGGACAGTAAAGGCCGAGTAATGGGCAAATTATGCTGTCGTCACCTACATCACAGCCCCTCTCCAATGACAAGCGATTCGTGTTGCGGATTTAAGACCTACCGCCCTGTTTTTCTGATAATGATTGTGTTGCTCGCCGGTTGTGCCAAAACCGTGCATCGGGAGTCGGCGCATCTGGCTTGGGAACATATGATGTATATTCTTCCCGCGAATGCAACCAAATCTGGCGTAGTCGAAAAAGTCAGATACAGCAATGAAAAGCTTGCTCTTGGCTGGAGTGAGCAGATCCAGAATGAGACACTGAAACCAGGTGTGAAGCTCCCGGCCGTGCTTTATCTTCATGGCTGTACTGGCATAAGTTCGGGTTATGCCTGGGGAAATACACTCGCTTCGATGGGTTTAGCCGTTTTTCTGCCGGATAGTTACGCAAGGCCCAACCGAAGTCCTTGGTGCAATCTCAAGATGGGGTCATCAAGGCCGATGGGTTGGCGCACTAAGCAAAGAAACCATGAACTAGAGTACGCTTTATCACAAATTCGTAATCTGCCTTGGGTGGATCAAGACAGGGTGATTTTGATGGGTTTCAGCGAAGGTGGAAACACAGTGGCTGACTATCCGGGTAAAAATTTCGTTGCTCATATTGTGATTGGAAGCGACTGTCCAATTGGTTTTTCCAGGGGTGCGCCTAGCGGGACTCCGGTGCTCAACATCGTCGGTTCAGAGGATGAGTGGGGCATAGGTTTGTGTAACATTGCTCCTGATGCCCAAGGCTCGAAAAGTGTAATGATCAAAGGAGCCCATCACGACGTTTCGCAGGAACCGGAAGCGATTGCCGCCTTGGCCGAGTTTTTAGATAAATGTTGTGGAATAACTCCGACAAATGCAATGAAGCCAACAGAATGATAAAAACTTCCCGTTGGGAAATGTGGCTTATCGACTGAGCCTGTTGTTTAAACTACGAATAAAGACGAGCTGTAGTGGGTGTGCAAAGATTTGCTGCGTGAATGGCATTCTGCCAACTCTGTTGAGAAGAGTAGCGAATGCCAATGCCAGACGAATTGATCGATCAGCTGTTGAACGCAAGATTGGTTTTTTGGCGTAGGTTGCTCCCGCCAGCGTCTGCTTGTGGATGGCAGCGCCAGTTCACCTGTCCAGCGTGTAGCGCATCCCGGGACTTGATCTCGCTGAGTCACGAAAGTCTCTTGTTGGCCGGCTGCTGTCCTTAGCCGCTGCCAGTTCGGCACCGACTACCGTGTCGTCTAGCTAACGTCAGCAACCAACACACAACAGACATAAGCCGGCACGGTGATCAGGGCGAACAATCACGTTTCAACCGGATCGAGTCGGACGACCGAAGTCGACCCACTGCTGCCGGTCGGGTCACCTCCAGTCAACGACCGGTCTGTAACAGGTGCGGCCATCCAACTGTCCTTGCTTCACGCCAAAGCATCCGGTGCTAAGCTTCCCAATATGCTTCGAGAGCTTGCCAGTGACCGCGTAATCGACGCCGCATATACATGGCTATGCCACCAGCGCCGTCACTGGCCAGCAAACGCTGACATATGGGATTTCCGTTTCCGTTGGGAGACTGAAAAAAACACCATCCAGACGTCACTCGGTCGGGGCGAGTATCGCTTCCAGCCGATGTCACGCGTTACCAAGGCCAATGGCGAAACAATTCACGTGTGGTCGTCACGCGATGCGCTGGTGCTTAAGACACTTGCTATCGTGCTGCCTAATCATATCCCCGTGTCCAGGCGATGCACCCATGTCAAAGGTCATGGAGGTGCGAAGGCGGCAGTGCGGGCCGTTCGGGACGCACTGGAAGACAATCGATTCGTAATGCGCACGGATGTGAAGGGTTACTACGAAAACATCGACCAACATCGCATGCTGGCGCAGCTCGCTGCATACATCAGAGACCGCTCAGTGCTCAATCTGGTTTGGCAACTCATGCGCCGCACGGTGACTTGGGATGGGTTATATCGTGAGTGCAAATGGAGTATCTCACGCGGTTGCCCGTTGAGTCCCTTACTCGGCGCGTTTTTCTTACATGAACTCGACGAGGCGATGGAGAAGACCGGACTGTTTTATGTCCGATTCATGGATGACATTCTGGTGTTGAGTCCAACGCGTTGGAAACTGCGACGGGCTGTGAGAATTGTCAATGGACGTCTAACTGACACTGGCTTGGAGAAGCACCCGGACAAGACGTTTATTGGTCGGATAGAAAAGGGCTTCGATTTTCTCGGGTATTACTTTTCCCGAGGCAATTTGCGGCTTGCGGCCAAGACCGTTAGAAATTTCGTGGCACGGTTTCACCGGCTTTATGAGCAACAGCGAACAGTGCGCGAAGGCACTGTTCGCCTGGGGGATTACGTGGCCCGTTGGTTACACTGGACGCGTGCTGGGCTGAGCGAGCTAGCTTTTAGCGGTGAACATGCGGTGCTTACTATGGTTGAAGCCGAAACCCATAAGCCCTACCGCTAACAGCCCGAGGGTAGCCGGCGCAGGAACCGCCGCATCGGAAAACACTGCCCAATTATACGACGCAGTCGGCAACTCGCTAGAGAGATCTACCGCGCGGGTAAAACAGTCACCGGTTTCGGGCTGACAGGCGAATGAGTCAGCCCATAACGGATTTGTGCGCGGCAGCTGGAGGAAACCATAAATAAACCCGACAGCTGTAGAGGACACAGCCGTGGGAACCAAGAAAAAATCAGCTTGTAATGAATAAGAAAGTACACCATCCACACCTGCAGCTTCTAAACTCTGACGCATCGCTACCGTCGCCGCAGTCGCGCCGGATATATCACCTATGAAAGGCGATGGTGTCGTGGCATAGACCGTATTATATGAACCGTTAACAACAAACTGTA
>CAVTOY010000006.1:0-194297 GCA_963736445.1 uncultured Gammaproteobacteria bacterium | reverse complement strand
GCGTCGAACGCATGATCGGTTCCATTCGCCAGGATTGTTTGGATCACGTCATCGTGCTCAATGAGCGACACCTGCGCCGGATCCTTCGTGAATATTTCGGCTACTACCATACGTGCAGGACACATCTATCGCTGAGCAAAGATTCGCCCCAGCCGCGCACTGTTGAACCGCCAGACTTGGGCAAAGTTACCGCATTTCCCTTTGTGGGTGGGCTACATCATCGTTACGGACGATTAGCGGCATAGACGCTTTGTTCGAGAATCGCCAAGGATGGGACTCGATTTAGTTTTCAGGATGGACACCCTGATTTGCGCAAACCTTTGGTTTTGCCCGAAACTTAACTCATTCATTTTTCGAACTTTTGGAAGGCTAACCCCTTGAGCCACCGTCCCAGGAAAAGGTTCGGCCAGAATTTTCTGCACGACCAGGGGGTAATTCAGCACATCCTCGACTGCATTGATCCCCAGCCCGGAGAGCACTTGGTGGAGATCGGCCCTGGCCGAGGGGCGCTGACATGCGGACTCCTGCAGCGGCTCGACGAGCTGGACGCGATCGAGCTGGATCGTGACCTGCTCGAGCCGCTGCGCCGATCGTGCACACCGCTCGGCATCCTGCATCTGCACAACGCCGATGCGCTCAAGTTTGATTTCCGCAGCCTGCGTCGCGATGGGCAGCGACTGCGCGTCGTCGGCAACCTGCCGTACAACATCTCGACGCCGCTGCTTTTCCACCTGATCGAGCAGGCGGACGTTATCCAGGACATGCACTTCATGCTGCAGAAAGAGGTCGTCGATCGCATGGCCGCCGGCCCGGGCTCAAAGACGTACGGCCGCCTATCGGTGATGCTCCAGGTCAGCTGCGAGATCACCTCGCTGTTCGATATCGGGCCCGAATCCTTCGATCCACCACCCAAGGTGAATTCCAGCCTTGTGCGCCTGTGTCCGCGTGCCGAGCCCATGGTCTCGGGCGACGAGATGCAGACCTTCGCAGCATTGATCGCTAAAGTGTTTGGGAATCGCCGCAAGACGCTGCGCAACAATCTGAAGGGCCTGCTCGACGCCGGACAGATCAGCGCGCTGGGAATAGATCCCGGTGCGCGCGCCGAAATGCTTTCCATCGAGGCTTTTCTTCGCCTCCATCGGGCACTCTCCGCCGCGCATTGATTCAGCATCACAGGGCGTCGCCTCCCGGCGGGGTGTCACTGACCGCCCTATTGGAGCCACCCATGATCGCTCTAATGGAGCCACTTTTTCATGCGGTTTTACGCCTCCGAACGGGGTAGATTAAAGCGCTGTTTTGGTCGATTTTTCAACCGATGTTTTTGCGCGCTTGGTTTCGGGTCGCGGGGCGCGGTAACTTTTCCCATCCAGCACCAGTTGATAAGCCCCGTGGCGTATCCGATCAAGTGTCGAGGCGCCAAGCAGTTTGTTCGGGAAGGCCTCGCCCCATTCGCCGAAATCCAAGTTGCTGGTGATGATCGTGGCGGCCCGCTCGTAACGCTCGCCAATCAGGTCATGGAAGTCTTCGTCCTGCCCCGGTTTGAGGGGTTTGAGTCCGAAGTCATCAATGATTAGCAGTGGCACGCGGGTCAGCGTCTGCATCTTGCGTTCGATATTGCCGGTTGCCCGTGCGGCGTTGATTTGCGACAGCAGATTCGACTGCGTGGTGAACATCACATCGACCCCGGCCCGCACGGCGCAGTGACCAATGGCCTGTGCAAGATGGCTCTTGCCGGTACCGCAGGGGCCGGCAATCAACACGGCCACTTTCTCATCAACAAAGCCACAGCGGGCTAGCTCGTTGATCAGTTCTTGGTTCAGGCCAGGGTTGAAGTTGAAGTCAAAGCCCTCGAGCGTCTTGTCACCCCGAAAGCCGGAGCGACGCAATCGCATGGCATACTTTTTCTGATCACGCCGAGCCGCTTCGTCCTGGATCATGAGCGCGAGGAACTCGGGATAGGTCAGTTTGTTTTCAATGGCTTCACGGTTGCGGGTCTCCAAGCTTTCCAGCAGACCCGACAGACGTAGCTGTTTCAGGATCGGCGTCAGTTCAGGTAAGGGAGTTAGGATTGACATGATGATGGTCCTTTGAGTGAGTGGTAGGTATTGACCTTCTCGGTCAGAGTGTTGTGGGTGCTGCAGCACGGCCAATGACTGCAACGGGTTAATGGATCGCACGGCCGTCAGTGCGGGTCGAACAGGTCTTTTGTGTCGCGGCCGAACTTGGCGCCGCCGGTGTAGGCGTCGGACAGGGAATCGAACGCTTGCTCGGTATCGACGATTTGATCCAGTGCGTTCTCCAAAATGATGCGCACACTCCGGTACTGCACGTTGTCGAAGTACAGCGCGCGCTGGCAGGCGGCATCGGTGCGCGCCGGTCCGTAGCGTTTGATCAGATTAATCACACCCTGTGCGGCCCGGAGCTTATCGAGCACGCGGTGTTCAAACAGTCGCTCAACCAATCGAAGGCAGTGAGGACCGGCCGCTGCGGCCTGCTTTAGACACCACTGGGGGGTGCGCATCTTGTAGGCCACCGCGTCCGGTGGCAGGTGATCATCGATGGTGTGACGGTACCCCGGCCCACGTCCGCGTGGATGCACGGCCTTTAGCTCATGGGCTTGATAGATCCGCACGGTGGTCTCGCTCAGTCGTATATCCAGTACTTGACCCACCAGTCGCCAGGGTGCCGAGTAGCGGCACTTCTCGACCTGTACGTGGCAATCGGGATGCAGCTTTCCGGTCGCCCACCGAGCGCATTCCGGCGGTACTGAAGGCAGTGGCTTGAGGATCTCCCGCTCGGTATCGGCGAACCGGGTGAGCGGCGCGGTGCGGGTGGTGCCGTGAACGCGATTGCCGGCCTGTCCCATGACCCACTGCATCAACTGCGCATTGGCGTCGACCAGGTCGCGGAACTCGCGCAGCGGCATGAAATTGTTCTTGGCGTATTTGACGCCCGATTCAACGCGTCCCTTTTTCTTCGGGTCGGCGACCGGGCACGGGGCGATCAGAAAGCCGTAGCCTTCTGCGTAATCGGCGTAGCTGCGCTGTACTTGGGGGTCGTAGTAGCACGCCTTGGTGATTGCGCACTTGGGGTTGTCGATCAGAATCCGAGCCGGTACGCCGGAGAAATGCTCGAAGGCGCGCCGGTGACAGCCTAGCCAGGTCTCGACTGACTGATCCCGTACCAGCTCGGCGTACTGATGCCGACTCCAGGCCAGTGTCATGATGAAGAACCAGGTCTTGAACTGCTCACCGGTATGCACATCGGTGATCTTGGGTCCTTGACCAAAATCGACCTGTGCCGTATCGCCGGGTGCAAACTCGAGCACCGTGGTTACCCGCGGGGTCGTGTCTGCCAGGCCCTGCAGAAAACGACGCACCGCCGAGTAGCTTCCGGTGAAACCGTGGCGACGCTTCAGTGCATTGTGGATGGTGGTGCCCTGCACGCCGTCTTCGTACCATGAGGTAATCTGATCGCGGTGTGGCTCCAGGCTGGAGCTCTGGCGGGCACGCTGCTTTTTAGGGGCGTCAAATACGCTCGCCAGTGTCTCATCGGGTGGCAGCGGCTGATCGGTGTCTAACCAGCCGCGCGCCGCGGCTTCACCTCTGACGGCCGCGGAAACGCGCCGACCCATCAGTCCCGATTTAGCGATCTGTCGATCCGAATCCCCCAGGCGCATGCGCACCAGGGCTTGTCGATAGTGATACATCTCGAACCTCCGTTTGGCCATCCCGTTTTCTCTCCACACTCAAAAGTGCGGTCACGATACGGGAGGCGATTAGGTCAGTTCGAAGGTAAAACCGGTGCCGGGTGGCTCCATTAGGCCGATCATCAGGTGGCCCCAATAGGGCGATCCTGAGGTGGCTCCATTAGACCGATCCCAGGGTGGCTCCAATAAACCGATCCCGGAATGGCTCCATTGAGGTGATCATTGACAGGCGGGGAGACCCAATCCCAATCCTCCACAGCGCTTCTTTTTTCCCCCGGTCTTCCCGCTATCTGATCCCATGGGCCAGTCGTACGCTTGCTGCGGATGATTCTTGCGTGGGTGACATTCCGGTTGTAGACGTTCTGTGGGTGCTGGCGAGCAGCGTGCTGGTCCTGCTGATGCAGGCAGGTTTCCTGTGCGTGGAATCCGGCCTGACGCGAAGCAAGAATGCGATCAATGTGGCGCTGAAGAACGCGCCTGACTTCTTGATTGCCGCGCTCGCCTGGTATCTGGTTGGTTTCGGTCTGATGTTCGGAAGCGATTACGGCGGCTGGATCGGCAGCGACCGCTTTCTTCCCGCACTCGGTCATGACGATCCCTGGCCGGCTGATGGACGCACTGGAACAGGCGGTGGTTCATAGCCAAACAATAGTGCGTAACTTACACGACGGCATTCTAACCTTCTCGAGCGAGGGTCGGCTGACCAGCCTGAATCCCGGTGCCGCGAAGATCCTCGGTGTGAGTGCAACAGATGTCATCGGTCGTTGTGTCAGTAGCTTCTTCGACCTGCGCCAGCTGCCTCTCGACAGCACGGCAGAAGATTCAGATCGGCATTGCGCAGCCTTGGAGGTACTGCTGCGCGAGGACAAGCTGGAGTTACCGCTTGAGCACATCCAGGATGAACAGACGTTTGTCGAGCTGACGATCACGGTCAACAACCCTCACGAAGAGGGCTACACCTGTCTGCTGCGAGACATTACCGATCGGCGCCATGTCGAAGAACATCTGTTCGAGGAAAAGGAACTGGCGCAGACGACGCTCGAATCCATCGCCGATGGGGTCATTACGACCGACCGCCAGGGACGCATCCGTTATATGAACGCCGTAGCGGTGCAGTTAAATGGCAAGCCCTTGCAGCAGGCCATCGGACAACCGCTGCATATCGCGCCGGGACGTATCTGCTTCGAGATCACCGAGACGGCCGCGATGTCCAATCTCGAGCAGGCCGGTCAGTTCATCCGGGAGCTCAAGCGCAAAGGGTGTCGATTCGCGCTGGATGATTTTGGCAGCGGACTGTCGTCTTTCGGTTATCTGAAGAATCTTGCGGTCGATTTCGTCAAGATCGACGGCTCGTTCATCCGGGACATCGACCAGCGCGCGGTCGATCGGGAGATCGTCGAGGCGATCACCAGCATCGCACGGGTAATGGGTCTCAAGAGCATTGCCGAGTTTGTCGAGACCGCCGCAGCGCTCGATCTGCTGCGGGAGATCGGCGTCGACTACGCCCAGGGCTACCATGTCGCCCGACCGATGCCGCTCGATGACTACCCTGACCTGCAGAGACTTGCGCAGGCCAGCATGCCCGCGGCTAAAGCCTCGGGAAAATAACGACTTTTCTTGTCAGCCGGGTTTACAAAGGCGAACGAGAATCCTTGAAAAAATTCCCTTAGTAATTGTTATATCGAGTTATTTCATAACTGGCATAGCCTCTGCTTCATGAATGGGGAGACGCGCGCCTGTCGGCTCCCCGATGATCCAAAGAACGTCTGTGCCGAGACGGAGAACAGAAAGAAGTGGCGCAGGGAAGCCACAGGCGCGCCGACTCGTCGGCCGCGCGACCCCGGCGGCAACCACGATCTGTGGCGCGCCGGGCTGTCCATGGTCTTTTTTTGGAACTTAGTTTCAAAATCCTTATTGGATGCTACTATCCCTGGCGTATGAGGCCCTCGGATCCGATGCGATCCAGCGGTCGGAACTCAATGGCAGCAACGCCGCAAGGGATGGGATACGTGGCAGCAGCGCGAAAAAGTGGCGGTAGTGGCGCCAGCGCCTCCAAGGCGGGATCGGTCAAGGCCCTGGACCGCGGCCTTTCTCTATTGGAATGCCTGGCGGCATCCGAGCACGGCATGACCCAGAGCGACCTGGCGATGAAGGTCGGGATACCGCCGGCCACGACCTTCCGCCTCCTCAACACCCTGGAGCAACGCAAGTTCGTCTACCAGGATGTCGAGCGCGCGCGCTGGTTCGTAGGGCAGAAGGCATTCCAGACCGGCAGCGCATTTCTCGAGAGCCGCGATTTCGTCGTGCAGTCGCGTCCCTACCTGCGCGCACTGATGGAGCAGAGCAACGAAACGGCCAATCTGGCCGTCGCGGAAAATGGCGAAGCCGTGATTCTGGCCCAGGTTCAGTCCCGCGAGATGATGCGCATGATCGTTCCGCTGGGCAGCCAATCGCCGATGCACGCCTCGGGCCTCGGCAAGGCCTTGCTGGCCGCGATGGAGGATGGTGCGGTCTCGTCAATCCTGCACCGCCACGGATTGCCGGCCATTACCGAACACTCCATCACCTCCCCCGAGCAGCTGCGTCAGACGCTGGAAGACATCCGCGCGCGGGGTTGGGCGTACGACGACGAGGAGCATGCGTTGGGGCTGCGTTGTGTCGCCGCGACGATTCACGATGAATTCGGGAACGCCCTCGCAGCGGTGTCGATTTCCGGACCCAAGTCACGCATAACGGACGGCAGGTTCCCGGAAATCGGTCAGCTCGTATGCAAGACGGCGGCAGAGATCACCACGACGATCGGCGGCCGCGTGCCGATACCAAAGCAGCCAGCGGCCCGCGCGAGCTAGCCTGGGACAGGCAACTCGCAGCAAATCGTTGTCTGTGTGCGCAGATCGCGGCAGCGGTTCAGGCCACATCCAGCAGTTCGACCCAGTGTCTTACGCCTATTTGCGTGCCGGTCTGGATGTGCAACAGACAACCGATGTTGGCGCTGACGATGATATCCGGCCTACCGGATTCCAATGCCTTGACCTTGTTCTTCAACAGCTGTTGCGACAGCGCCTTTTGCAGGATCGAGTAAGTGCCGGCAGAACCGCAGCAGAAGTGCTTGTCCTCAATCGGTGTCAACTCGTAGTTGAGCCTGCTGAGTATCTCTTCGACCACACCCGCCAACTTCTGTCCATGCTGCAGGGTACAGGGAGGGTGATAGGCAACCTTTCTGCCATCGCCGTTCAAATCCAGCACGGCAAGGTCCTCGGCGGCAAGGATCTCGCTGAGGTCGCGCGTCAACTCGGCAACCCGCTCTGCCTTGTGCGCATAGCCGGGATCGTGGCGCAGCACGTGAGCATAGTCTCGCACCATCGCCCCGCAGCCACTCGCCGTCATCACGATCGCCTCTACGCCTTCTTCGATGTAAGGCCACCAGGCGTCGATATTGCGCCGCATGAAACTCGCGCCCTCTTCGTGTGCGTTCAGATGGTAGCTCACCGCGCCGCAGCAACCGGCCTGCGGCGCGGCCAGCAAGGAGATGCCGAGGCGATCGAGCACCCGCGCCGCAGCGGCGTTGATCTGCGGCGCCATCGACGGCTGCACGCAGCCTTGTAATACGAGCATGCGGCGCGCATGTCGGGGCGCCGGCCAGGGGCCGGCCGCGCGCTTTTCTGGAACGGACTTCTTTATCGCGGCAGGCAATATCGGGCGCATCATCTGCCCAAGCCTGACGAGCGGTGTCACTCGCCTGTCGTGCGACAACACCGTGCGCAGCGCCCAGCGGGTGATCCTGGCCGAGGGCTTGCGCCCGACGCGCTCATCCACGACCTGCCGGCCAACATCCACCAGATGCCCGTAATTGACCCCCGACGGGCAGGTGGTCTCGCAGTTTCTGCAGGTCAGGCAGCGGTCAAGGTGAAGCTGCGTCTTCTCCGTGACGTCCTGCCCCTCCATCACCTGCTTGATCAGATAGATGCGGCCGCGTGGACTGTCGAGCTCGTTGCCCAGCAGGTCATAGGTAGGGCAGGTGGCCAGGCAGAATCCGCAATGCACACAGGTGCGCAGGATGTCGTCGGCCTGTTTGCCTACGTCCGTTGCCTTGATCAAGTCCGGGATTGCAGTCTGCATGATCGTCTCTCAAGTAACGTTCGCAAAATGGGTGGGCATCACCATTCCGCGTACAGCCGATGGACGTTGAAAATACCGTGCGGGTCGAACGCGTGCTTTATCCGGCGGTGGAGGGCGGTCATCGCCTCGGGCAGCGGCTGGAACACCCCCGCGGTGCGGTCACCGCCGCGGTAAAGAGTGGCGTGCCCCCCGACCGCCCGGGCTTGATGCCACATCGCCTCCGCCGCACGTTCGCCGCGCAGCCAGCGCTGCGCGCCACCCCACTCAACGAAACCGATGCCCTCGCGGTCGGCCAGCGGCGCCGTTGCAGGCAACGACAGCCGCCACAGCGGCGCATCATCGATAAAGAACGGATGCGTGTGATCGCGCGCGGAACGCCACCAGTCGTCGGCGTCCGACAGGCGCTCGCCACCGACCCGTGCCGCCGCGGCATCCACCGCGGTCCTGGCGCCGGAGAAGCGCAGATACAGGCGCCCGCCGTCGTATGCGCTAGCCGTCAAAGGATAAGGTTTGCCGCCGAGCGCATTCATGGTCGCCAGCGCCGCTGCGGGGGTTTCGTCACGCACCAGGGTGATCTCCGCAGCTGGCCGCGGCAGCACCTTGAGCGAGGCCTCGAGCACGATGCCCAGGGTCCCCAGGGCACCCACCATCAACCTTGATACGTCATAGCCGGCCACGTTCTTCATCACCTCACCGCCAAAGCGCAGCAACTCCCCTCGCCCATTCAGTACCCGCGTGCCCAGCACGAAGTCGCGTGCTGCGCCACGATAAGGGCGGGCAGGACCGGACAGCCCGCACGCCAGCGCGCCCCCGAGGGTGGCGGTCGTGCCAAAGCGCGGCGGCTCGAACGGCAGCATCTGCCCGTGCTCCGCCAGCGCCGACTCGATCTCGGCCAGCGGGGTGCCGGCGCGTGCGCTTAGCACGAGTTCGGTCGGTTCGTAGTTGGTAATCCCGCGGTGCCCGGACACGGTCAACTCGGTGCCGTCGACGCTGCGGCCATAGAAACCCTTGGTCCCGCCGCCAACGATTACCAGCGGCTGTCGCTCGGCACTCGCCTGTTCAACGATCTGTGCCAGATCTGCGCTGATGTCCTGGAGTTGCATAGCCTCAAAACCTCTCCAGATCGGGCCACGGTGGGTCGGCGTGATGGACGTGCATGGCGCCGTATTCCGCGCAGCGCTGCAGTGTCGGTACGGCCTTGCCCGGATTCAGCAGACCGTCGCCGTCGAAGGCCGCTTTGACGGCGTGGAATTGCTCCAGCTCCAACGGTTGGAACTGCACGCACATCTGGTTGATCTTCTCCACGCCGACGCCGTGCTCACCCGTGATGGTCCCACCCACCTCGACACACAGCTCCAGGATGCGGGCCCCGAACTCCTCGGTCTTCTTCCATTCCCCGGGCCGGTTGGAGTCGAACAGGATCAGCGGGTGCAGGTTGCCATCGCCCGCGTGGAATACGTTGGCCACAGGCAGCGAATACTGCTCCGACATCTCGGACATCCGCTGCAGCACTTCCGGCAGGCGCTTGCGCGGGATCGTGCCATCCATGCAGTAGTAGTCAGGTGCCAGTCGACCGGTGGCCGGGAAAGCCGACTTCCTGCCCTTCCAAAGCCGCTGCCGTTCCGCTTCGTCGGCGGCGATATGCACGCTGGTCGCGCCGCTGCTCTCCATGACCGCACGCACACGCTGCATCTGCTCCTCGACCTCCTCCTGGGTGCCGTCCAGCTCGCAGAGAAGGATAGCCGCAGCGCCCACGGGATAACCACAGTGGGCGAACTCCTCGGTGCAGCGAATCGCCAGCTCATCCATCATTTCGAGACCGGCCGGGATGATCCCGGCGGCAATGATCCCGCCAACCGCTGCGCCGGCGTTCGCGACGTCGTCGAAGGCCGCCATCTGCAGTATCGCGACCTCCGGACGGGGCAACAGCTTGACCGTGACCTCGACGATGACGCCGAGCATGCCCTCCGAGCCGTTGATCAGGGCCAGCAGGTCGTAGCCGGGGGCATCGAGACACTCGCCGCCGAAGGTGAGCAGCTCACCGTCGATAGTGACCATCTTGAGTTCGAGCACGTTGTGGACGGTCAACCCATATTTGAGGCAGTGCACGCCGCCGGAGTTCTCCGCGACGTTGCCGCCGATGGTGCAGGCGATCTGCGAGGAGGGATCGGGCGCGTAATACAGACGGTGCGGTGCGGCTGCCTCGGATATCGCCAGATTGCGCACCCCCGGCTGCACCCGGGCGACGCGCAGCACCGGATCGATGTCGAGGATCCGGTTGAATTTTGCGAGACCCAGCAGCACGCCGTCATCGAGCGGCATGGCACCACCCGACAGCCCCGTGCCGGCGCCACGTGCCACTACCGGCACCTGCTGTTCCCTGCAAATCGCCAGCACCCGTTGGACCTGCTGAATCGTGTCCGGCAACACTACGACCAGCGGCATGCGGCGAAACGCCGATAGACCGTCAGCCTCGTAGGGACGCAGCTCCTCGGGCGTGTAAATCACGGATTCGGACGGCAGGAAGCTCAGGAAGGCCGCCGACAGGGATTCGCGCCGGTTGGCTACCCGGGCCGTGCCCATAGGGGCATCGTCCGTCGGCAAGTCATTGATTGCCCGTGTCATATCCTCACTCCACCGTATCTATGGAAAAAAATTGAAAGTTTTTTTCACTTTTTTTTGATATCGCATTTATAGCTGCTAGTATTTCTACAAACAAGGCCCATATCGAGAGAAAACGATCGCCACCAAATTAGTCGTTAATTTTGAAAACAAGTTTTATAATCTATTTTTCAGCGAAAAAGCCGGACGGTTCGCCCCGACACACACTCTCCGAGGAACAGACTCATGGCAAAAATGAAGGCCTGCGACGCAGCCGTCCACATCCTGCTGAAAGAGGGTATCACCTGCGCGTTCGGCGTCCCGGGCGCAGCGATCAACCCCCTCTACGCCTCGTTGAAGGCGAACGGCGGAATCCGCCACATCCTGGCCCGGCACGTCGAGGGCGCTTCACACATGGCTGAGGGCTATACCCGCGCCGCGCATGGAAATATCGGGGTCTGCCTGGGAACCTCCGGCCCCGCCGGCACCGACATGATCACCGGTCTGTACTCGGCCTCGGCAGATTCCATCCCGATCCTCTGCATCACCGGCCAGGCACCGCGGGCAAGGCTCGACAAAGAGGACTTCCAGGCGGTCGACATCGAATCCATCGCCAAGCCCGTCACCAAGATGTCGGTCACGATAATGGAACCCGCCCAGCTGCCGAGCATCTTCCAGAAGGCCTTTTATCTGATGCGCTCCAGCCGCCCGGGGCCGGTGCTGATCGATCTGCCGATCGATGTCCAGATGACCCAGATCGATTTCGACCCTGAAGCATACACCCCGATGGTGCCGCAGAAACCCCTGGCGACTCGCGCCCAGGCGGAACGGGCCATCGATATGCTGAATACGGCCGAACGGCCACTGATCGTTGCCGGTGGCGGCATCATCAACGCGGATGCCGCCGAACGCCTCGTCGAGTTCGCGGAACTGACCGGGGTCCCGGTCGTGCCGACGCTGATGGGCTGGGGCACGATCCCGGACGACCACCGCCTGATGGCAGGCATGGTCGGCCTGCAGACCAGCCACCGCTACGGCAATGCCACCTTCCTGAAATCGGATTTCGTCTTCGGCATCGGCAACCGCTGGGCCAACCGGCACACCGGATCGGTGGACAAATACACCGAGGGCCGCAGGTTCATCCATGTCGACATCGAGCCGACCCAGATCGGCCGCGTATTCGGTCCCGACCTGGGCATCGTCTCGGACGCCGGCGCCGCACTGGACCAGTTCCTCGAGGTAGCACGCGAGCGCAAGGCGGCGGGCAAACTGCGCGACTGGTCGGCATGGGTAGACGAGTGTGAATATCGCAAACACCACATGTTACGAAAGTCGGACTTCAACCAGGTGCCGCTGAAGCCACAGCGCGTCTACCAGGCCATGAACGACGCGATGGATCGCGATACCTGCTATGTCACGACCATTGGCCTGTCGCAGATCGCCGGGGCCCAGTTCCTCAAAGTCTACGCGCCGCGCAACTGGATCAACGCAGCGCAGGCCGGTCCACTCGGCTGGACGCTGCCAGCGGCGCTCGGCGTCCGTGCCGCGCTGCCCGACAAGAAGATCGTGGCGCTGTCCGGCGACTACGACTTCCAGTTCCTGGTCGAGGAGCTGGCGGTAGGCGCGCAACACAAGCTGCCGTATCTGCACATCGTGGTGAACAATTCCTACCTGGGCCTGATCCGACAGGCGCAGCGAGGTTTCGAGATGGACTTCGAGGTCAGCCTGGCGTTCGACAACATCAACGTCGGCAGCGCCGGCGACGCCGAACCCGGTCTCGGCGTGGACCACGTCGCGCTTGCCGAGGCACTTGGCTGCAAGGCCATCCGGGTGCGCAGACCGGATGAATTCGACGCCGCATTCGCCGAGGCCGAGGCACTGATGCAGGAGCACCAGGTGCCGGTAGTGCTGGAATTCATCCTCGAGCGTGTGACAAACATCGCGATGGGCGCCGAGATCGATGGCGTCAATGAGTTTGAAGACGTGCTGTGTCTCGACCCCAGCCTGACCCTTGAGAGCGGTTGGGTGAGTATGAATGACGGCGCAGAGCAAGGCCTGGTCGCCGAACCGGAAAAAGATCCCGCCTGACGACAGGCGCGAACGCCAATGAGGAGAACGACATGCCGAACTTTGCCGCAAATCTGACCATGCTGTTTCAGGAACATGACTTCCTGGATCGTTTCCAGGCGGCTGCCGAGGCGGGATTTCGGGGCGTCGAGTACCTGTTCCCGTACGACTATGACGCAGGCCAGCTGGTCGAAAGGCTGCACACCTTCAAGTTGCAGCAGGTACTGCACAACCTCCCGGCCGGAGACTGGGGAAGCGGTGAGCGCGGCATCGCCGTGCTCCCGGATCGGGTCGGTGAATTCCAGGACGGCGTTGGCCGCGCGATCGAATATGCGAAGGCACTGGGCTGCTCGCAGCTGAACTGTCTCGCCGGGATCGCGCCCGCAGGCGCCGATCCTGCGCAGCTTCGCCAGACCTTCGTCGACAATCTGAGCTTTGCCGCCAAGCAACTGGAGGAGAACGGGATACGTCTGGTCACCGAACCGATCAACACGCGCGACATCCCGGGGTTCTTCCTTTGCGGTACGCAGCAGGCGGTCGACATCATTCGCGATACCGGATCGAGCAACATCGCGGTGCAATACGACATCTACCATATGCAGATCATGGAAGGTGACCTGGCGCCGACGATCCAGAGGCACCTGGCAGAAATCGGCCACATCCAGCTCGCCGACAACCCAGGGCGGCACGAACCGGGGACGGGTGAGATAAACTACCCTTTCCTGTTCGACTTCATCGACCATATCGGATATCAGGGCTGGATCGGCTGCGAGTACATCCCGAGCACTACCACCGCCGAGGGGCTCGGTTGGTTCGATCCTTATAGATCGGGCGAAGCTGCGTAGGCGCAACCTTCAGATCACCGCATCATCAGAATCGAATTGAAAGGGTAAATCATTATGAGCGCAGTTGGATTCATCGGCCTGGGGATCATGGGCGCCCCGATGGCAGGACACATTATCGACGGCGGACACAAACTGTTCGCCCATACGCGCAGTCAGGTCCCGCAAGCCCTCGTCGACAAGGGCGCTGTCGTCTGCGCCAGCGGGCAGGAGGTCGCAGAACAAAGCGACTTCATAATCACCATGGTGCCGGATACACCGCACGTCGAGGATGTGCTGTTCAGCGACGCAGGCGTCGCCGCCGGCCTGTCGCCCGGCAAGATCGTGATCGACATGAGCTCCATCTCGCCGATCGAGACCAAGGCGTTCGCGCGGCGCGTCAACGAGCTGGGCTGCCAGTATCTGGACGCGCCGGTCTCCGGCGGTGAAGTCGGCGCGAAGGCCGGCACGCTGACCATAATGGTCGGCGGCGAGCAGGCCGCGTTCGATCAGGTCAAGCCGCTGTTCGAGCTGATGGGCAAGAACATCACGCTGGTCGGGGGCAATGGTGACGGACAGACCTGCAAGGTCGCGAACCAGATCATCGTGGCACTCAACATCGAGGCGGTCGCCGAGGCGCTGCTGTTCGCCTCCAAAGCCGGTGCCGATCCGGCCCGGGTGCGGGAGGCCTTGATGGGCGGCTTCGCGTCTTCGAAGATCCTCGAGGTCCACGGCGAGCGCATGGTCAAACGTACCTTCGATCCGGGGTTCCGTATCGAGCTGCACCAAAAGGACCTGAACCTGGCGCTGTCCAATGCGCGGGCGATGGGCCTAAGCCTGCCCAACACCGCGACCGCGCAGGAACTGTTCAATGCCTGTGCGGCGCATGGCGGCAGCGCATGGGATCACTCCGCAATGGTGCGCGCACTCGAGCTGCTCGCCGATCACGACGTCGCCTGATGCATCGGCTGCCCTGATCACCCCGTCACGGCAGCCGCGCGCTAAGCGGCTCAAACGGTCAAGATGAAAGAACAACCGGCTCAGCTGCTCAGAAGACTATTCGATGCCGCCGTGGCGGCTGCTTCACCGGCCACCTGCCTGCCCACCCACCTTCCGGCGCCGCCGCGCGGCAGGACCGTGGTCATCGGCGCCGGCAAGGCTGCCGCAGCGATGGCGCGGGCTGTCGAAGACCACTGGCAGGGCGAACTTAGCGGCATCGTCGTGACACGCTATGGGCATGGCGTGGCATGCCGCCAGATCGAGGTCGTCGAGGCAGCGCATCCGGTACCCGACGCCGCCGGCCGGGAGGCGGCGGTCAGGATACTCGAGCAGGTGCGGGGGCTGGGCGAGGACGATCTCGTGCTGTGTCTGATCTCCGGCGGCGGCTCCTCGCTGCTTGCGCTGCCCGCACCGGGCCTGACCCTTCAAGACAAACAGGCGGTCAACAAGGCATTGCTGCGGTCCGGCGCCAATATCGGCGAGATGAACTGCGTACGCAAACACCTGTCGGCGATAAAGGGGGGTCGCCTGGCAGCGGCGTGTGCCCCGGCCCGCGTCGTGACGCTGATGATCTCCGATGTCCCGGGTGACGATCCGGCAGTGATTGCATCGGGCCCGACCGTAGCAGACCCCACGAGCAATGCAGACGCGCTGGCGATCCTGGAAAAATACGCCATCAACGAACCGGCCGCCGTGGTTCAACACCTGCGCACGTCGCCAGACGAAACGCCGAAACCCGGAGATCCGCGCCTGGCCGGTGCGACTGCCGTGATGCTGACCACGCCGCAAGACTCCCTGCAGGCAGCAGCCGCGGTTGTCGAGCAGCACGGCATCCGTGCCGTGATCCTGGGTGATCTCGAGGGTGAGGCGCGTGACGTCGCCCTGGTGCACGCGGGCATCGCCCGCCAGATCGCCCGCTATGATCAACCTGCCACGGTCCCGTGCGTGTTGATCTCCGGGGGCGAGACCACGGTCACTGTGCGCGGTCAGGGCCGCGGCGGACGCAACGCCGAGTTTCTGCTTGCGCTGGCCGTCGCCCTCGATGGGCACCCAGGGATCTACGCGATCGCCGGTGACACCGACGGCATCGATGGCACCGAGGACAACGCGGCATGCATCCTCACACCGGATACCCTCGAACGGGCGCACCACGCCGGCCTCAATGCCAAGGCCGAGCTGGCCAACAACAACGGCTACGGGTTCTTCCAGGCGATCGACGACTTGATCGTCACCGGTCCAACACGGACTAACGTCAACGACTTTCGCGCCATCCTGATCACCGAGGCCTGTCGCAGACCCGCAGCAGGAAATCGGTGAGATTTACAGGCTAACCGGCGTTTGGCTGGCACCGACCGGGCGTTGCCGCGTTGGTCAGGCCTTCCAATAGGCTAAAACGGGATGTCGTCTTCAAATCCGCTGTCTGCGGGTGCAGCGGCCTCGGGCGTCGACTGCGGCGCAGAGGAGCGCTGCTGGGAAGGCGCGAAATCGGCACTGCCGCCGCGGCTGTCGAGCATCTGCATCTGATCGGCGACGATCTCGGTCGTATAACGATCCTGACCCTGTTGGTCTTGCCACTTGCGCGTCTGCAGGCGACCCTCGAGGTAGACCTTCGAGCCCTTTTTCAGGTACTCCCCGGCGATCTCGGCCAGACGCCGAAACATCACGACGCGATGCCACTCGGTCTTCTCCTGGTTCTCGCCGGTATTCTTGTCCTTCCAGGTCTCCGAGGTCGCCACGGTGATGTTGCATACCGCACCGCCGTTGGGCATGTAGCGGACCTCGGGATCCTGCCCGAGATTGCCGATCAGGATGACCTTGTTTACGCCTCTGCTTGCCATTCTTCCTCCTCTGGCCGGCGGCGGCCTCCGTGCCGCACCCGGTATCTTAATCTGCCCGGAAGTCTACGCCGGGCGGGCGACAATTTCATCTAACGCCATGCTGTCGAGACGATCGCGATCGACCTTGAGATAGGCCACGCCCTCGTCTGCCACGACCACGGCCTCGACGACGCCCGGGACGCCTTGCAGGCGCCGAATGATATCGTCGCCGCTGGGATCCGCCAGGTCGCCGAGATTGACCAGACGACTCACGTAACGGCCCGGTCGTCGCATACCAAACGCCAGCAGCAGCCAAATTGCCGCCGCCACGGCGCCCGCCTCGAACACCGCCGCAAGGCCAAACTGATGGTGCGCCCAACCACCCACTACGCCGCCGATGAAGGCGCCGGTGAACTGCGACGTCGAGTAGACGCCCATCGCCGTCCCCTTGGCCTCGACCGGGGCAATCTTGGAAACCAGCGACGGCAGGGCCGCCTCGAGCAGGTTGACGGCGGTGAAGAACAGGGTCAACGCGGCGACAAAGCCCCAGAAATCGTGGACCGTCAGTCCCAGGGCCAACTGCGCGATCATCAAGCAGCCTACCGCGCCAATGAACACCGGTTTCATCAGCCCACGGCGTTCTCCAATGATCACCAACGGCAACATCAGCGCAATGGAGCCCAGCATCACCGGCAGATACAGCCAGGCGTGCTGCACCGGCTCCAGCCCGAGGTCGCGCAACACCACCGGTATCGCCAGGAATAGCGCTGTCAGGATCACATGCAGCGAGAAGATGCCGAAGTCCAGGCGGAGCAGTTCGCGATTGTGCAGCACCCGGTGGAACATGGCCGGCACGGTTTCCGCATCGCGGTGGACCGTGCTATGGCGAGGTGTTGGCACCACCAGGGCGATGATGGCCATGCCGACCAACGCGAGTAGGGCCGTCAACCAGAAGATACCGTCAACCCCGATCAGGCGACCGAGCAGCGGGCCGGCCAGCATGGCGAGCATGAAGGAGACCCCGATCATCATGCCGATAGTGGCCATGGCCTTGGTGCGATTCTCTTCGCGCGTCAGATCGGCGGCCAAGGCCATCACAGCGGCGGCGATCGCCCCGCTGCCCTGCACCGCGCGACCGACGATAACCAGCCACATCTCGTCCGCCGACGCCGCGATCGCACTGCCCAGCGCAAACAGCACCAGACCGCCCAGGATAACCGGCTTGCGCCCGATGCGATCGGACAACAGGCCAAACGGAATCTGCAGTGCGGCCTGGGTGAGGCCGTAGATACCGACCGCAAGGCCGGTCAGAAAGGGCGTCGAACCGGGCAGCGTCTCGGCGTAAAGGGCGAATACCGGCAGGATCAGGAATAGGCCGAGCATGCGGAAGCCCTGCACACCGGCCAAACCAAAGGTGGCACGCCGCTCACTGGCGGTCATTTTTTGGGTTGCGTTCTCTGGCACCGGGGAGGTCCTGGGGGTTTAGCGTCGAATATTAACCCGAACGGCCCATCGACGCAGACGCCGATGATTGGCGTTCTGCAGGCGCCGGCGCGGCAGCGAAAATCGACGCCGGGGCACCAGACTTGTCCCCAGACAGTGCGACGTTTCCCCACCTCGCGCACTGCCGTAGACTTCTCGGGTTTGATGCCCTGCAGCAAAGATCATGGATACGATTCAAATCCGCGGCGCCCGCACCCACAATCTCAAAAACATCGATCTGTCGCTGCCGCGCGACCGGCTGATCGTCATCACCGGCCTATCTGGCTCGGGGAAATCGTCGTTGGCGTTCGACACCATCTACGCAGAGGGCCAGCGGCGCTACGTGGAGTCGCTGTCGGCCTATGCCCGCCAGTTTCTGTCGATGATGGAGAAACCCGACGTAGACCATATCGAAGGGCTGTCGCCGGCGATATCGATCGAGCAAAAGACGACCAGCCACAATCCGCGTTCAACGGTCGGCACGATCACCGAGATCTACGACTACCTGCGCCTGTTGTTCGCGCGTGCCGGTACGCCGCGCTGCCCGAGCCATGGCGAACGCCTGGAGGCGCAGACAGTCAGTCAGATGGTGGACCAGGTGCTGGCGCAACCCTTGGGCAGCAAGCTGATGTTGCTGGCGCCAGTGATCTCTGAGCGCAAAGGCGAGTATCACAAGCTGCTCGCCGAACTCCACGCCCAGGGGTTTATTCGGGCCCGCATCGACGGCGAGCTGTTCGAGCTGGACGATCCGCCTGAGCTTGAGCTGCACAAGAAGCACACCATCGAGGTGGTCGTCGATCGCTTCAAGGTGCGTGACGACATCGGTCTGCGGCTGGCCGAATCCTTCGAGACCGCGCTGCACCTTGCGGACGGCGTCGTCCGGGTCGCATGGATCGACGCGGATCCCGCCAGGCCGCAGCCGGACCTGGTTTTCTCGGCCAACTTCGCCTGCCCAGTGTGTGGCTACAGTATCGAGGAATTGGAGCCGCGTCTGTTCTCGTTCAACAACCCGGTCGGCGCCTGTGCGACCTGTGACGGTCTAGGTGTTGAACAGTTCTTCGATCCACACAAGGTGGTCGCCCACCCAGAGCTGTCACTGGCCGGCGGTGCCGTACGCGGTTGGGACAGGCGCAACGCCTATTACCACCAGATGATTCGCTCCCTGGGGAAGCACTACGGGTTCGACCCCGAGACACCGTGGAGCGATCTATCCGAGGAGATTCGTGGGGTCGTCCTCCGCGGCAGCGCTTTTGAGGCCATTGAGTTCAGCTATTTCAACGAGCGCGGCCGGGCGGTCAAGAAGACCCATCCCTTCGAGGGCATTATCAACAACATGCAGCGGCGATACCGCGAGACCGAGTCGAATGCGGTGCGGGAAGAACTGGCGCGCTTTATGTCCTCACAGCCCTGTCCGGATTGCCAGGGCACTCGTCTGAACGAGGCGGCGCGCAGCGTATTCGTCGCCGAACTCGATCTGCCGTCGATCACCGGCATGGCGGTCGAGGGCAGCCTGGCGTTCTTCGAACGCCTGGACCTGCCGGGCAAGAGCGGCAAGATCGCCGCAAAGATCGTCAAGGAGATCAACGATCGCCTGCGTTTCCTGGTCAACGTCGGCCTGAATTATCTAACGCTGGATCGGAGCGCGGAGACCCTGTCGGGCGGCGAGGCACAGCGCATCCGTCTCGCGAGCCAGATCGGCGCCGGCCTGGTCGGGGTAATGTATGTACTGGACGAACCCTCGATCGGTCTGCATCAACGCGATAACGAACGCCTGCTGAACACGCTGACCTATCTGCGCGACCTTGGCAATACCGTGATCATGGTCGAGCATGATGAGGATGCGATCCGCAGCGCGGATCATGTCGTCGACATCGGCCCGCGGGCGGGCGTGCATGGCGGCCAGGTGGTGGCTCAGGGCAGCATCGAAGACATCTGTGCGGTGGCCGGCTCCATCACCGGCGACTATCTCGCCGGTCGCGAACGTATCGAGCTGCCCGAGAAGCGCCACCCCCTCGAACGCAAGCGAATGCTAAAGATCGAGGGTGCCCGGGGAAACAACCTCAAAAAAGTAAAACTCGAGATCCCTGCCGGCCTGTTCACTTGCGTGACCGGTGTATCCGGCTCAGGCAAATCGACCCTGATCAACGACACCCTTTACCCGTTGGCGGCGAATGAGCTTAACGGCGCCAATCACAGCGTCGCGCCCTTCAAGAAGGCGACGGGCATGCAGCATTTCGACAAGGTGGTAGACATCGATCAATCGCCGATCGGCCGCACACCACGCTCCAATCCCGCCACCTATACCGGCCTGTTCACGCCGATCCGTGAACTCTTCGCCGGGGTTCCCGAGGCACGATCGCGCGGCTACACACCCGGACGTTTCAGCTTCAACGTCCGGGGCGGCCGCTGCGAGGCCTGCAAGGGCGACGGGGTCATCAAGGTCGAGATGCACTTCCTGCCCGACATTTATGTGCAATGCGATGTCTGCAAGGGCAAGCGCTACAACCGCGAGACCCTGGAAGTTCAATACAAAGGCAGACGCATCAACGAGGTACTTGAAATGACGGTCGAGGATGCGCTGGCCTTTTTCGCCGCGGTGCCGGTAATCAAGCGCAAACTGCAGACCTTGATGGACGTCGGCCTGAGTTACATCACCCTGGGGCAGAACGCGACCACGCTGTCAGGCGGCGAGGCACAACGGGTCAAGCTCTCGCGCGAGCTATCCAAACGCGACACCGGACGAACCTTGTACATCCTTGACGAGCCAACCACCGGGCTACATTTCCACGACGTGAAACAACTGCTCAAGGTCTTGCACCGCCTGCGCGATCATGGCAACACCATCGTTGTCATCGAGCACAACCTGGATGTGATCAAGACGGCCGATTGGATAATCGATCTTGGACCCGAGGGCGGCGACGGCGGTGGCGAGATCATCGCTACTGGGACGCCCGAGCAGATCGCCGACATGGCACATTCACATACCGGACGCTTTCTCGCACCGGCGCTGGCTAAGGCCTGAGCGCCGCGATCCAGCGAGCAGGCTAGAAACGCCCGTTGGCGACTGAGCCCGGAGGTGACGCCGGCTTGAGTCGCGCCTCGAGCTGAAAGTACTTATCCTTCAGGTACAGGAGTTCGTTCGTCTTTTCATGCAGGGCCGCCTTGGTCTCTGCGAGTTCGCGCCGATTCTGCTCTTCTCGGCGTAGCACGGGTCGGAAATCGCTCAACTGCCGTTGCAGCCGCCGGTTTTCCTCCACCAGCTTGTCCTTGAGGCGATGAATCTGTTTGAGTTCGTACTCGACCTCGCGCAGCCGACGGCTGCGTTCAACCAGCGCATCGCGCTGCGCCCGGATCAACTGCTTGGCCGCCGGTGATTCAGCAACGCCGCCCGCCTGATCAGCGAGCTGCTCCTGCAGCCGCGCATTGCTCTCCGACAGGATCTGATTCTGCATCAGGAGATCGCGATAGGCCTTTTCCAGCGGAGCGCCGGCCATTCGCTGTGCATCTGTTGAGGGTGATCGCGGCGCCTGCGCTTGTCCACCCGCATCCGGCATGGCGTCCGTCTGTTGCCGGTCGCGCCCTACCCAACGTCTCAACGACAATTTGCGCTCTCGCTTCATGACCCATTCTCCGCGTACAAGGCAGACCCCCGCACAATCAAGTATCCGTCGCGGCACCCGATCAACGACCGACCGGGCGCCCGACCTCAGATCATTCGCTGGGGCGTACACACCATCACGCCACCTCGCTTGCGACCTCGGCCGATAGCGCTCGCCAATACCAGTCCAAGCAATCCCGAGAACCACACCAACCAGCTCGCGACGATTGGCACACGCCCCTGCGCCGGCACGGCCAGCCCAACATTCACCACGCCCGGCGAGGCCGGCCCTGTCGACCAGGTCCAGTCCGCGAGGCTTCCCACCCGCTGCAACGAGCTCCCCATCGGGGTCGCGCCGCCTTCGGCGATCGGCAGCACCCGTGCCGTCATTCCGGCGGCAAGACCTTCGGTCGCGACAAGGGCGCCCTCATAGGCGACGAAGTCGATGACTGCCTCGGCCGCCGATATCAACGCCACCCCATCCGGCCCGTTCTGCATACCACCCACTGTCCGATGCACTTCGGCCAGCCCGTTGCCGGCGCCGAGCATGTCCGACAATGGCAGTGCATCGTAAGGGCTACCGTTCGCGCCATTGTAGAGCACGATCTGCCAGCCGGAGAGGTCAAGGCCTGGCGAACCGCTAAC
This sequence comes from uncultured Gammaproteobacteria bacterium, assembly GCA_963736445.1. Classification (GTDB taxonomy): domain Bacteria; phylum Pseudomonadota; class Gammaproteobacteria; order Chromatiales; family Chromatiaceae; genus Thiosocius. Next base: position 172,439 of record CAVTOY010000006.1, on the reverse strand, counting down.
CGCGACGAACTCGCCAACATCAGACCCTGCATTGTCGTAGTGGAGCTCACTGATGAAGGGTGAGATCCAGGTTGCCCGGGCGGGCAGCGTGCAAACGAGCAGTAACAGCGCCATGGGCGCCAAGCGAACCCTATCCATAACAACCTCCGTGTTGTCTTCAAACCGCCTATCCGTGACGGACAATTACTGTAGCAGGAATCTTTCGCCTAGCGCCAGTGACAATAGTGCCGCGGCCGATCTGCCGTTGGCCGCGATCTCCACCAAACCCTGCGAATTGACATACCAGAACGGCGCCCCGACTGCGGCCCGACAGAACGTCTCTGCATAGGCTAGGCGCTGATCGCCAATCACTATCCTGCTGTTTTTGCTCACGTTCTTTGCATCCACGCCGGTCATGAGATTGCCGAAGGCATCGACATAGATAATCCGCTCGGGGTCGTCCGGCCAGTCGCCGCCGACCATCTGGTGCGGTTGGATTGGCGTGCACTCGACGGTCTCACCGAGCGCCAGCCGCGCCGCCGCGGGCGCAAACAGATCGCGGCCATGAAAACTCGCCGACAGGACAGCCGGCTGCCAGTCGATGCGTGCCACCCGAAAGATGTCCGTTAGGCGGCACAATAGGCCGTTGTCCGGCCCGATGAAGGTCATCGTCGCGGTCTCTACGATCAGCGCGGCGCGATCCCCTCCGACGCCCGGGTCGACCACAGCCGCCACAATGGCGTCTTGCGGCAGCGTGCGGCAGCATGCGGGTAACAAGTAGGCGGCCAAGTCAGGGCGCATCTGCGGCGCATCATGCATCAGATTGAAAACCCGTACGTGCGGATCGGCGGCGACGATCGCTCCGACCATCTGCCCGACATAGGGGCCAGACCAACCGAAGTCGGTGAACAGGAAGATCGGACGAGGACGCTTCATTGCCATGTTCCAATCCGTGCAGTGCGCCTTTGGTCACGGCGCTAAGTCGTCATGCCGCCGAATTATCCCGTGCCGTCTGCATCGACGCCAAACACAAAAAAACCGGGCATGGCCCGGTTTTTTCATCGGCTGATAAGATCGGTTTACTCGACTTCTTCTTCCGCGACCGGGCGATCGACGAGCTCCACAAAGGCCATCGGCGCCTTGTCACTCGGACGATGGCCGCATTTTAGGATACGCAGATAACCACCCGGGCGTTCGCGATAGCGTGGACCCAACTCGGCGAACAGCTTGCCGACCGCCGCGTCGCTGCGCAGACGCGCAAAGGCAAGGCGACGCTTGGCGACGCTGTCTTCCTTGGCCATCGTGATCAGCGGTTCGGCCACCCCGCGCAGCTCTTTCGCCTTGGGCAGGGTGGTCTTGATCAGTTCGTGCTCGATCAGCGAGGCCGTCATATTGCGAAACATCGCCTTGCGGTGTGAGCTGTTGCGATTGAGCTGCCGTCCGGCTTTGCGGTGACGCATGGGTCCACTTCCTAGGTAAACGGTTGTACCAAACGCTTCTCAGCGTGCCATCAGTTCTTCGAGATTCTCGGGCGGCCAGTTCTCGAGGCGCATACCCAGCGACAGACCACGCGTGGCCAGCACATCTTTGATCTCAGTCAGCGACTTTTTGCCCAGGTTCGGCGTCTTCAGCAGTTCCACCTCGGTACGCTGAATCAGATCGCCGATCAGGAAGATGTTCTCTGCCTTGAGACAGTTGGCCGACCGGACCGTGAGCTCCAGGTCGTCGACCGGGCGCAGCAGAATCGGATCGACCATCGGCTCGGCCCGTTCCTGCTCCGCGACGGAACTGGTGGTTTCATCCAGCTTGACGAACGCAGACAGCTGGTCCTGAAGAATCGTTGCCGACCGGCGAATCGCATCTTCAGGGTCAATGGTGCCATCCGTCTCAATTTCGATGACCAAGCGATCGAGGTTGGTGCGTTGCTCCACACGGGCGGCTTCGACGGCGTAGGATACGCGACGCACCGGGCTGAAGGTTGCATCCAGCTGCAGATGACCGATCGGGCGGTCGTCGCCAGCCGCACTCTCACGGCTGGCCGCAGGCTCGTAGCCGCGACCACGACGCACCCTCATGGTCAGACTCAGCTCACCCTTGTCGGTGAGGCGTGCAATGAGCAGTTCCGGATTGGAAACGGCCATGCCATGCGACAGCTGAATGTCTGCGGCGGTGACGACCCCCGGACCCTTCGCGTTCAGGGTAACGATAGCCTCATCACGATCTTCCATGCTGATCGCCACCTCTTTGAGGTTGAGCAAGATTTCTAGGACGTCTTCCTGTACGCCCTCGATGGCACTGTATTCGTGCAGTACGCCCTCGATCTCGGCCTCGACGATGGCGCAACCAGGCATCGAGGAAAGCAAGATACGGCGCAGCGCATTGCCCAAGGTGTGCCCGAAACCGCGTTCCAGCGGCTCCAGTGAAACCTTTGCGTGGCGCTCGTGGATCGTCTGTAAGTTGACGATACGCGGCTTGAGGAATTCGGTGACGGACTCCGTCATGGATGGCCCTCTCAGTTCCTTTACTTTGAATACAGCTCGACGATCAGCTGCTCGTTGATCTCGGCAGGCAACTCGACCCGATCCGGCACCCGCTTGAAGGTACCGCTCATGCCCTTGGAATCTACCTCGACCCAGTCGGGCAGCCCGTACTGCTCAGCCAGACCCAGCGAGTTCTTGATGCGTTCCTGCTTTTGCGCCTTTTCGGCGACAGCGACGACGTCATCCGGACGCACGACGTAGGAGGCGACATTGACTGCCTTGCCGTTGACCGTGATTGACTTGTGGCTGACCAGCTGGCGCGCCTCCGCCCGGGTGGAGCCAAAGCCCATGCGATAGACGACGTTGTCGAGGCGGCTTTCGAGCAGCTTAAGCAGATTCTCTCCGGTGGGGCCCTTGGCACGATCGGATTCTTTGTAGTAATTGCGAAACTGGCGCTCCAGGATGCCGTAGAGTCGCCGCACCTTCTGCTTTTCGCGCAATTGCACACCGTAGTCAGACAGCCGGCGGCGGCGGTCGCTCTGCTGGCCGGGCACTTTTTCCATGTTGCACTTCGAATCTATCGAGCGCACGCGGCTCTTGAGGTACAGGTCCGTACCCTCGCGACGCATCAACTTACATTTCGGACCGATGTATCGTGCCATTGCTCAGGACTCCAGGTCAGACGCGACGTTTCTTGGGTGGGCGGCAGCCGTTGTGCGGGATCGGCGTTACGTCGGAGATACTCGTGATCTTGAACCCGGCGTTGTTCAGTGCCCGCACCGCCGACTCACGCCCCGGTCCGGGGCCCTTGATATTCACGTCGAGGTTTTTCACCCCGTACTCCTTGGCAACCTGACCGGCACGATCTGCCGCGACCTGGGCAGCGAACGGCGTGCTCTTGCGCGAGCCGCGGAAACCTGAACCACCAGATGTAGCCCAGCAAAGGGCGTTGCCCTGGCGGTCAGTGATTGTAATGATGGTGTTGTTGAACGACGCATGGACGTGTGCGACGCCATCGGTAACAACCTTTTTGACCTTTTTGCGGGTCCGGGTCGGAGTCTTGGCCATCTGCCTTTTCCTAAATTGATGCTAGCGCGTTATCGCCTGATGGGTTTACGCGGGCCCTTGCGGGTGCGCGCGTTGGTACGGGTGCGCTGGCCACGCAGCGGCAAACCACGACGATGGCGGATACCGCGGTTGCAGCCCAGATCCATCAGTCGTTTGATGTTCATCGATACCTCGCGTCGAAGGTCACCTTCGACGGGGAACTTGGCTACCTCGGCGCGGAGCTTCTCGACCTCTTCTTCGGTAAGGTCCATGATCTTGCGGTCGATCGGGACGTTAGCCGTATCACAGATCTGGCGCGCGCGGGTAATACCGATGCCGTAGATTGACGTGAGGGCAACCACGGTGTGTTTGCGATCTGGAATATTGACTCCAGCAATACGTGCCATTCTCAAATCTCTCCTGATTCAGCCGCGGACCGCCGCGCGAAGGCCGCGAAATTCTACGCGCATTTGCGACACTTCCGCAACGCAAGCATGGCCTTGGCGCTGCTTGTGCCGTGGGTCGGTGCAAATCACCCGCACCACGCCCTTGCGTTTGATGATCTTGCAGTTGCGGCACATCTTTTTCACAGAGGCACGGACTTTCATCTTTATCTCCTAAACTCAAGCGTTATCGATCAGCGGGGCACGCCCGTGCCGCCGATACCCTTCAGATTCGCTTTTTTCATCAGCCCTTCGTACTGGTGCGACATCACATGCGCCTGCACCTGGGCCATGAAATCCATCACTACTACCACCACGATCAACAATGAGGTGCCGCCAAAGTAGAAAGGCACATTCCATCCGACGATCAGAAATTCCGGCATCAGGCAGACCAGCGTGATGTAGATTGCTCCCGCCAGGGTAAGCCGGGACATGACCTGGTCGATGTAGCGCGCGGTCTGCTCGCCCGGACGAATACCAGGGATAAACGCGCCGGACCGTTTCAAATTGTCCGCCGTGTCCTTCGAGTTGAAAACCAACGCCGTGTAGAAGAAACAGAAGAATATGATCGCCGCGGCATACATCACCACATAGATGGGCTCTCCCGGCGACAGCTTGGCACGATGTCCTGCAGCCAGCCCATCTCCTCGCTACTGCCCAACCACTGCGCCAGCGTGGCCGGGAAACAGAATAATGCTCGACGCAAAGATCGGCGGGATAACGCCGGCCATGTTGAGCTTCAGCGGCAGATGGTGCTTTGCGCCGCATACATCTTGCGACCCTGCTGCCGTTTGGCATAGTTGACCGTTATCCGGCGCTGGCCACGCTCGACGAAAACGACGAAACGCGGTCACCGCCATCGCCAGCGCGAACAGGAACAGGCAAAATAGCGCATTCATCTCGCCGGTTGCTGACCAGTTCCAGCGACCGAACCAATGGCCGCCGGCAACCCGGCGACGATCCCCGCAAATATGATCATCGAAATGCCGTTACCGATACCGCGTTCAGTGATCTGCTCGCCCAGCCACATCAGGAACATCGTGCCCGTGACCAGCAGACGACGGCCGAAATCACAAACGGCAGCCCTGTAGTATCACCACGGTGACCCCCGACCGACCTGCCCCTGCAGCGCGATCGAGATACCGATCGCCTGGAAGGTCGCCAGCACCACCGTGCCGTAACGGGTGTACTGGGTAATCTTGCGCCGGCCGGCCTCGCCCTCTTTCTTCAGCTGCTCCAGCTTCGGATCACCGCGGTCATCAACTGCATGATGATGGAGGCGGAGATGTAGGGCATTATCCCCAGCGCAAACAGCGACTAGCGCGCTCAGCGCGCCACCTGAAAACATGTTGAACATGTCCAGAATGGTGCCTTGCTGCTGGTCGAACAGCGCGGCCAATGCCGCCGGGTTGATCCCCGGCACCGGGATGAAGGTCCCGATGCGGTAGACAATCATGCGCCAAGCAGAAACAGCAGCCGCTGACGCAGTTCCGTGAGGCGCCCAGACTGCATACCGCCAGTGAGTCGCCGGGTTCAGTCAGCCATCAGCGTGTCCTTAGTCCTCTACCCTGCCGCCGGCCGCTTCGATGGCGGCGCGCGCACCCTTGGTCACCCCGATTCCGCGGACCGTGACCGCTCGTCCGATGCTGCCGGAGAGGATTACCTTGGCGCGGTTTTTCGACATCGGGAGTACATCTGCACGGTGAAGCGCGTCCATATCGACCACATCGCCTTCAACCTTAGCGCTATCGTTCAGCCGCAACTCGCCGGTGGCACGTGCCATGCCGCGAGCGAAAACCCACCTTGGGAAGACGGCGTTGCAGCGGCATCTGCCCGCCCTCGAAGCCGGTCTTGTGAAAACCGCCGGCGCGCGACTTCTGGCCCTTATGGCCTCGCCCGCCGGTCTTGCCGAAGCCGCTGCCGATACCCCGGCCCACGCGCTTGCGGTTGGTCTTGCTGCCGTTGGCAGGCTTGAGTGTATTCAGGCGCATGTCATGCTGTCTCCACTACCTCGACCATGTAGGACACCTTTTTAACCATGCCGCGCGTGGCTGGCGTATCTTCGACTTCCACTACTTGGTGCATGCGGCGCAGACCCAGTCCGCGGACACAGGCACGGTGTTTCTCCAGACGCCCATGCACTCTGCGCACCAGTTTAACCTTCATCGTCTTTTTCTCGGCCATGTCGGCTTACCCCAGGATCTCTTCTACCTTTTTGCCGCGCTTGGCCGCGACATATTCGGGATCACCATTTCAGCAGGCCGTTCATGGTCGCGCGCACGACATTGATCGGGTTGTTGGTGCCAATACACTTGGACAGCACGTCACGTACCCCGACGACCTCGAGGACTGCACGCATGGCGCCGCCGGCAATAATGCCGGTACCTTCGGAGGCCGGCTGCATGTAGACCTTGGCGGCGCCGTGGCGGCCGCACAAGGGGTACTGCAGGGTACCGTTCTTGAATTCGACCGGTTTCATGTTGCTTGCGCGCCATTCTCCATCGCCTTTTGAATCGCGATCGGCACTTCCTGCGCCTTGCCGCGTCCAAAACCGACCTTGCCGTTGCCGTCACCGACCACGGTCAGCGCAGCAAAACCGAAGACGCGGCCGCCTTTGACCACCTTGGCCACCCGATTGATGCCGATAAGCTTTTCGAACAGGTCGTCACCGGAAGGTTTCGTTTCGTAATTCGCCATCTATTAAGACCCCTTAGAACTCAAGCCCGGCATCGCGGGCTGCGTCGGCGAGGGCCTTCACCCGGCCGTGGTAACGGAAACCCGAGCGATCGAACGCGACGCGTTCGACACCCTTGGCCTTGGCACGCTCTGCGACGAAACGGCCGACCACAGCCGCGGCGGCCGCGTTGCCGCTCGGGCCCTGTAAATCGGCGGCAACCGATTTGTCGATGGTCGAGGCCGCAGCGATTACCGCATCGCCGCTCGGCGCGATGACCTGCGCGTAAATGTGACGCGGCGTGCGGTGAATGGTCAGGCGGTGCACGCCCAACTCGCGGATCTTGGCCCGCGCACGGCGGGCCCGTCGAATACGGGACGCTTTCTTGTCCATGGACTGACCTCTTATTTCTTCTTCGCTTCTTTGCGCACGATGCGCTCGTCCGCATAGCGAACGCCTTTGCCTTTGTACGGCTCCGGCGGGCGGAAGGCGCGGATCTCCGCGGCCACTTGGCCGACGCGCTGCTTATCGCTGCCGGCGACCACGATCTCGGTCTGCGACGGCGTGTCGATGGTGACGCCCTCCGGCGCCGCGTAATCAATCGGGTGCGAGAACCCGAGGTTCAGATTCAGCGTTTTACCTTTCGACTGGGCGCGGTAACCGACACCGACAAGCTGCAGCTTTTTCTCAAATCCTTGGCCGCAACCATGTACCATATTTCCCAACAGCGCGCGCATCGTGCCGGCCATGGCCCAGGCCCCATCTTCTGCCGGTGCGACGCTAATTACCCCGTCTTCCAGTTTCACCGAGACCGACGGGTGCAGCTTCAACGCAAGAGAGCCCTTGCTCCCCTTGACGCTCACGTTACGGCCGTCGATCTTGATGTCGACGCCCTTCGGCACACTGATAGGTGCTTTCGCGATACGAGACATGACAGTACTCCCCGTCAGGCTACAAAGGCGATGACCTCGCCACCGTGGCCCTGTTTGCGGGCCTCCCGGTCGGTCATCACGCCTTTAGAGGTGGAGACGATGGCTATGCCGAGCCCACCCCGGACCTTCGGCAACTCTTCCCGGCTCTTATAGATGCGCAGGCCGGGTCGACTGACCCGTTTGACATACTCGATGACGGGGGAGCCCTGAAAATATTTCAGTGTGACGTCGATTGCCGGCTTACCGTTCAGCTCAGCTGTAGCGAAGTCTTTGATGTAACCTTCGTCCTTGAGGACTTGGGCGACCGCGGCTTTCTGTTTCGACGCCGGCATCCGGACGGATATCTTGCCAGCAACCTGGCCGTTGCGGATGCGAGTCAGCATATCCGCAATCGGATCTGACATGCTCATGTTGGAACTCCTTTTGGTCAGACCACTCTTGCTGAGTGCGATACCGGTTTCACGACGACTGCCCTCAACCGAGGTAGCCGCTCATTGTAGTAAAACTTCAGCGTGAAAGCTAGTCTGGCGCTACCAGCTGGCCTTCTTCAATCCTGGGACGTCGCCGCGCATCGCGGCCTCGCGCAGCTTGTTGCGACACAGTCCAAACTTGCGGTAAACAGCGTGGGGCCTACCCGACGCCCTGCAGCGCCGTTGTTGACGCGCCGGACTAGCGTCACGCGGCAGCTTTTGCAACGCAACCATAGCGGCATCGATCTCTTCCGCGGACTTCGTTCGATCGCTGATGACCGCCTTCAATTCAGCGCGTTTATTGGCGTACTTGGCCACCATCTTTGTCCGCTTGACCTCGCGGGCCCACATGCTCTTTTTTGCCATGACTCTCTGCCGGGTTACTTGAACGGAAAATTAAAGCCGTCGAGCAGCGCCCGACACTCATCGTCATTTTTTGCCGTGGTTGTAATGGTGATATCTAGACCGCGCAAGGCATCGATTTTGTCGTACTCCACCTCGGGGAAAATGATCTGCTCTTTCACGCCCATACTGTAGTTGCCCATACCATCGAACGACTTGGCGCTAACACCGCGAAAATCACGAATTCGCGGAATCGCTATGTTGATCAGTCGGTCGAGGAATTCATACATGCGTTCACGACGCAGCGTTACCTTGCAACCAATCGGCCAGCCGTCACGGATTTTGAAACCAGCCACCGACTTCTTGGCCTTGGTGATAATCGGCTTCTGTCCGGCGATCTTGGTCATGTCTCGGACCGCGAACTCCATGACCTTCTTGTCGCCCACAGCTTCGCCAACACCCATGTTCAGCGTGATTTTTTCGATCCGTGGCACCTGCATGACGGTGCTATACCCGAATTTTTCCATCAACTGTGGAATGACGGATTCTTTAAACTGTTCCTGGAGCCTTGTCATTGCTATCGCCTCAGACGTCAACGACTTCGCCGTTTGACTTGTAGACACGCACCTTCCGGCCGTCATCGAGGGTCTTGAAGCCCACGCGATCGCCTCGGTCGGTAGCGGGGTTGAAAAGGGCCACATTCGATACGTGCAGCGGCATTTCCTTATCGATAATACCGCCTTGTTCGCCCTTGTTCGGGTTCGGTTTCACGTGTTTTCTCGCCAAATTGACATTTTCCACGACTACACGGTCTTCGGCGACGCGCAACACTGTGCCTCGCTTGCCCTTGTCTTTACCGGCCACCACGATGACGTCGTCGCCTTTTCGGATCTTGCTTGCCATCTTTGCCTACCTCAAAGCACTTCGGGTGCGAGTGAGATTATTTTCATAAAGCGCTCGCTGCGCAGCTCGCGGGTCACCGGTCCGAAGATCCGGGTGCCGATTGGCTCGAGCTTGGCGTTGAGCAGCACTGCCGCATTGCCGTCGAAACGGATCAGCGATCCGTCCGGCCGCCGGACACCCTTTCGCGTACGCACTACGACGGCATTAAAGACGTCGCCCTTCTTGACCTTGCCGCGTGGGTTAGCATCTTTGATCGACACCTTGATAACGTCTCCAATGCCGGCGTAGCGCCGATGGGAGCCACCGAGCACCTTGATGCATTGAACGCGACGTGCGCCACTGTTGTCGGCGACGTTCAGCAAGGACTGCATCTGGATCATGACCCTAACTCCACCAAAATTGACTGCTTGAATTTCTGTCTTGAATCAGCTGGCGCGTTCGATCAGCTTGATAAAACGCCAGGTCTTGGTCTTCGACAAAGGACGGCACTGCTCGACTACGACCAGATCGCCCGCCTTGCACTCGTTGTTCTCGTCGTGGGCGTGGACCTTAGTGGACTTGCGGACGAACTTTCCGTAGAGCGGGTGCTTCACGAAGCGATCGATCATGACCGTGATGCTCTTGTCCATTTTGTCGCTCACAACACGCCCCTGCAGGGTGCGATTCTCTGTGGTTTGCTCGGTCATGATTCACCTGCCTGGCGCATTTCATTCAACACTGTCTTTACGCGCGCAATGCTGCGCCGCGCGTCTTTCATCAGGTGCGGCCGAGAAAACTGACCGGTACCGCGTTGCATGCGCAAATTGAACTGTTCTTTCAGCAAGTCTTGCAGGGCTTTGCGCAGCTCTGCCTCTGATTGGCCACGAAGTTCTGACGCTTTCATCACAGGATCATCCGTTTCACAAATGCGGTTTGCACCGGAAGCTTGGCTGCCGCAAGCGCGAAGGCTTCGCGGGCCAGGTCCTCATTCACACCCTCGATTTCATACAGCATCCGGCCAGGCTGCACCTGGGCAACCCAGTACTCGACATTGCCCTTGCCCTTGCCCATTCGGACTTCGAGTGGCTTCTTCGAGACTGGCTTGTCAGGGAAAACACGGATCCAGAGCTTGCCGCCACGCTTTACCGTGCGCGTGATGGTCCGCCGGGCTGCCTCGATCTGACGGGCAGTGATACGGCCGCGGCCGGTGGCTTTCAATCCGAATTCGCCGAAGCTGACTCGGTTGCCAGATTGCGCTAGGCCGCGGTTACGGCCCTTCATCTGTTTCCGAAATTTGGTACGTTTAGGCTGCAGCATTTTTTACCCTACCCTCGCGGTGCGCCTTTGGCTGGCGCCGACGCTTCCTGCTCTTCTTCGCGGTCGCCGAAGACCTCGCCCTTGAAGATCCAGGTTTTCACCCCGATGATCCCATAGGTGGTGTGTGCTTCGGCGAAGCCATAATCGATATCGGCGCGCAAAGTGTGCAGCGGTACGCGGCCTTCGCGATACCACTCACTGCGCGCGATCTCCGCGCCGTTCAGCCGGCCGGCGATATTGACCTTGATACCTTGTGCACCTAGACGCATCGAGTTCTGCACTGCACGCTTCATCGCGCGGCGGAACATGATGCGGCGCTCGAGTTGCTGCGCGATGCTTTCCGCCACCAACTGTGCGTCCAACTCCGGCTTGCGGATCTCTTCGATGCTGATATGCACGGGAATCCCCATGCGCGCCGCAACCTCTTTGCGCAGCGCGTCGATGTCTTCGCCCTTCTTACCAATCACCAGGCCTGGTCGTGCGGTATGAATGGTAATGTGCGCGTTCTTCGCAGGCCGATCGATCTGAATTCGACTGACAGAGGCCTGCCGCAGCTTCTTCTTCAGAAAATCACGCACCTCAAGATCCGTGTTGAGAAGATCCGCGTAGTCCTTGCTGTCGGCATACCACTTCGATGTCCACTCAGAGACGATGCCGAGGCGAATGCCGGTTGGATGTACTTTTTGACCCATAGTTTTCTGCCCGTTTAATCGTCCGCTACCGTGACGGTGATGTGGCTGGTGCGCTTTAGAATTCGCGCCGCACGACCTTTGGCGCGCGCGCGGATGCGCTTCATGGTTGGACCCTCGTCCACGCAAACTGCCTTCACTTTCAATTCATCGACGTCAGCGCCTTCATTGTTCTCCGCGTTCGCGACCGCGGAATCCAGCACCTTCTTCATCATTGCAGCGCCCTTCTTGTTGCTGAATGACAACACGTTGAGCGCATGCTCTACGGGAAGACCCCGAATCTGGTCAGCAACCAAGCGGCTCTTCTGAGCCGAAATACGCGCAAAGCGCAGTTTTGCGACAGCCTGCATCACTCTCTCCTTAACGCGACTTCTTATCCGCGACATGGCCGCGGTAGTTGCGCGTCAGCGCGAACTCACCCAGTTTGTGTCCGACCATATTCTCGGACACCAGCACCGGGACATGTTGCTTGCCGTTGTGCACCGCGATGGTCAGCCCGACCATGTCAGGGCTCACCATGGAACGACGCGACCAGGTCTTGATGGGGCGGCGGTCATTGCTCGCACGCGCGGCATCCACCTTTTTCTGCAGGTGGAGATCGATAAATGGTCCCTTGCGGATTGAACGTGGCATAGCCTTACTCGCCTCTCACCTAATCACTTGCGACGACGGTCGCGCACGATGAATTTATCGGTGCGCTTGTTGGAGCGCGTCTTGAAACCTTTCGTCGGCGTGCCCCAAGGGCTGACCGGATGGCGGCCACCGGACGTACGTCCCTCACCGCCGCCGTGAGGGTGATCCACCGGATTCATCACGACACCGCGCACGGTCGGTCGAACACCACGCCAGCGGCTGGCACCCGCCTTTCCCAGCTTGCGCAGGTTATGTTCTGAGTTACTCGCAGCGCCAAGGGTGGCACGGCAGTCTGCGTGGACTTTCCGCATCTCGCCGGAGCGAAGACGCAGGGTCGCATAGTCCCCTTCGCGCGCGATCAGCTGCGCCGAGGCACCGGCGCTGCGCGCCAGCTGTGCACCCTTACCGATCTTGAGCTCGATACAGTGCAACGTGCTGCCGACTGGGATATTGCGCAGCGCCATGCTATTGCCGACGGAGATCGGCGCGTCCAAGCCGGAGCGAATCTCGCTTCCAGGGCGAACGCCAGCAGGTGCAATAATGTAGCGCCGTTCGCCATCCGAATATTTAATGAGTGCGATGTGCGCGGTCCGGTTCGGATCGTATTCCAGCCGCTCAACGGTCCCTGGCACACCATCTTTGTCGCGTTTGAAATCGATGATGCGATAGCGCTGTTTGTGGCCACCGCCCTTGTGGCGTGTGGTAATGCGTCCGTCATTGTTGCGACCGCCGGACTTGCTTTTCTGCGAGACCAGCGGCGAATGCGGCTCACCCTTGTGCAGCCCTTCGCTCTTGACCTTGACGACATGACGACGCCCTGGTGATGTCGGTTTTGTCTTGACGATTGCCATTGCTTTGTCCGTTGCCTATGCCGCAGCCGCCGTCAGGCGCCACCGGCGAAATCAATATCGTGACCTTCCTGGAGACGCACGTATGCCTTCTTCCAGCTAATGCGCTTGCCCATCACGCCACCAAAGCGCTTTTGCTTGCCTTTGACGTTTATCGTACGCACCTGGTCGACTTTCACGTCAAACATGAGCTCCACCGCTTTCGCGATCTCCGGTTTGGTTGCATCCGTGGCCACCCGAAAAGCAAACTGATTGCCGCTGTCCGCTGCCAGTGAACTCTTCTCAGAGACGACCGGACTCAGCAGAATGCTCATTAAACGCGTAGTGCTCATGCCAGCTTCTCCTCCAGTGCCTTGAGAGCCCCCAAGGTAATCACCACTTTGTCGAATCCGATCAGGCTGATCGGATCCAGCTCCGCGAGCGTGCGCGCGTCCACCTGGTAGAGATTGCGGCTAGCTAACAGCAGATTTTCGTCGAAGGACTCCGTGACGACCAGCGCATCATTAGCGCCGAGCTCGGCCAGCTTCCCGACCAGCTCCTTGGTCTTCGGCGCAGAGACCCTGAAGGTGTCGACAACGACCAGGCGCGCCTGACGAATCAACTCCGAGAGAATCGAGCGCAGCGCGCCGCGGTACATCTTGCGATTGACTTTTTGCTCATAGTTGCGCGGTTGCGCAGCGAAGGTCACGCCGCCGGAGCGCATTATCGGACTGCGTATGGTGCCCTGGCGAGCGCGCCCGGTGCCCTTTTGCCGGAACGGCTTGGCACCGCCGCCGCTGACGGCCGAACGGTTCTTCTGCGCCTTGGTGCCGGCACGAGCGGCCGCCATGTAAGCAACCACGACTTGGTGCACCAGCGACTCTTTGTATTCGGCGCCAAACACGGCGTCGGAGACCTGGATAGTGGAACCACCTTGTACGCTCAGGTCCATGTTCTCAACCCTTGTTCTTCAGCTTGATCGCAGGTGTTATGACGACGTCGCCACCGCGCGCGCCCGGCACGGCGCCCTTAACCAGAATGAGGTTACGTGAAGGATCAACGCGCACCACTTCGATATTCTGCGTGGTGACGCGCGCGGCCCCCATGTGACCTGCCATCTTTTTCCCCTTGAAGACCCGGCCAGGGGTCTGGCATTGACCGATCGAGCCCGGCGCGCGGTGCGACAGCGAGTTGCCGTGGGTTGCGTCCTGAGTGCGGAAGTTATGGCGTTTGACGCCGCCCTGAAATCCTTTGCCCTTACTGACGCCGCGCACGTCCACCTTCTGGCCCGCCTCGAAAATGGCCGCATTGATCTCGCCACCCAGCACAGGGACGTCGCCAGTATGGTCATCGAGGCGGAATTCCCAAAGCCCCCGCCCTGCTTCAACACCTGCTTTGGCGTAGTGCCCGGCTGACGGTTGATTCACACGTGAAGACTTCTTGCTTCCGACAGTCACCTGGATCGCGCTATACCCGTCGGCATCCGGTACGCGTACCTGTGTTACGCGATTCGGCTCAACCTCGATGACAGTCACCGGTATGGATACACCTTCATCGGTGAACACCCGGGTCATGCCTGCCTTTCGGCCTACGATTCCAATCGCCATCTCTACTAACCTCAGTTGAGCTTGATCTGCACGTCGACGCCGGCCGCCAGATCCAGCTTCATCAACGCATCGACCGTCTTGTCGGTCGGGTCGACTATATCCATCAGGCGTTTGTGCGTGCGGATCTCGTATTGGTCGCGCGCGTCTTTGTTGACGTGCGGCGAAATCAGCACGGTAAAACGCTCCTTCTTGGTCGGCAACGGGATAGGGCCAAGCACCTGAGCGCCAGTCCGCTTGGCGGTGTCGACTATCTCGCGGGCTGACTGATCGATCAGCCGATGATCAAAGGATTTCAGACGGATTCGAATACGCTGACTTGACATTGATTTCACTCGATAACCTTTGCGACGACACCGGCGCCGACGGTGCGGCCACCCTCGCGGATCGCAAAGCGCAGACCTTCATCCATCGCGATCGGCGCAATCAGCTTCACCGTCATCTTCACGTTGTCGCCCGGCATCACCATCTCGATCCCCTCCGGCAGCTCACACGCACCCGTCACATCCGTCGTGCGAAAGTAAAACTGCGGTCGATATCCGTTGAAAAACGGCGTGTGGCGACCTCCCTCGTCCTTACTCAGCACATACACCTCAGCCTCGAAGTGCGTGTGCGGGTTGATCGAGCCCGGCTTCGCCAGCACCTGTCCACGCTCAACGTCCTCACGCTTCGTCCCGCGCAGCAGCACACCCACGTTGTCGCCCGCCTCGCCGCGATCCAGCAGCTTGCGGAACATCTCAACACCCGTGCAGGTCGTCTTCACCGTGTCCTTGATGCCCACAATCTCCACTTCGTCGCCAACATTGACCACGCCGCGCTCGATGCGACCCGTCACCACCGTGCCGCGTCCCGAGATAGAAAACACGTCCTCAATCGGCATAATGAACGCACCGTCAATCGCACGCTCCGGCGTCGGGATATAGCTGTCCAGCGACTCCATCAGCTTGTCGATCGACTGCGTGCCAATCTCCGAGTCCTCTCCCTCGAGCGCCTTGAGCGCCGAACCGATCACGATCGGCGTGTCGTCGCCCGGAAACTCGTAGGAATCCAGCAGCTCGCGGATCTCCATCTCCACCAGCTCCAGCAACTCTTCGTCATCAACCATGTCCGCCTTGTTCATGTACACGATGATGTACGGAACACCCACCTGGCGTGACAGCAGAATGTGCTCGCGCGTCTGCGGCATCGGACCGTCGGCCGCCGACACCACCAGGATCGCACCGTCCATCTGCGCCGCACCCGTGATCATGTTCTTCACGTAGTCCGCGTGCCCCGGGCAGTCCACGTGCGCGTAGTGACGCGCATCCGTCTCATACTCCACGTGCGCCGTCGCAATGGTAATCCCACGCTCCCGCTCTTCCGGGGCGTTGTCGATCTGGTCGTACGCCTTCGACTCGCCACCAAACTTCTTCGACTGGTGCGTCGTGATCGCCGCCGTCAGCGTCGTCTTGCCGTGGTCAACGTGACCAATCGTGCCCACGTTCACGTGCGGTTTTGTACGTTCAAATTTTTCCTTGGACACCGTTGTACCCCTCGATATCTATCGGGCCTTGCGACCGCAAACCGTTACTGTCTTTTCATGATGGCCTCAGCGACACTGCTGGGCACTTCGTTGTACTTCGCAAATTCCATACTGTAGGAGGCACGCCCCTGAGTCGCACTACGCAGCGAGGTCGCATATCCAAACATCTCGGCCAGCGGTACTTCTGCCTGGACCATCTTCCCAGTCGGGCCGTCTTCCATACCCTGCACCATGCCACGGCGGGAATTCAGGTCGCCGATGACGTCACCCATGTATTCCTCGGGCGTCTCCACTTCGACTTTCATCATTGGCTCAAGAATCACCGGCCTGGCTTTCTGCACGCCAGATTTGAAGCCCATCGACCCGGCGATCTTGAATGCGTTTTCGTTCGAGTCGACTTCGTGGTAGGAACCATCGTAGAGCGTCACTTTGACGTCGACGACCGGATAGCCGGCGATTACACCGCCCTCCATCGCCTCTTTGACGCCCTTGTCTACGGCCGGGATGTATTCTTTGGGCACCACGCCGCCGACAATCTCGTTGACGAATTCGTAACCGTCGCCAGCCTGCTGCGGCTCGATGCGGAGCCACACATGACCGAACTGCCCGCGACCACCCGACTGACGGACGAACTTGCCTTCCACTTCTGTGCTGCTGCGGATGGTCTCGCGGTAGGCAACCTGTGGCGCACCAACATTGGCCTCTACCTTGAACTCGCGCCGCATGCGATCGACGATTATATCCAGGTGAAGTTCACCCATACCGGAAATAATGGTCTGCCCGGATTCCTCGTCGGTATGGACGCGGAAGGACGGGTCTTCTTGCGCCAGGCGCCCAAGCGCTATACCCATCCTCTCCTGGTCGCTCTTGGTCTTCGGCTCTACGGCGACCGATATGACCGGCTCCGGGAACTCCATACGCTCCAGCGTAATAATGTTGTTTGCATCACAGAGCGTGTCGCCCGTGGTTACGTCCTTCAGGCCGACGGCCGCGGCGATATCGCCCGCGCGGACTTCTTTTATCTCCTCTCGGGAGTTGGCATGCATCTGCAGGATGCGGCCGACGCGTTCCTTTTTTCGCTTGACCGGGTTGTAAACGGTGTCACCTGACTTCAAAACACCGGAATAGCAGCGGAAGAACGTCAGCGAGCCCACAAAGGGATCGGTGGCAATCTTAAACGCCAGGGCAGAGAACGGCGCCTCGTCCGAGGACTCGCGCTTCGCTTCGGTCACGTCGTCATCGAGAATACCGTGGATTGGCGGTACGTCGACCGGCGAAGGCATCAGCTCGATCACCTTGTCGAGCATGGCCTGTACACCTTTATTTTTGAACGCACTGCCGCAGGTCATCGGAACGATCTCCAAGGACAGCGTGCGCAGGCGAAGCCCCTCTACGATGTCTTCCTCGCTCAGCTCCACGCCTTCGAGGTATTTTTCCATCAGGTCTTCGTTGGCCTCCGCGGCGGCCTCGACCATCTTTTCGCGCCATTCGGCGCAGGTATCCTGGAGTTCGGCGGGAATATCGGTGTACTCGAACTGAGTGCCCATATTCTCCTCGCTCCAGTTGATCGCCTTCATCTTGACCAGATCGACCACGCCACCGAAACCTTCCTCCGCTCCGATGGGCACCTGGATCGGCACCGCGACGGCACCAAGGCGCTTCTCGAGTTGCTCGACGACGCGAAAGAAATTGGCCCCCATGCGGTCCATCTTATTGACGAACGCCATGCGCGGAACTTTGTAGCGGTTGGCCTGGCGCCATACCGTCTCAGACTGAGGCTGGACCCCACCAACGGCGCACAGTACGAAGACCGCGCCGTCAAGCACCCGAAGCGAGCGCTCCACCTCGATGGTGAAGTCCACGTGGCCAGGGGTGTCGATAATGTTAATTCGGTGTTCGGGATACTGCTGGCCCATACCGTTCCAAAAGCAGGTCGTCGCGGCCGAGGTGATGGTTATTCCACGCTCTTGCTCCTGCTCCATCCAGTCCATGGTCGCAGCGCCATCGTGCACCTCACCGATCTTGTGCGACACACCGGTGTAGTAGAGCACGCGCTCTGTCGTAGTCGTCTTACCGGCATCGATATGCGCCATGATGCCGATGTTGCGATAGCGCTCAATGGGTGTGGTACGTGCCACTGTCTTATCCCGCCCCGTAATCTTAAAGAACGATGGTGCTGATGCTTACCAGCGATAATGCGAAAACGCTTTGTTGGCCTCAGCCATACGATGCGTTTCTTCCTTTTTCTTCACTGCAGCGCCTTTTTGGTCGGACGCATCCAGCAGTTCGCCAGCCAGGCGGGCAGCCATAGATTTTTCGCTGCGCTTGCGCGCGGCATCGATGAGCCAGCGCATGGCAAGCGCGTTGCGGCGCACCGGCCGAACTTCCACCGGCACCTGGTAGGTCGCACCGCCGACCCGGCGCGACTTAACCTCTACCACCGGGCGCACGTTCTCGAGTGCCTGCTCGAGGGTGTCCATGGGATCACCGTTACGCTTGCTACTGACGGTATCGAGCGCGCCGTACAGAATGCGTTCGGCGACGGCCTTCTTGCCATCTTCCATCACCATGTTCACAAACTTCGCCAGTGTCTGACTGCCGAACTTTGGATCTGGCAGAATCTCGCGTTTGGCTGCAACTCGTCTTCTTGGCATTTCGCTTTACTCTTCAATTTGACCGGGGTCGGTCGCTGACCTCACCCAACTGCGGAAGACCCCAATCAACCCTTGGGACGCTTGGCGCCATACTTCGATCGGCCCTGGCGTCGCTTGTCGACGCCGGAGGTGTCGAGGCTCCCGCGCACCACGTGATAACGCACGCCGGGCAGATCTTTAACTCGGCCGCCGCGGATCAGCACAACGCTGTGTTCCTGAAGGTTGTGGCCCTCACCGCCGATATAGCTAGAAACCTCGAAGCCGTTGGTCAGGCGTACGCGCGCGACTTTGCGCAGCGCCGAGTTCGGCTTCTTCGGCGTCGTGGTATAGACGCGGGTGCAGACACCGCGCTTTTGGGGACACGCCTCGAGCGCCGGGACGTTGCTCTTCTCCACCTTGCGCTTACGCGGCTTGCGCACCAGTTGATTGATCGTTGCCATCTTTAAACTTTCCGCCTTCAGGACGCATCGATTCCGTAATCGACGTTAAAAATTCGCGTAACCGATCCCGTCCGGCCCGCTTGAAAAAGCGCCGGGCGAGGGTGACGATCACTCGAATCGATTAACTGTTCGCGAAGCGGCTGATTTGCCGCATGTTTTTCAGGCAAACGCGTGGGTGTGCCTTTAGCGAAGGCTGCGAATTCTATGCGCACCCCTGACCGCTGTCAACAGCGGCCAGGGGCATTTTTGGGGGGACTTACTCGCTGTCGCTGGTATTGAGCGCCTGCTTGATCGCCTCTTCCACTTCCTCTGTGGCCATTTCGATCGGCGCCCCGGCGGTCAGGGCCTCCTGACGGACCCGGCGGCGCTCGTTGTGATGCGCCAGGCCGGTTCCGGCGGGAATAAGGCGGCCGACGATGACATTCTCCTTCAGGCCGTTCAGGGTATCGCGCACGCCGCGCACCGACGCCTCTGTGAGGACACGTGTCGTCTCCTGGAAAGAGGCCGCCGAGATGAATGACTCGGTCGCCAGCGAGGCCTTGGTGATACCCAGCAGCAGCGGCTCGAACTTGGCGGTGAGCTTCTCAGCGGCCTCGGCATTCTCATTCTCCTCGAGGAGACGCGCGCGCTCGACCTGCTCGCCGCGCAACAGCCGGGTCTCGCCGGGGTCGACGATCTCGACCTTGCGCAGCATCTGCCGAATGATCACCTCGATGTGCTTGTCGTTGATACCGACGCCCTGCAGGCGGTACACGTCCTGGATCTCTTTGACCAGATACTCGGCCAGCTCCGTCACGCCCTGCAGGCGCAGAATATCGTGCGGATTGAGTTCACCGTCGGCTATCACCTCCCCTTTTTCCACGTGTTCACCCTCGAACACGTTCACGTGACGCCATTTGGGGATCAGCGACTCGTTTTGCTCGCCGTCAGCCATCGTAATGATCAGGCGCTGCTTACCCTTGGTGTCCTTACCGAAACTGACCGTGCCACTCGCCTCAGCCAGGATTGCCGGCTCCTTCGGCTTCCGCGCTTCGAACAAGTCGGCGACCCGCGGCAGGCCGCCGGTGATATCGCGGGTCTTGGAGGATTCCTGGGGAATCCGCGCCAAGACGTCGCCGACGCCAACCTTTGCTTCGTCGCTGACGCCCACGATCGCGCCGCCAGGCAGAAAGTAGTTTGCCGGCAACGTCGTGCCCACGATGTTGACGTCATTGCCCTTGTCGTCGACCAGTTTGACGATCGGACGCAAGTCCTTGCCGCTCGTCGGGCGCTGTTTAGGATCGAGCACGACAATTGAGGACAGGCCGGTCACCTCGTCTGTCTGTTTCTGCACCGTCACGCCCTCGACGAAGTCGACAAAACGCAAGGTACCCGCCACTTCGGTGATGACCGGGTGGGTGTGTGGATCCCAGTTGGCTACCATCTGGCCACCTTTGACCGCGTCCCCGTCGTGCACCAGAAGGACGGCACCGTAGGGTAGTTTGTAACGCTCACGCTCGCGCCCTACCTCGTCTGCCACGATGACCTCGCCGGAACGCGACACCGCGACCAGGTTGCCATTTGCGTGCTCGACGGTTTTTATGTTGTGTAGCCTCACGGTACCGGCGTTCTTCACCTCGATACTGTTGACCGCGGCCGACCGCGACGCGGCACCGCCGATATGAAAGGTACGCATGGTGAGCTGCGTACCCGGCTCACCAATCGATTGCGCAGCGATAACGCCGGCCGCCTCGCCTATGTTCACCTCGTGACCGCGCGCCAGATCGCGACCGTAACACTTGCGGCAGATGCCCTGACGTGTCTCGCACGAGATAGGCGAACGAACGATCACCTGATCCACGCCCGCCTCTTCCAGCAGGTCGACCAGCCCTTCATCGAGCAGGGTTCCAGCCTCACAGACCACTTCACCGTCGCCCGGGCGCAACACGTCGGCAGCGGCGACGCGACCAAGGATGCGTTCGCGCAATGGTTCGACCACATCGCCGCCCTCGATGATGGGTTGCATCAACAGCCCCTTCGTCGTGCCGCAGTCCTGGGTGGTGATCACCATATCCTGCGCAACGTCCACCAGCCGACGGGTCAGATAACCCGAGTTGGCGGTCTTGAGCGCGGTATCCGCAAGCCCTTTACGCGCACCGTGGGTAGAGATGAAGTACTGCAATACATCAAGGCCTTCGCGGAAGTTGGCGGTGATCGGCGTCTCGATGATGGAACCATCCGGCTTGGCCATCAGGCCGCGCATACCGGCCAACTGGCGAATCTGCGCGGCGGATCCACGCGCACCGGAATCAGCCATCATGTAGATCGAATTAAACGAATCCTGCTCGACCTCTTCCCCGTCGCGATTGATCACCTGCTCCTTACCGAGCTTGCCCATCATCGCGCGCGCCACCTGATCGTTCGTGTGCGACCAGATGTCGACGACCTTGTTGTAGCGCTCACCATTGGTCACAAGGCCCGAGTTGAACTGGTCCTGGATCTCCTGCACCTCGGTCTCTGCCGCGGCCAAGATTTCGGCCTTCTCCGGAGGGATCGCCATGTCATTCACGCCAATCGAGACACCGGCCCGCGCAGCCTGACGAAAGCCCAGGTACATCAGCTGGTCGGCGAAAACGACCGTATCCTTCAGGCCCAGTCGACGATAGCAGGCGTTGACCATGCGGGAGATCGCCTTTTTACTCATCGCTTTGTTGACCAGATCGAACGACAGACCGCGTGGCACGATATCCCACAGCAGCGCGCGACCGACGGTGGTCTCTTTCACCGCGGTGATCATCTCGTGCTCGTCATCGGCATTACGCACGCTCTCCTCGATGCGCACCTTCACACGCGCATGCAGGTCCGCCGCACCCGACTCGTAGGCGCGGCGCGCCTCGGCAATATTGCTGAACGCCATACCCTCGCCCTTGGCATTAACGCGCTCGCGAGTCATGTAATACAGCCCCAGAACCACGTCTTGCGTGGGCACGATGACTGGCTCGCCATTGGCCGGCGACAGGACATTATTCGAGGCCATCATCAGGGTACGCGCCTCAAGTTGTGCCTCAATGGAAAGCGGCACATGGACTGCCATCTGGTCGCCGTCAAAGTCAGCATTGAAAGCGGTGCATACCAGGGGGTGAAGCTGGATCGCCTTGCCTTCGATCAGCACGGGTTCAAACGCCTGGATACCCAGCCGGTGCAGCGTCGGCGCCCGGTTCAGCATGATCGGATGCTCCCGAATCACCTCCTCCAAAATGTCCCATACCTCAGGGGCGCCACGCTCAACGAGCTTCTTGGCAGCCTTGATGGTGGTCGCCAGGCCGCGAAACTGCAGCTTGGAAAAGATGAATGGCTTGAACAACTCGAGCGCCATCTTTTTCGGAATACCACATTGATGCAGCTTCAAGGTCGGTCCGACGACGATCACAGAGCGGCCGGAGTAGTCGACGCGCTTTCCGAGCAGGTTCTGACGGAAACGGCCCTGCTTCCCCTTGATCATGTCGGCCAGTGATTTCAGCGGCCGTTTGTTGGTACCGGTGATCGCGCGACCGCGCCGGCCATTATCCAACAGCGCATCCACCGATTCCTGCAACATGCGCTTTTCATTGCGCACAATGATGTCTGGCGCATTGAGGTCCAGAAGGCGCTTCAAGCGGTTGTTGCGGTTGATAACGCGGCGGTACAGGTCATTAAGATCCGAGGTCGCGAAACGCCCACCATCCAGCGGCACCAGGGGACGCAGTTCCGGCGGCAGCACAGGCAGCACGGTCAGGATCATCCATTCCGGGCGATTGCCAGAATCCTGCAACGACTCGAGCAGCTTGAGCCGCTTGGCAATTTTCTTGATCTTCGTTTCCGAGTTGGTTGCCTCGACATCCTCGCGCATGCGCGCTATCTCTTTGTCGATATCCAGGGTGCGCAGCAGCTCATAGACCGCCTCCGCACCCATGCGCGCATCGAACTCATCGCCGTTTTCCTCGACCGCCTCCAGATACTGCTCATCGGTCATCAGTTGAAAACGCTCGAGCGGGGTCATGCCCGGATCGATGACGACGTAGGATTCGAAATACAACACGCGCTCGATATCACGCAGCGTCATGTCCAGCAGCAGGCCGATACGAGACGGCAGCGACTTCAGGTACCAGATATGCGCGACCGGGCTGGCCAGTTCGATGTGGCCCATGCGCTCTCGCCGCACCTTGGCGAGCGTAACTTCGACGCCGCACTTCTCACACACCACGCCGCGATGCTTGAGGCGCTTATATTTGCCACATAGGCACTCGTAGTCGCTGATCGGACCGAATATCTTCGCGCAGAACAGACCCTCGCGTTCTGGCTTGAAAGTGCGATAGTTGATCGTCTCGGGCTTCTTGACTTCGCCGTACGACCACGAACGGATCATTTCGGGCGACGCCAGGCCTATGCGGATAGCATCAAACTCTTCGCTTTGGCCCTGCTGTTTCAGAATCTTCAGAAGATCTTTCAAGACCTTATCTCCCGTTGCGTATTCTCAAATGGGGTGACTGACGGCATAAGCCTCAGTCCTGCTCCAGCTCGATATTGATGCCGAGCGAACGGATCTCTTTGACCAGCACGTTGAAGGATTCCGGCATCCCGGGCTCCATACGGTGATCTCCGTCGACGATGTTTTTGTACATCCGGGTGCGGCCGTTCACGTCGTCCGACTTGACCGTCAGCATCTCCTGCAGGGTATAGGCGGCGCCGTAAGCTTCCAGGGCCCAGACTTCCATCTCACCGAAACGCTGACCCCCGAACTGCGCCTTACCTCCCAGGGGCTGCTGCGTGACAAGACTGTATGGGCCAGTGGAACGCGCGTGCATCTTGTCATCGACGAGATGGTTGAGCTTTATCATGTACATGTAGCCCACGGTGACTCGGCGCTCGAACGCTTCCCCGGTGCGCCCGTCGTATAGCTGCGTCTGGCCATCCGGGTCTTCTTCCGCCAGCTTCAGCATGTGCCGAATCTCGTCCTCGTTGGCGCCATCGAAGACCGGTGTGGCCGTCGGTACACCGCCGCGCAGATTGCCGGCCATCGCGAAAAGCTCATCGTCAGTCAGACTGCTGAGATCCTCTTTTTTGCCGCTGCCATTGTAGACCTGGTCGAGGAAATCGCGCAGTTCCTGGGCCTTGACCTGAGCGTCGAGCATCCGGCCAATGCGCTCACCGACCCCTTTGGCTGCAAAGCCCAGATGGGTCTCTAGGATTTGCCCGATGTTCATCCGCGATGGCACGCCGAGCGGATTCAGCACGATGTCGACCGGCCGGCCATTCTCGTCGAACGGCATGTCTTCGACAGGCACGATCATCGAAATGACCCCCTTGTTGCCATGCCGACCGGCCATCTTGTCGCCTGGCTGAACGCGACGCTTGACCGCGACGTAGACCTTGACCATCTTCAACACACCCGGTGCGAGATCGTCGCCCGAGGTGAGCTTGCGTTTCTTCTCTTCATAACGCTCGCGGAAATCGTCGCGCAACTGGCTGATCTGCGCCGCGATTGCCTCCAGCTGGGCCGCCGATTCTTCGTTCTTCAAACGGATCTCGAGCCATTGATCACGCTCGATTTCGGCGAGATAGCCCTTGGTGATCTTGGCACCGGACTTGAGCTTGTTCGGACCGCCCTCGGCCACCTTGCCGATCAGCATCTTCTCCACTCGGTCGAACGTGTCCTCTTCCATGATGCGCAGCTGGTCGTTCATGTCCTTGCGGACCAGCGCCAGCTCGGCCTCTTCGATCTGTAGCGCGCGGGCATCTTTGTCAACGCCGTCGCGGGTGAACACCTGGACATCGATGACCGTACCGGCCATGCCCGAGGAGACACGCAGTGAGGTGTCTTTCACATCCGAGGCCTTCTCCCCAAAGATCGCACGCAGCAACTTCTCTTCCGGGGTCAGTTGCGTCTCGCCCTTGGGCGTCACCTTGCCCACCAGGATGTCGCCCTCGTGCACCTCGGCGCCGACGTAAACGATGCCTGACTCATCCAGCTTGGCCAGCGCGGCCTCGCCGACATTCGGGATGTCGCCGGTAATCTCCTCCGAACCCAACTTGGTATCGCGAGCCATGCAGGTCAGCTCTTCGATATGGATCGTGGTGAATCGATCCTCCTTGACCACCTGCTCCGAGATCAGAATGGAATCTTCGAAGTTGTAGCCGTTCCATGGCATGAACGCCACGCGCAGATTTTGGCCGAGCGCCAGTTCGCCCATATCGGTGGAGGGGCCGTCGGCGAGTACGTCGCCGCGCGAAATCGCATCGCCCACCAACACCAAGGGGCGCTGATTGATGCAGGTGTTCTGATTGGAACGGGTGTACTTGGTTAGATTATAGATATCGACGCCCGCCTCACCAGCCACAGTCTCGTTGTCATTCACGCGCACCACGATGCGAGCCGCGTCGACCGATTCGATGGCGCCGCCACGCTTGGCGACGACGGTCACACCAGAGTCGACCGCGACAGTTCGCTCCATGCCCGTGCCCACCAGAGGCTTTTCGGCACGCAGCGTCGGCACCGCCTGGCGCTGCATGTTAGAACCCATCAGCGCACGGTTGGCGTCGTCGTGCTCCAAAAACGGGATCATCGAGGCCGCAACCGAAACGATCTGTTTCGGCGACACATCCATGTATTCGATCTTGTCGGGTGTCGACAGCGTAAACTCATTCTGGTGGCGACTTGAAATCAAGTCGTCCACCAGCTTGCCTTTTTCGTCCAACCCGGCGTTTGCCTGGGCAATCACGTAGCGCCCTTCCTCGATCGCCGACAGGTAATCGATCTGATCGGTTACTTCTCCGTTTTCCACCTTGCGGTAGGGCGTCTCGAGAAAGCCGTACTTGTTGGTGCGCGCATAGACAGCCAGGGAGTTGATCAGACCGATGTTAGGGCCTTCCGGCGTCTCGATAGGGCACACGCGGCCGTAGTGCGTCGGGTGCACATCGCGCACCTCGAATCCAGCACGTTCGCGTGCAAGGCCGCCCGGGCCAAGCGCGGACACGCGGCGTTTGTGGGTCACTTCTGACAGCGGGTTGTTCTGATCCATAAATTGGGACAGCTGCGAAGAACCGAAAAACTCCTTGATCGCCGCCGAGACCGGCTTCGCATTGATCATCTCCTGTGGCATCAAGCCCTCGGACTCTGCGAGGGTGAGTCGCTCCTTGACTGCGCGCTCGACACGCACCAAACCGACACGGAACTGGTTCTCAGCCATCTCTCCGACACAACGTACGCGCCGGTTGCCGAGGTGATCGATATCGTCGACAGTGCCATTGCCATTGCGGATATCCACCAGGGTCTTCAACGCATCGACGATATCTGACGTCTCGCCGAACTGCGCGACCAACCCCTTTGAGGTCTCATCGTCGCGTCCGCCGAAGTACTTGGTGTCGTAGAGAATGCCAGCACCCTCGGCCTCGTCACGACCGAGGCGCCGATTGAACTTCATCCGGCCAACGGCCGAGAGGTCATAACGATCGTCAGTGAAGAACAGGTTGTGGAACAGGTTCTGCGCAGCCTCCTTGGTCGGCGGTTCACCAGGGCGCATCATGCGATAGATCTCGACCATGGCCTCGAGGGCGTTGGTGGTTGGATCGATGCGCAGCGTATCGGAAATAAACGGCCCGTGGTCCAGGTCGTTGGTGAACAGCGTCTCGACCTTCTTAATACCTTTCGCAACAAACTGCTCGACGTGCTCCGCGGTGATCTCGTCGTTGGCCTTCGCGATAAGCTCTCCGGTTCCGCTATCGATTACGTCGTGCGCCAGCACTCGGCCGACCAGGAATGCAATGTCGGGCACCTCGAGCTTGTCGACACCAGCCTCCTCGAGCTGCTTGATGTGCCGCGCGGTGATGCGCTTACCCGCCTCGACGATGACAGTCCTGCCTGCTTTGATATCGAAACTGGCGGTATCGCCGCGCAGTCGCGACGGCACTAGCGCCAGTTCGATCTTTTTCTTGCCGATCTGAAAGATATCCTTATCGAAAAATCGATCCAGGATCTCACCGGTCTCGTAGCCGAGCGCCCGCAGCAGGATCGTTGCCGGCAGCTTGCGCCGACGGTCGATGCGCACGAAGACCGCATCTTTCGGATCGAACTCGAAGTCCAGCCAGGAGCCGCGATAGGGGATGACGCGCGCCGAAAACAGCAGCTTGCCCGAGGAATGCGTCTTGCCTTTGTCGTGGTCGAAGAACACCCCGGGCGAGCGGTGAAGCTGCGAAACAATGACGCGTTCGGTACCGTTGATAATGAAGGTGCCGTTATCCGTCATGAGCGGTAATTCGCCCATGTAGATCTCTTGTTCCTTGATGTCTTTGACCTGCTTCGCACCCGCCGGTGCGTCCTTGTCGTAGATCACCAGTCGCACCAGCACGCGCAACGGCGCGGCAAAAGTCGCACCGCGCAGCTGACATTCCCGCTCGTCGAAGACCGGCTCTCCGAGGCGATAATGCACATACTCGAGGGCCGCGCTCCCGGAATAGCTCACGATCGGAAAGACCGACTTGAAAGCGGCATGCAAACCCATGTCGTCGCGTCCGTCAGGCTGCGTATCGGCCTGCAGAAAGCCTTTGTAAGACTCTATTTGAGTCGCCAGCAGAAACGGTACCTCGAGAATACTCGAGCGCTTGCCAAAGTCTTTACGGATGCGTTTCTTTTCGGTAAACGAATAGGCCATGCGTGCCTTACCTCGACTAAGATCTCTGCCGAATCCCCGGCCGGTCGGACAATGACTGTCTCACCGACTGCGGTTCGATATGGCTGACCAGCTGCTGCAGTCGGTCAGAATGAAAACCCGCGGACAAACCGCGCTTCGAAAAACAAAAATACGCAAGCGGCAAAAGGCCGGCGGCACAACGGCCGCCAGCCCGATCCCGAATTGACGCTCAACGCCAGCAAGCCGCGTTACTTGAGCTCTACGGTGGCGCCAGCCTCTTCCAGTTGCTTCTTGGCCTCTTCGGCCTCGTCCTTCGAAACACCTTCCTTCAATGTGGTAGGCGCGCCCTCCACGGCATCTTTGGCCTCTTTCAGGCCCAAGCCGGTGATACTGCGCACGGCCTTGATCACAGCGACCTTGTTGTCGCCGAAGCCGCCCAAAACCACGTCAAACTCGGTCTTCTCTTCTTCGGCAGCGCCGCCGGCATCAACGCCGGCACCCGGGGCCGCCACTGCGACTGCCGCTGCCGCCGTAACGCCGAACTTCTCTTCCATCGCCGAGATAAGCTCGACCACTTCCATCACCGACATGTTGGCGATGGCTTCCAAGATATCTTCTTTTGACATCGTAAAACTCCAAAAAAATGCTTCAGCACAAAGGGTTCATGAGGCCGCGCTCAGGCAGCCTCTTTGGCGTCGCGAATTGCTGCAACCGTGCGCACAAGCTTGCCCGGCACCTCGTTCATGGTCTGCGCCAGTTTTTGAATCGGCGCTTGCATGACCGACATCAGCATACTCAGCGCCTGATCGTAGGTGGGCAGCTTCGCCAGCGTCTCGAGCTCCGAGGGCGCGAGCATCTGACCGCCGATGGCGACCAGGGTCACGTTCAGCCGATCGTTCTGCTTGGCGAAGTCCTTGATAACGCGAGCGGCGGCACCCGGGTCCTCCTGCGAGAAGGCAAGGACCAGCGGACCAGTCAGACCTTCTGTCATGCATTCGAACTCGGTATCCTTCACGGCGCGACGGGCGAGCGTATTCTTGACCACGCGCAGATAGACACCATTGTTACGCGCCTGGACGCGCAGCTCGGTCATGTCTTCCACGGTAATGCCGCGATACTCGGCCGCCACGGCGGAAAAGGCCGTGCGTGCCACTTCAGCAACCTCGGCGACGATGACTTGCTTCTGCTCGAAATTGAGTGCCAAAGTCGTCACCTCCCGACAACGTGGGACTTGCGTCCCGTTAAACACCAGGAGTCCTAAGACCCCCCTGATTTGGTGCCCGTCATCAGGTCTACTGATTACGGAGCGCCATCTGCGCAGGCGGCGATTAAGTCGTCATCGTGGACGACACCTGCGGTCTTTGACGGCAGCCGACGGGGCCAATAACCCAGCCGGCGCCCCCAATTCTGGCCTGCCGGACGGACAAAGCACGCACAGCAGGCCAGTCCGTTCAGAGCAGCGTAAGACTGCCCTGGTCCAGCGCCAGCCCCGGCCCCATGGTCGATGACACCGTGACGCGCTTCACATACACACCCTTGGCCGAACTCGGCTTGAGTTTCTTGATGTCGTTCAACAGCGCCTCTAGATTCTGTTGCAAGGCAGCAGGATCAAAGCCGACGTTGCCGATCGACGCATGCACAATGCCCCCCTTGTCCGTGCGGAAGCGCGCCTGGCCAGACTTCGCGTTCTTGACCGCCTGCGCCACATCCGGCGTTACCGTGCCAACCTTCGGGTTCGGCATCAGGCCCCGCGGACCGAGTATCTGGCCGAGCTGCCCGACCACTCGCATTGCATCCGGGGCGGCGATGACGACATCGAAATCGAGGTTGCCGCCCTTGACCTCGTCAGCGAGATCGTCCATCCCGACCTTGTCGGCACCTGCCTCGGCAGCCGCCTCGGCCGCCGGGCCCTGAGCGAACACCGCCACGCGCACGGATTTTCCAGTGCCATTCGGCATCACGGTCGAGCCACGCACAACCTGATCCGATTTACGCGGGTCGACGCCCAGGTTTACAGAGACATCAACCGACTCGCTGAATTTGACCGTCGATAGCTCTTTCAGCAGCGCGAAGGCCTCTTCCACCGGATACAACTTGGTCGGATCGACCTTTTCGCGGATCGCCTTTTGGCGTTTCGACAACTTGGCCATTATGCAACCCCCTCTACATTGAGGCCCATGCTGCGCGCCGAGCCAGCGATTGTGCGCACGGCTGCATCCAGGTCGGCCGCTGTGAGGTCGGGTTCCTTTGTCTTCGCGATCTCCTCCAACTGCGCACGGGTGACGGTGCCGACCTTTTCCGTGTTCGGACGCCCGCTACCACTTTGGACGCCGGCCGCCTTCTTCAACAGGATGGAGGCCGGCGGCGTCTTCATCACGAAGGTGAAGGACCGATCGCTGTAGACGGTGATAACCACCGGGATAGGCAGCCCCTTTTCGACACTCTGCGTTTGCGCATTGAACGCCTTGCAGAATTCCATGATGTTCACGCCGTGCTGGCCCAGTGCGGGGCCAACTGGGGGGCTTGGATTGGCCTCCTGCGCCTTGACCTGCAGCTTGATGTAGGCCTGTATTTTCTTTGCCACTGTTACCTCGCTTCGGGTGCGCACGCCGAGGAATGGTTACCTGGGCTCCCCGATGGTTAAATTCACTTACTAATACAGCTCCGTAAGCAGATCAATTCTCGCCATCCATGACGTGAACGTCGGGGTCTTCTGAACCCCCAGCCTGGGCTTCCTGCCCGGGCGGTCACGGCTCAGGCCTTCTCCACCTGGCCAAACTCAAGATCGACCGGCGTCGAACGACCAAAGATCAAAACCGAGACCTTCAGGCGACTCTTTTCGTAATCAACTTCCTCGACCACACCGTTGAAGTCGTTGAAGGGACCATCGGTGACCCGCACGACTTCTCCGGGCTCGAACAGGACCTTAGGCTTCGGCTTGTCGACCCCTTCTTGCATCCGCTGCAGAATCGCATCGGCCTCTTTGTCGCTGATCGGCGCAGGGCGATCGCCAGTGCCGCCGATAAAGCCCATCACCTTCGGTACGTCCTTGACCAGGTGCCAGGTATCGTCTGTCATTTCCATCTGCACGAGGACATAGCCGGGAAAAAATTTGCGTTCGCTGCGGCGCTGAGCGCCGGCGCGCATTTCCACGACCTCCTCTGTCGGCACCAGTATTTCGCCGAACAGATCCTGCATTCCGTTGCGCTCGATACGCTCCTCCAAAGAGCGCTTCACATGGGCCTCGAAACCCGAGTACGCATGTACTACATACCAGCGTTTCGACATCTCAGTCTCCCTGCCCCGTCAGATAGCGCACGATGCTGAACAACAGCGAATCCACGGCCCACAAGAACAGCGCCGTCAACAGCACCGCGATAGTGATGATCAGCAAGGTCTGCAGTGTCTCCTGGCGGGTTGGCCATACAACCTTGCGCACCTCGCTACGGGAGTCGGCCGCGAACTGCCAGATCGTGCGCCCGACGGCGGTCTGCAGCGCAACGGCCACGGCCGCACCAATGATCGCCAACAGGCCCGCCAGCCGCACCCACAGCGGCTGGTCGACAAAGCTGTAAAAGCCATAGATTCCGGCCACAAGGAGCACGACCACCACTATCAGCTTTAAGGTATCCAGCCCCGATCCTGCGTCTTCCGTTTTTGCGTTCATCACCAGCCAGAAAGTGGCAGGCCAAGAGGGACTCGAACCCCCAACCTGCGGTTTTGGAGACCGCTGCTCTACCAATTGAGCTATTGGCCTAAAAGCACAAACGAGCCGCTCCTCAGGGAGCGGCTCGCAAACTCCCGAGGAAACTCGCGATTATTCGATAACCTTTGCGACGACACCGGCGCCGACGGTGCGGCCACCCTCGCGGATCGCAAAGCGCAGACCTTCATCCATCGCGATCGGCGCAATCAGCTTCACCGTCATCTTCACGTTGTCGCCCGGCATCACCATCTCGATCCCCTCCGGCAGCTCACACGCACCCGTCACATCCGTCGTGCGAAAGTAAAACTGCGGTCGATATCCGTTGAAAAACGGCGTGTGGCGACCTCCCTCGTCCTTACTCAGCACATACACCTCAGCCTCGAAGTGCGTGTGCGGGTTGATCGAGCCCGGCTTCGCCAGCACCTGTCCACGCTCAACGTCCTCACGCTTCGTCCCGCGCAGCAGCACACCCACGTTGTCGCCCGCCTCGCCGCGATCCAGCAGCTTGCGGAACATCTCAACACCCGTGCAGGTCGTCTTCACCGTGTCCTTGATGCCCACAATCTCCACTTCGTCGCCAACATTGACCACGCCGCGCTCGATGCGACCCGTCACCACCGTGCCGCGTCCCGAGATAGAAAACACGTCCTCAATCGGCATAATGAACGCACCGTCAATCGCACGCTCCGGCGTCGGGATATAGCTGTCCAGCGACTCCATCAGCTTGTCGATCGACTGCGTGCCAATCTCCGAGTCCTCTCCCTCGAGCGCCTTGAGCGCCGAACCGATCACGATCGGCGTGTCGTCGCCCGGAAACTCGTAGGAATCCAGCAGCTCGCGGATCTCCATCTCCACCAGCTCCAGCAACTCTTCGTCATCAACCATGTCCGCCTTGTTCATGTACACGATGATGTACGGAACACCCACCTGGCGTGACAGCAGAATGTGCTCGCGCGTCTGCGGCATCGGACCGTCGGCCGCCGACACCACCAGGATCGCACCGTCCATCTGCGCCGCACCCGTGATCATGTTCTTCACGTAGTCCGCGTGCCCCGGGCAGTCCACGTGCGCGTAGTGACGCGCATCCGTCTCATACTCCACGTGCGCCGTCGCAATGGTAATCCCACGCTCCCGCTCTTCCGGGGCGTTGTCGATCTGGTCGTACGCCTTCGACTCGCCACCAAACTTCTTCGACTGGTGCGTCGTGATCGCCGCCGTCAGCGTCGTCTTGCCGTGGTCAACGTGACCAATCGTGCCCACGTTCACGTGCGGTTTTGTACGTTCAAATTTTTCCTTGGACATGGCTCAAATTTCTCTAAAGAAAAACATGGATCGCTCATTCACTACTACGTCATCCAGCGACGTCGGCGACTCTGGAGCCCAGGAGCAGATTTGAACTGCCGACCTCACCCTTACCAAGGGTGTGCTCTACCGACTGAGCTACCTGGGCCTGAAACTTCGACTGGCGCCGAGAATCGGGGGAAAGCCCACCCCTGCAGCTCGTCGGCCTGTCATTCTCTCTGGAGCGGGTGATGGGAATCGAACCCACACAATCAGCTTGGAAGGCTGAGGTTCTACCATTGAACTACACCCGCATCGTCTTTCGGTGCATCCGTCACCCGCTTGCCGACATCTCGCTGCATGCGGCGAACGCAAGGCAGGCCGAGGACACTTATCCCTTCTCAGCCTCCCTGAACAGCGGAGGAAATACCGCTTTTGGTGGAGGGGGGAGGATAACTCCACGCCTCCGGCGCTCCGCCCTTCGGGCCGCCGCGCTGCGCGCGACGTACTTGGCGCTTTGCGCCTGCGTCGAACCTCCTGTTCGGTTCGCCTCCTCCCCCGCCCGCAATTGGAGGAAAATTCTGCTTTGCTGGTGGAGGGGGGAGGATTCGAACCTCCGAAGGCTGAGCCGTCAGATTTACAGTCTGATCCCTTTGACCGCTCGGGAACCCCTCCAAAAAAGAGGCGGTATTCTGTGGGAAGCCGCCATGACTGTCAACTGCACCTTGGCCGCCGCAGTTCGAACCACCCGTAAAAACACTGCCACGACTGTGGTAGGATCGCGCCGTTTGCGTCGACAACGCCCCAATTCTCCTCCAACGGCATCGGTCTGCGGCGGCCTCAACAACGATAAACCCCTCAGGACATTAGAGAAGTCATGAAAATTACCATCTTCGGAAGCGGCTACGTGGGACTGGTTACCGGCGCCTGCCTCGCCGAGGTCGGTAATAAGGTGATGTGCATCGATGTCGATCCCGCCAAGATAGAGTTGCTGAACACCGGTGGCGTACCTATCTACGAGCCGGGGCTGGAAGAAATGATACAGCGCAACCGCGCGGCGGGGCGCCTGATGTTCACGACCGACGCCAAGGCCGGTGTCGATTTCGGCAGACTCCAGTTCATCGCCGTCGGCACGCCGCCGGATGAGGACGGCTCGGCTGACCTGCAATATGTCCTGGCGGTCGCCGAATCCATCGCCGAGCACATGAGCGACTTCAAGATCGTCGTCGACAAATCGACGGTGCCGGTGGGCACCGCTGATAAAGTGGCCCAGTGCATCCGCGAGACCCTGGAAAGTCGCGGCGCTAGTCTCGAGTTCGACGTGGTGTCCAACCCCGAGTTCCTCAAAGAGGGTGCGGCGATCAGCGACTTCATGAAGCCGGATCGCATCGTAGTCGGCACCGAAAACCCGCGATCGATTGATGCAATGCGGCAGCTCTACGCCCCCTTCAACCGCAACCATGAACGCCTGTTGTTCATGGACGTCCGGTCGGCCGAACTCACCAAATACGCCGCCAACGCCATGCTTGCAACCAAGATCAGCTTCATGAACGAGCTGTCGCATGTCGCGGAAAGGCTGGGCGCCGATATCGAGCAGGTGCGCGTGGGAATTGGCTCCGATCCGCGCATCGGCTTTCAGTTCATCTACCCCGGCTGCGGCTACGGTGGATCGTGCTTCCCAAAAGACGTCCAGGCGCTGGAGCGCACCGCCCTCGACGCCGGCTACCGACCGCAGCTGCTCAATGCGGTGGAGGCGGTCAACAACCGACAAAAGTCCCTGTTGTTCGACAAAATCCGCCACTACTTCGACGGCCAGCTGACGGGCAAGACCATCGCGCTGTGGGGTCTGGCCTTCAAGCCGAATACCGACGATATGCGCGCTGCATCCAGCCGTACCCTGATGGAGGCACTCTGGGAGGCCGGTGCCAAGGTGCGGGCCTTCGATCCGATCGCCGGCGATGAGGCTCGGCGCCTCTACGGGGATCGCGAGGACTTGATAATCTGCGCACGCGCAGAAGAGGCCCTCGCGGGCGCCGATGTGCTGGCGGTCGTTACCGAGTGGATCGAGTTTCGCAGCCCGGATTTCGATGACATCCGCGCAAGGCTCAACTATCCGGCGGTCTTCGACGGCCGCAATATCTACGACCCCAAGGCCGTCACCAGCGCCGGCCTGACCCACTACAGTGTCGGCCGTCGCCCGCTGCCGCGCGCCTGACCCGCCACGCTCGCGAGATCGTAGGGTTTTTGACGCCGCGCAATATTTACCATTAAATTTGTGGCGAATTGATAAATCGCCTTGTAATCTCCTGAACACAAGGCGCTGAAAAAGAACATGAAGTGTGCGTCTTCCGGGAACCGGCAGCGCCCAGGCAGATTGCCTCGGCAACTGTAACGCAGGGCGCCCGACGATCGCCTGACCGAATAGGGCGAAACAGAATTTTTGTACCCAGTACCCGCAGAGAGGAATGACTATGCGCCAACCCGTTCGGGCCAGTGTCGCCGCCTTCGCCTTGGCGACCACCGTATCGTTCACCGCCACCGCCGCCGTGCCAAAGGATCTCCCCTATCCAAGCGGCGATTTGTCCGCTGACCAGGTCATGGATCAGGTCTATTTCGTCAACCATTTCTACGGCTTCAACAACTACGCCATCACTAAGCAGGGCAGGGACGTCACCGTGCTGGTGATCAAGGGTGAGGGAAAAACTCCCACGACGAACACCCTGGAACGCTATCTGAACAACGATTATCCCGCCGACGACGCCATCAAGGCCCAGGACCTGGCGATTTTCCGTTCCGGCAAGCTCAAGGGTACCGGCATGTTGATCACCGATTACAAGGACGATGCAAAGAACCAGTCCTACATGATCTGGCTGCCGGCGCTGCGCAAGATCCGTCGTTTCGCCGAGCCCGCACATGACGACGCCTGGGGCGGTTCGGACTTCACCTTCGGCGACGTGACCCTGCGCAAACCCTTCCACGAGACCCACGAAATGCTCGGCAAAGAGACCTTTGACGACTGCCTGGGCCATATCGCCTTCGCCGACGACGAGCAGACCCGCTACACCAAGGATCTGCCGAAATCCGGCGCCTGCGAGCACAAAGGCAAAGAGATCTACAAGGTCAAGAGCACGACCAAGTTCGAGAACTGGTGG
Organism: uncultured Gammaproteobacteria bacterium; assembly: GCA_963736445.1. Lineage (GTDB taxonomy): Bacteria > Pseudomonadota > Gammaproteobacteria > Chromatiales > Chromatiaceae > Thiosocius. The sequence continues at coordinate 136,720 of CAVTOY010000006.1, read as the reverse complement.
TACGACTATCGGAATACCTACATCGACGCCAAGACCTTTGCCGACTACCGCTCCGAGTACTTCAAGAACGGCGAAATGGTCAAGGTGATCGATCGCAACTGGGTGCCTCTGGGCAAGACCGACGACCCGCGCGCAGTCGGCTGGGGCTATTGGTATGGCAAGACCCTTGCCACCGGCAACCAGACCTGGGCCGTGATCCCGAGCAACGTCAATACGGTCGACGCTAGCTATGACGCTGACTGGTGGTCAGAAAAGACGCTGCGCAAGATCAAGCGCTGATCCGCATAGGCAGACCAAAACGCGTAGCCGGGGTTGAACCCCGGCACACCATGACAGGCGCGCCAAACGCGCGGGGAGTTACGAAATGTCTAGCAAATCACTCTTTAGGCTAAGCATCGCCGCCCTCATCACGGCGCCGCTTTGTGCCCACGCTGCTTACGACTTCGCCGGGCTCGAAGTCTCCGCAGAGCTGAGAAACGAGTCGGCCTTCTTCACGGGATCGGGCCAGGTGACCGGCAGGGCCCGGAGCACGAATGATAACCGTGAGCACAGCGGCGGCGATCTGATGAAGTTCGAGAACTCAGCACGGATCTTCATCAATGGCGAGGTCGGCGAGGAGGTCTCCTGGCACGCCGAGTTACGCCCGGTCGTCGTCACCGGGACAGCGGTGCCCAACGACGATTACGCATACCATCGCAACTACACCCAGAACGACTATCTTCGCGAACTCTATTTCGATACCAGCGCCGCTGACTGGGATCTGCGTATCGGTAAACAGCAGGTGGTCTGGGGCACCGCGGACGGTATCAAACTACTCGACATCATCAACCCGACCGACTATCGCGAGCTCAATCAAAACGCCTTCGAAGATTCCCGCATCCCGGTGTGGATGATCAACGCCGAACGCTATATCGGCGAGCGCGGCAACGTCCAGTTCATCTTGTCGCAGGCCGAGACCAACAAGATCCCCGGTCTGTGGACGGTCAACAGCGGCGCCAACCGCAGCGTCGTCGCAGATGGCCCGTCTCCCACGGGCAAGGTCTTTATCGGCAACGGCCAGATGAGGGGCCAGGACAGGGGCCACCCCTTCATCTTCAAGGGCGTGGATGTCATCACCGGCGGCGTGAACGGTTTCTTCAACATGGGCGCGTCCTTCGGTGGCGTCATCAACACCTTCGGCGGCTTCAATCCAGCGGGGCTCAACTTCATCGACCCCTTTGGCGGGTTGAACCCCGGCATGCCGGAGTTCGCCACCGTCGATGGCTTCGTCAATACCCCGGCGTCCATGCTTCCGTCGGCCTGTGCCGGCTTCGGCGCCGGCGCCAATGGCGCGGTCTGTCTCGAGGCCTTCACCGAGGCCACCAACAACAACGTCACCAATCTCATCGACGTCAACCCGAACGCGGCCACGGTCGCCGAATCCGGCTGGAACGTGAGTAGTCCGAACTCGGCGTGGGAGCACTTCCCGAATGCCACCTTCGCGACCTTCAACGCCATGTTGGGCATGACGACCAAGTACGAGCGTGAGTATGACGACGATTTCCTGCCGTCTGCCGCGAACGTAGGAGGCCGCTTCCGCAGTTACCTGGACAATGGGCTCAACTACAGCATCAACTACTTCTACGGTTACGATGCCAATCCGTCGCTGAACGTCCACTGGCAGGATCCGAACACAGGAAAGAAACTGAAGGTCGACAAGTTCAACACCGTCGCCGGCCTCGCTCCAGGCACTGGACCTCGCACCCAGGTGCTGCAGATCCGCAATCCGGAGACCGGCCAGCTTTACGGCGCCAATGCAACTTTTAACCCCGCCAACTACGATGGCCCGACGCCGACCAACGTCACTGAGGCCAACAACGGCGGATCACCGGTATTGGTCTTTGAAGAGGACCGAGAGCGCATCCATAACCTCGGCGCATCGTTCGACTATGCCACCGAGGCCGCCGAGATACCGCTGGTCATCCGTGGCGAAATGCTCTACCAGAAAGACGTCAATCAGCCCGTCGTCAACCGGGGCGCTCTCGCAAACGGCGACCTCGTCGGTGGCCTGAAGAGCGAAAAGCAGGACTTTTTCAAGTACGTGGCCGGCCTCGATGCGACCGTGTTTACCAACCTGCTGATCAGCGGTCAGTTCATCCAGTTCATCAATCTGGATTTCAAAGACAAGGACTGCAGCTTCACCACTCAGGGTGGCGCAAACGCCAGTTGCGCCGAATACACCGGGGATCCCGCGGTGATGAACACCACCAATGGCCTGAAAAAAGGGCGCGAGTACAAGGAATTCTACTCGCTGTTCCTGTCCAAGCCCTTTGGCCCAAATCAGCTCGGCCGGGTGAACAACATCATCATCTATGAAGAAGGCGGCGGCTGGTGGAACCGCCTGGATGCCGAGTACACCCTGTCCGACCAGCTGATCGTCACCGGGGAGATCAACCACTACTGGGGCGATGACGAGACCACCTTTGGTCAATTCGACAAGTCCTCGAACGTGCAGGTCGGCTTCAAATACATCATCGAGTAGCCACCGCGCATCAGAGAGCAGCCAAGAGCGGTGTTCGGCCTGGCCGGCGCCGCTTTTTTTCCCCGCAAACATGGATCGGATTACGGATAAATAAGCCATGAAAGTGAACCAGAACCCGTGGGCAGAAGCCTACGCAGATTTCGTACTGCGCATGCGCTGGCCCATCATCGTCCTGCTCTTGGTCGCCACGGTCGTCGCCGCGCTGCAGATCCACAAGCTGGATATCCGCAACGACCCCGACACGCTGTTGCCGCCGAGCAACCGCTATGTCGCGACCAACCTCTATGCGGAACACAACTTCGGCATGGGCAACCTGATGGTATTCGCGCTCAAGGTAAAAGAAGGCGACATCTGGCAACCCTGGTTCATCAACAAGGTGCAGGAGATCCATAACCGTCTCGAGGCGCTGCCGCATTCACGGGAAGCAAACTTCATCGATATCGCGGCCCAGAAGATCAAGTTCATGGGCACTGACGAAAACGGCCTGGTGTTCAAACGCCTGATCCCGACCGAAGGCATCAGCGATGACCCGGAAAAGGCCAAAGAGCAACTCGCGTTTCTGCGCGAGGGCGTAAAGACCAACCCGGTCATGGCGCCGATGCTGGTCTCGATGTGGGACGCAGAGGGAAACCGCTGCGCCTACGAGGACTACGACAAAGACTTTTGTGTCGCTAAGGCGGCCTATGTCATCGCCGACTACACCGACGAGGTGAAAGAGATCTATCTGCCGTGGGTGCGGGAAGTGCGCGCGATGATGGATGAGTACGGCGAGGACGAGCGAATCGAACTCCTTGTCGCCGGCGAGCCATACTTCCTTGCCTGGATGCTGGCCGACCTAGTCGACAAATGGTGGCTGTTTGCAATCTCGATCGCCATCGCGATCGGCGTGCTGTGGCTGGAGTTCCGCAACTGGCGTGGCGCCCTGTTCCCGATGATCGGGGTCGGCATGACCATCGCGATGACACTCGGCCTGATGGGCTTCAGCGAATTCAAGCTGACCACGATGATGGTGCTCACCCCCATGCTGTTGCTCGCCATCGGCATCGGACATTCGGTGCAGGTAACGCGCCGCTTCATGCTGGAGAACGGCGCGAGCGGCGACGCCAAGAAGGCAGCACGTGAATCTATCTGCCACACCATCATACCGGCCACGCTGTCGATCGTGACCGACATGGTCGGCTTCGCCACGCTGGCCACGGTGGATATCTCGTTCTACAAGGCCTATGCCTACTTCGGCATGTTCGGCATGTTGACGCTGCTCGCAACCACCACCACCCTGATCCCGCTGCTGCTGACCATCTTCCCGCCGTCGCAGGAGTGCTGCCAGGCACAGGAAGGCCACGGTTGGGAGGTCGGCGTGGGTGGCTTCCTCACCCGGCTGATTACCGGACCCGGCAAATGGGTGCCGGTCGGCGTGGTCCTGATCGTAATGGCCGGTTCGGTCTATTTCACGAATCTGATGAACTGGAGGGGTGAGCCCGCCGCCGCGGACAAGCTGGCGGAAGAAGGCGACATCATGCCGGGCGTCGAAAAAGGCATCAACTATGCCCGTGCAGCGTTCAAGGGCAGCTCCCCGACCTGGAAGGACCTGGTGCAACTCAATGAGATCATGCCAGGCGTCATCTCGGTGGCGATTCCGATGCGCGGCAAGGAGCCGAATATCCAAGGATGCATCGACGAGTATTTTCCGGAGGAGATCTACGATATCGAGGATCCGCTGGAGAAAGCACGAATGTGCGCCGAGTTCAAAGAGAAACTGGGCTGCTGGGACAACGAGCCCTGTGGGCCGCAGGGCGTATTCAACAACGTCGAGCTGCACACCGACATCGAAAAAATGGAGAACTGGATGCGCGCGCATGAGTTCATCGGCTATACGGGCTCCTATACGCAGTATGTCCGCCTGGTGAACATGCTGCTGACCGCCGAGGTCGGCGAGCCCACCAAGCTCAGCGACCTCAGGGTACCTAACAAGGACTACCTGCTGGCAATAGACCCGGATGACGACCGCAGCCCGACCGAGATCGTGCGCATGTACAACGGCCTGCTCGAGGCCATGACCTCTGCCGGCGACATGGATTCCTTCGTCAACACAGAGACCTGGAACGAAGGGGTTATCCTCGGATTCATCAACACCATGGACCCGGTCGAGACCCACGAGGTCACGATGGACATCCAGCAGTACATCGAAGACCACAAGAACGATCCAGGTTTCTCAAAGATCCACTTCGGCTTGCGCAACGCCGATACCTCTGGCGACACTAATGAGCTGTCTGTCGACGGCCCGAGCTACGTGAGGCCGGGTATCGGCGGCTTCCTCGGCGCGACGGAAGCGACCCGCGAGGTGGCCATGCAGAACTGGCTGGTCGGGCCGTTACAGACCGCGCTAGCGATCTTCATCATCGCGGCACTGATGTTCCGCTCGGTGCTGGTCTCGGGCATGCTGACCCTGACCCTGCTGATCACGCTGTTCGCGCAGTACGGCCTAGGGGGGTATTTCACCTCGGTTGAGAACTGGTCCGGCAACCTGGCCTTCCATCTGCTGGTGACTCTGTCGATCGCCATGGGCCTGGGCGTGGACTACGGGATCTACATGGTATCGAGGTTGCGTGAAGAGATGCAGGCCACGGGCAACGACTGGCTAAAGGCCCTGCGCAATACGCAGAACACCACAGGCTCCGCGGTCATTGTGTCGATCATTGTGCTGCTCGGCAGCTTCATCCCGCTGGTAGGCACCACGCTCGCCAACACCTGGGGCCTGAGCATCTTCATCGGCTGGGCGCTGATCATCGATGTCTTCACCGCACTGATGCTACTGCCGATGATGGTCAAGTGGTTCAAACCGAAGTATGTTTTTGGCAACAACGATTAGCAGTGGAAAGAAGTCCAGGGGCCGAGGGTTCGGCCCCTGGCCGCGTTCTTCGCACCGTTGATCCGTATGGCGCTCGTTGTGGAGCGCCATTGCAGGCTAGGGTGCGAAAGCGCAGCGTATCGCACCGAACGAGACGGCAATCAGTGCAAGCGCTGCAACGCACCCAACAATATCAGGTCGCCGCATGCAGGGCGTTCATCGCCTTCTGCAGTTCACCCGCTTGAATCAAGTCCCAGTGCCGCAGTGCCTCGGCAATACCCTGCTCGATCGCCTGGTGCTCGTGCCTGCCCGGTCGCGACAAGACATAACCCACCACTGCCTCTTTGTGTCCGGGATGGCCAATGCCGATCCGCAGGCGCTGAAAATCCTTGCTGCCCAGTGAACTGCAGATATCGCGCAGGCCGTTGTGGCCGCCATGGCCGCCGCCGGACTTCAGGCGCACCATCCCGGGCGCCAGGTCCAGTTCGTCGTACACGACCAGCAGCTCCTCGGGAGGTATTCGGTAAAAGTTGCACAGCGCACTCACAGAACGGCCGCTGTGGTTCATATAGGTCATGGGCTTGAGCAGCCAGCAGTCGCTCGACGCCGCGGCGAACCGCGCGATCTCACCGGAGAATTTGTTCTCCGCACGCAGCACGGCGGCATGCCCGCGCGCCAGCTGGTCAACGAACCAGAAGCCGGCGTTATGCCGTGTCTCGGCATATTTCGGCCCGGGGTTTCCAAGACCGACGACGCATCGGATGGCAGGCATATCGCATCCTTCCAACAAAAAACGGCAGCACAAACGGCCGCCGTTTCAACTTTGAACGCCCCCTCGCGGGGCCCGGCGGGTCAGTCCTTGTCACCCGATTCCTGTTCGCCCTTGGCCTTGGGCGTCTCGACAGGCGGAGCCTCTTCCTCTACCGCTTCTTCCTCGACGGAGCCGCGCATGACCTCGATTGTCACGACCATGGGGTCGTTCTCCTCGTCGAGGTGCTCCCCGCCAACAAGGTTGACGCCCGCGGGGATCACCACCTCGGATAGGTGAATGATGTCATCGATCTGCATGTTGGATACGTCGACCGCGATGTATTCGGGAAGATCTTTCGGCAGGCACTCGATTTCGACGTCACTCATACCGCGCAGCAGCGTGCCGCCCGCTTTGACGCCCGGGCAGCCCTCTTCCCCCTCGAAATGCAGCGGAACCGTCATGCGGATCTCTTCGTCCATGCGCACGCGCATCAGATCGACGTGCTGTACGAACGGCTTTGATGGGTGGCGTTGCAGATCGCGCAGAACAACTGTTTGCGCCTTGCCGTCGACCTGAACCGTGAGTATGTGCGAGTAGAACGCCTCGTTGTCCAGGTGCTGGATGAGCTCGTTATGCTTTGTGGAGAACATCTGCGGGTCCTTGCCACCGCCATAGATGATCCCCGGTACCATTCCCTCGCGACGTAGGCGGCGGCTCGCACCCTTGCCGTGATCGCTGCGGGACACTGCGATGATTTCAAAATTTTCCTGCATGTCTCGATTCTCTCTTTAGACATTAAAAAAGCGCTTGGGGCCCGCGACCAGGCAATTTCCAAACGCACCTTGGGCGGGGTCTCTCCCCTTGTCGTCAGTCCACGAACAGCGAACTGACCGATTCCTCGTTGTTTATCCTGCGGATTGACTCGGCCAGGAGGCCGGCAATCGACAGCTGACGAATCTTGGTGCACGCCGCCGCGTCTTCACGCAGCGGGATCGTCGACGTCACCACCAATTCGTCCAAAAGCGACGACTCGATGTTGGTCACCGCCGGCCCGGACAGCACCGCGTGCGTGCAGTAGGCCACCACTTGGGCGGCGCCATGAGCCTTCAGCGCGCCGGCCGCCTTGCAAAGGGTGCCCGCCGTATCGACCAGGTCGTCTATCAAGACACAGGTTCGGCCTTCCACATCGCCGATGATATTCATGACCTGTGCAACATTCGTCTTCGGTCGACGCTTGTCGATGATCGCCAGGTCTGCGTCGTCCAGGCGCTTTGCCAGCGCCCGGGCGCGCACAACGCCACCGACGTCGGGCGATACCACCATTAGGTCCGGATACTTCTGGCGCCAAACGTCGCCCAGCAGGATCGGAGACGCGTAGACGTTATCCACCGGGATATCGAAAAATCCCTGGATCTGATCCGCGTGCAGATCCATGGTAAGCACCCGGTCGGCACCCGCCGTGCCGATCATTTTGGCCGCCAGCCGCGCGGTGATCGGCACTCTGGCCGATCGCGGGCGACGATCCTGGCGTGCGTAGCCGAAATAGGGGATTACCGCGGTCACCCGACGCACCGACGACCAGCGCAGCGCATCGACCATGACCAACAACTCCATAAGATTGTCGTTGGTCGGCTCGCAGGTGGGCTGCACGACAAAGACGTCTCGGCCGCGGACATTCTCCTGAATCTCCACCATCGACTCGCCATCGCTGAACTGGCCAACCGCCGCCTTGCCCAGCGCGATGTCCAGATAGCTGGCGATGTCCGCCGAAAGCTGCGGGTTGGCATTGCCCGAGAAAACCATCATGCCGCTGCTGGACACTGTCGACTCCCGTCAGTTTCGGTGACGAGTAGGATGCCCTGCCATCGTCGGCAGAGCCCTACACCCTCGGGTGCTCGGCCGCCTTGCGGCCGCAATTTATGGCTGGGGCGGGAGGATTCGAACCTCCGATGCCGGAGTCAAAGTCCGGTGCCTTAACCGCTTGGCCACGCCCCAATGTGCAAAGTTTGCCGTCGCTATCCGCCCTCCGCGCCCAGCAGCGGCGAGCGATTCATTCCCCGGACCACAAATCCGGCGACCTCGGGCGGCCGCTGCCGCAACAGGGCCTCCGCCTCTGCGCGGCTCGCACAGGGCGCGAACACGCAGGCCCCGCTGCCGGTCATACGCGCTTCCGCTTTTTCGTCAAGCCAATCAAATGCTTGCCTCACAGCTAGGTGACGCTTTGTGACGACGGGCAGACAGTCGTTGGTCTGCTCCCCATCGAGAAAGTCGCGTATTGTGATTCTGCGGGAATTCCTTGTCAATTCGGGGTCTTGGAAGACTTTTCCCGTATCGACGTGGACGGCTGGTGCCAGCAGGAGATAGACGGGCGTCGCCGGTTCAATATCGCTGAATGCTTCTCCCACTCCCTCGGCCCATGCGGCCCTGCCATGAACAAAAATTGGCACATCTGCGCCGAGTTTCAGCCCGAGGGTCATCAAGCTGGCGCGATCAAGCCCGCATCGCCACAAACGATTCAGCGCGACAAGTGTGGTCGCCGCATTCGAGCTGCCGCCGCCAAGCCCCCCGCCCAGCGGGATCCGCTTGTCCACATGAATATCGACGCCCAGCGAACAACCGGTTTCCCGCTGCAGCAGCCTTGCCGCGCGAACTACCAGGTCGTCGGCCGATGCCACGCCGGGCAGCGGGCTGACACGTCGCACAACGCCATCTTGGCGCACCGAGAAAAATAGTGAGTCGCAGAGATCAATAAACTGAAAGACGGTCTGCAGCAGATGGTAGCCATCCGGTCGTCGGCCGACGATGCGCAGCATCAGATTGAGCTTGGCCGGCGCAGGCCAGGCATCGGGGGCTGTCATTGTGATTCGGCCTGAAGCCTCTCTATCACTGCGCGGATTTTATCGCTATCGGGAGAGTGCGCCAGGCCTTCCCGCCAGACTGCCCGGGCACCGGCGCGCTGACCGCTCACCCACAGCACCTCACCGAGGTGCGCGGCAATCTCGTCATCTTGAGTCAGTGCGAGCGCGCGGCGCAGGTAGCTCGCGGCCTGGACCAGATCACCTTGACGATACAAGACCCAACCCATGCTATCGAGCACTGCCGGACTGTCAGGACGCAGCTTCAGCGCACGCGACACGTAGGCGAAGGCCTCATCGAGACGCTCATTGCGGTCGGCCAGCGTGTAGCCGAGCGCATTTAGGGCATCCGCGTAGTCGGGGTCTTCATCCAGCAGGCGCCGGAGGTCGCGCTCCATCCAGGCAAAATCACCCAGTTCGACAACAAACAGGGCGCGGTTGTAGAGCAGATCCTGATTATCGGGAAACGCCGCGATGGCCGCTTCGTACAACGTCAGGGCATCGTCTGGGTCGCCGTACTTCTGAACGATCTGGGTCTCCGCAACGTATAGGTCTGCCGCACGTCCTGGGTTGGCGATGCGCGCCCGCTGCAGGCCATCACGCGCCTCGGCCAGCCGCTCCGTTCGCCCCAGAATCTGCGCCGTGCGCATGACCGCGTCGACCTTCAGCTCGGTCCCGCCGACAGAGCGGAATAGACCGATCGCCAGATCGTCGTTGCCATTTTCCTCTTCGACCTGCGCGAGGTAGTAGCTGGCTTCATCACGCCGATCCGATACGCCACGCAATTCCTGCCAGAGTGGCCGCGCCTCGTCCCAATTTTCCTGCTGGGTCGCCAGCATGGCGTATCCGAAGGCGATCTCGTCATCATCCGGCGTCAACCGGTGCAGCTCACGGAATTGTTCCAGCGCCGCGGGATAATCGGCAAGATCTACCAGCAGCCGCGAATACGTGGTGCGCAGCAGCACACTGTCGGGATAGAGACGTACGCCTTCATCCAGTAGTGCCCGCGCCTGCCCGCGCTGATTCTGTGCCACCAGTACCCGGGAAAGCAGTACCCGTGGCTGATCCCATGCGGGGTCCTCGGCAATCACCCCGCGCAGCCGCGCCTGGGCCTCGGCGAATTGCCGGTGCGCGGTTTCCATTACCGCTAGGGCATACGAAGAGCGCACATCGTCCGGATGTCGTTCGTGCAGCCCCTGCATCAACTGCTTGGCCCCAGCGCGATCGGGCTCGGCGCTGAGCACGCCGGCCGCCTGCAGGAAACCGTCGAGGTCGCGTGCCTCCGCGATCTTGACCAGGGCATCCAACTGCTCCCCCGCTGCGTCGATCTGCTGGTTGCGCAGAAACAGCACGGCCGCGAGCTGGCGCGCCGTGACATCGTTCGGCGCGAATTCGACCCATCGCCGCACGGCGGCCAAGCCGGCTGGATAGTCTTTGAGATGCAGTGCGATCCGCGTGGCACGTTCAGCCGCATAGGCATCCTGCGCCAGGATCGCGGCATGCTGATAGTGGCTTTGTGCCAACCGTAGATCACCGCGATTGGCGCCTATCTCGCCCACGAGGTAGCTGTAGATCAGGTCCTCATCCAGCTCGCGCGCGACGGGTTCCGGCTCGGGAAACGGCAGGACCAGGGGGACCGGCACCTCGGCATCGCTGTCGCTTGTTGCCGCCGGCGTCTTCTGCTGTAAAGTTTGACAGCCCTGGGTGGCAAACAGCAGCATCAGCCCCAGGCCTAGAACGAGTGCTCTCACCATGCCTAGATTAGTCGATTGGTGCGTCGGCGAAAACGCCTTGTCGCGCTTTCGTCCCAATCCCGGAGTGGCCCGCACACTTGCATTCAACCATTTGATATCTCAAAATTTCCAATCGGTCGCCCAGCTACTTAACCCAATATGCCCCCGCTAGTCATTGGTCTCAACCACACAACCGCTCCGGTCAGCATCCGTGAGCGTGTGACCTTTGGCCCGGATATCGTGGTCGGTGCGCTGCGTAGTCTCGCGGAACTTCCCGGCATCGAGGAGGCGGTGATCCTCTCCACCTGCAACCGCACTGAGATCTATTGCAGTGCCGACGATGCGGTCGACGATCCGCAGGAGTTGACCCGCGACTGGCTGGCCAGGTTCCACGGCCTGTCGGTGGAGGATATCGCACCCTATCTTTACCACCACGAAGGCAGGAAGGTCGTGGCTCATCTGCTGTCGGTCTCCAGCGGTCTGGATTCCCTGGTGCTGGGCGAACCGCAGATCCTTGGCCAGGTGAAGAGCGCTTTTCAGACCGCAAAGGAGGCGGGCCGCACCGGCAAGCTCCTGACCCGATTGTTTCAGCACGCCTTTGCGACCGCCAAGCAGGTGCGCACCGACACCGCGATTGGCGACAGCCCGGTGTCAGTCGCATTCGCCGCAGTCAGCCTGGCCCGCCAGATCTTCACCGATCTTTCGAAACAGACTGCCATGCTGATCGGCGCTGGCGAGACGGTCGAACTCGCAGCGCGCCACCTGATACAGAACGGCATCGGCCGCATCATCGTCGCCAACCGCACGATTGCGCGTGCCGAGGAGCTGGCGCTGCAGTTCGACGCCTATGCGATCAGTTTGACGGAGATTCCGTCACATCTGGCGGACGCGGACATCGTGGTGGCCTCGACCGCCAGTCCGATGCCCATCCTTGGCAAAGGCACGGTGGAAAGCGCGCTGAAACGGCGCCGCCACCGGCCGATGTTCATGGTCGATATCGCCGTACCCCGGGATATCGAGGCCGAGGTGGCCGATCTGGAGGACGTGTACCTTTACACCGTCGACGATCTCGAGGATGTCATCCAGGATAATCTGCGCTCGCGCCAGGAGGCCGCCGAGCAGGCGCGCGAGATCATCGCGTTTCAGGTCGACGAATTTCTTGCCTGGATGCGCTCGCTGGATGCGGTGGGCCTGATCCAGGATTACCGCCAGCAGGCGGGCGAGATCCGCGACCAAGTGCTGCTCAAGGCCAGGCATATGGTCGATTGCGGCAAGCCTGCCGACGAGGCCCTGAATTACCTTGCCCAGACCCTGACCAACAAACTATTGCACACCCCGAGTGCGCAACTGCGCGAGGCCGGCAGCAGCGGCCGGCGTGAGCTTCTCGAGGCCGCCAACGCCCTATTCCAGTTGGGCCACGGAAAATCGGGTAACGATTAGCCAGACCTGCGCGTAAGCGTACGCGCTCGCCGATCCACCCGGTCGGCCCATCCCCGCATCGATACCCCAAGGCCGCCCCCGCAAACGATGAATGCCAGTATTCGCAGTAAGCTCGAACAGATCAGCGACCGTTACCAGGAGATTACCGCACTGCTCGCCGACCCGGCGATCCAGGCCGATGCGAATGGCTTTCGCGACCTGAGCCGCGAATATGCCCAGATCGAACCGCTTAGCCTGTGCTACCAGCGCTATGTCTCGGCTGAGACCGAGTTGCACAGCGCCGAGGAGATGTTGGCGGATCCAGAGATGACAGAACTCGCCGAGGACGCCTGCCGCGAGGCCCGCGCCACCTTGGGTGAACTCGAGCCTGAACTCCAACGCCTGCTGCTGCCGCGCGATCCGAACGATGCGCGCAACGTCTACCTCGAGGTACGCGCCGGGACGGGGGGTGCGGAGGCGGCACTGTTCGCCGGCGACCTGTTGCGCATGTACCTGCGGTATGCGGAACAACGGCGCTGGAAGACCGAAACGGTCGGCGAGAGCGTCGGCGAACTCGGCGGCTACAAGGAGGTGGTGATGCGCATCATCGGCCAGGAGGTCTACTCGCGGCTCAAGTTTGAATCCGGCGCACATCGGGTGCAGCGGGTACCGGAGACCGAATCACAGGGTCGCATCCACACCTCGGCCTGTACTGTGGCCATCCTGCCGGAGGCCGAAAGCGTCGATGAGTTCGAGATCAACCCGAGCGATCTGCGCATCGATACCTACCGTTCCTCCGGCGCCGGCGGTCAACACGTCAATACCACGGATTCGGCGGTGCGCATCACCCACCTGCCGAGCGGCGTCGTGGTGGAGTGTCAGGACGAGCGTTCTCAGCACAAGAACAAGGCGCGCGCCATGTCCCTATTGCAGGCAAGGCTGCTCGCTGCGGCCCGCGAGAGCGCCGCTGCCAGCCAGGCCGAGGATCGCCGCCTCCAGGTCGGCAGCGGCGACCGTTCGGAGCGCATTCGAACCTACAACTTCCCGCAGAACCGTCTGACCGACCATCGCATCAATCTCACACTGTATAAGCTCGACGAGATCATGCAGGGTGCCCTAGACCAAGTCATAGACCCCTTGCAGCATGAGTACCAGGCCGGACAGCTGGCCGCCCTGTCGGCGGAATGAACAGCGTCGGTGCCCTGCTCGCGGACGCGCGTCAGGTGCTGGCCGCCATTGTCGATACGCCGGCGCTGGAGTCTGAGATCCTGCTGGCGCATGCACTCGGGCAGGATCGCAGCTGGCTGTACGCGCACCCGGAACACGCCCCCACCGCGGCCGAGATCGCCGCCTTCACCGAATGGGTGGCGCAGCGCCGCGACGGGCATCCGATCGCCCACCTCACCGGCAGGCGCGAATTCTGGTCGCTCACACTCAGTGTAAGTCGCGACACCCTGATCCCGCGCCCCGAGACCGAGGGGCTGGTCGAGATTGCACTGGGGATCACGCTGCCGGACGACGCAGATATCCTCGATCTCGGCACCGGCAGCGGCGCCATCGCCCTCGCGCTGGCCAGTGAACGGCCGAGCTGGCGGGTCCTGGGCGTTGACCGGAGCACCGCGGCGCTGGAGATCGCCCGTGCCAACGCCGGACTACTGAGCCTGTCCAGCGTGGATTTCGCACATGGTGACTGGTTTTCCGCACTACCCGCCGGGTCATCATTCGATCTGATCGTCTCCAATCCACCCTACGTGGCGCAAGACGACCCGCTTCTTGCACGCGGTGACCTCCGCTTCGAGCCCGTGCAGGCCCTGGTGGCCGGTGAAGACGGTCTCGACGACATACGCGCGATTATCGATGCGGCGCCAGGTTTTTTGCGACCCGGCGGCTGGCTGTGGCTGGAACACGGCCACGATCAGGGCAGCCGTGTGGTCGATCTGCTGCAGGGCCAAGGCTTTCAGCAGGTCGCGCTCCGCCGCGATCTGGCCGGCCAGGAACGCCACGCAGGAGGGCGCATGCCGGATGTACGCATAGCACAGCTGCCCAATGATCGCCCTTGACCGGTAGGGTCTTTCGGCCCAGCATTGCCACCATGGACAACCAGGGCGACAGCCTTCAGCGGCAACGCGAGATCGCGTTCTGCTCCCTGCACCCCGATGACAATCAGGCACGCTCGGCGGCCGACTTTCTGATTGCGATCGACGGGGTGCAGCGCGTCGACGTGATTGACGCCGTTAACCTGGTCGTCTGCTATCACCTGCTGGAGATCTGCCTTGCAGATATCGAGGGACTGCTGCAGCAGCGCGGCTTTCATCTCGACAACCGACTCATGTACAAGATCCGGCGCGCGCTCTTTCACTACACCGAGGAGACCCAGCGGGCAAATTTGGGCTGCGCCAAGGGCGACGCAAACTGCACGCAAAAGGTCTTCGCCAATCGTTACCGCAAACGCGAACATGGCTGTCAGGACGATCGGCCAGAGCATTGGCGACGTTATCTCTAGCTAGGCGGGGTAACGGCAGTCGGCCAGGCAGAGGTGCTTCACTTCCCCGATGGATGACGACGACCTGCTGCGTTACAGCCGCCAGATCATGCTCCCCGAGCTGGGCATCGAGGGCCAACAGCGCTTGCGCGAGGGGAGCGCACTGATCGTCGGGCTGGGCGGCCTGGGTTCCCCGGCGGCAATGTATCTGACCGCGGCCGGCATCGGTACCCTGGCGATAGCCGACGACGACCGGGTTGATCTGAGTAATCTTCAACGCCAGGTGCTGCACACCACACAACGCATTGGCCTCGCCAAGACGGTCTCGGCCGAACAGGGCTTACGCGCACTGAATCCCGAGCCGCGGCTTGTCCTACACCACATCCGGCTGCGCGACACCGCACTCCAAGCCGCCGTCGCCGACGCCGACATCGTTCTCGATTGCAGCGACAACTTTGCCACCCGTTTCGCCCTGAACCGACTCTGCTACGCGCTCCACAAACCGCTCGTCTCGGGCGCGGCCATCCGCTGGGACGGCCAGATCACCGTATTTGACGGCGGCCCCACCGGTCCCTGCTACCGCTGTCTCTACGATGAAGACGGCGAGGAAGAGCTGAGCTGCAGTGAAAACGGCGTCATCGCCCCGCTGGTCGGCATCATTGGTTCGATGCAGGCACTCGAGGCCATCAAGCTGCTGTGTGGCGTCGGCGAGGCCCTGAGCGGTCGCCTGCTGATCCTCGACGCCCTGCGCATGCAATGGCGGGAGCTGCGGCTGCGGCCGGACCCATCCTGCCCGGTGTGTGGCGCAAAATGATAGCGTTGCGACGCAGCTGCCGCGGATAGCCTCCCGGCTTAACCAACCGCTCGACACCGATGACGAAAAAGCCCGTCCAACCCTTTGACCTCGACCGACTGCGGCAGGATATCGTGTTCAGCGACACCCTGCTCGGCCATCCCTTGACCTTCCACACCACCTGGGGGCTGTTTTCGCCCAAGGCCGTCGATGAGGGCACCCGGCTGCTGCTGGATCACCTCGAGGTCCGGCCGGACGAGCGGGCCATTGACCTGGGTTGCGGCTACGGGCCGCTCGGGCTGGCGATTGCCAAGTCGGCGCCGCAGGGCGGCTGCCTGATGGTCGACAAGGACTTCGTCGCCGTCGACTATGCCAATAAAAACGCGAAGACGAACAAGATTCCCAATGCGCATGCGATCCTCAGTGACGGTCTCAGCCATGTCCCCTGGCAGACTTTCACCCTCGCCGTGACCAACCTGCCGGCCAAGACCAGCAAGGAACACTACTATCTGTTTTTTACCGACATTTATGAACATCTCGAGGCAGATGGCCGACTGTATGTCGTGGTCATCAGCGGTCTGCGCCAGTTCATCGCGCGCGCCTTCGAACAGGTGTTCGGCAATCATCGCAAGTTAAAGCAGGGCCGGCAGTACACGGTAGCCATGGCGCAAAAGCGCATTGCGTGGGACTAAAGATCCGATGGAGGTCTGCCGATAGGCTCGTCACAAGCACCCTATTCTCGATCTTCAGAGGGCAAGCGATGAGCGCTGCTGCCAACAGCCTGACCATCGAAACGGCCGCGGAATATCTGCGCCTGGCCCTGCCGTTGATGTCGCAACAGCGCGTGTTGGCCACCCCCGAGAACTATGCAGTCTGGTACACCTATGTCACTGGCGAAAACGCCGAGCTCAACGCCGAGATCGACCGTCTGATTGCGGAAAAACAGCCGTTCACCGAGGCAGTGTGTGCCGGACTGTACCGACAGTTCGTGGCCGAGCACGAGGTCGGCAATATCGAACTGGTACGCGAGCAGCTCCACAAGATCCTCGGCGAAGTCAGTTCCTCGCTTGACGAGGCCGGCAATGGCGCGCGCGCGTTCGAGGGCAAACTCGGTGGCCTGGTCGACGGCGTGGCAGAAAATAACGATCTGTCGGATATTCGTCAGATGCTCCAAACCCTCATTGCCGAGACACGTAGCATGCAAGATGCTACGCAAGAGATGCGCAGCCAGTTCGAGTCGAAATCGAAAGAGATCGAGGAACTCCACGAGCAACTGCAGCGCGAACGCAAGCGCGCCAACACCGATCCACTGACCGGCCTTTACAACCGTTTCGCGCTGCTCGAAGAACTAAATAGGGCGATCGCAGAGATGCCGAGTGACGCGCCACCCTCGGTGGTGATGCTGGACATCGACCATTTCAAATCGGTCAATGACACCCACGGTCATCTGATCGGCGATCGCGTCATCCGCTTTGTCGCCCAAGTGCTGGAGAAGAACATCAAGGGCAAGGACAGCGCTGCGCGTTACGGGGGCGAGGAATTTACGGTGCTGCTGCCTGAGACACCGGGAGGCGGTGCCCAGGCCGTGGCCGAATCGATCCGCAAGGCCGTCGAGAATGCCCAACTGGTGCGCGCAGACAACAAAAAGCCCTTGGGACAGATCACCATCTCCGCCGGTGTCGCGACGTTTCAGGCCGGCGAGGATGTCATGGAGTTCGTCAATCGCGCCGATCAGGCCCTCTACCGTTCAAAGAGAGAGGGCCGCAACCGGGTCAGTGTCGCCTGAGTTCAGGCAAGACCACGCGCCAGCCACGGTCCGATCGCACGACTCAGCCCCACCGGCAGGCGTTTCCAGGTGTTGATGAAGTGGCGATATTTGGGATTGTTCGGATTCAGGTCCGGCATCTCGGTCGCCTTCACCAGAAAATACTCATAGCACAGGGGTTCGGGTTCAAAGCCCCAGTGCTTCTTGAAACGATAGGATCCGGTATCGACTTTGCTGCGGCCGAAATCAAAAACGTGACAGCCACGCTCGACGGCACGCCGCATGACTTCCCAGTACATGAAGTCGTTGGCCGCGAGGTCGCGCGCCGCGGCGATGCCGCCCCCATAAAAAGGCAGCACTTGATCACGGAAGTAGTAGTTCATCACCGAGGCAACTAGCCGGCCTTCGTGGCGCACGGTGACCACGTCGACATCCTCCGCGAACTCGGCGCGGATAGCGCGAAAATGCGCCTTATCGAAGACCGGCGTCCCCAGGTTGCGCACGCTCTCGGAATACGCGAGATAGAGGTTGTCGACGCCCTCGTCCAACTCGCTGGTCAACCCCGCCTTGATGCCCTTGCGCACCATCGCCCGTTGCTTACGCGGAATGGCGCTCATGTTCGCCTCGTGATCTTCGCTGAGGGCGCGTCGGAACGTGACATAGAGGTGATCTTTGCGCAGCCAGTCTTCGCGTACCGGTTGCTCGTTGCGCAACTCGAGATGATCGACACCGAGTGTCTGAGCGAGGCGCATCGCATGTGCCTCAAGCGCCTCTCTGATGGCGTCATCGTCGGCAAGGACACCGCCATAGACACAAAACGGCACCGAGATCAGAGAATGACCAAACAGCAGGTGCTTGACTTCACCAAGCGGCAAAAGGCCGCACACGGCGCCGTCGCACAGCGCCATCAGATAGTGGCCGGGATGCCGATAGGTGGATTCGATCAGGCGCTTCCACCCATAGCGGTGAAAGAAGGTGCCCCGCGGATGCGCCAGCACATAGGCGTCCCAGGCACCGGCATCCGCGTCGTTTGCCATACGGATCTGCACTTCGTTCACCAGCAATCACCTACAGTGCCAACAAAAAACGCCGAGGGCATGCGTCACGCGGCGCCAGTCGACTTGTAATCGACCCAGATGCGCGGTAGGCAACACGCTATACCGGCATTTGCAACATCGGGCTAAGCCCCCAGCTTTTTGCGCAACAGCGCATTGACCTGCTGCGGGTTCGCCTTGCCCTGTGACTTCTTCATGATCTGGCCGACAAAAAAGCCGAGCATCTTGGGCTGCTTCGCCGCGTCGGCGTTGCGGTAATTCTCGACCTGCTCCGCGTTTGCCGCCAGCACCTCATCGACCAGTGTCTCGATGGCGCCACTATCGGTGATCTGCTTGAGACCCCTCGCCTCGATGATCGCATCAGCACCACCCTCACCGGCCCACATTGCGGCGAGCACGTCTTTCGCAATCTTGCTAGAGATGGTGTTGTCCTTGATGCGTGCGACCAGTTCACCCAGCGCGGCGGCAGCCACCGGACTTTGGCCGATATCCAGCCCGTGTTTGTTGAGCGCCGCGGCCAATTCACCCATGACCCAGTTGGCAACCGATTTCGCATCGCCCCCAGCAGCCGTCGCGGTTTCGAAATAGTCCGCCTGCGCCCGGCTGCTGGTCAGGACATCCGCATCGTAGGCCGACAGCCCGTAGTCGGTCTCGAAGCGCGCTCGCCGGGCGTCCGGCAGTTCGGGCATTTCGGCGACCACTTCGGCGATGAACGCTGCATCGATCTGCAGCGGCAAAAGGTCCGGATCGGGGAAGTAACGATAATCGTTGGCCTCTTCCTTGCTGCGCATGGGTCGGGTCTCATCCTTGTCCGCATCGTACAGACGGGTCTCCTGGACGACCCGCCCACCGTCCTCCAATACCTCAATCTGCCGCTCGACCTCGTAATTGATAGCCTTTTCGAGAAAGCGGAAGGAGTTGATGTTCTTGAGCTCGGCGCGCGTCCCCAGCTCGGCCTGGCCCTGTGGACGGATCGAGACATTGGCGTCCATGCGGAACGAGCCTTCCTGCATATTGCCGTCACAGATCCCGATGTAGGTTACGATCTGATGTATCTTCTTGGCGTAGGCAACGGCCTCCTTGGCCGAGCGCATGTCCGGCTCGGAGACAATCTCGAGCAGCGGGGTGCCAGCGCGGTTGAGATCGATCCCGGTCATGCCGTGGAAGTCCTCGTGCAGCGACTTGCCGGCGTCTTCCTCAAGGTGCGCGCGGGTCACCCCGACCGCCTTGCTCGAACCGTCTTCCAGCACGACCTCGACGCTCCCCTCGCCGACCACCGGCAGCTCGTACTGGCTGATCTGATACCCTTTCGGGAGGTCGGGGTAGAAATAGTTCTTGCGGGCAAACACCGAGCGCTCAGCGACCTGTGCGCCGATCGCCTTGCCAAAGCGCACCGCCATGCGAACCGCCTCTCGATTCAATACCGGTAGCACACCCGGCATGCCCAGGTCGATCAACGAGGCCTGGGTGTTCGGTTCGGCGCCGAATTCGGTCGAGGATGCCGAGAATATCTTCGACTTTGTCGCGAGCTGGGTGTGGATCTCCAGACCGATAACGGTTTCCCATTGCATGCTTTGTCGTCCGGAACGCTGTTCGTTGATCAATAAGCGGGCTAGAAACCCGCGGGGCGCTGCCGGTGCCAGTCGGTCGCCAGTTGCAGCTGGTGTGCCACATTCAATAGGCGCGCCTCGTCGAAATAGCTGCCGATCAGCTGCAGGCCCACCGGCATGCCATCGCTGGCCGGGGCCGGGATCGACATACCCGGAAGGCCGGCCAAGTTGACCGCAATGGTATAGATGTCTTGTAGGTACATCGACACCGGATTGTCCGCCTTCTCGCCGAGACGAAACGCCGTGCCCGGTGCGGTTGGACCGACGATCAGATCGCATTCTTCGAACGCCTGGCGGAAGTCGTCCGCAATCAGCTGACGCACCTTCTGTGCCTTCAGGTAATAGGCATCATAGTAGCCTGCCGACAGTGCGTAGGTACCAATCATGATCCGGCGCTTTACCTCGGCACCAAAGCCCTCCGTGCGCGAACGCTTGTAAAGATCCTCGAGGTCTTTCGGATCCTCGCAACGGTGGCCATAGCGCACCCCATCGAAGCGCGCCAGATTGGAGGAACATTCGGCCGGTGCGACAACGTAATAGGCAGGCACCGAGAGCCCTGCATTCGGCAGGCTGACCTCGACCATCTCGGCACCGAGCCGCTTGAGTTCCTCGACCGCGTCCAGCACCGAGGCGCCTACGCCCGCATCCAGGCCGTCGCCCATGAATTCTCTGACGACGCCGATCCTGACGCCCCGGATGTCGTTGCCGAGCGCGCCGGCGTAGTCGTCGACCGGTCGCTGCGCGGACGTCGAATCGCGTTCGTCGAAACCGGCCATGCCGGCCAGCATGAGGGCCGCATCTTCGGCACTGCGGGCCATAGGACCGGCCTGATCGAGCGATGAGGCGAACGCGATCATGCCCCAACGAGAGCAGCGCCCATAGGTTGGCTTGAGGCCCGTGATGCCAGTCAATGCGGCGGGTTGGCGAATGGACCCGCCGGTATCGGTGCCGGTCGCCGCCACGCACAATCGCGCCGCGACTGCCGCCGCCGAGCCGCCGGATGAGCCGCCAGGGACGGTCTCGGTGTCCCATGGGTTGCGCACCGGGCCGAAATAGCTGGTCTCGTTCGAGGAGCCCATTGCGTACTCGTCCATGTTCGTCTTACCCAGCATGACGGCACCCGCCTGCTGCAGCTTGCTGACCACGGTCGCGTCGTAGGGTGACACGAAATTCTCCAACATGCGGGAACCGCAGCTGGTGCGCACATCCCGCGTGCAGAAGATGTCCTTATGGGCAATCGGGACGCCCGTCAGCGGCCCGGCCTGGCCAGCAGCGATGCACTCATCCGCCGCCTTGGCCTGGGCGAGCGCGGCCTCCTCAGTGACCGTGATGAAGCAGTTCAATGCCGCATCGTGCGCCCGAATGCGCTGCAGCATATGTGTCGTCAGCTCGGTGCTGGACACCTCACCGGTGCCCAGGCGCGTGCTCAGCTGGGCGATGGATTGTTCATGCAGTTCCAAGGCTCAATCCTGATCGGTCCTGAGAGTGGAGGGTCGCCTCTGCGGATTTTGGTTTCTCACTCGATCACCTTGGGCACCAGGAAAAGGCCGTTCTCCACCGCGGGCGCGCCCGCCTGATATCGCTCGCGTACCACGGGCTCGGTGACCAGGTCCTCGCGCAGGCGCTGTGCCATCTCGAGCGGATGGGCCATCGGCGTCACCTGCCGGGTGTCGAGCGCATCCATCTCTGCGACGAGCTCGAGAATCTTCGATAATTCGGCGCCGAGCGCCTCGAGCTGCTGCGGCTCTACCGCCAGGCGCGCCAGATGGGCGATCTTCGCCACTTCGTCAGGGGATAGAGACATCGGTTTGGCAGCCTTGAGTGTCGCGCTAGCAAGGTGGCGAAATTACCACAATCCGATGCAGCCCCGAAAGCAAATACCCTGCCGAGCGCTTGCCGAACTCCGGGGCCGTTGCTAGATTACGCGTCTCTTCGGGCTATGGGCGCCCGGCTTTTCGCGTAATCGTCACCGGCCGAGGCGCTATTGGGCAGCGTTCGGTCGGCCACCGGAAAACACAGCATGTTCCTTCGTCGTATCCGTGGACTCTTCTCCAACGACCTCTCGATCGATCTCGGCACCGCGAACACACTGATCTACGCACGCGACCAGGGCATCGTCCTCAACGAACCCTCCGTGGTCGCGATTCGCCAGGACCGCGGTCCCGGCGGTCCGAAATCGGTGGCTGCCGTCGGGGAAGACGCGAAGAAGATGTTGGGCCGCACGCCGGCCAACATCACCGCCATTCGACCGATGAAGGAAGGCGTGATCGCAGACTTCACGGTCACGGAGAAGATGCTGCAGTACTTCATCCACAAGGTGCATGAATCGCGCCTGATCAGGCCAAGCCCGCGGGTCCTGGTTTGTGTGCCCTGTGGTTCGACCCAGGTCGAGCGTCGCGCCATCAAGGAGTCGGCCGCTGGCGCCGGCGCACGCGAGGTCTACCTGATCGAAGAGCCGATGTCTGCGGCGATCGGTGCCGGGCTGCCGGTCGATGAGGCACGCGGCTCGATGGTTCTGGATGTCGGGGGCGGGACCTCCGAGGTCGCAATCATTTCGCTGAACGGCATCGTCTACTCCAATTCGGTGCGTATCGGCGGCGATAAATTCGACGAGGCGATCATCAATTACGTACGCCGCAATTACGGCACGCTGATCGGCGAGGCCACTGCCGAGCGGGTCAAAAAGGATATCGGCTCGGCCTATCCCGGCAATGAGGTCCGCGAGATCGAGGTCAAGGGCCGCAATTTGGCGGAGGGCGTGCCGCGCAGCTTTACGCTGAGCTCGAATGAGATCCTCGAAGCCCTGCAGGAGCCGCTGTCCGGCATCGTCGATGCGGTAAGAAAGGCCCTCGAACAGACGCCGCCGGAGCTCGGCGCCGACGTCGCAGAGCGCGGCATCGTGCTGACCGGCGGCGGCGCCCTACTCAAGGATTTAGATCGTCTGATCGAGGAAGAGACCGGGTTGCCAGTGATTGTCGCCGAAGACCCCTTGACCTGTGTGGCGCGCGGCGGCGGTCGCGCGCTCGAGCTGATGGACGAGCGTGGAGGCGACATCTTCACGGTCGAATAGCGTTTCGGACGCGGCGCTTCGACTGAGCGTCGCGCGTGGCTTATCGCAAGAACGGAGAGCCTTACCATCAAGCCGATCTTTGCACAGGGCCCATCGCAGCCCACCCGCCTGGTGGTCGCCGTCATTCTGTCTCTGGCCCTATTGGTGCTCGACCACCGTTATCACCACCTGCAGCAGCTGCGCAACGCACTCTCCGTTCTGACCTACCCGCTGCATTACCTGGCCGATCTGCCATTCACGGCCTCACGCTGGCTGGGCGAGACGACCAGCGACCGCGACGTGCTGCTGGCGCAGAATCGGGAACTGCGCAACCAGAATCTCCGTCTGCGGGCAGAGCTTCAGAAGTACGACTCGCTGCAGGCGGAGAACATGCGCCTGCGAGACCTCGTCGATTCGTCGTTCAAGGTCGGTGACCGGGTGCTGGTCGCGGAGCTCTCTTCGGTCGATCTAGATCCTTATAAGCAACAGGTCGTCATCAATAAGGGCGCGGCATCGGGCGCCTACGAAGGACAGCCGGTGCTGGATGCGCATGCGGTGATGGGCCAGGTTATTGGCGTGACGCCATTCTCTTCGACGGTGCTGCTGATCACCGACATCAGCCATGCGCTGCCCGTGCAGGTGCTGCGCAGCGGGCTGCGCACCATCGCTGTAGGTACCGGCCGCATTGACGCGCTGGAACTCCCCTACCTGCCCACCAACTCCGACATCGCGGAGGGCGATTTTTTGGTTACGTCGGGACTCGGCGGCAAATTTCCGCCCGGCTATCCGGTGGCCACGGTGAAGCGAGTCGACCGCTCCCCGGACGCGCCTTTTTCGTCAGTCGTCGCAGAGCCGCGCGCGCACCTCGACCGCAGTCGTGAGGTCCTGCTGGTCTGGACAGTGCCAAACCAGCTCCCCATGCTGCCGGATGCCACCGGGGCGGAAACACCCGATGCGGGCGCGGATGCGCCCACGCCAGCGGCCGATGAATCCGTCGACGCAGACCGGGCGGAGCCGGCCACATGAGCGCAGACGGACATGGGCGTCTGGTCATACTGATCTCCCTGTGTATCGCGATGCTGCTGACCATCTTGCCGATGCCAGAGTGGGCGCGTCCGTTTCGTCCACAGTGGGTCACCCTGGTATTGCTGTATTGGGCGATTGCGCTGCCGCACCGGATCGGCGTCGGCAGCGGATTCGTGGTCGGTATCGTGCTCGATGTGCTGACCGGCACGCTGCTGGGGCAGCATGCGCTCGGGCTGTCGGTCGTGACCTTCATCGCCATTCAGCTGCATCAGCGAATCCGCGTGTTTCCATTTTGGCAGCAATCACTCGGTATCTTGGTGCTGCTGGTCATCGAGCGTCTGCTGGCACTGTGGGTAACTGGCGCGACCCGCGGCGAGACCCCCGGGCTCGTTTACTGGGCAGTACCACTGATCAGTGCGCTGCTTTGGCCTTGGATTTTTGTCACACTGCGCTCAATCCGCCGCCACTTCGATGTCAGCTGACCGCAGCATGCAGATCAAGGACAACATCCGCGAGAGCCAGGCCTTTCTGACCCGCACCATCGTGGCCGGCATGTTGGTGCTGGCGACGATGTTGCTGCTCGTCTCGCGCATGGTGCAGCTGCAGGTCGTCGATCACGAACACTTCACGACGTTGTCACGCGAGAATCGCGTCAAGTTGGTCCCGTTGCCACCGACCCGAGGCCTGATCTACGACCGCAATGGGGCGCTGCTGGCTCAGAATCGCCCTGCGTACAGCCTGGAGATCACGCCCGAACAGGTGGGGGACCTGCAGGGCACTCTGAGTGAGCTGGCCAAGTTAATCGAGATCGGTGAGGAGGACCTGGAGCGCTTCTGGCGGCTGAAGGAACGCAAACGGCGTTTCGACAGCGTGCCCATCCGGATCGATCTGAGCCAGGATGAAACCGCACAGTTCGCGGTCCATCGCCATCGCTTCCCCGGGGTGGATATCAAGGCGCAGCTGTTGCGTCACTACCCACACGACGTCAAGACCAACCATGTGCTGGGCTATGTCGGCCGCATCAGCCAGGCAGATCTGGAGCAGATCGATGCCTCGAATTACGCAGGGACCAGCCACATCGGCAAGAACGGCGTCGAAAAGACCTACGAATCGGCACTGCATGGGGTCGTCGGCCTGGAGCAGGTCGAGGTCAATGCCGCCGGCCGCCGGGTACGCACGCTGGAACAGAGCACCCCGGAGCCTGGCGTCGACGTCCATCTTCACCTGGACATCGGCCTCCAGGAGGTAGCCATGCAGGCGTTCGGCGACAACAACGGCGCCGCTGTCGCCATCAACCCGCAGAACGGCGGTATACTGGCCTTCGTCAGCCAGCCCGGTTACGACCCCAACCAGTTCGTCGAAGGCATCAGCACAAAGAACTACAGGGCGCTGCAACAGGACGAGGACCGCCCGCTGTACAATCGTGCACTGCGTGGTCAGTATCCGCCAGGGTCGACCGTGAAGCCCTTTATGGGACTGGCCGGGCTGGAGCGCGGCGCTGCCACCTACGACAGCAGTATCTTCTGCCCCGGCTTCTACCAGTTGCCGGGCAATGTTCACCGCTATCGGGACTGGAAGAAGGGCGGCCATGGCTCCATGGACCTGCAGTCGGCGATCGTCCAGTCGTGCGACGTCTACTTCTACAGACTCGCCCATGATCTGGGCATCGACCAGCTGCACGACTATCTGTCGCATTTCGGCTTCGGCGATCGCACCGGCATCGACCTGACCGGAGAGTCGACCGGTTTGCTGCCATCGCGCGACTGGAAGCGCCGTGCGCGGCGTCAACCCTGGTATCCGGGCGAGACCCTCATCATGGGGATCGGCCAGGGCTATTATCTGACAACGCCCTTGCAGTTGGCCGCAGCAACCGCAGCAATCGCCAATAACGGAACCTTCTATACACCCCACGTCGTCGACTACCTGCGCGACCGCGACAGCGGCGAGATCAACCCGATCCCGCCGCACCCCAAGTTGATTCCGATCGGCGCGCAGCAGAATTGGGAGGATGTACGCAACGCCATGCGCGATGTGGTCGAGAGCCCGCGTGGTACGGCCAAACGCATTCGTAGCGATCGTTACCAGATCGCCGGCAAGACCGGCACGGCCCAAGTATTCACTGTTGCCCAGGACGCCGAGTATGAAGAAGACGGATTAGACAAGAAGCTCCGCGATCATGCGCTGTTCGTCGCCTACGCCCCGGTCGAGGATCCGCAGATCGCAGTCGCGGTCGTGGTCGAGAACGGCGGCCATGGCGGCGCCGTCGCCGCACCGATTGCGCGCCAGATCATGGATGCCTACCTGCTTAGAAAGGACGACGGACCTTGAGTTATATGCCGCGCCAACTGGGTGATCTGACGCCGTCCAATCCCGCCCGACGTCAGGGTCTGCTGGCGGTCTTTCATGTCGACCTGCCGTTGCTTGCCGGCGTCTTGCTCCTATGTGGATTCGGTCTCATCGTTCTGTACTCAGCCTCGGGTGAGAATCTCGCCCAGTTACAGCGCCAGGCGATTCGCATCGTATTGGCCCTCGTGATCATGCTGGCCGTCGCACAGATCAACCCGACCACGTTGCGGCGATGGAGCCCGTGGCTTTACACCCTTGGCGTGCTGATGCTGATCGCCGTGCTGACGTTCGGCGAGGTCGGGAAGGGCGCTCAGCGCTGGCTCGACCTGGGGGTCGTCCGCTTCCAGCCGTCGGAGATGGTCAAACTGGCCGTGCCGCTGATGATCGCCTGGTATCTGGCCGAGAAACGCCTGCCGCCGAGCTGGCAGCGCCTCGCCTTCGCTGCACTGCTGATGGTGGTGCCGGTGCTGCTGATCGCCAAACAACCGGATCTCGGCACTGCGTTGCTGGTCGGTTGCGCGGGGATTTTTGTGTTGTTTTTTGCCGGCATCAGCTGGCGGCTGATCGGTGGTTTGATCGTCACCCTCGCGGGCGCGGCACCGGTAGTCTGGTACCTGATGCGCGAATACCAGCGCCAGCGTGTGCTGACCTTTCTCGATCCCGAGAAAGACCCGCTGGGTGCCGGTTATCACATCATCCAGTCGAAGATCGCGATCGGTTCAGGCGGAATCTACGGTAAAGGATGGCTCAACGGCACTCAGTCGCAGTTGGACTTTCTCCCGGAACGCCATACGGATTTTATATTTGCGGTGCTGTCGGAGGAATTCGGCCTTACTGGCGTGCTGGTACTGCTGTCCCTCTACCTGTTCGTAATCGCTCGCGGTCTGTATATCGCCACGCGGGCCCAGGATACCTTCGCCCGTCTGCTCGCCGGCTCGCTGACATTGGTTTTCTTCGTCTACCTGTTCGTCAATACCGGAATGGTCAGCGGCCTGTTGCCCGTAGTCGGCGTACCGCTCCCTCTGGTAAGTTACGGCGGGACTTCACTGGTGACCCTGATGGCCGGCTTCGGTATCCTGATGTCCATTCATACTCATCGTAGGTTGCTGCCCACCTGACTATGCGAAACATGATGTTATCCGCCCTGTTGCTGGTCCTCGCCGCCAGCGCCAGCGCCAAGACCCCTGACCAACTGCGTGCGGAGTTCATCGACCAGATGGTCGAGCGCTACGGCTTCTCGAAACGCGAGGTCACCCGTGCGCTTTATCAGGCAGAGCTGCGTCGGCCGATACTCGAGGCCATCGCACGACCGGCCGAGAAGACCCTCAACTGGAGCGAATACCGGGACATCTTCGTCACACCGTCACGCATAGGGGGTGGCGTAGATTTCTGGCGGCGCCATGCCGACACCCTGGCGCGCGCCGAACGCGAGTACGGTGTCCCAGCGCAGATCATTGTCGCGATTCTGGGTGTAGAAACCCGATATGGCGCCAATACCGGCGGCTATCGCGTTCTGGACGCACTGCACACCCTGGGCTTCCATTATCCTCGGCGCGGCAAATTCTTTCGCGAACAACTCAGCCACTTCCTGCGTTTCGCCCGCGAGGAGAAGCTCGCGCCGACGAAGCCGACAGGCTCCTACGCAGGGGCAATGGGCGTGCCGCAATTCATGCCGGACAGTTTCCGGATCTACGCGGTGGATTTCGACGGTGACGGTCAGCGCGACATCTGGCAGAACATCGACGACGTCATTGGCAGCGTCGCCAACTATTTCGTCGAGAAGGGCAAGTGGCGACCGGGCGAGCCGGTGGCGGGACCCGCGCACGGCGTCACCGCGCAACACCAGGCGCTGGTCGATGCCGGGGCGAAACCCAGCCTGAATGTCGACCAGGTGGTGTCGGCCGGCATCGAGTTCGGCCCGCGACCACCGGGCGGGGGCAAAGTCAGCCTGCTGGAGTTCGAGACCCATGACGGCAAGGAATACTGGGTCGGCTTGGACAATTTCTACGCCATCATGCGATACAATCCACGCACCAAATATGCGATGGCCGTTTTCCAACTGAGCGAGGCGATCCGTGAACGCTATGTACAAGCGGCCGCCGCACCAAGCGCTGGGTAGCGCGTGAGTCGGCCCATGGTGCACAGACTCCCAGGTCGCCCACTTTGGTTTCGGCGTCTGTTCGGAACTACCGTTCTCGGCCTCGCGCTGGCCGGCTGTGGCACGCAGATCACCGGGCCGGCGGGAGAGCAAGACGGACCCGGCGAACATCGCGACGTCAGTCATGTGCCCGATGCAGTACCCAGGGTCGAACGACGTAGTCGCGGCGGCAACCCGAGCACCTATGTGGTGCTGGGCAAGCGCTATTACACCTTGCGAGAAAACAAAGGCTTCGTGGAGCGCGGCATCGCATCATGGTACGGCCGCAAGTTTCACGGGCGGACTACCTCCAACGGCGAGACCTACGACATGTACCGCATGTCGGCCGCGCACAAGCGCTTGCCCATACCGACCTACCTCGAGGTAACGAACCTGGAGAACGGCCGGCGCGTAGTCGTCAGGGTAAACGATCGCGGCCCCTTTCACGAAAACCGCATCATTGACCTGTCGTACGCTGCGGCCTCTCGCATCGGCATGCTGGACAAAGGGACTGCCCTGGTAGAAATCCGCGCCATCGATCCGCGAGCGCCGCAACCGGCCGAGATGACGCGGGTCGCCAAGACGCCCGACCAGGGGCAAAAGGCGGCCCCACAGGCCGAAACGCCACGGATTTTTCTTCAGGCCGGCGCCTTCAGCGACACCGGCAATGCGGAACGCCTGCGCAGGCGCCTGGAGGGCGGTCTCTCGCGCCGAGTGCGCGTAACCCCGGCCGCGTCGGTCAATGGCCCGGTACATCGGGTGCAGGTTGGCCCACTGGCATCGGTCGAGATGGCCGACCAGGTGACGGCTCAGATGCACCAACTCGGCGTCGTCGAACCCCTAGTGGTCATTGACTAGCCTGGAAATCTCACCGGCATCGCGGCGAAAACAGAGTGTCATTGCGCGAAGCGGGTTCATGTGGGCTTATACCGGCGCAATTTCAAGCACTTGCCAGGCAGCCGTTGGCCGGCTGGTGAGATAAGCGGGCTAGCCCCGACCTCATTTGCCCCTCTACGGGATATCACGCTGACTGCGGCCTTGCTCGCGCGGTAAACTGTGGCTTTCTGGTCCGGTCACATCTGCAAAGCGTGCGCGGATCGACAGCGACAATGCGGTAAAGCGCATCGGCCCATCGTATTCTTGCCGATCAGATTCGGCAGACCGCCATTAGGAACGTAGTATCGTGCAGCTATCAGTCTTCGCCCTTGCCTCGTTTATCCTGTTCGCGCCGCTGCTTGGCCGCGCCAACAACGCGATACCCGCGCCACCGTCGGTTTCCGCCACCGGTTACCTGCTGATCGACACCGATAGCGATAGGGTGCTGGCAGCGCAAGACGCTGAGCAGCGTCTCGAGCCCGCCAGTCTGACCAAGATCATGACCGCCTACGTGGTGTTCCGCGAACTGCGCGGCGGCTCGATAAAACTGTCCGACGAGGTATTGGTCAGTGAAAAGGCCTGGAAGACGCCGGGGTCGCGGATGTTCATCGAAGTCAACACACGCGTCTCAGTGGAAGATCTGCTGAAGGGCATGGTGGTCCAGTCGGGCAACGATGCCAGCGTGGCACTGGCAGAACACGTCGCCGGCAGCGAGGAGGCGTTCGCCAATCTGATGAACGACCATGCACAGCGGCTCGGCATGTTCGACACCCACTTTGTCAATGCCACGGGACTGCCCGATCCGGAGCACTACACGACGCCGCGCGACATCACCCTAGTCAGTGAGGCGATGATCCGCGAATTTCCAGAGTTGTATAAGCTGTATTCGGTACGCGAGTTCACCTACAACGACATACGCCAGAAGAATCGCAACGAGCTGCTGTGGCGCGATACCAACGTGGATGGCATCAAGACCGGCCACACCACCGCCGCGGGCTACTGTCTTGTGGCCTCGGCGAAACGCGATAGCATGCGCTTGATCTCTGTCGTCATGGGGACCGACAGCGAGAAGTCGCGGGCGCGCGAAAGTCTGGCGCTGCTCAATTATGGCTTTCGCTTCTTCGAGACCCACCGGTTGTATGGGGCAGACGACCGCCTAACCCGCGCACGGGTCTGGATGGGCGATCGGGAACAGGTGGCGCTGGGTCTCGAACGGGACCTGTTCGTCACCATCCCGCGGCGGCAGTATGACAAACTGGAGGCGCGAACCGAGATCGACCCACAGCTTCAAGCGCCTTTGAGCAAAGGGCAAAAGGTCGGTGAGGTGGTGGTCGAACTCGACGGCGAGGTTATCACGCGCGAGCCGCTGGTCGCGATGGAGAATATCCCGGAAGGTGGGATATGGCGCACTGTGGTCGATACAGTGTTGATGATGCTGGAGTGACCGGCCACTATCGCCCTGTCGTTTCGCCGGGCGGATCACGCCATAAGAAAGCCCTCGGATGAGACTTGACCTATGAGCGAATCGCTGCTGGCCTACCTGAATGGTGAGTATCTGCCCCGCAGCGAGGCCTGTTTGCCGATCACCGATCGCGGCCTGCTGTTTGGGGATAGTGTCTACGAGGTAGTACCGGCCTATGGCGGGCTGCCATTTCGTGTCAGCCATCATCTGCGCCGCCTCGATCGCAGCCTCGCCGCAATACGCATGCACAACCCGCTCGACCATGCCCAGTGGCAAGCCGTACTGGAACGCCTGTCGGCACAGCTACCGGGGCAGGATCAATCCATCTACCTGCAGGTGACCCGCGGGGCCTATCCAATACGCAGCCACGTGATACCGCAGCAGGTAACGCCAAACGTCATCGCATTCACCAGCGTCAACCCGCCCCGGGATCCGGACAGCGCGCGGCGCGGCATCAAGGTGATCACGCTGACTGACATCCGCTGGCATCGCTGCGACATCAAGGCCACGACGCTACTCGCCAATGTGCTCGCGCGCGCACAGGCCACCGAGGAAGGGGCCGATGAGGCGATCCTGATTCGTGATGGTGCGGCGATGGAAGGCAGCGCGAGTAACCTGTTCATCGTCAACAACGGCCTGCTGCTGACACCGCCGGACAGCGAAGAACTCCTGCCGGGCATCACCCGTGACCTGGTGCTGGAGCTGGCACGTACGGCCGGCGCTCCCTATGCCCAGGCATCGATCCACGAAAGCGACCTCGAAACGGCCGAAGAGGTCTGGTTGACCAGCTCGACACGCGAGATTTCGGCGGTAGTCGAACTCGATGGGCGGCCGGTCGGCAAGGGCGTCCCGGGCGAGCACTGGTACCGCATGGACGCGCTATTTCAGGCCTGCAAGGAGCGTCTGCGCCGGGGGAGCGAATGCCGTGACAACTGAGGAACCGCAGGGATTTCAGTTTCCGTGCGAATACGAGATCAAGGCAATGGGTATCGACGACGGCGGCTTTCACGAACTGGTCCTCGAGGTGATCCGCCGGCACTGTGACGCCCTGCGCGAGGAGAGTCTACGCAGGCGCCCCAGCCGCAACGGCAAGTATGTCTCCATCAGTGTCGTGATCGAGGCCAGCAGCCGTGCCCAGCTCGACGCAATCTATGCCGATCTGACGGCGCACGAAAAGGTGCTCATGCGCCTTTAGGGCTACATGGCAACACGACCCGACACCGGCATGAACGATAGACACGTTGTTGTACGTCGGCTCGGCCTGTGTCACTACCTACCCACCTGGCAGGCAATGCGCGAGTTCACCGATCGACGCGACGAGCAGACCCGCTCCGAGCTGTGGATCGTCGAGCACACGCCAGTGTTCACCCAGGGGCAAGCGGGCCGGCCGGAGCACCTGATCAGCCCCGGCTGCATCCCGGTGGTGCAAAGCGATCGCGGTGGCCAGGTGACATATCACGGCCCCGGCCAGCTGGTGATCTATCTGCTGCTATCGCTGCGGGAATGCGGCATCGGCGTCCGCCGGCTGGTGAGCGTCATGGAGGACGCGATCATTGAAATGCTGGATGCCCGCGGTTTCGAGGCCGAGGCGCGCGCCGAAGCCCCTGGGGTTTACGTAGCGGGGCGCAAGATCGCCTCTCTGGGACTGCGCGTAAGGCGCGGGTATACCTATCACGGCCTGGCACTCAACGTGGCAAACGACCTGGAACCCTTCCGCCGCATCGACCCCTGCGGTCACCGCGGACTCGAGGTCACCAGCACCGCCGCACTCGGCATTGCAGACGACCTGGACCAACTCGCCAGCGAGCTGGTCGAGCGTCTCGCCGAGGCACTCGGCTACGCGATCGAACCAGCCTGACCGCCGCTGGTCAAGCGCAGTCGCGACTACCGTCAGCGGGCCCGCCTGCAGGCGCTTGGCGCGCCTCAGTCGAGAAAGCGCCCCACTTCAGTGCATTATCAACATTGAATACTGCGATGCCTTTGTTTAGGCTTTAAGACGTCACTCGCTGCAAAGGTCCGTGTCGCATGTGTGGAATTTGCGGCGAAATTCGCTTCGACGACGCCCTTCCTGCTGTAGATCGCGTGGCACGAATGAACCGCGTGCTGTTCCCACGCGGCCCGGATGGCAGCGGCATCCACCAGGCGGGCCGCCTCGCAGTTGGTCATCAGCGGCTCAAGATCCTCGATCTCAGCGAACATGCGCAGCAGCCCATGATCGACAACGAGCTGGGTCTCGGCATCGTGTTCAATGGCTGCATCTATAATTTTCGCGACCTGCGCGTTCAACTGCGCGCCCTCGGTTATCGCTTTTTCTCCGATGGCGATACCGAGGTCATCCTCAAGGCCTATGCCGCCTGGGGGTTGGAGTGCGTGGACCGATTTCACGGCATGTTTGCGTTTGCGATCTGGGAGCGCGACTCGGGCCGCCTGATTCTGGCCAGGGACCGCTTCGGTATCAAGCCCTTGTACTACACAGAGTCGTCGCACAGCCTGCGCTTTGCCTCCACGCTGCCAGCGCTGCTGGCCGGCGGCGATATCGATACCGACATCGACGCGGTGGCACTGCATCACTACATGAGCTTCCACGCAGTGGTGCCGGCACCGCACACGATCATCCAGGGCGTACGCAAACTGCCGCCCGCGACAGTCCGCGTGATCGATGCGGATGGACGCAGCCGCGACCACCGCTTCTGGCGGCTGCATTTCGGCGCGCGCCCCGAAGAGCAGCAACTGGCCTATGAGGACTGGCAGGAGATCACGCTCGATGCGCTGCGCAAGGCCGTTGAGCGCCGCCTGGTCGCCGACGTGCCGGTCGGCGTATTGCTATCCGGCGGACTGGATTCGAGTCTGATCGTAGGCCTGCTCGCCGAACAGGGGCAGCGCGGCCTTAACACCTTCTCTGTCGGCTTCGAATCGGTCGACGACGAGGCCGGTGACGAGTTCGAGTATTCGGACATCATCGCCAGGCACTTCGGTACCGATCATCATCAAATACGGGTCGACTCGGCGCGTTTGCTGCCGGCACTCCAGCACTGTATCCAGGCGATGAGCGAACCTATGGTCAGCCATGACGTCATCGGCTTTTATCTACTCTCGCAAGAGGTCGCCAAGCA
The DNA here is from genome assembly GCA_963736445.1 of uncultured Gammaproteobacteria bacterium. Taxonomy (GTDB): domain Bacteria; phylum Pseudomonadota; class Gammaproteobacteria; order Chromatiales; family Chromatiaceae; genus Thiosocius. The sequence goes on along the minus strand of CAVTOY010000006.1, from coordinate 102,879 downwards.
TGTGAAGGTGGTGCAAAGCGGACAGGGCGCAGACGAGGTTTTCGCCGGCTACCACTGGTATCCGCCGCTGCGCGACAGCAGCGATCCGGTCGCCGACTACGCAAAGGTATTTTTCGACCGCGACCACAGCGAATTTGTTGAGGCCGTGCATCCGCGTTTTGTCAGCGAGGACTTCAGCCGAGCCTTCGTCGCACAGCACTTCAGTGCGCCCGGCGCGCAGCGCCCGATCGACAAGGCACTGCGCCTCGATACCCAGATAATGCTGGTCGACGACCCGGTCAAGCGCGTCGATAACATGACCATGGCCTGGGGACTCGAGGCGCGAGTCCCCTTCCTGGATCACGAACTGGTCGAACTCGCCGCACGCATCCCCGCCGAGTTCAAGATTGCCTCAGGCGGCAAGGGCGTCATCAAAGAAGCAGCGCGTTCGGTGATCCCGAACGAGGTCATCGATAGGCCCAAGGGCTATTTTCCAGTGCCGGCACTGAAGTACCTGGATGGAGAGTACCTAGAATTTGTTCAGGACGCCTTGGCGAGGCCGGCGGCACGCGAACGCGAGCTGTTCCGTGACGACTATCTCAACCGACTGATGGATCAGCCCAAAAAGCACATCACGCCACTGCGCGGTTCCAAGGTCTGGCAGATCGCCCTGCTGGAGATCTGGTTACAGCAGCACGGCATCTGATCAGGACGATGAGCAAAGAGGAACATTATCGCACGCGACTGTTACGACAAAGGGCGCCCAGTCTGTCCGGGGCCGAACCGACTACCGAGCGCGGCAAACCGACCCCAAAGGCCGACGCAATTATCGACTGCGGCTGGGGTCGGCTGATTTTTGCCCATACATTTCGGGATAATCGCAGACTGGCCGACGCACTGTTGGCCGAACTGCCCGGCAAGCGGGATATCGCGTTCTATGTCAGCGATCCGCATGTGCTGCTGGCGATGGAGCCGCAGAACCTGTTCCTTGACCCCTCCCACAGCTATCGTCTCTGGCTGGATCGCTACACGGTGGCACAGCTACGGCCGCGCGGTTTCAGCGTACGCCTGATGAACAGCCGGGAAGATGCCGAGGCGGTGCACCGCGTCTACCTGGCGCGGCGGATGATACCGCCGCCGATCGAGTTCATGTGGAACATGCGGACTTCGCGGACGGTACAGTTCTTCATTGCCGCAGATATCCACACCGGCGAGATTCTCGGCGTTGCCACCGGGATCGATCATGTTGAAGCATTCGCCGACCCGGAACAGGGGGCCAGCCTGTGGGCGCTGGCGGTCGATCCGCAGGCGCGCCACCCGGGCGTCGGGCAGGCCCTGGTGCGGCATATGGCGGAATATTTCATAGGCCGCGGCCGAAGCTATCTCGACCTTTCCGTGATGCACAACAATCGCGAGGCGATCCGTCTCTACGAACGGCTCAAGTTCAGGCGGATCAGTGTGTTTACGGTCAAGAACAAGAACTCGTTCAACGAACCGCTGTTCACCGGCGCCCAACCCGAAGAAAAGCTGAACCCGTACGCCCAGATCATCACCCGCGAGGCGCAGCGGCGAGGTATTGCAGTGGATGTGCTGGATGCCGAGGGAGGCTTCTTTGAGCTCTCGCTGGGTGGCCGCAGTATCACCTGTCGCGAGTCACTGAGCGAATTGACGACCTCGATCGCGATGAGCCGCTGCGATGACAAGGCGGTCACCCACAGGCTGCTTCGCCGCGCCAATCTGCGGGTACCGGAACAGCTGTTGGTGAAGGACATCGGCCAGGCAGAGCGATTTCTCGAACAGCACGGCGCCTTAGTGGTAAAACCCGCTCGCGGCGAACAGGGCAACGGAATCAGCGTCGATGTGCGCGATGCCGCCGCGTTGCGCGCCGCAATCGATGAGGCGAAGAAGTTTTGCGAGAACGTTTTGCTGGAAGAATACGTGCGCGGAGGCGACCTGCGGATCATCGTGATCGATGGCAAAGTGATTGCCGCAGCCACGCGCAAGCCGCCGCGCATCCAGGGTACCGGCCGCGACAGCATCCGCCAGTTGATCGAAAAACAGAGTCGCCGCCGCGAGGCCGCCACTGGCGGCGAAAGCCGGATACCGCTCGATCGCGAAACCGAGCGCTGCGTCGAGGAAGCCGGCTTCTCAATGGACGACATCCTGCCATACGGTGACTATCTGACGGTGCGCAAGACCGCCAACCTGCACACTGGTGGGACTATCCACGATGTGACGTTGAAACTGCACCCGGCACTGCGCAAGGCAGCGGTTAGCGCCGCGGCGGCGATCGATATTCCGGTCACCGGGCTCGATTTCGTTGTCCCCGACCCGACGGGCGCCGACTACGTCATCATTGAGGCGAACGAGCGTCCGGGCCTGGCGAACCACGAGCCGCAGCCGACCGCTGAACGCTTCATCGACCTACTATTTCCAAAGACTGCGGAGCGCTAGCAGCCTGTCGCACTTGACCGTTTGCGGCGAGAATCACTGGGAGCAAGTCAAATCAGGTTATCGTCTGAGGAGAATTGCCCGGCTATTTGACCAAGAGGATAAGCGGAGTTGATCGCTATCCAGGTATTTGCAGCCAAACAGCGTTACTAATGCGGCAACAGCACATCCGACACCTGAAGCAAAAAAATGCCGCTATTTGTTGGCGAAACGCAAATACCGTGTCGGGTGTGAAATTGCCTTCATAGTAAGTCCGACAGGCTGCTAGCCAAGACCGCGCTTTGTGTCCGGTCATGGCGCGTATGGCTGGGCATTGAAATACAATGCAGTAGACGTGCTGCCCGGCATACCCCAACCCCGACTGGACCTTGTATGAAGAAACTGCCGATCGACCAGACCTACATCCAGGATGTGCTTTTTCGGCTATTGAACACGCCCAGTCCGAGCGGTTATACCGATCGCGCAGTCCATCTGGTCGCCGACGAACTCGACAAACTGGGAGTCCAGGTCGAGCTGACGCGACGCGGCGCTATCCGTGCCACGCTAAACGGAGAGCGCAGCAGCCCGGACCGCGCCATCGTGGCGCATATCGACACCCTCGGCGCAATGGTCAAGGGGCTCAAGGACAATGGGCGCCTCGAGCTGGTTCCTATAGGTCACTGGAACGCCCGCTTCGCCGAGGGCGCAAGGGTAACGCTGTTTACCGACATGAGCTCCCATCGCGGCACTATTCTGCCGTTGAAGGCATCCGGGCATACCTTTGCGGACGAGGTCGACAAGCAGCCGTCCAATTGGCAAAACGTCGAACTGCGCGTCGACGAGGTCTGCTACTCGCGCAAAGACCTGATGCGGCTTGGCGTGCATGTCGGCGATTTTGTTGCCATCGATCCACAGCCTGAAGTTCTGGAAAATGGCTACATCATCTCGCGACACCTCGACGACAAGGCCGGTGCGGCCGTGTTGCTCGGCGCCGTCAAGGCGGTGGTAGATAGCAAGATCAAGCTACCTGTCGACTGCCACCCCCTGTTCACGATCTCGGAAGAGGTCGGCTCCGGCGCCTCCGCTGTGCTGCATGGCGACGTCTCCGAGATGCTGACGTTGGACAATGGCACCACGGCGCCGGGCCAGAATTCCAGCGAGTTTGGTGTCACCATCTGCATGGCAGACATGAGCGGCCCGTTCGATTATCACCTGACCAACTATCTCATCCGGCTATGCCAGGAGTTCGAAATACCTTATCAGCGGGACATCTTTCGCTTCTATCGCTCCGACAGCGCAGCGGCAGTGGAGTCGGGCGCCGACTTGCGCACCGCACTGGCCACCTTTGGTGTCGACGGTTCGCATGGCTGGGAGCGCATCCACTGGAATGCGCTCGAGTCGTTGACCAAACTGGTCACGGTCTATATGCAGTCTCCGCCGCTATTCCTGCGCGACCAAGACGACATCGGCCCGCGCTTCGGCTTCCCGATGCAGCCGGCCTAGCCTGCAAATCTCACCGATTTCCTTGAGCGCGACTCAGGGTCGAGCCAACGCACACTGGACCACATCGATCTGGCGAGCGCGGAACCCTGCCTCGCAGAATGCCAGGTAATAGCGCCACATGCGGCGGAATCTTTCATCGTAACCGTGAGCCTCTAGCCATTCGGTGCAGCGATCGAATTTGGCGTGCCAATGTGCAAGGGTATCCGCATAATCGAGCCCGAAAGCCGCGATACGCTGCTGTATTAGGCCTGCCCCCGCGGCCAGCTGCGGCAGATGGCCCTTGGTCGGCAACATTCCGCCAGGGAAGATGTAGGTCTGAATAAAGCCGCCCGGATTTGCGGCGTATGCCTCGAAATACGCCTCGTCGATGGTGATCACCTGCAATGCAGCACGCCCTCCCGGTCGCAGGCACCGGCTGAGCGTCGAGAAGTAACTCTGCCAGTACTGGTGACCGACCGCCTCGAACATCTCGATCGACACGATATGATCGACCTGCCCCTCGAAATCGCGGTAATCACATAACCGCAGCTGAACGCGTTCAGCCAGACCGGCCTCCGCTATGCGTGCCTGGGCATACTCGAGCTGCTCGCGCGACAGCGTAATGCCGGTCACCTGAAAACCCTGGCTTGCCGCATACTCGGCGAAGCCGCCCCAGCCGCAGCCTATCTCGAGGATATGCTGCCCGGGCGATGCATCAAGCAGCTTTAACATCTGCGCATACTTCCGATGCTGAGCGACATTTAGCGGCCCACCCTGATCGAAGATCGCCGCAGAATAGGTCATCGTAGAATCTAGCCACTGCGAATAGAAATCGTTGCCCAAATCGTAATGCGCCGCAATATTGCGCCGGCTGCCGCGCCGGCTGTTGCGGTTGAGCCAATGCTGCATGCGGACGGTCGCCCGAGTCAGCGGATGCCGGGTGTCGGATTCGGCGTAGACATCGAGATTCACCGCCAGCAGCTCGAGCAGTGCGGCGAGATTCGCGGACGTCCAGTCGCCGGCGATAAAGCCTTCGGCGAAGCCGAGATCGCCGCGCCAAAAAAGCCGGCGAAGGAGCGCCGCTGGGCGCCCAATCACCACATCCGCCGCCGGGCCCGACTCCGTCCCCCGGAGTACAAAGGGGCGAATCGTGGGCAGCGCGACTTGGAGCGAGCCGCTCCGCAGCCGCGTCATTTGATCTATGAGCCGTCGCTCATACCATGCCATCTCAGCAACTGGTGGCATTTCGACAGCGAGAGAACCCGTCTGCGAACGCATGTCAACTCACCTCTTCGGTCGGTGGCACAGGTTTACGATGAAAGCGCTCCCCTTTTAACCAAATCTTGAGCGCTTGCCAATGAATGGCCGCTATGACCTTCAGCGTCTGTGCTGGCACGCGCAATGTCTGCCAGAGAATCTGCCACGTCGTGAACGGCCGTCGCTGCCCGGTCTGGCTGGCTATCAACATCAGACGATCGCCATCGAACTCGCGGATGAGCACGCGGAGCTCCTCGTCCGGCCGCGCCAACTCGAAATCGTAGCTTGCCTGCATTCCGATGAAGGGTGAGACATGAAAATCCTTGGTATGGCGGTCGCACAGCGGCCATTCCAACTGTCCAGGGCCGGGCCGAAGCAGGTAGCAATGTCGCTCGCCAAAGGTGTTGCGGACCTCGGCAATAACCGCGGCGGGGCGCCCCTCGGCGGTCTCACAAAACCACAGGCTGAGCGGATTAAAAACCCAACCCAGGAGGCGCGGAAAGCACAGCAGGCGAATCTTAAGCGCGCCGCCGTCGAGTCCGTGGCTGGATAGGACGTGTTCGGCCCAGACACGCAGGTCGCAACTGCCTTCCGGGAGGTGATCTTGGTCGTAGAAACTCAGGAGGTTGAAGCGATTGCGCGAGAACACCGGCGTCGTCTTTGCCGCCTGATCGATCGAATCGATGTCCAGCAGCAAGCTGAACACGCGATAGCGAAATCGGTAGGCGGCCGTAAAGAACCGTCGGTGCCTTACCTCGGCGCTGTACAGACTGACCACGTCCGATGACAGACTCATGCCGCCTGGCCTACCAGTTGCGGGATCAGCGTAAGGTTACGTGATGCTTGGACTTCAGAAGCCCACGGGATCCTCGCACCCAATGCGTGAGCGACCTCGACGCCGGACCGCATGCCGTCCTCGTGAAATCCAAAGCCCGTCCAGGCGCCCGCAAACCAGGTGCGGGCACGCCCCTGGATGCGGTGCAGCTGTTTCTGTGCCGCCAGTGCCGCCGCATCGAATACCGGGTGATGGTATTCATAGCAATCGACGACCGTTTCGGCGCGAGGCTCGCGCAGAGGGTTGAGGCTCACAAAGTAGTCCTGACGGGTGGACAGGCGCTGCAACGAGTTCATCCAGTATGTCACGCTGACGGCCCGCGACGCGTCACCGGCTGGTTCGCTCAGGTAATTCCAGGAGGACCAGACGCGGCGTGCCCGCGGCATCAGGTCGGCGTCGCGGTGCAGAAACACGCGATTTGCTTGATAGGGTATCGCACTGAGAATCTGGCGCTCCGATGCGCTTGGATCTGCGAGCAGCGCCAGCGACTGATCACTGTGACACGCCAGCACAACGTCGTCGAACGCCTCGCGCCGGCCGTCGGCAAAGATCAGCGTGACTTCTTCCTTACTACGTTCGATTCGGGCGACGCGTGAATTCGTCACTGCGCGCTCGCCAAGGTCAGCGACCAGTCGCTGCATGTAGGTGCTGGCGCCCCCGTTTACCGTCAGCCACTGCGGCCGGTCAGCCAGACGTATCAGGCCATGGTTGGCAAAGAAACGCAGAAAGCTCAGTGCGGGGAATCGTGCGATCTGCCCGCGCGGGCATGACCAGATAGCGGCGGCCATTGGATAGAGATACTGAGCGCGGAAGCGCTCATCGAAACCGCCGCGGTCGAGAAAGTCGCCGAGCGAGACATCCGCCGCCGGCGGCAGGCGCAGCGCGCGTTGCGCGGCTCTATTAAAGCGCACGATGCTCCACAGCAGGCCCCAGAAGCGCCCGCTGACCAGGTTGCGACGCTGCCCGAACAGGGTGTCGAGGCTGGTACCGGCGTACTCGAGCCGGCCGTTGTCGAAAGATGCAGAAAACGACATGTCCGTAGGATAGGCAGCCACACCCAGGTGCTCGAATAGGGCCGATAGCAGCGGATAGTTCTCCCGGTTGAATACCATGAAGCCGGTGTCAACGGCGAACCGCCCATCCTGGTCGTCGACGCGTGCCGTATTAGTGTGGCCGCCAAAACGCGTGTCGGCCTCGAATAGCCGGACGCCCGGCTCGCTGCGCAACAACCATGCCGCTATTGTCCCGCTGATGCCGCTCCCGACAACGGCCAATCGTCTGTTTTTGTCCATTAACAATCCCGCTTTGTCTGGTTTTTATTGCATTCGATCGAAGATTTCACTATACATACGCTATACAAAAAAGCCAGGAAATCAAGCAAAACCACATGAAACCTGTACACAAGCAGTTCAAAGGCCTGGGCTTGGCGGCACTTCTCGGCTTCGGCAGCGCTCAGGCCAACACCCCGGTGGTCAGCAACCTGCTGGATTTTGACGCGCGGCGGCTCGGGAGTGAAGAGACGGTCAACCTTCAACAGGCTTATCACGGAAAAGTCGTACTGGTAGTCAACACCGCCAGTAGGTGCGCCTTCACGGGCCAGTACGAAGGTCTAGAGGCCCTCTACGCCAAGTTTCGCGACCGCGGGCTCGTCGTCTTGGGATTTCCGTCGAATGATTTTGGCAACCAAGAGCCGGGCACGGAAGAGCAGATCAAGGATTTTTGTCGTCTGACCTACAGTGTGAAATTCCCGATGTTCGCGAAGACCCATGTCAGCAAAGGAAAGGCGGATCCGTTCTTTCGGGGCTTGGGCGAAGCGGCTGGGAGATACCCCAAGTGGAATTTCCATAAGTATCTGCTCGATCGCAACGGACGGCTGGTCGACAACTTCCTGAGTTTTACCGCGCCGGACAGCAACACCGTCATCGACGCCGTGGAGAAACTGCTGTGAGCGCAACGACAGCTGGGGAGGCTCGGCACTGGTACATTGAGCGACGCTGGCTGGGCTATGCCGGCCTGGCGCCGTTTCTGGCTTGCACGGCGGCGCTGGTCTTCGCAGGCAATTCGGTGTGGCGGGACGTCGCCAGCGACACCCTCCTCAATTACGCAGCCATAATCGCCAGTTTCCTAGGTGCGGTGCATTGGGGCTTTGCCGAAGGTGCCCACGATGATTCCACAGTCGCGCGCTTGCGCTGGGGCGTAATGCCGGCACTGATTGCCTGGGTCTTGCTGGCAGTCGCGCCCGTCAGCCTGGCCTTCGCGGGCTTCGCGGTGTTGTTTGGGCTGATACTTTTCGTCGATCACTATTTTCTTCCGGTACTTGACGACGCTTACCGACAACTGCGATTGCAGCTGTCGAGTGTAGTGGTAACGACTCTGGCGGCAGCCGCAGTTGCAACGCATGGCGCAACCTGAGGCTACCCACCCAGATCCGCTCGTCAGACAGACGAGCAGCAAAGACACGAGAGATGTAAGAGAGGAATCAATATGAATACGGCTAACACTGAGGCCCAGGGCGCCTACCGCATCGGAGCGGTCGCCCGCTTGACCGGCATATCGCCGGATACGCTGCGTATCTGGGAGCGCCGCTACGACATCGTGGAGCCACGACGCACTCCCAAGGGTGGACGCCTCTACAGCCAACAGGATGTCACCCGCTTGACGATGATCAAGACGCTGGTCGATCAGGGGTATGCCATCAGCACGGTAGCCAACCTCGCGGTCGACGAACTCAACCGCCGCCTGAACAGTTCCCAATCGACCAATTTGCCGCCGATGGGCAGTGGCCAGCACGAAGTTTGCGTGGTGGGACAGGCTATTTCGGTGCGCGTTTGCAACACCGACAGTATGCCCGACGGTTTGGAGATGGCCGGGGCCTACACCGACTTGGAGTCGTTCCTCGAGGACGATACGGAGTGCACCACCCTGGTCATCGAGCTGCCGTTTCTCGATCGCAACATTGCGCGCGATCTGAACGCGCCCGAGCTGCGTAAACGCGCGCAGCGCATCCTGATCATTTACGCCTTCAGCCCGTCCAATATCGTAAGTCAGCTGCAGCGCTATGGCCTACAGACCTTGCGCGCGCCGGTCGCGCTAGAGCACATTTGGCAGCAATGCCAACTCAGTCAGGCCAAGCAGGTCGACTGGCGTCCGCCAGCCTGGGATCCGCGGGTCGCCAGCAACGACCCCATCCCGCCGAAGCGCTTCACCAACGAACAGCTGGTCCGCTTATCGGAAGTGACGACAAGCCTGGAGTGCGAGTGTCCGCATCACATGGCAAGCGTCATCGAGCAGCTTGCGGCGTTCGAGGACTACAGTGCAGGGTGCGAAGTGGCGACCAAGCAGGACGCAGCGCTGCACGGCTACCTGCATCAGATGACGGCGCGCGCGCGCTGGCTCATGGAGGTCGCGTTGGAGAAACTTGCCGAAGTCGAGAACATCTCCGTAAACGCCGATCCACCGGAGCGCCACTAAGTCATAGCGCTCTGGCCGGCCAAGCCGGCGGGAGACCCCGCAGGTCGACCGAAATCGCGCCCGGTTCGCCGGGCGCGGCCAGCCCTTGCGCGCCATAGCCGCTCGCCTGCAGCGTATCGCCACCGCGGCGACTGAGCTACGTCAGCGTGCAGGCGGGCCATGCGACGCCCGTAGTGTGACCGCGATCAGGAATTGAAGGCATCTTGCACCACCAAGCGGCGGCATATCCTGCCAAAGCGCGGAAAAGCGTCTATAACACTCAGGGCGCGGGCCTAATGGCCGCTAAGGCCAACGTCTGTAGAACCGTCAAGACCGAGTCAACTCGGCAAGGCCCAAAATGACCCAAGACAAACGCGAATTATTCCCGGCCGCTGCGACGCCGCTGGCGTCGATCGAATCGTCGGTCCACTTTCACGGCGACCTGCGCAAGGGGGCCTACCTGAAACGTCGCGCCGCCTACCAACTACAATCGAGCGCACCGACGGCGCAGCAAGCGGGCGAGGACGTTTCCTCAGTGACCAACAGGCGCAAACCACGGCGCTGATAGGTCACTCGGCCGCACGCCCGAGGCGGCCTATTTCACCTTCGACCAGGCATCCAGCGCGCGTTGCCGCGATGCCTTCAGGTCGACAATCGGGTACGGGTAGTCCCGACCGAGCACGACACCGGCTTCGGTCAATACGCCGTCGGGCGCATCCCACGGCCGATGTATCCATTTTTTCGGCACTGCAGAGAGCGCCGGCACCCAGCGCCGCACATAGCCGCCGTCAGGATCGAACTTCTCACCCTGAAGTACGGGATTGAACACCCGGAAATAGGGTGCCGCATCCGCGCCGCAACCTGCGGTCCACTGCCAGCCAAGGGTGTTGCTGGCCAGATCGGCATCCACCAGGGTATCCCAAAACCAGCGTGCCCCTGCCTGCCATGGCAGCAGCAGATTCTTGGTCAGCAGAGATGCGACGATCATGCGCACGCGGTTGTGCATCCAACCTGTCGCCCACAGTTGGCGCATCCCTGCGTCGACCAGCGGGATGCCGGTATTGCCATGCTGCCAGGCCCGCAACGCCACGGCATCGTCGCGCCATGGAAATGCAGCAAAACGCGAGTCCAGCGCCGCCTCCGCGGTATGTGGAAAGTGAAACAGGAGGTGATGGGCGAACTCGCGCCAGCCGAGCTCACGCAGAAACTCCGCCGCGGCCTGCCGCTCGCGCCGGCACGCGCTCACGACCTCGCGCGGCCCCAACTGGCCAAAGTGCAGATAGGGCGACAGTCGCGAGACTTGGTCCCTGGCCGGCAGATCGCGACCCTGCGCATAGTTGCGCACCTCGGTGGCGAGAAACTCCTCCAGGCGTGCCTCGGCCGCCGCGCGTGTCGGCTGCCATGCGGCATGCATTCCCGAATCCCATCGGGTAACGGGAAGCAGCTTCAGGCTTTCCAGCGCGCGCTGCTCGATACCCTCGAATGCCGTTGGGCCGACGACCCGCGAGCGTAGGTCGGTATGGTTGTCGCGTGCCTGCGGCAGGCCGGCCTCCAACAGTCTTTTCCAGAAGGGCGTAAAGACCCTGAAGGGCAGCTTCTGCTTGTTCTTTATCTCCCAGGGTTCGAACAACAGCGCCGCGTTGCCGCTGTCGGCGATGATATCGGCCGCACGCAGGCGCTGCTTGACTTCGGTATCGCGAGCGACTGCCGCCGGTTCGTACAAGCGATTCCAGTACACGGCGGCTGCGCCGCTGCGCTCGGCGACCTCTTGCAACACCGGCAGACTGTCACCGGACTGAATCAGCAGACGCCCGGACAACTGTGCAGACAGATCGTCCAACGCATGATGCAGCCACCAGCGCGCCGCCGCGCCTGGCTGCCACGGCGCCTCCTCATGTGGGGCATGAATATAGAGCGGCAGTACCCGCCGGTGGTTGGACAGCGCAGTCGCCAGCGCCGGATTGTCTTGTAGCCGCAGGTCGCGGCGGAGCCAGACGATGGCGAGCGACATCGTAAAATTACGCCGGCGGCGCAGTGGCGCGCATCGAAGGCCTTTCGGAGAACTCGGCAAACCAGGCCGCGAGCCGAGGGCACTTACCCCGCCACTCCCCGACGGCGCCGCGCAGGTCCAGATAGGCGAGCGCTACGGCGATACTGATGGTGCCCAGATCGACGCGTGGCTCAATATCGTGCGTCTGCTGCTCCAGGGACTCCAGCGCGCGCCAAATAGCACAACGCTTGAGCTCCAACCACCAGTCCCAGCGCTTTTCCTCCGGTCGTTTGTTGAGCTCGACGAACACGAGCACGGCGCAGTCGAGAATACCATCGGCCAGCGCTTGGTCGCGCAACACCTGCCAGCGGGCCCCGCCCGACGGAGGGAGCATGCGCGCACCGCTATGCCTGTGATCCAGAAAATCGCAAATTACCGGACTGTCGAACAGCGTCGAACCATCTTCGAGTACCAGCGTCGGCACCATGGACAGCGGGTTATTGGCGGTCAATGCCTCAGGTTCGGCCCAGCCGTCGACCGACTGCAGCCTCATCTGGTCCGCAAGGCCGGTCTCGTGCAACAGCACAGTCACCTTACGCACGAAGGGCGAGGTGGGAGAGTAATTGAGCAGCATGGGCGTCCCTCGAGGTAGCGCGTTCTCGTCCGCATTATTCAGCGATGACGTACAAACACCAAACGCCGGTGAGATTTCCAGGCTAGGCCGCATCGGCACCGCTGATTATATGCGCCGGCAGATCATTGCTCACATGACGTCGATCATCGATCAACAGGTCTTTAGCGAAGCGTGCCTCGTCGACCTTCGCACCCAGAAACTCGGCGATGGTGCGCATATCGACCTCGGCATTCTCGACGCAGCAGGTCGCGCCGGGAGATGGCGTCATATTGAAGACCGCGCCTATTCCGGTGTCGATCTTGGCCTCGCCCATGATCAGCCTGCGATTATCCTTATCGATCAGCTGTGGGCGGATGCCGCCGACATGGCGCGCAAACTTCATATCGCCATATTTGAGATCGGGGACGATCTTGCGGGCGTCTTTAAGAAACAGCGCACGCCGCAGTATCGGGACTTCGAACAGGAAGTTTTTCAACATATGGTTGCGTATGTCCGAAACCTTTAACAGGTCGTACAACACATTCCAGACCTGGCGTTCGAAACGGAATACGCCCATTAAATCCTTCAGTGTTTCCCAGTTGTAGCGCTCGAGGACCGGCAGCACCAGCGCGGTCGGCCCCCAGCGGGTCTTGCCCGGCACCATAAGGTCAGGGTCGCCATGGATCGCGGCAAACGGCAGCTTGTCGTTTTGTACCGTATACACCTTTCCGTTGAGCACTTGCGGGGTGAAGTAGTAGCTGCCCGCCACCGGTAGCACGGAAAAATGATGGCCATAGCCAAGATCATGGGCCAATTTGAGACTGTGTCCACCCGCGCATACAACGATGGCTCGGGCCTGGTAACGGGTCTTACCGGCCTCAACGACGAACAGCTCGCCCTGGCGCTTGATATGTCGCACCCGCTGGTTGTACTCGACGTCCACCTGCTTGCTCGCGCAGCGCCGTGCCTGACGCACAAAAGAGCGCGCAAGGGCCTCGAAATTTACCGCGGTGTATTCGTCTTCCGAACCGAGCGCGATAATCTCGTCACTGCGCATCCTGCCCTTTGCATAGGCGACCGCCGGCTCGATTCGAGCGATGTCCCTTGGTTCGAGAAGTCTCAGGCGCGGGTAATTGGACGACAGCGCGTCGAAGCGCTCGCGCAGCTGGCTGCACTCCTCCGCACCAACCGCTAATACCATCTTGGGATACTTGAAGATCAGGTGATCGATATCCGGCTGCGTTGTCGCATAGTTCTCCACCATGCGTGCAGCACGCTGCACTTTGAGTGCCTTTTCCAGGCTGTAATTGGTCTCTATGTCTCCGCAGTGCAGCGTCTGGCTGTTGTTACTGTGCAGCGAATTTACCCGCGCCGGCGCCGCATATTTCTCGAGCATGCCGACGTGTTTGATGTCGGTGTACTTGCAACTCAGATAGAGTAATGCCGATCCGGTCACCCCCCCGCCGACGATCAAAATATCGAAAACCTGACTCATGCAAACAAATCTCAACTGCGTTTCGTCTCGAGCATAACGGCCGCACCACAGCTCCTCCTAATAAGGTTTATTGCGACGTCGTCATTGACGGCTTCGGCCGCTGCAACGGGAACCGGGAGATAAATATTGACATATTATTATTTGCTTATATACTTGCCTCTATCGGCCGGCTGTCTCGCCGCCCGCCCGCACCGGCGGACCCGTGAAACAACTGAGCCTGAGCTCACTTAAACAACACTTTTCGGAGACAACGACCATGAAAAAGATTATCGCGATCGCGGCTGTCATCGCTTCCGCCCAGGCCTCAGCATTTTGGGGTAATGGCTGGGACAACAACTACAACAACGGTTACGGCGCAGGCAACGGCTACACCAACGGCGTTCTCGACGGTTATGGCGACGCTGCCGGCAGCGGCGACTTCAGCATGAGCTTCTCCGGCCGCGCGCGTACCAATATGCGCGGCTATGGTAACGGCTATGGCTATGGTGACGGCTGGGGCCGCGGCTACAACTACAGCGCGCCCTACTACGCCGGCTATGCCCCCTACGGATACCCGCCGGCAGCACCGGCGCCAGTGGCCCCGCAGGCCGAGACAGCGGCCGAGTAACTCTCCGCCGCGAATGGCTGGCCAGCCCGCGCCGCCATGCAAAAAACCCCGCTGCCGATTGCGGGGTTTTTTGTGCCCGGCACATTAGTCAGCGGTCGTCCATGCGGGCTGAGTTATGCTTGCGGCGATTGCCAAACCCGGAGCCTCCATATGCACCCCACGCTGATCCTTAGCTTAGTCCTCGCGTTCTTTTCGGCCCTTGGCCACGCGCATACCGATATCCCGCTCTACAATCGGGTCAGCCTCAACGCCGCGGCCCAGACCGAGGTCGAGACTGATCTGCTGGTGGTGGTCCTGTTCGCACAGGCAGAGGGAAGCCAGGCTGCCGCCCCTGCGGATGAGGTCAACCGGCTGATGGATTGGGCGATGAGCATGCTCAAGAGCAACCCGGATGTGAAGGCGCAGACGCTCGGCTACCGCAGCAGCGCCATCTACAAAGACAATAAGATCCGCGGTTGGCGGGTCAATCAGTCACTTCGCCTCGAGGGCCGCGACGGCCGGTTGCTCGGCGATTTGATCAGCGAACTGCAGTCGCAGCTCAAGGTCCAGTCGATCGACTACCAGGTGTCCGATGAGCGGCGTCGCGAACACCTCGACGAACTCACCGCGGCAGCCTTGGCGCGTTTCCAGCAGCGTGCCGAACATATCGCCAAGTCCCTCGGCCGCGCCGGCTACCGGCTGGTGCGCCTGAACATCAATGAAGGCGGCCACAGCCCGATGCCGGGCGTGGGCGCTAGGATGATGAGTGCCCAGGCAGACAGCATGGTCGCACCGGCGCGCATAGAGGCCGGGACACAAATCATCATGGTTTCCGTCAATGGCGAAATCGAGCTGAGCGACGACTGATCCTAGCCTGCAAATCTCACCGTTTTTCGTCGCGAGGGTGTCGAGACGCCGCTATGGCGGGGCGCACGCAGTGAAAGACGGTGAAGGCGTAGCTGACACTACGTCGAACCGGCTGTAGCGAGTACGCCCCGTCAGGGCGAGTGTGTCGCCGCCCGCAGCAGGAAATCGGTGAGATTTGCAGGCTAGCGGACGATCAGATGATCACCGTCTGCCGGCGCAATTCGGCCAGGTGTGTGACGATCTGCTGCAAACGCTGATCGGCCGCCGGCACAGACGACTCGCTGGCGGCCAGACACCGCTGTGCGTCCGCATACAACTGGGTCAGCTGCTCCAGGTCAAACAACTGCAGCGCAGCGGCCAGGGCATCCGGCACCTCCGACAGCAGACTGGGCGCCAGTTCCGCGGCGCCGATGGTGCTTTGCGGATGCAAAAGATCGGCGACCAGCGGGTGCCGGAGAAGCCGAAAATGCGCCGCCCGCGCCTCCCTTTCCTGCGCCAGCTCGTCGAGTGCCTTCGCATCGCCGGCCGCGCCGCGTTCGATATTGCGCATTATGACCTCGAGCAACTGCGCGATGGCGGTCTGATTCGCGCTGTGATCCTCCGCGAGACCGGCTGACATCTCATACAGGCGATCCAGCTGTTCCTTGAATTCCAGCACCACCTCACTGCCGACGTTGGCCTGCAGTTCCACGGCTCGCTGAACAGTCAGGCGCAGTCTATCCAGAAAGTCCAGCAGTTCCTCGTGATCGAGACGCTGCATCTCCAACAGCGCATCGTCGTCACGAATCACTGGCGCTCCCGGGAACAGCGGGTTGTCGATCCGGCGTCGGTAGTGCCGTTCATGACGGCCTGGACGCTCACTGAAGGGTACGGGCATGAGCTACGCGCTTGGTTAACCAGGGTCAGGGGTGAATGGCACTTAGTTGGCGCAACGGTGAGGAACGTAGGGGCGCTCCGGGGGTTCGAGCCGAGGGCCTCTGCAGCAAGGATGCTGCAGTCGAGCCTCCAGGGAGGGGTCCACGGCGTCCCTCGCATCAAATCCGCCGGGGCGCAAGTCCTTAACGGAGTGCCATCCAGGTCAGGGGTATTTAACCACGAGTCACGATGAACAGCTGACCGCCAGCTCACCCGCCCAGTCGGGCGGCTCCTGGGCGTAGGCCTCCATCCCCGGCTGCTCTTCGAAGGGTCGCGATAGAAGCGCCAGCAGACGCTCGATCTCGCTGACGTCACCCTGCTCGGCCGCCTCGATCGCCTGTTGTGCAAGATAGTTGCGCAACACGTAGAGGGGGTTGACCGAATTCATAGCGGCCCTGCGCTGCCTATCCGGACGCTGCTCAGTCCGCAGGCGTGCCCGGTAATCGGCGGTCCAGGCATCGAAGCCGGCGCGGTCGATAAAGCGATCACGCAGCGGCCCGTCCGCGGCGGGTTCTGCAAGCTTGAGATCGGCAAGATCGCGAAAGAGGTTGGTATAATCGACCCGGTTGGCCCGCATCAGATCGAGCAGCCGCGTGCTCAGCTCAGGGTCGGCTTCGTGCGCGTCCTGAAGGCCGAGTTTGGCACGCATGCCGCGGGTATGCGCCTCGCTGAACGCCGGTTCATATCCCGCCAGCGCCCCGCGCGCCAGCTCCACGGCCGCCTCGCCATTGTCGGCGTCAAGCAACGGCAGCATGGCCTGAGCCAGGCAGGTCAGGTTCCATAGGCCGATCGCGGGCTGTCGTTCAAAGGCATAGCGTCCCTGGTAATCCGAGTGGTTGCAGATGAACCCCGGATCGTAGACGTCCATGAAGCCGAACGGCCCATAGTCCAGCGTGAGACCGAGGATGGACATGTTGTCGGAATTCATCACCCCGTGGGCGAAGCCGATCAACTGCCACTGCGCGAGAAGCTGCGCCGTGCGCAAGACCACCTCGCGCAACAGCGCGAGATAGGGCTGTGACTCGTCTCGCAGCTGCGGATAGTCGTGATCGATCACATAGTCCGCCAAACGGCGCAGCTGGTCGAACTGCTGGCGATAGAAGAACACCTCGAAGGAACCGAAGCGCACATGGCTTGGCGCCATGCGCACCAGCAAGGCCCCGCGCTCGATAGTCTCGCGGTACACCTCTTCGTCGCTGCCGAACATACAAAGCGCCCGGGTGGTCGGGATACCCAGCGCGTGCATGGCCTCGGAGCACAGGTATTCCCGGATGGTCGAGCGCAGCACCGCGCGTCCGTCGCCGTCCCGCGAGTAGGGGGTCAGCCCAGCGCCCTTGAGCTGCAGTTCCCAGCGGTGCCCCTGATCGGTGACGACCTCGCCGAGAATGATCGCCCGCCCATCACCGAGCTGCGGTACATATTGCCCAAACTGATGCCCCGCGTAGCACATAGCGATCGGATCGGCCTGTGGCAGCCGTGCCATACCGCCCAGCCATGCCACCGCCTGATCCTCGTAAAGGCTCTGTGGCAGCAGGTCCAGCAGCGACGCGGCTGCAGGGCTGACGCTGATCAGATGAGTGCCTTCCAGCGGTGTCGGCGGCACCCGGGAGTGGAACCCAGCAGGCAGTCGCGCGAAGGTGTTGTCGAAGCGCAAATCGTTGACGGATTTCATGCCTCGATGCTGCGATCAGTCGTCGCGCCTTTCAACCCGTGGCCGTCGCGGGAATCCCCCATAATCGCCGTTTTTTTAACCTGCTTTCACTCTAGATTTCGATGCGTAGACTGCTAGCCTGCTGCTGTGCTTCCTATGCTATGGCGTTGCCGCTGCGGAGCACCTCGTCACCACCGACCGCGGCGATGAAATACCCGTGCGCATCCACGCCGCCGACGGTGATCGACTGATCCTGTGGCTGCCTTCAGAGTTTGGCGTCTCCCCACGTCGCTTGGCGCTGGCCGAGGCCTTGGCGGCGCAAGGCATCGAGGTTTGGGCGCCAGATCTGCACGCCGCCTGGTTTCTACCGGTCGGGCGTTACAGCCTCAACGAGGTCGACCCGGCGGCGGTCAGCCAGGTGATCAGCGCGGCCATTGCGCACGGTGCAAAATCTGTCTTCCTGATGGCCGAGGGGCGCAGCGTTGCTCTGGGACTGGCAAGCGTCCGCCATTGGCAGCAGACCACAGACAGCACTGCGTCGCTTGCCGGATTGCTGGCCTTCAGCCCGCGTCTGTTCGTACGCACCCCACAGGGTGGCGAGGCAGCCGAGTATCTGCCGATCGCCGGCGCCAGTAATCGGCCGATCTACATCCTGCAGCCCGAAGACTCGAGCGTCATTTGGCGCATCGGCGACGATGTGCGGGAACTCGAGAAAGGCGGTAGCCCGGTGTTCGTGCAGCGCCTGCCCAAGGTATCCGACGGCTTCTGCGCGCGGGAGGAGTTCAGCCCGGCGGAGGCCGCGATGACGCGTCGCCTGCCCGGGATACTGCAGCAGGCAATGAACCAGCTGCAGGCATACAACGGCACGCCCGCGCAGCCCGCGACTCTGAGCGGAAGAAAACGCCCGCCGGAAAAACCGTTTGGCAGCGCATTGTTGCGCCCCTACCCGGGTGAGCGCGAGGCCCCGGCGTTACGGCTGCAGAGTCTGCGCGGTGGCACGGTGGATCTGATCGATCTGCAATGCAAGGTGGTGCTGGTCAACTTCTGGACCACCTGGTGTCCGCCGTGCGTCCAGGAGATCCCCTCGCTACAGCGCCTGTATACGCTGCTGCAGGCCGATGGACTTGAGATCCTCGCGGTCGACGTCGGCGAATCGGCCCAGACCCTTGAGCCTTTCCTGCGCGACAAGCCGATCCGCTTTCCGGTATTGCTGGACAGCGATGGCGACGCCTTACTCGAGTGGGGTATCTATGCGTTTCCGACGACGCTGGTCCTCGACCGCCGGCACCGCATCCGCTACGCGGTATTCGGGGCATTCGACTGGAGCAGTCCCGAGGTGCTTAGTACATTGCGCTCGCTGCTCAAGGCAGACTGATTGAAGGCGCGAGGCCCCCGTCGGCACCAGCGCCGCGGTGTGGGAGATCGGTATGGCGCGATTAGCGGAACTTGGGGACGGGCGTCTCCCGATACCAGCTTTGGCCGTCATCGTCGCTGACCCAGACCTGGTAATCGACCAGCTGCCGGACGACCTGGCGGTCGGTGAGCACGTAACCGATAACAACCGTCTGCGTCCAACGATTCGGTGCCGTCTCGTTCAGGGGAACGCCGATCTCGTAGCTCGTGACGCGTACGTTATCCAGCCCCGGCGGGATCTCGGGCGGGTTTTGCGGGTCGACTTTCTGAAAATAGTACATCTTTTCCAGCGCCCCCCAACGCACGACATCTTCAAAGGTCTTCACCTTTGACTTCACCCGTTCCGAGGTTTCAATGAACGGGCTGCTTTTGCACGCGGCAAGGAGCAGGATGACGGCAAGGATAAATATGCGCATGATTGGCCTTCGGTTCAATCTCTCTCCGGCATGGTAATCACGCATCGGCAAACTGTCACCGGTGCAGGACTGTTATCATGCCCGCCGGCTTCCGGCCCTCAACTCTCACCAGCCGGTCGTTAAGCGATTGACAACCAAAGAACCGCTATCGAAGTAACCACCCATGCTTATGATCCAATGGAATCCAATCCGACGAGGCCGTCGTCCCGTCGCCGATCTGGCGGTTTGCCGCTCGCCGCGGCTTGGTCTTGCGCCAGCCCACCACGACGGCCGCGAAAGATTCGCCCGGACCGAGTCTTCGCGTCAGCCCAGCAGTGGTGCGGTGCAGGGAAGCACCGAACAATTCCACCTGCGCTCGCAATGCCGGTGAGATTTCCGAGCTAGGAGGTACCCATGCCGATCAATCCGGAGTCTAGCGGCGATGCCCAGACGCTGTTGCGCCAGGTCCAGCTAGGATCGACCTCTGTTACCCTGCTGGGCACCGCGCATGTGTCACGCAGCAGCGCCGATCAGGTCGCCGCCGAGCTTGACAGCCAGGCGTATCGGGCGGTCGCGATCGAGCTCTGTCCCAGCCGTTTCGATGCGCTGACCCATCCCGATCGCCTGGCCGAACTCGACCTGATGCAGGTCCTGCGTCAGGGTAAGGCATCGATGGTAATGGCCAATCTGGCGATGGCCGCCTATCAGCAACGCTTGGGTGAGCAACTGGGCATCGAGCCAGGCGCCGAGATGCGCATGGCCGTCACCCAGGCCGAGGTGCACGATCTGCCGGTGGTGCTGATCGATCGCGAAATTGGCGTGACGCTGCAGCGCACCGCGCGCAATCTCAGCTGGTGGCGGCGGGCGATGCTCTTCAGTGGCCTGGTAGCCAGCCTGGTCTCACGTGAGGAGGTCAGCGAAGAGGATATCGAGCACTTGAAAGAGGGGGATGTCCTCGAGACCACCTTCGCCGAGTTTGCGCATGACCGCGACGATCTGTATCAGCCGCTGATCGCCGAGCGCGATCGCTACATGGCGGCAAAGCTACGCGAGTCCGCGCAGCAGCACCCCGGCCGGCCGATTCTCGCGGTGGTCGGCGCCGGACACCTCAAGGGGATTGCCGAACACCTCACGGACGGCGCAGATCCTGCCGAAACCCTGCGCGAACTCGACAGCGTAGCCCCGAAGGCGCGTTGGCCGCGATTCATCCCGTGGACCATCGTCGCCCTGGTGTTGACCGGCTTTTACATCGGCTTTACGCGCAACCCCGATCTTGGCTGGCAGCTGGTGCGTGACTGGGTATTGATCAATGGTGGCCTTTCGGCCCTCGGCGCGCTGCTTGCAGCGGCCCATCCACTCACCATAGTCACCGCATTCGTCGCCGCCCCAATCACCTCGCTGAACCCAACCATTGGTGCCGGCATGGTGACTGCCGCCGCCGAGCTTTGGCTGCGAAAACCACGCGTCGGCGATTTCGGCCGATTGCGGCAAGATACGACCGAACTGCGTGGTTGGTGGCGTAATCGCGTATCGCGTACGCTGCTGGTGTTCATTTTCAGCACCCTGGGATCCGCCGTGGGAACCTATGTCGCGGGTTTCTTGATTTATGACCGACTTAGCGGTTGAGAAAGAATTTCGATCCCTCGAAAGACAAGATGTCTCGCCAACTCAGCGGGTTAGGCGGGGTCCGGGAATTCCCCTAGGTGATTCCCCAAATGGCAACTTGCAGTGCAGGCATTACGCTTCTATGCAATGGCAAAAGCCAGCATCAGCGCCGACAGCGATCGGCGGCGTCGTGCCACCTTCGGGAAGCAAGCTGGCGATTGTCAGTGGCGCAGACCCTCAGGGGCCGACAGGACCTGAAACCCTCGTGGAGGTTGGTTAATCCCCTCCGAAAAACTGTGCAAAACAAACCCCGCTGTCGCGGGGTTTGTTCTTTGCGGTGTCAGGCCTGCTCGAGAACGCGCTCGAGACGCTTGTGCATCACACCATAGTAGACCACCGGAATGACCACCAGGGTCAAGATGGTCGACACAAACAGGCCGAAGATCAGCGATACGGCGAGGCCGGAAAAAATCGGGTCATCGAGGATGAAAAAGGCGCCCGCCATCGCCGCCAGGCCAGTCAGTACTATCGGCTTGGCGCGCACCGCGGCCGAGCGCACGACCGCGCGGTCGAACGCGACACCA
The DNA here is from genome assembly GCA_963736445.1 of uncultured Gammaproteobacteria bacterium. Classification (GTDB taxonomy): domain Bacteria; phylum Pseudomonadota; class Gammaproteobacteria; order Chromatiales; family Chromatiaceae; genus Thiosocius. The sequence continues at coordinate 81,332 of CAVTOY010000006.1, read as the reverse complement.
TCACGCACCTCCTGGTTGATGAAATCGACCAGCAGTATGGAGTTGCGCACGATGATCCCGGCCAACGCGATCATCCCGATCATCGAGGTCGCGGTAAACTGGCCGCCGCCGGTCAAAAGCTGCATTAGCGCATGCCCCGGCAGGATGCCGATCACCGTCAGCGGGATCGGCGCCATTATGACCAGCGGCACCAGATACGAGCGAAACTGCGCGACCACCAGCAGGTAGATCAACAGCAGGCCGACCGAGTAGGCAATACCCATATCGCGAAAGGTATCGTAAGTGACCTGCCATTCACCATCCCATTTGATGCTGTAGTCATAAGGATTGAGTGGCTGGGAAAGCAGCCACTGTTCCGGACCACCCTCCTCCTGAAGTTGATCGGAGATCGCAAACAGGCCATACAAGGGGCTATCGGTATCACCCGCCATGTCGCCGGTAACATAGACCACCGGCAACAGATCCTTGTGCTGGATGCTGAATTCGCGTTCCGAGGGCACCACCGCCACTATCTCAGACAGCGGTACCAGAGCGCCGCTCTCACTGCGTATCTTCAGTGCCAGCACCTGCGACAGATCGGCGCTGTCCTGCTCGGCATAGCGCACACGGATTGGCACCGCGTATTTGTGATGGCTGGCATGCAGATAACTCATATCCTCGCCACCCAATGCGATGCCGAGCGCATCGACCACCGCGCTCTGTGGCACGCCCAGACGCGCCGCCTTGGCGCGGTCCACTAACACAACACCCTTCTCGGACGGAAACTCGACGGAGTCGTCCACATCGACGATGTCGGGCGTGGATGCAAAGGTTTGGCGCAGGGCCTTGGCTGCGGCGATCTGGCCCTCGTAGTCGAGGCCATAGACCTCCGCCACCAGCGGCGACATCACTGGAGGCCCTGGAGGTACCTCGACGATCTTTGCGTTGCCGCCGTACTGCGTGGCGATCGCCTGCACCGGTTCACGCACCGCCAGCGCAATCGCATGGCTCTTGCGTTCGCGCGTCTTGGCATCGGTGAGATTTACTTGGATGTCGCCGAGATGCTCCCCTTCACGCAGATAATACTGGCGCACCAGGCCATTGAAACTGATCGGCGCAGCGGTGCCCGAGTAGACCTGATAATCGGTCACCTCGGGCACTCGCGCCAGATAGGCCGCGATCTCATTGAGCACTCGGGTCGTGCGTTCCAGAGTGGTCCCCTCGGGCATATCCAGTACCACCTGGAACTCCGATTTGTTATCGAACGGCAACATCTTCAGCACGACCGCCTTGTTCGTCACCAGCAGCATCGACAGGGCAATCAGCACCAGCACCGTGATCAGCAGTAGCCAGCGATTGCGGTGGCCCCTGCGGCCTAACAGGAAGGGTGTCATGACGCGGCCAAAGAACTTTTCCAGCCCTGCACTCCCCGCATGCTCGCCGCCATGCGCCGCATACTGGTTCGCCACAGGCGCCAGCAGGCGATAGCTCATCCAGGGTGTGAACACAAAGGCCACGACCAGGGAAATCAGCATACCGAGTGAGGCATTGATCGGGATCGGGCTCATATAAGGCCCCATGAGTCCGGTGACGAAAGCCATCGGCAATAGCGCGGCGATCACAGTGAAGGTCGCGAGGATAGTCGGACCGCCTACCTCATCGACCGCCGCAGGGATCGCCTCGAGCAGGCGGCTGGCGCCCATTGCCAGATGGCGATGGATGTTCTCCACCACCACGATGGCGTCATCGACCAGGATACCGATCGAAAAGATCAGCGCGAACAACGACACCCGGTTGAGCGTAAAGCCCCAGGCCCAGGACGCAAACAGCGTGGCCGCCAGTGTGACCACAACCGCCGAACCCACGATGATCGCCTCGCGCCAGCCCAGTGCCAACAGCACCAGCAGGACTACCGAGGCGGTCGCGAAGGCCAGTTTGCTGATCAGCTTCTTGGCCTTGGTATCAGCCGTCGCACCATAGTTGCGCGTGACCTGCACGCCGACGCCGTCCGGGATATAGATGCCTTCGAGCTGGTTGAAACGCTCGATGACACGCTTGGCGATCTCGACCGCATTGGTGCCGGGCTTCTTGGCGATCGCGAGCGTTACCGCAGGCGCCTCGACCGCCTCGCGCAGACGCGGATCACTGCCGGCCGGCCCCGCGCCGGTCAACACATAGGTCGAGGGGCGGTCGGGACCCTGGATGACGCGGGCGACGTCGCGCAGAAAAACCGGTTTGCCGTCATAGACGCCGACCACCAATTCCCCGATCTCGTCGGCATGGCTGAGGAACACCCCGGCCTGAACCAGCAGCTCCGTATCATTGGTGAGTACCCGGATGTTGTCGCGCGTAGTGTTCGCCGCCTGCAGTGCGCGACGCAGGTCGCGCGGATCCAGACCGCGCGAGGCCATCGCCTGGGGATCGAGATCGACAGCGACGACATGTTCGGCGGCACCAATGGTGTAAATGTCACGCGTCCCCGGCACGCGCTTGAGCTCTGACTCGAGGGCGTGGGCGATCTGGCCCAGCTCGAACGTACCATGCGAGGGATCCATGGCCCACAGGGTAACAGTCACGATAGGCACGTCATCGATGCCCTTGGGCTTGACGATCGGCAGCCCCACACCAGCGCCATCCGGCACCCAGTCCTGGTTGGACATGATCTTGCTGTACAGGCGTACGATCGCATCAGTGCGGTCTTCGCCGACTTCGTACTGCACGGTCAACACGGCCATCCCCGGCATCGAGGTGGAGAACACGTGCTTGATGCCATCGATTTCGTCGAGCACCTGTTCGGCCGGTGACGCGACCAGGCTCTCCACCTCATGCGCGGAGGCACCCGGAAACGGGATAAAGACATTCGCAAAGGTCACATTGATCTGCGGCTCTTCTTCGCGCGGTGTTACCAGGACCGCGAACACACCGAGCAACAGACCGACCAGGGCGAGAAGCGGGGTGATCTGGGTCGACTGAAAACGGCGAGCGATGGAACCGGAAAAACCCAGCTTACTCATCGGTCACCTGCACCGTCCTTTGCGCCTTGAGCAGGATCCCGGCGGCCACCGGATCCTCAGCCACCCGCTCACCCTCTGCCAGGCCGGACAACACGCTGACATGATCCGGGCCAGCGGTCGAACCCAGCCGGATATAGCGGAAGTGAACCTGGCCTTCGTCGTCGACGACATAGACGCCGACGACCTCGGAGCGCAGCACCACCGAGGCGCGCGGTATTACCAGGCTTTCCTGGCTGCCGGCCACGAAACCCACCTTGATGTACATCCCGGGAAAAATCCTTTCGACCCCGTCCGGCAGCTGCAGGCGGACCTTGAAGGTATCCGAGCGCGGGTCAGCGACCGGGAACACGGTCACCTTGCTGGCCTTGATCCACTGGCCATTGACCTCGGCATGCGCGTTGCGCTCGGTGCGGATCGATTCGATCAGGTTTTGCGGCACGTCCACGCCGATGCGCATGCTGTCCAGCGAGAGGCCCGTCATCAGCGGACTACCTGGCTGTGCATTCTCGCCGACCTCGATCAGCCGCTCGGTAACGATCCCGTTGTAAGGCGCCCTAACCTGCGTGTAGGTCAGCTCCTGCTGAGCCTGATGCAGGGCCGCCGTCGCCGCCCGTTCAGTCGCGCGCGCCTGCTTGAGCGCGGTCGTCGCCCTGTCCATCTCGGCCTCGGAGACCGCCTGCTTGGCAAACACACCCTCGATGCGCTCGAATCCCTGCGCCGCATCCTGGCGCCTCGCCACGGCAACGCTGAGGTTGGCCTCTGCCTGACGCACGGCCGCCTGCTGGTTGGCGTCATCGATACGAACGATGACATCCCCCTGCCGAACATAGTCGTCAACATCGAAATTGATCTCGACCACGCGCCCGGACGTCTGCGCGGAGACGGTACTGCGATTGATCGCCTCAGCGACCCCGTCGAGGCGGTAGATTCGCTGCAGGTCGGTGCGCGCAACCACCACCGTCTCCAGCTCCGCAGCCATCGCGGACGGGCCAGTCAACATGCAAAGCCATGCCAGCCCCCAGATAAGTAAACCAACAATCGACGTCATCACAGGCCCTCTGAATCCAACATCTGCAGCGAATGGTGCGTTCAGTAGCGATACCGGCCGACGCCTGCAGAGGGTGCCGCCTGCGCGCTCATTCTAGCCCAGGTGCGGACGGCCGAGAAACGCCGAGGTCTGCATCTCAGTCAATCGGCTGACAGTACGCCGAAACTCGAATGCCAGCTTCTCGCCGATGTAGAGACGCTGCGCTGGCGCCTCGGCGCTGAGCACCAGCTTCACACGCCGGTCGTAGAACTCGTCCACAAGGAAGATAAAGCGGCGCGTGCGATCGTCGCGAGATGCACCCATGATCGGGATGTTCGACATGAAGACCGTCTGATGGCAGCGCGCCAGCTCGATATAGTCGTTCTTGCTGCGCGGTGGACCACACAGTGCCTCGAAATCGAACCACACCATGTCTTCCGCACGCCAGCGATAGGGCATTGCGCGACCGTTGATGAACAGATCTCCCGGCCCCTCCGGTTCCGTGTTGGCAAGGCGCCGGAAATCCGCAAGCAGGGCTTGATCTGTCACCCGACCCAAGGGCGTATGGTAAACCTCCGCCTGTTCCAAGATCATCCTGCGATAGTCGCGCTCGCCGCCGAGTTGAACAACCTCGGTATGGCGATTGAGAAGATCGATCGCCGGCAGAAAGCTGGCGCGCTGGATCCCTTCGAGGTAGAGGTCATCTGGCGGGACGTTCGACGTCGTAACCAGCACCATACCGCGATCGAACAGGCTGCGCAGCAGGCCGGCCAGGATAACCGCATCGCCAATGTCGACCACGTGAAATTCATCCAGGCACAGCACGCGCCAGTCGCGCGCCATGCGCGCCGCGACGATCTGCAGCGGATTGGCCCTGCCCTTGATGCCGGTCAGTTCGGCGTGCACTCGTTGCATGAAGCGGTGGAAGTGCAGGCGTCCCTTGGCCACACCGGACAGGTTGTCGTGGAACAGGTCCATCAACCAGGTCTTGCCGCGACCCACGCCACCCCATAGGTAGAGTCCGCGCGGCGCCGTCACCGGGCGCTTGAACCAGCCGTGCCAGCGGCGCACCGCGGGCCGGCGACTCTCGTCAGCGACCCGCTGCAGTGCCGCAAGCACTCGCCGCTGATCAGTGTCCGAGGTTAGACCCTCAGCGGCAAGACGCGCTTCGTAGAGTGAAATCAGGGACAAAGGTCAACGTCCCGGCGGCGGTGACGTCCGTGCGAACGCTTCATGCCCGTAAACGTCATCGCCCAGCCTGCAAATCTCACCGTTTTTCGTCGCGAGGGTGTCGAGACGCCGCCATGGCGGGGCGCACGCAGTAAAAGACGGTGAAGGCGTAGCTGAGACTACGTCGAACCGGCTGTAGCGAGTACGTCCCGTCATGGCGAGGGTATCGGTGGCCGCAGCAGGAAATCGCTGAGATTTGCAGGCTAAGCCGCATCGCCACTCGACGCCCGGCCACTCAGCTGCCCGGATAGCGATCGTCCAGATAGGTCGGGCACAGCACGGTGCGCATCGTGCCGACCAGTTCCAGCAGTTTCCCGTTACGGATCCGGTAATAGATCCGGTTCGCCTCCTTGCGCGAGGTCACGATATTCTTATTGCGCAGCTGCTCCAGATGCTGCGAGATGTTGCTCTGCGATGTACCGGTCTGCTCGACAATCTCTCCTACCGACAGTTCGCGACCGCCCAACGTGCACAGGATCTTCCAGCGCAGCGGGTGTGCCATCGCCTTGAGCGCATTCGCGGTCATCGTCGGATCTTCGTCATCAGGCAGTTGCGGTTCAGTGGACTCTGTCATTGCTTGCTCCTACAGATTCAGCCAGCCGCGCTCGACGGATCTGTCGTCTCGGCAACCTTGCGATAACCACGCATGTTCTTGGCGATGCAGATGATGTCGCCTATCGCACCATCGGTATTCAATACCGCAGTACGGGAAAACAGTATAGGGATTCGCTCCCCTGCCTTGGAGATAAATGCCGCATCGATGTCACGCAAGGCACCGGTACGAATCAGCGCCTCGAGCCAGGTGCCCATGAAGGCATCCGCCTGCTCCTTGCCTTCCTCTTCGAAGACATCGCCGATCGACATCCCGATTAACTCTTGTTCGAGGATAGCCGAGCATCTGCAGGCCGCCGGATTGACCTCGCGGATCACCCCTCGGGCGAAAGCACCAACAGCGCCTCACCCATGTTCTTGAAGATGTTCTCCAGATACTGCTTCGCCTGGTCAAGCTCTGCGGTGCGCTGCGCCACCTTTTCTCGAGGACCTGATTGAGTTGGCGCTCTTTTTCGATCAGCCGGAAGTAGGTGCTGATCTTGTTCAGAAACTGGTTGTCGTCGATCGGCTTGAGCAGGTAATCGACCGCGCCGACGTCGTAGCCCTTGCGCTGGAACTCGTCGGTCTTGAATGCCGCGGTGAGGAAAATGATCGGGATGTCGCGGGTCTTTTTGCGCAGCTTGAGCATCTGCGCTGTCTCGAAGCCATCGACCTCGGGCATCTGTACGTCGAGGATGATCAGGTCGATGTCCGGGTTGGGCCTGGGCGATCTCCAGTGCCTCGGCACCACCACGGGCCTCGAGGATCTCGACGTCCATGTGCTCCTGAACCAGCGCGCGCAGCGTGAACAGATTATGTTCGTTGTCGTCTACAGCGAGTAATTTGAATCCGGAATATCGCTTCATCAAGACACTAGCCCCTTATCTCACCGGGTTTCGTCGCGAGGGCGGTGGACGTCGGCAGATGCCGCATCAACACCGCCGACAGCTCATGCGATTCACATGGCATGGTTAAAAAATCGTCGGCGCCTTGCTCCAGACAGATTTCGCGCGCACCCTCGCGATCGGCCTGGATCAGACTGATCACTACCGTGGATAGCCCCAGCTGACTCGCGTAGTTTTTCGATCGTAACACAGGCGCCATCATCCGGCATGAGCGCCTGGATCAGCAGATAATCGACGCGCTGCAACTCATCCAGCGCCTCGACCGCCTCTTCCAGGTCATCGGCCAGGTGCAAGACCATTTGCCAGCTACGCAACATGCTGCTCAGACGCAGCTGGGTTCGTACGTCCGGCTCCATCAGCAAGACATGCAGACCGCGCAGACCGCTCGGCGGCATCTCGGCCTCTTCGTCCTCAGGTGTCACGACTTTGTGAGCCGGGGTGACCTGCCCCGCGTCCTGCTGTTTGCACACTGCGGGCAACAATAGTGAAAACTCGGCGCCCTTACCGGGTTCGCTGACCAGCCGGATCTCGCCGCCGAGTAGTTCGGCGAGCTGTCGGCTTATGGTGAGTCCCAGACCGGTCCCGCCGAAGCGCCGGCTGGTCGAACCGTCCGCCTGTGCGAACGCCTCGAAGATCGCCTCCTGCTTGCCGAGCGGAATGCCAATGCCGGTATCCTGTACCGTCAGCGCGACCGCGTAGGGTGGACTCGCCGCGGCTGCCTTGAGGGCCACCTGTCCGTGTGCGGTGAATTTCACCGCATTCGCCAGAAAATTTTTCAGTACCTGGCGCACCTTATCCATGTCGGTCTCGATGCTCTCGGGGAGTCCCGGCTCGATTGCCAGCGCAAACCCCAAGCCCTTGGCATCGAACTGGGGTTCCAATAGCAGACGCAGGTCCTCGAGCAGAGCGGTCAGCGCAACGCGCTCGACATGCACATCCAGCCGACCGGCCTCGATGCGCGAAAGATCGAGAATATTGTCGATCAGGGCCTTCAGGTCTCGGCCGGCCTTATGAATGACCTCGGCCTGTTGGCGCCGCTCATCGTCGATCTGATCGCCCTTGGACGCCAGCAGCTTGGATAACAGCAGGATCGAGTTGAGTGGCGTTCGCAATTCATGGCTGACGTTCGCAAGAAACTGCGACTTGTATCGGTTGGTGGCCTCCAACTCGCGGGCATGCTCGCGCAGATTCCGCGTCTGGCTGGCGTGGGTGCGTGACAAGCGGGTCAGATCAGCGGCCAATTGACGCATCTCGGGCGAGCCCGACCAATCGAAGATCACCGGCTCATCGGATTCGAGCGTCTTCTGCACACCCTGGGTCAGATCGCGTCCGATGCGCTCGGCGCGCCGAGTTATCCAGCGCGCCACGATGAACTGAAATATGACCAGCCCTAGAATGATAAGTAGCACGCGCAGCACGATCTCGGTGCGGAAGATCTGTAGCGGCTCATCATCGACGGGACGCCCCGCCCAGAGCGTGCGGCCATCGACGGTACGGAACATCGGTACCCAGATCGCGCGGTTCTCGCCTTTTTCCCACAGTACGATGCGGTTGGTCTGAAAGTCTTCCGCAAGCCCGGGATACTCGGCAAACGCGTTGCCGCCGCGAGCCGGCAGGTCCGGCAATTGCAGGTAGCGCCCGTCATCGTGCACCCACAAGGTCTTGCTGTCGCGCCGCACCAGACCACCGATATCGAGGGTGATGGCGACCAGACCCAGCGGGGGATCGCTCGGCACCATTGGTGCGATTGGGCTGATCAACTGCAAGGTGAACACCCGCGCCGGGTCTTCAGCGGTCAAATCGATGCGTAACGGGCTCAGCACGACGTTGTTCAGCCGACCGGACAAAAGCATCGCAACATGATCAGGCGTTACACCACGCAGGCGCCGCGTGGTCGGCTGCCATTCACCATTCGCGCTGCTGCGCTCCAGCCAGAAACGCTCGACGCCCTGTTCGTCGAGGAACAGAATCTCGGTGATATCGCGCTCCTCACCGAGGATGCGGTTGATCCACTGCGTATAACGGGCCCTGGCCAGATCGATCTCAGACTGCTCCTGGCTGGCGCCGCTACCGACCAGCGCCCCGGGTTCGGGAAGCTTGGCTAGCAGGCGCACGCTGGCATCACGGCTGGCGAGATGCTGGTCCAGGTCATTGAAGTCCGCGCGCAGGTTCTGCAGGAAGGCGTGCCGGTAGAATAGGTCCACCCGTTCCAGCACCAGTGGCAGATTGATCACCACCGCCAGCATCAGTGGCAACAGACTAAACAGAAACAGAAACAGCAGGATGCGGATACGCAACGACATGGGCCCACCTTATCGCCAGTCGAATCGGAATAGAATCCCCAGCTGGTGCACTGTCTGACTGCCACGCATGCCGCTGAAAGTCCTTTATCAAGACACGCATTACGTCGCGATCGACAAGCCCCCCGGCCTGCTGGTCCACCGCAGCCCGATCTCTCGCGACCGGGTGTTCGTGCTGCAGACACTGCGCGATCAGCTCGCCCGCCGGGTCTACCCGGTGCATCGGCTAGACCGCGCCACCTCCGGGGTGCTGCTGTTCGGGCTGTCTGCCGAGGCCGCCAGGCGTATGGTCGAGCTTTTCGAGTCACGCCGCGTAGTCAAGGAATATCTGGCCGTTGCGCGCGGTTGGGTCGATGATCACGGCCTCATCGACCACCCGGTGGCCGACAAGGAGGGCAATGGCCTGGCCCGGCCGGCGCGCAGCAGGTTTCGATGCCTGGCCAAGGTGGAACTGCCCTTCATGGTCGATCGCTATCGCAGTGCACGTTATTCACTTGTCAGCGTCACCCCGGAGACCGGGCGTCGCCAGCAGATTCGGAAGCATTTCAAGCATATCTCGCACCACCTGATCGGCGACACGACGCATGGCAACGGCCGGCACAACCGTTTCTTTCGAAGCCACTTCGGGGTCCGACGGCTTCTGCTGATGTCACGCCAACTGGCGTTCGTGCACCCTTATCGTCAGATCCATGTCAATATCGTCGCCGATAACGATGCGGACTGGCGGCTTATCTCATCGATTTTTGCGCGACCGCTATCCCACCCGCCAACGTACACCTGTGCCCAGCAATCCAAAAATGATGCGGATCGGGCTGGTGGCGATGAATAACTACTGGCACGATGACCTGAGTGGACAACCTAAAGCTCCTTGCAGTATCGCTGCTGAACAGCGCGCGCGACCTCCTGCCGATCGTTGCGGTGATCGCCTTTTTTCAGCTGCTGGTGCTGCAGCAGCCGATCCCGGACCTCAGCGGGCTCCTGCTCGGCACCCTGTTCGTCACGATCGGCCTGGCATTGTTCGTCCGCGGCCTGGAGATGGGGCTGTTCCCAATCGGCGAGACCATGGCCTACGCATTCGCCAGCAAGGGCTCGCTGACCTGGCTGCTGATTTTCGCCGGCGCTCTGGGCTTCGGAACCACGGTGGCCGAGCCGGCGTTAATCGCCATCGCCGCTGAGGCGGCCGAGGTCGCAGCAGCTGGAGAAGTTATCGCGAACACGGTCGCGGCCAAGGAAGACTATGCAAGCGGACTGCGGTTCACCGTCGCCCTGTCGGTTGGCTTCGCGATCATCATCGGCGTGCTGCGCATCATCCGCGGCTGGCCAATCCATTACTTGATCATTGCGGGCTATGTCGGCGTAATCATCATGACCTTCTTCGCCCCGCCCGAGATCATCGGCATCGCCTACGACTCTGGCGGCGTGACTACCTCGACGATTACCGTACCGCTGGTCACCGCGCTGGGTGTCGGCCTGGCATCGTCGATCAAGGGCCGTAACCCGATGATCGACGGCTTTGGCCTGATCGCGTTCGCATCGCTCACCCCGATCATTTTCGTCATGGGCTACGGCACCTTTGGCATCGGCGAAAATGCACAAAGGCTCGACGGGCCATTCGGCGTGTTCTTTCGCGGCACGATTCATCAGATCGAAGCCGTGCTGTCGAGGTTGCTCGACCCGATAGGCGATGGCATCGATTGGATTGTCGGCCCGCTCAGGGACCTGTTGCTGGCGTCGCCCGGCAAGCTGGGGGAACTTTTCCAGACCCTGTTTGGCACCGTCAACGACGTGCTGCCGATTGCGCTGATTATTTTTGGCTTCCAGCTGTTCGTATTGCGCAAGCCCATCCCTCGTCTGGGCCGCGTTCTGCTCGGCTTCTTCAATGTCCTAATCGGAATGGCGTTCTTCCTCGAGGGCCTTGAACTGGCGCTGTTCCCGCTCGGCAAACTGATGGCGGTGCAACTGACCGATCCGGCGTTCATCGCCAATATCACCCATCATGCCGACGCACTAGGCTGGTGGGACTATCGCTGGGTCTATATGTTTGCCTTCGCAATCGGATTCTCGACCACCATCGCCGAACCCTCGCTGCTCGCCGTCGCGATTAAGGCACACCAGGTCTCCGCCGGCGCGATCGGGGTGATGGGGCTACGGGTCGCGGTGGCGCTCGGGGTCGCCATCGGGATCGCCCTGGGAACCTATCGGATCGTCAGCGGCACGCCGTTACACTGGTACATTATCGCCGGCTATATCATCGTCGTGGTGCAGACATTTTTTGCGCCGCGGGTCATCATCGCACTGGCCTATGACTCTGGCGGCGTCACTACCTCGACGGTGACAGTGCCGCTGGTCGCGGCGCTCGGCCTGGGGCTCGCCAGCACAGTACCGGGACGCAGCACACTGCTCGACGGCTTCGGGCTTATAGCGTTTGCCAGTCTTGTTCCGATGATCACAGTGATGGCCTATGCACAGCTTTCTGAATGGCGTGCCTCGCGTGCGGACGGATCGAACTGAGGAGTAACTGCAATGCATTTCAAACTGTTGATTGCCTTTGTCGACGATACCAAGACAGATGCGGTGATCAAGGCGGCGCGCCATGCCGGCGCCACCGGCGCCACTGTGCTCAACAATGCGCGCGGCGAAGGGTTGATCGAGGCCAAGACATTTTTTGGGCTATCGCTCGACACCCAACGCGACATGGTGATGCTGCTGGTGGAGGAACACCTGGCACGACATATCCTCGAGGATATCGCGCGCGCCGGCGAGTTTGAATCCAAGCCCGGCTCCGGCATTGCTATCCAGATCGATGTCGAAGACGCCGTCGGCGTCACTGGCCAGGTTGAAAAACTTCATGAAATCGTAGAGGAAGAGATATGAACGAGCCGGAACTGGTCCGTGTACGGGACGTGATGAAGGTCGATTTCGACGTTGTCGACGGCCTCGCCACCGTCGCCGATGCGTTGCGCGACATGGCGCACGTCAACAGCAAGGCGCTGATCGTCTGCAAACGCCATGACGACGACGAATTCGGGATCGTCGAGCTGGAAGACATCGCGACCGAGGTGCTGGCAAAAAACCGCGCCCCAGAACGCGTCAACGTCTATGAGATCATGAACAAGCCGCTGATCGGCGTGGACCCCGCAATGGATATCCGGTACTGCGCGCGGCTGTTCGAGCGCTACCGATTGAATCGCGCGGCGGTAGTAGACAATCGCGAGGTCATCGGCATCGTCAGCTATGCCGATATTGTGATCAAGGGGATGAAGAGGCTGATGTTGGAGTGACGTCGACAGGGGCCGCACGGCCTCCAATGTGGACGGAGCTACAGGGCGCGGACCAGCTCCAGCACCTGTTCCGCGTGACCCTTGGGTTTGACGTCATAGATAGCATGCCGCAGGCAGCCGTCGGCATCGACGACGAATGTCGAGCGTACGATGCCCATCCGCTTCTCGCCGTTCTTCTCTTTCTCCTGCCATACGCCGTAGGCCTGGCATAACTGGCCCTCGACGTCCGCCAGGAGGCGCACGCTCAGCCCGTATTTGTCCCGAAACGCGGCATGGCTGACACAGGTATCCTTGCTGACGCCGATCACCGCGACACCGAGGTCTTCGAACTCGCTTATCAGCTCGGTGAATTCGAGGCCCTCCATGGTGCAGCCCGGGGTGTCGTCCTTGGGGTAGAAATAGATCACATAAGGTTTACCGTCGAGGCTCGTACTGTCTGCCATTGCCATATCGGCATCGGGCAGGACAAACCCTGGGGCCGGGTCTCCAATGTTCAGCATGGGATTCTCCGCGCTGGCTTATGATCTGGCCGGAATGTAGGTCGCCGGCCGTGTTCCGTCAACTGGCCTCATCGTGAGACAAGCCGACATCCTGCAGCAGCGCACACAGAGACGCCTCCAGATCGCGGCGGCCTCGCAGCGCGTAAGTATCGCAGACGCGCCCCACCGGCTGGTGCTGAAGCTGCCAGGCGATCAGCGGCGCCAGTGATTCCGGCGGCACGGCACCCGCGGCCGCGACACCTACCAGCGCCTTCCAGATCAGCGCCTCGGCGGTTGCCGGTTGGCGTCCGCCCGCAGCGACTCGCCCCAGATCCCGCCGATCTGCCGCAGACAGTGTCATATCTGCGCAATCTCGCTTGCGTAACAGCCGGGCGCCCAGGGCACCGTCGAGTGTGCTCAGGCTGCCACCCAGTGACCACGGCAACTGGATGCGGAAACGCCGGCAGGCCTGTGTCGCGAGCGCAGCACCGCGTTCGTTGAGCCCCCGCAACATCAGCAGTGAGTGCAGGGCGCTGGCCGAATCGACGCGGATGCCGCAGCGCGCCGGCAGAAACCCCACCGACTGCCAGAAGTGCAGCAGCGGCGGGTCGACGCCATAGGCACAACCCAAAAGATCGAAACGCGCAGACAGCGCCCAGTCGGCGACAGACGCGATGAGCCGGGCACCCACACCCTGACGTTGCCGTTGCGGATGCACAGCCAGTCGCTGCACCCGTAACACCCGACAACGCAAAATGTTCTCCAGACCGGCATGCACGGCCAGCGATTGTGGCAATAGGTGCCCGCGTGGGCGTCGCTCGCCGGCTGCGATCCGCGCGGCCATCGCCTCATCGAAATCGCCCTCGATGAGCGCCATCAAGACACCCACCACGGCGTCGCCCTGCCGCGCGACCCAGATTTCTACCTCCGGGTTATCGAGCAGCTGCCGCAGATCGGATGGCCGCGTCTGATAGTGTGCGCTGACCAATAGCCCGAACACCTCGCGCAGCAGCGGCTCATCGGCCGCCAGTTCGGCCGCATCGAGCTTTTCGATGGCCGTGTCGACACCTACGTCCTGCGCGCTCAGGTCGGCCAGGTCTGTATCGAGTAGAAAGGCGGTATTGATCAGCGCCTCGAGCGGTTCATCGGGCGCCCAGCGCACCGGCGCTCGCAGCCGCAGCTCCCGCCATTGCGGCATGCTGTGCGTCAACCGATCGCGGAATCGCAGTTCAAAACCGCGCCCGCTGCCTTCATAGCCATGTACCGTGGAGGCAAACACCAGACGGTTACTGTGTTGCAAGAGCTTCGTCAGCACCGCGACCGGGATCGCCGCCGCCTCGTCGACCAGGACCAGACCCAGCGGCTGCTCTGTGTCGGCCGCGCAATCGGAGGGCAGTCGGAAACACAGCCAGCCATCGCCGATCGCCGTATCCGCGACCTGGCGTGAATCCAACCCTGCAGTCCTCTGCGCATGCGCAAACAAGGTGGCGACTGCACGACGATGCGCAGCCACCACGGTGACCCGCGCCAGACCGGCCAGCAGGAGTCGCGCGGCCGCGATACCCAGCGCCGTGGACTTTCCGCGGCCGCGGTCTGCAGAGATGACCAGTGGCCGGCGTGCGTGGCCTAGGGCGACGCGTTGCACCGCAGCGACTGCGGCCTCTTGTTCGTCGTTCAACGCCAGGTCCTGCGTGGCCAGGGGTGCCAGGCGCAACGCCAGCTTGGCATCGGGCGTCACCGCGAGCACGGCGCTGTGTGTCCGCCAGATCCGGGCCAGGCGATCGAGGAAAACGCCGCGCATATCCCGTGCAGTGCGTGGATAACAGGCGAATCGCTCCCGGTCCGGATCGACGAAGTCTGCCCAATCCGACAGGCGCGGCGCCAGCACAACGCAATCGCCACCGCCGCGCAGCGTTCCCGGCAGTGCAGCGAACGCGTCCGGGTGCAGACCGTCATACATGTTGAGAACCAACAATCGGCATTCGCCGCCCAGATAGCGACTCGCATGCTCAGCGCGAATCGCGGCGATCTCGGATGATAGGCTGCTCGCTGCAACCCATAGCACGTCGGCCTTGTCGGTGGTGGCAAGCTGGCGTATCACCCAGCGTTCGCATGCCCCCCGTTCGCCGGTCACCAGCACTAGTCTGCGCACCGCCTGGGCCGCTATTCCGACCAAAAGAAGGGTTCCTGATAATGCGCCTTGCTGCACTGTGATGCCTGCATCCGCGCCTGTACGCGCGCCACCCGGATCAGGCGCTCGTTGATGGTCTTCGGGTACAGCCGGAACAGACGCGCAAGCGCGCCGGCACGCTCCACAGCGGCCTCCTCGAGGCGCCGGCGCTCCGGGTCACTGAGATGATGCAGCTGGAGCAGCGCGGGCGCCCACCAGGCGACGAAGGCCTCGGCGATCCGCCGTTGGCGCGCCTCCGGCCACTGGGTGGTCAACAAGAGACGCGGAAACAAGGTCTCCACCTCCCGGCGTCGCTGCGATCCCTGCGCGGCGGCCTCCGGATCGCGCTCGAACCAGGTCGCCGCTGGACGCCGCCCTGCGCGGCGCAGGATCATCTGCTCCAATTCCGCGAGATCGGCAAACTCGTCGCGCGCTGCCTGCCCAGGCAACCAGCGCGGCGCGTCGGCGAGCGGTATCGCCTCGTCCGGTAGCAGGCTATCGAGCAGCACCAGCGGTTCACGAGTCTGAGCATCCAGCAGCCAACACTCGAGGCGATCCTGCAACGCGAACGGCACCTGTCCGGCAAAGGCCTCGAGCGCCCCGATCAGCGGTTCACCGATGCGCTCAATCAGATTACCGGCCGCGGTGCCCCGCACCATCGCACGCCGCAGGCCGGTATCGACAGACCAGGTGCCGAAGCGCACCTCCGAGAGGCCGGAATGGGCAAGAATGTCGGGGTGTGCAGCATACAATACCCAGTCCACGCCATTGATGCTCTCCGCTTCGCCGGCACCGACCCGGATCACTTGCAGCACACCCTGGAAGGGCGCCATGATGCGCCGCGCAAAACACTCGACCATCATGGTCCGGCACCGGCTCGGCGTACAAAAAGTCTGCGCAGGTCGGGGGCTGCTGGGGGGCTGAGGCACGGATACTGGGCCATATCGACTGCGGTGCCATCCTGTGGAGTTGATCGCTATCCAGGAACTTGCAGCCAAACAGTGTTAAGCACAGCAGGCCGCTAGGTCGAGTTAAGCACCTGTATCGGCGGTATCGCAAGCAGGCGCCGGGTCGCAAGCCAGCCGACCAGCGCCACCACCAGGGTCCCTCCACCGATCCCCAGCCACCAAGTCGCAGGACTTACCCGTCCGGGCAGATCGAAGAGCTGGACCGCTATCAGATAGCCGCTGACACTGGCCAGCAGCGCTGCCAGCAGCCCGCCGATAAATCCGAGGAGGCCAAACTCGGCCAGGACCGCACCCAGGAGGCGTCGCCGCGAGGCCCCCAGGGTGCGCATCACCGCGACCTCACGGGCCCGCTCATCGCGGCTCACCTGAGCCGCGGCAAAGGTGACGAGTGCCGCGGCGAACAGGGTGAACAGAAACACCATCTCGACGGCCAGCGAACCCCGCCCCATGATCTCCCGCACCTGGGTCAGGATCGGGCGCACGTCAATCACGGATACTGCAGGAAAGGCCTCGGCGAGTTCCAAGGTCAGACCGTCAGTCTCCTCGTCCAGATACAGACTGGACAGATAAGCGACCGGCAGATCGCGCGCCAGCACCGGCGACCCGACGACGAAGAAATTCACATTGAAGGAGTCCCAGGCGACCGCACGCAGACTGGTGACCGGCGCCACTACGGTCTGCCCGGCGACGTCGAAGGTGAGGGTATCGCCGACCTTGACACCCAGGCTGTCGGCGACGCCCTGCTCAACCGAGAACGCCGGCTGGTCCGTCTCACCGGGAAGCCACCAGCGCCCGGCCCGGATGCGGTTGTCCGCCTGCATCGCGACACTGAACCCCAGGCTGTACTCGCGCGCCGCCAGGCGCCTTGAGCGCATGTCCGTGTAGCTTTCGGGATCGATCTTGCGCCCGTTGACGGCTGTCAGGCGGCCGCGCGTGGTCGCGTGCAGACCGGAATTGGGCACCTGTCGCTCGGCCAGCAGCGCCTCGAGGGACGCACGCTCCTCGGGTTGCACATTGATCAGGAAATGGTTCGGCGCATCCTCGGGCAGACTGTTCTGCCAGGTGTCGATGATGTCTACGCGCACCACAGCGAGCAGCAACAGCAGCGTAATCCCGAGACCAAAACCGGCCAGCTGCAGCATGGTCAGCTGAGGATAGCGCGCCAAAGCTGCAACACCGAGCGCGGCGGTTCCGCCCGTGCGTCGGAGCGGCGCGAGTGCGCCGAGCAGCAGCCGTCCGGCGAGCATCAGCACACCCAGGGTGACGAACAGGGCAATCGCCATCCCGCCTGCCAGGCGCGGGTCCTGGACCTGCCAGAACATCAGTCCAACGAACGCCGCGGCGGCGACCAGCCACACCAGCCAGCCGGCGAGGCCCGGTGCATCGAGTTCACGGCGTAACACCCGCAGCGGCGGCACGTGACGAATGCGCAGCAGCGACGGCACCGCAAAACCGAGCGCCATGCTGATACCGAAGGCAGTGCCTACCCACACCGGACGCAGACCGGGTGCGGGCAGGGTCTGGCCAAACCAGTCACCCAGAACGCCCACCAGGGCCTGCTGACCCAGCAGGCCGACCAGACTGCCGCCGAGGGTGGCGATCAGGGCCACCGCCAGCAGCTGGCCAAGATGCCAGCGCAGTACCGCCGAG
Source organism: uncultured Gammaproteobacteria bacterium (assembly GCA_963736445.1). GTDB lineage: Bacteria > Pseudomonadota > Gammaproteobacteria > Chromatiales > Chromatiaceae > Thiosocius. The sequence continues at coordinate 63,738 of CAVTOY010000006.1, read as the reverse complement.
CCTCGCATACCGAGGGTACGCAATACCGCGGCGCTGTCCATCGCGTGATCGACATAGCGACGTGTGGCCAGCAGGATCGCGACACCAGCCAGCAGGCTGGCGCACAGCGCCGCCAGGCTAAGGAAGCGGCGCGCACGCTCCAAGGCGGTTTGCAGCTCCGGCCGCGCGTTCTCGACATCCTCCAGCTCGCTGCCCGGTGGCAGGCGCGCCGCCAGCCAGCTGCGCATCGCCGCCACCTGGGATGCCTCGCCGGCGATCAGCAATCGGTGCTTGGCCCGACTGGCCGGTCCCAGCAGCCCGCTGCGCAGCACGTCCTCATAACCCACCATCAGGCGGGGGGAGAGTTGAAACAGGTTGCCGCCACGGTCGGGCTCATTGACCAGGATGCCGGCCGCACGCAGCGCGACCTCGCCGAGCTGGACGGATGTCTCACCGATCTGGGCGCCAAGGCGGTCGCGCAGACGGCCCTCGAGCCAGGCCTCACGGGCGCCCGGTGCACGCCCCACCTCGCCCGCCGGAGTGTCGATCCGCAACCGGCCGCGCAGCGGGTACGGCGGCTCGACCGCCTTCACCTGCACCAGCAGCGGCCGTTCGTTGGCGATGATCACACTGGGAAAGGTTACCGTGCGCGCCGCCTGCAGACCGCGGTTCGTCGCCTCCGCCAGCCAGGCGTCGGGAATAAAGTCGCCCTGTTCGACCACAAGGTCACCGGCCATCAGCGCCGCGCCCTGCAGCACCAATGCGCGCTCGACGCGATCGGCGAAGAACGCCACGGTGCTTAGCGCCGCGACGGCTACCAGCACCGCAGCCAGCAGCAGGCGCAGACCCGGGTCGCGGAGCGCAACCCGCCACGCCAGTACAGACCGCCACCCGCTGTTCACGCGGCCTCCTGAAGACGCCCGGCATGCAAGCGTAGTACGCGATCGCAGCGCGCAGCCAGTTGTTGGTCGTGGGTCACCAGCAGCAAGGTGCTGCCTGCGCGATCGCGCAGTCCAAACAGCAGTTCGATGATTCGCTGGCCGCTGTCGGCATCCAGATTCCCGGTCGGCTCGTCGGCGAACAGTACTTCGGGATCGCCGGCGAACGCACGTGCCAGCGCGACCCGTTGTTGTTCACCGCCAGACAGCTGGCGCGGCAGGTGGGACAGTCGTTTTTCTAGTCCGACCTCCCGCAACAGCGCCTCGGCCTGCACCCGAGCACCGCTGTTCCGCCCGATCTGCAGCGGAAGCGCGACGTTCTCCAGGGCCGTCATACCGGGCAACAATTGAAAAGATTGGAAGACGAAGCCCACTCGGCCTGCACGCAGCGCCGCGCGGGCGTCTTCATCCATCGCGCCTAGGTCGTGCCCAAGCAGCGAGACTTTGCCCTCGGTCGGCTGGTCCAACCCGGCAAGAAGGCCCAGCAGCGTGGATTTGCCCGATCCGGATGGGCCGAGGATAGCCACGGCTTCTCCAGCGTTGACCTGCATGCCGATCGCCGTGAGGATATTGAGGGTCCGTCCGTCGGACATCGTGATCCTTTTGCCGAGTTGTGTGGTTGAGATGCGAAGACTACCGTTCATTGCCTGCTTGCTTGTGTTTGGCTATGCGCCCTGGACCCTGCACGCCGCCGCAAAAATTCTGGTTGTCGGGGACAGCCTGAGTGCCGCGTACGGAATCGAAAAGGAGCGCGGCTGGGTCGCACTGCTACAGCGGCGCCTGCAAGAGCAGGCCTTCGGCTATCAGGTTATCAATGCCAGCATCTCTGGTGACACCACGCGCGGTGGTCTTTCCCGACTACCGACAGCTTTGCAGCGTGAAAAACCCCGGGTGCTGATCATTGCGCTGGGCGGCAATGACGGTCTGCGCGGTTTTTCGCCTGAGCAGACTCGCAGCAATTTGCGCGCCATGATCGCGAAAGGACGCGACGCGGGCGCCAGGGTGTTACTACTCGGCGTCAAGTTACCGGCGAATTATGGCAGGGCCTTCACCGAGAAGTTCCACCGCATCTACCTGGAATTGGCCAGTGAGCAGGGCGTCGCGCTGGTTCCGTTCTTCCTCGAGGGGGTGGCCGAGACGCGCGCGCTGATGCAGCCCGATGGCATACACCCTGCGGCCGAGGCTCAGCCGCGCATACTCGACAACGTCTGGACCGGATTAGCGCCGCTGTTGGAAGCGCAGCCCAGCGGATGGCTGGCGACCGGCAAAGACAGCGACGCCTAGTCCGCGCGTTTCAAAAAAGCACCGACACCGTAGGGATTGCCGGGTTATTCTCAGTGGCTGCGATCGCACCTCAGGCGCTCTCGGCGTCGTCCAGTAGGTCATCCAAAAGCATCGGGGGTGCGATGCCATAGCCCTGTGCGAAGTCGACGCCGATCTCGCCGATACAGCGCAGTATCTGCTCGTCGGCGACGTACTCGCCGATGGTCTTCTTGCCGAGAAAATGGCCGATCTCGTTGATCGACTTCACCACCGCATAGTCTTCGCCGCTGGCGGCGATCTTGCGCACAAACACGCCATCGATCTTCAGCCAGTCGACCGGAAGCTCCTTAAGATAGGAATAGGAGGCCAGGCCGCTGCCGAAATCGTCCAGCGCCACTTTGCAGCCCAATGCCTTGAGGTCGTGGATGATGCCGGCGGTGCTTGAAAGATCGGATACCGCCGCAGTCTCGGTCACCTCGAAACTCAACCACGCGGGATCAATGCCCGTGCGCTGAAACTGTTGACGCACGAAATCCAGAAAGCTGGGGTCGCTCGCCGTCTGACCCGACAGATTGACCGCAAAACCGTGCAATGAGGGCATACGACTGCGCTGCGCGGCTATCCAGTCCATGACCGTACGCGTGACCCAGCGGTCGACCGAGCGCATTCGGTTGTAGCGCTCCGCCGCATCAATGAACTCGGCGATCGGCAGTGGCTTGTCTGCACCGCTGTGGACCCCGAGCAGGACCTCGTAATGCGGCGCGATCCCCTTATCCGGCCGCACCGGCACGATGGGCTGACAGCGCAGCTTGAGACGCCCATTCTCCAAGGCGTCGTCCACCTGCACCACCCAGTGCACAGACTCCTTGCGCCGCGCAATATTGGGATCGTCTTCGCTGTAGACGTACACCTGGCTGCCGCCGGCCGCCTTCGCGGCGGATAAGGCGCTGTCGGCGGCCTGCAGCACGGCGCTGAAACCTTCTTCCGCCACGCTCAGATTTACGACACCAATGGACGCGCTCAGGCCGATAGACTGACCGTCCCAGTCGAAAGGCATGCTATGCACCGCCTGGCAGATTTCCCGAGCGCGTCGCTCGCCGTCGGCGAGATCGATATCCGGCAGTAGCGCGGCAAACCGGTCGCCGCCGAGGTGCCCCAGCACCTTGGCCCCTTTGACTTTCTCGAGCAGGCGCGCAACCGCCACCAGCAGGCGATCCCCGGTCGCATAGCCGTGGACATCATTGACCAGGCGAAACTGGTCGATATCGAGCCAGAACAGGATGCCGATATCGGCCGACCGATCCGGCATGGCCACCGCCTGCTCCAGCGCAACCTGGAATTGCTGCCGATTGATCAATCCGGTCAAGGAGTCATGCGCAGCCTGGTGCGCCAGCTGCTCTTCCATCCGCGACAGAATGGCGTCCACCGCACGCTCACTGAGAGGCCGTCCATCGCTGGGATCTACGGTAATGCGGCGCTCGTGAAGCCCGGTCGCGAGTTCGGCCAGTTCGAGTTCTCGGGCGCGCAAGCCACGATGATCGACCGTCACAAAGCGCTCATGGTCATTGCGGATCCAGGCGACGCGCAGCTCCTGTTCTCTCTCGGGGTCTTGCGGCGAGCGCAGGCGGTCGCCGACCACAATATTCATGCAGCGTTCCAGCAGGACATTCCAGACCTGTTCGCTGAACCCATCTGGACGTGACTGCGACTCGGCGTCGGCCCGCTGATCGACCAATGACGGCATCTCGACCAGTTGTGTCTTTCCTGGCGTTGAGCCCCGCAGCGCGTCACGCAAGCGGCCCTCGACCAGGTTACGCCGAAACGGATCGAACGCCACAATAGCGAGTTCCTCGGCAACATCATCAGCCAGCTGCTGAGTATCCACCCCCTCTGACTGGTGATCGAACGGCTCGCCCCCCAACATGGCAACCAGGCTGTCCAGACGGCCCAGTTGTTCGGCATAACTGTCACTACCGTCCACCGAACGCAGCCAAGCGAGTTCGAGCACGGCCCGCCAGCCGACATCTATCAACTCGGGAATCAGCTCAGGCACCTGGCGACCGGCATAGCGCCGATTGACGTCGGCTACCACGGCCTGATGCGCGCGCCTCACCCGATCCTGACCCTCACAGGCCTGTACCACCCGCTCGACGTTGTGTTGGTACTGCCGGCTTTGTTCACCAGTCAGGTTGCTGACGGCATCAGCGATCTCGCGCAGCGCCGCGCGATCCGTCCCTGCGCGACCGATCGGTTGCAGCAACTGCGAGATCCGCTGACCGATCGGGTCGTCAGCCGGGGCGGAAGCTGCGCCCGGGCGGAACATCTGCAGGTGGCCGAGCGCATCGACGATCTCACGCATGGGATTCTGATTGTCGTGGAAGAACGTCTGGTCTGCGGCCGCCTCGCGAACCAGCGGTTCGCCCAGCTGCTCCAACCAACCGGCCAGGCCCTTGCCCACGTTCGGTGTATCGGCGATGTAGCTAATCAGCTCCTGCGCCTGACTCGTGCGCTCCTTGACCTCGCGCGCGAGCAGGGCCTGCAACAGGCGTTGATCGATCGAACCCCTGGCCGCGGCAAAGCCGCCGGTGATGTCGGTCCGCGGACGGGCGTGGGCTTCCTCCTCGGATCTGCCCAGCGCCGAGGCCCGAGCGACATCTGCCTCGGTGGTCGTGGCCTGCGGCGCCCGCCCTGTAGAACGCAGCACCGCAACGTTGCCGTTGGCCTGCGCCGTCGGGGCCCCGGCGGCATCGAGAGCGGCGTCCAGCTCTTGATAGAAGCCGTCGAGCCTGTCTTCTAGGATCCGCGCCGCTTGATCGAAAAGCACCCCGCGGGAGATCGCTCCGAAACCCAGGTCTTTCGCCAGATCCTTCAAGACCCCGGTGAACTGCTGTGGCTCGAACGGCACCGTCAAGGACCCCGGCATTGCGACACTGCGCGCCGCGGCGAGGCGCGATCCGATCCCGTTGAGCTGGGCGGTGAAGCGACGGTCGAGCAGGGTCGCGACTCGCGATGCCTCCAGCCAGCGCTCGAAGTCGTCAGGATCCACCAAGCTCAGCTCGCCAGGTACCGGATCGGCCGGTGACGCAGGCTTAACCTTACCGTCCAGCGCCACGGCCAGAAGCTTGGTCAGCAGCGCATCTTCCTGACGCGTCCCCTCGAGCGCGTTGATATCGCCCATTACCTGCTGCTGTTCGACGTTGGAGCCAAGCTGGTCGGTCTTGTCGAGCAGCGCCTCACCGGTCTTGACCAAGATCTCACGCAGAACGCCGGGTAGGACGCCGTTCGCTACCTGCCGGAGTTTGGCAATATAGCGGGCCTCGCCGCCTGGCGTAGCACCCAATCCGACGGGGGTGTCGAATCGCGCCAGTCGGTCGTGATCCCCTAACGCCTTTACGATGGCATCGCTGGTGCGAGCGAACGAAAGGCCGAGAAAGTCATCTGTCGCCCACGCCACGACCCCCTCGATACGCACACGGCGCGGCCCTTTGGGCGTCAATAGATCGGTCTTCAGCTGCGCCGTTTGGCCCGACGTCCACCGGATTGGCTGCTCGCCACCGCCGGCGAGCAGCTGCTGCACCAGCAGACCGCCGCTGCAGTAGTCTCTCACGACACAGGCAGACTGCTGCCCAGCGTCCGTCTTAAGCCTACCGGGCAGTTTAATGGTGTGACGTTCATACCGGCGCCGTTCAGCTGGCACAGACATACCGACCTGCATCCCATTTTTGGCGCTTGTTTACGGCTGTAAGCAACACGCGGCGACCCGAAATTACCCACTATCTTAGACGATATCGCCTGATTTCTCCGATAGTTGAGGGCCGAAAGTCAGGTCATGCCGCATGCCCGACGGCGAATCTACTGAATCGCCGGCTCGGAGCGCGTGGCAACTTAATCTGTCCGCCTTGGCCAGTCAGTCGGAGGCGGCGTGCCGCTTCAGTAGATCGGTGAGCTCGACCGGAAACGGAAAGACAATCGTCGAGCCCTTGGAATTGGACACCTCACTGAGGGTCTGCAGGTAGCGCAGCTGGATGGTGACCGGATTTCGCGTCAGCACCTCGGTCGCGGCGAGCAGCTTTTCCGAGGCCTGCAACTCGCCCTCGGCATGGATCACCTTGGCTCGCCGCTCGCGCTCGGCCTCGGCCTGCCTGGCGATCGCGCGAATCATCGATTCGTCGAGATCGACATGCTTGATCTCGACGTTCGCCACCTTGATGCCCCAGGCGTCGGTCTGCTTGTCGAGAATCGCCTGGATGTCATGATTGAGTTGATCGCGCTCGGTCAGCATCTCGTCGAGTTCGTGCGCACCGAGCACCGAGCGCAGTGTGGTCTGCGCCAGCTGACTGGTGGCCATCATGAAGTCCTCGACCTGGATGATCGCCCGCTCCGGATCGACCACGCGGAAGTAGACCACCGCATTGACCTTGACCGACACGTTGTCGCGCGAGATGACGTCCTGGGTCGGCACGTCCATGGTCACGGTGCGCAAGTCCACCCGCACCATCTGCTGGATTCCGGGGATGATGATGATCAGGCCCGGCCCCTTGACGCGCTGAAAACGGCCGAGGAAGAACACGACACCGCGTTCGTACTCGCGCAGGACTTTGATCGACGCGAACAGCAGCGCCGCGATGAACAACACAACGCCGATTGTCACGCTAATCATTGACTCTCCTCCTTATTCGTTTCGCTCACTGGCTCAACGGTTAGCTGCAGACCCTCCATGGACTTGACCCTGACCGTCTGCCCACGGCGGACCGGCCGCAGGGTCTCAGCATTCCAGGTCTCACTGTGAATCCTGACGCGTCCGCTATGTTCAAAATCCTCTTCGGCGACGCCGGTCGCGAGCATCATCTCTTCACGACCGCTGACCACCGGGTGCCTGCGTGTCTTCAGCGCATAACCGACCACACCGACGAACAAAGCCAGACTGAGGACGACGAAGGTGCCGATCAGCGGAATGGCCACACCAACCTGGCCCGCCTCGTCACGGTACAGGATCACCGAGCCGATGATGAAGGCGATCGCTCCGCCGAAGCCCAGCGCACCGAAACTCGGCACAAAGGCCTCGAGCACCATGAAGGCCACGCCCAGCGCGAGCAGGGCCAGGCCGGCGAAATTGACCGGTAGCGCCTGGAAAGCGAAGAGTGCGGTGATCAGCGCGATCGCCCCGATTACCCCGGGCACCAGAGCCCCCGGGTTGGCGAGTTCATAGATCAGGCCGTAGATGCCGATCAACATCAGGACATAGGCGACGTTCGGGTCGGTGATCACCGAGAGTATCTTGATCCGCCAATCGGCTTCGAAGGCCTCGATGGTCATGTCCGCGGTGTGCAGCACCACGGTTTCACCCAGCACCTGCACCCGCTGACCGTCGATCTGGGCGAGGAGATCCGCGTTATTCTCCGCGATCCGGTCGATGACGCCTCGCTCTAGCGCCTCAGCGGCGGTCAGGTTCTCGGCATTGCGCACGGCCTGCTCCGCCCACTGCGCATCACGGTTGCGCAACTTGGCCAAACCCCTTATGAAAGACGCAGCATCGTTGATGATCTTGCGCTGCATCGCAGTGCCCGAACTCTGCGAGGTGCGCCGCGTTTGTGTCTCTGGCGCTGCCGCTGGGTCAGCAGCCTGTTCAGCCTTCGTATCCGTGGCGCCGGTCCCCGGACCACCGTTGGGGGAACCGCGACCGCTCTCGGGCACGTCGTCGGGCAGCCCGGGAAATCCGCCAATCTGCACGGGTGTTGCCGATCCCAGACTGGTCGCCGGCGCCATTGCCGCGATGTGGCAGGCGTACAGGATATAGGTACCGGCGCTGGCGGCTCGCGCCCCGCTGGGTGCGACGAAACAGGCCACCGGGATCGTCGAGGCAAGCACGTCTTTGACGATATCGCGCATCGCCGCATCCAGACCGCCCGGTGTATCCAGACGCAGGATTCGGGTGCGCAGCTGCTGATCCTGCGTCTGGATACACCTGGCGGCCTGGATGCGGCGATGCGCGATATCGTCAAAGATGTGCTTGCCTCGACGATCCCGGTGGCCTGTTTCGTTGCACCCAGCGGGGCGCGGGCCGCCAGCGCCGGTACCTATATCCTGTACGCCTGCCATATCGCGGCAATGGCGCCAGCAACCAGTCTGGGATCGGCAACCCCCGTGCAGATTGGCGGGTTTCCCGGGCTGCCCGACGACGAGCCCGAGCGCGGTCGCGGTTCCCCCGACGATAGTCAGGGGACCGGCGGCTCGGATACGAAGGCGGAACAGGCCGCAGAACCAATGGCAGCGCCAGAGGACAGAAACAAAGCGCACATCGGCAGAGCTCGGGCAGCGCGATGCAGCGCAAGATAATCAACGATGCCGCGTCTTTCATCCGGGGTTTGGCGAAGTTGCGCAACCGCGATGCGCAGTGGGCGGAACAGGCCGTGCGCAATGCCGACAACCTGACCGCCGCCGAGGCGTTAGAGCGAGGCGTCATTGACCTGGTTGCCGAGAACAACGCGGATCTCCTGACCCAGATCGACGGTCAGTGGGTGCAGGTGCTGGGCGAAACCCTGGTCCTGCGCACCGCCGACATGACCACCGAGGTCTTCGAGGCCGATTGGCGGATCAAGATACTCTCGGTGATCACCGACCCGAACGTCGCCTATGTCCTGATGTTGATCGGCATCTATGGCCTGATCTATGAACTCGCCAACCCGGGGGCGCTGGTGCCCGGGGTAATCGGGGCGATCGCGCTGATCACGGCACTCTTCGCTTTTCAGGCGCTACCGGTCAATTATGCCGGCCTGGCCCTGCTCGCGCTGGGCGTGGCCTTCATGGTGCTCGAGGCCTTTGTGCCGAGTTTCGGTGCGCTGGGCTTCGGCGGAGCGATCGCCTTCATCATCGGCTCGGTGATCCTGTACCGTGACGAGGCGGGCCAGGTTGGTGTGGCCATTCCGCTGATCGGCACCTTCGTCGTCCTCAGTCTGGCTTTGTTCGTCGGTGTGGTCGGTTATGCGCTGAAGACACGCAGGCACCCGGTGGTCAGCGGTCGTGAAGAGATGATGCTCGCGACCGGCGTCGCCGAAGAGGATTTTGAACATAGCGGACGCGTCAGGATTCACAGTGAGACCTGGAATGCTGAGACCCTGCGGCCGGTCCGCCGTGGGCAGACGGTCAGGGTCAAGTCCATGGAGGGTCTGCAGCTAACCGTTGAGCCAGTGAGCGAAACGAATAAGGAGGAGAGTCAATGATTAGCGTGACAATCGGCGTTGTGTTGTTCATCGCGGCGCTGCTGTTCGCGTCGATCAAAGTCCTGCGCGAGTACGAACGCGGTGTCGTGTTCTTTCTCGGCCGTTTTCAGCGCGTCAAGGGGCCGGGCCTGATCATCATCATCCCCGGATCCAGCAGATGGTGCGGGTGGACCTGCGCACCGTGACCATGGACGTGCCGACCCAAGACGTGATCTCGCGCGACAACGTGTCGGTTAAGGTCAATGCGGTGGTCTACTTCCGTGTGGTCGATCCGAGAGGGCGATCATCCAGGTCGAGGACTTCATTATGGCCACCAGCCAGCTGGCCCAGACCACACTGCGCTCGGTGCTCGGCCAGCACGAGCTCGACGAGATGCTGGCCGAGCGCGAACAACTCAATCATGACATCCAGGCAGATCCTCGACGAACAGACCGACGCCTGGGGCATCAAGGTGGCGAATGTCGAGATCAAGCACGTCGATCTCGACGAATCGATGATTCGCGCCATCGCCAGGCAGGCCGAGGCCGAGCGCGAGCGGCGCGCCAAGGTGATCCATGCCGAGGGCGAGTTGCAGGCCTCGGAAAAGCTGCTCGCCGCGACCGAGGTGCTGACGCGAAATCCGGTCACCATCCAGCTGCGCTACCTGCAGACCCTCAGTGAGGTGTCCAATTCCAAGGGCTCGACGATTGTCTTTCCGTTTCCGGTCGAGCTCACCGATCTACTGAAGCGGCACGCCGCCTCCGACTGACTGGCCAAGGCGGACAGATTAAGTTGCCACGCGCTCCGAGCCGGCGATTCAGTAGATTCGCCGTCGGGCATGCGGCATGACCTGACTTTCGGCCCTCAACTATCGGAGAAATCAGGCGATATCGTCTAAGATAGTGGGTAATTTCGGGTCGCCGCGTGTTGCTTACAGCCGTAAACAAGCGCCAAAAATGGGATGCAGGTCGGTATGTCTGTGCCAGCTGAACGGCGCCGGTATGAACGTCACACCATTAAACTGCCCGGTAGGCTTAAGACGGACGCTGGGCAGCAGTCTGCCTGTGTCGTGAGAGACTACTGCAGCGGCGGTCTGCTGGTGCAGCAGCTGCTCGCCGGCGGTGGCGAGCAGCCAATCCGGTGGACGTCGGGCCAAACGGCGCAGCTGAAGACCGATCTATTGACGCCCAAAGGGCCGCGCCGTGTGCGTATCGAGGGGGTCGTGGCGTGGGCGACAGATGACTTTCTCGGCCTTTCGTTCGCTCGCACCAGCGATGCCATCGTAAAGGCGTTAGGGGATCACGACCGACTGGCGCGATTCGACACCCCCGTCGGATTGGGTGCTACGCCAGGCGGCGAGGCCCGCTATATTGCCAAACTCCGGCAGGTAGCGAACGGCGTCCTACCCGGCGTTCTGCGTGAGATCTTGGTCAAGACCGGTGAGGCGCTGCTCGACAAGACCGACCAGCTTGGCTCCAACGTCGAACAGCAGCAGGTAATGGGCGATATCAACGCGCTCGAGGGGACGCGTCAGGAAGATGCGCTGCTGACCAAGCTTCTGGCCGTGGCGCTGGACGGTAAGGTTAAGCCTGCGTCACCGGCCGATCCGGTACCTGGCGAGCTGAGCTTGGTGGATCCTGACGACTTCGAGCGCTGGCTGGAGGCATCGCGAGTCGCGACCCTGCTCGACCGTCGCTTCACCGCCCAGCTCAACGGGATCGGATCGCGCCTCGCCGCGGCGCGCAGTGTCGCAATGCCGGGGTCCTTGACGGTGCCGTTCGAGCCACAGCAGTTCACCGGGGTCTTGAAGGATCTGGCGAAAGACCTGGGTTTCGGAGCGATCTCCCGCGGGGTGCTTTTCGATCAAGCGGCGCGGATCCTAGAAGACAGGCTCGACGGCTTCTATCAAGAGCTGGACGCCGCTCTCGATGCCGCCGGGGCCCCGACGGCGCAGGCCAACGGCAACGTTGCGGTGCTGCGTTCTACAGGGCGGGCGCCGCAGGCCACGACCACCGAGGCAGATGTCACTCGGGCCTCGGCGCTGGGCAGATCCGAGGAGGAAGCCCACGCCCGTCCGCGGACCGACATCACCGGCGGCTTTGCCGCGGCCAGGGGTTCGATCGATCAACGCCTGTTGCAGGCCCTGCTCGCGCGCGAGGTCAAGGAGCGCACGAGTCAGGCGCAGGAGCTGATTAGCTACATCGCCGATACACCGAACGTGGGCAAGGGCCTGGCCGGTTGGTTGGAGCAGCTGGGCGAACCGCTGGTTCGCGAGGCGGCCGCAGACCAGACGTTCTTCCACGACAATCAGAATCCCATGCGTGAGATCGTCGATGCGCTCGGCCACCTGCAGATGTTCCGCCCGGGCGCAGCTTCCGCCCCGGCTGACGACCCGATCGGTCAGCGGATCTCGCAGTTGCTGCAACCGATCGGTCGCGCAGGGACGGATCGCGCGGCGCTGCGCGAGATCGCTGATGCCGTCAGCAACCTGACTGGTGAACAAAGCCGGCAGTACCAACACAACGTCGAGCGGGTGGTACAGGCCTGTGAGGGTCAGGATCGGGTGAGGCGCGCGCATCAGGCCGTGGTAGCCGACGTCAATCGGCGCTATGCCGGTCGCCAGGTGCCTGAGCTGATTCCCGAGTTGATAGATGTCGGCTGGCGGGCCGTGCTCGAACTCGCTTGGCTGCGTTCGGTGGACGGTAGTGACAGTTATGCCGAACAACTGGGCCGTCTGGACAGCCTGGTTGCCATGTTGGGGGGCGAGCCGTTCGATCACCAGTCAGAGGGGGTGGATACTCAGCAGCTGGCTGATGATGTTGCCGAGGAACTCGCTATTGTGGCGTTCGATCCGTTTCGGCGTAACCTGGTCGAGGGCCGCTTGCGTGACGCGCTGCGGGGCTCAACGCCAGGAAAGACACAACTGGTCGAGATGCCGTCATTGGTCGATCAGCGGGCCGACGCCGAGTCGCAGTCACGTCCAGATGGGTTCAGCGAACAGGTCTGGAATGTCCTGCTGGAACGCTGCATGAATATTGTGGTCGGCGACCGCCTGCGCTCGCCGCAAGACCCCGAGAGAACAGGAGCTGCGCGTCGCCTGGATCCGCAATGACCATGAGCGCTTTGTGACGGTCGATCATCGTGGCTTGCGCGCCCGAGAACTCGAACTGGCCGAACTCGCGACCGGGCTTCACGAGCGCCGCATTACCGTAGATCCCAGCGATGGACGGCCTCTCAGTGAGCGTGCGGTGGACGCCATTCTGTCGCGGATGGAAGAGCAGCTGGCGCACCAGGCTGCGCATGACTCCTTGACCGGATTGATCAATCGGCAGCAATTCCAGGTTGCGCTGGAGCAGGCGGTGGCCATGCCGGATCGGTCGGCCGATATCGGCATCCTGTTCTGGCTCGATATCGACCAGTTTCGCCTGGTCAATGATGTCCACGGCTATGCGACCGGGGATCGCCTGCTGGTGGCGGTTGCGCGCCTGCTCGAGAAAGTCAAAGGGGCCAAGGTGCTGGGGCACCTCGGCGGCGACCGGTTTGCCGCGCTACTGCCGGATATCGATCTCGCCGACGGCGAGCGACGCGCTCGGGAAATCTGCCAGGCGGTGCATAGCATGCCTTTCGACTGGGACGGTCAGTCTATCGGCCTGAGCGCGTCCATTGGTGTCGTAAATCTGAGCGTGGCGGAAGAAGGTTTCAGCGCCGTGCTGCAGGCCGCCGACAGCGCCTTATCCGCCGCGAAGGCGGCCGGCGGCAGCCAGGTGTACGTCTACAGCGAAGACGATCCCAATATTGCGCGGCGCAAGGAGTCTGTGCACTGGGTGGTGCAGGTGGACGACGCCTTGGAGAATGGGCGTCTCAAGCTGCGCTGTCAGCCCATCGTGCCGGTGCGGCCGGATAAGGGGATCGCGCCGCATTACGAGGTCCTGCTCGGGGTCCACAGCGGTGCAGACAAGCCACTGCCGATCGCCGAGTTCATTGATGCGGCGGAGCGCTACAACCGAATGCGCTCGGTCGACCGCTGGGTCACGCGTACGGTCATGGACTGGATAGCCGCGCAGCGCAGTCGTATGCCCTCATTGCACGGTTTTGCGGTCAATCTGTCGGGTCAGACGGCGAGCGACCCCAGCTTTCTGGATTTCGTGCGTCAACAGTTTCAGCGCACGGGCATTGATCCCGCGTGGTTGAGTTTCGAGGTGACCGAGACTGCGGCGGTATCCGATCTTTCAAGCACCGCCGGCATCATCCACGACCTCAAGGCATTGGGCTGCAAAGTGGCGCTGGACGATTTCGGCAGCGGCCTGGCCTCCTATTCCTATCTTAAGGAGCTTCCGGTCGACTGGCTGAAGATCGATGGCGTGTTTGTGCGCAAGATCGCCGCCAGCGGCGAAGACTATGCGGTGGTGAAGTCGATCAACGAGATCGGCCATTTTCTCGGCAAGAAGACCATCGGCGAGTACGTCGCCGACGAGCAGATACTGCGCTGTATCGGCGAGATCGGCGTCGACTTCGCACAGGGCTATGGCATCGCACCCCCGATGCTTTTGGATGACCTACTGGACGACGCCGAGAGCGCCTGAGGTGCGATCGCAGCCACTGAGAATAACCCGGCAATCCCTACGGTGTCGGTGCTTTTTTGAAACGCGCGGACTAGGCGTCGCTGTCTTTGCCGGTCGCCAGCCATCCGCTGGGCTGCGCTTCCAACAGCGGCGCTAATCCGGTCCAGACGTTGTCGAGTATGCGCGGCTGAGCCTCGGCCGCAGGGTGTATGCCATCGGGCTGCATCAGCGCGCGCGTCTCGGCCACCCCCTCGAGGAAGAACGGAACCAGCGCGACGCCCTGCTCACTGGCCAATTCCAGGTAGATGCGGTGGAACTTCTCGGTGAAGGCCCTGCCATAATTCTCCGGTAACTTGACGCCGAGTAGTAACACCCTGGCGCCCGCGTCGCGTCCTTTCGCGATCATGGCGCGCAAATTGCTGCGAGTCTGCTCAGGCGAAAAACCGCGCAGACCGTCATTGCCGCCCAGCGCAATGATCAGCACCCGGGGTTTTTCACGCTGCAAAGCTGTCGGTAGTCGGGAAAGACCACCGCGCGTGGTGTCACCAGAGATGCTGGCATTGATAACCTGATAGCCGAAGGCCTGCTCTTGCAGGCGCCGCTGTAGCAGTGCGACCCAGCCGCGCTCCTTTTCGATTCCGTACGCGGCACTCAGGCTGTCCCCGACAACCAGAATTTTTGCGGCGGCGTGCAGGGTCCAGGGCGCATAGCCAAACACAAGCAAGCAGGCAATGAACGGTAGTCTTCGCATCTCAACCACACAACTCGGCAAAAGGATCACGATGTCCGACGGACGGACCCTCAATATCCTCACGGCGATCGGCATGCAGGTCAACGCTGGAGAAGCCGTGGCTATCCTCGGCCCATCCGGATCGGGCAAATCCACGCTGCTGGGCCTTCTTGCCGGGTTGGACCAGCCGACCGAGGGCAAAGTCTCGCTGCTTGGGCACGACCTAGGCGCGATGGATGAAGACGCCCGCGCGGCGCTGCGTGCAGGCCGAGTGGGCTTCGTCTTCCAATCTTTTCAATTGTTGCCCGGTATGACGGCCCTGGAGAACGTCGCGCTTCCGCTGCAGATCGGGCGGAACAGCGGTGCTCGGGTGCAGGCCGAGGCGCTGTTGCGGGAGGTCGGACTAGAAAAACGACTGTCCCACCTGCCGCGCCAGCTGTCTGGCGGTGAACAACAACGGGTCGCGCTGGCACGTGCGTTCGCCGGCGATCCCGAAGTACTGTTCGCCGACGAGCCGACCGGGAATCTGGATGCCGACAGCGGCCAGCGAATCATCGAACTGCTGTTTGGACTGCGCGATCGCGCAGGCAGCACCTTGCTGCTGGTGACCCACGACCAACAACTGGCTGCGCGCTGCGATCGCGTACTACGCTTGCATGCCGGGCGTCTTCAGGAGGCCGCGTGAACAGCGGGTGGCGGTCTGTACTGGCGTGGCGGGTTGCGCTCCGCGACCCGGGTCTGCGCCTGCTGCTGGCTGCGGTGCTGGTAGCCGTCGCGGCGCTAAGCACCGTGGCGTTCTTCGCCGATCGCGTCGAGCGCGCATTGGTGCTGCAGGGCGCGGCGCTGATGGCCGGTGACCTTGTGGTCGAACAGGGCGACTTTATTCCCGACGCCTGGCTGGCGGAGGCGACGAACCGCGGTCTGCAGGCGGCGCGCACGGTAACCTTTCCCAGTGTGATCATCGCCAACGAACGGCCGCTGCTGGTGCAGGTGAAGGCGGTCGAGCCGCCGTACCCGCTGCGCGGCCGGTTGCGGATCGACACTCCGGCGGGCGAGGTGGGGCGTGCACCGGGCGCCCGGTGAGGCCTGGCTGGAGGGCCGTCTGCGCGACCGCCTTGGCGCCCAGATCGGTGAGACATCCGTCCACTTGGCGAGATCGGCTGCGGCGGCCGGCATATGGGCAATGAGCCCGACCGTGGCGGCAACCTGTTTCAGCTCTCCCCCCGCCTGATGGTGGGTTATGAGCGACGTCTGCGCAGCGGGCTGCTGGGACCGGCCAGTCGGGTGAAGCACCGATTGCTGATCGCCGGCGATGCAGCGCAGGTGGCGGCGATGCGCGGCTGGCTGGCGGCGCGCCTGCCACCTGGCAGCGAGCTGGCAGGACGTCGAAAACGCGCGCCCGGACTGCGCACCGCGCTCGAACGCGCGGGACGTTTCCTCAGCCTGGCGGCGTTGTGCGCCAGCCTGCTGGCGGGGGTCGCGATCCTGCTCGCCACCCGACGCTACGTCGACCACGCGCTGGACAGCGCCGCGGTACTGCGCACCCTGGGTATGCGCGGCTGCGGCGGTACTGCGTTGGCATCTTGGCCAGCTGCTGGCGGTTGCCCTGATCGCTACCCTCGGCGGCAGCCTGGTCGGCTGCTGGGTCAGCAGGCCCTGGTGGGCGTCCTGGGTGATTGGTTTGGCCAGGCCCTGCCGGCACCCGGTCTACGTCCGATGTGGGTAGGTATGCCTTCGGTATCAGCATGGCGTTCGGTTTTGCGGTGTCGTCGCAGCTGCGGATCGCCAGGTGCCGCCGCTGCGGGTGTTACGCCGAGAACTCGATGCACCGGGGCTCGCCGGCTGGCTGGCGTGGCTGGTCGCCGCCGGGCGTTCGTCGGACTGAGTTCTGGCAGGTCCAGGAACCGCGCCTGGCGGGCGGTATCGCGATGGCTGTGTTCGCCACCTTGGTGTGCTGATGCTCGCCGGACGGCTGATGTTCCGCGCACTCGCGCCGCTCCGACAACGGGTGGAACGGCCGCGTTCGGTGTTGCCGCTTTGGCGCGCTATCCCCAGTTGACCTTGTTGCAGCTGGCCGGCTCGTCTCGGGATTACGCTGCTGCTGCTGCTTGCCGTGGTGCGCGTAGACATCATCGAGACCTGGCAGACCAGCCTGCCCGAGGACGCCCCGAACCATTTCCTGATCAATGTGCAACCCGAGGAGCGTGCGTCCCTCGAGGCGCTGCTGGCCGAGCGACAGGTGCCCAATTCCGGTCTGCACGCGACCACGCGCGGCCGCCTGACAGCCGTCAACGGGGCGCAGATCGATCCGAAAGCTACACGGAAATGCCCGCGCCTCAGGCGCGCTGGCGGCGGAGTCAGCTGGGGGTTCGAGTGTTCCAGGCAGGCGGACAACCGTATCCGGCCGGTGCTGTGGCTTTGGCGAAGACGTGAAGGCCAGCCGGCGTTCTCGGTTGAGCAGGAACAATTTACAGCCCGGGCGTCGAGAAAAGCAAGACGCAACTGAACCAGTAGAGGGCATAAAAAAAAAAAAAAAAATCGCCTAGGGGTGCCATACCACCGACCCAGTCGCCGCCCTCATTGTTATAGATATCGGAACAGGAAATTTCAGGCACGCTGCCCGGCCCTCCATCCCAGCCCCGGCCTCCCACTCCATCGACGATGATGATCTGGTCCAGGGTGAAAACCGCGTCATCCCAGGCGGCAAGTCCCGAACCGACGGCCGCATCTCCACCCGCGATTGTGCACATGGTCAACGACGGCAATGAATTCATGGCCGCGTTGATGGTGCCGCCCGAGGAACCGGCGCTGTTGTCGGTGAACAGACATCCTTCGAATACCGGACGTGGACGCGCCCCGCACGCCACCGCGCCCCCCGACGGCCCGGGCCATGTTCCCTTCGAACCGGCAATCGATGAAGCATGGGTGAGGAACCATCGCTGCAATAAACCGCCCCACCATAGTCGGCTTCCAGATCTTCAAAGATCACGTTGGTGAACGTCGGCGAGGCATTGCTCCAGGTGGCCCCAGCCCCTCGCGTCAACGGGCCAATCATTCCTCGCCGGGATAGAGGATACCGATGACGAGGTTTTCAATCCGAGTTTCAGCTCCGACATCCGATGCAAAGAGAACACGCGGACATGACCCAGGCGATAGATTCGCACACACCGTGGCTCGCCGTCGATTCCCGACCAGGGTCACCCCGTCGGGCATGATACAGCGCACCCTCCAGGTAGTCGCCGCAGCCGAGCAGGATCACGTCACCGTAGGCCGCGCACGGCCAGGCACCCGCCGATGCTGTTCTTGTCACCGGCCGCAACGGTTATGGTCTTGGCGAAGGCAAGGGTCGGGAATCAGCAGAATCAGGGCCGACGACCACATAGACGGACCCATCCGCCTGAACGCAGGGTACATCATCGCATTCTCCTTGTCGGGTAGGGATGAAATGGAATTTATCGATATCTGGTAAATAAAATACGGCATCCGGCTCTTCCTTCGTGCCGGCGAACTCAGGGGCGCTATCCAGGATGAGCGATGGATGATGATACAGGATTTTCAGGGCAATCAATAGCAAGGGGTTCGGGGCAGGGTGGCGAATCTATACAGAAAGGTCCCCCGGGGGTCTTTTTGTATAGATTTTCGGGTGTTAGGTGCGCCGGGTGGGAATGCCGAACTTGACCATGCGGCGGTACAAGAGTGCTGCGCCCCACACCCAGGGCCTTGGCGGCCGCGTTGCGGTTGCCGCCGGCTTCGTCGAGGGCCATCAGCAGGCGGGATCGTTCCCGGCGCCTCGCTTGAATTCAGAATGGGCTGCGCACTGCCCGCAGCTTCCTCCATCGCCAGGAGGCCGGGCCCCGACAGAACAAGCGACGAGTCCTTGTCCCGCGGAATCTTGATTTCCACCCTGCCCCTCGACTTCAGATCCATGTGCGCGCGGCGCGCGACCATGGCGATTTCCCGGACGTTGCCCGGCCACTCGTATTTCTCGATGGCCTCAATGCTGGGCCCATTGAAATATTGGGCCAGATCGACATGCCGGTTGCGCGGCCTCACTCAGGAAGTGGCGCATCAGGGGCAGGACATCTTCAGCCCGTTCCCTGACCGGCGGCAATTCGAGATCGAGGATCTTCAATCGGTAAAAAAGATCGGACCGGAATTTCCCCTCGGTCACCAATTGCTGGAGATTCGAATTCGTCGCGGCCACCAGCCGGATGTCGCTGGTACGTTCACGGGGATCACCGATGGCCTGATAGGTTCCATCCTGCAGGAGCCGCAACAAGCTTGGGCTGGGCCTCGAGGGGCAGATCGCCGATTTCATCCAGGAAAAGCGTGCCGCCGTTGGCCCGCGCGGCATACCCTTCGCCGTCGCGATCAGCGCCGCTGAAAGCGCCCTTCACATGTCCGAAAAATTCCCGCTCGAACATGGTCTGCGGAATCGCCGCCACGTTCACGGTCACCAGGTTGCCTTTTTGGCGATGTGCTGTGCTGATGGATGCGCCGCGCAATGAGTTCCTTGCCGGTGCCCGTCTCGCCGGTGATCAGAACGGGCTCGTCGCTGTGGCGCAAACATGTCACACAAGCTGGATCAGGTCGCGCATCAGGCCGCTGGTGTGGATGATCACTTCGCCCGGATTGTACGCCCCCACCTTGCCGTACTTGCCTTTGGTCAGCTTGTCGGCGCGTTCCTGGGCGGCGCGCATGCTGGCGATCCGCCCCACCTGGGCGCGCGATTTTTCGGTCCACCACGGCACATCGACGCGGATGAAAAGATCGAGCGCACTGGTGGCCTGATTCCAGGCCTCGTTGAGCTGGGTCAGGCGAGGCAATCCGCTGCGGGCGTTTTCCATTTCCTGGAGCGTCAGGTCGGCGCTTTTCATCAGGGAGATGGCCAGCTCGTGGCGGGCGTCGATTTCGCGGAGGATGCTGACCGAATCGTCGATGTAGCTGCGGGCGGATTTCAGGTCGCCGACGTGGAGGCTGGTGTCGGACATTACCCTTAGAGTTACGGCTTCTTCGAAGCGGTCGCCCTGGGCCCGGGCCATCTCCAGGCCCTTGTTCAATTCGGGCATGGCCTTGCCCGGATTGCCTTCGAGGAAATGGCATTCGCCCACGCGGCGGTGGACTTCCATGACGATGTCGCCTTCAGGGGCGATCTTCAGACCGATGGCCAAGGCGCGCGCGTAGAATCGGCGGGCTTCGCTGGGGAGGCCTTCGTCGCGATAGACATCGCCCAGGAATTCCAAGGAGAGGCTTCTTCCCGTGGGAATTGGAGTTCCTGGGCCTGGTTGTAGGCGGTGTGCAAGTGTTGGCGGGCGGTTTCGTAGGCGCGGGTCAGGCGGTAGACGTTGCCCAAGGCGATGTTGGCGAAGCATTGGCGGTGGGTCCAGTTGCCTTTGACGCCTAGCTGTGGGATTTTTTTAGGTGGGTGAAGGAGGCTTCGTAGTCGGCTATTTTGTAGTGGATCACGCCAATGTTTAGGTTGACCATGGATTGTTTTCGAAGGAGATCCAGGTCTTCATAAAATGGTAAAGTTCGATGGAACCATTTCAATGCTTCGCGATAATCAGCTAATTCCTCCGATGGACAATATCCCAAGATAATTTCCTGCCAAACCTGCTCCCATGATCTTTCAAGACTGAACAAAGAATAGGCGAATTTCTGCATTTTGAGACAGCATCTTCGAATGTCCCAATTTAGATTCTGCGATACCTGCAGAAACAAAAATTCACCAATATAGTGGATGAATTGGGTTTAAATTGTTTTCTTCAATAAATGACACATTTTCAAAGAACATCTCATAATTGCCCTTTTTGAAGACTCCCCACAATTCAATTAATTGCAATTGCGGAAATTCTGCAAAATCATACTTGTCAAATTGATCAAAAAATTGAATCAGATCTTGATTCATCCTTTGAGAAATAAAAGATTCCATCCATACAAAGCAAATACATCAATAACGGGAACATATCATTATCGTCAACAATAAGAAATTGGATTCCTAAAAATCCGTACCAATACGAATTTGGATCTCAGAAATCTTCTTTGTTGTGAAGTTGTCGGCCTTATCAAAATCACTTTTTCGGGAATTTCAAGTTGATAAACCAAGTTGATGTTAATTCTTGAAGGCAAATTCATTCGAATTGCCCTCCAATCTGTACAAATCGATTATAAATATTAGAATCTAATTTCCCATTAACTACCAGATGGGAAAATACCAACGAACACCAAAATTGGGCAAATTCGATTGCCACAAATATCGGAAATTTGAGGAAAATCAACTTCCAAGATTCACATTGAGCGTTGTTCCTCTCAGCTCATAACTTGCTCACCACCTCCACCTGTCGCACATCCAATCCATCCTCCGGATCCCCCTCAGTAGCAATGGTCAATCTCCTCATTGCAATGGCAACAGACGGCAAAATCATCCAGCAAAAAAAGGCAAGCAACACCAACCACACGGCAAGTATGCGGGAACAGGAGGAAATTTCGGGTCATCATAATACTGCTCCAGGAGGCTTGGGAGGAAGCACCACCGGCCGAAATGAGCGGAGCCGACGGAGAAGCCTTCATAAATGGTCCTGGTTGCAATTTCTGGGCTTCCGTGCGAATTATGGTGGATTCTATCCGGAAATGACCCAAAATTGTCAATTATTTTAATAGTTCATCCTTTGCCAAGGAATCCTCAAAGGGGAAACCCTACCAATATCTTCTTTTACTGGCAGGCGATTCCCAGATCCATAGCAATAGATCGGTCTTTGCCCCGAAAAGGGTATACACTCCATTGAAATGTCATTGGGAGGAGAGCTCGACACTAAGCGCGATCGACCCAAGTGTCAAAACTATTTATACCAACCACAAAAGTGCCCCCGGGGGCACTTTTTCGCAGGATATCAATGTCCCACAGGGGATTATCCGCACCTGGACACCCCCCGGGGGGCCCTTTCTGCAGTGATATCAGATTATCCGACAAATACAAATTGCCGACTAGTAACAAAAAGAACCCACCTCTCTCCAAATTTCCCCAGGGCCATCCCGGGAAAAACTGGAAAGAGGTGGGTTCCACTAAACGCAAGAACCCGCCGCCTCAAATCAGAACGGCAAATCTTCATCCTCATCCACGCCATCGCCACCAGCAGGCATATCCGGCCCGGTCGAAAGCACCACTGGCCTTGGGACCGCTCTGCTCTTTCGCAAAACCGCCACCGCCACTGGACGCGCCGCCTTCGCCTTCATCCCGGCGACCGAGCAGCATCAGCTGCTTGCGCGACGATCTCGGTGGTGTAGCGGTCGTTGCCGTCCTGGCCGGTCCACTTGCGGGTCTCGATCGGCCCTCGATGTAGACCTGCTTGCCCTTTTTCAGGTAGCGCTCGGCGCGCTCGGCCAGGTGGCGCCAGGCGACGATCCGGTGCCACTCGGTTTTTTCCTGCCACTCGCCGCTGGTCTTGTCTTTCCAGCTTTCGGTCGTGGCGACCGAGAAGTTGGCCACCGGCACGTTGCTCTGGGTGTACTTGATCTCCGGATCCCGGCCCAGGTTTCCGATGATGATGAGCCTTGTTGACGCCTGCCATTGCGTCCTCCTTGAGTACAGCTGGGGCAATAGCCCCGGGTCATGAATTGATTTTCCAGGCCGATTCCGGACGAGGAACGGCGGGAGGGAACATGTAGCAGATATGGCCTGGAAAAACGGATAAAAAAATGGGGTGGATGATGGGATTCGAACCCACGACCACCTGGACCACAACCAGGGGCTCTGCCGACTGAGCTACATCCACCGCCATTATTCGTTTTTGGTACGCCCGGCAGGACTTGAACCTGCGGCCTGCGGATTAGAAATCCGCTGCTCTATCCAGCTGAGCTACGGGCGCACCGGATTTCAGCCCGGGAACCGCACCTCATCCGGAATCCACGGATTCCGAGTCTCCCGCGGGCGGACGCGAATAATGGCCACCGGACGCGCCCGTGTCAAGACCCTGTCGACGCGGCCGGGGCCCCGAAATCGCATCCGGGGCCGCCATTTCGGTCCGGCGAAGATGCAATTTTCGCCGCAATCCCGACTTTTGGGGCTCTAAACGGCCTAAACCACTGCTCCGGGCCTGTTTGAAGCCAATGGGAATGTAACTCGCCACACCATTGCCCAGAGGGCCAGGCAACCACCGTTGCCTCCTCCGGGCCCATCAGTAACCCCAGGGGGCCCAAAAAAACGGGGCGGGAACCAAAGTCCCCGCCCCGCTTGCCACCAATTAGACGAGTTTACCGGAACAGACTCTTGATGTCGCCCCAGCTCTTCTCTTCGGTCGCCACGGGATCCACACAGCAGATCGCGTCGGCGAAAATGTTCAGGTTGCCATATGTAGTGAAGTACGGGTCGAGGTCTTCGTAACCCAAACCGTAATCATTGTATGTGGTGCAGGCAGCCTGAATCCCGTCAGCAACCACACGGGCGGTGAACGCCGTAGTATAGTTCATCGACAGGTAGTAGGTGTACGGGGCACCGGTCTCATCGAAGATGTAGGCACATTCACAGTCCAGGGGGACGGTGATGTCATAGGTGCCCGCTACGTCGATGGTAATGGTGTACAGGTCGCCTTCACAATCCACGGGGCCGGGTACCATGCAACCGGCGGTAGGATCATAGACAGCCGAACCGAGTCCAGCATAGACATCAAAGGTCACCGGAACGTCGGCGGCTTCGAAATCCAGGTACATGTGAACGTCAGTCACGCGGAAGCCTGTGTCACAGGTCATCTGCTCCGAGGGGTTGAAGATGTAGGCATAGGATTCCTCGCCGGCAAACCAGGGGCCCAACAGCCATGCGGGAGCATTCAGGTTGCCCACCACTTCAGGTGTGGGAACAGTAGACCGAACGGGCATGTTCGCGGGATCGATCAGGGTAGCCGTGGGCGCATCCTTGGCCGAAGCGGACACAGCCGCAACCATGGTCAGAGCAAGAAACAGCATGAGCAATTTGGTCTTCATGTAAATCCTCCAGCAGGTGATGGAGGCCGATCGTTACCGTGCGAAATTCGCGTTGGTGGCGCGCGAGGTGCGGAACAAACGGCAACCAGATGGGTGTCAGGGTCGATCAGATGGCGAAAGGTGTAGGTGCAACAATATCGAGGCATCACACCCTCAAGGCCATCAATATATAAAGAATATCACATTTAATCCTTATCTTGGGAGTCTTTTTCAATTAAAAACATGTTTTTGATTTAACGACCTCAAAAGTCCGGATTTTTGATGGTCACACTCCGTGCCGCCTCTACGTAATCATGAGTATCTTGGTCCTCTATTTGACCCGCCCTAGGCGGCCGGAATTCACCGAACAAGGAGGACCCCGTTGTACATCGCCATGAATCGCTTCCGCATCGGCGCGGGATTTGAAGACGGGTTCGAGGAAATGTGGCGCACCCGTGACTCGAAACTGGATGGTGTTCCAGGTTTTCGGGAGTTCAAGATGCTGCGCGGACCGGAGCTCGAAGGCGGCGGCACGTTGTTCATCTCCCACTCCGCCTGGGATTCGTACGACGCCTTCAAGGCCTGGACCGAGTCGGACGCCTTCAAAGCTGCCCACGGAAAATCCCGGGCTCCCGAAGGCACCTATCTGGGCCACCCGCAGTTCGAAG
The DNA here is from genome assembly GCA_963736445.1 of uncultured Gammaproteobacteria bacterium. Classification (GTDB taxonomy): domain Bacteria; phylum Pseudomonadota; class Gammaproteobacteria; order Chromatiales; family Chromatiaceae; genus Thiosocius. The sequence goes on along the minus strand of CAVTOY010000006.1, from coordinate 39,444 downwards.
GATTTGAAGTTGTGATCACCTAAATAAAGGACCGCCACGATGACCAACACTATCCGGCAATTCCTCGAAGCTTGCTGTGCCCTGCCTTGTTTTTGTGGCCGCTGCGCAGACCGCGTCCGCCCAGACGGCCCACTACACCGTGACCTTCGACGCCACCTGGAGCGCGGTCACCCACCCGGTCGACTTCCCGCCCAGCCCCCACTTTTCGGGATTGGTCGGCGGCAACCACGACGGCACCGTTTCGTTCTGGGACACGGGCGAACTGGCCAGCCTGGGCATGAAGCAAATGGCGGAATGGGGCAGCCAGACCGCAACTGCTGGCCGAGGTGCAATCTGCCATCGACGCGGGCCAGGCCGGCAATCACCATTTCCGGTCCTTCATTCTGGGATGTGCCGGGATCGACCAGCCTCGACTTCGAGCTGACCGAGGATTTCCCGTTGGTCACGCTGGTGGCGATGATCGCCCCCAGTCCGGACTGGTTCATCGGCGTCCGCAACCTCGACCTGCGCCCGGCGGCGTCTGGGCCGAAGAAATCGTGGTCGAGCTGTTCGCCTTCGACGCCGGCACCGACAGCGGGGTGAGCTACACTTCCGGCGACCAGGCCACGGCGCCGCCCGTGCCCATCTTCGCCATCACTGGATATCCCTTCGAAGCGGGCGTCCCGCTGGGGACCTTCACCTTCACCAAGAACTACGTGTCCGATGTGCCGGATGCGGTCCCTGGCCTCTCCCTCACCGCCTACCCCAATCCTTTCAATCCCCAGACCACCATCGCCTGGGAGTTGCCTGCCGAAGGGCCGGTCAGGGTTGAGATCCACGATTTGGCGGGCAAACTGGTGCGAAGCCTTTGGAGTGGAACCTCTCCCGCCGGTGCCGGTCGGGCCACATGGGATGGTCGTGATGATACCGGTAACCAGACCGGATCAGGCCTCTACTTCGCCCGCGTCACCACCCTGAGTGAATCACTGACCCATAAGATTTCACTCGTGAAGTAGCTCCACGAACGCCTTCATTGACCCTGTCAGTTCGGCAGGGTCTGGAGGTCCCGCTTCAATCTCGAATATTTTCAATCCGATCCCCGCCTGACGGCAAGCCGTGGTGATGGCCTGCCGGTAGGCGGCGGTTCCAGGATCGACCTCCACGGTGCGGGATATAAAAATCACCTGTTCGAGATTGGCCTCCCTTAATTGTTTTTCCAGCAACTCCACGTGGGCCGGTACCAGATCCGCCGTCAGGAGATGGTCGTAGTACGGGATTTCATGATCGGGCTCCATGAGGCCGTAGAGCCCGGAAAGGATATGGCAAGATACCCCAAGGGAAGAGGCTGCAGTATGGGTGGCCTGAATTCGCGAACTGAGATACCTCTCGGATGCGGGCAACAAACCCTCAGAGGAGTCTTTATCCTTACTGCAGTATGTGATCAACGAAATTTTCATTGGGGTTCTTTCGGATTCTTTCACGGCTGAATATTGGGCAGGATTATACCACCGATCACCAGTCCTTCTAAACCAGAGTTGGCAAAGTCAACGGTCCCCAGGCAAGGGCCGACCTGTTAAAATCAGAAGATCCAAAGTGTGCACCGATGATCAGGAGTCCCCATGAAAGCCATGCTCTACACCGACTTCGCCAAACAACCGGCGATCGAATCCGTGCCCGACCCGACCCCCACCCCCGATGGAGTGGTCGTTCGCGTCCATGCCACCGGCCTGTGCCGCAGCGACTGGCACGGCTGGATGGGCCACGACCCGGACATCACCCTGCCCCATGTTCCCGGACACGAACTGGCAGGCGTCATCGAGGCGGTCGGGCAAGGATGTCCCGCAACTGGAAAGTCGGCGACCGGGTGACCGTCCCCTTCGTCGGCGGCTGCGGGTCCTGCCCCCAGTGCGCCTCGGGCAACCAACAGGTTTGCGACCACCAGTTCCAGCCCGGCTTCACCCACTGGGGATCGTTCGCCGAGTTCGTGGCCATCGACTACGCCGACGTCAACCTCGTGCGCCTGCCCGAGGAACTGGACTTCGTCACCGCCGCCAGCCTGGGCTGCCGGTTTGTCACTTCTTTTCGGGGTGTCGTCGATCAGGGCCAGGGTCCAGGCCGGGCAGTGGGTGGCGGTCCACGGCTGCGGCGGTGTCGGCCTGTCGGCCATCATGATCGCCAGTGCGCTGGGCGCCCGCGTGGTGGCCGTCGACATTGACGGAAGAGAAGCTGGATCTCGCCCGGTCGCTCGGCGCAGTGGCCGCAGTCAACGGAGCCGCAGTCACCGGATGTCGCTGAGGAGATCAAGGAGATCACCGGCGGCGGCGCGCATGTCTCCATCGACGCACTGGGCAGCCCGGCCACCTGCTTCAACTCCATCGCCAACCTGCGCAAGCGCGGCCGGCACGTTCAGATCGGCCTGATGGTCGGCGACCACAAGCACCCCAATGTCCCCATGGATCGGGTCATGGCCAATGAACTGGAGATCCTTGGCAGCCACGGCATGCAGGCGCACCGGTATCCGGAGATGCTGGCGATGATCAGGGATGGGAGACTAAGGCCGGAGCGGTTGGTTGGGAGGACTGTTGGTCTTGAGGACGCTATCGGACTGCTTGTGGGAATGGAGAGGGCGCCGCAAACCGGAGTTTCGGTCATCGGAAGGTTTTAGGAGTGCATTTCCATTGGCAGCCTTTGGGAGTCCACTAGAGTATGGGAAATCCAAATTGGGTTTCCACCAGTTTCGCAGACTTTTCCTCCGGATAGAATTGGCCCTTCTCCGGATTTCGGAAAAGGGCAGACTAGTACAGTCGGCAAACAGAAAATCCATGAAATAGCCCTAACCCAAACAACCGGCTCAGCGGGTTGGACAGGGAAGGGAACTCCTGGCCTGAAAGATGGGGCTGGCTGGATCCTGCGACCAACCAACCCCAAGGTGAGAGGAAATGAAGCCTTATTTCAAGAGCGTCATGCGCCGAGTTTCCCGGAAGCTGCCGGCCTCGAGCCGGTAGAGGTAGACCCCTGCCGCCGCCGCCTGCCCGTTGTCGTCCCGACCGTCCCACCGGGCTTCGTGCCGTCCGGCAGGAAGGGTCGCTCCCGCCAACACGCTCCGGACCACACGCCCGCTTACGTCGAACACCTTCAACCGAACCGGAGACGGACCTGACAGGTCGAAGTGGATGACCGTCGCCGGGTTGAACGGATTGGGCACGTTGCCAATCAACGCGGTCCGTTGCGGCAATTTCAGGTCGGGAACCGGAGAGAGCCCATCCAGGGTCGCCGGCCCGCTTTCATTGCCGGCGAAATCCGACGCCGTGACCAGAAAATAGCCCGGTGCCTGGTTGGTCAGATCCAGCGAGGTAGCAATCGTCTGTCCGATCTGAACGGTGGACCCATCGATCTGGGGTGATTGCGACCGGTAGACAGTGAAGTATCGGAAGTCCGCGTCGAGGGATTCATCCCAGGACAGAACGTCCGGTGTCGACATTTTCAGGCCTGACGGCACAGAAGGCGCCAGGTTGTCCACCGAGTAACCACTGGCCGGAGTGGCATCGAAATAAACGCCGGGCACCGCCGTTCGCGCGCGGACGAAAAAGGTAGCGGAGCCCAAACCGGCTGCCGTCGAGTCACCGAGCGTGGGCGCGACCACGGCATAGCTTTCCTCGGCATCGGCAGGCACCGTCATCACGAAGTGCCAGTCACCCGGCGGATAGTTCATGTCGGGAATCACGGCGGCCAGCCCGGCTGCACCGGCCTCGATGCGGCGGTAGACCGCGTATTCGACTACCTGCTGGGGATTGCCGCTTAAATCGTGACCGGAGCGAGTCCAGGAAAGACCAACCTGTCTTCCCTGGTCGTTGGGCACGTCACTGATTGACGTGACAACAGGTGCGTCGAACAGCCACTCGATCTGCAAGTCGGAGCAGGATGGGTTGTCCCGGGGAAAGCGCACCGTATGGGTGACACGCCACTTCAGTTCGGCCCCCGGCTGGTCAATGGCGGTCCAATCCCCAGCGCTCACGGGGTTCCAGTCTGCGCCGGCGTTGGCGCTGATCTCCCAACCGAGGGTCTCGATACTGTCCGCGGTCAACCGCACCTGTACAGCATCCTGATTCACGACCGCGAAGACCGAGGACTGGGTCAGGTTGAGGTCTTGTTTGAAACGCCTCTGATGGGCGGCGACGACCTCAAGGCCACCTAGTCCTTCACCCAGGATCAGATAGTCGCCACCGACCACCAGGCCTTCCACCTCGTTGGCGGTAGGATAGGTTGTGACCTTGTAGGGGCTGAGCGGGACTGAGACATCCCAGAGTTCGATACCGCCGCCGGCCAGGCCGACAATGAGGTCGGTCCCGTCGCAGTAGACGGTCGTGGCGGCCGCGCCCGTCGCCACCGTGGTGTGCAGGATCGGACTTGCCGGGTTACTCACGCCCAGCACCCGCACCCCTGAGGCCCCGTCCGCAAGGTAGGCGATGCCACCTTGCACTGCGACACCCTGAGCACTCGTCGTCGAATAGGTTCCGGCCAGGCTCATGGCGCCATTGGGACCCAACTGGTAGATACGCAGCCCACTGCTGCCGGCCGGGACATACAGATAGTCACCGGCCAGGGTCATTGAACTGGCGTAGCCGGCAAAGGACACGCTGGCCTTGGGGGTCAGCGCCGTGGGGACGGCCCGGGAGAAAGAGCTTATCGCCCGAGCCGCTGTACGAAAGGGCGTAGAGCAGGTCGCCGGCGATCTCGACACCAGCAAAACCACCCGCCCGCTGGCCGGCAAGGGTCGGTGCACCCGGGTCCGAGACATCCACAATCAGGATGCCCTGCTCGGAGTCGGCCACATAGGCGTAGTCGTCCGCAACCTGGACATCGAAGGCGAAGTCGGTCACTCCCGGCATCCCGTACTGGCCCAGCCAGGAGGGGTTTTCCGGATCGGTGAAGTCGAGTCCAATGATGCCGTTGACGAGGCTGGCCACCCAGAGCACGTCTCCGACGAGATCCATCCGACGCCAACCGAAGGGGGCAGGGTTGCCGCCCACTGGCTCCCAGGGGTACCCGGTTCGCCACGTCGAACGTGAACAAACCGCCAGTCATTCCCGCCACATAGGCCGAGCCGCCGGCGACAGCGACACGAGCCCCGTAGAATGCGCTCGAAACAAAACCTGGAATTCATGCTGGTCGGATCGTACGCGTCGACCAGGGCCAGTCCCGTGTTGTAGTCCGCCGCCACGATCCAGTCGCCGGCGACAGCCACCGAGCGGGTGCTGCCACCGGTGCTCGTCGAACCGAGCAGTGTCGGCGCCGACGGATCGAGAACGTCCAGCACGAGGAGCCCCCCGGCCCCGTCGGCGACATAGAGCCGATCGCCGTCCACACAAACGCCGTAGTTGTGGCCGATCGTGTTGTAGGCGCCGAGTTCGACAATCGAGGCGGGATTTGTCACATCCAGAATCTTCACGTCTTGCAGGTAACTCGAAACATAGACCCGGTCCCCGTCGACATCTACGCCGTAGGCCGCCGTGACACCGGTATACGACCCGCGAAGCACCGGCGCCGACGGGTTGGAAACGTCGATGGAGTGCACACCTCCGTTGTAACTTGCGAGATAGACCTGCTGTCCGTCCACGGCGATATCGTAGATGATACCCGGCGGATCGATGAATCCGACCTCGACGATCGCGGCCGGGTCGGAAACATCCAGGATCCGCAGACCGTCAGTGCCCATCCCGAGGTACGCATGGCGGCCGTCGCAGGCCACTGCATAGGCAGAACCGGTCGCAGAGAATTGCCCAACCTGGACGGGAGCTTCCGTCCCGTTACGTGAATAGACGACCATCCCGTTGGAGAAGTCCGCCGCGTAGATCAGATGCCCGTCAACGGCGACGTCGCGGTGGGAAGCCGCCGTCGGCACGACACCCCGGAGAACCCCTTGGTAAGGAAACAACCGGATTTCCCCGGCGCCCGTGGACCATTCGGTCGTCGAGGCAGCAGCATCGCGATAGGTCGTGCTGGTGAAGGTTTCGTGGAATTCACCTGCGACCGCGAACGACGCCGCAAGCATCGTGATGACCACCAAGACCAATCCCCCGATTCCCGGTGTCGACTGATTCATGTCGATAATCCTTTCATGATGTACGGAGTCGTCGCGGGCGAGCCAATTGCCACCCGGACATTATATCGGGGGGAACCAGTGGGCCGGAACTGCATGAAATGGTGGTATTCAGGAAAAAGTGGCGGCAAACCCACATGATCATGCAGGGGTTTCACCGGCGGCGTTGGACTCTCATAGAATCAAGTTAAATAGCCCATCCCCCTGCCTGGCTAATCGATATTTTTCAGAACGGATGGATTAATCAGGAGCCACAGCCGCGGGAACAGCAGGATTTTATTCCTCCTAACGATGTGATATGATCAAAATCATCAAGTACAAATATCTCAGCTGGAGGATCGGATTGAAAATGAGATTTAACGCCCCCTCCATACTTCTGGGACCCATGATCCTGGCCACGTTGGTCTTGACCGTTCTACCTGGATATTCCCAGGACCTGTTGGGGATTTATTGGGACGAAGGTTTTTCCGCCCGGTCCGCGATATGCACAACCCCCAACCAGATCCTGGAGGGATATCTGGTAATTGAGGAGCCATCGGCTGAAGGCGGCATCCTTGGTTGGGAGTGCGAAGTGACACTCTCAGGGCCGGCAATCTTCCTTGGCTGGGCATTCCCCGCCCAATCCGTCAACCTTGAAACTCCGCCGCGCTTCCAAGTTGGATTTCACTCCCTTGCCTCCTGGTCAGGCGACAGCCGTGGCCTCTTTTCAGCTTATGGTTACCGAGGTCGAACCTGTCTGGCTGGGGGTAACTCCTTTGGCGGATGTATGGCCCGAAGGCCGATGTCCTACTTTACCATTGACCAACCGGAAATCCAGATTCCCCTAACCACCCTTTTAATGGATGAATTCATCGCCTTTATCGACGACCAGTTACCCGTGTTCCTGCCCGAACCCGCAGCCATCGATTTCGGCCATGTGGCCATTGGCGAATCTCGTAGTGGAACAATATACGTGACCAACGCCGGAGGGGGAGTGCTTTTGCGGACCCCTACCTTGACTGCCCGAGCGGGGATTGGGGGAGTAATTCCTTTTTCAAGCCGATGATTCTGAGAGCCGGACAATCCCGCAATTTCGATATCCACTTCAATGCTGATACGATGGGTGAATCCAGCTGCAGCCTTCATTTCGGGCCCCAGCTTCCGGCCATTCCCCTTTCAGCGACCGTTGGTGAGCCCCGTTATGACTGGGAGACCTCCGAACCCCTGGAATTCGAAATAGACGTGGGCAGATCAGGTTACGTACAGGTTTACCTTACCAACACCGGTGATCTACCCCTCGAACTGGACGTCGGACTTTCGGGAGATACCGAACATTTCCAGATCACAAACGGAGCCGGTCCCGTGACCCTTGATCCACCTCGTGCTCACGAGGTGAGGGTCAATGTCCAGTCCTGGACCCCAGGGGAATTCCGCGCCGACGTGGATTTTGGACCCGATCTTCCCAGTGTTCCGGTCATCGCGACCGTGGCCTACCAATTTCCCCCCGAATGCGGTTTGTCCGAGGACTCACTGGACTTTGGCTTCCACGCCCTCGGCTCGACCACCACCCTCAACCTTTATGTATCCAATATCGGAGTCGTGGACTTCGCGGTCATCCCAACTGTGGAGCCTGCTGGAACTGCATTTTCCCTGGTGGATGAAGGGATCGCGATTCCGGTCGAGGGACATATTCGCCATGTCCGCCTCCCGGTCGACTTCACCCCCGCCAGTGAAGGCCACCAGGAGGCGACGCTGGTTCTGGGTGAAGGGTTGCCCATTATTCCGTTATCGGGCCAGGGTGCATTTGCCGGTTACCGTTGCGGTGTTCAACCGGATACCTTCAATTTCGGGACGATCGAAGTGGGAGCCTGGGTCCAGGGAGCCTTCCGGGTCTGGAACGAGGGAAGCCTGCCCTTGGAATTAAGTCCCCAGTCCAATTCACCGAAATTTTTCGTGGATGGGAGAGCCCGCAACCTGGACACCGGGGATTCCGCCGTCATTCAGCTGCGGCTCGCTTCTGAATACGTCGGGGATTTCGTCGGGGTGGTCGACCTGGGACCCGATGCCTGTTCTGAACTCGTCTTGATCGGATCCGTTACCGACACCGGAGTTCCAGTCGCTCTGCCATCCCCTGCCGTTCTCGTGGACCAGCGAATCGTAGAACTCAGATGGACCCCGCACCTGACCGAAGTCGACGGATACCATGTATGGCGCCGTGGACCCGATGACAAGTCGTTGCGCCTGACGGCTCAACCGTTGGAACCACGCGACAACATGTACTTTGTGGACGAGCCTCCGCTCACTCCCGGAGCGACAGTTCATTACAGCTATTCCGCGATCCTGGCCGGTGAGGAGGTCGGGCGCAGCCCTGAAACCACGGTGAGCCTGACAAACGTCCCGGCCATTCGGACCCGACTTATTGGCGCTGCTCCGAACCCATTCAATCCAGAGACGACCATCCATTTCGCCGTAGGCCGGACCGGACCCGTGAGGATTGCTGTCTACGACATGACAGGTCGATTGCTGAGAACCCTCGTAGACCGGGTCGCAGAAACTGGAGAACTGAAAGCAAGATGGGACGGAAAGGACGAAACCGGTCGCCGGTTACCGAGCGGCCCCTACATCATCCGCCTGGAGACCGTGGACCTGGTCGATTCACAAAAAATTACCCTGCTCAAGTAGGTAGGCTCATTGACATGGAATGCCAGCCGATCGACTGAGGACTCGAAATAGTTGCGGCTCCACTTTTCCGATATCGGGAGAATTGTTCATGATCAGAATATTTGCCATCGCAGGCCTGGTCGTTTTTTCCCTTGGCCTTGAAGTAAACGCTGAACCCATCAGTGGCTTCACGGATGGAGGCCTCGTAGGACTCACCGTAAGCAACCAGGGTCGCCTCGGACATGCCTTCTCCAACCGCTCACCCAATTGCGAATACCCCATCTACAGCAATGTTGAACATCTCTATCTGGGCGGCATCTGGGTCGGAGCCCGCACCCCGGCTGGAGACGTCCTGGTTTCCACTTCAGCCCAGGATGCCAATGGTATTGTCGCACATGACGAAATCCGTGAATTCCAGGAATGGGATGGCCCCATGGGTTCTCCCTCGTTCAGGAGAATTTCCAATCAAACCTCGAACGACAACTTCCACCCGGATGCCCTGGCTGACGACCATATTGAATGTATATTCGCCGATGACGTCGTCGCTTCATATTTGGACCACACATCTTTGGGCCTGAAAGTCACCCTTAAGGCGCTCTCCTGGAGCCCAATGGTCATCGATGATTTCGTCATTCTCGACTACACCCTCGAAAACGTTTCCGGGCAACCACTATATGATTTGTATTTCGGGTTCTTCAATGACACAACCGTCGGGAACACCACCTTGACCAACCCTTACGACTACAACGCCCCTATTCTCTGGAACTACAATGACGACATGAACGGCGGTTGGCGGCCGGGAGATTTTCCCGGAGATCCGACCATATGGATGATGCACGAACGCGATGCGGACGCAGAGTACGGGTTCGCCCCCAACTGGGTTGGATGCCGGCTACTGGGAACTGAGCCGCAGGTCGTGCCCCAGCAGGGGATGCCTCCGGTTTCGTATAATTGCTGGAGGTTCCGGGGCGTACCAGAAAAAGACGATTGGTACGTCGAGGCAGGCGACACGACCAATACTCTGTTGCCCGGCAAATATCAAATCATGAGCAACGGCCACTTCGATATCGGCGTGACCCCGGAAGAGGACTTCACGCGGCCGAGTAATTGGTTGGGGCTCTTATCAACCGGCCCCTTCCCCTACCTGGCTGCTGGCGACAGTATCCGCGTGGTCTTCGCCCTGACTCTGGGAGTCGATGGCTACGCCCTGCGCTACAATTCCCGGAATGCCAAGTTGCTCTTTGATTCCGGCTATGAAATGCCCTTGTCCGCCGTGGAAGATGTTCCCGCTTCCCAATGCCGCCTTGACCCCCCCTTTCCGAATCCCTTCAACCCTTCAACGAGAATAGGCTTCACTTTGTCAACGGCGGATCTTGTGACACTGTCAATTCATGACCTGAGAGGCCATTTGATCCGCACCCTTGACGAAGGTCACAGGGATTCAGGCCATCACTCGGCTGTCTGGGACGGGCGTGACAATTCCGGACAAGCCGTGGCTTCGGGATCCTATTTCGTCCGGCTTTTAGCGGGTAGGGAATCCTCGACGGCTAAAGTTGTTCTCCGCAAATGATACCTGCTTTGGGCTATCTGTTATTTGTGGTGGAATAGACTATGACGAACAATACGGTAGCGATCAGTGTCGCATAGCAGATATTACCTGAAATTGTTCTAACCCGAACAACCGCCTCGGCGGGCGGGGCCAGATAGGGTATCCAGTTTCAGGACGGGATGATCAGGGTGAAGGTGCTGCCGTCGCCAACGATCGACGTAACCTCGATACGGCCGTCGTGATCGCGGGCCACCTGGTAGCAGATCGCCAGGCCGAGGCCCGTGCCGACCTTCAGGTCCCAGGCGGTAAAGCCCGGGTCGAAGATACGATCGATGTGTTCCGGCGCGATGCCACACCCGCCGTCCGAAACACTGAAGCGGATCTCGCCATCTACCCTTTCCGTGCGCAGCGTGATCACACCGCTATCCCCGACCGACCGGTCGGCATTGCGTAGCAGTTGGAGGCAGAGCTGCTTGATCCGTGATGGGCTACAGGTCACCGGCGGCAATTCGCCGTACTCGCGGCGAACCTCGACACCCGGTTTCAGGTGGATGCGGTACATGTCCAGCGTGTCGTCGATGCAGCCGTTGAAGTCGATGCACCGGCGATCGGCCTCGTCCAGCTCAGCGAAGGTCTTCAGCCGCCCGACGATACCGGTGATGCGCGTGCTGCCGTCACGGACGACCTCGCCCGCGGTCTCGAAGGCTCCGATGATTTTCGACAGCGAAGCCGAGCTCTCGACGTCCAGTCCATACTCCTCGGCCAGCGTGCGCCTCAATCTGCCGGCCGCCGAAGCCAACAGGTCGCCGGAGCTGTTGACCGCCCCCACCGGAGTGTTCATCTCATGGGCCACGCCGGCCACGAGGTGCCCCAAAGCGGCCACTTTCTCGCTCTGCACCAGTTGGGCCCGGGTCTGCTGCAGGTGGAGCGTCCGCTCATCGACCTTGCGCTCAAGGTCGAGATTCAGCTGGTAGAGCTTGTCGGATTCGTAGTGCACGAGGGCCACAAAGTAGACGATTGCCATCAAGACCGTCCCGGTGTAACTGACGGCCTGCCATGCCTCGCCGGAGATCGGCATGAGTACCGCCCCGCCGTAACCGATGCCGATCCAGACCATCGTCCCGATAGTGATGATCAGTACGAATCGCCGGTGGGGCAGATCGTCACTGGCCCTCATGCTCTTGAAGGACATGGTGAAAAGGTAAAGGAAGATCAGGGCGAAGACCGGGAAGAAGAACAGGCCGATCGGGCCGAACTCGATGTCCCAATGTCTCGGGGCATGTCGGAAGTGTAGATCACCAGGTCCGTGAAAAGGCCGAAAGGAAGGCAGCCGAAAATGTACAGGAGCGCGGCCAACCGAAAGTGACGCACCTTTAGGCCCAGGACCCGGTCGTCCAGCCGCCGGTCGTAACCGGTGATGGCCAGGAAAAAGAAAATGATTCCGACCGGTACAATGAAGCCTGCGCTGAAGGTGATCCGAATCCAGGTACTGATGGTCTCCAGGCTGCCAAACTGGAACCAGGAAAAGAACGCGAGCGCATCCACCGCCAGGACCAGCGTGAAAAGTGAGAACATCCGGTTCAGACGTTCTCGGCCACGGAAGATCCAGGTCACCAACGACAACGATCCGCAGAGCACACCGGAGATAAGCATCGGAACGGAATAGATATTCATGGAGGTCTTTCTGGGTAGTGAACGACACACTGCCGCGAAACCTCGAACAACCGGCAAACCCTAACACACCGTTTCCCGCCTTCAAACGACTGATAACTGTTGGAGCAGACCCAACCTGCCCTATCAGTCTCCGAAAGTTTGTTTGAAAAAAATCGCCTCCGCAATAGGGACTCAAACAAGAAACCCCTGTTTCGGACAAAGGCCCGATCATGTCACCATCACAAATATTCCATTTTCCCCAGCGTTGCCCGTCCAAATTCAAAACAAAAAGGCCGCCCATGTTAAGGGCAAGCCTCTTCAAATAAACAAGTTATTTGGTCGGGGCGAAAGGATTTGAACCTCCGACCCCCTGCTCCCAAAGCAGGTGCGCTACCGGGCTGCGCCACGCCCCGACCTAATTCTCATTCCGAAGGGCCCAAACAAGTAAGCCCTCGCACCCAGTCAAACCCTGTCAAACCCCGTATGCCCCCCGCACCGCCCGCATCAACCGCCGCAACGCCCGCGCCCGATGACTGATGGCATTCTTTTCCTCGGGCTGCATCTCGGCCAGGGTCCGTTGCTCACCCATCAGGCCGGAACACCGGGTCATACCCGAATCCCTCAGCCGCCCACCGGCTGCCGGGTGATATCCCCCAGCAACACGGCCCTCGGTGGAAATCTCCAGCCAGAAGGGGCCGTTCACCCCGCGACCCGGCGCCTCGCGGTCCAGACCCGAGGGCGCCACCACCGTCGGCGGCTCGTCGGCAGTGAACGGCCCATCCACGGCCCAGATCCTCGGATCGGGCATCCGCAGTGCACCCTCCTCCACACCGCCTTCACCGCAACCGGCCAGCAGACCCTCGGCTATCTTCGCGCAACCGGCCGCGATCGTGTCCCCAGGTGGTCGAGTCGGTCATCATCTCCGTCACGTACTGGTGCCACACCTTGCGGCGGTCCATGATCCCGTTCCAGAAATCCCATTCCTCTGCGGGATTCTTGATCTCGATCGACCGCTCCCACGGATTCCGCAGCCAGCGCTTCACAGCCGGCCGGGCCACCGCATAATCCTCCACCGGCCGGGCCGCGGATCCACCCACACGCAGGCCGTGGCGAAGCGGGCCTGGCGGCTGCCGTCCGGAACATCCTTCATCAGGTCCAGCACCAGGGCCGCGTTGCTGTCGTAGGTCGCCCCGGGTCCGGAGAAACGGGCGGCGAAAATGTCGGGAAACCCGTTGAGTTCCCGCACCTGCAAAGAAGTGTCGTCGGCCAGAGCGATTTCGCCGGTATAGGCGGCCGTGATCATCGCCTTGCGGGTGGCGTTGCCCAGGATGGTCGTGCCGTCTTCGATCACCTCCGGCAGGCCGGGATAATCCGCCGCCGACACCACCTCGAACGGCATCCCCTCGAAAACCTGCTTCAGTTCGCGAACCTTGTCGGCGTTCCGGCTGGCCAGAACGACCTTGCGCATTTCACCCATCACGCCCTCCCGGATCTACTTGGTTTCCAGAACCTGACGCTGCAGCTCGTTGATCTTGTCGATGGCCGCGCCGGCCAGATCCACCATCCGGTCCAGCTGCTCGCGCTGGAAAGGGCGCAGCTCGGCGGTGCCCTGGATCTCGATCAACCCGCCGCCCTCGGCCATGACCAGGTTCATGTCGGTCTCGGCGGTCGAATCCTCGCTGTAATCCAGGTCCATCAGGATCTCGCTCTGCACGATACCCAGGCTGATGGCGCCCACCAGGGTGCGCATCGGATGCTTTTTCAAGCGCAACCGGCACAGCGCGTCGTACAGGGCGACCGCCGCCCCGTTGATCGAGGCGCAGCGGGTGCCGCCGTCGGCGCGGATCACGTCGCAGTCCAGGGTGATGGTCAGATCGCCCAGGGCGTGCATGTCGGTCACCGAACGCAGGGACCGGCCGATCAACCGCTGGATCTCCATGGTCCGTCCGCTCTGCCCGTTGCCGGCGGCCTCACGGCGCATGCGGTCACCGGTCGAACGCGGCAGCATGCCGTACTCGGCGGTGATCCAGCCCTGGCCCGATCCCTTGAGCCAGCGGGGAACCCCGTTGGCGATCGACGCGGTGCACACCACGTGGGTGTTGCCCATCTCGATCATGCACGACCCCTCGGCATGGGGCAGATAGTCGCGGGTGATGCGGGTCGGGCGCAGCTGATTCGAATCCTCGGTCGCCTGCTCGTTCGATCACGTTATCTCTTTCTTTCGGTTCAGCTGTTGTTCTTGTCGCCGACGGCTTCCATCTCGTCCAGGCCGACGGTGATCACTTCACTGATCGGCTTGCCCAGGAAGCGGGCGCCGATCTCCTGGAATTTCCAGGGAATGTCGCTCAGATAGAATTCGAACCGGCCTTCGCGGTCCCCGTCCGTCCCGCAGCAGTTCCAGTTCGGCCAGCCGGTCCTGCGCCGCTTCGGCCAGGGCGTCGGCCGAATCGACCAGACGTCACCTCGGGCCCCATGAAACGGCCGATGTCCTCCTTCAGGGCCGGGTAATGGGTGCAGCCGAGGATGAGGGTGTCCACCCCCGCGTCCTCGCAAGGGCTGCAGGTATTCTCTCGACCGCCATCTCGGTCATGGCGTGGCCCATCAACCCCTCTTCGACCAGGGGCACGAACAGGGGGCACTCCTGCACCAGGATGCGCTCCTCGCCCAGACCGCCGGCGGCCAGACCTTCCTGGTAACGGCCCGGAGCGGATCGTGCCCGACGTTCCGATCACACCCACCGCCCCGCCGCGGGTGCGGGCCAGGGCCGTCCGCACGCCGGGATTGATCACCCCCAGCACGGGCACCGGCATGGTCTCGCGAAGATGTTCCAGCGCAAAAGCGCTGGCGGTGTTGCAGGCCACGACGACCATCTTCACGCCCAGTTCGACCAGCAGGCCGGCGTCCTGGCGCGGCGAAGGCGCGCACCGTCTTTTCACCCTTGGTGCCGTAGGGCACGCGGGCGGTGTCGCCGAAATAGATGATGTCCTCGCCGGGCAGGAGTTCATGCAGGGCGCGCAGCACGGTCAGCCCGCCCATACCCGAATCGAAGACCCCGATGGGACGGGCCGCTGTCCTGTCACGTCACGCCATCTACAACCACCTGCGGGGATCGAAGGGCCGGACCATGTCCAGGTTCCCGGCCAGCGTTTCCACCTGGGCGCCCTCGACGAGGATCACGCAGCGGCGCGTGCCCGGGAAAATTCAGGGCCACCGTGCGCAGGATCGAAGTCAGGGTGGCCACCTCGGCCGCGCTGCCGCCCGGATGTCCGGTCACCAGTTCCTGGCTGAAGTCCAGCACCACGGACTGATCCTCGGGATTGACAAAGGCCCCCAGCGACCGGGTTCCCTCGGGCAGGGCGCTGATGGCACCGCTGATCCTGCGGTCCTTCACAAAGCACCGTGATCAGCCCCGAGAAGATCTTCCCCGGGACGATCCCGGCTGGGAATCTGACGTTCCTCGGTCACGTAACCCGAAGCGTCCCATTCCGGAAAAACCAGCACCACGGCGCGGTCGCCGGCCACGGAATGTTTCCACCACGGCGCCGGTGCCCAGATCGGCGAATTCGTCGCCGATCCTTCCTCATCAGCGCCCGCTTTGCAGGAACCACCAGCCGCCGACGGCCACCGCGGCGATCACCACCAGCCACAGGAAACGGCCGCTGCAGCTTTTTCTTTTTCTCTTCGGCGGCCTGGCCGGGCGCCTGCACCGAAGGGCGCGGTCTTTGCGGGGGATGCTCATCAGTCATCGGCCACCTCCCTGCCGCTGCCGGCCTGCGCCCGGTAGCTCAAGATGGCGTCGCCGATGGCCCGCGCCAGGTCCCTCTGGTAGGAACTGTTCACCCAGCCGCTGTTCCTCCTGGGCATGGCTCAGGAATCCAAGCTCGATCAGGACCGCGGGCATGTAGGCCCCCACCAGAACCCGGAAACCCGCCTGCCGCACACCCCGGTTGGGCAGGCCCAGATCGCGGGTCACCTCGTTCTGGATGGTCTCGGCCAGCTGGCTGCTGCTGGAGATGAACCGGTTCTGCACCAGCTCCCAGACGATGAACTCCACGTCGTCCGGTTCACCGTCGGGACCCGAAGCGATCGGCCGGCCTGGTTTTCGGCGGCCTCCACGCTCTTGGCCCAGTCGCTGCGGGCCGGCGACAGGAAATAGGTTTCCAGACCGTGGGCCCCGTCGTTGAACCAGCTGTTGCAGTGCAGGCTCAGGAAAAGGTCGCCGCCGGAACTGTTGGCGATCTCGGCGCGGTCGGGCAGCTCGAGGTAGGAATCGTTGTCCCGGGTCAGGATGACCTTCAGGTCGCTTTCCCTTTCCAGGTAGCGCCGCAGCTCCTTGGCCACCGCCAGGTTGACATCCTTCTCCATGATGCCCCGCCGGCTCACCGCGCCCACGTCGTGGCCGCCGTGGCCGGCGTCCACCACCACCGTCTGCACGTCGATGCGGTTGGTCACGTCGACCGGCCCCTGGTCGATGTTGACGTTCGCGTGTCCCCGCGGCACGGGGTCGGGCATGGAGGAGACCTGTTCCTCTTCCAGCACCACCACGATCTCGCGGCCCTCGTCCGCGGTGTAGGTGCGGTAACGACCCACCAGCTGATCGACGTTGATGGTGACCGTGGCATGGTCCCGGTGCTGGCGGCTGGCTGACCGACTGGACCAGACCCCGCCGGCTTGAAGAACCGCACCGCCGAGGTGTTGACCTCGCCCCCGTAGATCTTCACGTCGATGACGCCGGTGCGCGGACTGCTGGTCCGATATCCCAGGGGTTCGCGGCAGTAGATGTGCACCGCGGTGGTTCGACCCAGAACCTCGACCTCGAGCCGGGCCACGCTGTAGTCGGCGCTGCCCAGGGCCAGCTGTCGGTTTGCCGGCGTCCCAGGCCACCCGTTCGCGGGTCTGCGGGCCGACCACCTGCTCCAGGAAAACCATCGGCAGCCACAGGTCGCCTTCGAGATCGAGCACCGGCACCGGCAGCAGCATTTCCCCGTCGGAGGTGACCACCACCCGGCTGCCCGGCGGTCACCCGGAAGATTTTTCCCCCACCTTCAGATCCAGATGCCGCAGTTCACCCTGCCAGTAGCGGCCGGCCTTGAGAATGGTGGCCAGGGTCGCCGAGCGCAGATACATCTCCTGCGAATCGGCCAGCAGGTAACGCCCCATGGCCCGGCGGGTTTCTCCGGTCGCCTGGTACTTGATGGTCAGGGGAACACTTTCGGCGGTCGGGGTCGATCCGGGAAAAGGCCATCGGATCGACATAGACGTCCCGCTTCGCGTCCGCGACCGGCCTGCGCCGGCGGCGACCACGGCCAGAATCCGACCATCAGGACCGCCGACAGACAACCGCGGCCAGGCTCGTGGAATCGAATCTGCTGCATGTTGATGGAAAATCTCCCGGCTACCGGCGGCCCATTTCCTTGGCGATCCGCCGCTGAACATCCTGTTTCGCCTTGGCGTCCCTCTTGTCGTGAAGTTTCTTGCCGCGGCCCAGCCCGATCTCGATCTTCACCAGACCCTTCTTGAAATAGATCTTGCAGCGGCACCAGGGTCAGCCCCTGCTCCTCGACCTTGGGCCGAATCTTCCTGATTTCCCGGCGGGTGAGCAGCATCTTGCGGCGCCGGAAGGGTTCGTGATTTTCCCGGTTGCCCATTTCGTAGGGACCGATGTGCATCTTGGCGATCCAGGCTTCGCCCTCCCGGATTTCCCCGTAGGAATCACCCAGGTTGACCCGCCCGTTGCGCAGCGCCTTGACCTCGGTGCCCATCAGCACCAGGCCGGCCTCCCACGTGTCGAAGATCTCGTACTCGTGGCGGGCCCGCTTGTTCTTGGCGATGATCTTGATGCCGGCTGGTTCACTCTTGCGAGCCATGTCTGCTCCAGGGAAACAGCCCACCGCTCTGGCGACAGGCCCGTTAATAGGTAGACCGGAATATACCTTCCCGTGCCCCCCTGCAAATCACGGATTTTGCTCGCGCGCAGGTTGACAGGGAGAGTTTCGAGCGGCTAGATTGATCGCCCGTCCGGACGGAATTCCGTCCGGATGACGTGAATTGCGTGCCCAGGTGGCGGAATTGGTAGACGCGCTACGTTCAGGTCGTAGTGGGGGTAACCTCGTGGGAGTTCGAGTCTCCCCCTGGGCACCACGCATTTAAATAACGGAGATATTTCCCGATTCTTTCAGCCCCGCCTCTCCTTTTCTCGGAGAGGTTTTTTTTGTTCTCCCGGCATGTTTTCTGCACATTTCCATCGGGAACGACAGGGGCCATGTCGGCCTGATGTCGTGTTAATTTGTTGGTATTTAAAGGCACTTGACAATGATCCAAGCCCTGTTCCCGCGACCCGGAGGCCGTCATGCGCTGGATCGATATCATCCTGCCGGAACCGACGATTCACCAGGAATTGGACAGACGATCTGGCGGCCGCCGCGGACCTGGCGGCCCAAATCCCGCCTCTCCAGGAGCAATACGGCCTGGATTCGCTCCGGGTTCTGGAGTTGATGGCCACGGCGGGGCAGGAGCTGTTTCAGGGGCATCATAGCGGTCGATCCCGGAGGCCTTTTCCCACGCCCGGGTCCGATCCCGGCGAAACCGGGCCGCTCCTGGGCGAACCAGACCACGACGACCTGGTGGGCTACCACATCGTGACCACCGGACGCCTGGGTCGGGCCTGCCCTGGACCTGGCTCCACAACGGCCTGGGTTTCCTCTTCGAAAAATCCCCATCTGCGCCGCCACCCCCGGCTCCGCGGCTGCCGGCCGGAAACCGCCATCGGCCCTGGATGCAGCGCCTGACCCGGGCCCGTTTCCTGGTCGGCGAGACACGGCGGCAGCAACCTGAAGGAAATCCTCCACCAGCTTCGTCCCGGCGGCGCCGGCCGGCCGGAGATCCTCTTTGTTCCCGGCCACACCGACCGGGAAAGACGCAAGCTGATCTACCGCGAAGCCGAACTGATCGAAGGCGCCCTGGAACACGGCTGCCAGGGCGAGACCCTTATCCACCTGGACCTGCCCCTGGAACCGGTCACACCCAGCGACCTGATCCAGCAAAGCCCGCAGTACCAGGCGATCCACTTCGCCGGCCCGACCAGCCAGCCCGGCCCAGTCCAGCGATCCCCTACGGCGAATTCTGGATGAACAGCCTGATCGAAGAAACCGACCAGCAGGAATACCGCGAACTGGAAGACGCCCTGGGCATGGAGGGCGAGGTCCTGGGCGTCGATCCGGTCACTTCGCTGCTCGACGATATCGTCGAGAGATACGAAGAGCCGACGACCCATCCGGACTGGTCCGATACGCGTGAGGTCTCCGCCGCTGCGGAATGCGGAGGCCGGCGGGTCAGCCTTCACCGGCTACCGGCGGTCCCGCAGCACAACTCGATCCTGGCTGCTGGACGACGGCCCGGTAAATCCCGAGCATCTGGAGCGGGGCGGCATTCTGCCCCCGTTGGTTTTCTCCAACAGCTATCGGGCCCTGCCCGCGCTGGGGCACCGTTTCATAAGGCCGGGCGCCTCGACCTTCATCGGACCGGTGGTTCCCCTGTTCAGCCGGCCGGCCAGGATTTTCGCGGGGCATTGCTACGGAGCCCTGGGTCAGGGCTGGTGTGCGGGCGCGGCCGTGTGGAAAGCGTCGCGGGAATGCCGGCGGGAACTGGGCGACAACCATCCGGCCTGGCTCAGCTATGGCGTCCAGGGATACGGCAAACTGGCGCTTGCAGTACCTCTAGGCCCCGGAATGCCGGGCGATCAGCTCGATCAGTTCCTCATGGATCAAGCCGTTGGTCGCCACCAGCTCCGGCCCGCCGGGCACGTAGTCGTTCCCCTGTGATCGGTGACCCTTCCCCCCGCTTCGCGAATCAGCAGCAGGCCCGCGGCCACGTCGTGGCGGTGGATGGCCCCCTGGAAGCTGGCCACCAGGGCGTCGTAACTGCCGACCGCCACCCGGGCCAGTTCCAGGGCGATGGCCCCCACCTTCCGGATTTTCATGGTTTCCAGAAACATGGCCTGCAGAAGGTCGGGGCTGCGCACGAAGCGGCCGTCCTTCTTGAACTGGGTGCCGACCACCGCTTCGGTCAAGCCGCGACCTGTCGCTGACGGAGATCGGGTCCCCGTTGAGCCGGGCGCCCTCGGCCCAGGGTGGCGGTGAAGCCGTCATCCATCAGCGGCTGATAGACACAGGCGGCCAGGATTTCGTCACCTTCCATCAGGGCCATGCTGGTGCAGAAACCCGGCAGCCCCAGGGCGAAATTCAGGGTGCCGTCCACCGGATCCAGTTGCCAGGTCCGGCCGGACAGTCCCACCGGCCCGCGTACCTTCGAAATTCGAGCCCAGCTCTTCGCCCACGATGCCGTCGTCGGGAAATTCCTCGCCGATACGTCGGCGCAACATCATTTCGATTTCCAGATCGGCGTCCGTCACCGCCTGCCGGCCCGTCTTGAACCGCAAGCTCGCCGGTTCGCCGGTAATGGGACCCGGGCGATGCCCCCGCCTCGCGCGCCCAGGCCAGCATCCGGGTTTCCAGAGCGGGCAGGCAGAATTCCGGGTTCAGTCATCGGCAGTCCTTTCCGTTTCGGTGCAACTGTTTTCGCCAGGTCGGCGGCGCCCTGCCGGACGTTGGTGACAATGGCCGCGATTTCCTCGCGGGTCGCGTTGTCCTGATGGATTCCCACCACCGCCACGACGGTCCGCGCCGGACGCCCGACCCAGTATTTCCGCGCATTCCCCCGCCAAGGGGCCTTCCCGGTGGCCGGGCATCTCGGTCACCACGGCCGGACCGTCTCGTCCCGGCCATCCCAGACCGCCACCGCCCCCACGTGAGCCCTCCCGCCGGTGACCAGGAGCAGGAAATCCACGTCCCTGAATTGCCAATTCCAGTTTGACACGGGTGCGGCCGGAACCCACACTCAGGGCTGCCACAGGCGGATTTCCCGATCTCGGCGACGACTCGGTCCGATTCTGACTTCCTGTTCATCTATTCATTCGGATGCAACCCCTGGGTTCCCGCGTTCGTCATTATGACGGACATTCGGGCCGGTTTCATTCAACTTGCGAATAACATCATCTCGCCGAGGGTAATGGATGCCCCGGCCGGAAATACAGGGTATATTTTCCAGGAGAGACCGGGAACTTTTCGTGGGAACGGCCATGTTAGCGATCCATTCCCACGACATAATCCGACCTGACCCCGGATCCAACCGGGCCGGGTCAAAAACGGAGCGCCATGCCGTCTGAACGGCTGCACCCAAATCCCCTGTCGGGAGTATACAGGCTGCTCACGTCCCGGGGCACTCACCTTTTCATAGGAGTGCTCACGGTGCTGGCGGTGCTGTTCAGTGGGTATGACGCCACCAAGACCCGCCCCAGCGACGGCACCGTCTGGCTGCTCGGCCGACCCAAGCTCGAAGTCCTCGACGTTCGTCGAACGCAAATCCGGCCAGCCCACCCCCCTGGAGCGGGGCGATCAGATCGCCGGTATCGCCAACACCATCGTGCGCTCTCCCCAGCAGGCCGCCAAGACCCTGAGCAAGCTGACTCCCCGGCACGACCGTCCCCTACCTGATCTATCCGCGACGGCCGGCAGTATGCCCATGGTCCAGGTCCCCTTGACCTCGACCCGTGTGAACATCCGGGACTATTCCGTCAACGTGGTACTGGCCCTGGTCTACCTGATCATCGGGTTCGCCGTGTACCTGCGCAGCGGCAACGAACGGCCGGCCAGCCTCTTTTTCCTCCTGTGCATGCTGTTCGCCCTCTACTTCATGACGAACCTGCAGCAGGCCAGCTATTTCCTCGGGGCCATCATCACCCAGAACCTGGGAGCCTTCGCGCGCTTCATGCTGCCCGCGGTGTTCCTGCACTTCTTCCTGGTCTTCCCCCGCAAGAAGGTAACCCTGACGCGGCACCCGTTCCTGGCGCCCCTGCTGTACATCATGCCCCTGATGTTCTACTTCCGGTTCACCCTGGACCAGTTCATCGGCGCCGAAGGGCGCCAAGATCAACGCCACCAGCTGGATCGTCCTGGGCATCTACTACGTGCTGGGACTGGGCGCCCTGCTGCACGGTTACTTCAGCTACCGCGATCCCCTGATGCGGCAACGGGTGCGAATCCTCACCTTCGGCACCCTGGCCGCGGTGATCCCCTTCTTGATCTTCAAGATCGGGCTCGAGGAGCTGACCTTCAAAACGGGCCTGACCCGCCTGGGGGCCGTGCCCCTGGCCGCCATCCCCATCTCCTTCGGTTACTGCGTGGCCCGCTATCAGGTCCTGCAGATCGACCTGTTCATGAAGCGCACCCTGGCCTACGGGCTGCTGTCGGGCTTGATCTGGGTCGGTCTACCTCGGCGGCGTGTGGTGGCTGGGCAGCAAGGTGCTGGGCCTGATTCCCGGGTCCAGCCCCCTGGTCGCCGCCGGTACGACCCTGGCCATCGCCGCGGCCCTGTGGCCGGCGCGGTCCCGGGCCCAGAAATCCCTGGACCACCGGTTCTATCATTCGCGCGACAACATGGCCGCCCTGATC
This sequence comes from uncultured Gammaproteobacteria bacterium, assembly GCA_963736445.1. Classification (GTDB taxonomy): domain Bacteria; phylum Pseudomonadota; class Gammaproteobacteria; order Chromatiales; family Chromatiaceae; genus Thiosocius. Next base: position 17,015 of record CAVTOY010000006.1, on the reverse strand, counting down.
GAGGAATTCAGCAAGGAGATTCCCCGCCTCATCCAGCGGGACCAGCTGCTGGAAAAGGTCGGCCGCAGGTTGCTGGACGTCCTGGACCTGCCCGGCATGGCCGTCTACCTGGTGGACCCGGCGGACGGATTCCCCACCTTCGACCTGGTGGGACACGTCCGGCGGCAAACCCCAGGTTACCGCTTTCACCGAAGACACCGACCGCGACCAGGCCAAGGCCCGGCGCCCCAGGGAAATCCGGTATCCCAGACAGCTGGTCCTCCAGTCGGTGGCCCAGGTGCTTCAGGATCAGGGAGAACCCTTCTGGATCGGGCTGGCGGACCTGGAAGTGATCGACGACCGCCAGGCCATCACCCGGGAGCAGGCCGAACTCAAGGCCAGGGCCAAGGAGCAGCAATTCCTGCTGGACAACGGGATCCAGCTGCTGATCCCCATGGTTACCCAGGGCCGGCTGGTCGGAATCGTCGGGCCTGCCCGGCCGGCGCGGCGACAGCGAATACCAGGTCCATGAACTGCAGCTGCTGACCATCGTGGCCGGCCAGGTCGCCCTGCAGATCGAGAACTCCCGGCTCTACGAGGAAGAGATCGCCAAGCAGATGCTCGAAGAAGAAATGGCCATGGCCCGCCAGATCCAGTCCCGGCTTCTGCCGGCCACCCTGCCGGTCATCAAGGGCTGCCAGATGGACGCGGTGAACATCTCCAGCAAGCAGGTATCCGGCGACTACTACGACCTGATCGAACGCGAAGACGGCCGGCTGGCCATCATCATCGCCGACGTCAGCGGCAAGGGCATGCCCGCCTCCATCCTGGCCTCGAACATCCAGGCGGCGCTGCGGGCCCAGTGCTACACCTGTGAATCTCCCGGGCTGGTTCTCGAACGGATCAATCTGCAGATCCACGCCAGCACCGATCCCGCAGCATTTCGCCACCCTGTTCCTGGCCATGTTCGATCCGGTCACAGCGGGAATTGATCTACAGCTCCGGCGGCCACAACGCCCCGATCCTGATGAGGAACGACGGTGCACTGGAGCTTCTGGAAAAGGGCGGACTGCCCCTGGGCGCCTTCGACTTCGGCACCTATGAAGAAGGAACCTTCCTCTCGGACGTCGGCGACCTGCTGTTCCTGTATACCGACGGACTTGACCGAGACCAAGGACATCAGCCGGCGAAGAAGAGTACGGCGAGGACCGACTCAACCGACTGCTGCAGCAGCCAGCGGCGGCGACGATGTGTCCGATGTTTTCCAGTTCGGTGAACCGGGGTCTGGCCGCATTCAGCGGCCGTGAAGACGCCGATGACGACATCACCATGGTGGGTTTGAAAATCGTCGCCACCAGACGATGTGGCCATGGCCGAAGGAGGACGTCTCTAGACGTCCGCCGACCGGCAGTTCGGGCAAAAAAATATTTTGACGGAAGTGCAACAATCGACGGGCGTTTGCCCGTAGATATCCTGGTTGTGTGCGGTGGCGGACCCGGTTTTCGGGTGCGCCACCGCCTGGAGTTTTTCAACTGGAGGCACCACTCTTGAAGTGGATGATCATGGGCTTGGTTGGCAGCCTTACTCCTTATTGGGCTTGGCTTTATGCTTGACAGGAGGCAATGGCAGCCAAGCAGGTTTCCGACAGCCCTGAAGCCCTGCAGCTCTGCGAGGAGGGAACCAAGGATCTCAATGCCTTCCGCTGGCCCTCCGCCGTCGACAAACTCGGACAAAGCCCTCGAATTCGACCCCACCCTGGCCGAAGCCTCCATCGCCAGGGCTTTTGCTTTGTACCGCCTGGGGATGCATCCAGGAATTCAAAATCGAGGCCGCCCGCGCCGACAGCCTGACCGCCGTCATCAAGGACGACCAGCGGCGCATGGTGGCCCAGCTCCGCCTCAGCGGCGTCGGCATTTCCCAGTTCCACGACATGCGGGACTCCCTCCTGACCCGCCTGCGAAGCCGAAGATCCCGACAACATCTATGTGCTGGAAACCCTGGCCGGCAAAGCCAGGCATGTCCGAAGGCGACGACGCAGATCGAAGCAGGCCTGGCTGCACATCCTGGAAGTCGACCCCAACTACGCCAGCAGCTACAACAATCTCGGTTACCTGGAGCTGTACCGCGGCAACTACGACCAAGCCATCGAGTACATGCAGAAGTACGCCTTCCTGGCTCCGGACCTGGCCAACCCCCACGACTCCCTCGGCGAAGTGCTGATGGTGCTGGGCCGCTACGAAGAGGCCGAAGCCGAATTCCGGACTTGGCCATCAAGATGCAGCCGGACTTCTACCATTCCCTGATCAATCTGGGCAAGACCTACATCGCCCGCGGCCAGCTTGAAAACGGGGTGGACATCCTGAACAAGGTCCATGCCCAGGTCGCCAGCAGCGAAATTCAGATGAAGGTGGACCATGAACATCGTGTTGACCTATCTCGTGTCGGGGCTCGACGAGGAACTGGGCCGGATGACCGACATCTTACATCGAGAGATATCCCGAGACACGAAAACACCCCCATCTATCCGGGGCATTCGGCTGGCCTACTCACGGCCAGGTGGAAGAAGGCCGGGCGGTCATGGATTCCACCCTGGCCGTCTGGCGCAACGGACGAAGAGTACGAGAAATATCCCGAAGCCAAGCAGCGGAATCGACAGCGCCTCCTTTCAGTTCACCGCCCTTCTGGCCGACGTGGTGGAGGACCACGATACCGCCGCCGAAAACTGGGGCAAGGGCGTGGAGACCATTGAACAGCGACCAGATCCCTTCCACGAACAGTGGTACCCGCGATACCGCTGGGCCGAGGCTCTTCATGCCGATAGCGGCCGTTCGCCAGAAGCCCTCGAAGATCATCGATCCCATGCTCCAGGTCAATCCCCGGCTGATCAACACGCTGGTGCTCAAGGTCGAATGCCACCTGGCCCTGCAGGCAGGGCGAGCAGGCCAGGAAGGCGCTGGAGCAGTTGCAATGGAGTCTGGCCAAGGCCGATCCGATTTCCCGGCTCGGGCCAAGGCCGAGGAGCTTGCCCTGAAGGTTTCCGCTCTGGCTGTCGGCGACTGATCGCCTGGGCCCTGACCTGCCCAGTTCCCGGAACGCAGGCCGCTACATCCATGTAGCGGCCTTGTTCGCATTCCGGGCCTTCCGCCCTCCTTGGCTCCGGCCCTCCATGACGTCCAGGTGAACAGGGTCAGGATATCCAGCTCACGCGCTCAGCCGTCGATAGGCAGACGCAGGAAACTACAACGGGCGGTCCTGTTGCGGGTTATGAGGGAATTCGCGTCAGCTGGTGGTGCTTCGGGGCTGAAACGGCACATCTGTTTTAATGGGGCATCCGCAGGCCCGGAGCCAGGATGGCGGAGGGCCGAGGACAGAGCGGGCGCTACATGGATGTAGCGCCCGCGTCCCCATTTAAAACAGATGTGTCGTTTCAGCCCCGACGTCGCCTAAACCTCCTGGAAGAAATAGGGCGCCAGGCACTGCACGATCTTGTCGTAAGTCTCGGGATAAAGCCCCCACACCGTGGCCGCCACGGAACTGAGCAGGCTGTTCCCGTCCTGGGGAGTGAAGCAGTAGCCGCTGATGGTCTTCCCGTCCTCGGACACGTGGATCGTATCGATGGGCATCACCGACTGGTTCAGGATGCGGCCGCAGAATCCGTGGTCCCGACCGAAAGAGAACACGCTGTTGGCGGTGGTCTTGTAGGTGATGGCCACGCGGTCGTCATCGACCGCCCGCTGGATCAGCTCCTCCCGGGTCACCGGTTTGTCCACCTTCATGGTGAACTGGATGATGTGCATGAGCTGGCTGTTCACCTTCATGGCGCTGCTGAACAGGTTCAGGTCGTAGTCCTCGCCCTTGGTCTGGTAAAGGTGCCAGGCGTCGCGGGCATGATGCGTGCCGAACCGGGCGTCCTTGTGGTTGCCCACCTGCGGGCTGGGAACGAACTTGTCGTCCTGGCTGATGTCGTTGGCGCGCCGCATGCAGATGAAGCGCCCTTCCACCAGGTTGTCCGGGCCCTGGTCGGCCAGCCCGAACATCTTGATCAGCACCGACAGGTTGTGGGTGTTGCAGCTGACGACCTGAAGGTACTTGTCCTTGCCGACTTCCAGCACCTCGTCGTTGATGCCGCGGGCGTACTGCTTGCCGAAGCCGAACTCGCTGCCCTGGGCGATGAAGAGGTCGGTGTTGTCCTCGTACTTCTCGTACCAGCGTCTCCTTCATGGCGTTGCCGCTGGGCGTGCAGTCGACCACGACCTCGCGACGCCTCCATGGCGTCTTCGGTGGTGATTTCGACCTTCATGCCCATCTCCTCGAATCCCTCTGACCCGGTCCTTGTCCGTCACCAGACGAGCCCCGCGGCGCAGGAGGTTCTGGACCTTGCTGCGGTCGGTCATCAGCGGGGTCCGCTTGTGGAAGAGGACTTCGTCGATACCCAACTGGGCTTTGAAATTGCAGAGCAGACCGATCAGCGGTTCACCGATGGTTCCGGTTCCGATGACGAGAACGGATTTTGACCCCAGCATTAGTCTTCTCCTTTTTCCCTTGGAAACCACGACCGGACTTCAGGAATCGGACGCGCGATCAGGTTTCGGGCAGCGCCCATCTTTCGTGGGGCAGCACCTCGACGGGACGGGCAAAAAACTTATCCGCCGGATAATTCAGAAAGTTACTCACTCTGCTGGTGTAGATACAAGCAAATTCCATGATTTGCCGGCCCAGGCGGCTGGCCGCCCTCCCTCGCGGAAAATGGGACTCCCAGTGGGGATTGAAGGCTGACCGCAGATTCCGCTGCAGTCGGGCCCTCTGGCCCAGGGCATCGCTGACCAGCTTGTCCAGTTCCTCCAGGCGGTCGATTCGATCCCTTGGTGCACGCGCCTGCAGGTGGTCCCGCTCCATGACCAGATCCTCCAGGCTATCCTCCAGTACGGCCAGAGCCTGCCAGTCGTCCCGCAAGGGCCGCATGGCCGCCACTTCCTGCTCCACCTCCGGAACGATCATGGCCGTGCGCCAGCCCACGCTCTTCTTGCTGCGCAGGATGTCGCCGTAGGTATGGTCCCCGAAATAGAGGATTTCGTCCCCGCCGCACCCGATCTTCTTTTCCAGGAAAAACGAATCGCCGCCGACATAGCAGTGACCCTTGCGGTTGGGCATCATGGGGCAGGAACCCTGCGGCACCGGTTCGCCGTCGCCGCGCGCCAGGAAAAACCCGGGCTTGCCGGGCGAAGCAGACCACCAGGTCGAAAAGTTCTTCCCAGGAACCGGTCGGACCGCCGACCAGGTGATCCATGACCGCGGCGGTGTAGGACACTTCGGAGTTCGTCAGCAGGAAGAGTTTCTTGCCCGCCTGCTGGTACTTGCGCAGGGTGGGCACCAGGTTGCGGTCCTTCAGGAAATAGGAGTCCAGGTCGGCGGTGATCCTGGCCTTGAGCGAACCGTCGGCATGCAGGGTGTCCACCGCCGCGCGGATGTCCTCGAACAGGGTGTGGAAATCCACCTTCAGAAGGCCCGGGGATTTTTCCTTCAGATCCACCATGGCCGCGTAGAGGCTCCCCTCGGGAAGGTCGAACAGGGTGTCGAAAACCCGGTACCGCCGGCGCCCCAGCCGGATGCCCCCGCTGGGATACCGCCGGCGCCGCTCCTCCTTGTCGAGAAACCTCCGGCCGTGGCGCGCCCGGGTCACGTGGTTGTAGGCATCGATCTTCAGCAGGTTGCCCAGCTTCTTGTCCACCACCAGTCCGCGGATGGCCGCTTCCGGTTCCCAGGCCGATGTCGCGGATCTCCTTCGGGATAACCCTTGTCCCTGATCAGGGCCTCGATGGCCATCACGAAACTCAGGTGGTTGAAATTGTCGGTGTTGTAGACCGCCAGGGTGTGGTCCATGTCGAAGCCGATGGCCTCGATGGAACCCATGCGCAGGTTGCGGTTGGTGAATACCCGGCGGCGAGGGGGCGGATCCGTCCGGCCCGGTCCGGACCGAGGTCGATCGGCCTGGCCGTTTCTTGCATATTTGTCTCCCGCCCGGATCACGGGTCAGGCAGTCAAGGGATGGAATCAGGTGGTGACGGGACCGGGGGGGACGGATCGGAGACACCTGCAGCACGCCAGCCGGCTCGGCGCCGCGGCCAGGACCGCGGGATGCTCGGGGAATTTTTCCACGACCTTGCGCCACCAGCTGGCGGCGTTGTCCTGGAAATCCATCTGCATCATCAGGTCGCACCCGCGCAGCCAGGCGCGGTGGTTGCCGTCGTTTTCCGTCACGGTCCGCAGATAGAGCTTGAGAGCCCGTTTGCTGTCCCCGGCGAACCGGGAACATTCGGCCAGGCCCAGCCAGCCGCAGGAATAGGATGGGATCCAGACTGAGGGCCTGTTCGAACAGACCCACCGCCTCGGTCACCTTTCCCTCCAGCAGGGCGAGCTCGCCCAGGTACCGCAGAGGATACAACTCCCGCACCCTGTTGTCCACGGGCACTCCGGGGCCCGTGACTGGCGAACTCATGGATGCGTCTCGAGATCACCGCGGGCCCTGGCCATGATCTTCTTGCGGGCCGCCCTGGACAGGGATGGCCCGACAAATGCAGCCGGCAGCAATCGACAGCCACCGATTGCAGCAGGACCAGGGGATGTTCGGGAAGAGGCCCCGGATTTCGTGCACCGCATGACCGCTTCGGCCTCGGTGACCTCGCCGACCGCCAGTAGACTGGAGGTGAACCTGGCGCCCCGAAGTCCGGCAACCAGGTCAGGGAGGCCTGTTGGTCAGGATCCAGGGAACGGATCTTGGACCAGGCGGCGCGCAGATGGGCCAGGGCCGCGGCCAGTCCCGCCACGGGCAGGACTTCGCCGTCCAGCAGGACCTGACCCTCGCAGGCCAGACGGTAGGGGAAATACGGTTCGTCGGGGAAATTGACCAGGGCCTTGCGCAGGATCCGCTGGTTGCGTTCCCGCCGGTGGGCCCGGCGGTCCGAATCGCTGCGTTCGTGCATCACCGCCAGGTCCGCATCCAGGATCAGCAGATTTTCGCCGGCCGCCCATTCGCTCAGGGCAGGCGCCAGGCGTTCGTGGATGGGATATCGGTATCTGACTTCCGGCACGTTGCGGAACAGGCGGACCCGGCTGGTCATGGCCCCGTGCGTTGCCGGCCCCGCGGCCGACCATGCGCAGACGATAGCCGGCGGCGGTCGGGATCGTGCAGCAGTCTCTGGAATTCCACCGGCCGCACCGGCTCCAGGAATTCGTCCGCGTCCAGGACCAGCACCCATTTGCCGGTGGCCTGATCGAGGGCCGCGTTGCGGGCGGCGGAAAAATCGTCGTCCCAGGGCACGTCGCAAGACCTTGGCACCGTATCCCTCGGCGATGATGCGGGTGTTGTCCTGGGAGCCGGTGTCCACCACGATCACCTCATCGACCAGGGCCAGCACCGATTTGATGGCCATTCCGATGGTGGCTTCCTCATCCCGGGCGATCAGGCACAGACTGACGGTGTTGCGTTTCATGAAGCGGAAATCAATCCTTGAAGACAGTGGTCATGAACGACGCCTTCGGCCTCCTTTTATCGACCGGCGGGGCCCGGGTTTACCTCTGTGATGGGGAATTTTCCCGCTGGCTGGTTGCCAAACGCATTGTCCTGCCCCAATATATCAAAATGATGACCGACAATCACTACCCCCCAACCACCCGCTCCGTCCCAGGCCGGATTCGGCACATCCGGTCCAGGCTCGGCGGGGAGGATGCCGGTCTACGGCCTCCTGGACAATGTCCGCAGTGTCTGGAACGTGGGCTCCATGTTCCGCACCGCCGATTCGGTGGCCCTGGGCGGGCTGTATCTTTGCGGCATGACCGCCACGCCCCCGCGGCCGGACATCGAAAAAACCGCCCTCGGCGCCACCAGGAGCGTCCCCTGGGATTACTGGAGCGACGCGGCCGCCGCCGCGGCCACCTGAAGGACCTGGGCATTCCCCTGATCGCCCTGGAACAGACGGCCGGGCCCAGAGCTGGGACAGATTCGCCTATCCCTTTCCCCACTGCTTCATCGTGGGGCATGAAGTGCGCGGCGTGAGCGAGCAATTGCTGGACCTGGCGGACCAGGTGGTGGAAATTCCCATGGCGGGGGTCAAGCATTCCCTGAACGTGGCGGTCAGTTTCGGGGTGCTGGCCTTTGAAATCCGCAGGCGCTACCTGCAAGCCAACCCGCGTGGTGGATCGACAGTATGACTGAGCCCAGCACCGACATCATCCGGGTTGACCGACCGCACCCTGACCAGGGACGATCTGCCGCTGTGGCTGGACCGGGTGTCCCGGACCTTCGCCCTGACCATCCGAATGCTGCAGGAACCCCTCCGCACCTATGCCTCGGCCGCCTATCTGTTGTGCCGCATCGTCGATACCGTCGAAGATTGCGAATCACTTCCCACGGAACCGAAGTGCCGATACCTGCGGGAATTCGCGTTCACGGCTGGGTGGAAATCCTGGCCCTCCCGTCAGGATAGTCCGGTCCGTTTTTGCCGATCCGGCCACCTGGGAAGAACGCCTGACCCTGCACGAATCGGACATCCTGGACCTGATCCGATCTTTCCCCGTCCGCATCCAGGGCATCATTTTCAAGTTACGCGGTGGAAATGGCCGAGGGCATGGTCATGTTCCTGGAACAGCAGAACGAACAGGGGATCTCCATTTCGAATCGGACGAGCAGCTGGATCAATACTGCTATTACGTGGCCGGCACCGTGGGCTGATGCTGAACGACATGTTCGCCGCCATCAGCGGACGGCGACAATCCGCGCGAAAGAAACGCCGCCGTCGAACTCGGGCATCGGGCTGCAGCTGACCAACATCGTCAAGGACATCCAGAAGGACCGGCTCCGGAACGTCCACTACTGCCCCACCGGGGAGAATCCCCACTGGCCGGGCCCGGCGTCCGCCCGCCGGGGACGATCCCAACTGGGAGTCTTCTCCCTGGCCAGCGCCACCATTTCCCACCTGACCGGCGGCAAGGGAATACATCCTGGGCCTGGAGTCGGCCTCAAGCAGTACAAACTGTTTTGCGTGACCAATTATCTGATGGCCTGGAAAACCCTCGAAGCCTGCCTCAGTGATCCGTTGCGCACCGCCGGCAGTTCTTCCGATTCGCCGGACCAAGATCTCACGGTTCTGCGTCTACTATACCCTGCTGGAAAGCCACGGCTGCGTCCTGTCGGACAACTTTTTCAACTGGCGAGCCGACCGCCTGAGAAAAAGCTGTCAGACACTGCTGACGGCCATGGAAATAAAATCTTGATCGGATCCGGGGAAGCGGGGATCAGAGTTGGATCTGCGCCACGTGAACCTCACCAGAACGACGCCCCCAGAGAAGCGAACTCCGCCAGCACCGTCCACCAACAAGCACCATGAGTTGAGGCGTAAAGGCACCACCAATTGCTGGAAGCCATGCTCATCCCGACGGTCCTGATCATCGGAGTGTGGGGAGGTCCCAACAGGGTCTATGCAGCAATCAAGTTCTTCCTATATACCCTTGTCGGAAGTCGACCGATGCTGGTCGGAATCATCGTCCTCTACCTTTACTCCGGAAAGACTTTCGATATACTCACCATGATGACAATACAATATCCATACACCATGCAGATGTGGCTTTTCTGGGCTTTCTTCGCCGCATTTGCGGTAAAAGTTCCCATGTGGCCGGTTCACCTGGCTGCCGGATGCCCATACAGAAGCTCTCGATCGCGGGGTCGTGATCCTGGCAGCAGTCCTCATTAAAATGGGTGCGTATGGTTTTCTGAGTGTTCTCCCTCCCGCTTTTTCCGGAAGCCTCCAAGGCAATGGTTCCGGTTATGCTCACGCTTTCTGTTATCGCAATTATTTATGGCGCGGTCATATGCCTTGCGCAGACAGATCTAAAACGTCTTATCGCGTACAGTTCGGTTAGCCACATGGGATTTGTTACGCTCGGTATCTTTGCCCTGAACGCCCAGGGGCTTGAAGGCGGAATCCTACAGATGCTGAACCACGGGGTTATCACCGGCGCACTCTTCCTGTCAGTCGGGGTCGTGTATGACCGGACCCACACCAGAAAGATAGCTGATTACGGAGGACTTGCATCAGTAATGCCGATATACTCTGCCTTCTTCATGGTATTTACCCTTGCATCTATCGGTCTTCCTGCCACGAACGGGTTTGTCGGTGAATTCCTCATCCTCCTCGGGGGATTTGCTGCGAATAAATGGGCCGGCGTCCTTGCCTGTACCGGTATCATAATCGGCGCCGGATATATGCTCTGGCTTTACCAGAGAATATTCTTCATGGAGATAAATCCGAAAATTGTCGGTCTGCCTGACATGGACATCAGAGAGACTTTGGCATTGCTCCCCATGTTATTCCTCGTATTCTGGATAGGGATATATCCGAACTCATTCCTGAGCTTTCTGCATCCTGACAGTACAGCATCTCCTTGAAAGGATGAACATCCCCGGCGGGATTTATGAGGCCAGTATCGCAAAATCGATCATGGAGGTAATCAGATGAATTTCCCGCTGCCCGATCTCAATCCGGTAATGCCAGAAATCCTCATGACTTCGTTTGCACTTATCGTGCTTCTTCTGGACCTCATTATCAAGAAGAAAGAAGCGATTGCACTGATCAGTATAGCCGGTACCGCACTGATAGGATTAAGCCTTTTTTCTTTCGGAGGCATGACTTTCGGCGGAATGTACATCTCGGACGGCTACAGCACCTTCTTTAAGGTCATCTTTTTCCTGAACGTTATTCTGTCGATATTAATCTCCATAAAATATATCGCGGTGGAAAAAGTAAACTACGGCGAATATTACAGCCTTCTCCTCTTTTCCACCATAGGTATGATGATCATGGCGTCTGCGGGGGACCTTATCGTGCTCTATCTCGGGCTTGAACTCATGGCCCTGAGCACTTATGTGCTTGCGGGATTTATCAGGCATAGTATTAAGTCAACCGAATCGGCCCTGAAATACTTCCTCCTCGGAGCGTTTTCCTCGGCTTTCCTGCTTTATGGCATATCGATTATCTACGGACTAACCGGTACGACGGACATAAATGCTATCGCAGCGTTCATCAGCGAAAAAGGACTTGCAGACAACCTCGCCCTTCTGCTTTCGATCAGTTTCTTTGTTGTTGCATTCGGTTTCAAGATAGCTGCGGCGCCGTTTCACATGTGGACACCGGATGTCTATGAAGGCGCCCCGACTTCGGTTACCGCGTTTATGTCTGTGGGTCTGAAAGCTGCAGGGTTTGCAGTACTCGGAAGGGTCTTTCTGATCGGCTTTGCAGCTGCCAAGGTCGACTGGGCAGTGATCCTGATCCCTATAGCAATTCTCACCATGGCTGTCGGGAACATCATTGCGCTTTCGCAGACAAATATTAAAAGAATGCTTGCGTACTTCATCCATCGCCCATGCAGGATATGCCCTGCTCGGAATCATCACGGCGAATGCGGATGGACTCGCGAGCGTGATGAATTATCTGATGATCTATGCATTCATGAACATCGGAGCTTTCGCAGTGATTATAATGCTCAGGAGCGAAGGGTTCAAGGGCGAAGAGATCACTGACTATGAAGGACTTTCAAAGACACATCCCCTTGCAGCGGCGCTCATGCTGATATTCATGTTCTCCCTGACCGGCATACCGCCTACCGCGGGGTTTATCGGCAAGTTCTATGTCTTTATGGCTGCAATCAATGCAGGCTATACCTGGCTGGTTCTCGTTGCGGTGATCTTCAGCGCAATATCCGCATACTTCTATCTGAGGATCGTCATGTATATGTATATGAGAGACCCCAAAACAGACGTGGTCCTTACCACCTCATTCACGAACGGAGTTGCCCTCGGCATTACCACGGCAGCAGTGCTCATAATCGGGGTACTCCCCTCGGCCCTGCTGAACCTTGCGCGGGCAGCCGTAACAGGGTTCTAGGGCAAAGTCTACAATTCTTCGAATTAGGAAAAATTCCTCTGGAAAGAAGTTCCCTTTTCTGCTTAGCGAAAGACCTCTCTCTCAACAGGCCATTCTCTGTGAGAGAAATTCAAAATAACACCATTGTCTGCGCGAAGAATTCTCAAGAAAATAAAGTTATGGTTTCTTTTTTATTCATTTAGTGGTAATATGTAACGATTTCACATTGGCGATATACTATGAAACGGTGAAAAGAACAAAGAGATCTCAGAACATGAGACATCATAAGCGCCGGATTATCCTGGTGATGGTCCGGAATTTTTTATTTCAGGGGGGTGGGGGATGCCCTTTAGGTTTTTTGGAATACGACGTGGGTGTCCCATCGAAACTTTTTGCAAGACTCCAAAACCGAAGCTTGAACTGAATATAGACAAAACCCATTCTTATGATATCCTGACAGGGCTTCCGGACAGTAATCTCTTCTTTGATCGCCTGGCCCAGTCAGTTGGGATCACTTCACGGACAAACAAGATCATCGCAGTTCTCTTTGTAAGCGTTGACCGTCTGAAAGTTATCAATGACACGCTTGGTGAGGCCTTCGGCAATCGGCTGCTGATAGCATTGGTAAAACGGCTCCAGAGATGCATCAGAAAGAGTGATACCCTGGCACGACCGGGCAGAGATGAATTTGTGATACTCCTGCCGGAAATACGATATCCCGAAGACGCTGCGATTGTGGCGAGGAGTATCCTCTCTTCAATGGAAAAACCTTTTGTCCTTAAAAGGCAGAAATACTCGGTAAAACTCAATATCGGCATCAGTGTTTTCCCCGATGACGCCGGTGATCCGAAATCCCTGCTCAGCAATGCGTACACGGCGATGCAACGGATGAAAGAACTCAGGAAAAATACCTATCAATTTTATTCCCGTGCAATGACTGAAAAGGCGTTCGAACGTATGGTCATGGAAACAGGGTTGGAACTGGCCCTCCAGCGGGGGGAATTCCTTCTGTATTATCAACCGCAGATCGACCTGCGCTCCGGCCTGATTACCGGAGTAGAAGCCCTTGCCCGCTGGCAGAGGCCGGGGGTGGGGTTGGTCTATCCCGGGGAATTTCTTCCCCTGATGGAAGAAATGGGCCTTACGATTCCTCTTGGCGAATGGGCATTGCGTTCAGCCTGCATGCAGAACATGACATGGCAGAAGGCAGGGTTGCGGCCGATTCGTGTCGCGGTGAACATTTCGGCTCATCATTTCCACGAACATGATATAACGCACACGGTCAGCAGAATTCTGGAAGACACCGGACTCGCTCCGCAATTCCTTGAACTGGAGCTGACCGAAAGCATTTTTCTCCGGAAGATTGAACGAACGGTCAGGGCATTGAAGGTGCTGCGGAAAATGGGGGTCAATATCTCGATCGATGATTTCGGCACCGGATACTCATCCCTCGCCGACCTGAAATATTTTCCCATGAGCAAGGTAAAGATTGTTGAACCGTTCATCTCTTCGATCGCATTCAGTAATGCCGAGGGAGTGGTTGCACGGGCAATTATCGCCATGGCCCATACGCTCAACATGAAGGTAATCGCCGAGGGTGTGGAGAGAAAAGAACAGCTTGCAATGATCCGCTCTCTTGATTGCGATGAGCTCCAGGGGAATCTGATCAGCCGCCCTCTCCCTGCCGGGAAAGTGGTGCATTTACTCGCAAAGGAAAAGCGGTACTGAGGATGCATCAGGTCTCCGGAGAGGAAAGAAGAGCATATGTCAAGGATGATCTCCAGCGGGAGATACTCAGGTTCATTTGATCCTTTTCACGATCGTCCTGAATTCTTCAGTTCCTGCAACCTTCAGCAGTTGAAATACTATTTCGGCAGAAGTTATCACGGTGCCTGCATCCGCATGAATGCAATGCCGGTCTTCCAGTTCTCCTTTGTCCTGGAACAGACCGCATCCTTCACCACATGCACTGATGCCGCGCGGAGCAGGCCGAGACATGTCTGAAGGACACATACATGAGTTTCCATCCCCAGAAGAATGATCTGCTTTTTCGCGATCCCTCATTATCGTCTGTAAAAAGTTATTTTCATCACAACAGCTGAATGTCATTTTCTCTACCGGCTGATATATGGGCAACTCATTCCGTATTTCTTCAACAGTATGGCCGAGTCCCTTTGGATACTGTTCGGTTACGATTACCGGGATATCAAAAAGTTTAGCGAGTTCAATCAGGTGAAGACAGTTCTGATTTTACCGTGTCTTTCACCTTCATCGTGACCGCTAACCTGTCCTGAATATCGATGACTACCAATGCGGTATTATTTCTGTCGAGAAAGAAATTTGTCCATGAAATCTCCTTTCCTGCGAACCGCTCTTACCATGACTTTTAACCGGTGAAAAGAAGATTGTTTGCTGAAGATATTATACCAGAACGCACCCTGGGCATGTTTAACGATTTTTTATAATGAAATATTCTACCGGAACGCCTGTATAAGCCACGTTTTTTGAAACAAAGTAAACTCCCTTTGTGAATGATCATGACTTTCTCTGACTATAATGTTCTCATGAAATTCTTTGCTGAGACCTCCGCTCCGTCTCCTGGCCCGAAAGGCTAAAGCCTGTTCGGGGTTACCCGTGATTTTGTTTCAAAAAACGAGCCTTATCTTTTCTTTAAAATATTTTGGACAGCAATCATGCCTTACTTATTTAATCCGCAGTAAATTATTCCGGCCTGATTCTGGTATAATTTTGTTGTTTCCAACAGAACTATCATGACCGTACCGACGATTCAAACAGAAGTCCTATGTCATGGGTACAAGGCTTCCCTTTGTTTCCGCCTCCGTTCTCCCTGCGATCCTGGGGGCGGTATGGCTCTGGGCAATTCCGACTGAATTCTCCTGATCAATGCCCTACTGGGCGTGCTCGGAGTGTTGTTCCTCCATCTCGGCGGGAATACTATCAATGACTATTTCGACTGGGGACGAGAGCGACAGGATAAACAAGTTCCCCACACCCTTCAGCGGCGGGAGCAGAAGCCGCATTGAACACATCCTGACAAGAAGATCATTCTTATACATGTCGGTCATACTTTTCCTGCTCGCGGCTGCAACCGGGGTACCGCTGATTCTCTGTCGGCCGCCCCCATGTCCTGCTCATCGGTACGATCGGGGCGTTCTGCGGGCTCCTCTATTCGATAAAGCCCTTTTCTTTCCAGTCGAGAGGGCTTGGTGAAGATGATCATCTTCCTTGCATTCGGGCCGCTGATAACACTCGGAATGGGGTATATCAACTTCGGCATATTCAAGCCGGAATATTTTCTTGTCGGCATTCCGAACGGTCTTGTTGTTGCGAACATCCTCTGGATAAACGAATTTCCTGATTATGAGGCAGACAGAAATGCGGGAAAGAGAAATCTTGTTGTGAGGCTCGGCACTTCAGCTTCACGGTATGGCTATGTCGCGTTTAGTATGCTGTTTTATTTTTCTGTAATTGTCCTTATTCTCCGGAAGTATTACCCGCTCTGGTCTTGTCTGCTGTTTCTCTCTCTGCCTCTTGCGTTGAAGACAACCCACCATATGTGGAAGCACCATGCCGATCCCCAGGCAATCGTGCCGGCCCAGGCGGGAACGATACAGTTTCAGGCACTCACGGCAGGGCTGACGATAGCTTCGTTTGTTCTCGGGAAATATTTCTGAAATAGAAATGGGGAGAATAGAAAAAATCTGCCGGGAAACAGATTTTTTATTTGCCAGTTTGACTTTCCTGGAGTATAATGGACTGAAATGAACGCTGAACTACAGGGTGAACGCAGGAAGCACGAAAGACTCCCGTTCAGGGAAGAAATCCTGATAGACGGCACCCGGATGTCCACATGCATGGATATCAGCGAGGATGGACTGTATATTTCCGGGATACAATCTTATGAAGAGCACAGTTTTATAGAGGTGACCATACCTTTCCATGGGGAAAAAATAACGGTAAAAGCACAGATCAGGTATACTCAGCCGGGAATAGGCATTGGTGTTATGTTTATCGGCCTGACCGATGAGCAGAAAACAAAAATAAAGGAATTAATTCAAAGCATCCGTGAATAATCATCCAGGGAATCTGAAACGGAGAGAAGTTGATACTCTCATAACCTCCCCATCATCTGCAATGCATCCTCATCCGGATTCTCATAATATTTCTTTCTGACACCCTCGGTTTTAAACCCCAAACGTTCATAGAATCTCTGCCCACCGGCATTGGAAACCCTGACTTTCAGATACATGAACACACAACCCTTTTCCTTCAATTCTCCTGTTGCTTCATTCATCAGTCTTGTCGCAACTCCCCGTCTCCTGAAATCCGGATGCACCGCGAGGTTCAGGATATTCGATTCATGGTGAAGGTAATCTGCACAGAGATAGCCGGTCACTGGCTTCCTCAAATTCAGCAACTTTCAGCACCGAGTATTTTTTATACAGTTCATTGAGAAAAATTTCTCCGGACCGAGGGGCTGCTGAATGAAAGCTCTTCAATCTCCAGCACCGCGGGGATATCGTCTGCCCGCATATCCCGGATGATAAGCCTGTGCATTCTATTCACCCTGTTTCTGAACCATTGCTTTCTACAGTATACCTGAACGGCAGATCAGAATGAAGGAGGCGGGGGGAACTGCGGCAGCTTGATAAAAAGAGCGCTTCAAAATAAAATAAAAAAAGTGGGCAGTATGTTCTTCTATGGAAGAAGAGGGGAAATTTACCATTGATCATCGGCGAATTATTATGATATTCTTCCTTTGATCGACTTTACCGGCTAAAAACTGAGAAAGGTGTCTATGTCAAACCGAGCATGGTTTCAATGCATAAACGAACAGTGTAAGGCGAACTATCCGCTCAACTCGATCGTCTACCGCTGCAAAACATGCGGATCACTGCTTGAGGTGCGGCACGATCTTAAGGCCCTTGCCCGCCGCGATGCAAAGAGCTGGAAAAAACTGTTCGCTGAACGCTACAAGTCCAACGAGTGGCCCTATGGTTCAGGCGTATGGGGAAAGAAGGAATGGGTCCTGCCACAGATTGAAAACGACAACATCGTATCTCTTTACGAGGGCAACACCAATCTGTTCTGGGCTGAACG
>CAVTOY010000005.1:0-140687 GCA_963736445.1 uncultured Gammaproteobacteria bacterium | reverse complement strand
GCCGCAGCCGATGCAGATGTCCTTGTCGTGCAGGACCAGGCCGTCGTCGGTGGTGTAGAAGCAATCCACCGGGCACACGGCCGCGCAGGGCGCGTCGGTGCAGTGCATGCAGGCCACGGAAAGGGAACGCTCACCCGGTTCGCCGTCCTTGATGGTTACGACGCGGCGCCGGTTGACGCCCCAGGGCACCTCATTTTCGTTCTTGCAGGCGGTAACACAGGCATTGCATTCGATGCAGCGTTCTGCGTCGCAGTAAAACTTCAAATTAGCCATGTCTGAGTCCTCCTCAAGCCTTGTAGATGCGACACAGGGTGCATTTGGTTTCCTGCATCTGGGTCACCGAGTCGTAGCCATAGGTGAACGCGGTATTACAGGCCTCGCCCAGTACATAGGGATCTGAGCCGGCGGGATACTTGCTCGCGAAGATCCTTGCCTTCGAAATGGCCGCCGAAATGGAATGGTGTGAATGCAACGCCCGCCGCCACGCGCCGTGTGACCAGGGCCTTCACCTTTATCCTGGCGCCCTCGGCGCCCTCCACCCAGACATCGTCGCCGTCTCTTGATGCCGGCGTTGTTCGCGTCGCGCGGGTGCATCTCCACGAACATGTCCTGCTGCAGTTCGGCCAGCCAGGGGTTCGAGCGCGTTTCATCACCACCGCCCTCGTACTCGACCAGTCGGCCGGACGTCAGGATGATCGGATACTCTTTCGAGTAATCCTTCGCCTGAACCGAGGCATACCGCGTCGGCAGCCGCCAGAAAGACTTGCGATCCTCGTAGGTCGGGTATTGCTCGACGAGATCACGACGGTTCGTGTACAGCGGTTCACGGTGTATCGGTACCGGATCCGGGAAGGTCCAGACCACCGCACGGGCCTTGGCATTGCCGAAGGGTGCGCAGCCGTGCTTGATGGCAACGCGCTGGATACCACCCGACAGATCGGTCTTCCAGTTCTTGCCCTCGGCGGCCTGCTTTTCGGCATCGCTGAGGTCGTCCCACCAGCCCAGTTTCTCCAAGCACGTCTGCAGTGAACTCCGGATAGCCGTCTTTGATCTCGGATCCCGCCGAATAGCTGTCGTCCGCGAGCAGGCTTACGCCGTTGCGTTCTACGCCGAACCGCGCACGGAAGGTGAGGCCTCCCTCGGCCACCGGCATGCTGGTGTCGTACAGATTCGGCGTTCCGGGGTGTTTCATCTCGGCGGTGCCCCAGCAAGGCCAGGGCATGCCATAGAAGTCACCGTCCGCGGGTCCACCTTCGGCCTTCAGGCTGGTGTAGTCGAACGTGCCCCAGTGCTGCTGGTGCAGCTTGAGCCGCTCTGGGCTCTGGCCGGTATAACCGATGGTCCACATGCCGCGGTTGAACTCGCGCGTGATGTCCTCGATCACCGGCTCTTCACCCTTGACCTCGATGTTCTTGAACAGTCTGATCTGCGAAGCCGAGCTTCTTGGCCAGCTTGTACATGATGATGTGGTCGGGCAGGGAATCGAACAGCGGATCGATTACCTGGTCGCGCCACTGCAGCGAGCGATTCGATGCCGTCACCGAGCCGTAGGTCTCGAACTGCGTGCACGCGGGTAGCAGGTAAACCCCGTCCGTGCGGTCGTGCATTACTGCCGACACCGTCGGGTAGGGGTCGACGACAACCAGCAGATCGAGCTTCTCGAAGGCCTTCTTCATCTCCTCGCCGCGGGTCTGCGAGTTCGGCGCATGCCCCCACATGAACATCGCGCGGATGTTGTCCTTCTGGCCGATGTTCGCCTGAATCCTCGAGGACACCGTCGATCCAGCGCGACACCGGTATCCCTTTGGTGTTCATCACGGCCACGTCCTTGCCTTTGGACTCTTCGTATGAACCTGCGTCGAAGCGGCCCTTGATCCAATCGGGATCGAGATCCCAGACCCGCGCCCAGTGACCCCAGGAACCGGGGGCGAGGCCGTAATAGCCGGGCAGCGTATTGGCCAATACGCCAAGGTCGGTGGCGCCCTGAACATTGTCGTGGCCGCGGAAGATGTTCGCGCCGCCACCCGACACGCCGATATTGCCGAGCGCCAGCTGGAAGGCGCAGTAGGCACGGGTGTTGTTGTTGCCGATGGTGTGCTGGGTACCGCCCATGCACCAGATGAAGGTCCCGGGCCGGTTGTCGGCCATCGCCTTGGCGGCCGCATAGACCTGATTCTCCGGCACGCCCGTCACGCGCTCGACCTCGTCCGGCGTCCACTTGGCGATCTCGGCCTTGACCTCATCCATGCCGTAGACGCGCTGGCGGATGTATTCCTTGTCTTCCCAGCCGTTCTTGAAGATGTGGTACATCATGCCCCAGATGATCGGCACGTCGGTACCGGGGCGAATGCGCAGGAAGTGGTCGGCATGCGCGGCGGTGCGGGTGAACCGCGGGTCGATCACGATCACCGGCGCATTGTTTTCCTCTTTCGCCTTGAAGATGTGCTGCAGCGCGACCGGGTGTGCCTCGGTCGGGTTGGAGCCGATCAGCAGGATCGCCTTGGATTTGTGGATATCGTTGTAACTGTTGGTCATCGCACCATAGCCCCAGGTGTTCGCAACCCCGGCTACGGTGGTCGAATGGCAGATGCGCGCCTGGTGGTCGACGTTGTTGGTGCCCCACATGGCGGCAAACTTGCGGTACAGGTAGGCCTGTTCGTTGTTGAACTTGGCCGAACCAAGCCAGTAGACCGAATCTGGGCTGGACTCTTCCCGGATCTTCAGCAGCTGGTCGCCGATGTCGTTGATGGCCTCATCCCAGGAGACCTTCTGCCATTTGCCGTTGACCAGCTTGGTCGGGTACTTCAGGCGGCGCTCGCCGTGCCCGTGCTCACGCACCGCAGCACCCTTGGCACAATGTGCGCCGAGGTTGAACGGGATGATCGAAGGCCGGCTCCTGGCCGGTCCAGACACCGTTCCTGACCTCGGCGATGACGCCGCAGCCGACGGAGCAGTGGGTGCAGATGGTCGCGCACCTCTTTGGCGGCTGCGCCCCTGGCCGGCATCTGCTGCCGTGGCCTTGTGCATCATCCCCGGGGCAAGCCCCGTGGCGAGCGACGCCGCCACCGGCCAGGATCCCGGAGTTGCGCAGAAAATCGCGGCGATTGAGCTGGCGACCGGTCTCGCCGGCCTGCAGCCTCGGTGCGTGGGCGTAGTCGCTTCGGTCCGACCTGGTCGGAAATCTTCTTCAGTTTCATGTCGTGTTCCTCGGTCGGCCGTGGCTCAGCTGGCAGCGCTCTTGTAGTAGGCAAGAATGTGCTCGGTCAGGCGATAGCCCTCGTGCTGGTTCTGTCGGTCTTGTCGTCCGCCAGTCTTCGGCCAGCGCTATCCCCGGCGCCGCAGCCGCTGACGGCCGCAATCCCTCCTGAGACGCCGGCGTCGCGCAGAAATTTGCGCCGGGATTGCGAAACCTGCTGCTTGGGGTCTTTCATATCGATTGCTCCTTGATCGTGCGAGTCGCTGAGTCGGTCTGTCGAGACCGACAAAGAATCCTGAGGGCCACTACCCTTCGACTATCGCAATCTGCAGGCCAATGGCGCCGGGAGAAAAATGACCAAGAATGGCACTGAATGGTGATTCGCCGGCGGGTGAGCTGCGACAAAGCCGGACCGGTGTGACAAATTGTCTAGTCGAGTAGGGACAAATAGCGCTGCTCGAGCGACAGGAAGGCCGCTCCTGAGTCGGGCGACCGATTTGTAGAAGACCGCCGAGGGCGCCTCCGCCAGGTCGCTGAAGAAATGCACCCGCCCAGTTGCCGATGTGAGTGTCGAAGAACTGCCGCTGCCTGTCCAGCGGACATCCCTCCTGGATCAGCATGGCCATCACCTCGCATAAGGCCGCGATGTGGTCCTCTGGTTCGTGCACATCGTCGGCGCGCGCAAACCCCAACTGCGCGAGATCGGCGCGCAATAACCCGAGCGGCTTCTCCATCAGGAAACCGGTTTGGTACCAGGAACCGTAGGGCACCAGTTCACCGCGGCCCAGCCCGATGAACAGCGCGTGATATTCGTCGCGCAGGGCTCCTTGGCCGTGTGGCGTGCCGCCAGCGACAACATGCGCGAGGGCGACACCGAGCTCGGACTTTTGGTCCGCCTCGCTCGGTCTCCAGCTGGGCGGCGTAGCCGAGCACGGCAGTCATCCGGTGCGTCCCGCAGCAGTGCGGCCAGCAGGCCGTAGAAGCCGGCGCGCCGGCGCTGTTCGCTCGACGGTATATCGCGTCTGGCTCGCTGCTGCCGATCTGGGTTGGATTCCTGCGGTTGCGTTGGATTCATCATCACTGCCCGTTGTCTGTTCGCTGATCCGTTTTCACAGAGATACCGCTCTGCATGGCCTCGCTGTCCTGCACTGCATCGACGACACGGCAGTCTTCGCACATCTGCAACCGCCGGCGTGCGCGATCTGTCTGGAACATGGCATGCGCGGCGAGCTTTTCGAGGATATTGTCGACGACCCGACGGGTCGCGAACGGTTTTCCGCATTGCACGCAGCAGAAGGGTGGTTCCTCGTGCAAGGTGGCCGGAAGCCGACGCTGTGCGGGATCGGCCAGCAGGCGCGGCTCGAGCGAGATTGCGGACTCCGGACAGGCATTTGCACAGATGCCGCATTGCACGCAATTCGACTCGTGGAAGACCAGGCGCGGCACGTCGTCACCGGCGCTCAAGGCCAGCGCCGGACATACCGAGGTGCAGCTCATGCACAGCGTGCATCGCTCACTATCGACCGCGATCCGGCCATAGGGCGAACGCGCAGGTAACGGAAAACTCTCGACAACTCTGCGACGGAGGCCTCCCACAGGTGATCCAGGGCCAAGGTGGCGAGCTGTCGCTTGCTATCGGTCGCGGCGAAGCTTGCTGCGTCCGGCAGTCCTGCGACCGCCGCGACATTCCGCTGGCAACTCCCGCGTATCCACGGCCTGTAGCGCCGCTGGATCATAGCCGAGCCCCTGCAGCAGGCCGTGGCAGAGCGCGATCTGCTCCTCCAGCGCCGCGCGTGCCCTGTCGGGCACTGAGCCGCCGTCGGCCAGCAGTACGCAACCGGCGCCCCAGGCAATCGCTGCGAGCCACAGCTCATGGCCGACGCTCGCCAGTTCCTCGACCACCAGCAGCAGGACGTTGGCCGGCGTTGCCGGCAGCGCGGCGGCATCCGACTCGGCGGCGAACATCACCACCGGTTCGGTGCCGCCGGCCTCGGTATAGGTGCTCAGCATCAGGCGCAGGCGTTCCGCGGTATCCCCGGGGCCCGGATAGGCATAGCGCATCGCGCCCGTCGGACACACGGTGGCGCAGATGCCGCCGCCCTGACAGAGGTTTGGATTGACCTCGACCTGCTCGCCGATTGAGATGATTGCCTCGGCCGGGCAGGCATCGATGCAGCGCCGGCAGCCGCTCTGGCCCGAGCGGGCGTGGGCGCAGATGTCCGGGTCGTAGGTGAAGTAACGCGGTTTCTCGAATGTGCCGACCATGCCATCGAGTACCAGACAGGCCGCATCCAGGTCCGGGGCTTCGGACCCGAACTGCCAGTATCCCGGTGGCGGCAGCTCGCGATCGATCCGTGGTTCCGCGCTCAAATCCACTATCAGGTCGGCGTGGATGCGCTGGTGGTTGTGCTTGCCCTGCTCGCCGAGGTCGATCGTGAAGGCCCCAAGATGACCTTCGATGTGCAGCGCGCGACCGGCAATCGCGGTTGCGGGAACGCCGGTTTCGTCGTTGCCGTCGGTCAGTATGACCTCGGCGCGCAGCGGCGCCTGAAGGCGGGTGGCAAGCCATTGTGCCTCTTCGCCGCCGATCACAACGACCCGGCCGCGAGATTCGTATTTGACCACCCCGGTCGGGCTGATCGCGACGCGCTCCGCCGCGGCCTGGGCCGCGCTGCGCGCCCGTGCGTTGCGGGTCTGATCCAATGTAGCTTGTGCTTCGGACATCAGCTTCGAGGCCTCCCCTGCTCGGAATCATCGGACGGTTCGCTGCCCGAGACCGGTATCTCCCCGCTGTCCTCGGTGGTCGCAGCGATATCCTCGCTTGGCATTGCGCCGTCGTCGACGACGGGCTGATCTTCGGCGGCCTCGGCCGGTACTTCTTCGTCGAGCAACGCTTGCTTCACCGCGGCCGCCTGCTTCCTGGCCGCGACCTCTATCTGGTGCCGCATGTCGGCGGTGACGATATCGCCCAGCGCCTCGAACGTGGTGAAGTCCTCGGCATAATCGTCCAGCTCATCGATCACGTTGAAGGCGCTGCCGTGAAACAGCCGGCGCAGTGCCGCGCGGCGCAGGGATTCGCTGACCTTGGGGGAGAGGAAACCGCGATAGTCAGAGTCGGCCGTCAGCGTTTCGAGCGGTGGCATATCGGCGTCGCTCAGCTCGCTATCGGGCTCCGGCTGTGGCGGGACGAGGGCGGCCTCAGTTGTTTCGGCCGGCGGGGCCTCAGACGCTTCCGTCACCTGGCGTGCAGCGGTCTTGCGGCGGTGGAAGCGTTCCAGGAAGGTTTCGTTAGGGCGCGGCGGCTGATCCTCGGTCAACAGCTCCTGCGGGTCTTTGCTCATGACGGCAGCGTCCCGGACTCGTCGGCGGACCAGTCGCGCAGCTTGCGTTTGGTCTTTTTCTGCGGGAAATAGTGCGCAATGACGAAGGCCTCGGTCCAGCGATACAGCTCCGCCGGCACATCCACGGCGTAGATTTCGTCTTCGCCCTCCAGGTAGGCATGTGCCTCGTCGAAACTCATGCTGATGCGAAATGGTTGCGGCTGCGTCTGGCCGCCGTCGCTGTGGGCAATCACGTACGCACGGGGCGAATCGCTGACCAGATTGTAATAGTAGCTCTCGCATTCGTCGGCGTGCAGCGCCACATCCAGGCCGCCGATCAGAAAATAGCTGACCCCCTGATCCTCGCGGATGAGCGGCGCCTCGGGCGCGTCGGTGTGCCCCCCGACGGTAATTCCGGTCGCCGTCCAGACATAGTCTGCCCAGCGACTGATCGCGGGCCGCCGCTCGAGTATCACCGACACGGGAAAGTGCCGGATTTCACTGCCCTGCGGTTGGCGCGTCTCGCACATTTGTTACTCCACGATCTGGAAAACAGGTTGGTGGTCTTACACTCAGCAAGTTGCGTACCACTACGCCAGCCCCTCGGCGCGCCGAAAAAACGATCCATTTGTCGTCCGGAGTTGGCGCAATTTGTCCCAATGGCGTGTACCGATAGCGACAGATCGGCGCACTGCGGGGCACCATCCTGCGGGCAGCCCGCCTCCTGATACCGGGGAATCCGAGGCGCGCGACCAGCCAGCGCCAGGGCGGATTACGTCGGAACGCTTCTTGCAGACTGTCTTGAGAGTATCGCTGGGAGCCGAGCATGTCTGACGACCCGAATGACCGCAGCGACCCGCCGCAGACGCTAGTCGATCGCTTCGGGCGGCGCGTCACCTACCTGCGGATATCCGTCACCGACCGCTGCGATCTGCGGTGTGTGTACTGCATGTCCGAGGACACGAAGTTCTTGCCGCGAGCGAGCCTGTTGACGCTCGAGGAGATCGTGCGCGTCGGTCGCGCATTCGTCGACCTCGGTGTCCGCAAGATCCGGATTACCGGTGGCGAGCCCCTGCATCGGCGCAACATCCTCAAGATATTCCGCGAGCTTGGCGAACTGGATGGCCTGCGGGAACTCACTCTCACGACCAACGGCACCCAGCTGCCGCGCTTTGCGCGAGACCTGCACCGGGCCGGCGTAAGCCGTATCAACGTCAGCCTCGATACGCTGCATCCCGATCGCTTCCGTGCAATGACCCGCAACGGCAGGCTGGAACGTGTCATGGCCGGGCTGGATGCGGCCCAGGAGGCGGGGTTCGCGCGGATCAAGCTGAATGCAGTGGTGTTAAAGAACCGCAACCACGACGAGACGCACGAACTGGTCGGTTTCGCGATCGAGCGCGGTCTCGACATCAGCTTTATCGAAGAGATGCCGCTCGGTCTGGTGGGCGATCATGATCGTGCGGTGTGCTTTTACTCCAGCGATGAGATTCGCCAGGATCTGGCCAGGCACTACGATCTGGTGCCGACGGCCGAATCCACCGGTGGACCGTCACGCTACTTTCGGATCCCCGGGGTCGACACCCGGGTGGGCTTCATTTCGCCGCACAGTCACAACTTCTGTGAGCAATGCAATCGCGTCCGACTGACCTCCGAAGGCAGGCTGCTACTCTGCCTGGGGCAGGAGCATAGCGTTGACCTCAGGCGCGTGGCGCGCGCCAACCCCGAGGACGATGACGCGCTGAAGCGCGCAATCGTTGCGTCGATGGACATTAAGCCGCGTGGTCATGACTTTGACCTGCATGCACAGCCGGTGATCTTCCGGCACATGAATCACACCGGGGGGTGACAGGCGATGGATGATGAGTCGGTTTCGGCCAAGCCTCAGCTAGGCGACAGCCAGCGGCGCGGTTACCGTCCCGCGATGAGCGATGCCGGACTCAGCCCCTCCCACGAGGTGGTGGCCGTGGATGAGTATGGCCAACCAAGGCCTGGGTTCGTGGCGGGGGAAACGGCGCTAACGCTGTTTTTGGACGACCGCGAGATCGTCACCTTAATGACCCTTGGAACGCATCCCGAGATGCTGACCCTCGGCTACCTCCTGAACCAACGTCTGGTCCCGTGTCTGGAGTCGGTGGATTCGGTCAAGGTCGACTGGGCAAAGGGCGAGGTCCATGTCGAGACCTTTGAGCGCATCAGCGATCTGGATGAAAAGCTTCGACACCGTACGGTGACCACCGGCTGCGGCCAGGGCACGGTGTTCGGCCGCATCGGCGAGCAGATCGAAAAACTTCGACTGCCCAGACAACAGATCCAGCAATCCATGATCTACAGGCTGCTGGCGCAGATCAGCGACTTTAACCAGGTCTATCGGCGGGCGGGCGCGGTGCATGGATGTGCATTGTGCCACTGTGATTCCGAGGAGGCGGCGCAGATCCACCTGTTTGTCGAGGATGTGGGACGGCATAACGCGGCCGACGCCATCAGCGGCTTCATGTGGCTGAATGATATATCGGGTGCGGATAAATGGTTCTATACCACAGGGCGCCTGACATCAGAGATGGTTATCAAGGTGGCACAGATGCAGATCCCGATACTGCTTTCGCGATCGGGCGTAACGCATCGCGGCCTGGAGTTGGCGCAAAAGATCGGGGTCATACTGATTGCGCGGGCCAAGGGGAAGCACTTTCTGGTCTACAACGGCGCGGATCAAATCACATTCGATGCCGTGCCTCTCGCACCACCGTCCACCGGGTCGCAGCGCCGGTCGCGTCGCGCGGGATGACCCGGTTCGAAAGGCAGTAATCGAAGTGCAGGGGGAACGCGCCATGGCCGCCGTGATGACGCAGCAACACGATGCCTTCCTCAGCGTCAAGCAGGTCGCCGCGTATCTGCAGCTGAACGAAAAGAAGGTCTATGCGCTGGTCAATGAGGGCCGGATACCGGCGACCAAGGTGACGGGGAAATGGATGTTCCCGCGCGAACTCATCGATCGTTGGATGATGGACTCGTCACACGGTGGGCTGTTGACCGATCGCCTGGTGGTGGCCGGCAGCGACGACCCGCTATTGTATCGTGTGGTCACCGCGTTTGCGCGCGATGTGCATTCACTTGCCCAGGTCAGCTACACGCCGACCGGTACCCGTCTGGGACTCGAGCTGCTGCAGGCCAGCCGGGTGGACGTAAGTGCCTTGCACTGGGGGCCATTCGAAGAAAGCCATACCCGCCATCCCGCGCTGCTGCGCCAGCACCCGCAGCACCGCAACTGGGTATTGATCCGCGCGTTCACGCGTGAACAGGGCCTGATGGTAAGACCAGACCTTGCGGACTGCACGGATGGACCGGAACAGCTGATGACATCCTCGCTGCGCTGGGTGCAGCGCCAGTCCGGCGCCGGGGCGCAGCGGTTCCTGATGGAGATTCGCAAATCTCCGACGCTGAAGGAACCCCTGAACGTGACCGTCACCGCATTGTCGGAGCGGGAAGCGGCCACGGCCATCGTACTCGGCCAAGCCGACGTGGCGCCGGGAGCGCGCGCGGCCGCCAGCGAGGCGGGTCTTGGCTTCATTCCCTTCGGCGTCGAGGCCTTCGATTTCGCGTTGCCGCGCAACATCTGGTTTCGCCGCCTGTTCCAGGATCTGCTCAACAGACTCCAGTCTGGCGAGTGCCGGCAGGTCGCCGATCTGCTGGGTGGCTATGATTTCAGCCACAGTGGCGAGCTTATCTGGGGGGAGGAGTAGACGCGGCGGCACTGCGCCGACCGTCGTGCCTACGGCTGGGTTGGCCGGTCAGCTCCATGTTCGCTTGCCGCGGGACTCTCAGGCGCGCGATTCGGACGGCTTCTCAGACCTCGACAGCAGATAGTCCAGGCCGGCATATACGCTGTCCGCCTCCGACCGCAATGCCAGCTTTGTCACCAGCCTGATCGTTGGATGCAGTCGTAGCAGCCGCTCCGGGTGCCGCACCAGGTACCGGTGCAGCGGTGCATAGACCTGATCTCGAATCGATTCGACCGTGATTGCCTGGAAGCCGCAGCGCTCGAGCAGCGAGCGGTAGCCCGGCAACGTGTAGATGTTTTGGTCGGGAATCGCGAACTTGCTGGCCACCAGCCCCCAGGAGATCCGCTGCTTCAGACGCGCTGAGCGCTGGCGGTCCGGGGGCATCGGGACGATGTCCGCCGTCACCAGCCGGCCTCCGGGACGCAGGACGCGCCAGGCCTCGCGGAAGAACCGCTCGCGCGTGCGAAAGTGGAAAGCGCTTTCCAGTGCTACCACCAGATCCATCGAGTTCGCCGCGATCGGCATCTCAGTGGCCGACCCGTGTCGAAGGTCGACCTGCTCCTGCAGACCCGCCTCGGCGATACGTCGCTGTGCGATGGAGACCTGCGAATCGGTGATGTTCAGACCGATGATCTGTTTGGGTTGGCGCGTCTGCGCCCAGAGTATGTCCTGATCACCAAACCCAAAGCCGCAGTCCAGCACCCTATCCTGGGCGCCCATCCGGCCGCTCTCGGCGACCAACATCGCCAAGGCGTCACTCGCCTCGTCGATCGTCGCTGCGTCTCGCCAGTAACCGAGGTTCAGATAGAGGCCGTGTTCGGTCGGTGATCCAGTGGATAGCAGATCGTAGATGCCACTGGCATCCAGGCCGTGGCGAGGATTGAGCAGCCAGTTGAGATAGCCCAGATTTTGGCGCAGCGGGTGGGGAGGCATCGCGGAATCGGCCCTTGAGATATCAGCGCATACCCTAATCGATCTCAGTTGGCACAAACCACCCCGGGAGCAGGGCGTTATTCATCGGATGCCGGATACTGGCGGGGCGGTGCACTGTGCTCCATTATGCACCCTACGCTGACTGCATCGACGACGTACGAACTTTGCGGGAAGAAAAGGGGCGGTGACCCGCCCCTCGTCGTGGTTAGATCCGCGTCCTGCTCAAGACAGCGAAGGATCAAGTTCTTCAGAACCCACGTCGGCCTGATACTCGAAAATGGTTCGGCCGGTAGGCTGGGTGTTCTTTACATCTTCCGCATCTACCAGCGGAAACAGGTCCCTGGAGCCGATCGCCTCTTGATACGCGAAGTTCGCGTTGCGGCCAGTGTTGACGTCGGTGACCTGTTCGGTAATCAGTGTCGGAAACAGCTGCTCGGCACCGATGTCTGTCTCATGTTGGAACGATTCCGCTTGGGCGACGCCGGCGGTCAGAAGCAGGGCGGCTGCGATAATTTTTTTCATGTCGTTTCTCCGGATCAGTTGGTTGAGGTGTGGAGACGCGCGGTGCGTCCTTGCCCTAAGAGACCCTGACAGACGCGGTTTCTTTTCAGCATTGCAACTTTTTATTCGGGAGAGGGTCGCAGTTTCTGGCGCCGAGCACGCACGATATGCCCGCAGAGTCTTGATATCCCTTTGCCGGCGAGATTAACCTGACGGATCCTGAGACTGGGCAAGCACCTTGACTATCCGATAGGCCAGATGATTAACGTTACAAAGGGGGATGGGCGAATGAAGCCATCGAGATTAATTTATCGCAGCGTTGCCACGGAAGAGGTCACCTCCAACGAGACATTGCGCGATATCGAAAGCAAGGCGTCTGAAAACAATTCGAGCAAGGGCATTACGGGATTGCTGGTCTTGTCGGGCAATACCTTCGTACAGGTACTCGAGGGCCCGGCCATAGACGTCACCGGGTTGTTCGGCCGGATCATGGCCGATAAACGCCATCGTCAGGTGCAGCTCGTTTCCTTTGAGCTGGGTGTCGAACGCGGTTTCGACGATTGGAATATGCGCCTGGTGGACCTATACGACCTTCCCGGTGATCAACGGGCACTGATGGCCGCCAAGTACCCCGCAAAAGGCGGCGACATCGCAGTGCCCTCCGAGACACACCTTATCTATGCGTTCATGCTGGATGCCCGATATATCTGCCGGTCAGTTCCGAATACGGCGCCGGATGATGCGCAACTATCCGCCGATAAATTGCAGAGTGCTTCATAGCCTGCCAGTCTCACCGATTTCCTGCTGCGGGCGGCGATCCACTCGGCCTGATGGGGTGTACTCGCTACAGCCGGTTCGACGTGGTGTCAGCTACGCCGTCATCGTGTTCCACTGCGTGCGCCCCGCCATGCCGGCGTCTCGACACCCTCGCGACGAAAAATGGTGAGATTTGCAGGCTAGCCGCCCTGAAGCGTTCTTGCAGAGTTAAGCAAGAACAGGGCAGGGTATTCCAGGGCGTCACCTTGGCGGATTCAAGGCATGGACAACAGCGTTGGCTTCCTCGATGTGATCGGAATGCTCGGCTTGTTTGTCACAGCATTCGTGATGTGGGTAGCCTGGGAGCTAATCGTGGGCAGGAAGGCAATGGCGCTGTTGCTCGCCATCGCCACCTTCATTTGCACATGGGCGGTAGCTCGGCTTGCCGGCGCCGACACAGCGCTGTACGTGCTGCTCGTGGAGGCCGCCGTCGCCGCATTGCTGGTTAGGGTAGCGAACGGCGGCACATGAGCGAGGCAGTCGACCCCGTCGTTCAGGGCAACATACCCGCCCCTCGGTAATACCGCAGGGCGCCGGGATGCAGCCTGGACTGAGAGACTTCTCGAACGGTGTTTTCGGCCGTTGTGAATCGGCCCTGCGCAAGCCTTTGTGCCATCGCCGACTCCCCCGCGTGGATGGCGGCGGCCAGGCGGTAGGCGACTGTGTCCGGCATGTCAGTCCGGACAAGGATCGACGACCAAAGCCCGACTGAGTCGTTCCGCGCATCCTGGCCGCGATAGGTGCCCGCGGGCACCGACATGGGCCGCAGGTGGGGATGTCTGGACAGAACCCGCTGCACCTCCTCGGCCGACGGCGGAATGAAACGGCCGCCGCCCTGGGTGGCCGTGCCCAGAACCAGAGGGGTCGCTTGCGGGTCCAGGGGCGGCAGTGTTTCGGCCTGTGCAGAGAACCCCAGACCGCTCAGTGCAAACAGGGCGGCAAGTACTATCTGTAAGTGTGGTTTCATGCAGACTCCTTCGGGCTATCGGATGCGCCCCGGCCGCAGACTGGGCAGTCCTTGCGTGCCGGGATACGGATGCGCTGCCATTCCATCGAGGCGGCGTCGAACAGCAGCATGACACCGCGCAGATTTGTTGCGTGGCCGGTCAGCACCCGCACGGCCTGCAGTGCCTGCAGGGTGCCAATGACACCCACCACCGGCGCCAGCACACCCTCCATCGCGCAGGTCTCCTGGCTTTCCAGTTCATCCGGATAGATGCACTGATAGCAGGGACCGCCGGGCAGCACCGCCATGATCTGGCCTTCGAGGCGGATCGCGGCAGCCATCACCAGCGGGGTCGCTTCAGCCACGGCGATCCGGTTGAGCTGGAAGCGCGTGGCATAGTTGTCGGTGCAATCGAGTACCAGATCCGCCGCGTGGACTTGATCGATCAACTCCGCCTCGTCAAGTTGCCAGTCGAGCGCCGTAACCTGACACCCCGGGTTGATCTCCCGCAGGGTGTGCCTTGCCGACGCCGCCTTCAACTCACCGATGTCGGATTCCCGGTGGATGATCTGGCGCTGTAGATTCGAGGGTTCGACCCGGTCGAAATCATTCACCACCAGCCTGCCGACCCCACTGGCCGCCAGATACATCGCGGCGGGCGACCCGAGACCACCTAGGCCGACGATCAGGACGCGCGAGTCCAGCAAGCGCTCCTGGCCCGCCTCTTGGACGGCGTCAAGGCAGATCTGACGCGCATAGCGCTGACTTTGTTCCGGCGTCAATGGTGTTCCTCCGGCTAGCGGTGACAACTTGATGGTCGCGCAGTGGCACTGTCCTTCAGGGGCTCCTCGGATCGGCGGCCTTGACCAGCGTCACCTGTTGAGCCTGCGCCTCGGCCGCCTGTAGCTGTGCAGCGACCTCCTCGGTGTCTTCCACGATCAGTGGTTCGGATCGCAGCCATACGGTGAAGCGGCTTCCCTCGCCGGGCCGCGATTCGACCGTAATGTCGCCGCCATAGCGACGGATCAGGCCGTAGCTGACCGAGAGTCCCAGGCCGGTGCCTTCACCCTGTCGCTTGGTGCTGTAGAACGGATTGAAGATCTGATTGCGTTGGTTCTCATCCATACCCGTGCCATTGTCCGACACGCTGATGCGGACTCCGAGGTCTTCCCAGTCGCTGGTGGCGATACGGATCGCCCCGCCAGATGCTGGCAGGGCATGCGCCGCATTGCCGACCAAGTTGACCAGTACCTGTTGCAGTTCCTGCTCGTTTATCGTGACGTCATGCGTCGCCTCGAGTGCCAGCGTCAACTCAAAGGGATGCTGCTTCTGCATATGCGTGACCAGGGCGACGGTATCCTTTATGACCTGGTTTACGTCGACTAGCGTGAGATAGCCCGCATATTCCCCGGGCCGCGCATATTTCAGGAGTTTTTCGATGATCGCCTGGATTCGATAGACCTGTTCGATCACCAGCGCTATCTGCGGCCGCACCGGGCCCAACTGGTCACCGAGCTCCGCCATCAGCAGGTCGAGATTGCCCAGCATGACCTGGGTCGGATTGTTGATCTCGTGGGCGACGCCGGCGGTCAGTTCGCCCAGTGCCGCGAGTTTTTCCGCCGTCACCAATCGGCGTCGGGTGTCACGCAGCATCGTGATAGTCCGCTGCAGCGCCTCGTTGCGTTGCTGCAATTCGGTGGTGCGCTCTGCGACTTTCTCTTCGAGCTGTTCCGCCCAGTGCTGGATGACCGCGGCATGCTGCTCGAGTCTATCGAGCATCGCGTCGAATTCGCGGGCGAGCTCGGCCAGTTCATCCTGGCTGTCGACCTCGCCGACGCGCGATGATTGGCCGAGGCGCGTGGCGCGAATGACTCGCGACATCTTCTCTACCGGGTGAAAGATCGATTTCGCACCTCGCATCGCCAACAGCGCATACAGGCCGAGCAGACCCACCAGCAACAGGAGCACCATCGCCAGAGTCTTCCACAGGGCCGCGCGGAATGGGGCCTCGAGATAACCGGCGTACAGAATCCCGACGCGCTCCCCATGTATGTCGACGATGGGTTCGTAGGCCGAGATATACCAATCGTTGACGACAAACGCCCGATTGATCCACTTGTCGCCACGTTCCAGTACCGCGCGGCTGACCGCATCCGATACGCGCGTACCCAGGGCCCGCTTGCCGGCAACGCGCGGAACATTGGTCGAGATGCGCACGTCATCGAGGAATACCGTCACGGTACCGATGCTGCCGGCGGGGAGGCTACCGGGACCATAGACCAAGTCGCGGATGGCGTCGACGAGAGCAAAATTGTTGTTCAGCAGCACACCGCCGTCGAGCACCGCGACGACGTAACCACCGGCGCTCATCACTGGCTGGCGTGCCCGTATCAACATGGCGCGATCCTCGCGTGTGCGCTGAGTGGGCCGTGCACGGCGCGTCCGCAGCAGCGGCAGCTGGACCGACTCGGCCAGGGCTGGGTCGATTTCTTGCAGTGCGGCCTGGTCGAGGACCTCGACACCGACGATCGGCCGGTCGACTTCTTCAACGATGGTGTCGGATACGGGGATCACGCGCAGAAAGCTGAAGCCGGCCGTCTGTTTCAGGTCGCTGATCAGTGTCTGAACCGTTGCTTGATCGTTCTCTGCCATCGCCTTGCGGAAGCGATAGGCCTCACTGAGGCGGGCGAGCTGATTCAGGTGGTCTCTCTGCAGACGTTCGAAGATGCTGTGCGCGACCGCCAGATCGGTGTTCACCTTGATGAACAGCTGGTCATAGGTGAACGAGGCGCCCCAGGCAGTCAGACCGGCAAGTGCAATCGGCAGTATCACGGCGATGGGCAGCAGCGTCAGCGCGAGCAGTTTTTGACGGACGCTGCGCTGGACGCTGTCGCTGATCGAGCGCGCGAAACGCATCGGGGTTCAGGCGCCGCGCCGGCTCAGCCGGGCGATCAGGAGTGCACGCCCCAACTCTGGCACTTCCGTTCGAGGGTCTTGCGCGATACGCCGAGGAGGCGAGCGGCGGCGGATTTATTGCCGCCCTCCCTGTCCAGCACGCGCAGGATATGGCGGCGTTCGACAGTCTCGAGCAACAGGTCTTCCTCACCCCCCGCACTGCCTGCCTCGGCGATCTCAGCGCAACCCGGGAGGCCCTGGGTGAGCTGATGATTGAGCAACAGACAGCGTTCGATGACGTTCTTCAGTTCGCGGATATTACCGGGCCATTCATACTGCGTGAGTCGCTGCAGTTCAGTCTCGGGAAAGCGTGGCGCGGCAACGCCCAGGTCGGCGGCGATCGTACCCGCAAAGTGGTCGATCAGTTCGCGTAGATCCTGGATTCGCTCGCGCAGCGCGGGCATACGGATGCTCAGTACATTGAGCCGATAGAATAGGTCTTGACGGAAGTTTCCCTTGTCGACCTCCGCCTTAAGGTCGCGGTTGGTCGCGGCGAGGATCCGCACGTCGACCGGTGTCTCCCGATTTCCGCCGACCGGGCGCACGCTGCGATCTTCAATCACTCGGAGCAGCTTGGTCTGCATCGTCAGCGGCATCTCGCCTATCTCATCCAGGAACAGGGTGCCGCCGTCGGCGTAAGAGAACAGACCCTCTCTTGCCTTGACCGCACCGGTAAAGGCCCCCTTGGCGTGTCCGAACAGCTCGCTTTCCAGCAGTTCTTCGTGCACCGCGCCGCAGTTGATGGGCACGAAGGAACCGCTGCGACCGCTAAACCGGTGTATCGCGCGCGCGGCCAATTCCTTGCCCGTGCCGGATTCGCCCTGGATGAGCACGGTGGAGGGCATCGGCGCGACCCGCTTGATCACCTCGCAGACGCCTTCGATCAAGTCGCAGGATCCGATAATGCCGCTGCCTTCCTCGATTCGCCCGACCTGACGCCGCAACAAAAAATTTTCCCGATGCAGCCGCTGGCTCTCCATGCACCGCCCGACCGCTGTCTGCATCTGCTCCATCCGAAACGGTTTGAGGAGGAAATCGGAGGCGCCGGCGCGCAGAGCGGTGATCGCGGTCTGCAACTCGGCGTGCGCCGTCATGAAGATCACCGGCGTCATGCGGCCCTGTTCGCGCAGCTGAGCGACCCACTCGACACCGGAGCGCCCTGGCAGTCGTATGTCGGAGATGATGAGGTCGAAGTGACAGCGATCGAGCAGGGCATCGGCGGCATCAGCGTCCGCAGCGACCTCGACCAGGCTGAAGTGTGCGGACAAGCCCTTCTGCAGGAAGCTGAGAATACCCGGCTCATCATCGACGATCAGCACCGAGCTCAGGCGTGAGCTGCGCTGAAGATCACGCCCTTCTGCGTTGACGGGGTCGTTGAAGCGGGTGCGGAGGTTCTCGGTAGGTGTCGCCATGGCTGCCGCTCATCGGATCAGTAAACAAAAAGACAGGCCCCCCGGTTTCCTGCACCCCGGGAAAGAAAAGGAAAACTAACACCCGATTCCCCGAGGCCGGCAGCAGGCAGTCAGCAATGCTGGGCCATAGTGTCTCTGCAGTCTAGTCGAGTCTGGGACATTTTGTCTCGCGCGATTCTGATTTTGGCAGCGCTGCTGTCCATGACGTTCGACAGGCCTTACCGCGCAAGCCCATTAGGGCCTGACTTGCAGTGGCTGGCATCGGTCTTGCACTGCCTCTGGGGCCGATAAACCAGAACCCCGCGGGAGGGACTAATGCTGCAGAGGCCTTGGGTTACGCTTAAACATGTTCTGCTCGCCGCGGCGGTTCTCGCCGGTGTCGAAAGCGCGCTGGCCGATTTCGATCGTGCCGGCACAGTGCGCCTGGCGACCACCACGAGCACCGAGAACTCGGGCCTGCTGAACGATCTGTTGCCACGCTTCGAGGCCGCCACCGGCTATGAAGTCCACGTGATTGCGGTGGGCACCGGCAAGGCACTGCGCATGGGCCGCGATGGCGACGTCGATGTCGTACTGGTACACGCGCCTGCGGCGGAACAGCGTTTTGTCGATGAGGGATACGGCGAACAACGGCTGCCCGTGATGTTCAACGACTTCGTGATCGTGGGCGGGCCTACAGACCCAGCGGGACTGCAACAGGCCGCCAGCGCGAGTGACGCGCTGAGACGCATTGCGCAGACCAACAGCGTCTTCGTCTCGCGCGGCGATGACTCGGGCACCCACAAGAAGGAGCTCGCGATATGGCGCGAGGCCGGCGTGAAGCCCGAGGGCGCCTGGTATCGAGAGGCCGGGCAGGGGATGGGCAGGGTGCTGCAGATGGCCGATGAACTCGACGCCTACACCCTGACCGATCGTGGCACCTGGCTGGCCTATCGTGACAAGAGTCGGCTGAGGATCGCCTACCGGGGGCACGAGGAACTGCACAACCCCTACGCGATTATCGCAGTGAGCGCTGCGCGCTACCCCGATCTCAATCACCAGGGCGCGGTGGCGCTGATCGGGTGGATCCGAGGCCCAGAGGGTCAGCATGCGATAGCGGCCTATCGCAAGTCGGGGGAACAGCTGTTCACGCCGTCGGCTGGGACGCTGGCGAGACGCTGATCGGGGACCGGGCCGGCCAGCGCGATGGGTTCGATTACCGAGAGTACGCAACAGGCGCTCAGCCTGCTCTTCGGCGGCGATGCGGGGCTGTGGGAAATCGTCGGGATTTCGTTCCAGGTCTCGTTGACCGCTATTGCGATCGCCACGCCGGTCGCGCTGGCATTGGCCTTCCTGCTGGCATTCGGGCGATTTCCGGGCCGGCGGGTGCTGATCACGGTGTTCAATACCTTTTTGTCGTTTCCGGCCGTGGTGGTTGGTCTGACGTTTTACCTGTTGCTGTCGCGGCAGGGGCCGCTGGGCGAATGGCAGCTGTTGTTTACCCAGCCGGCGATGATCATCGGCCAGATTGTGCTTGCGCTGCCAATCCTGGTCGCCATGGGGCACTCGTCGCTGCAGGCGGTCGATCGCCGCGCATGGGAGACGGCACGCACGCTGGGTGCCAGCCGCGCGCGCGCGGTCTACACGTTAATGCGCGAGGCGCGCTTCGGGCTGTTGGCAGCCTTATTGGCAGGGTTCGGGCGAATCATTGCCGAGGTGGGGGCGTCCATGATGCTGGGCGGTAATATCCTGCACTACACCCGCAACATCCCGACTGCGATTGCGCTCGAGACCAGTAAGGGAGAGTTTGCCCAGGGCATCGCGCTGGGTATTGTGTTGCTGCTGATGGCCTTCATGTTGAACGGCTTGCTGCAGGTCGTACAGGGTAAGGGGAGACAGGTCGCATGACATCGCTGTCGTTCGAAAAGGTTGCCAAGCGCTTCGGGAAACGAATGATTCTCGACGACACTCGGATCTCGCTCGTCCCCGGTGAGTGTCAGCTGATCTGCGGTGAAAACGGGGCCGGCAAATCTACGCTGCTGCGTATCCTCGCCGGGATGGAGCGTCCGGACAGGGCATCGATTATCAGCGACGGTCTGCCGCATTCCTGGCGCCAGGCGAGAAAGCGGCTGCTCGCCGACGCCATCTACCTGCACCAGCGGCCTTATCTCTTCGAGGGCAGCGTACGCTACAACCTGCGCTATCCGCTGCGTGGCGGCCGCTCGCTGTGCGATTCATTGGTACGCCAGGGGTTGGAGTGGTCGGGTCTGTCTCCCATCGCCGAGCAGGCGGTGCACCTTCTGTCTGGCGGCGAGAGGCAGCGGGTGGCGCTGGCACGCGCCTGGCTGCGCCGGCCACGCATCATGCTGCTCGACGAACCGACCGCGAACATGGACATCGCCAGCCGCCAACGCACCGTCGCGCTGCTGCGCCAGCTCAAGCAGGAGGGCCTTGCGCTGGTAGTGGCGACACATGATCCGCTGCACTTTGCGGATGTCGCGAACCAGACGCTAAGGCTCGCCAATGGACGACTGTCGGTCGATAGTTCGGTGTATGCGGATCTGCCGGACACCGTGACGCCGATCGACCGCCGGGCGAGGGTCGTGGTGTGACAATGGGATACTCGACGTGATCGAGCCGCGGCACATCACCGCACTCATTCTCGCCGGTGGCAAGAGCCGCCGCATGGGCGGTCGTGACAAGGGCCTGCTGCCATTCGGTGACGGCCTGCTGGTCGGACACGTATTGTCGGCCATCCTGCCCCAGGTGGGCAGCGTCATGATCAACGCCAATCGTCATCAGGCCGAGTATGCGCAGCTCGGATACCCTGTTGTCGCCGATTCGCTCGCGGATTTCCAGGGCCCTCTCGCCGGTTTTCTGGCCGGGCTCGAGCAGTTGCAGACACAGTATCTGCTGACACTGCCCTGCGACGGCCCGATCGTCGTCGCCGACCTCGCGCCGCGCCTGGCCAATGGGCTCGACAATGCGGGCGCAGATATCGCGGTGGCCCATGACGGCAATCGGCTGCAGCCGGTCTATGCACTGCTGCATCGGCGGGTCCTGCCCGACCTGCGTGCCGCGTTGGCGGAGGGCGAACGCAAGATCGATCGCTGGTATCCGCGCAATGCATGGGTCACAGTGGATTTCAGCGATGTCCCCGAGCAGTTCAGCAACATCAATACGCCCGAGGACTATGCGGCCGTGGGTCGCGAGGCATCCGGGGAATAGCCCATGCACACTGCAGACTTATCCGTCGCGCCCATCGAGTTTCCGCTGCCATTGGTCGGCTTTGCCGCGTTCAGCGGGACCGGCAAGACCACCCTGCTGCTCAAACTCCTGCCGCTGCTCAAGGCGTCGGGACTGCGGATAGCGGTGGTCAAGCATGCGCACCATAGCTTCGACATGGATTATCCGGGGAAAGACAGCTACCGGCTGCGTGCCGCCGGTGCCGACGAGATGTTGGTCGCGGCGAGAGGTCGTATCGGTTGGATTCGGGAATGTCGGGACGAGCGCCCGGAGCCCAGCCTGCGCGAGGCGCTGGAGATCCTGGATCCGTCACGACTCGACCTGGTCTTGGTGGAGGGATTCAAGGCCGAGGCCTTCCCCAAGATCGAACTGCATCGCGCCGCGCTGGGAAAGCCACTGTTGTTTCCCGAAGATCGGAACATCGTTGCGATCGCGACCGACGGCGGACCATTTGCCCAGGATCCGGGCGATCTCCCGCAGCTGTCGCTCGACCGGCCCGATGAGATAGCGGCCTACCTATTGGCATTCATCGGACGCGGCCAGGGGCTGCGCTCCGATCTCGCCTGTTGATCGACGGCGGCAGTCGCGATGAAGGTCACTACCCGCGCATCCTGTGCCGACCCAACCGATCCGCTGGCGCTGACGGTCGATCAGGCCAAGACGGCGATCCGCGATGCGCTGACACCGCTTGTCGGTGATCAGCAGGTCGCGATCCGTGCCGCGCTGGGGCGAGTGCTGGCGACCGACTGCATTTCACCGATCGATGTGCCGAGTCACACCAACTCCGCGATGGATGGTTATGCCCTGGCCGGCAGCGATCTGCCAACGGACGGCGCACGCGACTACCGTGTCATTGCTACCGCGCTCGCCGGTCAATGCGTCACCCAAGCCTGTGCGCCAGGTCAATGCGTGCGCATTATGACCGGGGCGCCCATGCCCCCGGGCACCGATACCGTCGTAATGCAAGAACAGGCCGAGCGGCTCGACGACGATCGCGTGCGCCTCGACGCGCGTCATCGACCTGGCCAGAATGTGCGCCAGGCGGGCGAGGACATCCGACGCGGTACTCTGGTGTTCGCCGCCGGTCGACGACTGGCGCCTGCCGATCTGGGGGTGTTGGCATCGCTGGGCTTTGCTGAACTGCGCGTGCGCAGACGGCCGCGGGTCGCGTTCTTCTCCACTGGCGATGAGCTGCGCTCGATCGGTGAACCCCTCGGCGAGGGAGAGATCTACGACAGCAACCGCTACACGCTGTATGCCATGCTCGACGAGTTGGGCGTCGAGATCATGGACCTCGGCGTAGTCAAGGACGATCGCCAGGCGCTGCAATCCGCGTTCGTTCAGGCCTCTGTCGAGGCCGACGTGGTCATCACCTCCGGCGGTGTATCGGTCGGTGAGGCCGACTACACCAAGGAGATCCTGGGCGGCCTCGGCGAGATGGCGTTCTGGACCATTGCGATGAAGCCCGGGCGGCCGCTGACCTTCGGGCGGCTCGGCGATGCGGCATTCTTTGGGCTGCCGGGAAATCCGGTCGCGGTGATGCTCACGTTTCAACAGTTCGTGCGTCCGGCGCTGCGCTACCTGGCCTGCGGTGACTGGCCGACACCGCTGGTGGTAGAGGCACGATCGAGCGTCGCGCTGAAGAAGCGTCCCGGACGCTTCGAGTTCGTGCGCGGTATCCTGGCCTATGACGGGCAGGGCCGCGCGGACGTAAGACCCTCGGGTGCCCAGGGTTCGGGCATCCTGACCTCGATGAGTCGCGCCAACTGTTTCATCCTGCTCGACGAGGACTGCGCGGGCGTCGTCGAGGGCGAGCTGGTTCGAGTTCAGCCCTTCGCGATCGAGATCTGACCCAGGGTGAGGTCTGTCTCTGCCTCGCGGATGTCGTTGGACGCCGGGTATCCACATATGATCGATTACCGCATAGGATTGGGCCAGGGAGCGCTGCTTTGGATCCACATCGACCCTCAAAACGCGCGCCGGGGACAACGGCAAAAAAAACCAACTCGGAATTCATTAGGAGCCGCCATGAACACCACTACGAGCCCGATGCAGTATCTGGACAAGGCGATGAATGCGTTGCACGACATGGGGCTGGTCCCCAGCGGTAACGATGACGAAGCGGCGCCGATCATGGCGCTGCTCAACCTGATCTCCGATCTCGATCAAGACCGGGTCGCCGCCATCGCGCGCACGCTGGACAAATCGTCGCTGTTCAACGACGTCGTACGCGAACAGGTCCAGGCCATGGAGATCGGCGAACGATATGAAGAAATAACTGAATCATTCAATAGCATACGAGAAGATGCTAAGAAAATGGTAGAACAGATTGAAGACGGCCGTCTGGATACCTTCGAACGGGTCAGCAATGTGTGGATGAAGGTCACGCGCGGTGATATCGCGAGCCGCTTCGAGAAGATCAAGGACACCTATCTCGATGTTACGTCATCGACCAACGAGCAGATCCAACGCGAGAACAAGATCCTCGAGGCCTACCAGGACTTTCGCGGTGCCTTGAAGGAGTCGGAGGTGCTGGCGCTCGAGGTCCTGAATCAGGCCCAGGCCCATCTCGACGCCGCTAAACAGGTGCTCGCAGAGGCCATGCAGACGGTCGAGTCGTACGGCGGTGACGATATGGCCGAGCGCGCCCGCCTGGAGATGGCACGCGACGAAAAAGTCCGCCGGCTGCAGATGGAGGACAAACGCTACCAGATCGCCAAAGACCTCTCCGATAACCTGACGGTGGGCTACAACACCTCCGAGGTCATCATGGCGCGCCTGCTGCAGACCACCACTGCAAAGGAGCGTGTGTATGCCCAGGCGGTGTCCTTCTTTGGCACCAACGAGGTGGTCCTCACGGCACTTTCCGCTTCGTTCACGGGCCTATTCGGTCTGCATGAAGGCACCCAGACCATCGAGGCGATGAAAGAAGGTGTCAGCAAATCGCTCGAGGATCTCGCCGATATAGGCGGCAAGGTCCAGGACGCGGCCATCAAGGCGGGCTATGGGCCGACGGTGCGTGCCGAATCGGTCAAGAAGTTGGTCGATTCGGTGGTCAACTGGCAGACGCGTTCGCACGAGATCATCGCCGATATGCGCCAGCTGGCAACGCGGAACGCGAATGAGATCCGCGATGCCGTCGAGGATGGCAAGCGCCAGTTAGCGCGTCTGGCCGAGGAGGGCAAGGGTCTTGCACTCGAGCTGAACGCATGAGCGAGCCGACGGCCGCCTTCGGCGCTGCCAGCTTTGAGAGACAGCCGCTCGACGACGTCATGCTGGCGATGGATGTCGTCGACACGCTGCGCCGGCGCGAACGGCTGGTGACGCGCGAGCTGGACGAGGCCGGTCGCGAGGCGGATCTGAAGCAGCGCCTGAAGGGCATCTATGCGCAACAGGGTATAGACGTCCCCGATCACGTGATCGAGC
This sequence comes from uncultured Gammaproteobacteria bacterium, assembly GCA_963736445.1. GTDB lineage: Bacteria > Pseudomonadota > Gammaproteobacteria > Chromatiales > Chromatiaceae > Thiosocius. The sequence goes on along the minus strand of CAVTOY010000005.1, from coordinate 116,178 downwards.
AGGGTGTGGCGGCGCTCAAGGAAGACCGTTTTACCTACCAGCCGCTGCAATCCGGGTTTGCGCGCCGGCTGGCAATGATCTATGTGAGCCGGCGTCGCTGGGGCAAGTGGGTGGCCAGCGGGCTCGCGGCGGCGCTGCTGGTCTGGGCGGGCAACTATGTTGCGTTCGTCGCGCCAGACAAGACGCTGCCGGAGGACCTCAACGGCCGCTATCAAGAGGTGCTCGCGATTGCCGCATCGGACGAGCCCCGTTCGCGTGCGCAACAGCTATTGAACGCCGGTAACGCCGCGTTGCGCAACGAAGACACGCAGGCGGCACGCGAGGCCCTGGCGCAGCTCGAGCGACTGCAGGCCGTACTGCGACAGGAGTACAGCATCCAGATCGTGAACCGTCCCGACGCGCGTTCGGGTGTCTGGCGAATACCGGACGTCAACGAGGCCGCGAAGAACTATTACATCATCGTCGAGGCGGTGAGCGCCTCGGGCGAGCGCCTGCAGGTGCCGATCCGTAGCGAAGAGACCGGCGAGCTCGAACAGGTCAGCCGCTGGGGGCTGCGCGTGGAGCGCCCAACGTTCGAGGCGGTGGCGCGCGACAAACAGGATGACGGGATCATCCAAAACGATCGCTTCGGTCTCAAGCGGGCGGGATACCTAGATCCCGAGTATGTGATGCCGACCAGCGGCGGCGCTATTACGCAGTGGTGAGGTCCGAATGATTTCCGGTCGCCAAACGCTGGGGTCGATCGATCAGGCGCTGCAGCAGGCGCATGGCCAGACAGACCGTCTCGAGGCCGAGATCGGCGAGCTGACGCAGCAGCTGATGGCGCAGCAAACTGCCCAAACAGATGACTATCGGCAGCTTGCACAAGTCCGACTGAATCGACTCTCAGGAGAGGATCTGACCGCGCAGCTCGACCGCACCGAACAACAGGTCGTTGCGCTGCTATCCCAGCGCGACAACGCACTCGCTGCGCTGCAGCAGCAGATAGCCGATGCCGAACGGGTCCGGGAACAACATCAGGCCGAGCGTCTGCAGCAGGAGGAACGACTCGACGCCGCCGTGAGCATCGCCGACGAGGCAGAGGCGAAGACGCAGGTACGGCTGGAATCCGACCCGGCCTATCGCGTACAGCGGGAGAGCGCGGAGGAGGCCGAGCGTCGCGCGCGCCACGCGGCGGACAAGGCCGATCGCAGCGCGCAGGAACGTGAAGAGAAGGGCAAGGCCTATCGCGACGATCCACTTTTCGTGTATCTATGGGAACGCCAGTACGGCCTGCCAGACTACCGGGCGGGTAATCTCGCCCGCTGGCTAGACGCAAAGGTTGCTCGCTTGATCGGCTATGCCGACGCCCGCGCAAACTACGCGCGACTGAATGAGATCCCACAGCGGCTGCGCGAACATGCCGATCACCTCCGGGCATCTGCGGATGCGGCGTTTGATCGGCTCAGGGCGCTCGATGAGAGCGCGCGCGCGGCAGATGGTCTGCCGGCACGCGAGGACGAGGTGGCCAGGGAGCAGCAGACTCTCGATGATATCGATCAACGGATCGAGCAGTCCGAGCAGGGGTATCGGGCACTCCTCGATCAAAAGGCCCGATTCGCCGCGGGCGATGACGAGTTCACCGGGCAGGCCGTCGAATATCTCGCCAACGAGTTGCGGCGTGATGATCTGGCGCAGCTTCGCCTGTCTGCGTTCAATACGCCATATCCCGAGGACGACGTGATCGTCGCGCGTATGCTCCAGCGTGACGACGAAAAGACCCAGCTGCAGACCTCTGTCGACGGCCTGAAGAGCGCGCGCGACGAACAGCAAAAACGGCTCGTCGAGCTGGAGTCCCTGCGACTGGAATTCAAACGTCATCGTTACGATCGCACCGGCTCGGTGTTCGCCAACGATTCGATGATTCCGGTGCTGCTGGGGCAGTTTCTCGCCGGCATGTTGGATCGCGGCATGCTGTGGAAGGTCCTGCAGGAGCAGCAACGCTATCGCCCGCAGCGTTCCGACCCGAGGTTCGGGTCCGGCGGTTTCGGCCGGGGAACCGTGTGGACGGGCGGTATGGGCGATCTCGGTGACATCATCGGCAAGCTGGGCCGGGGCGGATTCGGGCGGCGCGGTGGCGGCACGGGCGGCGGCGGTTTTCGCACCGGCGGCGGATTCTGACGCGATAGGCCAGCGGCGACGACAGGGTGTCATTGCTCGAGGTGCATGCACGTCTGCTCATGCCGTTGCAGGTTCAAGCGCTTACCAGGCAGCCGTCGGCCGGCCGGTGAGATTTTCAGGCTAGTTCAGGGACAGGTTTTTTGGAGACTATCCAACAGGCGCTGCAACAGTTTGATCCGGGCATGGTGTGGCTAGATAACGACAACCGGATCCTCGCCATGAACGGCATCGCGATCGAGACGCTGAATGCACGCCCCGGGGAGCTGATCGACGAGGACATCCTGGCGATGCATCCGGAGGCGAGTCGTGAACAGGTGAAGTCGCTGTTGGCGCAGTCTTCCTATACCGCCGAGTCGCCTCCGCCGGTGACCATGATGATCAATGTCCCCGAGCGGATGCTGTTGATAAAGGTCTCCAAGATGAACGGCGAAGACGGTGTGGCCGGCACTTGCATGGTGTTTTACGATCTGACGGACCTGACTACACGCCCCAGCGAAGCGACCGCGAGCGACGCGGCCGGTGTCGCGCAGCGCAGGCTCTACAAGCTGCCGGTGCAAAAGGACAAGCGTGTGCTGCTGGTCGATCTCGAGTCGGTTTGCTGCATCAAGGCAGATGGCCGCTACTCAACGCTGTATACCGATAGCGAGGACTATTTTTGCAGCCTGTCGATCTCCGAACTCAACAAGCGTCTCGACGCGCGTTTTTTCTTCCGCGTCCATCGCAGCCATCTGGTCAACCTTCGGTTCGCGAAGTCGTTCGAGAAGGTCGATGACCAGTGTTTCATCGTCATGGATCACAAGGAGGGGATCAAGGTCCCCATCAGCCGCAACAAGGTCACCGAGCTCAAGGAGATGCTCGGCCTGACCTAGTGGGCCAAGCGACCACCACTCGGCCCAGGTTATATAAACAATTGTTTCCAGTGGGGTTTTTGCGATTGGTGACGCGTATAACGCAGCTCGTGCCGCCCGGCTGCCGCTCGTGGGCTCTGCCTTGCCCCTTCCCCAAAAAACGTCCAGATTCCGCAACTCATCTTCGGGCTCTGCAGTTCGAGTCGCGAAACAAAAATTTGCGGGAGGACCAATGATCCCATCTGGCTTTGAATACCACGCCGCGTCCAGCGTTCAGGATGCGATCCGTCTGCTGACCGAGAACGAAGACGCCAAGATCCTCGCCGGCGGCCACAGCCTGCTGCCGATGATGAAACTGCGGTTCGCGGAGCCGGCACACCTTATAGATATCAACGGCCTGCAGGAGCTCAAGGGCGTCGAGCGCGACGGGGACGTGATTCAGATCGGCGCGATGACCACCGAAAACGAACTGATCGCCTCCGAGATCCTGCAACAGCACTGTCCGCTCCTCGTGGATGCGGCAAAGCTGGTCGCCGATCCGCAGGTCCGCAATCGCGGCACCGTCGGCGGTGATGTCGCGCATGGCGACCCGGGCAACGACCACCCGGCGGTCATGCTGGCGCTGGACGCCGAGTTCGTGATCCATGGCCCCGAGGGCGAACGCACGACGCCTGCGAATGGCTTCTACCTCGGTACTTACTGGACCGGGCTTGGCGAGGATGAGCTGCTTACGGCGATCCGGGTGCCGGTGATGAAGACTGGCACCGGTTACGGTTACAACAAACTCAAGCGTAAGACGGGCGACTACGCGACCGCGGGCTCCCCGGTGGTGCTGACGCTCGACGGCGATGTCTGTCGGGAGATCCGCATCGGGCTGACCAATGTCGCGCCGATGGCGATCCGCGCCGAGGCCGCCGAAGACCTGCTGCGTGGCCAGGTCATCACCGAGGCGCTGATCGAGCAGGCTGCCGAGCAGGTGATGGTGGCCTGCGATCCCGCGGAGGATCTGCGCGGTGACGTCGAATACAAGACCCACATGGCGGCGGAGATGGCGCGTCGCTCCATCCGCGACGCCCTGGCACGGGCAAGGAGCTGACCGCAATGGCAAAACAACCCATCTCATTTTCCCTGAATGGCCAGCAGGTCGATGCGCTGGTCGAGCCGCGCGAACTACTGGTCCACACGATCCGCGAGACCCTGAGTCTGACCGGGACGCACATCGGCTGCGAGACCTCGCACTGCGGCGTCTGCACCGTCGATCTCGACGGCGTTTCCGTGAAGGCCTGCACCGTGCTGGCCATGCAGGCAAACGGCTCGGAGGTGATGACGGTAGAGGGCTTGGCCGACGCGGACGGACTGCATGCCGTGCAGCAGGCCTTCATCGAGGAGCACGGTCTGCAGTGCGGTTTCTGTACACCGGGCATGCTGGTGCGCGCCTACCGTTTCCTGCGCGACAACCCCAATCCGACCGATGAGGAGATCCGCTGGGGTATGTCAGGCAACCTGTGCCGTTGTACGGGCTACCAGAACATCATCAAGGCGGTGCACTCCGCCGCACAGAAACTGCAACAGGCGTAAAAGGACAAGACGATGGCAGCGAGAGCAGAAGACATCAACCGCGAAGACGCCCTGCAGGGCATTGGCTGTTCGCGCAAGCGCAAGGAAGATCCGCGCTTCGTCCAGGGCAAGGGCAATTACGTCGATGACATCAAGTTGCCCGGCATGTTGTTCGCCGACTTGGTGCGCAGCCCCTACGCGCATGCGCGGGTGAAGAGTATCAACAAGGACAAGGCACTGGCACTGCCGGGTGTGCATGCGGTGCTGACCGCCGAAGATCTCAAGCCGCTCAATCTTCACTGGATGCCGACGCTGGCCGGCGACGTCCAGGCGGTATTGGCCGATGAGAAGGTCCATATGCAGTACCAGGAGGTGGCGGTGGTCATCGCCGACGATCGCTACATCGCCGCAGATGCGGTGGACCTCGTCGAAGTGGAATACGAACCTCTCCCGGTACTGGTCGATGCCCACAAGGCCCTGGATCCGGACGCACCCATCCTGCGTGAAGACGTAAAAGACAAGGACAACGTCGGTCAGGGGCCACGCCGTCACCCGAACCACATCTTCTCCTGGGAGGTGGGTGACGAGGAGGCCACGGCGCGTGCCTTCGATGCTTCCGAGGTGACGGTCAGCCAGGAGATGTACTACCCGCGGGTCCACCCCAGCCCGCTGGAGACCTGCGGTTGCGTCGCCTCGTTCGACAAGATCAACGAACACCTGACGGTCTACATCACCTCGCAGGCGCCGCACGTGGTGCGCACCGTAGTGACCCTGATCTCAGGCATTCCGGAGAACAAGGTGCGCATCGTCTCGCCGGACATCGGCGGCGGCTTTGGCAACAAGGTCGGCGTATACCCGGGCTACGTGACGGCGATCGTCGCCTCCATCGTGCTCGGCCGGCCGGTCAAGTGGGTGGAAGATCGCATGGAGCATCTGTCGACCACGGCCTGGGCGCGCGACTATTGGATGACTGGCGAGCTGGCCGCCGACAAGGAGGGGCGGGTCAAGGGCCTGCGCGTGAATGTATTGGCCGACCACGGTGCCTTCAATTCGCACGCCCAACCCACCAAGTGGCCTGCGGGTTTCTTCAGCATCGTGACCAGCTCTTACGACATACCCACCGCGTACGCCAAAGTGGACGGCGTCTACACCAACAAGTCGCCGGGCGGGGTGGCCTATCGCTGCTCGTTCCGGGTCACCGAGGCGATCTATCTGATAGAACGGATGATGGATGTACTGGCGCAAAAGCTCGGTATCGATAAGGCCGAGATACGCCGACGCAACTTCGTCAAACCCGAGCAGTTCCCCTACGAGACTGCGCTCGGCTGGGAACTGGACAGCGGCGATTATCATACGGCCCTGGACAAGGTGCTCGCGGCGGTGGACTACGAGGGGCTGCGCAAGGAGCAGGCAGAGAAGCGCGCCAAGGGCGAGCTGATGGGCATCGGTCTGGTCACCTTCACCGAGATCGTCGGCGCAGGGCCGAGCAAGTCCTGCGACATCCTAGGGGTCGGTATGTTTGACAGCGCCGAGATCCGGGTGCATCCCACCGGCAGTGTGATCGCCCGCATGGGGACCATCACCCAGGGCCAGGGCCACCAGACGACCTATGCGCAGATCATCGCCTCCGAACTCGGCCTGTCGTCGGATCAGATCCAGATCGAGGAGGGAGATACCGACACCGCACCCTATGGTCTCGGCACCTATGGTTCGCGCTCGACGCCGGTCGGCGGCGCGGCCACCGCAGTCGCCGCGCGTAAGATCCGCGCCAAGGCGCAAAAGATCGCCGCGCACCTGCTCGAGGTCGATGAAAATGACGTGGAGTGGGACATAGACCGCTTCAAGGTCAAGGGCGTGCCGGGTCAGGAAAAGACCATGAAGGAGGTCGCCTGGGCGGCCTACAACAGTGTGCCCGAGGGCATGGAGATGGGCCTCGAGGCGGTCGACTACTACGATCCGCCCAATTTCACCTATCCCTTCGGCACCTATCTGTGCGTGGTGGATATCGACAAATACACCGGACAGACCCACGTCCGCCGCTTCTATGCGCTGGACGACTGTGGCACCCGCATCAATCCGATGATCATCGAGGGTCAGATCCACGGCGGCCTGAACGAGGGCTTTGCGGTCGCGATGGGCCAGGAACTGCCCTATGACGCCGAGGGCAACCTGCTCGGCAACACACTGATGGACTACTTCATCCCGACCTTCGTCGAGACGCCGCATTGGGAGACCGACTACACGGTGACGCCGTCGCCACACCATCCGCTGGGTGCCAAGGGCGTGGCCGAGTCGCCGCACGTGGGCAGCATCCCCTGCTTCACCGCGGCGATCGTCGACGCGTTCGCCCATCTTGACGTCACCCATATGGACATGCCGCACAGTGCCTATCGCGTGTGGCAGAAGATCCACGAACTGGGCCTGGACAAACATAGCTGAACCGCAATACGCCCCCACCGGCAGGGTCCGGCACGGGCGTACGGGAGAAACACAATGCAAGTCAAACTGGACAAGACCTTTCCGATTGCCGCATCGGCAAACACAGCCTGGCAGTTTCTGCAGGACATCCCCGGGGTCGCCGGCTGCATGCCGGGCGCCGAGGTCACCGAGACCATCGATGATAAGAACTACAAGGGCCGGGTAAAGGCAAAGATCGGTCCGGCCACTATGGCGTTCAATGGGGACATCGAGATTCAGGGGGTCGACAGTGAAAAGCGTGAACTCCACCTGATCGGCCGCGGCCAGGACACCAAGGGATCGTCGTCGGCCACCATGGACCTTCGGGCCTGGGTGGTTGAGGAAGGCGAGGGCCAGTGTGCGCTCAAGGGCGAGGCGCAGGTCGCGGTCACCGGCAAGGCCGCCAGCCTGGGGGGGCGGATGATGACCCAGGTCGCCGATCAGATACTCAACCAGTTCGGCAAGAACTTCGCCAACAACGTCGTGGCGATGGGACAGGGCGCCGACGCCGAGGGTGCGCGCGAGGAACTGGCCGAACAACCGAAGGAGGTCAACGGTTTGGCGTTCGTCTGGTCGGTCATCGTCGGCATGCTGCGCAGCCTGTTCGGGCACAAGAAGGCCAACAGCCACTAAAGCCAGCGACCGATGACAAGAGTCATGTCTGGGGACAATCGGGTCGCAGAACTGCAGGGCCGCCTCGCCTCCGCCGGCTACATCGCCGAGCGGGGGCTGAGCGCCACGCTGCTGCTGTTCACGGAAATGCAGCGGCCGCTGCTTCTGGAGGGTGATGCCGGGGTCGGCAAGACCGAGATCGCGCGCGTGCTGGCGCAGGTGTTCGACTGCCCACTGATACGGCTGCAGTGCTACGAGGGCCTGGATGTCAACGCGGCGGTCTATGAGTGGAACTACCAACACCAGCTGTTGGCGATCAAGCTGCTCGAGCAGGGCAAGATCGACCCCGACAGCGCCGAACACCAGATCTTCAGCAAGAAATATCTGCTCGAACGCCCGCTGCTGCAGGCGATCACCCAGGCCAAATCACCGGTGCTGCTGATCGACGAGATCGACCGCGCCGACGAGGAGTTCGAGGCCTTTTTGCTCGAGCTGCTGTCAGATTACCAGGTGAGCGTTCCGGAGCTTGGGACCATTACCGCGGTCAGCCGGCCTTATGTGGTGCTGACCTCCAACGGCACCCGCGAGCTCAGTGATGCGCTGCGGCGACGCTGTCTTTACCACTATGTGGAGTACCCGGCATTCGACAAGGAGCTGCGTATCGTCAATGCCCGGGTACCGGAGATCGGACCGCAGCTGGCGCGCCAGGTGGTGGCGTTCGTGCAGGAACTGCGCAGGCTGGATCTGCGCAAGAAACCCGGCATCGCCGAGACCCTGGACTGGGCCGCCGCACTGCTGCGCCTGGATATCAATACCCTGGAGGCGGAGCCGCAGACGGTCATGGATTCGCTGGTGTGCCTGTTGAAGACGCGCGAGGACAGCGCCCAGCTCGATGCCGTTGAGGTCGAGCGTCTGGTGGCGAGGGCGGTATGACGTCGGCCAAGGTGCAACAATCCTACGATGATGCGCTCGCTGCGGCGCTGCAGGGCCGCTTGGTGGATTTCGTGCGCCTGTTGCGCGCCAATGACTTCCGCATCGGTGTCGCGGAAGAGATCGATGCGCAGCGTGTCGCGTTGCGTTGTGGCCTGCTTGACGCGCAGCGTCTGCGCTGGGGATTGCGCGCACTGTTGTGTTCGGATCAGGAGGACTGGGAGCGTTTCGATGCGCTGTTCGACGCCTACTGGCTGCGCAGCAATCTGCGCAGCAGCTATCAGGCACGGCCCGGCGCACCGCTGCAACGCGAGCAATCCGGAACGGCCGGTGAGCGAAAGAGTCACGGCAGCGTGGCGGAGGCAGACAATGCGGTCGCGGGTGACGGGAGCGATGCCGCCGGTGACGGCAGCCGCGAGGGCGCGAGCGCCGGCGAGCAGCTGGCCAGGGCCGACTTCCAGACACTGGTCGACGCGGGCCAGATGCGCCAGATGGAGCGTCTGGTCGAACGCCTCGCACGCAAGATGCGGCGCCGCCTGGTGCGCCGGCAGCACGTGCAGCGCCAGGGTCGGCGCATCCATCTGCGCAGCACCCTGCGCAACTGCCTGCAGTTTGGCGGTACGCCGATGGAACTCGTCTATCGGCGCCGCTACCGGCGCCAGCCGCGCCTGATCCTGATCGTCGATGTGAGTCGTTCGATGTCACTCTACAGCCAGGTGTTTCTGCGTTTTGCGCGCGGCATCGTCAATGCGTTTCGTGATGCCTCGGCGTTTGCCTACCATACCCGGCTGGTCCCGGTTACCGAGGCACTGCGGCAGACCGACCTGATGCGAATGCGCACCAGCCTGGCGCTGATTTCGCAGGGTTGGTCCGGAGGCACCCGGATAGGCGAGTGCCTGCAGCAGTTCAATGATGACTACGCGCGGCTGCTCAACAGTCGCAGTGTGGTGATCGTCGTCAGCGACGGGCTCGACACCGGTGAGCCGGCGGCGCTGGCCGCCGAGCTGGCCCGCATCCAACAGCGCTGTCGCAAACTGATCTGGCTCAACCCGCTGCTTGGGCGCGAGGGTTACGAGCCCAGGACGCGCGGCATGCTGGCGGCGCTGCCGTACATCGACCTGTTCGCACCGGCGCATAACCTGCAAAGCCTGCAGGCCTTGGAGCCGGTCCTGATCGGGCTGTGAGATGGAGACAAAGGGAACGACCATGGTGCATAGCGATGCAGTGCTGGACAAGGCGCAGGAACTCAAGGCCAATGGGACGCCGTTCGTGCTGGCGACCGTGGTGCGCGCAGAGTCGCCGACCTCGGCCAAGCCGGGCGCCAAGGCTGTCGTCACCGCGCAGGGCGAGCTGATCGGCTGGATCGGCGGCGGCTGCGCGCAGCCGGCCGTGCTCGACACCGCCAAGAAGGCACTCAAAGACGGTCAGTCACGGCTGATCCGTGTCAGCCCCAACAAGGGCTCGAATGTCGAGGAAGGCATCATTGACTTCGGCATGACCTGCCACAGTGGAGGCACCTTGGATATCTTTATCGACCCCGTGATCGCGCGGCCGGCGCTGCTGATCATCGGTGCCTCGCCGGTGGCTCAGACCCTGAGCGCGCTGGCCCATCGCGCCGGATTTGCGGTGCATGTGGCGTTCCCCGATGCCGATGCCGAGATGTTTCCGGACGCGGTGCAGATCATCGACGGGTTGGCGTTGACCCCGCTGGCGCAGCCTGTTTCGCCGCTGCTGGTGGTGGCTACCCAGGGCAAGCGCGACGAGGCGGGCCTCGAGGCGGCGCTGCAGCTGGGCAGTCCCTATGTGGCCTTCGTCGCCAGCGCGCGCAAGGCCGACAAACTCAAGGCCAACCTGAAGGCGCGCGGCCTCGATCCCGTGCGGGTCGACGCGATCTGCGCCCCGGCGGGTGTCGAGATCGGTGCGGTGACGCCCGAGGAGATCGCGGTGTCGGTCCTCGCGGGGCTGATCCAGGCACAGCGCAGCGGCGTGCCTGTCGCGTCTGCCGGGGCCAGCGACGCCGTCGAGGACGCGGCGCCCGACGGCTGCTGTGCGGCTGACGTCGAGATCCCCGCGGCCGCTGCACAGACCGGCAGCTGTTGCGGTGGCGAGGCAGATAGCGCAACGACCGGCGTCGACCCGGTGTGTGGCATGCAGGTCGAGATCGAGGGCGCCGCGTTCGTCGCTACCTATGAAGGCCAGAGCTTCTGGTTCTGCTGCAGCGGCTGTCAGCAGGCCTTCGAGAAGGACCCGCTGCAGTACCTGTCCGCGCGGGTGGCCTCCTGATGCGTGTCTCTGCGATCCTGCTGGCTGCCGGCGAATCGCGCCGTATGGGCACGGTCAACAAGCTAGCGCTGCCGGTCGGCGGTCGGGCACTGGTGCGCCGCACCGCGGATACACTGCTGCAGGCCGGTCTCGAGGAGGTCGTCGCCGTCGTCGGTCATGAGCGTGACAGCGTCAGTACGCTGCTGCAGGGTCTGCGGCTGCGCATCGTCCAAAACGACGACTATCGCGAAGGTCAGATGACCTCGGTGTTCTGCGGCATGGCCGCGTTGCACAACGACTGCGATGCCGTGCTGGTATGCCTTGCCGATCTGCCGCTGCTCGCGGTGGAAGACCTGAAGCGGCTCATCGCGGCCTTCGCCGACTGCCCGACGTCCGTGCTGGTGCCGACCTACCAGGGCGCGCGCGGCAACCCGATCCTGCTCGCCCATGCCCATCGCGAGCAGATCCTCGCCGGGGACCGCAATCTCGGCTGCAAGCGCCTGATCGAGAACAACCCCGCGCTGGTGACCGCGCTGGAGATGGATAACGATCACACCGTATTCGATCTGGACACACCAGACGCCTACCGCCAGCTGCAGCAGCGCCTGGGCGAAACTCACGTCGCGCAAGCGATTTCCAACTGCGGCTGAGAGGCGCGTCATGGCAAGAGACATCAACGACGTCATCCTGGATCTGCAGCGCAGCGGGCTGCCCTTCGCGGTGGCGACCGTCGTCGAGACGATCGGTTCGGTGTCGGCGAAGACCGCCTCCAAGGCGGTGATCGACCACGAGGGTCGCGTGGTCGCCGGCTGGGTCGGCGGCGGCTGTGCCGAGTCGGGCACCTGCGAGAAGGCCCTGGAGTGCATTCGCAGCGGCGAAACCGCGATGCTCGACATCGACCTCGACGATGAGATGTTGGGTGCCGGCATGCCCTGCGGCGGCAGCATGCGGGTCTACGTCGAGCCGGTTCTGCCGCGGCCCTGTCTGTGGATCATGGGCCACGGTCGGGTCGCCGAGTCGCTGTGCATCCTCGGTGATCTGCTCGGCCTGCAGGTGATCGTCAACGACCCGGGTGTCGACTGGGACAGATACCCCGGTGCCAGTCGCCTGATACGCGATGACCTGGATTACGATCAGCTGACGCCGGCCGCCGGCGACTACGTTGTGATTGCCACGCAGCACAAGGGCGACCATGAATCGATGAAGAAGGCGCTGGCTTCACGAGCCGGCTATATCGCGCTGATCGCCAGTCGCAAACGCGCAGGTCTGGTGATGGACTACCTGCGCGAGGAGGGTTTCAGCGAGGCGGACATCGCCCGGGTGATGGCGCCGTCCGGGCTGGATCTCGGGGCGCGCACCCCGGAGGAGATAGCGCTGTGTGTGATCAGCGAGATCACGCTGCTGCGGCGCGGCGGCAGTGGGATGCGCATGCGCGACAAGCCGCAGGAGCAGCGCCGCCTGCGCGCTGCCGGGAGCTGAGGCGGCGTGACGGCGGCAGTGCAAACCAGCATGGCAGCGGACCGCCTGAACACCGTGGAGGTGAAGCAGGATTTCCCGCTGCTGCGCGATGCCCCGCTGGCCTGCGGTCTGCACTACCTCGACAACGCCGCGACCACGCATAAGCCGCAGGCGGTCATCGACGCCATCAGCGACTGCTACGCGCAGACATATGGCCCCATACACCGTGGACTGTATCCGCTGGCCGAGGCGGCCACCGCACGCTACGAGCAATCGCGCCAGACCCTGGCCGATTTCATCGGCGCGGAATCGGCCGATCGGCTGGTCTTCACGCGGTCGGCCACTGAGGCGATCAATATGGTCGCGGTCGGTTGGGCGCTCCCGCGCCTGCAGCCGGGCGATCGGATCTGGGTCAGCCGCATGGAACACCATGCGAACTATCTGCCCTGGCAGCGTATCTGCCAGCAGCGCGGCGCCGAGTTGGGCATCATCGAGCTGGACGAGGACGGTCATCTCGACCTCGCCGGGACGCCAGAGCTGTTCGGGTCGCGCACCCGCCTGATCGCGGTCTGCCATGTCTCCAACGTTCTCGGTATCGAGAACCCGATCCAGCAGCTGTGCGCCGAGGCGCGCGCCAACGCCATCCCGGTTCTGGTCGATGCCGCGCAGTCGGTATCGCACCTGACGCTCGACATCGCCGCGCTCGGCTGCGACTTCCTCACTTTCTCGGCGCACAAGATGTACGGTCCGGCCGGCATCGGCCTGCTGTATGCGCGCGAAGAGCACCTGGCGGAGATGCAGCCGCTGCTTCTGGGGGGCGGCATGGTCGACGAGGTGGGCGAGGGCAACGCGCCGAGTCACTGGTCTGCAGGACCGGCACGGTTCGAAGCCGGATCGCCGAATCTGCCGGGCGCGGCCGGCTTTGCCGCAGCGGCCCGTTATCTCGACGGCCTGGACCGCGAGCGCGTACGCCGCCATGTCGAAGCACTGACCCACGTCGCCGCGATGTCCCTCGGCGCACTGCCTGGCCTGCGTCTGCTCAGCACGCCGGAGTCCTCGGCGATCCTGTCGTTCACGATGGAGGGGGTGCATCCTCACGACCTGGCGCAGATCGCCGGCGAGCGCGGCGTGGCGATTCGCGCCGGCCATCACTGTGCCCAGCCGCTGCTGCGGCAACTCGGGATTGTCGCCACCGCACGCGCCAGCTTTGGCGTCTATAACGACCAGGACGATGTGAATGCCCTGGTCGCCGCACTGGATGCCGCCGGCCGCGTGTTTTCCCCGGAGCCCTCTTGATCGTGGACCACAGCCTGTACAAAGACATCCTGCTGCACCACTATCGCCAGCCACACAACAAGTGCGACAGTGAACTGAAGGACGCCAATATCGTGCGCCGTGGCGCCAACCCGCGTTGTGGTGATGAAATCGAGGTGGGTCTGTACCTGGATGGCGAGGTGCTGCGGGAGGTCAAGTTTCGCGGTCGCGGCTGCTCGGTGTGCATCGCCTCCTCGTCCATGATGACCGAGGCGGTCAACGGTCAAAGTGTGGACGATGCCCGGCATTTGTGCGAGAACATGCAGCACTGGTTTCAGCAGGGCGAGGGCGAGGGCCTGGCCGCTCCTCCAGCGGACCTGCAGGCGCTGTCCGCGGTGCGCGAGTATCCGGCGCGGCGGCGCTGTGTGCTGTTGTCCTGGGAGGCGCTGGCCGATGCCCTTGATGCCGTCTGAGCACCTGCCAATGACGCACTGCCAGGTCCGGGCGCGCGTCTATGCCCATCCGGTTTGCGACGGCGTTGAATCTCCGGGAGATGCCAAGTGATTAGCGACACAGATCTGATCGACCCCTTTGGCCGCACGGTCGAATATTTGCGCCTGTCGGTCACCGACCGATGCGACCTGCGCTGCAACTACTGCATGCCCAAAGGGCTTCAAGGGCTTCGAAGAGCCACCCAACTGGCTGCGCTTCGACGAGATCGAGCGACTGATGGGCGCGATGGCGTCGCTTGGGCTTCGCAAAATTCGCATTACCGGTGGCGAACCGCTGGTCCGCAAGGATCTCGCCAAGCTGATCGCAAGAATCAACGCCATCTCCGGGCATTACCGATCTCTCGCTGAGTACCAACGCGACGCGACTTTCTGTGCACGCTGCAGCGCTTGCACGCGAAGCAGGTGTCGATCGTTTGAATATCAGCCTCGACACGCTGGATCCTGGAGCGCTTTGCACAGATCACCGGTCGAGACTGCCTGCCGCAAGTGCTCGAGGGCCTGCAAGTCGCCAAGTGGTCTCGGTTTCAGTCCGATCAAGATCAACATGGTGATGATGCAGGAAACCACCGAGGCAGAACTCGACCAGATGGTCGATTACTGCATGGCCAACAATTTCGTGTTGCGCTTGATTGAAGTGATGCCGATGGGCGACACCGGGCGGAACGCCGGTTTCGTCGATCTACAGCCGATCAAGCAGCGTCTTCAAACCCGCTTTGGTCTGGTCGACGGCGTGGTCCCCGGCGCTGGTCCGGCGCGGTATCTGCAAAGCCCTGACGGACATTTCAGTATTGGTTTTATCACGCCGCTATCGCAGCACTTCTGCGAGACCTGCAATCGTGTTCGCTTGGCCGTGGATGGCACCATGTATCTGTGTCTCGGCAACGATCATCGCTATGAGTTTCGCGAGCTGCTGCGCAACGAGGCCTCCGATGAGGCCCTGCGCGGCGCGGTGCTTGAGGCGATTACGCGCAAACCCCAGCGACACGAGTTTCGCGAGATGCCGGAAAAGATCGTCCGGTTCATGAGCCACACCGGCGGCTGACCCCTTGGAAAGGACTTGCGCCCCGGCGGATTCGAGCCGAGGGACGCCGTGGATCCGTCCCTGGAGGCTCGACTGCAGCATCCTTGCTGCAGACGCCCTCGGCTCGAACCCCCCGGAGCGCCCCCACATTCCTCAGGGATGGGCTCACCAAGTGCCATTCGGCAGAGTCCTTGATCGGCAAGAGCGATCGGCTGCACGCGTTTTTCGCGGTCTCCGGCGCCTCATCTGCGGTAATGGTTTGCGTCTTCTTGGTGCGTGACGCGAGGCATTCGAATGAAGCGGTGCAGCGCCCTGCCGCTGGCCCGCGCGAGCGCCGGTTTTCACATCGTCTGCCCATGGCACGCGACATGCAGCTAAGTATCGACCTGACGTCGTTTCTCAATCAATGGAGTTCACTATGCGTATCGGCATGATCGGTCTTGGGCGCATGGGCGCCAATATGGCCCGGCGTCTGTCTGATGGTGGCCACGAGTGCCTCGGTTACGATCTCGATCAGGGCAACGCGGCGGCAATGACGCGCGACGGCTTTCGGGCTACGACGTCGTTCGACGAGTTCATCAGCTGGCTGGAACCGCCGCGAGTGGCCTGGTGCATGGTCCCCGATGGCGCGCCAACCGAGTCCGTCGTGGGCCAACTGCGCGAGCGATTCTCGCCCGGCGACACGATCATCGACGGCGGCAACAGCTATTTCAAAGACGATGTCAGGCGCGCCAAGGAGGTAGCCGCCAAGGGCATCGCTTATGTGGACGTCGGCACCAGCGGTGGCGTTTGGGGGCGTGAACGCGGTTACTGTCTGATGATCGGGGGTGCGAAGGAGGCCGTCGATCGACTCGAACCCCTGTTTGTGACGCTGGCGCCCGGTTTGGGCAGCATCGAGCGTACCCCTGGCCGCGACGGCCAAACGCCTTCTGCTGCAGAACGGGGCTTTTTGCACTGCGGTCCCGTGGGTGCGGGGCATTTCGTGAAGATGGTCCATAACGGTATCGAATACGGCCTGATGCAGGCCTATGCGGAGGGCTTCGATATCTTCCGCAACGCCGCGTCCGAGGGCCTGCCGGAAGATATCCGCTACGACCTCAATCTACCGGATATCGCCGAGTTGTGGCGCCGGGGTAGTGTGGTCAGCTCCTGGCTTTTGGATCTGACGGCGATCGCCCTGAGTGAGGATCCGAACCTGGCCGGGTTCAGCGGTCGGGTCTCAGACTCTGGCGAGGGCCGCTGGACCGTACAGGCCGCGATCGATGAGGCAGTCCCCGCGCATGTGTTGACGGCGGCGCTGTACGCGCGCTTCCGGTCCCGCCAAGAGGCCAGTTTTGCCGACAAGTTGCTGTCTGCGATGCGCAAACAGTTCGGCGGCCATCAGGAGGCTGGCAAGACCCCATGAAAGAATCACCCGCCGATCCGAACCCGTTGATTGCGGGTGGGAGCCAGGAGCTTTTCCCGCAGGCCTGCACGATCGTGATCTTCGGCGGTGCCGGTGACCTGTCACGCCGTAAACTGATCCCCGCGCTCTACAATCTTGCGCTGGACGGTCTGCTGCCGACCCAGTTTGCGGTCGTCGGATTCGCCATCGATGAAATGAGCGATGACGCATTCCGCGAATTTGCACGCGAGGGTATCGAGCGCTTTTCACGTCGCCCATTGAGCGAAGAGGATTGGCAGGAATTCGCAGAACACCTGTTTTATCAAACCGGAGATTTCAGTGAGGCGACTGCGTATGTAGGGTTGAGGGCGCGGCTGGAGGAACTGGAGCCGCATTTCGGTATCTCCGGCAACCGGGTCTTTTACCTCGCGATTCCGCCGACGTTCATCGAGAGCTGTGTCCACGGCCTGAAGGACGGCGGCCTGGTCGTGCCGGCGGATCAGGACCTGCCGTTCTCCCGCCTGATCGTAGAGAAGCCCATCGGGCGTGATCTGCAGAGTGCACGCGACGTCAACCAGGCGATGCAGACATGCTTCGCCGAACACCAGCTGTATCGTATCGATCACTACCTCGGCAAGGAGACCGTACAGAACATCCTCGCGATGCGCTTTGGCAATTCCATCTTCGAGCCCCTGTGGAATTCGAAACACATCGAACACGTTCAGATCACTGTCGCCGAGGCCGAGGGTGTCGGAACCCGCAGTGGCTACTATGAATCCGCCGGGGCGTTGCGCGATATGGTGCAGAACCACATCCTGCAGCTGCTATCGCTGGTGGCGATGGAGCCGCCGTGGAGCATGCAGGCAGATGTCATTCGTGATCGGCGCCTGGATCTCCTCCAATGCCTGCGTCTGCTGCGGCCCGGGGAGGTGGAGCAGCACGTCGTGCGGGCGCAGTATGCCTCCGGTTTCTATCAAGGCAAGGACGCGCCCGGCTATCGGCGCGAGGACCGCGTGGCCGCGGACTCGACGACCGAGACCTTTGTCGCGCTGCGCCTGTTCATCGATAACTGGCGCTGGGCCGGTGTCCCAATCTATATTCGCACCGGCAAGGCACTGCCAAAGCGGGTCAGCGAGGTAGCGGTGCAGTTCAAGGCCGTTCCGCACATGTTGTTCAATACCGACACCGATCACCCGCTGGAACCGAACGTCCTGGCGCTGCGGATTCAGCCGGACGAGGGCCTGGCGTTGCGTATCGGCACCAAGCTGCCCGGACCCAAGGTCAAGATCTATCCGGTCAAAATGGATTTTCGCTACGGATCGACCTTCGGTGACCAGTCCCCCGAGGCCTACGAACGTTTGCTGCTGGACGTAATGGCCGGCGATGCGACGCTGTTCATGCGCGACGATGCCGTCGAGGCGTCCTGGCAGTGGATTCAACCCATTCTCGACGCCTGGTCCGCGAGCGGCGAGCGCTGGTTGCCCGAGTATCCGGCCGGCACCTGGGGGCCGGTGGAGGCCGATCGATTAATCGACACCGACGGCTACGCCTGGCGACAGCTGTAGGACGAATGCAGCATTATGTCGCGCTCGCCTGAACAGTTCATCGACCCGGTTGAAATCGAACGCGAACTCGCTGCGATCTGGGCGACCATCGACGGTCAGCAGAAAGACCACGGCACCGTCACCCGGGCCTCGATGTCAAACGTAATGATCATCTGCAAGGGTGAGGATCAGGCGCTAATCAGCGCCGAGCGAATTCCGGAGTTGGTGCAACACCATCCCGCGCGCGTGCTGGTCCTTGCGGTAATCGATGACCAGTCCGGCGACGACATCCAGGCCTGGGTGACCGCACACTGCAGGCGCACCGGTGCCGATACTCAGCTCTGCGCCGAGCATATCGAATTGCGTTTTCGATCGGGTAGCGCGGAACGTGCCGCATCGGTCGTCCGGTCCCTGCTGATCAGTGATCTGCCGACTGCGCTTTGGTGGCTGAGTCCCGAACCACCGGCGCTCACCGGCGCGCTCTTCGATGCCTTTGCGCCAATGGCCAATCAGATCATCTACGACAGCGTTGGCTGGTCGAATCCAGCCCGTGGCGTGCAGGCGATGGCCAGCTGGTCGCAAGGCAATGATAAGGTCATGTTCAACCTGGCCTGGCGGCGCCTCAAACCCTGGCGCCGGATTATCGCCCAAAGCCTCTCACCGAGTGTCTTGCCCGGTGCGCTCTGGCAGGTGTCGGAGATCGAGTTGCACCATGGGCCACACGCGCTGCCGATTGCCTGGCTGCTGATCGGCTGGTTGGCCTCGCGCCTTGGATGGCACCCGAAGAAGGGGGTCGCCAAGGCCGGCAATGAGCTGTCCTGGGTGTTCGAGTCGGCGGCAGGGCTGGTGCATATCAAGGTACGCCGGTCCGATCAGGGCCCGCCGCACATCGATCAGATGCGCATCACATGGCGGGGCGCACAAGGTCGCTGCTCAGGCCATGCGGACTTCCGGCAGGAGGGCCATCACCTGCGTTACTACCCGAGTGACAAGGACCTACGGCCATCATCCATCCCGACGGTCGAGCGTCGTCTCGAACAGATGGTGGCCGCCCAGCTTGCGCATCGCGCCGGCGATTCCCTGTTCAACGCAGCCCTGAGGATCTCCGAGGCCATGGCCAGAGTCGTGAAACCCGATCGGACGCCGTGATGGAGCATTGCCCTATCCGGTCCCGATGAAGCTCTGCTATCTCTCCTCTTCGCATATCCCATCACGCAGCGCGAACAGCGTGCACGTCGCAAAAAAGTGCTCGGCCTTCGGTGAGAAGGGGCACACTGTCACGCTGTTTGCGAAGCCCCTCGAGACAGACGGCGATCCCTGGTCAATGACACGGGCCTGCGCAAGCGGCTCCGTGCCGACGCATTGGCGCAGTTTGATCAGCAGTACACCTGGACCAGCCGGACACGCTGGGTGATCGAGGGATTGGGCCCCCGCTGAGCTGCATTTGTCCGCTGCGCCGCGCGGTCTTTCCCTGGCGGCTGCGGACAAAAACTTGGCCAGTTAGGTCAAGAGCGCCTACAGCGGGCCGGTTAATCTGCTGGTGGATCCCGGAGGGCGAGCATGAATCTCAAACCGATCGCACCATACATCCACGATCTGGCGCTCCAGGCGTGGGAACACCGCGACATGCGCGGCATGCTCCACTATGTCGACTCACCTCACACCATCGAGCTGGTTCACCTGAATATCGACACCCTGCGGATGGCAGGTCTGCTGGAGGAGATCACGGTGCTTGCGTGGATCAACAGCAGGACGAAAATCAAAACGGAGAGCGCCTGCGCCCTTTGGCGGGAGGTGTTCGACGAGTGTGACCGTGACGCCCTATGGGCCAGTGGAGACCGGATACCCGAGGGTATGCATACGCTGTATCGCGGCGTAGCGGGCACGAATCATCGGCGAGAGAACGGTTTCAGCTGGACCGCGGACCGGGACACGGCGGAATGGTTTGCCAGCCGCTATTACCTGGAGAATCCCACGGTGCTCGAGCGCCCGCTTGACCTGGCAGAGGTGCTGTTCTATACGAACCAGCGTAGGGAGCAGGAGTTCGTGCTGGATATCGCTATCTGAGGAGGATCTCCCGGACCGACTGCCAGAGGGCGCTTCCAATCCCGGAAGCCGCCGTTACCGATCCCCGGTGCGGCGTAGAAAGCCGTCTGCGTCAGATCGCTGTCGGCATCATCTTCTAACGCGCCTGTTTTTTGGTTGGTGCGAAGTACGGCGGCGCGCTGTCAAAAGCCGACGGTATCAAAGATTCCGCAGCGCTCCCGAGGGGCATGTTGCGCCCTGTCGCCCGACGTTGGCCAGGTGGCAGTCCCAGGGTGAAACATCGCGTGATGGTCTCTATCCGTTGGTTCAATTCTACGACTAGTTGCTCACTCGATGCACGGCTGTCATCGCCGCTACCGTAGCCGCCCAGTGTCAGCAGCGCCGATCCGGCAATACTTGACTGTGTGTCTGCCCCTCAGAACCATCGATGCCTCGCTCGAGCGCTCAGTTGGCGAACGCCGGATCAGATGCAGCGTCCCGGCGAGGTTTCCAGTCGATGCTGTAATACTCACCGCGGTCCCTCGCCCAGGGGTCGAAGGCGTTCTTGACCTGCAACAATTCGTTTTTGAGTTGAGGGATGTTGCGCAGCAGAGCCCGCTTCAGTGGCGATACCTCCATCACGTGGCCGTTGATCTCCTCCGGTTCGAGGCAGGCCTTGCGACCATCAGCCCTTGTGGCCAGGGCGTAGGGGCATTCCCCTAACGGACCGTTGTCTTGAAGCCAGTCATAGCCCAGCCGGGAGTAGAACTCCGGACGGTAACTGGAAGTGAAAAACCGGTCGCTGAACAGCCGCCGCGAGGCGTTCAGGATGAAGATATGAAACTGGGTCTCCGAGATCGCGAAGCCATGCGGCCTCGTGTACTCGGCCAGCCAGCCGACGATGTTGTCGACATCCTCGATGTTGTCGACCACAGACCCGTCAGGGCGCCCCAGACAATCGTTGATGAAGCTGCCGTCCGCGTTGCGTTGCACGACCGAGATGATCTTGCGCTGATCGCAGGTATGGGTGCCGTAGACCTCGCGCAGCCGGCGAACGGTTTCCTCCTGGTGCTTGCGCCAGGGGTCGTCCTCATCCAGCCGGACATCGATGAAGTCGTCGAAACCGGTCAGTGTCTTCAGGCCGATCTGGCGGCGGAACTCGTTGAAACGGGGGACGCCGCGCTCGCGGTCTCGAATGATATCGAGCGCGACGACATCCAGCTTCCCGGTCTCCGAATCGAGGTGCGGCATCGGCAGGTTCTGCAAGAATACGGGCAGGTTGCGAAGATGCAGGAGGCCGAGGCGCTGGCGCCCCATGCTGAGTGCCCAATTGTCGATCCCGCGGTCCTGCATGTGCTGAGTCGCACCGGCCCTGATAGTCTTGGCCACCGGGATCTTCAAGCGGATCTCGTTTGGATCGGCTTTGTCACGGAACTCGATGAGGTCCGGCACCAGGGCATGCAGACGGTAGACCGACGTGAACTCCTCCGGGAAATTGAACGGCGATCCAAAGTGATTGATGCCGCCGTTGACATCCTCAGCGAGATCACTCAGGTCCCACGCGTCGTGTTCCAACCACAGCAGTCCTTCGGTCTTTTTGCTCCCAAGCCCGAAGATGCCGGCGCCCGAGGCCAACACCGAGTAGAGCGAACTGGCCTTTCTTGCATCGTCGGAATCGGAGAACCAACCCGCGGCTTTGTCCGACATGCGGCTGAGGAGACTTTCGTCTTTCGACAGAATGCGGCGCAGGATCTGCGATACACGCCCCTCTTCCTGGTTGAACAGACCGAACCAGTTGGCGTTCATGCCGGCGAACAACGGCTCATCGTAAAGTAATTGGGGTGTCCACTCGATCGTATGGATCTTGGCGATCTCTGCCGAAACGACCAGGCGTGCGACCTGATACAGGCGCTCATCGCTGACGTCCTTGTAGGCGACGACCCGCGCCGGATCTTCCGGGTCGCGCAGTCCCGAGTCGTCATTCGGGGTTTGTTGCTGGAGCTCACGGAACCTGTCGACGAAGTAATTGTGCTCACGCGCAAAGAGGTTGTGATAGAAGCTCATGCCGATGTTCCAGTTGGCCGGGAAAGCGGCAGCCTCCTGTCCCAACCACTGCGGCTGTACCGGGCAGTCGTCGGAGTGGCGCTCGCAGGCGGGTAGCAGCGGAAGATAGTTGTCGCGCAAAAGCAGCTTTGCCGGATCCTCGGGGTCGCGTTGGACGCGCTTCAATGACAATGCGTCATGACCGTATAGCTGAGATGCGTCCCACCAGGCTGAGACCAGGTTTGCGGTCGTTTTGACCGGCCGCTGTTGATAGCTCTTGCCCTCGTGCTCGAACGTACCCGGCTCGTCGGTCGCCAAATAGAGCGACGGCTCTCGCCGGTCACCTTCGCGACAACCCAGCGCCTTCGCCTCGCTCGAGGTGCAGCCAACAGGGTGTAGTTCGGGCTCATTTCGGCCTTCACGCGTGTGTGAGAACCAGTCATGTGTCATGAATTGGATCCAGAAGGCGGCCAGGACATTGAAAAAGGGTGCTTTCAGATAATCGCATTGGGCGCCCGGCGAAAAATCGGAGGCACCCATACCGTCATTGCAGCCGTTACCTGGCAGCTGTTCCCGGGTGAACAGTTTGCGGCTTATCAACTGGGGGTCGGGTTTCAGCAGATCGAGACGATCGCCGTGGCGATTCCGCGTCAGCTCAGTGAGCCCCAGACGGGGGAAGGTGGCCTCGAACTGCATGTTGCGGTTGAAAGGCATGCCCGAAGAGCCCATCAACGGATTCAACAGATCGTTGCAGATCCCGGTCAGGGTACGGTGGGTGATCAGGTCGCCCTGGCAGAGCTGTTCGCCGTTGCCACCGACGGTCGCAAAATGCTCGTGATCCGGTGGCAGGCGCATTTCCTCCCAACTTTTAAGTGTCGCACCGGGCTGCCCATCGCGGCCGCTTAGATAGTCGTCGTACGTGTTGGGATCGAATAGATTGAACTTGATCAATTCGATACGTTGGTACTCGAGGTCGAGCAGCGCTCCGTCGATGCCGCGTCCATTTGGATACAGGTGTTCGCCGAGTTTCGTCAGCGCCTCGCGCCCTTCTTTTCGCGTGCTTGCGCCACCGGTTGCGTAATAGTTTTGCCAGTCGACCCATGGACGATCGCGATACTCAACAGCCTGTTCACCGCCTCGGCAGCGCGCGGTATCTTCCTGAACCTTGCCGAGAAATCGTTTCGATCGGTCGTCCGGTACCTCGAGCAACCCTTGTTTGGCGGCCGCGATGCAGGATTCGATCTCACTGTTCGCGCCGGCACCCAGTGAAAGAGGGAACAGCAACGGCGTCAGTATTGAGATGACAGCGATTGGGCGCTGACGGCAGGTTTTCACGTGCTTTGTCATCTTTAAACCTCAGTCACGTTGCGGATGAAGCGCCAAGACTGTCGAAGCGCCGTCGATGTTCGGGTTCGCTTCCCCGCGCAAGTAATCAACCGGCCAGCGTGAAACGCTGACGACAACTGGTTTCCGATGGCTATCGGAAAAAGGGTTGCCGAACCCGAATTACAATTTGCGAGTCAACAGGGTACGTCGAACGAGGCCGACCACTTTGTCAGGCGCGTTCAACAACCAAAGGTCGTCGCGAATCCCCCCGATGCGCCGCTGAGCTGCGTTCGCTCGGTGAGGCGGAAAGCTTTTCGCTGTCATGTGATGATAAAAATCACTATAGAACAAGCGACTGAAACAACAATCCGCTGGCGGGTGAAAATTACCGGTGCAATAAGTCAATACTTGGCTTTACATATTGCTACGCTGTCGCACAAGGCGCTGGAGAACGTTCAGTTCTCACGATGTCCGTATAATCTCTGGATTTCGGCTCCGGCGTTAACCTGGAAATTTCAGTGCGCCGTGGCCGCGTGCAAGAAGAAAACCGCCTTGGTGTCGCTCTTATCGGCGATCGTCCCAAGAAGCCTCATCCCCTCGCCGGCGATCCTGCGTGACCGCCCTTGCGGTAACCGGGTGTCGAGGGGCGAACCGTGCGAAGCAGCGACAGCAACGTGGTCCGGCACCGGCGGCGGGGAATTTTTATCAGGCAGGTAGAATTTGTGAAGAAGAGACTTTTGGTGCTCCTGCTCGTCGTACTGGCTGCTGCCGGTGGCGTTTTTTACGCCTGGCAGCGTTCTCTGGACGGCGCCCAGGACGCGACCCGGCTGACGCTGTACGGCAATGTCGATCTACGTGAGGTCGATCTTGCGTTCGACAACGCAGAACACGTCGCGGAGATCCTGGTGCAGGAGGGTGACAGGGTGACGGCCGGGCAGGTCCTTGCGCGTCTCCGCACGGAGAAGCTCGAGGCTGCAGTAGCGGCGGCCAAGGCAGTGGCCGAGGCGGCCCATCAGGCATTGGCCAGGCTCGAGGCGGGCAGCCGCCCGCAAGAGATCCGCATCGCCCGTGCGCAGGCGGATGCGCTGCAGGCGAAGGCACGCATCGCGCAGATCAGTTATGAGCGCCTGCGTAAACTGGGGCCGCAGAAGCTGGCCGCGGCGGAGGATGTCGACCAGGCCAAGGCGAGCGCAGATGCCGCCGAGGCAGAGGCGCGGGCGGCGCAGGAGACCTTTGCGCTGGCGGTGGCGGGACCGCGGGCCGAGGACATCGCGCAGGCGCGCGCGACGTTGGCGGCCCGTGACGCAGAGCGGGCGCTGGCGCAGCAGCGGCTCGACGACGCGACCCTACTGGCCCCGGCTGCCGGCATCGTCCGCGACCGAATCCTCGAACCGGGCGACATGGCAGCGCCGCAGACCCCGGTGCTGACCCTGGCCCTGACCGAGCCTCTGTGGGTGCGCGTCTACGTGCCGGGGCCCCAGCTGGGGCGCATCGCGCCGGGGATGCGCGCCGAGGTGAGCACCGACAGCTTCCCGGAAAAGGTCTACGAGGGCTGGGTCGGTTTCATTTCGCCGACCGCCGAGTTCACGCCGAAAAACGTGGAGACGCCGGACCTGCGCACCCGCCTGGTCTACCAGGCGCGGGTCTTCGTGTGCGATCCGCAGGGCGAGCTTCGACTGGGTATGCCCGCCACGGTAACGCTGCCGCTCGACCGGCCCGCGTCGGGCGAATCCAGCGCCATGCCATGCCGGAAAACCTGAGGTG
The DNA here is from genome assembly GCA_963736445.1 of uncultured Gammaproteobacteria bacterium. Taxonomy (GTDB): domain Bacteria; phylum Pseudomonadota; class Gammaproteobacteria; order Chromatiales; family Chromatiaceae; genus Thiosocius. The sequence continues at coordinate 91,021 of CAVTOY010000005.1, read as the reverse complement.
ATACCGCAGGGGATAGCGGGGCGGCCGGCGCTGGCGCTGGACGGGATCAGCAAGACATTCCAGGTCGGCGCGCGCGCGATCCCCGCGCTGCGCGATGTCAGCCTGCAGATCGGCCACGGCCAGGTCACTGGGCTGATAGGGCCTGACGGTGCGGGCAAGACCACGCTGATGCGCCTTGCCGCAGGTTTGATCGCCGCCGATGCCGGCACACTCAGCGTGCTCGGCATCGACGTCGCCCGCGACCCGCTCGCGGTACAGTCCGCAATAGGCTACATGCCGCAACGGTTTGGCCTGTATGAAGACCTTACGGTGCAGGAGAACCTGGCGCTGTACGCCGATCTGCAGGGGGTGCCCCACCGGCTGCGTCCGGCGCGCTACACCGAGCTGCTGCGGATGGTCGGCCTCGCGCCCTTTACCACGCGTCTCGCCGGCCGCCTGTCCGGCGGCATGAAACAGAAGCTGGGTCTGGCCTGCACGCTGGTGTCGCCACCGCGCCTGCTGCTGCTCGATGAGCCGACGGTCGGTGTCGACCCGGTGTCGCGCCGCGAGCTATGGTCCATCGTCTACCGTCTCGTGCGCGAGCAGGGCACCAGTGTGCTGCTGAGCACGGCTTACCTCGACGAGGCGGAGCGCTGCGACGCGGTGATCCTGCTGCATCAGGGCCGATTGCTCGGCCAGGGCGCTCCCGCCGAGTTCAGCGGTCCACTGGCCGGGCACAGCTACAGGCTCACCGCCGATCTGCCCAAGCGCCACTTGCAGATGCTGGTGGCACAGCTGCCTGACGTGATCGATGCGATCATCGAGGGCGAAAGCGTGCGCATCGTGAGTCGCGGCGCGGCGCCGCCGGATTTGAGCGCGCTGGACGCGACAGCCCCCGGACTCGTGCTACAGGCGGTCTCGCCGACATTCGAAGATGCGTTCGTCGCCCGCCTGCGCAGCACGCAGACCCTGGCCGCCGATGTGACCGTCCTGCCGATCGGCAGTGCAGGGCGCCGTAGCGCAAGCCCTGCCGAGGCGGTGATCTCGGTGCACCAGGTGAAACGGCGATTCGGCGCCTTCTATGCGGTCAAGGGCGTGAGCTTCGAGGTCCGACAGGGCGAGGTATTTGGTCTGATCGGCGCCAACGGGGCGGGCAAATCGACCACCTTTCGCATGCTCTGCGGTCTGCTACCCGCCTCAGAGGGCAGCCTGCGCGTGGCCGGACATGACCTGCGCCGCGCGGCGGCACAGGCCCGGGCGCGCATCGGCTATATGGCCCAGCGCTTCTCGCTGTATGAGCACCTCAGCGTGCGTCAGAACCTGCAGTTTTTTGCCAATGCCTACAGCCTGCCGCGCGCGCGTCGCGCGGCGCGTATCCAGTGGGCGCTGCTGGGCTTCGATCTGGCGGATTATGCCGACCTGCACAGCGGGGATCTTTCCCTCGGTTACAAACAGCGCCTGGCGCTGGCCGCGGCGCTGATGCACGATCCGGATATCCTGTTCCTCGACGAACCGACCTCTGGGGTCGACCCGCTGGCGCGGCGCGAGTTCTGGCAGCGCATCAATCTGTTGGCGGAGTCCGGCGTGACGGTGCTGGTCACCACCCACTTCATGGACGAGGCCAACTACTGTGACCGCCTGCTGATCATGGCGGAGGGCGAGACGCTGGCCCAGGGCACCCCGGCTGAGATGAAGGCCCGCTTTCGCACTGCTGATCTGCCGGAGCCGACCATGGAGGATGCCTTCATTGGCCTTATCCAACAGCGCGCGGCCGGGGCCGTCGCTTGAACAGCGCGCGGGGTGGGGCATGGATGCGTCTCAGGGGCATGGTGCGCAAGGAAAGCCTGCAGATCCTGCGCGACCCGTCGAGCATCGCAATCGCCTTCGTGATGCCGGTGGTGCTGTTGCTGCTGTTCGGTTACGGCGTCTCGCTGGATGCCCGCAACATTCCGCTCGGCATGGTGTTGGAGCGACCGGATGCCAACAGCAGCAGCTTCGCCGCCGCGTTCGCCCAATCGGAGTATTTCAGCCCGCGCTATTACACCGACATTCAAAGCGCCGAGCGTGACCTTGCGGCGCGGCGCATCGACGGCATCGTCTGGCTGCGCGCCGATTTCAGCAAAAGGTTGCTGGCGCGTGGCGATGCGCCTGTCGGGGTGATTCTGAATGGTGTGGACGCCAATCAGGCGCGCATCACCTCGGGCTATGTGCAGGGTGCCTGGCAGAGCTGGCTGCAGGCCTACGCGCTCTCGCGCGGCCAGGAGCTGACGCTCCCGGTCGCCGTGGAACAGAGGGTCTGGTTCAACCCGGCGCTGCGCAGCCGCAACTTTCTGGTGCCGGGGCTGGTGGCGGTGATCATGACCCTGATCGGCGCGCTGCTGACCGCGCTGGTGGTGGCGCGCGAGTGGGAACGCGGCACTATGGAGGCGCTGATGGTCACGCCGATCCGCATCCGCGAGCTGTTGCTGGGGAAGGTGATGCCGTACTTCGCGCTCGGCATGGGCGGCATGTTGCTCAGCGTCGCCATGGCCCTGTGGCAGTTCGATGTGCCATTGCGCGGTTCATTCTGGCTGCTGCTGGCGGCGTCTGCGATCTTCATGCTGGTGGCACTGGCAATGGGCCTGCTGATCTCGACGGTGTCGCGAAATCAGTTCGTGGCCGGGCAGATCGCGATCCTGGTCACCTTTCTGCCCGCCTTCATCCTGTCCGGCTTCATCTTTGATATCGGGTCGATGCCGGCGCCTATCCAGGTAATCACTCATATCGTGCCCGCACGTTATTTCGTCGCCATCCTGCAGACGTTGTTCCTGGCTGGTAACCTGTGGCAGGTGGTTCTGCTCAATGCCGCGGCGCTGCTGTTGATGCTGCTGCTGCTGTTCGCCGTGCTGCGCCACAAGGCACGCAAGAGCCTGGAGTAACGCCTTGCTTCAGCACATCTTGGCGCTCGCCCGGAAAGAGCTGCTCGCGCTGGTGCGGGACCGGCGTAGCCGCTTCGTATTGATCGGACCGCCGATCGCGCAACTGCTCGTGTTCGGCTTCGCCGCTACCTACGACCTGCAGCATGCGCCAGTCGCGATCTACGATGAGGATCGCGGGCTGGTGGCCCGGGAACTGATCGCGCACTTTCAGGGATCACGCAATTTCGCGTTGGTCGCCACGCTGACGCATGATGCCGAGGTGGCGCCGTTGATCGACAACCGTGAGGCGTTGCTGATACTGCACATCGGTCCCGGCTTCAGCAGGGACGTGCTGCGCGGCGACAGCGGTGCGCTGCAGCTGATCCTCGATGGACGCAACTCCAATACCGCGATGCTGGCGATGAATTATGTGCGTACTATCGTCACCGATTTCAATCTGGCCTGGGCGAGGCGCCACGCCGGACCGGAGCCGCCGGTCAAGCTGGAGACGCGGTCCTGGTATAACTCCAATCTGGAGTCGCGCTGGTTCATCGTACCGGGGATCGTTGGGCTGCTGACCCTGGTGGTCACGCTGGTAGTGACCGCGCTGTCGGTGGCGCGCGAGCGTGAGGCCGGGACCTTCGATCAACTCCTGGTGACGCCGCTGCGGCCGGTGGAGATCCTGATCGGTAAATCAATTCCCGGATTGCTGATCGGCCTGCTGCAGGGCAGCCTGATCATATTCATCGCCGTCTACGGCTTCGGGGTGCCGCTGCGCGGCGACATCGGTGCGCTCTATCTTGGGATGGTGCTCTTCCTGGGCTCCGCGGTCGGGGTGGGCCTGATGATCTCGTCGCTGTCGATCACCCAGCAGCAGGGCCTGCTCGGCGCGTTTCTGTTTCTGGTGCCGTCGGTGATACTGTCCGGTTTCGCGACGCCGATCGCGAATATGCCGCAGGCCGTGCAGATGATCACGCTGCTGAATCCGCTGCGCTACTTCCTGGTCATCCTGCGCGGGGTGTTCCTCGAGGGTCAGTCCTATGCGGCGCTGATGGATCAGTACTGGCCGATGGCGCTGATCGGCCTGATCAGCCTGAGCGCCGCTGCCTGGCTGTTCCGGCATCGCATGTACTAGCCTGCATGTTGCACCAGTCGATCGCGGACGGGCGCAAATGAATCGGCAGAGATGCGGTGAAAGTCAAATTCGGGGCGCATTCTCGACGATACACTTTGTCCTCCGTCCCCGATCTATCCGGGCCCTCGCTTGTCCAGGCACGCTTGTACTTGCCCTTCACTCAAATCATAGCTACGGCTATGGTTTTCGCTCCAGGGCGGCGTCCAAACGCGCCTGGCCGGCGCGATCATCCCGGATACTGGGTAGAGTCGACGACTGGCGCGGTAACCACGGGTCCAGGGGAGTAGCCGTTGCCGGCGGCTTTCGCCACGTACCGGTGCCTCAATCCGGACCATAGTCCCGTTTCCAGTCGCCGCTCATCGCACCGGACGTGCGGATTTCCCGCATCCGGCGCTCGGACGAGGTCTCATGCCTTCGCCCACGGAAAGTTCTGCGTACGCACCGTCAGTCGCTGCAACCCCAAATCCCCATGGAGGTACTCGTCAGGAAAGCGTGCCGTCCCCTGACCCGACTGTTTGTGTTTCTTGCATAACCACCGGCGCAGCCGCTCGGTCGCGTGGCGGTCTACCGCCCTGTAGGCTTTGCTGACCGGCCCCAAGGAAAAGTAGTTGGCCCAACCGACAAGGAGTCGGTTCAGTGCGACAACTTGCTCCTCGGGTTCTTTCAGCAGCCATCGGCGTCTGGTCGCCTCGCTGATCGTGCGGCATACCTTCCGGATGCTCTTCGTCGATGGGCGCGTGCCAATATAGGCCCGCCCCGTCTGCGTCGAGTAGCACCGCCCGAAGGTATAACCCAGAAAATCGAAGTGCTCCTGCGGTAGCCGGCAACGCCCAGTCTTCGTTTCGTTGACCGTCAGCTTGAGCCGCTCCATCATCATCCGCATGGCCGCCATGGCCGACTCACCCGTCCCTCGGCAGCAAATGACAAAGTCATCGGCAAAATTGACGATCCGGGCCTGAAGACGATCCTCCAGTCCCAACGTTTTCCACCCCAGCAGGAAACGGCGCATGTACAGGTTGCTGAGCAGCGGCGAGATCGGTGCCCCTTGCGGGATACCGCGCTTGCTATCCTTCGCCCGTGTGGTGCGTTTCCTTCGACCACGCCCGTCATCCTCTTCGACCGCCACCACCAGCCACTGCTTGATCAAAGCCAGGACGTGGCGATCACTGATCCGCCGCGCCACGCTCTGCATCAGCTCAGCGTGTGGGATCGCGTCAAAGTAGCCTGACAGATCCGCATCAATGACGTCCGTGTAACCCGTGTTGAGCAACTTGTGGACATGGCGCACCGCATGATGGGCGTTGCGTCCTTCCCGATAGGCATACTGCGCCGGTTGCAGGTCGGCCTCGAAGATCGGTGACAGTACTAACACCGCCGCCGTCTGGACCACCCGATCACGGATCGTGGGTATGCCTAACGGCCGCTGCTTGCCGTTCGGTTTGGGGATATAGACCCGGCGCACCGGACTCGCCCGGTAGCGCTTCTCCTTCAAGGCTTGCGCCCGCTCACCCAACCACCGCTCGACCCCGTACGCCTCGATCTGCGCGAAGTCCTCACCGTCTACCCCCGGCTTGCCCCCATTACTGCGGGCCAGCCGAAAGGCGTGGGCGAGAATGTCTCCCCGGTAGATCTTGTCGTACAGGGCATAGAAACGAAAATCGGGCGACTCCTTCGCTTTCGCATGAAGTGCCTGCTGAAGTTTCTGTAGCTTTTCCGGAGCTTGTAGGCCCATGCCAGTCTCCTCTACCTCACCTCTTTTAACACTGCCCTCGAACTGAGGCCCCTTCCCTCCACCGGCATTACCCGGCCTCAACGGTAATACGGGCCTCCCGCCACCCCAGTCGGCCCGGCCTGGCCCTCGCGGGTTGCCGGTTGGCGCACACGCCGCGCCTCCATCTGGGGCTTCCCGTGTTGCGTCGTTCTCCCTTGTACATGCATGCCGTCGCCACTACCCCGGCGGAACCACTGGGTGCGTTCATCGCTCGCTTCCCCAGCAACAGCGGCCTTCCCCGAATTACAGGCGGGTCGGCTTCCGCATTGCCCTTTTCGAGGCCTGCTCAGCGTTCACTACTCGTTCGGCCTGCATGCTCGCCAAGTCACTAAATGACCTTCTACATCGAAGGCTTCGACTGCTTCGTTACCTCCACAGCCGCTCCGATTGCTACCGGCTGGAGCGATAGATGCCGGGTGGGAATCTCACCCACTGAGAGAACGCGCCTTTTCACGGCGCACTGCAACATGCAGGCTAGCCCGCTTATCTCACCAATTCCTCGGCTGAGTCCTTGTTGCGGTCGAGTTCCGGTATCGACCGGGCTGCGCGCAGAGTCCTATTCGTTCGCCAGACCGAAACGCTTGATCATCCGGTAGATGCTCCGTTCGCTGATGCCGAGCGTGCTGGCCACCTCGGCCCGCCGGCCGGAAAACTTTTTCAGTTGCAGGGCAAGGTATTCGGACTCCAGTTCGTCGAGCGTCGGGTTGTGATCGAACGACATCGTGACCGAGGCATAGTTGCGTTGATTCGCAGAGCCAAAGCTCAGGTGCTCCGGACCGATGACCGGCTTGTCGCGCGACAGGATAATGGCCCGTTCGATGATGTTCTTCAATTCGCGGATGTTGCCCGGCCAGTCGTAGGCGATGAGCCTGCGTTTGCCCGCCCCGCTGAGGCGCTTTTCTATCCGCCGCGAGAAACTGTGGTTGCGTATAAAGTGCTCGGCGAGTGCTGGGATGTCGTCCCTTCGCTCACGCAGGGAAGGCACCATCAGGTCGAACCCGTTGAGGCGATAGTAGAGATCGGCGCGAAAACTTCCCTCATCGACCATCTGCTGCACATCGCGATTTGTGGCCGCAACCACACGCACGTCGGCCGCGAGATCCTTGGTCCCCCCGAGGCGGCGGAACTGGCCGGTCTCCAAGACCCTGAGCAGCTTGGCTTGAATAGCGCCATCGATTTCGCCTATCTCGTCGAGAAACAGCGTCCCGCCCTCGGCCACCTCGATCAAACCCTTCTTCTGCCGATCGGCGCCGGTGAATGCCCCTTTCTCGTGACCGAAGAGTTCGGACTCGAACAGCTTCTCCTGGAGGGTGCAGCAATCCACTGCGACGAAGTTGCGCTTGACCCGGGGGCTGTTGCTATGGATAGCCTTGGCGACCAGCTCCTTGCCGGTGCCGCTCTCGCCCTGGACCAGAACCGAGATCTCATCGACGGCCACCGCCTCGATTAACCGTAAGACCTCTTCAAGTGCCGTGCTCTTACCGACCATCAGATTCTTGCGCGCATCACGGGCGTGGAGCTGGCGTTTGCAGAACTGGTTCTCCTGGCGAAGCAGCGAGTTCTCCAGGGTGCGCTCGATGGAGAGCAAGAGTTCTTCAAGGCCGATTGGCTTGAGCAGATAGTCCGCCGCACCCTGTTTCATCGCTTCGACCGCATTCCTCACCGAGCCGAATGCGGTCAGCACAATCACCGGATAGGTCTCGACCAGTCGGGGCAGCAGTGCCAGGCTGTCGCCGTCCGGAAGGCGGACGTCGGTAATGATAAGTGCGGGCTCATGCCGTGCGAGGTGGCTTTGCGCCTCTGACCAGCGGGCGACGCCGGTCGGGGCGTAGCCCGCCTTCTCCAGCTGCCGGACGATCACCAGATTGAGCGTGGTGTCATCCTCGATGATCAGAATAGGCTGTTTCACAGTGTCGCCTCGTTCGCGCCCGCCGCATCCGGCAGGAAAACCGAAAACACGCTGCCCTGGCTGGCCCCACTCGCCACCTCGATTCTGCCGCCGTAGTTCTCGATGATGGTGCGCACGATCGACAGGCCCAGGCCCACCCCCTTGGATCCATCGGCACGTCGACTGTAGAAGGGATCGAAGATACGTGCCAGCCTGTCCGGCTCGATGCCGATACCCTGGTCATGCACGGCGATGACAATCCACCCGTCGGCGCTGCGGCTGGACACCTTCAGCCCGCCGCCCTTCGGCATTGCATGGAAAGCGTTGTGCACCAGGTTCAGCACCACCATGCGCAGTTCGCTGTCACTGGCCATTACCCGAAGTCCTGGCGGGAGTTCTAACGCCAGCGAGACACCCAGCTGCTCGGCCTCCCAATGCAGGAGGGCAAGCGTGTCCTCCACCACGGATGCCACCTCGACCAGTTCGGGTTCCTCAGGGGGCGTCATGCCCAGGCGCAGGAGGCGCTCGGTCACTTCGACACATTTGTCGACCTCCTGATCCACCAGTTCGAGGTACTCGACGATCTCCGGGTCGGTATCGTTGACCCCGCGGCGCAGGCCGTCCAGCGCCAACCGCACCGAGGCGAGCGGGTTGTGGATCTCGTGCGCGACCCCAGTCGCCAGCTTGCCCAGTTCAGACAGTTTTTGTTCATGAGAGTACTGAATCTGTTTCGACAGGTCGCGAATCGACTCGACCACCAGTGTCTGGGGTCTGCCGTCGATGGTGGCCGTCAGCGGCGCCGCGTAGATCTCGACATCGCTGACCTGGCCGGCGGTGTCGTAGTGCCGATGCAGGGCCTTGACCGGACGCGCATGCAATGCGATCTCCTGCACCGGGCAGGTGGTCAGCGTGCGCGGACAGGGATGCGCCGACTGGTGGGACACGCGGTGGCAGGTGTCGTTGACACCGTCTGTATCGCCCAGCCCAAGCTGATGGCGATACGCCTGGTTGGTCATGAGCACCCGGTAATCCGGTCCGATCACCCTGACCCCGTCCGGGATGGCGTCGATGAGGTCCTGCAGGAAGCCGCGCTGCTGTTCCGACTCGTTGATACGCTCCTGCAGCTGTGCGGCCATGCGGTTGAAGGCATGGCCGAGCTGCGCCAGCTCATCGTTGCCCTGCGGGTGCGCGCGACTGTCCAGATCGCCTTGCGCCAGGGCCTGGCTGGTGACGGTGAGTCTGGTAACGGGGCCGATGACGTAGCGCTGGATGAACCACCAACCGCCGGCGATGTTGAGCAGCACGATCATCGCGCCCGAACCCATCAACAACAGCGTGGTGCGCTGTGCCTTGTGCCGGATCGGCACGGCATCGTAGTCCACATACAGGATGCCGTTCACCGGATGCTGGTCGGCTGGGCCGTGGCATTCCATGCACGTGGCCTTGTTGGAGACCGGGTTGACGCTGCGCAGGATCTCGCGTGCTTTGGCGTTCTCGACGAAATCGGTGAAGGCGGTGCGCCGATCCGGGTCGTTCGGCTGAAAACCGCCAAGCAGCGTTGGATCGCTGGCGAAGCGGATCTCGCCGGCGGGATTGGTGATGAACACGGCCTCTATGCCGGGCTGCCGACCCAGACGATCGACGATCACCCTCAGTCCGTCGAGGTCGCGCTTCAACATGGCGTTCTCCAACGAGGTCTGCAGCAGCTGATTCACCTGTGCGGCGGCCGCGGCGCGTTCGTCGGCGAGTTCGCCGCGATAGAGCGCGAGAAACAGCACCAGGAAAAGCAGCGAGCTGGCGAGCAGGCCGCCGGCGGTCCCAAGGGCGAACTTTCTGTTCAGTCGCGAACGAAACCAGTGCAAGACAAACACCTCCCGCATTGACGCGTCAGCTTGCGGTCAGGCGAACGACACGGCAACCCAATTGTGTAGATTCTAAGGAAGTGGGCGGATATTTCCCTGACATTTTGTCAGTCGGACGATCGCGGCGGCGGCCTTGCCGGCGGCCACAACCGCGCTGGCGCGAGCAGCGGCGCGGTAAGTCGCTGATCGCGCGACTGAAGTGCGAATACGACCAAGCGATGGCGTGCATATTGCCTAAGCTAATGCAGACGTATCTCTGCGTCGCAACGACCCAACCGGACGAGTAAGGAGTCGGATCATGAAGAGCCCTGGTGCCGCAACCACCGTTTCTGCCGCATTGCTTGCCTGCCTGCTCTCTGGCTCCCCGGTATGGAGCGAGACGGCAGTGGGGTTTCTGCGGACTGCAGCGGCCGGCGAAGGACTCTCGACCCAGCTGGGTGATGCACTGACCGTCAACGGCTGGGCGCGCGGCGAAGGTGCGGACGGTAGTGTGGTCTATCGAAAACCGGGCGTATCGGAGCAGCAGCCAGCAGAATCTGTCGAAACCGGAGAAATGTCCCTGGCCGAGCGGCTGCACCAGCAGCTCGTGCAGCAGGGCTGGCTGGGCAGCGTCGCCGCGGACGGCAGCATGATCTATCGCAAGCCTGCTGTGCCGGAAGCCCCGCCGCCGGCCACCGCAGGTGAAGGCTTGGTCGCCGCTCAGCTGCGCCGGCAGCTGGAGGCGCAGGGCTGGAGCGCCTCGACGGCCGCGGACGGCAGCATGATCTATCGCAAGCCTGCCGTGCCGGATGCCCCGCCGCCGGCCGCCGCGGGTGAAGGCTTGGTCGCCGCTCAGCTGCGCCGGCAGCTGGAGGCGCAGGGCTGGAGCGCCTCGACGGCCGCGGACGGCAGCATGATCTATCGCAAGCCTGCTGTGCTGGAAGCCCCGCCGCTGGCCACCGCAGGTGAAGGCTTGGTCGCCGCTCAGCTGCGCCGGCAGCTGGAGGCGCAGGGCTGGAGCGCCTCGACGGCCGCGGACGGCAGCATGATCTATCGCAAGCCTGCTGTGCTGGAAGCCCCGCCGCCGGCCACCGCAGGTGAAGGCTTGGTCGCCGCTCAGCTGCGCCGGCAGCTGGAGGCGCAGGGCTGGAGCGCCTCGACGGCCGCGGACGGCAGCATGATCTATCGCAAGCCTGCTGTGCCGGATGCCCCGCCGCCGGGCGTGGCTGAACAGCTGCGCGGCGAACTGGAGAGGCAGGGTTGGGTCGGCACCGTGGCCGCGGACGGCAGCATGATCTATCGGTCACCGGATGCAGCGTATCAGGCGCCGCCCGCTGCGGAACAGCCGTCGCAGATGGAGCCGGAATTCCGCATCATGAGCAGTGACGAGGTCGCGACGCATTCGGTTGCAATGAAGGCGCTGCAGGGACCGGCGCGCGACGAATACCGCAATTTTTACTACCAGCAGTTGAGGCGCCGCGCGCAGGAGAACGGTTACTGGATGCCTCCCCGGCCGCCGTGGGCGGCGGCAGCTCCTTAGCAGAAGGGCTGATCCGGGAGGCTGCTAGGCCATGTCTAGTCTCGGCCGGAATGGCCGTCCAGTAATCACGCGCAGCGAGGAGGTTTCAACCATGCGCATTATGGCCAGCCGGCCTATCCATTTCGAAACAGCGAGGTGTCGCACCGCCGTGTTTGCGCTGCTCATTAGCCTACCGTTCGGCGCCCTGGCCGCCTCAACCGTTCAGGGAACAGTTTCGGAACTTCCCAATTTGTTGGAACAGCAGGGCTGGCGATATCAATCGGACGCCGAGGGAAACGTCTACTATCAGCCCGCGCAGCCGCTCACCGCGGCAGATCAGGGCAAAGAAGTCGCCGTTTCGGACGTCGCTCAGGTGGACTTACGTCGACTCTTACTTGAACGCGGTTGGTTGTTAGAAACCAATGCGCAGGGCGACATGTTACTGCGACCAATCAGGCCACCCACATCACCCGATATCCGCGAGATGCTGCGCGAACGTGGTTGGCGGATTCTGACGGACATGGACGGCAACACTCTGCTGATGCCAATGAGTCCTGCCGCCATTGAACCGGTCGCGACTGCCGGCGCCGCAAGCGTGGGGCACGCTGAACCCGCGGCAGCCGCTATCGATCAGCTACCCGCTGGCAAGCCAACTGCGCGTTTCCGCCAGGTGCTCGAAGAAAAAGGCTGGACGGTGCGGATGAATTCGGACGGCTCGATGATCGTCTATCCACCCCCCGCCGCCGTTGAAGCACCGCCTATCCGCGAAGCCCCTGACATCACCCCGACTGGTTATTGTGAAGGCATCACGCTGGTCGCGGAAGAGGTTCAGCTACCTGTCGATTCCGAGGAAAAGGCCCTGATACTGAGCACCGCATGGATGGCGCAGTTCGGTCAGGCCGATTACGCAGTCGGCAAAGCAAGGAAGGTCAATCAGCTGTTCGTCGTAAGCATCGTCGATGCTGTGGCGCCGCACACCCTGCGCAACCAGCTGCTCATTCGCGAGAACGGAACCATCATTGCCCTGTATTGAAAGGCTGCGCCGTCACAGGTCGGTGACTACAAAATTTGACCGTTGTAGGCAGGGCACGTGCGCAGGTGGCGGCCCTGTTATCCAGCTTAGGATTTGCTCGTTGCGCCGGCCACCAGCACCTTGAGCATGTTCTGGTTGACCCTGATCGCAATTTCGCCTTCCGCCGGTGTCAGCATGTTGTTATCGATGACCATGTCCAGGTTGAAGGTCATCAGCCAGATAAGGCCTTTCTTGTCTTCGACCATGGCGATTCGACAAGGCATGAAGGCCGCAAATATGGGATTCAGCTGAATCAGGTTGTGGGCATCGTCGAGGTCACAGAATTGAAAAATTTCCAGGTGTCCCGAAACCTTGCCCTGCTCGCGAAACTGCCGGTAGATTCGCTGCCGCCCGACGAATCTCAGGTTGATCTCAGATGCCTTCCGGATCATCGCATTGGCCGCGGATTCAGGCGTGACGCCTTCCTGTAGCGCCACCTGCACGATCGACTGATTCACCTCGGACACCTGCACACCGATGGCCTGTTCCGCCCAACCGGGGTGACCAGCCGTGAGAAATATGTAGAGTGCGGTGATGATGATGCGACAGGATTTTTTGATCATGATGTTTTCCTGAGTATGGTAGCGTCGTTGCCGGAGAACTAGCGCGATTGAGTCGCGTCGGGGTCAGCATCGGGCCGGAAGCGGATCTCGCCATCGGCGGTGATCTGAAAGTCGCCCTTCAGTCCGGCAATCGCCCGGATATCGTTGAATTTCGGCTTGAGCAAGATCTCCCCGGCCGGCGTGACCTGAAAACGGCCGGCAATGCCGGCGTCGTCGGGCTTTGCCTCTATCGCAGGCAACGACGCCGCCGGTTGCGTATCGATCGCCATCCCGGCCATTGCGAGCATGCGCTCGGTGTCGGCGGTATACGGGTGCGGAGGAAGTTGGGTCACGAAGGCGATGATGTTGTTGAGATCGGCGGAGGAAAACTCGGTGAACAGGGCGTCCTCCGGGTCATCGTCATGAAAACGCGCCTTCCTTCGAAAGCGGTCGATCTGGTTTAGCAGATAGCTCGCATATTGGCCGGCGAGCGGCGGAATCCCCTTGTGTGGCTTGCCGTGGCCGTTTGTCGCATGACAACCCTTGCATTCGCGCATGAAAACCTTGCGGCCAGCCTCCGGGTCGCCGTCTTCATATTTGGGGATCTCCGGCAGCCCCATCTCGCGGATATCCAGATCGCCCAGGTATTCGGCTATGTCATCGATATCCTTGTCGGTCATGTTTTTTATCTGCGAGGTCACCACCATGGGCGCATAGTCACGCTTACCGTCCCGGTAATAACGCATCTCCTTGGCGATGTATTCCTTTGGCAGCCCGGCTAGCCGTGGCGACATCATCCCCGGTGTCCCCTGGCTGTACTGACCGTGGCACAGTGCGCAGGTCTTGTTGATCCGTCTTGCGTTTTCCATGTCGAGCGCATGGACCGAGAGAGGTACCAATAGTAGCGATAATAGTAGTCGCATCCCCGTTGCCTCCTTGTGGCTGGGTTCTGCTGGGGCGCGGAGCACCCCTGTAGAAACAAGGCGTGATCGGTGATGTAGCAAGGAACGAACCAATATCCCATCAGGGTGCCTGATAAAAGCGCGGAACACCTGGCGAAGCTATTTGCAATAAAGAACTGGCTGTCGGCCTGGTGCTGTCGACAGGGCGCGCAGAGAGCGCGTCTTATCCCTTCGATAGGCCGGTTGCCGTGCATAAATATGCCAGATTGACAGGCGGGTCGTCGGTCGGGCAGGAGTTTGCCCCGCGTGACGAGAGATCGACCCGCCGCTCCGTCCCTGCCTGACAAAATGGCAGGAATCAAGTTCCCACCGGCGTCTTCGGCCTCAACACTTCAAAAATGTCACGCAAGCCCCTTCCGCAGATGGAATTAATTCCCTGTAGGCCTCGCGTGGGACGAGGCGCTGCAGGGTGCGCGGCACAAAGGCGTGATCCATGGTTGTCGGCTACTGACAAACTGGCGTGGTTTCAGCGCCGATGTCGGGCACAACAGTGCAAGCGGAAAAAGAAACCCTCATAAAATCAGCACATAACACCCTGTGGCACAGAGGTTGCGATACCAATGATGCCAACCCGTCCAGTTACCGACGGGACTTGGGTCAAGAGGAAACCGAAGGTAGGAGGGTCGATGATGCGTCCTTTGAAAGGATATCCGGTCGTGATGGCACTGCTCTTTGCAGGGGCGAGTGCCCCGGCCTCGGCAGACAATCTGATTGCCGGAGAGACGCCGTGGGAGCGTCCGATTGGGGCGCCTCAGATCACGGAAGTCAACCATCCGGGGGCCTGGTACACCGCGGCATTGCACGGGGTATCACGCCCCTATCCCCAGAGCCTCCGATTCCTCGAGGACCAGGGTAACTGGTACACGCCGTTCAACCGGCCAGGTATGGGCGGTCGCTACGACATCCGTGGGTGGCACTGAAAGTAAGCCAAGCCCGGTTGACACTCAGCCGAGCTGAAAAATCTATCACTGGAGGATTAGGAAGATGAAACGAATGTGCAAAGGGTTCAAGAAAGCTGTCGCCGCCGCTGCGGTCAGCCTGATGCTCGGTGCCGGCACCGCGGTTGCCGGGATGAGCGGTATGGGTGGCATGTCCGGTATGGACGGCATGTCGGGAATGTCCGGCATGGGCGGTATGTCCGGGATGTCCGGCATGGGTGGTATGTCCGGGATGTCCGGCATGGGCGGCATGTCGGGAATGTCCGGCATGGGCGGTATGTCGGGAATGGCCGGCTACTTCAAGATCACCCCTGAGGGGCAGATCTACTTCTACCCGGCTCAGCAGGGCATGAGCGGGATGTCCGGTATGGGTGGCATGTCCGGTATGGGTGGCATGTCCGGCATGGGCGGAATGTCCGGTATGGGCGGAATGTCCGGTATGAGTGGCATGGGCGGCATGTCCGGCATGTCCGGTATGAGTGGCATGGGCGGCATGGGCGGAATGTCCGGTATGGGCGGACAATGGGTCTGGCAGCCTAGTGGCATGAGCGGCATGTCGGGTATGGGCGGTATGTCGGGGATGTCCGGCATGGGTGGTATGGGCGGCATGTCGGGAATGTCCGGCATGGGTGGTATGTCCGGTATGGGCGGCATGTCGGGGATGTCCGGCATGGGTGGTATGTCCGGTATGGGCGGCATGTCGGGAATGTCCGGCATGGGCGGTATGTCCGGTTACTTCCAGATCACACCGCAAGGACAGATCTACTTCTATCCCGCCCAGCAGGGCATGTCCGGTATGGGTGGCATGTCTGGAATGAGTGGTATGGGTGGTATGTCCGGCATGGGCGGCATGGGCGGCATGTCCGGCATGGGCGGTATGTCCGGCATGGGCGGTATGTCCGGCATGGGCGGTATGTCCGGCATGGGCGGTATGTCCGGAATGGGCGGCATGTCGGGAATGTCCGGCATGGGCGGCATGTCCGGGATGGGCGGTATGTCCGGGATGGGCGGTATGTCCGGGATGGCCGGCTACTTCCAGATCACGCCTGAAGGACAGATCTACTTCTACCCGGCCCAGCAGGGCATGAGTGGTATGTCCGGAATGGGCGGTATGTCCGGTATGGGTGGCATGTCGGGGATGTCCGGCATGGGTGGTATGTCCGGTATGGGCGGCATGTCGGGAATGTCCGGCATGGGGGGTATGTCCGGCATGTCCGGCTGGAACCCGCCGCAATAACCCCTGTCCCGCGGAGCGGGCAGGTGCCCTGGCACAGGGACGTGCCATTTTCCCTACGACGATGAGGAAACTCCGATGATCCAGCTGAAAGGACTGTCGGTCACGAATTTCGCGCTTTTTCTCGCCTGCATTCTGAGCGGCTTACCGGCCCTTGGACAGGATACGGACGGGTATTACACGGCCCGTTGGGATCCGTTACATTTCAGGCCCGCGATTGACGCCGCGCGTGATGAGCAGTGCCTGGCCTGTCACCAGGAGGTCCTCGAAGATCGGGTCCTGGAGGCGTCACCGGCGGGAGTTCAGTCGAGCGATGCACTGGCTTGGTACCAGACTCTGGACACCTATGCGGGGCCGCAGGAGACCTTTCACCGCAGACATTTGGTGAGCGATTACGCAAAACAGGTGATGAATCTGCGCTGCAACACCTGCCATCAGGGAAACGATCCACGCGAGGAGACGGCCAATTCCTCGGCGACCGGACAGTCCGACCTGATTCAACGCAAGCATGTCGATCCAAATACCTGCTTGATGTGCCACGGCAAGTTCAATTACCAGGTGATGGGCGTGCCCGGCAGCTGGATCGAGCACGGTCAGCTGTTCGGTGACAACTGCCTGACCTGCCACGCAGCGATCCGCACAAACCGCCACCAGGTCAATTTTCTCAAGCCGGCGGCGATCGAAGAGGCCGCCAAGCAGACCAGCGACGTCTGCTATGGATGCCACGGTGGACGCTCATGGTACCGGATCAGTTATCCGTATCCGCGGCATACCTGGCCCGG
Source organism: uncultured Gammaproteobacteria bacterium (assembly GCA_963736445.1). Taxonomy (GTDB): domain Bacteria; phylum Pseudomonadota; class Gammaproteobacteria; order Chromatiales; family Chromatiaceae; genus Thiosocius. The sequence continues at coordinate 74,461 of CAVTOY010000005.1, read as the reverse complement.
GGATAGCGGAGTGCCTCCCGATTGGGCAAAGGACAGACCGACCAGCTCCAACCCTCGTTTTACCGTAACCGCAGATGCACCAGCGGCTCAGTAGTCAGTCAGCGGCGCGGAGGATGCCATGAGCGACAACAAGAACCTGGATTTCCTGAAAGACCGTCTGCAAATGACCAGACGGTCGTTTCTGCAGAGCACCGCAGCCGGCGCCGCCGCGTTGGGTGCCGGCAGCCTTATCAAGACACGCGACGCCCAGGCGTTCGCCTACGAACCCTATCCGCGTGATGATGAGCTATCGACCGTCGTCACCAGTTGCGCTCATAACTGCGGTTCGCGCCATATGCTGGTGGCGCACAAGAAGGGCGACGTGATTGTACGCCTGACCACCGATGACGGGCGCTATCAGCGCGACGGCTACTTTGGTAAGGATACCGAGGAGGAGCCCCAGGTGCGTGCCTGCCTGCGCGGCCGATCATATCGCCAGCGGCTCTACTCGGCCGAGCGCCTGCTGTACCCGATGGGTCGGGTCGGCAAGCGCGGAGAGGGTAAGTTCAAGCGTCTCAGCTGGGATGAGGCGCTCGAGTATGTCGCGCGCAAGATGATCGAGATAAAAAATCAGTACGGTTCGACTGCGCTCCTGGATCAGAGCTATGCGGGTGCGTCCTATGGCGTACTGCACAAGTCCGACCAAATCGAGGGGCTGCTGGGGCGCTTTCTCGGCATGTTTGGTTGCCGCACCAATTCATGGTCGGTGCCCTCCTACCAGGGCACGACGTCCAGTTCACGCTGGACCTTCGGCACCATCGAGGACGGCAACGAAGACGACACCTTTGCGCACTCCAAGCTGATGATCATGTGGGGCTGGAACCCAGCCTATACCTTCCACGGCGGCAACACCTTCTACTACATGCGGATGGCCAAGCAACGGGGCTGCAAGTTCGTACTGATCGATCCGCAGTACACCGATTCCGCGGCCGCCTACGATGCCTGGTGGATCCCGATCAGGCCGAACACCGATGCCGCAATGATGGCGGGGATGGCCCACTACATTTTCACCAACAACCTGCATGACCAGGACTTCATCAACCGCTTCACGCTCGGCATGGATGCCGGCACGATGCCGGACTGGGCGGCCAATTCGCCGAACGGCAAGGAAAACTTCAAGGACTATATCCTCGGCACCTACGACGGCGTTGCCAAGAGCCCGGAATGGGCAGCGCAGATCTGTGGCGTGTCGGCGGACGACATCAAGAAGCTGGCGGACATGTACGCCAGGACCAAGCCCGCCGCGCTCAAGGCCTCCTGGGCGCCGGGGCGCAATGCCTATGGCGAGCAGTACAACCGCATGGCCGCCGCACTGCAGGCGATGACCGGGAACATCGGCGTGCTCGGCGGCTGCGCCGAGGGCGTCGGCAAGGCCTGGCATGCCGAGGCGGTAGCCTATCCTTATGATCAGTACGCCAATATCTGGTTTTCGTCGATCAAGTCGGATCGCTGGGCGCACTGCGTCCTGAATTACCCGAACGTCCGGCGCGAAGAGATCGGTCTGTGGCCGCGACAGGACCAGTTAGACGGCGTAATCCCGAACATCAAAGGGATCTTCTGGCATGGCTCTGACTGGTTCAACCAGCTCACCAACATCAATAAAGAAATCGCCGCGATGGACAAGATGGAGCTGGTGGTCTGCATGGACTCGACCATCACACCGTCGGGCCTGTATGCCGATGTTCTGCTGCCGATCGCGACGCATTTCGAGCGGCACGACGTCGCATTGCCCTGGTACAAGGGACACTACTATATCCATCGCCCGAAGGTCATCGAGCCGCTGGGCGAATCGAAGAGCGACTTTCAGGTCTTTACCGAACTGGCCTATCGGATCGGCGAGAAGACCGGCATCGGCGACCGTTTCGGCAAGACCTACAACCCGAAGGCGGACCGCAGCTATTTCCACAACCCCGATGCCGTCGACGAGGCCTATCTGCAGGATTGGTGGGAAGGTAAGGTCATGGCGCACCAGCATGTCGACATGAGCTGGGACGAGTTCAAGCAGCGCGGTGTCTACAAGTTCAAGCTCGACCAGCCGCATGTCGCATTCCGTGAGCAGATCGAACAGGGCAAGCCCTTCCAGACACCCTCGGGACGCATCGAGATACTCAGCACTGAGTTGGCGCAGATCGGTGACTGGACGCGTACGCGCTACGGCTACCATATCCCCTCGATCCCGAAATGGATCGAGCCCTGGGAATCGCTGAACAGCCCGAAGACCGCAAAGTACCCGTTCCACCTGATCTCGCCGCATCCGAGCTGGCGCACCCACTCGATATTCAACAACTGCAGCTGGCTGCGCGAGACCTATGAGCAGGAAGTGACGGTGAACGCATCGGACGCGAGACGCCTGGGCATCAAGACCGGCGACACGGTCGAGGTCTGGAACGAACGGGGCAGGGTTGTTGTACCTGTCTATGTGACCGAACGCTGCATGCCCGGCGTTGCCGTTATCCACGAAGGGGCCTGGCTCGATCTCGACGACAAATGGCGTCGACCGCTCCGGCAATCCGGACATGCTCACGCTCGACGAGCCCAGTCCGGCCGGCTCCTTCGCCTACAACACGGTGCTGTGCGACATCCGCAAGACGGACCTCGCGCACCGGCCGGGTTGGGACCAGTTGGCAACGGCACGATCCCATGTTTTCCGTCGCGACCTCTGAAAGGGAGGGTTGATTGATGAAGAAGATCAAAGACCGCGCGCAGCTAAGGGCCGCCATCAAGCGACGCAAGAAGACCGTCTATGAACCGGTCAAGCCGGAGCAGCAGCTCGGCTTCGTGCATAACAATGTCGACTGCATCGGCTGCCGCGCCTGCGAGGTCGCCTGCAAGGACAAAAACGGCCTGCCGGCCGGGCCGCGCTTCAGGCGCGTGCAGTATGTCGAGGGGGGCACCTATCCCGATGTATTTGCCTACAAGGTCAACCTCTCGTGCAACCATTGCGCCGAGCCAGCCTGTCTCCCCGCCTGTCCTACCGGCGCGATCTGGAAGCGACCGGACAACGGCATCGTCGATATCGATTCGACGCTGTGTATTGGCTGCCGGCGCTGCGAAGCGACCTGTCCCTATGGTGCCCCGCAGTGGGACCCGGAGGCGCAGATCGTCAAGAAATGCAATCTTTGTGTCGACGAGCTGGAGGCCGGCCGCAAACCTTACTGTGTGATGGCCTGCATGATGCGTGTGCTCGACGTCGGGCCGATCGATCTGCTGCGGCTGAATGAGTATCAGACCAAGGCGATAGGGCCCCATGAGGAACCCGTCGGCAACGTCAAGAACTTCGCCAATCCGGAGTTGACGCACCCGTCGATCGTGTTCGTTGCGCACAGCAAGGGGCGAGTGGATAAATGATCGCGCTGGCCGACACCTTTGGATTGTCTGCGATGCTGCCGGGTCGGTCGCATCGTCAGGGAGAGCTGGCGATATGAATGATGCATTGAGCGTTTTTCGCGACGGTATCGCATTGGATCTGATGATATTCGCGCAGCTGCACGACCGCGAGCTGGATGGGCCAACGGTCTCCTTATTGCAAGCGGACCGCTTTCCGGAGGGCCTGGCCTTCCGCCTCGAATCTGCACAGGCGAAAGAGCTGCTCAGTACACTCGCCCTCATCGTCGTGGACATGCAACTCGATGATGCACGACAGCGTGATGAGCTGGCGGCCGACTTCGCCTCCGTCTATCTGACACATGGCGTGGGCGCCTCGCCGTGCGAGTCCGTCTGGCTGGACGAGGATGGCCTGATCATGCAGCAGCCGATGTTCGAGGTGCGCCAGTCTTATTCGGAGCTGGGTCTGAGGGCGCCGGACTGGAGAAAACGGCCCGATGATCATCTGGTCTATCAGCTGCAGTTTGTCGCGGCACTACTGGAGCAAGACAGTGCCTCGGCACTGTCGGATGCCGCACGATTCCTGGATGAGCACACGCTGCGCTGGTTACCGGATTTCGCCCATCGGGTAGCGCAACGTGCCGCGACGCCTTTCTATGCCGGCTTGGCGATGCTCACGTCGATCTACCTGGACGAGCTCCGGGATGTGCTGGCCCAGATCCTCGGTGAGGCCCGACCGACCGCGCTGGAGATCGAACAGCGCACCAAGTCGGTAGCGGAGGAGCCTCTGCCTATGCCCAGCTCCTATGTGCCCGGCAGTTCTCCATCCTGGTAGAACGGGAATCATGCCCGTGCACCGTGCCACCGCGAACGACCCGCGTCGCAGCGGTGCCGTAGCCTGCAAACCTCACCGATTTCCTGCTGCGGGCGGAGATACCCTCGCAACGAAACCCGGTGAGGAGATAAGCGGGCTAGTTCCGTGGACGGAGGGCCTTCATGCAGCTACGTGAGTTGCTTGCCGAGGCCTCCGGCAAGGTGCCGACCGCAGATCCCGATCGCTGCGTGCATGCGCGGGCCGAGGTGGCGAGTTGTCGGCATTGTGTATCGGCCTGTCCGGTTGACGCCTGGAGGCTTGACGACGAGGCACTGGCGATCGACACGGACCTTTGCGACGGTTGCGGAATCTGTGTGGCGCACTGTCCGGAGGGCGCGCTTTCCCTGGCCAGCGTCTCGGCGCAAGCGCCCCCAGCACAGAGGGATGTCACACTATCCTGCGAGCGTATCGTCGGTGACCGTCCCGGTTGGCGCCTACCCTGCGTGAACGCCGTCAGTCTGCAGCAGATTGCAGCGATGTATCGCGGCGGATTGCGCAGATTGTCGTTGCAGACCGCCGAGTGCCAGAGTTGCCCACGCAATGATCGCAGAGGGTTGGTGCACCGTCTGGATCTGTTCAATCGGGTGCTGACGCAACGCCGACTGCCCGGCATTCACCTGATCGCTGAACCTGCCGGCGCGGAAGCTAGAACGGAGCTTGCCCCTTGGGCGGGAACAACCGCGCCGCAGCTCGATCGGCGCGCCTTTTTCCGTCGCATGGCCGCGGCAGTTGCAGAACATCAATTCGACGCAAGCGATCCGGCTTGGCGTGTGGCGGGAGAGTATCTGCCGCCTTCGCGACCTGGCGATCTGGTCCTGTTCGCACCCGAGATCGACCCGGGCGGCTGTAACGGCTGCGATGCCTGCCTGCAGATCTGTCCGCACGATGTCTTTACCTTGGAAGAGGAGCCGGCCGCGTTCGTCATTAGGGTCGACGCTTGCACCGGGTGCCGCCTGTGCGCAGACGTTTGTGACCAGGATGCATTGTCGATCACGGCCGGCGGGACCTTCAAGCAGTCACGTTTGGCGCTTCAGAACAGGACATGTCCGGCGTGTGGTGTCAGATTCCACAGGCCGGTGCCTGAGGTCGGCGCCCCGGAGCTTTGTTACGTCTGTTCGCGGGTCAACCATCAGCGCAATCTCTTCCAGGTGATCTGACCCACACGCTGCACCTTGCAGGTCAGTCCGGCTCCATGCCGTGGTGTCGGTAGATATTCGCCACCAGGGCACTTAGCATGAACTCCAGGAATGTGCGCCCCAAGCGGTCTCCGGATTCGACAAGAACAATCGCAAGTCGTCGCGGGCGAGGTCGGCAACGCCGTGAATGGCCTTGGGATTACCCCGGGCTACCAGCAGCACGTTGCCGCGGCTGCTTAAGAGGCCGCGGAGTTCGCCCAGCAGGCCTTGCTGCCGCAGTGGCTCCAACACGGAGCCGGGGCTGATGAAAACATGGGGCCTCACCGACAGCAGCAGGTTGCATAGCCGCAGCTCCCCGGACCTGAGCGCCGCCACCAGCGGCGCGGGCGGCGTGGTGGTGTAAAAGAGTCCAAGGGTGTCATGGCGCTCGCGAAAGGCGCGTACGGCGTCCAGCAACGCCATGTGGTGATTGCCGTCGGAGAAGACCACCAGATCGCCGCCCGGGTCGCCGTGGAAATCGAGGGCCAGGTTGGTACCGGCATGATGCCAGACGGCAGAGACGGCCTTGTCGTGGCAATATTCGGGTTTCCAGTCGAGCATTCGCTGTCTCCTTCGGTAGCTACCAGGGTAGTACGGCGCAGTCAGTGGAGAATTGCATCTAAAACCGCGACGGTAAGCCAAAGGCGATGATCAGCTGCCTCGATCGCTCGATCCGGCCTGCCCATTGAGGGTCGTCGGCCGAGTTCACCTATGAGATTCCCGCACATGAGATTCCCGCGTACTTTAAGGCCTTGCGAACAACGCTTGAGCGCTCGCAGACTGTACAAGTCTCGGGGGCCTGCGGGCAGCGACTCGGACACCCGAGCTGATGCGTGTTCATGGGTCAAACAAAAAAGTGACGGATGGTAGCAATGTCTCCAACGCGCAGCGCCAAAGCCTTGCGACGCATGACTGCCTACCTGGCAGTCTTCGTTGCCGCGCTGGTGGGCATCTATGCGCTGGTCGGCTTCGTGCTCGCGCCCTATCTGATCCAGCGCATGGCGCCTGCGGCAGTAACCGAGCATCTGCAGCGTGACCTCGAACTCCATCATGTCGGGTTCAACCCCTTCACGCTGCGCCTGACGCTGCAAGGACTGATACTGCGAGAGCGGCAGGGGGCGACGCTGGCGAGTATCGCCGAGGCCACCATCGACCTCGACGCTGGCCCCTTGCTGGAGCGTGAGATATGGTTGTCTGAGCTGCAGCTGATCGGCCCCTGGGTAAACCTCGAGATTGCCGCCGACGGCCAACTAAATCTGGCGCGGCTGATCGCCGATGCAGGTGGCGACGAGGAAGCAACCGCGGCGCTACCGCCGGCACCGGCCGCGGAGCCTTGGTACCTGATGCTCGAGAAGGTGGACATCCGAAATGGCGTGCTGCACGTCAGCGACCTGTCGCGCCCGACGCCGGCCGAGGTCGATATCCTCCCGATCGATCTGCAGGCACAGCGGCTGAGCACCCGTCCGGACGGCGAGGGCGGACAGTCCCTGACGCTAGGTTTCGGGGACGGCAGTCGCCTGTCCGTGCAGGGTGAGCTGGTATTGAATCCGCTGTCTGCCACTGGGCGTTTGCGCGTCGAGGACTATTCGCCGCGACTGACCTGGCGCTTCCTGCAGGATGAATTCGACCTCGAGCAGCCGGCCGGCCGCCTGAACGGCAGGGCAGACTACGACTTTGGTTATGCTGACGGGAAAGCGCGGCTGCGGGTGTCGGACCTGCAGCTGGCGCTGTCCGACCTGCGATTGCAGCGTCGCGCGGCCGCGCGGCCGCTGCTGGAACTTCAGACCCTGGTGCTTGAGGACGGCGAATTCGACCTCGACGGCAATCGCTTCAAGGTCGGGCGCTTAGGGGCCTCCACCGGCGTGGTGCGTGCCATCCGCGACCAGACGCTGCTGGATTGGGCGGGGATCGCCAGAGGTACGGCAGTCGAGCAGAAACCGGCCGACGAAACTGGCGCGGCGCCCTTCTCGGTGACGCTGGACGCGGTCGAGGTCGCCGGGGTGGCGGTGCAGTTCGAGGATCGCGATCAGGCCTCCCCGGTGCGCATCGGTACCGAAGACCTGAGGTTACGCCTCGCGCTGCTGGCGCAGCGCACTAAAGACGGTACCGAGGTGCGGCTTGACGATCTGCGCGCCGACCTGAAAATGCTGTCATTGACCCAGGCCGATGCGCAGGAGCCGCTGCTGACCCTCGACCACACCGTCCTCGAGGGCGGCATGGTCGACCTGGCCGGGACCCGTGTGGCGCTCAACGACCTGCAGGTAGACGGGGGGCGCGTGATCGTAGAGCGGACTGCCGACGGCCAGCTCAACTGGCAGCAGGTATGGACCAGTCCGAGCAAGCCATCAGCGGAGGCGGAACCCAATCCCTGGCGCGTGGCGTTGCAGCGGTTCAGGGTCGCGGGCTTCGGTGCCGTCATAACAGACCGCGGCGCGCCCGCGCCGGTGACCCTGAATGTGACGCCGATAGCGCTGCAGGTCACCGATATCACCCACCCGCCGGAGGCGCCACTGAAGTTCGAGCTCGATGCCGCTTTGCAAGAGGGTGGCAAGCTGGCCGCCAGCGGCCAGGTGGATCTGGCCGGGCCCTCGGTCGTTGCTGATCTCGACCTGAGCGACATCACCTTGCTGCCGCTGCAGACCTATCTAACCGAGTTTGCACGCGTCAGTCTCGACAGCGGTCGGGCAGGCCTGAGGGGTCGGCTGGACTTCGCGCAGGAAGGCGATGGCGGCCTGCGTTTTGCTGGGACGGCGCGGGTGGATGACCTGGCGGTCACCGAGAGCGTTGGCGGCGCCACGCTGTTGGGCTGGCGCGCACTGCAGGCGGAGGAACTGGCGATAGCGCCCGGTCGCCTCGACATCAAAGAGCTGTTGCTGGATCGGGCGGAGGGCAAGTTCATCATCAACCAGGACACGACGACCAACTGGCAGGACGTTCTCAAGTCGTCTCCGACTGAAGCGGCACCCAGCGAGTCTCCCGAGCAAGCCCAGGACTTTCTGGCTCAGGTCCAGCGGATCAGCATCCGCGACGCTGCCTTGAACTTTGGAGACCTTAGCCTTACGCCGCAGTTTCGTTCCAATATCCATGGCCTGAAGGGCTCAATCGCCGGGATCTCGACCGCCAAGGGTGCGCGCGCCTCGGTGGAGCTCGAGGGGGGCGTGGACGAGTTCGGGACCGCGACCATCCAGGGCGAGTTGCAGCCGACAGCACCGCGTGAGTTCGTCGACATCCTGATGGTCTTCCGGAACATCGACCTTTCTCATCTGGCGCCGTATGGCGCCAAGTTCGCCGGCTACAAGATCGACAGCGGAAAGCTGTCGCTGGATCTGGGCTACATGGTGCAAAACGCTCAGCTGCAGGGCAATAACCAGATCGTCATCGACAAGCTGACGCTTGGCGAGAAGGTGGACAGTCCCGACGCCATAGATGCACCGCTGGAATTGGCCATCGCCCTGCTCGAGGATGCCAACGGGCGCATCGATATCGGCCTGCCGGTTGCCGGGGACCTCGACGACCCGCAGTTCAGTTACGGGCAGATCGTCTGGAAGGCCCTGGGGAATCTGATCACCAAGGCCATTAGCGCGCCATTCCGCGTGCTGGCTGCCGCATTGGGGGTCGAAGGCGAGAAGCTGGATACCATCGTCTTCGCCCCCGGCGCAGCAGACTTGCTGCCGCCCGAGCGGGAGAAGCTCGGCACCGTGGTGAAAATACTCGCCGACCGCCCCAAGCTGGCCCTGCAGATCCAGGGCGGGTACTCACTGGCAGAAGACGGCGCGGCATTGCGCACCCTGGCCGTGAACCGTGCCGTGTTGCAGAAGCAGGGCATCAAGCTGGCACCCGGGGAGGCACCGGGTCCGGTGAGTCTCACGGATGGCGATACCCAAAAGGCCGTGGAGAAACTCTTCGACGAACGCCTCGGCGCCGAGGCGCTCGCCCGCGAAAAGCAGGCGCTGAAGGCCATGCCGCCCGATGAGCGGCGAGCGGCGCTCGTTGAACGGCTTTACGATCAGCTTCGCGAGAAAGAGCCGCTGGCGACGACCGTATTGCCGCAGCTGGCCCAAGACCGGGCGAAGGCGATTGCTGTGCAGCTGGAGCAGCAGCTGCCCGCCGGCCGGATGACGCTGCTGGAGCCGGCAGCGGCCGAGCAGGTAAGCCCGCAGGGCGTGGCGAGCCGGCTCAACCTCACGGCGGCGCCCTGATGCTCACCCGCGTGTCGGCGCTATTGCAGGCTGTAGGTCGATAGGCTGTTTCGTGAAGACATCGTAGAAAATCGCAGGTACAGAGCGACCAATCTGCGTCTTATTCGCGTATCCTGCTCTGTCGGATTAAAGTTAAAAAGGAGGTTCGTATGAAGAGACTGTTTGTTCCGTTTGCATCGATGATGCTTTTGGCATTGTCTAGCGTGGCCTGGTCCGCCCAGCATACCCCGCAGGATCTGCCGCTCGTTACCGGCGAGCATTGGACGACTGCCGATCTGACGCAGAAACGGGCATTTCTGTTCGGGATTGGCAATGTGTTGGAGGTCGAGCAGGCGATGGCCGGTGACGATCTCGCGGCTATGCGCGGACGCAGCATCGTGCCGGTGCTCTTGAATGGGCTGTCGGGCGTCGGTATCCCGGACTTGGTCGCACAGCTCGACACCTACTACGCCGGTAATCCTGAACAGCTGAAAAGGCCAGTGCTCGAGGTGCTCTACATCGAGATGGCCTTGCCGAGAATTAAACGCTAAGGGGGCGACGATGGAGAAAAGATTCACTTATGCATTGCTGGCACTGGCGCTCGGGAGTTCCGTGGCCTGTACGAACATGACCAAGGAACAGCAGGGTACCTTTTCCGGTGCCGCGCTCGGTGCAGCCGCCGGTGCCGGGATAGCCGCCCTTTCCGGCGGCAGGGGCTGGACGGGCGCCGCCATCGGTGGTGTCGCGGGTGCGGTTGCCGGCAACATCAAGGGCAGGGAGGCAGAGCGCTGATACAGCTGCCCGAAAATTTGCATTTCTGCCAATTGCTTGCGCGGCGCAGCGCCGCCTTTTCTGCAATCAGGCAACACAGGGGGCGCGGATAGCGCCCCTTTTTTCGACTACGCTTACAGAATGATGACACGGTAGTTGGCCTAAGGGCCCCGCCGCTACGTCCCGCCGCGTACAAGCCGGGCCCGCAGCCTGTCGGGTTTGACATCGCCGGGTTGCAAGGTTTGTGTTTATCACCAGCGCCGCTTGGGGCTGGATGCCGCCCTTTCGCTGAACAGCTTAGGACAGAGGCTCCGATGAAACGAACCGTGATCTTTGTTGCTCTTGTGACGCTGGGCGCCGCTATGCCATGTGTTGCTGCCGATCCGCAGGAGCCCGCGGAACCGCCGCTGCGTTTCCAAGGCTATCCGACGGCCCCGAGCTTCACTGTCGCTGCGCCGAAGCGGCGTTCGAAACTGCCGCGTTGCATCCGCTGCCACGCAGAAATGGTGCCGGATCCGACCGTGCGCCGACTCCCGGACGCACCTCACACTGATAGTATCAGCCACGGCAAGGGCCGGGTCTGGTGCCTGGTCTGCCACGATCAGCAGGAGCGCAATTATCTGCGCACCCTCGTCGGCGAAAAGCTGGAGGCCGACCAGGCCTACCTGCAGTGCGGCGCCTGCCATGCGCTGCAGCAGAAGGATTGGTATTTCGGCGCGCACGGCAAGCGTGTCGAGACCTGGGATGGCGAGCGGATTATCCACAATTGCACCAGCTGCCACGACCCGCACGAGCCCGCGATCGAACCACGCGACCCCAAACCGCCGCCGCAGGTCCGACTCGGCCTGCAGCGGGTGGAACCTGAGATACCGAATCACCGGCCTCGCTGGGAACTGCCGGGCATAGCCGGCGACGAGATGGCGCATGAGTGAAGACGGCGATCGCAACGACCCGGACATTGGCGGCTGCGATGCCGGGCGCAGAAACTTTCTGCGGAAACTCGGTGCCGCCGGAGCGACCACGGCGACAGCGCTGGCCGCCGGGGCGGCCAAACCGGCCTGGGGCGGTCAGACTTTCGAGGACGCCTGGAACGATTTCTTCCAGACCTACTACAGGCGCATGACGCCCGAGGAGATGCAGGAAACCCTGGCGAGGATAGCCCGCAAGGCCGAGCGGCGCTACGGTGTAGAGATCACCTGCGAGGACACGCCGCCACGCGAGGGCGTGGTATTCGGTTATGCCCTCAACATCTCACGCTGCAAGGGATACCGCGACTGCGTGCACGCCTGCGTGCAGGAAAATAACCAGAGCAGGGCGTCGGAGATTCAGTACATCCGGGTCCTGCAGATGGACGCAGGGTCGAGTAATCTCGAGGAGTCGGAGCACTACTACGATCCGGCCGAGGTGCCGGTCGAGGGCAAGTACTATCTGCCGGTGCAGTGTATGCAGTGTGACGATCCGCCGTGCGTCAAGGCCTGCCCGGTCAAGGCCACCTGGATGGAGCCCGACGGCATCGTCGTCATCGACTACGACTGGTGTATCGGCTGCCGCTACTGCATGACCGCCTGTCCGTATTGGGCACGGCATTTCAATTGGACCGAGCCGCAGATCCCGGCCGACGAACTCAATCCCAATACCCACTATCTGGGCAATCGCCCGCGCCCGCGCGGGGTGGTCGAGAAATGCCACTTCTGTATCCAGCGCACGCGCAAGGGCAGACAGCCGGCGTGCATGGAGGCCTGCCCGACCGGCGCCAGGATCTTCGGCAATCTGCTCGACCCGAACAGCGAGATCCGCTACGTGCTGGAGAACAAGACGGTGTTTCGACTCAAGGAAGATCTGGGTACCGAACCCAAGTTTTGGTACTTCACGGACTGAGGGCGACTGTATGGCGGTGATGCATTATCTTTACGACGCGGCGCGGGAGATGCTGCGCGGCAGCCTGCGTTACTGGGCCTGGGTGCTGACGCTACTGGTCGCGATCGCGGCAGGCCTTTGGTTCTACGTCCAGCAGCTGCAGCATGGCCTGGTCGTCACCGGGATGAGCGACCAGGTATCGTGGGGCTTCTATATCGCCAACTTTGCGTTTCTGGTCGGCGTGGCGGCCTCGGCAGTATTGCTCGTGATCCCCGCCTATATCTTTCACCGCGCCGACATCAAACACGTGGTCCTGCTCGGCGAGGGCATGGCAGTTGCTGCGGTTACGATGGCCATGTTGTTCGTGATCGTCGATCTTGGCCGGCCGGACCGTATGTGGCACATGATCCCGCTACTGGGGGAGTTCAATTTTCCGATCTCGCTGCTCGCCTGGGATGTGGTCGTGCTCTCTGGCTATCTGCTGCTGAACTTATCGATCCCGGCCTACGTCCATTTTCGCCATTACAAGGGCCTGGAACCAAACTTCAGGCTGTATTTCCCGTTCGTCGTGCTCGCGATGTTCTGGGCGATCTCGATCCATACGGTCACTGCCTTTCTGTTTTCCGCAAATTCGGCGCGCCCTTTCTGGAATACCGCACTGCTGGGGCCGCGGTTTATCGCCTCCGCGTTTGTGTCGGGCCCGGCCCTGATCATCATTGCCATGCAGGTTCTCCGTGGCGTTACGCGCTATCCGATAAGCCAAGAGGTCATCCGGACCATGGCGCTGATCATGGCGGTCTGTCTGCAGATCAATCTGTTTTTCGTCGGCGCGGAACTGTTCACCGATTTTTACAACGAGGGCGGGCATGCCGCGTCGATCCGCTATCTGTTCCTTGGCCTGCATGGCTTTGACGGACTGCGGCCCTGGATATGGAGTGCCCTGGCATTGAATGTAGCCGCCCTGCTGATCCTGATGATCCATCCGTTGCGCAACAACATGAAGATGCTCAATCTCGCCTGTGTGATGGCATTCTTCGGCATCTGGGTCGAGAAGGGTATGGGGCTGGTGGTGCCCGGTTTTATCCCGACGCCGCTCGGAGAGATCTTCGAATACAGCCCGACCACGACCGAGTTGATGATCTCTCTGGGCATATGGGCCATTGGCCTGTTGGTCTTCACGCTGCTGGCCAAGGCCACGATCGCGATCGAGCTGGGCGATGTGCGCTACAAGCCATCGGTCAAGCGTTCATCCCTGTCACTTGAATCCGCGGGCAGTTCAACAAAGGAAGTGACGTCATGACTATCAGGGCCAGGCGCCTGTCTTTTTCGGGGTGGTATCGGTTGGTCGGCGTCCTGCTCTTTTGTGGGCTGCTGCCAGGCGTTGTAGCCAGCGAGGGTGAATCCCCGACCAGCTGTGAGAACTGTCACTCGGAGCAACGCAACTTTGTGCAGTACAAGAAGATCTTCTGGTACTACCGCGACTGGCTGAATTCGCCGCATCATCAGAACGGCCTGACCTGTGACGACTGCCATGGCGGCGACCCGCTGGCGAGCAATATGCAGGATGCCCATCAGGGCGTACTGCCAGTCTCGGATCCCCGCAGCCGACTGTTCTACAAGAACCAGCCGGAGACCTGTGGCGAATGCCACAAGAAGGAGACCAAGCAGTTCAAAGAAAGCGAGCACTACAAGGGGCTCAAGGACCAGGTCGGCACCCCGACCTGCAGCACCTGCCATGAGGCCATGAACCGCAAGCCCTATTACCGGGAAATGGTCGAGAACACCTGCCGGATCTGTCACTACGAGAACAACAAGGACGACCTCCCCATGGTGGCGGGCAAGGCCACCGAGATACTGCACCGGCTGAACGTCTCCAAAGGCTACATGAACTGGACCCGGACCTACTACCGGTCCAAGGGCTGGCCTGACGACTCAAGAGAGGTGGTCGAATCGCTGGCCCGAACCTACGCCGCCATCATTGCCCAGGGCCACTCCTTCGATCTGGAGAATACCGATCAGGCATCGATCGATCTGCTCTCGCGATTGAAGGCGGTCTACCAACTAACGGAAGATCGAGTGGAGAGTAAGGATAAATGAGCTACGTGCCGACACTGGCAGTGTCTCAGATTGTCTGATTGAAAGTGCTGCCGAAAAACCCTAATAAAAGTAACTTTTTCTCGCAGATGGGCTACATTTTGTCGTTATGCGACGGGAAAGCGATGCCGCTGACCAGATTGCCTGTTTCTCAGCGGCATCGCATCGGTCGCAGGGTGCATGGGGAGACGCTTCGGAGAACTCCATAGAAAATCAGACAGTATTGAATGCATTGCTGACCCGTCAAGTCACCTGGTGTCAGGGGCCCTGAGCCTCCTCAAGACTGCAAAGAAACGTCTGCAAAAAGAACCGTCGATGGCGAGAGGACCAAGAACCATGTCGAGCAAGATCAGCACTATCTGGGCCTTCGCGAGCCTGTCTGTTTTCGTCCTGTGCCTCACGGGCACCGTCAGCGCATCGCAGGAGGGTGCGACCTACGTCGGCTCTGAGTCCTGCCAGAAGTGTCACCAAAAGATCTACAAGACCTGGAAACAGACGCTGCATGCGCAGATGTCGACGGATGTCAGCAAGAACCCCAATGCGATCGTTGGCGACTTCGAGACCCCCTCCGACGTACGCACCTTCGGCAAGGAAGGCATCATCTACACCATCGGCAACCAGTGGAAGCAGCGCTACATCATCAAGAAGGACGATGAGATGTACATCCTCCCGGCGCAGTACAACCTGGAGACCGGACGCTGGGCCCCCTATCACGCCAAGGACTGGGACCAACGCCCCTGGCTGAAGAAGTGCGGCGCCTGTCATGTCACTGGGCTGAACTACGAGGGCCGCACCTTCGTCGAACCCGCAGTGGGCTGCGAGGCCTGTCATGGCCCGGGCAGCAAGCACGTAGTCGAAGAGCGCCCGACCATGGTCGCGGCCACCATCACCAACCCGGCCAATCTGGCGGTCGGCCTGCAGGTCCAGGTCTGTGGTTCCTGCCACACCCGCGGCAAGGACCCCTCCGGCGCACACGGCTATCCGGTCGGCTTCAAGCCGGGGATGAGCCTGCTCAACAAATATGTCCCCATCGAGGCCGGTTCGGATAAGAAACACTTCTGGCCCAACGGTCACTCCAAGGCACACCACCAGCAGTACCTGGACTGGCAAAACAGCCAGCATGCCAAAGAGGGCGTCACCTGCATCGCCTGCCACACCGTGCATGACACCGGGGCGGCGACCCGCTACCAGACCCGCCTGCCGGGTGACAAGCTGTGCCTGAGCTGCCATACACCCAACAACAACCCGACGGGCTCGCATAGCCTGCACGGTATGAACAGCTGCATCTCCTGCCATATGGCCAAGATCGTGAAGAACGCAGAATCGGGCGACCTGCACGATCACACCATGAAGGTGATCCAGCCGAAGGTGTCGCTCGAACACGGCGGCGTAGAAAAGCAGGCCAACTCGTGCAATTACTGTCATTACCACAAGGACCACGACCCGGCCGATCTGCAGAAGGCCCTGGACGCGGCCAAGCAACCATTGGCCACCCGGGCGAAAGCCGGCGGGTCGAATGGCTAGGGCAATCCGCATCCTGCCGATTGTCCTGATCATTCTGTTGGTGGTGGGTGTTGCCGGCGGTGTCGCCGGCAGTGCCTACACCTCCACGTCGTCGTTCTGTACCAGCTGCCACGAGATGAGCACCCGCTACGTGTCCTGGACCCGATCTACGCACAACAAAGTCGAGTGCATGGACTGCCATTCGGGCACCGGTCTCGGGGGCTATATCAAGGCCAAGATCGGCGGTGCCCGGCAGATGGTGCAGCACTACTTCGGCGAGATCGGCAACATTCACGCCGTGGTCGAGGATCCCGTCTGTATGAAGTGCCACTTCTTCAGCAAATCTTCGACCTTCCAGGCGGATCCGGCGTTTGGCAGCGATCCGCTATATATCGCCGATGCGCTGCATCGGGCGCATTTCAGCGATCCGGAATCCACCTGCACCGCCTGTCATTCGGGCATGGTGCATGGCTCCCTCGAGGGCGGTGTCGCGATGAAGAAAGAGGCCTGCGACAATTGCCACAGGCGCAAGAAGGTCCTCGCGGAGATCCAATACGACGGAAAGACCTGGTCGTTTCCGGCCGGGATTCGTCCCTAGCTCGGTGATGCAATACTCAGGCTAGCCTCGGTGCAAAGACCCTACTTGTTTAGGCGTTTTTCGCACTTTCACCGCACCGGGCTCGAAAAACAGCCGATACCCCCCCTGTCTGATTCAGACAGCGTGATCCCCGCTGGATAGCATAGGCCGACTTGGCCTACACTCCTACGAAGTCTGACGCAAGATCACTCGCTTGAAACCCGCGTCCAACAGCGGGAAACGAACGCAAAAGAGCCCCCGCCTCTGGAGAACCGACAGAATGACCGCAAAGCCATCCCGCCGTAGGGGCAGCAAGAACCTGATCATCTTCAGCCTGATGCTGATCTCGCTGCTGCTGCTCGTGCCGCTCATACCCTATGGATTCACCGACGCCTCGGCCGCAATAGATGTGCCGAACCCGGGAAGCGATCTGTGGCGCGAGATCAGAGGCGGGATCGCCGCCGACACCCAGGCCCAGGGTACGGACAGCGGGGTACTCATCGACGATGCCGGTGAGGCCTGGCGCAACTACCGGGTAGAGAAGCTGGTGCCCTACAGCGCCATGGTCCTCAGCGCGATGATCGGCGTGTTCATCCTGTACTACCTGATACGGGGCAAGATCCGTATCGAACACGGGCGCAGCGGGCGCGTGATCCGGCGACAGAGCAATTTCGAGATCGCGGCGCACTGGTTCGTGGCGGCCACCTTTGTGCTGCTGGGGCTCACCGGCCTGGTACTCTTGTACGGGCGTTGGGTACTCATCCCGGTCCTCGGACCCGAGGGCTTCGGCGCGACCGCCAATATCGCGAAGCTGATCCACGACTACGTCGGCCCGGCGTTCGTCGTGGCCGTGCCGCTGATGTTCTTCGTCTGGTTGAAAGACAACATGTATAACCTCAAGGTCGATGGCAAGTGGTTCCTGCGCGCCGGCGGCTACCTGGGTGGCGCGGAGCCGAGTGCGGAAAAGATCAATGCCGGCCAGAAGACCTGGTTCTGGACCGCGGTCCTCACCGGCATCGTGCTGTCTGTCAGCGGCCTGATCTTGCTGTTCCCCAACTATTTTCAGATCAGCCGTGAATTCATGATGGGCTCGCATCTGTTTCACACGATCGCCTCCGTGATCGTGCTCGCGTTCTTCTTCGTCCACGTCTACCTGGCGGCGTTCGGTGTCGAGGGTGCGTTGGAGGCCATGACCACGGGTTATGTGGACGAGAACTGGGCCAAGCAGCACCACGATCTCTGGTACGCGGAGGTGAAGGAACGCGGTGACATCCTCGATCCTTCGAGCATCGGGGGCGGCGGGTCGGCAAAGGGGCCAGACCCGATGGGCTCTAAGCCCAAACCGATCAGCTAGTTTCGCGCGTCTTTTTGTTCGCGGCTGACGGCGGGGCGCCCCCGCCATGGCCGCACGTTCTTTTTGACATGCAAGACGCACGTTCCGGAGGTGTGGCGGATGGGCCTGAGTCAGCGTAGCGAGGGACATACCGATCCGTATGAGGCGTTCACTGCCGAGCTCGGGCAGTTCCTGCCTAAGAACGCCATCGTGACCGACGCCCTCCGCCGTTTTGCCTATGGCACGGATGCGAGCTGTTATCGCATGGTGCCCGAAGTCGTCATACGGACCCCGGACGAGCCGGCCGTGGTGCGCATTATCCAGGCGGCCCGACGCCATGGCGTCGGCCTGACCTTCCGCGCCGCCGGAACCAGCCTCGCCGGGCAGGCCGTGACCGACTCGGTGCTGGTGCTGCTGACCGACGCCTGGCGGGGCCACCGCATCGAGGACGAGGGTCGGCGCATAGCCCTCGGGCCCGGCGTCATCGGCGCCAGCGCCAACGGCTATCTCGCGGCCTACGGTCGCAAGATCGGCCCCGATCCCGCCTCCATCGGTGCGGCCATGATTGGCGGCATCGTGGCCAACAATGCCTCGGGTATGTGCTGCGGCACTGCGGAGAACAGCTATCAGACGCTCTCCAGCATGCGGCTGGTCCTCGCCGACGGCATCCTGGTAGATACCGGCGACGCGGATTCGCTGGCGCGCTTTCGGAGCAGCCACGCCGAACTGCTGGACGGGCTCGAACGGCTCGCCAACGACGTGCGCGCGGATGCGGCACTGGCGGACAAGATCCGGCGTAAGTATCGCCTCAAGAACACCACCGGCTACGGGCTCAATGCGCTGCTCGATTTCGATGATCCGGTCGAGATCCTGCAGCACCTGATGGTGGGCTCCGAGGGCACGCTCGGCTGCATGACGGAGATCACCTACCACACCGTGGTGGAGCATCCTCACAAAGCGACCGCCATGGTCTTCTTCCCCGATATGCCGAGCTGCTGTGAGGCCGTGCTGGCGCTGAAGCCATTGCCGGTATCTGCCGTGGAGCTCATGGACCGTGCCTGTCTAAGATCGATCGAGGACCTCGACGGTCTGCCCGAGTTCATGCGGTCGCTCTCCGGGGGATGCGCCGCACTGCTGATAGAGACGCGCGCGGCCGACGCGTCGACCCTGTCTGCTCAGATTGCGCAGATAAACGACTGCCTGGGCGCCTATACCCTCGAGGCCGAGATCCCGTTCACCGACAGGCCCGAGGAATACGCCGCGCTGTGGAATGCGCGCAAGGGCGCGTTCCCGCGTATCGGCGCCATGCGTGAGAAGGGCACGACGGTGATCATCGAGGACGTCGCCTTCCCGATTGAGCGGCTCGCCGACGGCGTCGCCGGCCTGCAGGGACTCTTCCAGGCGCACGGTTACCCGGAGACGGTAATCTATGGGCATGCGCTCGAGGGCAATCTGCATTTCGTCTTCACCCAGACCTTCGAGACGCCCGAGTCCATCGAGCGCTATCGGCGTTTCCTCGACGCCGTCTGCCAACTGGTCGCCGTGGACTTCCAGGGCTCGCTCAAGGGCGAGCACGGCACTGGCCGAAACATGGCTCCGTATGTGCCGCTGGAATGGGGGCAGGACGCCTTCGATGTGATGAAGCGCATCAAGGCCCTGCTCGATCCGGAGAACATCCTGAACCCGGGCGTGATCATCAACGACGATCCGCAGATCCATCTGAAGAATCTGAAACCGATCCCGGCGGCCGACGATATCGTCGACACCTGCATCGAGTGCGGCTTCTGCGAGCGGACCTGTCCGGCCTCCCAGCTGAGCCTGTCTCCACGCCAGCGCATTACGGTCTGGCGCGAGATCCAGCGTATGCGCGGGGAGGGTGCCGAGCCCGAGCGCCTCGCGCAGTGGGAGAAGGATTTTCGGTACCTTGGCATCGACACCTGTGCGGTCCCCGGCGTCTGTGCAGAACCCTGCCCGATGAGCATCAACACCGGCGAGCTGATCCACAAGCTGCGCATCGAGAAGAACAGTAAATACGCAGGGGTCGCCGACTGGACCGACCGCCACTTTGCCGGGATCACCCGCTCCATGCGTATCGGACTGACCCTGGCCGACGGCATGCGCGGCCTCATCGGTACCCGCGCGATGGGGGGTATCGCCGGGACCTTCCGCAAGCTCAGCGGGAATAGGATTCCCTATTGGTGGCCCACCTTGCCGCCAGGCGCGAAGTCTCGGCCCAACGGCCCGGTCGGTGACGGCGAGGACATCGTCGTCTACCTGCCCGCCTGCGTATCGCGCGGGATGGGCCCGCAGCGCGGTAGCGCGGAGCGCGAGGACCAGATCGCCGTGGTCGAACGCGTCCTGACCCGTGCGGGTTTCAGCATTCGTTACCCGGAGGGACTCGATGCCATGTGCTGCGGGCTGCCCTTTGCCTCCAAGGGCCTCGACGACACCGCGGCGCACATGCAATCCGTCTGGCAGGAGGCGCTATTGGAGGCAAGCGAGCAGGGGCGTTATCCCGTGCTGATCGACACCAGTCCCTGCAACCTCAGGACGGTGCGCTGCCTGCCCGCGGACAGCCCTTTGCGGCTTTACGAACCGTTCGGGTTTATCGACGAGTTCGTGCTGCAGCGGCTGAAAGTCGCACCGCTCGATGAGACCATCATGATTCACCTGACCTGTTCCAGCCGTCGCAAGGGCCTGGAGCCGACGGTCATGTCCGTCGCCCAGCGCTGTGCGCGGCAGGCCATCCTGCCCGAACACATCGAGTGTTGCGGCTTTTCCGGTGACCGAGGCTTCAATTTCCCGGAGCTTACGCACTCAGCGCTGGCGCCACTCAAGGAACAAATCCCATCCGGTTGCACACGTGGCTACAGCAACAGCCGCACCTGCGAGATCGGATTGAGCGGCCTGGGTGGAATCGAGTACCGTTCCATCTTCTATCTGGTCGACGAGGTATCGGGCGCGGGTGTGGCCTCGGCGAGTAGCTAACTGGCGCCGGATTGCGAGCCGGGATGGTTCATTGTCATTACATCGTCAGTGTCTCGCCCGGGCTCATGACCTGCACTTTGACGGCTGAATCGCCGAGCGCATCGATCATCTCCTGCGGTGTTCCCTTCAGGGGCGGGAAGGTCCCATAGTGCATGGGTATTACCATCTTTGGCTGCATCAGCTTACCCATCGCATAAGCTGCCTCTTCCGGACCCATGGTAAACCAGCCGCCGATGCAGACCAGGGCCAGATCGGGCTTGTAATATTCACCGATCATCTCCATGTCGCCGAACACACCGGTGTCGCCCGAATGATAGATCTTGTACCCGTTCTCCAGTTCGATGACGTAACCGACCGGCTCTCCGCCCGCATGCACGGCGCCGTCGTGGGTGACACTGGAGCTGTGCTCGGCCCGGACCATCGTGATCTTTATGTCCTCACCGAGCGGCGTAATCGTGCCGCTCTTGTTCCAGCGAATTAGCTGCTCCTTGGGTACCAGGCCGAGGCTGCCGTAGACGCTTCCCATATCGGCGTTCATGCCGACCTTGGCGCCCGTCATTTCAGCCAGCGCCGGCACGTCCGCGGTGTGATCGAAATGTCCATGCGTTACGAGAATCAGGTCAACCTTGCCGAGTTTCTTGAGATCCTTCAGTTCTTCCGGCGTCTTGGGGTTCTTCAGCAGGAAGGGGTCTATCACAATCACCTTGCCGCTCTCGGTGGTGAGCTTGAAGGCAGACTGCCCAAACCACTGCAGCTCGAACGCCTGGGACTGACCGGCGGCGATGCCGAACATTGCGACAGCAGTAAATAGGGCCTTGATCGAGGGAACGACTCGCATGGACGATACTCCTTCAAATTTGTTCATCGGTTGAGCCTTAAGGGGTCAGAGTCGAGCGGTATCTAGTCAGGGGATTACGCCCCGGCGGATTCGATCGGAGGGACGCCGTGCATCCCTCCCTGCAGGCTCGACTGCAGCATCCTTGCTGCAGACCCCCTCGGTTCGAACCCCCGGAGCGCCCCTACATTCCTCATATTCGCGCGAACTCAGAGCCATTCAGTTCATGATAGCTTGAGGATAGCAGTCGGACCGGATAAAAATGCCATTAAGATCGCGCCTTGATCGGCGCCTCGAATCACGTCGCGCCTCAGTCACGCCGGACCCAGATCTCGGCACCCAGGAGGCAGGTTTCACCGGGATTGACATGCACTACATCTTCACCGGCGTTGGTGGTCTCGACACAGAGCATATGCTGGAAGTCTTCATCGCCGAGATCGGCCATCTTCGCAGCGGTATGGGCCCAGGGGTTCCAGACGACGGCGCTGTTGCTGCCCGAGCTGCGAATGACGATACGCCGTTCCAGCCCTGGGTCTTCGATAATTAAATCATCGGATACCTCGGCATAGATCCGATCCACCTCGCCTTCGATCGATAAGACACCGACCTGTGTCTTCGCCACTCCACCCTCCAATTTATCGATGTACTGCTTGCCTTCCAGGCCCAGCACATCCGTACGACGTATGTCACCAACCCGGAAATAGCTGTGCAACGCCTGCGTAAGGTCGAAGGGTGCATCGCCTGTGTTGGTGGTCTTCAGGTCCAGTTGGAGCGAACGGCCGACGGCGATCTCGATGCGCAGCGAGAAATCATACGGCCAGATCGCGCGGGTTTCGTCGCTGGATTCGAGACCCAGCACAAGGCGCATCGCATTGTCATCGAGCACGGACGCGGCCATAAAATTCCACTGGCGATTCCGAACGAAGCCATGGCTCGGGCGTCCAAGCCCCTCGGGATCAGGGCCGAACCACGGCCAGCATATCGGCACGCCGCCTTTGATCGCCTCGCCCTCTGCGTAATAGGCCGCCTCCGAGACGAACAACAGATCATCCGGGTCGCCCATCGGCCGGTAGGACAAGACCTGTCCCGCGTAGGTCGAAATCACGGCCTCCGCGTGTATGTTGCGCACATGCGCCTGGATAAGCCCGCCCGGGCCTTCGACGAAATTCAGTCGATCGGCGACCCCGAAATCAGCGTTGAGCGATTTGATGTTCATACGTGCGCCTGTTCTGGATTGAGAATAGCCGTTGCTTACGTCCAGACAACGTCATCCAAGCTTAGGCCGGGATCCAGGGACACGCCGACAGCGGCTGTTTCAGTGGATTCCGTCCTGCGCGGGGATGACGAAAAAACGTACCGTCGAAGACCATGGCGCCGATGGATCCTAGCACCCGTGATTCATGACGTGAGACCTAAGCAAGGTGTCCGCCCTCGTGCAATATGCGGGCTAGGGCAAGACCTTAAGATCCATGTACTCACCAACCGCGCCCTGGATCTCGGCCGGCGTCACGAAAAGCGCATCGGGTGAAATCAGAGGCAGCATGCAGTCCATGCGGTATGGTTCTCCGGATGCCGCCTGTTTCAGGTGGATTGTGGTAATCGACACTGAGGCACCGCTGGAATCAACGCCACTCTCGTCGTAATCGACGTTGCTTACGGTCATTGTCCCTTTGATTACTTTTCCGGCCGCGGTTGCGGCACCAATGATGAACTTGCAATAAGGGTTGTTCCCCTGCATTTCACCGAGCGGGTACAGCTGCGTATCCTGGAAATACACGCTTGTGTTGCCCGATGGGATTAGGAAATCCTTCGTCACGGTAAAGGTCGAACCGGGCGTCACGTCCTGCGGCGGTGGAGGCTTCTCGTGCTTCCGGGCAGACTCACATCCGGCCAGTACAGCCGCCAATATCGCGCAAGGGGCTATCAACTTGATCAACATCGATCACTCCTTGGTTGCTCTCATTTCTGGACCGCGTCGCGGATGCAGATTATCGTTATCGATCACCCGACGGGTTGCGGGCCATGCTCCGGTCACCCGGGAGCTCAAGACGACTGTGACTATCGCGTAACTGCCTGTCTACTGCTCATCCTGGGTAAATTTGCTGACTAGCCATGCATTGCCCTGTTTGCTGATCCATAGAGTTGCCGCGACGGGCCCCATGCCCTGCGTTTCCACGTCCGACGTTATGCGGTACCTATACATGACCTCATCCTGTGAAAGGGGCTGCATCTCCAACATCGTCGCCTTCACTAGCGGCCTGTCCCCGGCCGGTTCCTTGACGTCCATCGCATTGATTTCCCGCAGCGTCTGCGCGAGCTTTTCCTGGGCGCTGCCGCTGGTCAGTTTGGCGGCCTCCGCCACGTTGTCCTCGACGAAGTAGAGTCGCACGAAATCGAAGGCAACGGTTTCAGAATCGACGTCCTTGCTGCATGCCGAGAGCAACAGCGACATGGCAACGACGGCCGCAGCGAATGTCTTGGTCGGTATGTGAAGCATACTATCGTCTCCCAATGAATTTGGTCTGGCCTCAGTTTTGATTTTCTATCCGGCTGATCGCCTGCTTCATTTCGTCCAGAATCATCTGCCGCGCCCTGTCTTCGTCAGCCTCGGGGATGTCCCATTCGAACTCCCTGAGGTATTTGTCAACCAGCGACACGACATCTTTGTCGAGCGCCTTCCGCCGCTTATCCATCTCAATCTCTTCCATGGATGCCATAGTCTATTCTCCTCGAGTCGATTTCCGTCACGTTCGGCTGTCAAAGCGGCGCTTCGAAAGCGAAGGTCTTGCGATCAATGACCTGATTACTGCCATCGACCACCTCGACCTCCCAGGCCCCGGTCCACTCGGGCCGCATCTTCTGGCTGGACCAGACCTTTTCCGGATCATCTTTCACGTCAAACTCTGCCGTTGCCATCACCTCGCTCCCGTACTTCCATCGATGCGTGACCGACTGACCTGCCAGGCCCTCTAATTCGCTGAAGAAGAAGACTTCCGGCACGCTGTTTTGAATCTCCGACTGGAAATCGATCGGCTCGCCGTCCTCTATTGCGGTCGTGAAGGTCGCCCGAGTGACACTGCCGGGTGCCGTTTTCTCGGCCGCCACCATGGCTTTCTCAGCCTGCGTCGGTGATGTGTCCACTGCGAAGGCCGCAAGCGAAATCAAGGGTAAAGAAGTGATCAGCGCGGCTACCGTGCCTGCGCGAAACGATAGTGTCCGGAATTTCATGCTCTGTGCTCCTGTCATCCTGCTCTAGTCATGGGAAATCGGTGGGGTCAGACGCAATTGATCGGTCTGAGGGGCTTGGCAATTGAATCGGCAATTATGACCCTATCGACGGGACAAGAAAACAGAATCGCTGGAGTCTGCCCCGAACGGCACTTGGTGACGAGATCATCGACAATGAAACCGGCCGTCGACGATCCACATTACTTGCCACTTAATCGATGACGATGCTTCACTGCTCTGTCATCTGCCGACTGCCCGCCTTCTGATTTTCTCCATGCTCAATCAGCTGCCTTTCCATTGCCTTGACGTCACAAGGGTGCTTGTCATGTGCCCCGAGGTGTACGAAGGGGGCCAGCAACCCGAGTGGGCCGATGGCGACGCTGCTCAGCAGCCACGCGCCTTTCTCCGCCAGAGCCAGCGTGTCCGGTCGGACTGATGGGGCGGTAAGGTTGCCGGTGACGCGCAGGTTGGTGGCAAGGCTGAACAGACTGGCGCGTCTGGGTTGCGGTTTCAGCAGGAGATCGATTTGTTCGGTCCCGAGATTGGTAACGCCCGCGGCGCTGATGATTGCGGCGTCTGTCACAAACACAAAGGCCGGGATGGTGGCGACGCCTTGATGGATATCGAAGTGCGCGACACCACATTCGACCTTCGCCATCTCCTTGCCATGACGCCAGAACTTGAGCACTCGCCTTGACAAACCCTCTGCGAGCAAATCGAGATAACGGCTGGCACGGCCCTTGCCCATCACCAGACCGACGCTTCCGTTGAGATTGGCCATGAGCGCCTGCACGGAGTCTCCCTGGCTGTGTACGTCGACCGCGATGTCGAGAAGACCTTCGACGTCATTGGTAGTCTCGGTTTCGGCAAGAAAACGCCCGAGGTCGAAGCCCTGTACGAGGAAGTCCGTCTCCACGCGCGGTGGTGACTTGGAGTCGACCTTTGAGTGGCCGGAAAACTTGGCGCCTTTATAGGTGGCTTCCAGGGTGTCGATCTCCAGCTCGCCGTTTATCAGAGAGAGCGCCAGGTTCCCGAACTCGAGCTCCGCATCTTTGCCACGAATACGTCGCATGCGCAGTTCAATATCGGCATCGAACGCTCCCAATGCGTCCAGACCCAGCGATTCATCCGAAAACAGGGGTGCATCCCGGGTGTTCGGTTGGCTCTCTTCGTGTCGTTTTTCATCCTCCTTGGCCGCCGCCATGAACGGCGTGTAGTCGATGAGACCGGAATTCAGACGCACCGTGACCTTGGGTCGATCGTTCAGGGCCACGCTCACCGTGCCGCTCAAGTCGCTGTGACCGACCCCCGCAGATGCATTAGCCAGCACCAGCTCGGCCGCGGAACCGGTGAGGTCTCCGGTCACCTTGAAACTACCGAGCGGGGGTAGTTCCTTGCCGATGAGTGGGTTCAACTCGGCAAACTCCTCGCCGGAAGCCGTGACCTGAAGGTTCACTCCCTTTAGTGCAATAACATCGGCGACTTCGCCTTCCCAGGATAACCTTGCGCTGTCGCGGCTCACGCTTCCCCGCGTATCCACAAGGCTCAGTCGCTCTCGCGAGCCCTTGAGGCGTCCGCGAACCCGGAAAGGCCCCGTCTTCGGTAACGTCTGCTTCACCAGCGGGCCGATTTCCGCCAGGTCATTGCCGGCGGCATCGAAGGAGACGTTGACACCGGAAAGGGCCACCGCATTAGCAACCCTGCCGGTCGCGGTAAGCGTGAGGCCGGCGTGACTGACGCGCGCCTTGGCATCGCGCACGGCGAGCGCCTCTTTGCTCCCCCTCAACCGTCCCGATAGCTCAAACGGGCCGGTGCTCGGCCAGCTCTGGTCAAGCAGACGACCGACCTGTTCCAGACTGGTGCCGGCCGCGGTCGCCATGAGATCGATGCCGCCCAGCGCCTCGAGCTGGCCAACTGTGCCGCTCGCACTTAATGCCACACCGTTCCAGTCCAGGGCCACCTTGGCATCCGCGAGCGCCAATTCGCCGAAATCGCCCGTCAGCTGGCCGGAGATCCTGAATGCGTCGGTACCGGGTAAGGTGTTGGCGATCAGCTGGCCAAACTCCGCCAGGTTCGGGCCGGCCGCCTCGAGCGACAGGTCGACCCCGCTGCCGCCAATGACATTGTTGATACTGCCTTCCAGGCGCACGGACAGCTCGCCCCGCGCAACCCTTATCTTGGCGTCCTGGAAGGCCAAGTCCGGCGTAGAACCGGTCAGGCGACCGGTCGCGCTGAACGGACCGGTCTTGGGCAGGGTCACGTCGATCATTGGTCCGACCAACGCCAGATCGGGTCCCGAGGCCTGCAGCTGCAGGGCGACAGCACGCAATGCCGTCAGATCCCCAATGCTGCCGCTGACATCGAAACTGACATCGCCGCGGCGGGTGGTCCCCTTCAGCTCGGTTACTTCAAGGGCCTGCCTGCTTCCCTGCAGCCTGGCCCTGAGCTCGAACGAGTCGGTCTGTGGGAGCTTGACCCCGGCAACGGTGCCCAGCTCGCCAAGGTCGATTCCCCCCGCCTTGAACTTCAGATCGAGCCCGCTGAGATCGAACAGATTCGCGATGTCACCCGTCAGGGTGACCTTGTCACCTGCCACCTCACCCGAGAGATCGATGGGGAATGGCTTCCCAGCCCTGACGTCCTCGAGCCACCCGATATTCCCCGCCAACGCGATCGCCCGACCTTGCCACGCAGCGCGCAATGCCAGGCTGGCCTGTTTCGCAGCCGGGGGTCGGTCGAGGCTCAGGCGTGTCAATTCAAACTGCGCCTTCCAGTCGCTTTGCCCGTTACGAAAGCTGAAGTTCAGGTCATTGACGTGAACCTGCCTCAGTTGTACGTCCGCTATCCATCGGCCAGTGGTTCCCGGGTCGCTGACCGTCTCCCATTCCCAGTTGCCTCGACCTTTTGCATCGGTTTCGAGAACCACGTCGGTACCGTTAAGGACCAGTCGCTTGAACACGAGTTTGCGTTGCAGCAGCGGCAGCAGTGCCACCTGTACCTGCAACTCGCCGACCTTCACCATTGGTGAGCGCGCCCCCCAGGGGGCATTGGCAAAGGTCACATTGCTGATGCTGAGGGTAGGGGACAGCGAGCGCGAAAGCGCGACATCCCCAGCGATCGACAACTCACGACCTGTGGCCTTGCGCACCGCCTCGCTGATGTCAGCCTTGTAGGCGTTAAGATCCAGCGTATACACAAGGGCGACGCCGGCCACGACAAGCCCGACGATAAACAACGTGAGGCCGATCGCGATGCGCGAGCGTCTACCCAAGACCGGTCTCCTCTCGTCGTTGCTGCCGCCGGCTGCTGAAAGTATCGTGCAAACCGATTGACTCGGGGCTTCGTTTACGTTGCGTCAAGCGCGCGCAGCGGTGCGCGGACACTGAACCAAGACGGGTGGTAAGCAAGATGCGTGGCTTTCGCCAAAGCCTGTCTCACGCTTGTCCAGATTGCTACTGATTCCGGCGGCTCTGATGAATCATGCGGGCTCAGAACTTCCAATTCAGGCTCAACGCCAGGAAGTAGAAGTTGTCGTTCTCGAGCTCAGTCTTCAAGTCGCCGCGCAAGGGGCCACCGCTCTGATCAACCGGCGCCTTGCCGCCATCCATGTATTCAAAGGCGGCGCCCAGCGTGATGTCCTTGCTCCACTGATAGAGCGCACCAGCGCCATAGCGCCACTGTCTATCCAAGGGCAGGGCGATTGATCGGTTCGAGTCCGACACCGGCGAGCTATCGTAGGCGACGCCGGCAGACACCGACCACAGAGGATTGACACGATAGCGGCCGCCGAGGGCAACATGCCAGGTATCGCGGAAATTGGCATCCGCCGTGGTGCTCCTGGAGGTTGACGAGTCGATGGACACCCCGACTTCGCCAAACTTCGACCAGTTCTGCCAACCGACATTGCCCATAATGGCGAGATCGTCCGTCAGGTCGTGATAGACCCCGAGCATGACCTGCTCCGGCAGGACCCACTTCAGCTTGGTCGTAGAGCCACTGAGGCCGGACGCTTGCAGGGCAGCATTCAGGATCGGTCCGGGATTCTTGACTATGGAACTGTCCTTGAAGTCAAAGTCGACCTCTGAGATATAGGTAAGGCCAATGCGGGTCCCTTGGCGGGGTTCGATCAGCACACCGGCGTTGAACCCGACATCGGAATCGCTGTCGTTGAATTTCAGACGGCCATCCGGGCGTGCGTCGAGCGCATTGTTGAGCGCTGCCTTGTACTCCAGTTCGCCGCGGACGGCTGACACGCCGCCACCTACCGAAAGCCAGTCGTTGACTCGATAGCCGAGTGCACCATTCGCGAACATGGTCGTGAACTCTTCGCTCTGAATGTAGTAACGGCCGGCCCAGTCGTTGTCAAAATCTATCCCAAGGCCAAAGTAGGAGCCTGCCGAGACGCCGAGCTTCAGGTCATCGGAAATGCTATGCACATAGAACAGACCACCGCTAGGAGAAAAGCCACCGGCATTGCCCCCGTTTCCGCCACCGAAGGTGGACGCTTTGACGTCGGCCTTGACATCGGCGTAGATCGGCTGCACCCCCAGCATGAACTGCGATCCCTCCAAGCGCGTCATGCCCGCAGGATTGGCGAATGCGGTCGCGGCGTCTTGCGCGCGCGAGACCATGCCGGCACTCGCCGTGCCGACGTCCGGGGTCCCCTGTTCGTACAACCATAAACCCGCCGCAAATACCGGTAGGTTGAACAATATCAGCGCCAGCGTTCCGAAGGTAACGACAACTGCTCTACTCATCGATCCAAACTCCTTCTAGATTGCGATCTGCTTGATGTCGTGATTGACCCAATTGGTTCTCACGATTGCCAGTGAATTAGCCCGCATATTGCACGAGGGCGGACACCTTGCTTAGGTCTTACCTCATGAATCACGGGTTCTGGGATCCATCGGCGTCATGGTCTTCGACAGTACGCTTTGTCCTGATCGGGTTTCTGAAAAATCTGGCGTTGCAGCTCACTCGATCGCCCTCGAGCCATAGCTACGGCTATGCCTCTGATTCCGGGCGTCCTGCCCCGCACCCCTGCGGGGCCAGTGCTGCGCACTGTTCAAATCCCCTCCCGGCGGATTTGTCGGCCGATCGAGCAAGCTGCTTAGCCAGATTTCCCAGAAATTCCGATCCCCTCGTGCAATATGCGGGTTAGGAAACTTCACCATCGTGTCAGCGTCGGGACTCCCGCGTCCTCCTGACTACAATCGTAAACAAGATGCCTACTTCTCGAGGCGTATATCCACGCCCTCGACTCCCAGGTCCAGGGCGACGCCCTTCGATGAGGGTGATTTCAGTCTCAGTTTCACGCCCTTGTCATTCTCTAACCAGAAATCGCCCTTGCCCGCATCGACGACGGTAAAGCCGACCTCGGCCTCCGCATAGAGCCCTGCAAAGTCCGCGAGATCTTTGAGGTCCCAGACATCACCGTCCAGCTTGACCTTGTGCGCACCGAAACCCCCAAGCTTCAGGCCGCCCATCTTGAACTTGTGTGACTGGCCCTGAAACTCCAGCGTCCCGCCACCGATGTCGCCGCCGACCATCCACATAATCTGGTATTCATCGATGACAACGGTTCCGGACGCTGTCTTTCCTTCGACCGTGGCGGCGGCACTGTGCGAGCGCTGTGAAGTACCCGTACTTGAACAGGCACTAATTCCCAGAAGCATGACAGGTAACATTAATACCGCAAGATTTTTATAAAGCAATTTCACAAGATTTAATCCTCAAGTAGTTAACACATTGATCACGACATTGTTGTAATCCAGACCAGAAACGTCGCATAGAGGTCCTGGTGGCTCTGGATCGCGTTGGAACTGCTTCCCGGCGTAATTTCGCGGGGCCAGTGCACCATAATCGGAACGCGCGCGCCAAATACCCAGGTGATGCCTTTCTCACCCCGAAAAGGTGAGTAACCTCCGTCCGGGCAGGGCATCAACTACGAATCACTACCAGTTGAATCAACCGCGATAGTATTGCCGGCGATCCTCAGGTCGTCCAGCTTTTTCAGCAGCTAATCAACCTGGTCGTCATGCTGAAGCATGCCGGCGCGGTAGACATCGATTGCAGGACGCCCCTCATCCACGGCCTTCTAGGACAGCGGGCAATGCCAGCGTCAGCTGCAGATCGGCCGCGTAAAAGAAACGGGCGGCCGCCAACTGGGATCGCTTGGTCGTAAGCGGGGCGCCCGGCGCTACTGCTGACAGGGCCAGTCCCGTCGCGATGCCCGGCGGAAAGTCCAGCCACAAGAGCAAGAGCGCAACCACCATCGGGACCAGCACGATCGCCGCAAGCAACGATAATTAATAGGTACAGACGAGTTCTACCTAAGCTACTTACGTAGTCGAGACCACGGCCTGCGCATGTATATTGCATACATGCGCCTGAACGAGCTCACCCAGGCCTTCGACGCTGTTCAGTCGATCGGCGATTGCGAACTCGGCGTTGAGCGACTCGACGTTCATGGGCGTATCTCCATCAATGGAGTCTGTCTGAATGCGGGTCTGACCAGAATGGGACTTACTAACTGCCGTTGCCGGCGCCTAGCTCAGGGCATCAGGACATAGGTCCCTGGTGCGTCGGCCAACGGGGGATGCTTTTTGTTGCCCAGCGTGGGTGGGGCGGTCTCGCCCGTCGAGCGCTCCGCGAGCCAGGCATGCCAGGCCGGCCACCATGAGCCTTCCTGGGTGAGGGTATCCTGCTGCCAGGTATCGGGGTCGATGTAGGTCTCGCGCTCGCGGTGGGTATGCATCTGAAAATGACGGTGCGGATGGCCGGGTTCGCTGACGATGCCGGCGTTGTGGCCGCCGCTGGCGAGTACGAAGGTAACTTCGTCGACGTCGGCGAGCAGGTGGATCTTGTAAACGGAACGCCATGGCGCGACATGGTCTTTGGTCGTGCCGACGGCGAAGATCGGCGCACGGATGTCGTTGATGACCACCGGGCGACCGTCGACGCGGTAGCGTCCGCTCGCCAGATCGTTGTTCAGGAACAGCCAGCGCAGATACTCGGAATGCATGCGGTAGGGCAGGCGGGTCTGATCGGCGTTCCATGCCATCAGGTCATTCATTGCCTGGCGTTGGCCGAGCAGATAATCACGCACCATTCGCGACCAGATGAGGTCGTTGGAGCGC
This sequence comes from uncultured Gammaproteobacteria bacterium, assembly GCA_963736445.1. GTDB lineage: Bacteria > Pseudomonadota > Gammaproteobacteria > Chromatiales > Chromatiaceae > Thiosocius. Next base: position 42,546 of record CAVTOY010000005.1, on the reverse strand, counting down.
AGGATCTGAAAGGCCCCGGCCATCTGGATACCATCCAGGTAACCTTGTTCGGCCATCATGTTCTCGAGATACGCCACCTCACTTTCACCGATGAACAGCATCAGCTCACCGGCCTCGGTGAAATCGACTTGTGTCGCGAAGGTAGTCAAGGTGGCCAGGCGCTGGTCGCCGTCGCGGGCCATCGCCGCGGCCGCGATCGACAGCAGGGTGCCGCCCAGGCAATAACCGGCGGCGTGAATCTTTTGTCCCGGGATTATGTCGGCGACCGCGTCGAGGGCCGCCATCGCTCCGAGCCTGCGGTAGTCCGCCATACCGAGATCGCGGTCAGCAGAGCTCGGATTTCGCCAGGAGACCATAAACACGGTGTGACCCTGATCGACCAGGAACCTGACCAACGAGTTCTCGGGCGAAAGATCCAGAATGTAATACTTCATGATCCAGGCCGGCACGATCAACACCGGCTCGGCGTAGACTTTTTCGGTGGTCGGTGCGTACTGGATGAGCTCGATCAGATGATTGCGGTAGACCACCTGGCCCGGGGTGACGGCGAGGTTTCCGCCGACCTGAAAGGCCTCGGTGCCGATCGGCGGGCTGCCCGCAGCGATACGCTCGGAATCCTCGACGAAATTCTGCAAGCCTTTCAGCAGATTCATCCCGCCGGTTTCCAGCGTCGCCTGGGTGACCTCCGGATTCAGCCACGGGATGTTGGAAGGCGACCAGATGTCCATCATCTGCCGGGCGATGAACGACACTACCCGCTCGCTCTCGGGGGCCAGTCCGTCGATCTCGGTCGTGGCGTTGTGCCACCATTGCTGATTGAGCAGAAAGGCCTGGTAGAGAAAGCTGTATGGCCAGCGTTGCCATGCCTCGTCCGCGAAGCGCCCATCCTGCGGCAGCGGGTCGATGCACGGCGGGGTATCGGGATCTACGGCCGTTTGACCGGCATAGCGTGAAAACCGCGCGAGTTTGCGCGCTACCTTTTCGACCAGCTCCGCCTGTTTGCCCGGCGACAGCGTCAGGTGTGACAACCAGTCGAAATAGACACGGGACAGTCCGGCGGGAGAGATTCCGGCCGTCAGCCGCGCCAGATTCGCCTTGAAGGCCCGGTCCGCCATCCTGGCCGCCTGAGCAGCCGGGGTGGGTGGGTCGTCGGTGGCGCAGACGGCCGATGCGCTCACGGCCGGTGACTCTGGCGCTGCATTGCGGGTCTTCCTGGTCTTGCGTGCCACCGACGAATACCTCCAAATCCAACTCTTGAGCCGCAGTCTACTGGGCAAATGATACCCGCAGCGACCGACGCTGCACGCCAATCGTGCTCGGGCAACTGAGATAACGGCGGCGGTCGGCCGATTGTTTGGTGTCGCTGCTTGCGGAAAACCGGTCGGCGCCGCAAGATTAGAAGCTGGGCAACAACCCCACAAAGGTATACTCAGTGAACCGAGCGCGCGATTTGATACCCGCAGGTCTCTCGATGTTCGTGCTCTGCCTGGTCGCCGGTTGTGGTTCAACAGGTGGTGGCGGAGCGGAATCACCGGTGGTAAGAGCCGTCGAGCAACCCCTGGACGAGGCGGCAGGTGCCATACAAAAGGACTATCAGCAGGCCGACGAACAGCACGAAGATTTGCCGGACAAGATATGGGCACCGATAGACGACTCGGTTTCCGAATTCAACCGCAAGCACGGCGGCGACAAGGGCAGCTTGGATAATCCCGAAGTATTCGATTAACAGACAGCGGGAAAGGACCGATAGGGCGCAGACTCCATCGGTCTGCGCAGACGCAACTTCAATCACCCGTAGTTTCCTGCAACGTATCGTCGAACTGCCAGTACTCCAAACCGTCGCGCTGTGCGGCCCGCAGGGCCCGGCCTCTGCGATGCGTCGCGATCGCCTGCCAGCAAGGTTGCCAGATCGGCCGCCTCGCGTGCGTGAAACAGATGGTCTTCGTGGCCCAACAGCTGAAAACGCCCCAGCGACGACGTGTCCACCGTCGGCATCGATGTCTGTGTAGCGGTTGTCCAGGTACAGCAAGTCTTCTATGCTCCTGATCGGCCACCGCGGCCACCATGGGATTAGCGCCGAGCGCGCCAGATGGGTGCCGCCGATGGCGAGACTCTGCCGGGGAATGACCATGCTGCAGCGAATCAAGGGCTTCTTCGACGCACGTTTCGTACCGAGCGGCACGCCCGGGGCCGAAGACTCGGAGCATGTGCTGCGTCTGGCGACCGGCGCGCTGTTGCTGGAGATGGTGCACATGGATGGTGAGATGCGGCCGGAACAGTACGCCGCCGTCAAGACCGCGGTGCTCGAGCAGTTCGACCTGGGGGCAGACGAGGCCACGGAGTTGCTCGAACTGGCCGAACAGGAGCGCGCGGAGTCCACCGATTATTTCCAGTTTACTTCGCTGATCAACGGCAACTTCACCGCCCAACACAAGGCCGAACTCGTCGAACGATTGTGGCGTATCGCATATGCGAATGAGGTCCTGCACATGCACGAGGAACACCTGGTGCGCAAGGTTGCAAACCTGCTGCATGTGCCGCACAGCGAGTTCATCGCGGCGAAGCACAGGGCCTGCGGGGGTGCCTGAATGTCCAGGCACTGAAGCGCCGCGCGGAACCCCGGGTTCCGGAAATGCTGAGGGATCGCCAGGGGTAGAGCCCGGGGTTTCCAGGCGTCGAACGGCAATGCCGGTTTGGGGCAACCATATCATCCGATCCTTAGTCACCTGGTTCGCTTTATGGCATGCAGGCCAATTCAATCCACCCAGACAAGGGTCTGTCATATTCGCTGTATATAAGGAGTTCAGCTCATGAAGAAACCTTTTTATTCTGCAATTCTTCTGGCCGTGGGGCTGTTGACCACCGGAGTGCTGCAGGCGGCACAAATAATGTCGGTCGCCTACGGCACCATCACGGGCGTAAGCCAGCAGGAGAGGGATACCTCGGGCGGCGCCCGCGGCGGCGCCCTCCTCGGCGGCGTAGCGGGCCTGGTGAGCGGCAGCGGTCGGTCCACGAGTAACAAAGCGTTGCGGACGCTCGCAGGTGGCGCGGTCGGCTCGGCCGCGGGCCGTACCATGGCGCGTGGCACCGAGACGGTCTTTACCGTCGACCTGGTTGCCGGCGGCAGCGTGCGCATAGTTATGGACGGAGATTTCCGCATCGGTGACTGTGTGTCGGTCGAGCAGGGCGGTGCTGCCTCCAACATGCGCCGGGTGGCAAGCAGTTTCTGTAGCGATAACGCCGCCGTGCCCGAGGTGCACAAGGCCGAGCACCGCCGCGAGGCGGACGAGTGCGCCCAGGCCATGCAGCGCCTGCTCGCGGCAGAGACCGAGGAACAGGTCCGAAGTGCAGAGATGGTGATGAACATCCTGTGCCAGGACTAATCTTGCGGACAGCGGATCAACGGTCGACCGCTGACAGGCCTCCACTGCTAATTCACCTCAAGAGAGGGTATCTCCTGGTCGCGTCAAACAATGACGCCGATCGAGATACATGGGGATAACCAAACATATGCACCGGTTCTTCCGCTAGTTGTCAGTGATCTTCTCTATCTGCGTTAGTGAAGCCCAAGCCAGGGCGAGCGAGAAACCGCCAGGACCGCGATAGGCCGGCGGCGAAAACAGGGTGTCGTTGCTCGAAGTGGTTTCATGTGGGCTTATACCATCGCATGTCCAAGCACCTATCAGGTAGCCGTTGGCCGGCCGGTGAGATCTTCAGGCGAGTCCGTCCCCGTTGCGAGTTTGACCCCGGCAGGCGTTCGGTTTGATTCACGGCCGAGACCAGAGCGAAACCGTCTGGTGCGGAACGTGAAGAGGGGCTAGAGGGTACAATCCCCGGCGTTGAGTCTACTGCTCTTCTAAAAGATGGCCCACTTATGATTAGGCGTGCAGCGATTGTATTTTCAACGGTCCTTCTCGTGACCGGATGCTCCACCATCGGCCCCCCGAGCGTTGCGCGAGACCGCTTCGACTACAACAAGGCGGTGTCCGACTCCTGGAAGGAGCAGACGCTGCTGAATATCGTCAAGTTGCGCTATGCCGATATGCCGCTGTTCGTGGAGGTGGCCTCGATCGTCAGCGGTTACACCTTGGAAAGCGCGGTCAACCTGAGCGCAAAATTCTTCGATGGTGGATCTGCCGGCTGAATTTGGCACCACCAACTCGGCCACGATCGGTGGTTCCGGGAAGTACACCGACCGGCCGACCATTACCTATGCGCCGATTGCGGGAAGCGACTTCAACAAGACATTCATGACCCCGATACCGCCCAGCGCGGTGCTGTTCATGATCCAGGCGGGTTGGCCAGCGCAGATGGTGTTGCCGATCACCCTCGAGGCGATCAACGGACAGCGTGCCCAGCATTCCGCCGGCATACGAAGACAGGCCGGTCAGGACAGGCTTCTACCGTATCGTCGAGTTGATCGCCGAGCTCCAGGCTGCGGGTGCTGTGGGTATGCGGGTCAAAAAGAGACAGGACACGCAGGATGCAACGGTGACTCGTGATCCGCCGCGACAATGTCGCGCCCGAGGTTGCGTGCGGCCAGGGCCGAACTCGCTCGGTTGCTCGGAATTCGGGACGACGCCACTGAATACACAATCGCTTATGGCGAAGTAGCCAGCAACGAAACCGAGCTGGCCATGCTTACGCGCTCCACCCTTGCGATCATGATCGAGCTGGCCGGCCAGGTCATGGTGCCCCCAGAGCACGTCGCAGAGGGGCGCACCGTTGCGTCGCTGCTCGATACGGACGACGGCGACAGCCGCAGTCTCGAGCGCAGGCTCATCGATATTCGCTCAAGCAGGGAAAGGCCTGACGACGCCTTTGTGGCGGTAAAATACCGCGACCATTGGTTCTCGATTGATGATCGCGACTTCCGGTCGAAACGGACCTTTGCCTACCTGATGCTGCTGTTCTCACTCACCGAATCAGGTGGTAAGGAAGGCCTGCCATTGGTAACCATCCCCGCAGGCTAGAAGATTTCACGACGGCAAGGCATTGCCCGAAGCATCAAAACACGATTTCTCCGATAGATTTGGATTCATCGCATTGCCTACACCGCAGATCACACTTGAGTATGGATACGACATTAACCACTGCAGAAGATGCGCCTCGCTCTTTCCCGCTCACCTTGGCGTTTTGCACTGCATTTCTACCTGAAGGCGCGGATCGCACTGATTGCGATCTTTGTGTTCGAGGCGGCGCAGGCGACCTGCACCATCCTTTTGCCCTATGCGGTAAAGGAAATCATCGATGCAGTGACGTTGGCGAATGAGACCGGCGCGGATATCTTCGAGGCGACGCAGAACGCGCTGATACTCTTCGGCGTGCTGAACCTGGGCATTGTGCTGTTCAGCCGCGCCAGCGGGGCGGTGCTGGTGATGACGGGGCCGCGCCTGCGCGCCGATATCCGCAAGGCGCTGTTCAGCTACCTGCAGCATCACTCGCATCGCTACTTCATTTCGCATTTCGCCGGGTTCGCTGGCCAACCGCATCGCCGAGGTGTCGATGAGCAGCATGCATGCGCTGTGGGCGATCACCTTTGATTTCTACCCGCTGATCATCAAGTCGATCGTGGCACTGGTCATCCTATTCAGCGCAAGCAGCGAACTGGCGCTGGTCCTGACGCTTGTGGTTGGCGATCTATGTCTATGTCTCCTATCTGCTGGCGAAGCGTTGCCGCGTGTATGCGAAGGATTTCGCCGAGGCGCGTTCATTGGTCACCGGCAAGGTGGTGGACTCGGTCACCAACGTGATGAACGCGAAGATGTTTGCGCGGCGTCGCTTCGAAGAAGACTACCTGACCGACTACCTGAACCACGAGGTGGACCACGCGCTGCGCACCTACTGGTACATGGAGAAGCTGCGCTGGTTCCAGTTCATGGCGGCGATGGTGTTGATGATCGCCATGGTGGGTTATGCGCTGAAGATCTGGTCTGAAGGTGACATGAGCGTCGGTGAATTCTCCATGGTCGCTGGCCTGGCGATCATGCTCATCGAGGCGGCACGTGGACTGAGCCGCAGTTTCCTCGAATTCTTTGAATATCTCGGCAACATCAGCGACGGGGTGTCGATCTTCATTCAGCCGCATGAGATCGTCGACAAGCCCGGTGCGAGGGAATTGAAGGTGACGCGTGGCGAGATCGCATTTCGCGATGTGTCTTTCACCTACAAGGAGGGCGCTACAGGTGTTCGATCACCTGACGGTGACCATCGAGCCAGGTCAGCAGGTCGGCCTGGTGGGTTTTTCCGGCTCGGGTAAATCGACCTTCGTCAATCTGGTTCTTCGCCTGTTCGAACCGCAGAGCGGCATCATTGCAATCGATGGCCAGGATATCCTCGCCGTCACCCAGGACAGCCTGCGCGAGAACGTTGCCATGATCCCGCAGGATCCGATGCTGTTCCATCGCTCGCTGATGGAAAATATCCGCTACGGCCGGCTCGATGCCAGCGATGATGACGTTATCGAGGCGGCGAAGAAAGGCGCATGCGCATGAATTTATTCTGCAGACCGAAAAGGGCTACGCATCGCTGGTCGGTGAGCGCGGGGTCAAGCTGTCCGGTGGACAACGTCAGCGTATCGCGATTGCACGCGCGATCCTGAAGGATGCACCGATCCTGATCCTGGACGAGGCGACCTCGGCGCTGGATTCGGTAACCGAGAAAAAGATCCAGCAGGGACTGGACTATCTGATGCGGGACAAGACCGTGGTCGTGGTCGCACACCGCCTGTCGACGATCTCGCACATGGACCGCATCCTGGTCTTCGATGAGGGCAAGATTATCGAGGATGGCAGTCATAATGATCTGCTGCGACGCAATGGGCATTACGCGCACCTGTGGAACATGCAGGCCGGCGGCTTTCTGCCGGAAACTGAAGAGGTAGGTTAGGGGTCGGAGGTACATGAGATGAGAATCGTTCTCGTGAACCTCCGACCCCCTCAGTATGGTTCCGGGATGGTACCGAACTGCTCGATCACGGCCTCATCGTCGTAACTGCCCTTGGTACTGCGCTTTCCCAGCTTGACCTTTTCTTGCGGCAGATTCTTGTAGGGAATTCGACTCAGCAGATGCGAGATGCAATTCAAGCTCGCACGCTTCTTGCTGTCTGCGCGCACGATGTTCCAGGGCGCATAGTCGGTGCTGGTGTACTTGAGCATATCGTCTCGGGCCCTGGAGTAGTCGTACCAGCGATCGATACGACTCGACGTCCATCGGGCTGAGTTTCCAGACCTTCCTTGGATCCTCTATCCGGGCGCGGAGGCGCCGTTCCTGTTCCTCCATGCCGACATCGAACCAATATTTGATGAGGACGATACCTGCGTCGACGATGGCTTGTTCGAAGATGAGGCGCATAGTGCAGAAATCTTTCATATTGGTCTTTCGTACAAAATTTCATGACGCGTTCGACACCCGCACGGTTGTACCAGCTGCGGTCGAAAATCACGATCTCGCCTGCCGCGGGAAAATGCTGGACGTAGCGCTGAAAATAGAGCTGGGTCTTCTCCCGCTCAGATGGCGCAGGCAGCGCGACCACGCGAAAGACACGTGGGCTCACTCGTTCGGTAATGCGCTTGATGACTCCGCCCTTGCCGGCGGCATCACGCCCCTCGAAGACGACGATGGCCCTCACGCCTTTCGCCTGGACCCAGCGCTGGAGTTTGACCAGCTCAGCGTGCAGTTTGAAGAGCTCCGCCTCGTACTCTTTTGTGGAGAGCTTCTTCTTTTCTGGCGCGGTTTCTTCTGTCATCTCCACCGCTTTGGCTTCGGCTTTGTTCTTGCCGCTCTTGGACTTCTTCTTTGACACGTGATGATCCTCTTGGTGACTCGGGATTCACTTTTCCCGCGGTGATAAACTCGGCTAGGCCTTCTTGGCGTTTTCCACCGCCTTGTCTGTGATCTCTTTATAGAGGTGGAGAATCTTGGATACGAGTTCATTCCATTCCGGGTGGCGCTCCAGCAGGCCTCGAATCTCCTGCGAGTCCTTGGACACCTCCTCGAGGAAGCGGATGTCGAAATCGTTGAGCGTTTCACCACGATCGACTTTTTCTTTCAGGGACATCGCCATGGGCAGGCGGATCTTTTCCATTCGCGCCGCCAGCACCTGGATGAGCCCCGCATCTTTTGAATCGTCTGTCATCGATGTCTCCGCTTACGAAGTGTATTTTGACGGAGAAGGATAACCGCAGGCGACGCTGCCCGCCAGTCGAGACCGCGCAACTGATACCCGGCATGCCGGTTGACCGCTACATATAACCGGCCAGCGCACACTGCTCGACTACCTGACCCGGCCACCCCAAGACCTGTTCGCCCGGGCGCTCAACGAGGCCTGAGTCAACCGGACCGGTGCCCGAGGACCCCCGTTGCGCTGGGCGACAGGGGCGTTCGTGCTTCTCATCCCCACCTGTAAGGTTAAACTCACACCGTGCAATACGGATCTTTGAATCATGTCCCTGGTCTTCCGAGAGCATCCACTTCGCCGCAACTTGGCGGCTGAGCTTCACGCCCGCATCTACGAGCCGCTCCGCGCGCCGGAACGGGTCTCGCATATCGCCGTGATGTGCGGCGAGTCCGACCGGGGTCGCAACGTCGAGCATCTCAAGCGGCTCCTGTCGCACTACGCGCTTCCGATCCCAGAGGCGGTCGATCAGCATTACGCCGCTGACTTGGGTTCTACACGCCTGCGCTGGGAACGTCATACCGAATTCGTCACCTATACCTTCAGCGAGCAGGGTGCCTACACGGATCCATTCGCGGAGCCGGTGCTCGGTCAGATCCCCGAGGAGTGGCTGCGCGACCTACCCGGCGATGTAATCGCCGCCGTTTCGATGGCCATTGAGACCTCCGAGATGCCGGAGCGCGATAATCAGGCTCTGGTCGCTTTATTCGACGGCAACCCCGTCATCGGATCGGAGGTGGTTGCCGGGGCCGCACGTGCCTGGTCAGACCTGCGGATCCACTCGGACGGATTCTTTCGCATCCTTGCTAGGGACTGCGGCATGTCAGAAAACCAGGCCGGGCGGCTCGCCAAGCGACTCCTGGACATCAACTGCTATCGGGCTCTGGCCCTGCTCGGGCTCCCGCTGGCGCGGGAGGTGTCCCCCGCGCTCAGTGATGCGGACCGTCGGCTGGCGCTGGTGGCATCGCGCATGACCACCCAGGGCTCAGTATCAGACCCCGGTTTCGAGAGTGAGCTGCTGGCTGAGCTGACCGGGCTCGCTACGGAGATCGAGGCGATCGCTGCGCGCACGACCTATCGCTTCGACGCCTCGCGTGCCTATTATGGGATCGTCAGGCAGCGGCTCGATCAACTGCGTCAACAACGCATCGAGGGACTGCAGACTTTTGGCGAATTTCTCGACAGCCGCCTGGCGCCCGCAATCGCTACTTGCGAAGCGACCCAACACAGGCAGTCGGATCTGGCCGAGCGCGCTGCGCGACTGACCAGTCTGTTGCGTGCCCGCGTTGAGGTCTCCCTGCAGGAGCAGAATCGCCGGCTGCTGGAGTCCATGGATCGTCGTGCCCAGCTACAGCTTCGCCTTCAGGAAACGGTCGAAGGACTGTCTGTGATGGCGATTGGTTATTATGGGGTAGGGCTTGTCGGTTATTTGCTTAAGGGTCTGGAAAAGGGCGGCCTCCCGATCGATGCGACACTCGGCATGGCTATCGCTTTACCCTTCGTGGTCGGCTTTGCCTGGATCGGGCTCAGGCGGATCAAGAAACGCGTGACTGGCTCCATCTGATTTGCACCTTAGTCCCGCCTGTTCAGCATCCGTTCAGCGAACACTGCCTATTCTGAATGTGAACGCTGGGGAAAGAGGTATCTCCCCGGTTACACAACCACGACAGGAGGCAGTCAATGAACCGCAAATCAATCGCAATGATAACCGGAATTACGGTACTGACCCTGTCCGGCCCAGCCGTATCCCGGCCCGGCTTCGTCGAACAGGCCAGGGTCATCGACGCAGAGCCGGTGTATGAAACCGTTACAGTATCCTACCCGGTAACCGAGTGCCGGTTGGAACGGGTCGTACACGACGGCCAGAGGCGTGGCGGCTATGTCGCCCCGATTGCCGGCGGTATCCTCGGCGGAGTGCTCGGCCACGAGATCGGCAGAAAGAGACGCGGGGATACCGCGCTAACGGTTGCCGGCACGCTGCTGGGCGCCACGCTCGGACACGGGTTGCAAAGCTCACACGCCCGGTACCGGCCGACGGTTGAACACGTGGAGCGCTGCGAGACCGTTGATCGGTACGAAGAGGAGCAGCGACTGACGGGGTATCAGGTAACGTACCGTTATGACGGTCACATGTTCCGCACACACACCACGGAACACCCTGGCAAGTACATTCCGGTTCGCGTCAAGGTATCCCCGGCCGGAGAATCTTGATGCGCTACGGCATGCCAGCAGTGCCAACCCGCCTACCGCCCCATTCGCAGAAGCACCTGTGAAAGGGGCGGACGCAGCGTTACTTGCCCGCGCTCATTCACCAGGCTCCACGCATCGACCCGCGGGAGAAGAAATACACCGACCATCCGGTGACTGGCATTCATGATCCCGCACACAGACACATGACACCCGAGCATAATGCGGCGGGAAGAGGGACGCGGGCCTTCAGACCGCTGCTTGCCGGCTGGCTCGCCTTGATGCTGGCGAGCACCCCGGTGATGGCGTCGCCTTCGGATAACCCCTTCCTGCCGATGGCGCAACACGGTCATTCCGGGAACGAGGGCATCAGCCTGGACGAGGCCGTACAGCGGGCACGCCAGCAATACCGGGGCAAGATCTTGTCCGCGGAAACCGTTCGGGTCGATGGCCGCAAGGTCTACCGCATCAAGATACTGACCAAGGACGGGCGGGTAGAGCGTATGCACATCGACGTCCGCACCGGGCAGACACTCTCACGCAAACATTGAGCCAAGCCCATCCTGGTAGAGGAGGACGAGTCCCGACTGCGTGAGCGACTGAAGATTAGTGAAAGACAGTCATCACCGCATCGGCGAAAGGCTCACATTCACCCGCAATTGCTCCCCGGGATCATAGGACAGTACCGTCGTTTTTGTCTCGCCGCCATAACGATAGGTCACGCGGTAGCCGGTAAGGCGTTCACGCGCGCGCTGCTCGGTCACGATTCTACAGCGCCGCTGTTGCTGCCAAAATCTAGTCTGTCGACGGACATCCTCACCGATGGTCGGGGCGATTTCGCCGAACTCGCGCACTGCGGCATCCGGTTCCGTGCATACCTCGCGTGGCACGGGCTCGTAGCGCGTTTCATGAACAGGCGCCACATCCAGAACCGGCGCAAGGGTCTGGTATTGTTCCGCGCTCGCCAGGCCACCCAGTGACCAGGCAGCGAACAGAATCCATTTGCTTGTCGTTGTTGTCATCGACCTCACCTGCACGATTCATGCTGTCACAGTAGAAATCCCCTTACAGGAGCGGCGGCGTGCCGCGATTCGCGCCGGGGACGGCGCACCTGCAGGATGAATCCAACAACAGCTTGTCAGTTCAGATAACCCTATTCATTGAAACCCCAGCCGCGCGAGCAGTTGCCGGCCCCGGCCCCGCTGGGTCTCATCGGCATACAGCACCACCACATCGAAGCCGCCGTCGGGCAAGCGAAACCAGTCCAGACGCAGATCGCCGAATCCGGGCTGCAGCCGCTCGACAAAGGCGGCCGCGCGGTAAGGACGGGAAAAATGAATAACGAATAGACGGCCCTGCCCGGCGTAGTGCTGGCGGGCCGGGGCAGCGGGTGCCTTGCCGCTGCCATTCAGGACGTAATCGAGATGCCGCATGATGTAGGCGCTGTACCAGACCGCCCCGTCAGGCAGGCGCCCCCCGGTCACGGGAATCCGTGCAGGGCCGTAATTGTAGGCAGCTAGTGTGCGGTGCAGGTCCCCTTCATAGCGCTGCTGCAATTCCTTCAGGTAACGCGCACCGGCATCGACATTCGTGCAGGGATCGAGCACCTCAGACATCTGATCCAGCCCCAGGTGGCGTGCCGTTGTCGGCCAGAGTATCTGCATCAGCCCGATGGCGTTGGCCTTGGAACGGGCATCCGGCTTGAAATCACTCTCGCCACGGGCCACGGCCAGCAGCAGGGTTTCCGGCAGGCCGTGCGCGGCGGCCGCGCGGGTGAAGCAATGTGGAAAGGGGAAATTCAACGCAGGCCGGGTCTGTGGTGCACCGATCGCGTACTGCTGCCAGCGCAGTTCCAGTGTCTCGGCATCGATCGGCGGATCTGTCTTTGCAGCAGCCACCGGGGCCCAGAGTATGGCGACGCAGGCTGCCGGCAGCCATGGCAGTCGCATGATCACGGCTCCAGCTCCAGACCGGTCACCGCTTCAATCTGCCTGATCATGGTGTGCCGCTCACGTTCGTCCCGGTAGCTGAAAACCACCTGGTAGTCGCCCGCTGCAGCATTGACCACCTCGACGGGCACATCGGTCGCCAGTGTCAGGCGCCGGGCAAAGCCCGCTGCGGCCCATTGGCTGCGAAAGGGTGTCCAGACCGGGTAACGGGACAGCGTCGCGACGCCATGGCCTGAGGTCGTATCACCGGAAACCGGGGCCTGATCCCAGGCCTGCGGATCGACAACCGGCCCGGGGTCCGTATCTTCAGATCCGCGCTCATCCATGAGACCGGGACCCGGATCGGCAGCGGCGATTGCAGCCGGCGCTGCAAGGCTGTGATCGCCATGCACGTCCGGCACTTCAGGCGAAGTCGGCGGCCCGCCGGGGCCGGTCCAGATCGGGGAATCACTGTCAGCGGCGGACTCCATTGGACGCGGCTGGTAGCCTGAATTCAGGACCAGCAGAAAAAATGCCAGCATCAGCAGCGAGCCTAGAAAGATCCCCGCCGTGCGCATCATGGCAATCGCCTCGCCGTCCAGACGGTGGTGTCGCGGTGTGCCGCGATCACCCGGTCAAGCCTGTCCAGCCACCGATCCCGGCCGGCCGCATCCGTCATGCTATCCGCGGCAGGGCTGCAGGCATCGGGTACAGCCTGCATCAACCGGTCCAGTTCCTGCTGTGGACCCGTGCCGTTGACGGCAATGGCGTAAACCGTCGGCCAGTCAGAAGCGCCAAAGCGGGATTCGGGAAAGCGGTACAGCAACCTGCCGGAGTGCGCCTGCACGCCATCCTTGCTGGTGCAGTCACCGGACAATTTGCTGATGCCGTCCCAATTACCGTGCACAATGACGAACACCCGGTCGGCGTGCTCGACATCCATCTCCAGCACTGGGCAACCCGTTCGGGCGCTGCCGCAGGTATCCGGATGTCCACCGGCGTCTGCCCGCCGCACCAGTTCCATGCGCGCGATCGTCGGCTTCCGTGCAACGGTCTCACGCGCCACGCTGCGCATGGCGGGAGTGCTGCCGGTAGGCTGGGTACGCAGGTAGGTTGCGGTATCCATGCCCGCAAGATGCAGGCCGGAGCCATTCGGGTGCAGGATGACCCAGACCTGGTAGAGGTTCGGCTGAATCAGGTGCATCTCGCCGCGCAGTACAAAGTTCGCCTGCCGGTCGCTATCGGTCACCTGCACCTCGCGGTAGCGTGACAGGTTGTTGCCAATCAGCTCCAGCAGTGAACGCAACTGCCTGGCATCGGAGCCCGGTGTTTCCACCCGGATCTTCAGGTCCTCGACATCCTCCTGTCGCAACAGGCAACTGAGATTGTTGGCGAGGTAGGTGGCAGCCAGGTCCGTCTGCCCGGCGCTGAAGGGCAGCACCCTCAGACCCCGCAGCGACTCGTCGGTACGCCTTACCTGCAGGGCGCGCAACTCGGCAGCCGTCAGCTTCCCCGACCAGTGCTGACTGAATCCGCTGACCCATTCACCCGCGCGCACATCCAGGGCGCGTACCGAGACGCGGAACGCCGACGTCGTCGTACGGGAAATCTCGATACCGATAAAATAATCGGCTTCCCGTATTCTCCCGCACTGCAGCTGGTCGAGTCGGCGATGATGCTGCTGCGGCTGCTGTTGCGGTTGCCAGGGCACATTCACCCCGGGCGTTTTCAGCATGCGGTCCATCAGCTGGTCGCGGATGCTGCGCGTCAGCGCGTCGATGTCCGGCTGTATATCATCGCCATCGAGGCGCACGACTATTACCGGCTCCCCCCTGAATCGCGGATGCTCTCGAAGCTGCCGTGATACATAGGGTGCAAGCTCGGTCTTGACCCATTCATGCAGTGCGGATTCCTCGTCCTGCACGGGACGCAGCGCCTGCTGGCTGCAGCCGGCGGCCAGCAGCAGGGCGAGCATTACCATCAGGATAAGGTTTGCGGCATGCATGGCGTCAGTCCCCGAGAAGCACCCGACCGTCACCCCGGATCACCAGCTCGCCACTCGGCTGGCCTTGCGTGAGTGATGCAAGCGCCTCCCGGGTGGAGGCCGGCAACTGGACCCCCCACACAACAGCCGACGCGACGGGTCCGTCGGGCGCATTGTCGAGTCCCTGAACATAGTGTTCCGGGACGGTCGCCGCCGACATCTCGTGAAACCAGCCGGGGTAGGGTCCGGGCACAGCCGCCGCGCTGCCGGCGTCCAGCGACAGCCGCCAGGCCCGCCGGTCTGCCATGGCATAAAGGGTGACGCTGCCCGCGGTGACCAGCCGGTCGAGCGCCTCGTCGGAGACAAACCGCAGCGTAAAGCCCCGCCTGTCAGATGCCGGTCTGGTGACCTGGCCTGGTTCCGGCCGGGTCGCGGGCGCCCGACCAGGCACCGCCTGCACTGCCCGCCGCTGCAGTTCCGCGAGTCTTCTGCGGCTGTCTTGCAGCGTCTCCTGTGCGCCCAGTAAGCGCCCATTCAGACTCGCGAGATCCTGCTTTTTCTGCGTCGCGGCCTGCTCGATATACGTCAGTTCGCGCCTAGCCTGCGCCAGCTGCCCTTCGAGGATTTCCATCTCTGCCTGCAGCCGGTCATGTTGATCACGTGCGAACTGTGTCAGGCCGGCGACTCGATCGAGGTCATTTTCGGCCACGGCAAGCGACTTCCGCGTGCGCTGCATATCCGCGTTCAGTGCCTGCAGCACGGCCTTTAGTTGGCGGGCCTCCAGCTGCTGCACCCTGACGTCCTCCCGCAACCTGGCGGCCTGCAGGGCCAGTGTAGTCTTGGCCTTGTCCTGCACCGGAATCCCCTGGACGAGGGCAAACACCGCCATCAGGCACAGACCGATGATGGACATGAAGCGCATGACATCGGTTTGCAGGGCCTCGGTATCACTACCTGCCGCACCGCTACCCGGTGGATACTTGGGATACCGTCGCCGCCGCATCAGGGTCCCTTCCTCAGTAGGGGCAGCGTGGGATCGCGGGCGCCAGCGCAGTCGATTGACTCGCGGATATCGCACAGCAGCGCCTCGACGCGACTGGCATGCTGCTGTTCCTGTTCCTCGTAATAGCGGCTCAGACGGGTACCCATCAGCGAGCTCTTGATCACCCGCATGACATAGCCACCCACGCCGCCGACGATGGTGGTCGTCAGCGCGGTCAGGATGCCGCCATCGACCAGGCGCTGCAGCACGGCGTAGGCACCGGCATCCGCGGCCACTCCCGGATCACCGAGTGCATAGAGTAGGGCGCTGCGCATACCGATCGCCGTCCAGATCACGCCGATACCGAAGAACAGGCTGGTCCAGACATCGGCAAGATGCTCGAGCTGGCTGACCTCGTCCAGTGAGCCGTTGTCGTCGAGGCGCCGCTGCAATGCCCGCAGACTGTAGATGTACAGGACCAGGGTGATCCCGAAAGGCAGGATCGACAGGCCGAGGTTGCGCCGGCTCCATTCAAACAGGATCTCGATCCGTGGCACCTCGAGCACGGACACCGAGAATATCCCGTGCACCGTCAGCAGGTAGAGAACGATCAGCCCGACGATGAAGCTGACCGCCATACCCAGCAGCACGCCACTGAAAAAGCTGTGGCCCCTGTGCAGGGTCATCGCCGGCTACTCGACGGGCCCGCAGGCCTCGCAGGTTGCCTGCAGCACCAGTTCCGTTTCCTGGTAAAGGTTGCTGGCCCGCGTGTAGTTGAGCCTGTCGCTACTGACCCGGAGCAGGCCCTGCTCCTTGTCGGCCAACTCCCGGTTCATTTCGCGCATGACATCGGACTGGCGTGGACAGGTTTGCGAACAGACACTGTAATCGCTGACCAGGGACACGTACTTGACCCCGAAGTACCGGTTGTAGCGTTTCCCGGGCCTGGCGCTTGCTCAACAGGCCGGCCATCATTGGACCACAGCAGAAAGTCGCTGAAGGCGGCCTTGTTCTCCTTTTTCGGATCGCCTTCGGCGATGCTCAGCAGACGTTGGAAATAGGCATCGAATTTATGTTCGCAGCCGGTCTCCAGGTCGAAGCGCGCGGCGCTGATGGCGCGTTCCAGGTGTGGCCCCTCCGGCAGGCTGCGGCCTGTCGCAGGGTTGGGATTGCTGCTGCAGGCCGCCAGTGAGCCCGGTGACAGCCGGCCACGGCAACAGTCTGGCCAGCTTGATGGTGTCATCGTGTGTTCATTGGGGTTTCTCCGGTTGGTCTTTCAGTCACATCTGCAGGGCGCTTTCATAGCTGTGGTCGGCCGGCCCCGATGGCGGGATGAGCCACCGGTATGGCGTCCACCTCCTCTCCGAACAGGATGGCCTTGACGCCGCTCACGACTTCCTGCATTTCCGGGGTGATGCTGCCGAACGACTGGTTGAGCTGTTCCATAAGGGTTGCGCGGCTGATCTCCTCGCGGGTACGCGCGATCAGGCTGGAGGTCTCCTGCATATCCAGGTAGATATCCGAGGCAATGACGGCCAGCGAGGAATTGGTGTTGCTACCGGAGCGCGCCACCAGCTTGTAGTACTGGCTGAAGCGGTCACTGAGACGCATACCGGAACGCCCACGCAGTGACGGCTGGCTGGTCGTGGTCGTGTTACCGGACTCTTGCCCTAACAGCAGTTCCTGCAGCGTCCAGGAGGTCTTCTTCTGACCCAGCTCCTTGCGAATGCGCTTCTCCAGACTGGAGGAGGTGGCGTTCACCGCGGTTTCCATCTCCGGCAGCCTGTCCGCCATGATGTCCAGCATCTCGATATAGCTCTTGCCGAGTTGCCTGGCGATGCGCTCGCAGCCCGGATCGCCCTCGTCGCCTTCGCACTTGCTCTCCAGGAACAGGCTCTGCTGTTCATCGAGCTTGCTGATGACGGCCTGCAGGCCGGTCTCCATCTCCGCAGCCACATTGCCGGTGTGCTTGATTTCCTCCAATACGGTCGTCGGAAACAACTTGATGGTCGGCGCACTCTGGCCGGCAAACGCGGCCACCGGCAGCAGCAATGCCCATGCGCTCAGCAGCGGACGGATAAGGCGCCGCGTACTGTGCCAGTCGCAGATCATTGCGGTTCTCATTTCGGGATTCTCCTCGCAGTCGTTGAGGTCGTTGTTCATCTCGATGCCCGACCTCGCTGAAAGCAATATAGGGAGGCGTTCCTGAACAGAACCTGAATGGCGCGGTCAGAGCTGCGGCTGGGGGCTGGCGAGAGTGGATAGTCAGCAAATTTCGGTAGGTGTCGGCGGCACGCCAGAGAAGGCCATGCTCATGCCGAAGAGATACGACGCCTCGATACCGTTTCACGGGACGCGGCGGCCACCCTGAAGGCGGGTGACCGGGTGCTGCTCACCGGGCGCGATGCGGCACACAAGCGGCTGATCCAGATCTTGGACGGGGGCGAGGAACTGCCAGTGGATTTCACGAATCGCTTCATCTACTGCGTGGGGCCGATGGGCCCGGTACCGGGAAGATCGGCAAGATTCCGGTGGTGGTCGCTTGAGTTCTAAGGTTTTTTGGACCCATAATGGTCCCCGCGTGCGGAGTAGGAATACGCCTAGGGCAGGCATAAACGCGGAGAAAATTCATGGTCGATTCAGCAACGCGGGCGGCACTGCTCGCCCCGGCGAAGCTAGTGCCGTTTCTGATCACGTTAGGCGTAGGCGTCATCATTTGGTTCATGCCGCCTCCGGAGGGGGTAACGCAGGAAGCGTGGCATTTACTCGCCATTTTTGTCGCTACCATCGTTGGCATCATCACTAAACCCCTGCCAATGGGGGCCGTGGCCATCATCGGTGTCGCTGCGACAGCGCTCACAGGAACGCTGAAGATCGGCGATGCGCTGAGCGGCTTTGGCAACAACACGGTCTGGCTAATCGGTGTGGCCTTCTTCGTTTCGCGCGCCGTCATCAAGACCGGTCTCGGCGCGCGCATCGCGTTGCATTTCATGAAACGCTTTGGCAAGAAGACCCTGGGTCTGTCTTATGGTCTCGGCCTGGCCGACCTGGTGCTTGCCCCTGCCATGCCGAGCAATACCGCCCGCGCCGGCGGTGTGCTTATGCCGTTGCTGCGTTCGGTTTCGTTGGCCTATGACAGTAACCCTGCCAACGGCACGCAGCGACGGGTCGGTGCCTTCATGATGCTCAACGCCTTTCAGATCAACATCATTACAAGCGCCATGTTTATGACCGCCATGGCCGCAAATCCCCTGGCGGCCAAGTTGGCGGGTGACGCGGGGGTCGAGGTGACCTGGGGAGGGTGGTTCCTGGCCGCGCTCGTGCCGGCCATCGTCTCTTTGATCGTCATCCCACTGTTCGTTTACAAGGTATACCCTCCGGAAGTGAAAGAGACGCCGCAGGCCGCCCAGATGGCTAGCGATCAACTCAGGGAGATGGGCGCGATGAAGCCGGGCGAGTGGCTAACGCTCGCGGTGATCGCATTGCTTCTTTGCCTCTGGATTTTCAGCAAGAACCTGGGCGTGGACGCCACCACCGCGGCCCTTGTGGGTTTGGGCTTGCTCCTGCTGACCGGCGTGCTGACCTGGCAAGACATCCTGCGGGAGACGAGCGCATGGGACACCATCGTCTGGTTCGCAGCCCTGGTGATGATGGCGACGCAGCTCAACAAACTCGGCTTCATTCCTTGGTTCGGGGAGAGCGTCGGTGCACAGGTGCAGGGCATGGAGTGGACTGTCGCCTTCCTTATCCTTGGCCTGGTGTATTTCTACAGCCACTATTTGTTTGCCAGCCAAACCGCCCATATCAGCGCCATGTACGCACCGTTTCTCGCGGTCGCCCTGGCCGTCGGCACCCCTCCGGTACTGGCCGCTCTGGCGCTTGCGTACTTCAGCAACCTGTTCTCGAGCCTGACCCACTACGCCAACGGGCCTGCGCCCGTGGTGTTCGGCACCGGCTATGTCAGCATGGGCGCCTGGTGGGCGGTCGGCGGTGCCGTCAGCGTGCTGAACATCATTATCTGGGTTGGTGTGGGTTCTATCTGGTGGGACATGATTGGTCTCATGTAAGACTTTTTGGTGGTTTGCAGCACGGCGGTAGCCGTCAAAAACAGGAGGTGGCTCGATGGCTACAGATTCTAGCGTGATAGCGGGTGCCGGGCTTGCTAATCGGTCGAGACGGAGCCGCTGGCCGGCAAGGCTCGACCTGCTGCAGAGCGCGAGCGGACTGGCACTTGGCCTGTTCATGTGGGGTCACATGTTCTTTGTGTCCTCGATCCTGCTCGGCAAGGATGCCATGTGGGCGGTGACCAAGTTCTTCGAGGGGTACTACTTCCTGGGCGAGGCGCAGCCGTGGATTGTCTCCCTGGTTGTTGCCATCGTGATCGCGCTGTTCGTGGGGCATGCCTTTCTCGCACTGCGCAAGTTTCCTATCAATTACCGTCAGTACAGAGAATTCCGTTCCCACATGAAGGCTTTCCATCACAGTGATACGAGCCTCTGGTTTTGGCAGGCCTTCACGGGGTTCGCGCTGTTTTTTCTGGCATCGCCGCATCTCTTCATCATGCTGACTCAACCCGAGACGATCGGTCCCTACGGCTCCGCTGATCGGGTTTGGAGCGACGGCATGTGGGGGCTTTACATCCTCCTTTTGCTCGCGGTGGAGCTGCACGGCGGCATCGGCCTGTATCGCCTGGCCGTGAAGTGGGGATGGTTCGAGGGAAGCGACCCGGCTGCAACCCGGGCACGTCTGCAAAAGTTCAAGTGGGGAACTACCGCGTTCTTTCTCGTCCTCGGTTTCCTCACGCTCGCGGCCTACGTCAAGATCGGCATCGAGCACGCGGACCGCTACGGAGAACATTACGTTCCCAGCTCTTTGCAGGATGCCCAATCGCGCGAGGACAGGCCATGAAGGTTGTCTACACAGACGTGCTGGTGATCGGCGGCGGGCTCGCCGGGCTGCGCATGGCCATCGGTGCGAGACGCCGCGGCCACGATGTCATCGTGCTGTCATTGGTGCCCCCCAAGCGTTCGCATTCTGCCGCCGCGCAGGGCGGTATGCAGGCCAGTCTCGCCAATGTCATTAAGGGGCAGGGTGACACCGAGGATATTCATTTCGAAGATACGGTGCGCGGCAGCGACTGGGGCGCCGATCAGGAGGTCGTGCGCATGTTCGTCGATACTGCGCCGAAGGCCGTCCGCGAGCTTGCAGCCTGGGGAGTTCCCTGGAGCCGGGTGCGCAAGGGGGACCGCGAGGTTGTGATCAATGGTGAGCGGATCACCATTACCGAGCGTGACGCGGCGCACGGGCTGGTCGCGCAGCGCCAGTTCGGCGGCACCAAGAAGTGGCGCACGTGTTATGCGTCCGATGGGACAGGTCACGCAATGCTGAGCACGATGTCGGACCAGGCGATCGCCAACAGCATCCCCGTGCACGAGCGAGTGGAGGCGATCGCCTTGATCCATGATGGCGGTCGCTGCTACGGGGCCGTCGTCCGTAATTTGGTAACCGGTGAGTTGTCCGCCTACGTCGCCAAGGCAACAGCGATTGCGACCGGTGGGGCAGGCCGGCTCTACCGGATCTCGACCAATGCCGTTATCTGCGAGGGCATGGGCCACGCCATCGCGCTCGATACCGGTGTGGCGACGCTCGGGAACATGGAGGCCGTGCAGTTCCACCCCACGGGGATCTTTCCGGCCGGCATCCTGGTCACGGAGGGCTGCCGCGGCGACGGGGGCCTATTGCTCGATGGCGATCGTCACCGCTTCATGCCCGACTACGAGCCGGAGAAGGCAGAGCTGGCCTCGCGCGATGTCGTCTCCCGTCGCATGGAACAGCATATCGCTGCCGGCAAGGGCGCCGAATCCCGTTTTGGGAAACACCTGTGGCTAGACATCACCCTGCTCGGTCGCGAGCACATAGAGAAGAACCTGCGCGAGGTCAAGGAAATCTGCGAGTATTTCCTCGGTGTCGAACCCTGGAAGGACCTGATCCCCGTGCGACCCGCGCAGCACTACACCATGGGCGGCGTGCGCACCAACCACACCGGCGAGAGCCCCACGCTCAAAGGGCTGTTCGCGGCCGGGGAGGCGGCCTGCTGGGATATGCACGGCTTTAACCGGCTCGGTGGCAATTCGGTGGCCGAGACAGTCGTTGCCGGGATGATCGTCGGCGAGTTTATCGCCGATTTTTGCGATCGCCCCGAAAACGATCTCGACATTTCGACCGGACTGGCACGCGATTTTCTGCAGCGCGAACAGGGCAAGCTCGATGCACTGTTGCACGGCACGGGTTCCGAGAATCCAAATAGGTTGCGCGTGGAGATGCAGAACATCATGACCGACAAGGTGGGTATCTTCAGAACGGGGGATAATCTGGCCAGCGCCGTCGAGGAGCTGCAGAAACTGCTGGACCGCAGCCGCAGCATTCGTGTCGACTATAAGGCCCGCGGTGCGAATCCAGAGCTGGTGTCCGCCTACCGCGTGCAGCTCATGCTCAAGCTCGCGCTCAGTACCGCCTACGGGGCGTTGCGGCGCACGGAAAGTCGCGGTGCCCACTACCGGGAGGACTACCCGCAGCGCAACGACCAGGAGTGGCTGAGCCGGACGCTCGCCGTCTGGAAGGATGGGAACGACACCCTCCCGGCGCTGAGCTACGAGCCGCTCGATGTCATGGCGATGGAACTCCCTCCAGGATGGCGTGGCTACGGTGCCAAGAACCAGATCGATCATCCCGATAGCGCGAAGCGGGAGGAAGCGGTGGAGCAGATCAGGCAAGGCATGTCTGATGCCGATCGCTTCGCTATTCAAGAGGCCCTCATGCCTTATGAGCACCTGCTGCCGGAGCGCTTCCGGGGCCGCAACGAAAGAATCGACGAGAGGTTCGCATGACCGACGCACCCCCCGATGCCCAGGCCAGGCGCTTACGGATCAGCGCGGTCCGCTTTAATCCTCAAGATCCGGAAACGAAACCGCGTGTTCAGACCTACGAGCTGACCGAAGCCCCTGGTATGACGCTTTTCATCGCCCTCAACGAGATTCGCGAGACTCAGGACGCGTCATTACAGTTCGATTTTGTGTGTCGCGCGGGCATCTGCGGCAGCTGCGGCATGTTGATCAACGGCCGTCCCGGACTCGCCTGCCGCACGCTCACTCAGAACCTGGATGCCGCGATCATGCTCGCCCCGCTGCCGGTGTTCGAGCTCATCGGGGACCTCTCCGTGAACACCGGTAAGTGGATGCGGGGCATGAACGAGCGGGTCCGGGCTTGGGTACACATGAAGGAGACTGAAGCCGAACTCGATCGCTTGGAAGAAGTCATGGACCCTGGGCTCGCGGAGCAGGTCTACGAACTCAATCGCTGTATCGAGTGTGGATGTTGTGTCGCGGGCTGCGGAACGGCACGGATGCGCCACGATTTTGTCGGGGCGGTGGGTCTCAATAAGGTCGCAAGGTTCCGCGTCGACCCACGCGACACACGAACCGATGACGACTACTACGAGCTGATCGGCGATGACGACGGGGTGTTCGGGTGCATGGCGCTGCTCGGGTGTCACGACGTCTGTCCCAAGGAGCTCCCACTGGAGACCCAGATCGCTTTCCTGCGTCGCAAGATGGTGAAAATCGGCTTTTGAGCGCGGGATGTGGCCGCAGCTTGCGGCTTTTCGCCGCCCGCACGAGATTTGCGTAAGCCAGATACCCCGCAGACCCCGGCGCCACCTCGAGAGGTCCTGACATGCCATCGGTATTGGAAATCATCGAAAACATTCCGGCGCTGCGTGAGATCGAGCGCGACAAGGCGGAGCGTATCGCCGAGCTTTTTTCGGAGCAGCGCTTCGCGCCGGGCGAAGTCATCCACAGCGAGCGATCGCGGCGCGAGCGGCTGCTGATCATCGTGAGCGGCATGGTGGAGGTCAGCCGCGTTGCGGGAGCAAGGCCGGGCGTACCGCTCATCACCTACGTTAGCGGCGATACACTCAGTGAGGGGATTTTGCTCGATGATGCCGAGCATTCCACTACGGCGGTCGCCAAGACTCCCGTCGTCGTCTGGGGTGCCTCGGGTGATGCCCTCCGAGACGTTCTGGATCGCGACCCCGGTCTCAAGGCGCATATCTACGGGCGGTTGATCCGTCGTCTGGCGGAGCGCCTCGATCGCCTCGCCCCTCGGGCGACACCGGACTCTCTGCAGCTCATCTCAGGCAACACCCGCATCGAGCGGGACTTGCTCGGGGATAAAGAAGTTCCGGCTAACGCCTATTTCGGCGTCCAGACAGCGCGCGCCCTGGAAAACTTCCAGATCACCGGGGTGCCCATCTCTCTTTACCCGGATTTCATCGCTGCCATTGCTATGGTCAAGGTGGCCGCGGCCAAAGCCAATCGTGACTGCGAAGTCATCAGTGGAGAGGTGTGTGATGGCATCGTGACCGCGGCCGCGGAGGTGACCCAGGGCAAGTTGATGGAACAGTTTGCAGTAGATGTGATTCAGGGCGGTGCCGGGACCTCGACGAACATGAATGCCAACGAGGTGATTGCCAACCGGGCCCTGGAGATCATGGGATACCACAAAGGCGACTACCAGCACTGCCACCCCAATGACCACGTCAATGCCTCGCAGTCCACCAATGACGTCTATCCCACGTCGCTAAAGCTGGCCATGTTGACCAGTAACCGGCGGCTCGTGAGCGAGCTCGAGCAGTTGGTGGCAGCCCTCCGAGCGAAGGGCGAGGAGTTCGCGGATCTGCTCAAGATGGGACGCACCCACCTGCAGGATGCCGTACCCATGACCCTAGGACAGGAGTTTGACGCATTTGCGTCGACTATCGAAAACGAGATCGAGGGGCTTGAGGCCGGGGCAGGGACACTGCTCGAGATCAACATGGGTGGAACAGCCGTGGGCACAGGACTCAATGCCCCGAAGGGCTACTCGCAGAAGGTCGTGCAGTACCTCGTCGAAGAAAGCGGATTTCGCTTCCGGCTGGCGCCGAACCTGGTTGAGGCCACCCAGGACACCCAGGGGTTCGTTCTTTACTCCGCGACCCTGAAGAGCCTCGCCGTGAAGATGATAAAGGTCTGCAACGACCTGCGTCTACTTGCCTCTGGACCTCGTGCAGGTTTCGCCGAGATTCGACTCCCGGAGAAGCAGCCCGGCTCCTCTATCATGCCCGGCAAGGTAAACCCGGTGATCCCCGAGGTCGTTAACCAGGTGTGCTTCAAGATCCTGGGCAACGATCTGGCGGTCAGTCTCGCGGCGCAGGCGGGACAGCTCCAGCTCAACGTGATGGAGCCTGTAATCGCGGCCTCGGTGCTGGAGTCCATTAGGATGATGATGAACGGCTCGGCGACGCTCCGAGTGAATTGCATTGACGGCATCGCGGACAACCGCGAGAACTGTCAAGCGTATGTGGACAAGAGTATCGGTGTCGTCACGGCGCTGGTGCCGGTGCTGGGCTACAAGCCGTCCACGGCGCTTGCGGCCGAGGCCCTGCGCACCGGCAGAGGCGTGGTCGAGCTGGTGCGGGAGAAGGGCCTGCTAACCGAGGAACAGATCGCCGATATCCTTGAGCCAGCGAAGATGGCGCGGCCTGCAGGCCGCTTCTAGTGCGCTGTCCAGCAACCAACATGCAATTCTCGCTTGCATGCGGCGCGCCAGGCGGCGTTCGTCGTCGACGCCATCGCACGGTAATGCCTCCTGCTATCGCGTTGCCGGGCGCACCCGGCTCGGCGCGACGTATTAAATTTTTATCCGTTACAGCGCGCTGACCATACGTCACCGCGTTGCCAAACGAGATCCGCGACACCGTGAATGCCAAGCAAGGCCCATCGCCATGGGGCCGCCGCGCTTTTTTAGTTCTGTTGGGGGTCGGGATATGGTTTTTCCCCCATCCGGAGGCCGTCACGGCCCAGGCGTGGCATCTTTTCGCCATCTTCATAACCGCCATTCTGGCAGTCATCGTCAACGCCCTGCCCATCCTGGTGGCCGCCATCCTGGCGCTATCGTTGACGGTGTTGACGCATACTCTGGCGCCGGATCAGGCCTACGCGGGTTTCTCAGAAGGTTTCATACTGCTCATTGTGGCCGCTTTCATGGTGGCTCGTGGCGTGGTGAACTCTGGTTTCGGGCAACGTATCGCCTTGCTCCTGATATCCCGATTCGGCCAATCGACCCTCCGCCTCGGTTACTGCCTCGCCGTTGCCGACGCTATCATCGCGCCGGCCTTCCCCAGCAATACCGCGCGTGGGGCCGTGTTGTATCCGATTGCCTATTCGTTGTCCGTCGACAGCGGGTCACGGCCCGACGACGGGACGCGCAGGCGCTTGGGCAGCTTCTTGATGATGCTGGGCATCGTCTCTCTCACCATCTCTTCCGCGCTTTGGTTGACGGCCATGGCCGCGAACCCTGCTGGTGCCAGACTGGCAGAAGAGTTTGGGCTGAAGATCAATTTCGGGTCCTGGTTCCTGGCCGCATTGGCGCCTTCCCTAGCGGCCCTTGTAATCATTCCGTATGTGCTCTACAGGATTTTTCCACCCGTCCTCAAGGCAACGCCCGAGGCCCCGAGGGCCGCCGCGGACCGGTTGGCCGCAATGGGTCCCATGTCGCCTGCGGAGTGGATCACGGGATCGGTTTTTTTTCTGATGGTCACCGGCTGGGCACTATCGAGCCGCCTGGGCATCGACGCCACTGCCACCGCTTTCCTCGGGCTGGGCGTGCTGATGGTCACGGGCGTCTATCGCATGGAAGACCTGAAGTCGGAAGGTGAGGCACTGGGCATTCTCATCTGGTTTTCGGTGCTCTACACGCTTAGCACCGCGCTCAATCAGCTCGGCTTCATGACCTATCTCGGCGACCTCATGGCGAACCAGCTCGAAGGCTTGAGCTGGCCGGTGGTCTATGTGGCATTGGTGTGCCTGTATGTGCTCATCCACTACCTATTCGTCAGCCAGTCGGCACAGCTGTTGGCGCTGTTCGGGATGTTCATGGGGGTTGCAAGCAATGCAGGCGTACCGGCCGAACTGATGGCCTTCATGCTGCTGTTTGCAACAAACTTCTTCGCAGCCCTTACGCCACAGGCCTCCAGCGCCAACGTGATCTTCATCGGCAGTGAATACATAACCCAGCGCGAGGTGTATCGCGTTGGGGGTCTAATCACGATCGCGAATCTTATCGTGTTCATGGTGGTTGGCACGCCATGGATACTATTCATGGGACTCTAGCCGGCAAATTGCATGAAGGCGGGAACGAGTATTCAGCCCGCTTAGCCGGGGGCTGTTTTCAGATGGAGTTGCCATCCGTTTGATGCAACGGACCGACATGCGCGCAGACCCGCCAGATATGGTAGGTGGCCCGCCGCAGCCAGCGTACACTCTCCAGACGGCGGGTCCCGTCCGGCACGTCAAGCCGGCCAGCAGCAACCTCGGCCATGATCTGCGCGCGCAGATCACCGGCCTTTGCGCGTAGCTGTTCGGCGGCCGCTTGCATGACGTGTTCTGCATCCGCGAAGTCGCCCGCGTCCATATCGGCCCGCGCCTCGGCAATAGTTGCGCTGACATGCTCGGCCTGCAGTGAAAGTGCCGCCGTACCGGCCAGATTCAGCGCACGTTCCGGCTCCTTTTCGCAGCGCTCGTACAAACGCTGCAGATGATCAAGCAGATGGATGGCCGCGTTCAGCCTATGCCAGTCGAGAGTCTGTTCCGGCTGCAGATGAATTTGATCGACAAAGGCATGCAAGGCATCCAGGTGCCGGGCCAGACTCGCCAGCTCATCCGCCTCGGGCCGGTTGCGGGCCAGCAGGGCGGTCACCAGGTCGAGCATCCGGCGGATCTCGCCATCCAGGATGCGCACAACGCTGTCGAGCGCAACATTGGGATTCTGCAGCAGGTTGCGGTCGAGACGATCGACAACTGGGTCCGCGGGGTCCGGCACCAGCCGCGTCATCATGCGCGCGAACTGCGCTGCAAACGGCAGCACGAGCACGACGCCTATCAGGTTGAACAGGCTGTGAAAGGCCACCAGGGCAATCTCTGCATGCGCCGCGAGTGCGCCTTCGGCGAGCGTCTGCAAGACCAGTGTGTACGGTGTCAGCAGCAGCAGTGCCATGACCGCAGTCAGCAGATTGTAGATTACATGCGAGTAGCCCGTACGGCGGGTCTCCGCCGAACCGCCGAGGGTAGCGAGGGCGGCTGTCACAGTCGTGCCGACATCCATGCCGATGACCATTGCCGCTGCCTGGGGGAAAGAGATGGCGCCGCTGTAGACCGCGGTAAGCGCCGCGGCAACCCCGGCACTCGATGACTGCGTGACCAGGGTAATGGCGACACCGATCGCGAGCAGTTGCAGTCTGCCGGCGGCCGTATCGACAGGGAAGTCGGCCGGTGTCACCAGCCCCTGGTAAGAGGCCATACCCTGTTGCAGATGGGCGATCCCGAGAAAGATCATACCGAAGCCTGCCACAGCCATACCGACCTGCCGGACCCGCCTTGGGCCGAGCAGGCGCAGCACGACGCCGAACAGGATCAGCGGCAACACCAGATCCCCGATCTTCAGCTCCAGGCCGAGCAGTGCGACCATCCAGCCGGTGACCGTGGTGCCAAAGTTTGCGCCGAAGATCACCCCCAGCGCCTGCGGGAAGGTCAGCAGGCCGGCACCGACAAACCCGACGGCCGCTACCGTGGTAGCGCTCGATGATTGAAGTATCGCAGTGGAGACGGCGCCTGTCGCCGCACCAGACAGGGGGCTGTTTGTGAAGCGCGCGAGGGCCCGGTTGAAGTAGTCGCCGGCCAGACCGCGCAAGCCGTCGGTCATGACCAGCATGCCCAGCAGGAATAGCCCGAGGCCGCCGAGGAGCTGCATCAGATCGTTGATCATAAGGAAAGAATAACGGTTTGTGCCGTCCCAGGGGCGCACGGACGCACGGACGCACGGACGTACGCTTGGACGGTGCATGCGCGCGCCGTGAGACAACCGGCACTGCACAAGACACGCAGCTAGCCCAGCGACGTCGACGAGAATCCGACTGTTTTGTGGCGGCCGAACGCTGCGCTTTACCTACAAATTCGATCCGCTTAAACCATAATCAAAAGATTAGCTTAGAACATAAGAACGAACCTGAAG
Source organism: uncultured Gammaproteobacteria bacterium (assembly GCA_963736445.1). GTDB lineage: Bacteria > Pseudomonadota > Gammaproteobacteria > Chromatiales > Chromatiaceae > Thiosocius. The sequence goes on along the minus strand of CAVTOY010000005.1, from coordinate 14,185 downwards.
GTCGCCGTCAGTCTTGCACTTGTCGCGACGATGCTAGCGAACCCGGTTGAACCGTCCTTTAGAGACCTTCACCGGCGGTGGCCACATCAGCAAAAGGACCGAAGGTATGACTTGCCAGCGACGACGGAATTTCATACTTGGTGCCGTCGCCGTCGGCCTGCTACCGAAGCTGGCCGGATCGACCGACCAGTCGAAGCCGCGCTTAGGCCGAATGCCGTCGGTTGCGGTCTGCTTCGGCAGCGGAGCGCTGCATGGCTATGCGCATGTCGGCGCGATCCGCGCTTTCCAGCGACTTGGGCTGAAACCCGACGTGATCACCGGCACCAGTGTCGGCGCGATTGCTGGCGTGCTCTGGGCGGCCGGGCACGACGCCGATACCATAGAAAGGATCGCCGATGACCCGAGCTGGCGTGAAGCGAGCGGCCTGCATATTCCGGTACTGGGGATCGGTAAGCTCGACGGCCTGCGCGATTTGATCGATCGGCACACCGGCGGGCGACGCATTGAAGCGTTGCCGACGCGCTTCGCTGCTGTCGCCACCGATCTCGACAGTGGCCAGCCTGTCACCCTCGATCGTGGCCCCGCTGGGCAAGCGATCGCCGCTTCATCCAGCGTGCCAATCCGCTACGAGCCGGTCACGATAGACGGCCGGCGGCTGATCGACGGTGCGTTGTCGGCGCCGGTGCCCGTGGATGCGGCGCGAGCACTCAGTGCGGGGTTCACTATCGCCATCGACGTGGCATTCCGCCCCTACGAAGAACCCGTCTCCGGCATCACCGGTGTAGCGTTTCAGATGTTCCACATTATGGTCAACCGGTTGATCGACGAGCAGATCGAGCGTGTCGATTTCGCGATTCGCCTCGACGTGCACGAGATCATGCGCGGTAAGGGCGGCATTCCCGCCTTGATTCAGGCGGGCGAAGAAGCGGTGCACCGGCGCTGGTCGGCGCTGCAATCGGCACTAAGTGCAGCCTGCATAGAACTCGCTCATCGTTGAATATTCATCTGGCTGAAGACTACTCGTGGCCGCTCTGTGCAGTTAAAGCGAGCCAAGGATCTTGCTCGTCCTGCGGTTAACTACCAACCGAGACCCAAACACCCTCCAGCGCAACTTGCCGAGTGTAATGGCAGCGGTAAGGAGGTACGCATGTTTCGTAACAGCTTTTCTGCGCTGCCATTCGTGCTAGCCGTCGGCCATGAGGACGCAACCAATAGCTACGCAGGGACGGCCCCTGAGGACATCTTACAAGCGCTGATCGATGAGACCGGCTCAGCCTATTTGGGGCAGAGCCCGCAAAAACTGCAGATGATGCCCGACAACCCGGCGTACTGGGTTGCCGAGGAAGGCGAGGACCTGTTCAAGACACCGCGCGGACCCAACAACGTTTCGCTGGAGGGTTGTGACTTTGGCAAAGGGCCGGGAGTGCTCGAGGGAGCCTATGTCGAGTTGCCGCGCTATTTTGAAGATACCGGCAAGGTCATGGACCTCGAGACCCGCCTAGTCTATTGCATGACAACGCTGCAGGGTTTCGCCAAAGACGACTCCGTGGTCGAAGCGCGTCACGGGTCGGGCTCCGATATGATGAAGCTGCAGACCTATATTACGATGCAGTCCAACGGCATGCCCTGGAATCCGCCAATGACGCATCCGCTGGAGAAGGCGCTGCGCGATGCCGGCGAGGTGATGTTCTACCGCCGTTCGGGGCCGATGGACTTCAGTTGCGAGACTTGTCACACCGAGACGGGCAAGCGGATACTTGCCTCTGTACTGCCGAATATCCATGAGCCCGAGGAGTGGAGCAAAGCGGTGTCGTGGCCAGCGGAGCGCGCCGGTCAACAGAACGTGCGCAGTACCGAGCACCGTCTGCGTGGTTGCCTGTGGCAGATGCGCTATCCCGGAGTAGTCGCTGGTTCGAACGGCGCCTTGGCACTGATCTCTTTCTGGACAGATGCAGCCCGTGGCCAGCCCGCGATTCTGCCTGACCTGGAACGCTGACCGACCTCGCTCCAGGAGACTAAAAACATGGTGAAGAAGATCTCAGGCAAGGCGGCGCTGCCGATCCTGACGGCAGCCTTCCTAGCGGCCGGTGTGATCAACGCGTCGCCTGACAGCAGTGACACCGGGAAGGCAACGACAGTCGACGCTTGGGTGCCAACGGCGTTCTGAGCGAAGAGCAGATCAGCCATATCATTGCCTACCTGTTCGACCCGGAGTCGCCGGTCAACCAGTAGGCGCCGAGCAGAGCGTAGCCGGAAGCCAGGCATCCAATGAGGCACCGTCCCGGGTAAGCGGTTGCTAGGACTCTCGCGAAGCTTTGGCTTATCCCGCGCCACGCGGAGTTTGAGAGCCGAGGTCAAGGTCTGCTGACCGCTTTCAATCGCCTATATCCGCGTCGGCGAAGGCATGGCAATCCTCGAAAAAAACGATGAGTTTCGGTCTGAAATTCGACCTATCTGCAGCGTCGTTCGGGTAACACTTAAGGAACGATTAGCGGAGGGGAAATGATGCAATCTCAATATCAGAGTGAGCTGATTTTTAATGGCAAGCAAAACGCAACGCTTCACGGACTTGCGAATCTCGAAGGGAGTGAGAGTGCGGTCGTCAGCTGTTACTTGGACGCTCGCGCTGGAAAGCCGGCATGCAAGGAATTCTTGAACCAAAAGGCCGGCCAAATTAGACCGACGCTCCGCGGCACGGCGCGCCTCGATTTCGAAAACGCGGTTTCGATGATTCATAGCGCCCTGGATGCAAACTGGATCCCCGAGGCGCGCGGAATAGCCATCTTTGCGCGCGGGGCCCTGAGTGGTCGTCACCTTACGATATTGCATTCGGCAACGACGTTGGGTAATCGCTTCGTCTTGTATTGCCGTCCCGAACTGTTGCCACTGGTATCTCTGCGTCAACGGGAACCCTCGTTTACGCTATTGCTTGTCAATGGCGATCAGGTTCGGGTTATCGAGTCCAAATTCGGTTCGGTTTTGAGTCGCAGCTGCGCGGACGAGGCGTCACACGCCGGTCACGCGGGCGACTCCGAGGCTCGGGAGGCCGATAATGCTACGCAATTCGTGGGGTCATCCAGGCTGCAGGATGGCGCTTGGCCGATTCGCAAGGCGCTGGCCGCATCAACGTCACCGTTGCTGCTTGCCGGGAATGTCGAATCAGTACAGGCAGTTGCTGGTTGGCTGTCGAGTAATGACGTTGCACGACTGGCCGGTAGTATTCCGATAGCAGTGGGAACTGGGACCGATGAGGTAATGGAGACCGTGAGAAAGCAAGTAGGTGCAATCTCTCAGGCAGAATGTGCGAGCCTGGCCTCGTCCTTGACCAATGAAGATGTCATCACAGGAAACGCGTTGCTAGGCTATCGGCCGACTTCGCAAGCATTGCGGCGACGGGAAGCAGACATTGTTGTCATCGCTGATTGGGACCAGCCAGGTCTTGGGTTGCCCTGGGGCGAGCAGATCGAACTGTGCAATCAGGCTTTGCGTGAGGGGATCCGGGTCGTGCTGGCCGACTCAGTCTACTTGCGAGAATCAGGCGGCGTGGGGTGCGTGCTGCGTGAAGAGGCCACATTTAGGAGCCGCGATTGCGGCGTTGATTTCGTGCGAGTAGCGTGAATGCGTTCCGAGATCGGATTCGGTGTGGAATGATCGCGCCCGGCCAGCGGCCTACCGATCCGGCACGCCGGCATCACGCAGCGCATCCAATACCGTCTCTCGTGTCCGCGCATCCTTGAACGGAAACGCGAATGCGAGGCGCGTCATGGCCAGGTGTGGGCTTGCGACCAGCGCCTCGACGATCTCCCACTCGGCGAGATCGCCTGACCCGGCACGTTCCAGGGCGGCTGCGTTCCATAGCCGTGCGCGCAGGTAGGCTGGATTGATGTGCAGCACCTCTTGAAAAGTGAACGCCGAATCCTCGTACCGGCCCTGAGCAAAATAGATCTCACCCAGGATTTCGAGGTAGGACGCTGGTGATCGGGGGTTCAGCCGCATCGCCATGTTGAGGACGGTAATGGCCTTCTCGGGGCGGCCCGCGTAATTGAGTGTCCAGGCCAGCAGCGCAAAGGCGTCTGCGTAGTTGGGGTCGACCTCGATAGCGCGCTCAGCGGCCGCGACGGCCTGGGCGTGTCGGCGCTGAAACAGCAGGATCTGCCCGGTGACGAAATGTACCTGAGGCAGAGACGAAGCCATCCCGGCCGCCGCATCCGCGAACTGCGTTGCCAGATCCAGAGAACGCAGAGGTGTTGGTGTCCAGCCGTCGATCGCCTCGCGGGAATAGGTAAGCGCCAGGCCCGCATAGGCGCGGGCAAACTGTGGGTCGAGCGAGATCGCGGCCTCGAAGTGACGCCGGGCGGCCAGGTTTTGCGTCTCGCTTCGCCCACCGTGCGCTTCAAGACCCCGCAGGTAGGCATCGTAAGCGGCGATGCTTTCCGTTGGGCGGCTCGACAGCCATTTCTGCTCGGCCGGTGCGAGCTCTACCTTCAGGGCGGCGACAACCGAAGTCGTAATCCTGTCCTGGAAGGCAAAGATATCGCTCACTTCGCCAACGTAGCGCTCACCCCAGATCGCCCGCCCGCCCCGCGCCTGGACGAGGCGCACATTGATCCTCAGGGAATCCCCACGCCGCTGAACACTGCCGATTAGCAGGTAGTCGACGTCCAGTGCGGCGAAGATCGGTCCCGGTTCTCCACCGCCGTCGCGATAGGCGAACGTGGTCCGGGGGGTAATGACCAGCAGACCCTTGAGCTTGGACAGATCGGTGATCAGGTCTGCCGTGATCCCGTTGGCGAAATAGTCGTCTTCCGGCATCCGGTCCAGGTTCCCGAACGGGATCACAGCAACGGCGGGTCTTGATGGGGGCTGCATGGACGATGCTGGACCTGGCTTCTCCCGATCCAGCACGCTCAAGAATCCCAGCAGCACAAGCGCTGCGAGGCCGGCGCCAGTGAACCATTTAAGGGCGGGACCGCGCTGCCAAAACGCGGACCGCGTCGTCATGTTCGAGACGGCTGCAGTTGGGGCCGCATCTTCGCCGGGTCGTGTGACGTCCGCTATCAAGCGATAGCCACTCTTGGGGATCGTCTCGATGACCCGCGGATTGCGGGAATCATCCCGAAATACGCGCCGCAGCTTGACGATCGCCTTGGTGACCGAGTCTTCGGTAACGACCCGGCCGGGCCAGAGGTGCTCCTCCAGTTCGGCTCGGCTGACCACGCGCCCTGCGTGCTCCGCCAGGTACACCAGCACGCGCATGACCTTGGCCTCTAGGCGAACGTCATGGCCGTCGATCGCCACCCGCAGGCTCGTCGGCTCAACAATGCAGCCCGCCACGTGGAAAGGTTCGGTCCAGGTCGGCTTTTCTTCGCTCAAACCGGCCTCCTTTTTTGCGGAAAAAGCCAAGATTTAACAGTGTGTTACCGCCGTCGGAGATTCTTCCGGCAAAAGTCGGATCAATGTCAGCGCTTAACCAGAGCATAGCGCTATGTTCAGAGTCAGCGATCCCTTCGTTGCCCAGGGCCGTATCGACCGCACTGGGGTGTCCGGAGAATCGCGACCAACGGCAGGCTCGCAATCAGGCCTGTACTTACACCGCAAACAGATCGAGGAGAGAGACATGAGGCATATCGCATTCGGAATGCTCGCCGTTATTCTGGCGGGCTCAGTCTCAGCCAGCGAAATGGGGACACCTGAAGAGGCCAAACTAATGAGCCTGAAGGCTCGAGCGGTTGTCAATGAATTGGGCCGCGAAAGGGCATTCGCCGCTTTCGCTGACCCCAACGGCGAGTTTCGGGACAGGGATCTGTATGTCTTCTGCATCGACATGGAGGGTGTGCTGGTCTCCCAACCCATAAAGCCGGAACTGGTCGGTAAGAATATGTACAACTTCAACAAGTACGGCGATCTGCTCTTTCAGGACATGATCGCCGTGGCCAAAGCGTCGGAGGTCGGTTGGGTGGACTACAAGTGGCCTTATCCAGGAACTGACGAGATCAGGCCGAAAGCAAGCTACATTGCCATGAACGACGCTGGCTTTTTCTGCGGCGTCGGGGCCTACAAATGACGGACCGCTGGTCAAGCGCGGCCCATGTTTGTCGCACGATGGATCGGACACATGGACGTGTCGCCCAGAGTGTGAAGCCGCATGGCCAGATCTCTTGTCCATACAGGTCCGACCATAATTTGTAAGGAGCAACCGATGAACACTTTGAAAAATATGGCACAAGGGAGCCTGTTGGCCGCGCTGCTGACTGGCTTCCTGGTCCCGGTTTGTGCCGAGCAATCAGCAAGTACATGGGACAGGGTGGTCTTCCACGTCGACGACACGCGAACTGCGCGTTGGGCCTTGATGCTGGCCAGTTCGTACCTCGACGACGTACCAAATGCAGAGATCGTCTTTGTCGCTTACGGTCCAGGTGTCGACTTTCTGCTCGAGGATGCAAAAGACCAACACGATGACCCCTACGATTACGCTGTGCTGCGCCTGGTCGAGCGAGATGTGGATTTTCGTGCATGTGCTGCAACCCTCGCAGCACGGAAGATCAGCAAGACAGACCTTCTCGAGGGAGTGAGCATCGTTCCTTCGGGCATCTCGGAGATTGCCCGGCTGCAGGTTAAGGATGGTTACGCCTACCTGAAGCCGTAACCATGTCCAGACTGCTGATCAAATTGCGTCATGCGCCCGACGACGAGATCCAGGAAATCCGCAGCCTGCTGCAGGAGCACCGAATCGATTTCTATGAGACGCAGAGCGGACCCTGGGGCATCTCCGCACCGGGCATCTGGCTGAACGACGAGCACCAGTACGATCGCGCCAAGGCGCTGATGGATGATTACCAGGCACACCGCTTCCGCGAGAAACGCGCGGAGTATGAGGAACAGCGCCGCCAAAGCGGGGCACGCAGGTAGGGGTTCCCCAGGAACCTGGGAGGCCTCGTCTTCTCCACCGCAGTGGCGGATCATCTATGGCGCGGCTAGCCTACCCGACGTGGTTGCCACAGTACCCCAGCTCCGGATTCAGATGATCTTTGATGTACTTTTCTACAAAGGCGCGGTCCGCCTCGTTTAGCATATTCTTGTAGTCGCCAACGATACCCTTCCGGGTCTTGTAGGAGCGCTCGTCGGCCTTGTTCTCGGGTCGGAGCGTGCGCATGTTGAAGGCGTCGTGTGCTTCCAACTGGCGCATATTGCCGAATGAAGCAAATGCAACAGTGGCGGTAACCAGTGCGTCATCAAGCTGCGGCACGCCCATGAAACCGAGCACCTGTTTGAGGGTCTGTTCGGGCCTGGCATGTAGATCCTCGTAGCGCAGGAGTAGGAAGCTCTTCGGCTTATCGCGCTCGGCCCACCAGATGTTGAAGTACTCGACAATGGAGGCAAGCGAGCCATGCTCCTCTGTGATGAAGTCGTGGATGGTGCCCGCATACTTCGCCCCTTTTTCACGATACTTCCTCGCATGAAACCAAGAAACGACTACATCCCGCGGGTCACGCACCAGAAAGATCACCTTATCGCGACGGTAGAGGCGTTTGCTGTGCACTAGTTCCTCCGCGCGGCGCTTTTGGGGTTTGTCATCGTGCGAGACCTCGATCAAGGGGATACGCCGGTCCAGCCGGTGATAATCCTGGATGCGCAGATAGTTGTCGGTCGGGAGTCGGTAGTGGTGGGACAAGTAATGGCCTATCAAGATACGCAGCCAGGTGCGCCCACACTTGGGGAAAGAAATGATATAGAAGACGTCACCCGACCCTCTCCAGGGCAGACGCTGTTTGAGTTTTTTGAGTCGTTTTTCAAGGCGCATGACTATGCCAATTTCCCGGATCCCGAAACCTAAGCCGCGTGGCAAGGTCTCTTATGCTCCATTCGTCTTCTTGTCGCGCGAGACGTTAGAGGAGATGAAGTAGCCGGTCAACCCGACATGCCCCATGGACCATCCGTTCTGGCGAAGATCTTGCAATTGAGTCGGAAAGTTACTCTAGCCTGTATGTCTCACCGTTTTTCGTAGCGGGGGCGCCGAGACGCCGCTGTGGCGGGGTGCACGGAGTGGAAGGCGTTGAAGGCGTAGTCGACACTACGTCGAACCGCCTGCAACGAGTACGCACCCGTCAGGGCGAGGGTATCGGGGGCCGCAGCAGGAAACCGGGTAGAGATTTTCAGGCTAGCCATCAAGCGGCAACCTCTGTTGGCGAATCCATGCGTCTCGGCCGGTTTGGCCACCGGCGGTGCGTTTTGAGCCGACCCACTCCGTGACCTCTGCCAGGCCCGATGTCGTATTCAATGCGCATCTCACAAAAGGAACATATGCCAAGGCCTTCCCTAGGAGTGATTATGCGAGAGTGATCATGTCAACAGCCAATGGGTTGGTGGTTTGATCCTGCTCAACGAGAGGCGTTCGATTTTACTCGAAAATGTTGATACTCCTTCGCTCGACACGTGCGCAGGCCGCAGGCAACCCATACGCCAATTACCTTTGACCATCCTGGCCGGCTTGCCGTAAGGTCCTTTCGTGATCAGGTTAAGGAATTATGATACGAGGAGGTGGCGACCTCCCGGACGCGCACCATCACTGTCGAGGAAGAACAAGATGAGTCAAAGTATTCTCGGTCGAATAACGCCCGACCAGATTGTTTATGATCCTTATCCCCATATCTGTGTACCGGATGCCTTAGCGCCTGATTACTATGCCGAATTGGATGCGGCATATCCCGATATGAAAACCATCGCCGGGTCGGGTCCGTATGCGAATAATCGTCTGTACTCGTTACGAGCGCAGGATGTTCTTGACAACCCCGACATTCCTACGATCTGGCGCGACTTTTTTGCCTACCATTGTTCACAGGAGTTTCTCAACGAAGCGGTCGCATTCTGGCGTCCCGCCATCGATCAGGCGCTTCCTGACTTGGAGACCCGTTTTGGCAAACCATTAACCGAGCTCACCTCAGCGATGCGCCAGCGCGGTCGGACTAAGACGCCCACGAACCTGCTGGCGGATTGTATGCTCGATTGTCAGTTTGGAGTTAACAGCCCCGTAACCCAACCCACTTCTGTGCGGGTGCCGCATGTGGACAACCCGGCGAAACTCTTTGCGGGGCTGTTATATTTTCGGAGCCCTGATGATCGTTCCACCGGCGGCGACCTGAGCCTGTATCGGCTGACATCTGACCGGTATTATCACACCAAAGACTTGGACGTCCCCGAGCGGTTTATTGAGAGGGTGAAGGAAGTGCCTTACAGTGCGAACACGCTGATCATGTGGCTCAACTTGCCGCATAGTCTGCATGGCGTTTCCCCGCGTTCGGTGACCGACATCCCCAGGCGTTATGTCAACTTCATCAGTGAGTCGTATACCCTGCAGGGGAACTTTTTCCCAGTGAAGTATTCGCCGGGTCGCCGCTTCATCAGCACGCTGAAGCGCATGGCCCGCATTGGCTAGCCTGTATATTTCACCGTTTTTCGTAACGAGGACGCCGCTATGGCGGGATGCACGCAGTGAAAGGCGGTGAAGGCGCAGTCGACACTACGTCGAACCGCCTGCAACGAGTACGCCCCATCAGGGCGAGGGTATCGGGGGCCGCAGCAGGAAATCGGTGCGATATGCATGCTGGAGCCTGCCGCGGCTTCGGTACCAAGGTGGCAAGCCCGTTCAGGCAGCGCCTTTGGCTGACTGCAATGCACACACCTTGAGGAATGCTTCCTGCGGAAAATCGTTTATCGCCATTGTCGGTTGTAGACCGTAGCTTGGTCAGGTCTGCAATTCGCCCCTGGAAGTAGTTTCGCTGTATCACGTTTTTCCGCGACCAGCCGTCTTCGTTGACATCACGGAACGGCTCGATCATGAATGAGGTGCCGCAACAGACGCGGGCGATCTCGGACAGCGCATCGGAACGGATCTGCTCCATCTGTTCCAGCGCCAGAATGGTCTGCACCATGTCGAAGCTCCTGTCTTCGAACGGCAGATCGGCGGCGGTGCCCTGTAAGAAGCGGATACCGCGGAAAGCGGTGGTATCGACCAGCGGCAACGGCGCATAGTCGACTATCTGTTTTGGCAGAGTGGCTTGTTCCTGAAATCTTTCCGCTGCGATATGGCCCTGTTCGGTCAGTTCCACCCCGGTAAACTCTATATCGGGAAAGCGGCAGGCCAGCAGCAGCAGATTGATACCGTTGCCGCAGCCCACTTCAAGCACCTTGCTGGGTTTGACCGTTTCGATGGTCTTTATCAGCATCAACTGGCGGAAGCGGGTCGCACCGACATCACTGGCAGAAGCCCGATGGTCCCGCCAGACCCAGGGACTGATGCGCGTAGGCGGCAGGGACAATGTATAGGCCGCATACTGGCTCTCCTGCCACGCCCTGGAGTATTCAGCGATGATGGTCGCCTCGTCGCGCTTGTGACGGGTCTGCCAGCCAAACAGCGTCTGGCGCAAGTGCTTGCGCAGGATCTTTTTCTTGCGGCGATTAATCTCGCGCCGCCATTCCGGATCTTCAGGGCTGAAGTCTTGGACCACGAAAGGGCTGAACAGCGACCAGATTTTCTCATCGGATATACCGAGGGGACTTTCAGCAAGGCTTTGAAATTCCATCGGTGTTCCAGAAACACCCAAGCGCGTACGGACAGTATAAACACGCTTTCCGCTCAGCGGCACCTGAGAATTCCATTTAATCTGCTTCCAACGGATAGGCTGCAGGGTAAGTCGGCCAGCTGTCACCTGTCTCAGATGTTGTATCTTTAATAGAAGAGCGAACGAGCCCGAGCCGGCGTCATTTTTTCGGACGCACGGCGGGGGCGGACGTTGGCGCCAAGCGCGACTTAACGAAGGAGGGATCGACATGCGAAGAATCTATTTTTTGGTACCGGACCTCAGGACTGCCGGTACAGTAACCGACGAGCTGTTGCTGGCCAGAATTGAAGAGCGCCACATTCATATCGTCGCCCCTGACGGCACCGAGCTGGGCGACCTCCCCAAGGCCTCGCTGTTGCAGACCGAGTGACGTGATACCCGCGGTCGAGCGCGGACTCGCGGTCGGAGGCGTAACCGGCATCCTCGCAGGCGTTGCGGCGGTGTCGTTTCCGCCAGCAGGCGTGGTCCTGGGTGGCGGTGCAATCCTTGCGACCGCACTGGCCGGTTCAGGTATTGGTGCCTGGCTGTCGAGTATGATCGGTGTGGACGTAACCAATACCCAGATCAAGCAATTCGAAGAGAACCTGAAGAAGGGCGAGATCCTGTTTCTGGTGGATGTGCCCAAGGACCGGGTCGATCAGATCGAGGCGATGGTGAAAAGGCATCACCCGGATGCGGACATTGAAGGCACAGAACCGCACATTCCGGCGTTTCCATAACAAAGGCTCGCGCGATAGACACTGAGGGGCCTGTTCGTCGACCTATGAACCCCTCAGATTCAATCAGCGCGTGCGCTGATAGGTCATTACGTTGCCGGATTCATCGACCAGCGTAAACTGGTTGTTGCCACCACTCTTGTACCAGTACTTGCGCACCACGTCGGTGTCTGGGCTGTAAGCGATCAGACGCTGGCCCACCAGAAAGAAGATGCAGTCGCAGGGCTTGTCCTGTCCGCCCCAGATGCGTGCGTAATTGCGCTGGACCTCGACTGACTCGCCGCCGCTGCCGCGCCAAAAGCCGGTCAGATCGGGTTGATGTCTATCGACAGACGTGTCGGGACAGGTCGGTAATGGTCCGCTGTAGGGCGCCTGCCAGGCACTGTAGGGCTGCTGGCTATAGGGGGAAGGGAAGCCGGACGGGGCGGGCCATTGATTGCCAAATGGGATGCCTAAGACGGACGGGGTCGAAGACCACGGCGACTTCGTCATTGGGCCGGCATAGCTGGACCAGGGTGAAAGGGTCGATTGAGCCATCGGTGCCGCGAGGCTCGACGGGGCCATGGGATTGGCAAAGCTCGACCAGGGCGAGACGCCGCCCGTCCAGTCCTGGGCCTGCAGCGGGGCTGCGGTCAGGCATGACAGAACTAGCAACTCGCCGGCGCCCAACAGGCGCTGACAAAACGGTCGCGGTGACAAAGATCCGGTAATGCCAGGCACGCCGATGTGTCTCCTCGCTATCTTGAGGAAGCGCGGTGATGCACATCCTCTCAACCAACTTCACCATATAGTCTATCGGACCAAGCGAGAGTGACGGTCATCAAGTCGGAGGCAGGGGTCGGAGGTTGATGCGAATAGCAATGACTATTGTTTACGAACCGTTCTCGTCTACCTCCGACCCCCGACCCCCTCGATGCTCGATGCGCGGCATCGGTCAAATATGCAGGTTAAAGCCCTTTCGACCACGGCCGATAGGAAAAATAATCTCCACCCGGATCAAAACGGTGCCTGTCGTCATGAATTGATCACCCGGTTCTTCGCATCGATACTTTTCGGCATTACTGCCTCCGTCTGCGCTGGAGGCTCCAGCACCCATGTCCCCATGACGCTCAAGGGGTCCAAGACGTTCTATGTATCGGGCCGGATGGCCGGAATCGAACCTGCGGAATTCATGGTAGATACGGGTTCCAGCTACATGACGATAAACCAGGCCACGCTGGACAAGCTCCAGACCGATGGGCAGGTAGTCTATCTGCGCGATTTAACCGGGGTGCTGGCCAATGGGGAAGAGCTGGTGGTGCCGGTGTACAGGATCCCAAGATTGATCCTTGGTAGCAGTTGCGAATTGTTTGATGTGGAGGCGGCGGTATTTCCCGGCAACACCCGTCAGATACTCGGGCTCAGCGTATTGCGCAGAACCGCCCCGTTTATGTTCTCTATCGACCCGCCGGTTCTACACCTCAGCAACTGCAATCAACAGCTCCGTCAGGCGAATCGGTAGTTTCCCGGGACCGTAGACGTCTCCCACATGTCTGCGGGCCCGGAAACTTCGCTATTTTAGGGCGCCTACTTGCTCATTTCCGGCTTCGACTTTTCCTCCAAGGCGCTGAACTCTGCACGTTCTAGCTGGCCATCGTTGTTCACATCGATCGTGGCCCACTCTAGGATAAGCATGGGATCAGCCGCAGCCTCTTCGCTAGAGATCATGCCATTGCCATCCGCATCCAGTTCGGTGAATTGGTCATTCTCTGCGGCAAAAGAACTTGCGGCGAACGCAAATGACGCAACGAAGGTCGACGCGACAATCAGTCGTTCAATTTTCATGGGGTTACTCCTCGTCCTAATTTATTGAAACAGGTCGCGGTTACAACCTGTGAACGCAGTAGAGTCCCTAAGCACCCCTCAATACTGTCTACAAGATCACAATTCCCATCATTGGGGCCGGCGCATCAAATACGGACCTAATTCCCGTAATTCATATACATAGGGGTGACTTCGCGTGTGTTGGCTCAACCTGATCAGCATTTATTGCGATGCTGATCACAATCGCCACCTGTCTAGTTGGTGATCGCCCGAAAGGCAGCCGACCTGGTTTCCGGGGACCGCAATCCATTGGGCCTCGGTGCCGAACCGGATTGCCGAGTTCTTGCCCCGGACGCCTTTATCTCGCGCTTCGCCAATTTCCCCTAACAACCCTAAGACCGCAAACGCAATGCGGCGGCTCCATCGGAGGAGACGGGGTCTATACAATCTCGCGCGGCGATCGCAGGAGGACACCATGCACCTGGTGAATACTCTCCCGGCTTTGCGATTGAAAGCCGGGGAAGAGAAGGTGCCTCCCCCGGTGTCGAGCGTTACTGGCTGCCCACGATCTCTGTCTTTAGGATCTGGCCCGTCACCGGATCGACATAAAGTTCTACACGGCGGCCTTGTGGGTCCATCGCCATGACCTCGTACTTGTAGCTATTGCGCTCTATCTCCTCGAAGTTGTGGTAACCAGCCGCCTGCAGTCGACTCTGAAGCTGTTGCAGGCTCATCCAGTCCGACTGACTGGCGGCGATCGGCGCTTTATTCTGCGCGAACGCGGGCAAGAACTGGCTCCGGCACCGAAAATACCCCCGGTCAGCGCCAGGGTCGCGATAAGAGTATTTGCACGCATGATGGCATCTCCTTTGGGTTTCCTAGGCGGTCTCGCTTCGACCGTGATGTCATGATGCGCAAGTCAACTGAATTCAGGCTGAACGCTTCATGCCTTGTGCGTTCCCCTGGCTACAGACTTCCGCTCCCTCAGAGGTTAAGACTTCTCAAATCAATTCACCGGACATCTATGCTGACAGAGGGGGGGATATC
>CAVTOY010000004.1:0-456784 GCA_963736445.1 uncultured Gammaproteobacteria bacterium | reverse complement strand
TTTCAGATGGCATTTCCGTACATCGTCTCGCCCTACGGCATTGCGATCGTCTTTTTCGTCCTGACAACCCGCCCGGACTCGGTCCCGTTGAGCGAGGCGAGGCGGCCGGTTGTGTCGGTTACTCCGCGGCAGGCATGCCCGCTTCAATGGCAAGTTGAACCAGTTCAGCGACCGACGTGACCTCGAGCTTTCTCATCAGTTTGGTGCGGTGTCGCTTGACCGAGCGCTCGTCGATACCCATGTCGGTGGCGATCTGCTTGTTCCGCCGTCCTAGCATCACCTGGGACAGCACTTGGTGTTCGCGCGGTGTCAGTTTCTCGAAGTGTGATTGCAATTGCCGACGGCGGGTCCGAGCCGTGTTTTCGCGTGCATCGCGCGCCAGCGCCCGCTCGATTGCGGCAAGCAATAGTTCCTTTGGTGCGGTTTTGACCAGGAAATCCTCCGCACCCCGGCGCATGGCCTCGACGCCGGTGGGGATGTCGCCATGACCCGTGAGAAAAACGACGGGTAGGGGATCGGCGGACTGCGCCAGCTTTGCCTGTAACGCCATGCCATCCATGCCGGGCATCCGCAGATCAGCCAACACGCATCCTTTAGCCCCGGGCGTCCGCCGCGCCAGGAACTCGCTTGCGGAACCGAAACATTCGGTGGCATAGCCGCTGCTGCGCAGCAGGCGCTCGATACTCCTGAGGAACGAAGCATCATCATCCACGATGAATACCTTCTGTCCCGGCTTGCTCATGCCGCTGGTTCCTCTCGCGCGATCGGCAGCTCGATTAGAATGCACGCACCGCCGTCCGGATTGTTCTCCGCCCAGATGCGACCGCCGTGGGCTTCGACGATGGTCTTGGAGATCGCAAGCCCGATGCCCATGCCCTCCGCTTTGGTGGTGAGAAGTGACTCGAACAGATGCGGCAACCGGTCGGGATCGATGCCTGTCCCGGTATCCTCGATAGCCAACTCGATCAGTCCGTCTTCCACCTGGTCGGCACGGATCTCAATTCGTCGAGTAATATTTTCCATGCCATCCATCGCATCCAGACTGTTGAGTAGCAGGTTCAGGAGGACCTGCTGGAGCTGAACGTGGTCCCCGCGCACCTTGGGGAGCCGGTGTGGCAGCACGCTGTGTAGCGTCGCGTGGCGCGCCTGCATTTCGGCGTTGAGCAAGGCCGCAACCTGCTCGATCAATTCCTGCAACTCGATCGCCTCGAGCCGGAGATCTCCGTGTCGCAACAGCGCGCGCATGCGATCGATCACCTCTGCTGCCCGCCGGCCATCGTTCTGGATATCGATGAGGATTTCGCGCAGCTCCCCGAGGTCTGGTGGGTCCTGGCGGAGAAACGATTCGCCTGCCTCGGCATTGCGGAGGATTGCCCCCAGCGGTTGGTTGAGTTCGTGCGCCAATGCCAGGGAAAGCTGACCCATGGCGGAGACACGTTGGACCAGCGCCAGCTCGTTACGATGAGTCTGTAATTCGAGTTCGGCCTGCCTTCGGGCAGTAATGTCTACTGACACGCCGCGAAGAAGTAACGGCTTCCGCTGTTCGTCCCGTTCCACCTGACCGCGTGCAGCGATCCAGCGCTCGGCCCCGTCGGCCCCGGTCATACGAAACTCCGCTTGGAAGTCCTCGCTGCCTTCAAGGGTATGGTGCAACGTTGCGCGAAGCCTGTCGCGATCGTCTGGGTGGACCAGCGCCAGGTAGCGCTCGAGGCTTGGGCGATCGGATCCGGAGGCCCTGACCCGGTTGCTGCCGACATCGTTTGTCCAGACCTCGTCACCCACGACGTTCCATTCCCACAGGCCCAGATCGGCGGCCCGTGCGGCCAGGCTCATGCGCTTCTCGCTTTGCAGGAGTTCGCCAGAGAGCTGATTTGAACGTATCAGGTCGAGGCTCAGTTCGAAGGCCATCGCGAATACGAACGGCAGGTAGATCAGCGCAATGAAAGGTCCGGGTAGAATCCCTCGCACCATGAGGCCCGAGAAAATTGCGGCCAGGATGATTCCTGCCAGGATCGAGGAGCCCAATAACAGTGCTTGCCGGCTCCTGCCTCGCTTCCAGGCAGCAACGCCGGCGTCCAGGGTGTAGACAAGTAGCAGCACGCTGCTCAGGTGAATGAGAACTCGCCAGGCGCTTCCACTCCCCACTGGCGACGACAGCGTCTCACCGAGAAAAGCTATCTCTCTCAGGGCGTATATCTCCTGGAAGCTTGCGTTGGGGGACAGGGAGAAATTCAGTATCAGGATCGCGATGCGCAGGCCGGTGATGAGCCACGCCAGCCAGATGCGTCCTGCCCGTAGATGACAGCGAATAAACCAGACGATTGAAATCGCCATCGCCGCCGCGGATACGTGCATCCAACGCAACATCGCGCCATATTCGGCAGGCGTCTGCGCATGCATCAGCGCCAACTCCTGCATGGCGATGACCGCCGCAGCCATGGCGCTGACGGAGAAAAAGAGGTGCTCCAATGCGTTGCGCTTGCGCACCCAGACGAGTATGTGCACCGCTGCCAGCGTCAGGGACACGCCGGCCGCGATCGACCAGATAACAGTGATCCAGCTCATCGATCAATCATGCCTGGTCGATTGGTGGGCTGTTCGCACAAACCCGCGCCATACATTCGATTCCTCAGCTTGGATTCCATCATCGGGCCGCGGGCTTCCGGGGCGGTAGCCGTGTGCGTGTCCAGATGCCAGTCAAGCACCCGGTGCGGGTACCGGTTGATGACTACCGCCAGATGCACCAAGCCCTGCGGAATCCAATTGTACGTGTTTTTCGCCGTCCATTCCGGAACCTTGCCGAGTTCGGAGAAGTTGCGACTGCGTGTTCCCGCTGTCACCGGCAGGGCCTGCCAGGTTCAGATTGCGCCCCACTGCATCAAGCCGTATCGACAATTTTCGACACTTGGGTATTGACGGGACGCCCAGGCGAATCACCGCGCGTTGTCGGGGTGCCGCTGCGACTACCCGTCCTCGATCACAACACCGTCCCTAAAGGGACTCTCGCGTAATCTGCGCTTATGGCCTAGTTTCCCAGCACATGACAAGTTGCTGGGTATGAACAGGGCATAATGCCCTCGTGCGCGCGGGTACTTTGGTTTTCCAGGTTCCCTTGGGTGTTCCGATTAGAGGAGGAAAAATTGATGCGAAGGCTATTTCCATCCGGGCTGGTATTGCTGTCCGGCATCTTGGCTGTTGCGTGGAGTACCGCGTCCATTGCCTATCAGCTGTCCCCCGCGGACTGCGCTGCCGAGGCGGACCGCGCCTCGCGTGGCGTCGGCAGCGGCCTCGGTGGCGTCGGTAGAGGCGCCGCCCGTGGGGCGATCTTCGGCGCTATCGTCGGCAACAAAAAATCCGCTCGGCGTGGCGCGGCATTGGGAGGCATTGTCGGTGGCGTGCGCCGCGGGGCCGAAAAGAACAATGTGTACGAAAGCGTTTATGACGCCTGTATGCGCCGCCGTTAATCATCTGCGTATTCGAACGAGTAGAAGGAGTATTTCATGTCAAAACTGATCCGTTCCCTGATTCCTGCTGCATTTTTTGCCCTGCCACTGCTGCATGCGCCAGCCGGCGCTGCTGAAGGCGAGGTGGTGGATATGACCACTTATCTTTGCAAGGATGTCATGCGCATGTCTGACCATGAGCGCGCTGTCACGATGGGCGTGCTACATGGCTACATGCTGGGCAGGAAGGGTGCAACAACCTTCGTCTCCGATGACCTCGCCAAGGTGTCGGATGAGTTTGTCGAGTACTGCCTGGACAACCCGCATGAGAAGGCAATGACGAGTTTCGAGAAACTGGCGAAGTAGTTAACCGCGCTCACGATACTGCCGACCCGTCGGGCGTTGGTACTGGCGCTGGCGGGCATCCGTGAGATTTCCTAGCCTACGTCCGGTAACCAATCAATGGACTAAACCGCTCTCGCGGTAGGACCTCGATCTAACCACGGTGGTTCGCTGAGATCGATGGTCTGTTTCCTATGTTGAGGAATGAGGCAATTCGCCTCGTTCTGAGACAGGAGCAGACCGATGACCCAATCGACGCGAGCCATCAGCCCGTTACGCCAGCGCATGATCGACGACATGCGGTTGCGCAAACTCTCACCCAAGACGCAGACCGGTTATATCCGCGCGGTGAAGCGGTTCACCGGCTTTCTGGGGCGTTCGCCTGATACCGCGACGGTCGAGGAATTGCGACGCTACCAGTTGCACCTGGTCGATCACGGTATTTCGCCGGTCTCGCTGAATGCGACGCTCACCGGCCTGAAGTTTTTCTTCGAGGTCATGTGCATGGGATTGTCCCGGGTGGCGGGCTGTCACCCGACGGGCAACGCTGGATCGCCTGTCGGCCCGGTTTCTTTCTGCCGGTGCGGGTACTCTCGCGTCTGTTTCGGCGGCGTTTCCTCGAGGCACTGACCAAGGCCCATGCGGCCGGTCAGCTGGCGTTTTTCGGCGAGCATGCCGTGCTGGCTGACGCCAGCGCCTTTGCCGACTGGCTCAATCAGGTTGAACGCTGGTTCGGGTTGATCACTCAGCAGGCTATCCGTCGCGGTTCCTTCAAAAGCGTGCCAGACCTTGTCGGACGGATTAAACGTTATACCGAACACTACAATCTCACCGCACAGCCATTCGCCTGGACTGCGACCGCCGATTCGATCCTCGCCAAGCTCAAACGACTATGCAACGCTATTAATGGAACAGAACACTAGGTCATCGGAGCGGAGGTACTCAATGGCGGCCCGTCGTATCGCACGCGTGCAGGAGCGCTTCACCGCCTCGGTGGTGACGCCGACAAAGATGTCACCGTGCAGGGTGCGCGCCCACCTTGGTAGCGAACAGCAGCACGGGGCTCAAGGGTCTTAGTCTGCATTTGCTGGCCCGCCGAACCGGAACAGATTCGTGCAGGTTGGTTCGCGTTTGCCTATCGGGTGGCCGGGTTAACCTTTGTCGAATAGATTTGCTTGGGTTCCATTCCGAATTTCGTGAACGTAACATGAACCGATGTCAGTTGCGGCCCCAGACAGCCCTGTCGATGTAAAGCAAATGCCAGCGGAGGTAGAACTGGTGTTGGGTGACAGCGGCAACGCGACGCTCCAGTTTAGGGGGGTCTGGGCCATTCGCGGCCGTCCACCCACTGCCGACGAAACCATGCGCGAGCTGGACCAGCGCTCGGGAATACGGACACTGGGATTTGCAGTCGATGATCTAGGTGGTTGGGATTCGGCACTGGTGACTTTTCTGGTGCGTATCATCGCCACCTGCAGTGCGCATGAAATCGAGGTCGATCAGTCGGCGCTGCCTGATGGTGTCCGGGGCCTGCTGAAGCTGGCATACGCGGTACCCGAGCGAACAGGGGCCAGACGTGTCGAGAAGTCCGAACCCTTTCTCGTACATTTGGGCAAGGATTTTATCGACCTGGTGCAATCCACCGGTGAGGTCGTCGCCTTTCTTGGCCTGTCGGTGCTCTCGTTCCGGCGATTCCTGACCGGCAAAGCACGTTACCGCAAAAGCGATCTGTGGTTGATCATGCAACAGGCAGGGGCGGATGCGCTGCCGATTATCAGCCTGGTGACTTTCTTGGTAGGGATGATCCTCGCGTTCATAGGGATTCAACAACTTGCACGCTTTGGTGCCAAGATCTACGTTGCCGATCTGGTCGGGTTGGCCACGGTGATGCAAATCGGCGCATTGATCACCGCAATTGTTCTGGCGGGGCGCACGGGTGCTGCCTTTGCTGCCCAGATTGGCACTATGCAGGTTAATGAAGAGATCGATGCACTGAAAACCCTGGCCATCGACCCGATGGACTTTCTGGTGCTTCCACGGATGTTGGCGTTGATGCTGATGACCCCGCTGCTGTGCGTGTATGCAGACCTTATGGGTATCCTCGGTGGCGCCCTGGTCGGGACGCTCGTCGGAGACACCACCCTGCTGCAGTATTTCCAGCAGACCCGTGCCGCCATTGGCCTTAATCACGTGGCCCAGGGGTTGATCAACGCGGTTGTATACGGCGCTATCGTGGCGGTTTCAGGCTGCCTGCGTGGTATGCAGTGTGGTCGTAGCGCCTCGTCGGTGGGCCTGGCCACCACCTCCGCGGTGGTGACTGCCATTGTCTTCATCGTCATTGCGGCCGCCGTGCTTACCGTTGTCTACAACGCACTGGGCTTTTGAAATGATTACCTTCTACCCGGAGCGTCTCTCAACCGCAGCGAGCAAATCGGCCAGGGGCTATTTGCCATTGTGCGCACACCCCAGGCTACGATGTCTGAAATCGCAAATGGAACCCGGCCGGAGTCCGTTTTCGGCGATGCGTACAAGGATCATCAGCTAGTGGAGAAGACGGATGCCCAGTCAGCCATCATCCGCTTTGATGACGTCACACTCGCTTACGGCGATTTCGTTATCCAGCACGGTCTTTGCTTCGACATCATGCAGGGTGACATTTTCATCATCATGGGCGGCAGCGGCTGCGGCAAGAGTACCGTGATGCGCAGCGTCACCGGGCTGCTTAGACCCAAAACGGGGCGTATTCTGTATCGGGGCGTGAGCTTCTGGGACGCGGATGCCGCCATTCGCGCGCAGACCATGCGCGACTACGGGGTTATGTACCAGAGTGGTGCGCTGTGGAGTTCCATGACCCTTAAAGAAAACGTCGCCCTGCCTTTGGAGCAGTACACTGATCTCAGCCCAGTGCAAATCGCTGAGATCGCCTCCTACAAACTTGCCCTGGTGGGCCTTACCGGGTTCGATGACTTCTATCCTTCGGAGATCAGCGGGGGTATGCAAAAGCGGGTCGGGGTTGCCCGGGCCATGTCGCTCGATCCGAAGGTCCTGTTCTTCGATGAGCCGTCGGCGGGGCTGGATCCACTCAGCGCACGATTGATGGACGAACTGATCCTGGAACTGCGCGACAGCCTGGGCACAACCATGGTGGTGGTAACCCATGAGCTGGCAAGCATTTTTACCATCGCCGATGACTCGGTGTTCCTCGACCCCAAGACCAAGACCCAGCTCACTACCGGTAATCCTGCCGAACTGCGCGATCATAGCGAGATCGCCGAGGTCCGAACGTTCCTGAAGAGAGGCGAGAAATGAGCAGCAAAGCCAATCCCATGGTCATCGGTGGATTCGTGCTGGGTGCATTGACCCTGACGGTAGCCGCGATCCTCGTGTTCAGCACTGGGACTTTGTTCCGAGCAGCGGATTCGATGGTGAGCTATTTTCCGGGCACCGTACAAGGGTTACGGGTGGGTGCCAGCGTGGCTTTCAGAGGCGTGCAGGTCGGACAGGTAACTGACATAGAGCTCAATTTTTATGGGGACGAGCAGCGTACTGAAGTGGCCGTTTATTACGAACTCTGGCCCGACTCGCTGCGTGTTGTCGAAGGTGCGCTGGGAAAAAATCGTGCCGCTGCCTACAAAACGGTGATAGAAACGAGGGGACTGCGGGCCCAGCTGAGCAGCATCAGTATGGTGACCGGCCAGTACCAGGTATCCCTGGTCGAGGCACTCGGCACACCGACGAATTTCCTGAACCGAAAATGGGACGGCGACCGGATAGAAATCCCCGCCATTCCGGCTACGCGTGACCGGCTCGCCGATATGCTGCAAGGACTAGACCTGGACAAGCTGATAACCACGGCCACCGACGCCCTTGACGGCATCAGGACATTGTCCACGGACCCGCAGATAAAGGCCCTCGCCGGCAACGCCAACCAACTCCTTGGCAAGACCCAAAAACTCATCGAGGATGCGGAACCGGTGCTCAAACAGGTCGATGGGACGCTGGCAGACTACTCCGTGCTGGCAAAAGCGCTTGGCACCCGCATTGATGAACTCGCCGGTCACCTCGAGGGGACCCTGGCGGACATCAGCACGCTGAGCGTCAATCTGAACACGCAGGTGGCGCCGGTTTCGCAATCAGCACGAGGTGCTCTGGCCAGTGCCGACAAGGCTTTCCAATCTATCAGTGAAATGACCGGCACGGAGTCGGCCACCCGCTATGATCTCGATCTGTTGCTGAAAGAGGGCGCCGGAGCAGCGCGCTCACTGCGCATTCTTGCCGAGTATCTGCAACAGAATCCCGATGCGCTTATCAAGGGCCGATAGTGGCCCGGAGACGTGACATGAAAATTGCTCTCGCCCCAATTTTGGCTTTTTTGCTCATGGCAGTCAGTTCAGGGTGCGCCAAGACACCACCGCCAGACATCTACTTGCTGGATTCCGCTGCGCCCACGCAACTGCCCGGTTTCGAGAAGGGCATTGCAGTCGGTGTTGGCCCGGTAGAGTTGGCCCCTTACCTCGACCGTGGGCAAATCATCAGTCGCGAGAGCGCGACCAAGCTCAAGGCCTCGGAAGGGCATCAATGGGGAGAACCGCTGAAAGCCGGATTCACGCGCGTGCTGATGGTGAACCTGGGGCTAGAACTGGATAGCAACCGCATCTATGAGTTTCCCACCCGACAGCGCCGTTCCCTGGACTATCAAGTGGCGGTTGATGTCCTGCGCTTCGACGGCGCTTTGAGTGGTGAGGTCGTATTGGGTGTGCGTTGGACGCTGCTGAGCGGTGACGGCAGGCGCGTACTGGTAAGCAAGGTATCGAGTATCGAAGAATCGGTACGGCAGCCAAGCTATGAATCCTTCGTCATTGCGCAGAGTCGCGCCGTGGTGCAGCTGGCGAGGGAAATTGCCGATGGCGTTAGTGATCAGAGCGCGACGAACAACCAATAGTTCAAACGGCGCGCACTCAGCCTCGCTGGGGTCGAAATGACGTTGATGCGACCTTACTCCGAGCGTGACCCGCCGGCAGATTATCGAGTCTTTACGAGCACCGATGCCGTCGTGCCTACCCGTAGCCGTACCTTTTCCGGAACGGCATCGAGCTTGATGCGGACAGGTACTCGCTGAGCCAGCCTGATACACTCGAAGGCCTATGGGTCCCGAAAAAGGGAGCATATTGATTTCATTGCATAAACCCGGGTGATGTCCGATCCTGCAATCCATGATCCGGTTGATCCAATTTTTTCTGATTTTGGTAACGACATCCGCCCGATCGCGGTTGTCGTTGCAGGTTGAGAACTCGGCGCTGCGGCACCAGCTGTCCATCTACCGGAAATCGAGGCAGAGGCCCCGTATCCGCCCTGCAGATCGCCTCCTCTGGTCCGTCATGTCGAGGCTATGGTCGGGATGGCGCGCTGCGCTGTTCTTTGTCCAGCCCAGGACCGTAACGACCTGGCAGAAAAAGCGATTCCGCGACTACTGGCGCGCGCTCAGTCAGTCGAATAAAGCAGGCCGACCTCCGATTTCGCCAGAACTCGGAAATCTTGTTGAGCGGATGTGGGAAGCCAACCCGGCTTGGGGTTCGCCAAAGATCGTCGCTGAGCTTGCAATGCTTGGAATCGACGTTGCCAAGTCAACAGTCGAAAAGTATCAGCCCAAGCGAGCCGGGCCTTCGTCGCCTACGTGGAGAACATTCCTAGCCCAGCATGTTGGAGATCTGGTATCGATTGACTTTTTCATCGTCCGGACGGCTACTTTTCGGGTGTTGTTCGTCTTCATCGTGCTTGCCCACGACCGGCGCCGAATTGTTCACTTCAACGTGACGGAACATCCTTCAGCACAGTGGACAGCGCAACAGATCGTCGAAGCGTTTCCATTTGATACTGCTCCGAGTTATTTGATTCGAGACGGTGATGGCATATACGGCGAGCGGGTCACGCTGAGGATAAAAAGTCTGGGTATTAGCGAGGTCATCACGGCACCTGCGTCACCATGGCAAAACGCCTATGTGGAACGAGTGATTGGGACGTTACGCCGAGAACTTTTCGACCACGTGATCGTGCTCAACGAGCGGCATCTCAATAGACTTATGTCGTCGTATCTGGATTACTACCATCCGTGGCGAACACACCAGTCTTTGAACGGGGATGCGCCGGACGGTCGTCCCTTACGAGCAGCGGAACCCTGCGACGTTGTGGAATTCCCAGCCGTTCACGGCCTTCATCATGTCTATCTTCCGAAGGCTGCATGAGTATTCGGGACCGACAGGAGTTTGCACTCCGGAACAAGACCGCCGAAGTTGCCGTTTCTAAGTGACAATTAAGATTTCGCCACCCACAAGGTGCTGGCGGTTGTCGATGGCTACCGGGAGTCGGAGGCGAGCTGGCTTGAGGTACTGGAGCAGCTGGAAAGCCAGGGTCTGACGATACCGCCGAAGCTGGCGACCGGTGATGGTGCGCTGGGCTTCTGGAAAGCGGTGGCCAAGAAATGGCCGCAGACGTTGCAGCAACGCTGCTGGGTACACAAGACGGCGAATGTGTTGAATAAGGTGCCGAAAGCCGTCCAGCCGAAACTGAAGGCGGCCCTGCATGACATCTGGATGGCAGAGACACGGCAAGCGGCACGCAAGGCATTCGATGGCTGCGTGAAGCGCTTCGAGGCGAAGTATCCGAAGGCGATGGATTGCTTGCAGAAAGACAAAGAGGCGATGCTGGCGTTTTATGACTTCCCAGCGACGCATTGGCAGCACATTCGAACGACCAATCCGATCGAATCAGTGTTTGCCACTGTGCGGTTGAGGACGGCGAAGATGAAAAACTGTGGCAGCCGCACGACGACCCTGACGATGGCGTGGCAACTGATGGCAACGGCACAGAAACGCCGGCGCCGATTGCGAGGCTACAAACTGCTCGCTGATGTCGTCGAGGGAGTGAAATTCAAGGATGGCGAGCGAATAGAGAACGATCAGCCACAGGGCGCCGGCGACTCCGCCGTACACCAGATTTGACGATAGCTCATGTCGAATCCAGCGGCGGCCTATTCGTCCTGTAGTCGGTAAAGATAATCAACTAACGAGAGTATCTTGGCGGGAGCGGTGCCGTGGCGTAGATCGCGGATATAGGGCCCTTTATCTCCGTCAGGGTAGAACACATCTGCTGCTTTTGCGCGCTAGTTGAGATAGTCCTGACCCCAGATCGGCATCACTCGTGGGCCATGCGCGGCTATCTCCTGGTACGGCATTGCAGATCCCGCAAGCCATGGAGTTCGGTTCAAACGCTTTGGTCTGCGGGTTGACATCCGGCAACGCCAGCGAAACTATGTCTACATAGTAAATTATTGTGCGTGACACCTTACATGAAAGCACTAAAGCTGCTGTTGCTCTTTTCGCTGGTCGTGGTTGTCCTATTTGGGGGCTTGCTGGCAACGCTCAGCCTAGTGGATATCGATCACTACAAAGGGCAGATCGAAAATCAGGTCTCGCGCGTGCTGGGGCGAGCGTTTGTTATCGAGGGAGATTCGGAGCTCAGGATCTCCTTGACACCCGGTCTGACACTCAGGGGTGTGCGGTTACAGAATGCGGACTGGGGTTCCCGGGCGGACATGCTGTATGCCGAGGAGGCAGAAGTCGAACTTGCGGTACTGCCGCTTTTCTCCGGCCAATTTGATATCAAGAAATTGATCCTGTTGGAACCGGATGTACTGCTGGAGACCAACGAAGCCGGGCGGGGCAACTGGGAGTTTGGCGAGTCAGTCGATGAACCAGAGGCGGTGGCTGAACCGACTGATGCAGATCAGGCGGTTAGTATCGCGTTGACTTTTGTGAACCTCAAACAGGGGCGTCTCCGATTCAATGACGGGGTCACACGGCGAGCGCACGACCTGTTCATAGAGAACCTGGCGGTGAAGCGCTCAAGCGATGACCAACTCGTTTGGGACCTGGTGAGCTCGCTGAACAACGTCGATATTGCTCTACAGGGTAGCAGTGACAGCCTTAGCACGCTGCTGCGCGATAAGCCATGGGCAGGTCGGTTCGAAGGCAACCTTGGTAGCATCAAGTTTTTGTTGCAGAAAAGCGTCGAGCGCCCTCTTGCGTGGATTGGGTTGAACCTGCAAGCGAAGATTGAAGCCCCGGACCTCAACGCTTTGGCCAAGCTCACGGCACGCGAGTTGCCTCCGATTGGCCCGCTTGACATCGTGGGCAAGGTCATGAGCGCAGGCGCGCTTTACAATGTTGAGCTGTCGGCCGTCGCGGGCGATGCTAAGCTGGCAATAGCGGGCAGTTTGGCGCAGTCATTGGATGGGAAAGGCCTGAACCTGGATGTGACGGCGGAAACGCCTCGCACCAAGTCGCTGACCGATCTGGCCGGGGCGCATCTGCCGGAACTGGGTCCGGTCGCGATCGCGGGTAAGCTCGCTGAGGCGGGGAAGTTTCTTGAGCTGTTGTTGAACGCCAAAGCCGGGGACATTCGAATCGATGTCGATGGTCAATTGGCATCCACGCTGCAACCGCAGGGCATGACCGGCAAGCTGGTGGTAACGGCACCAACCCTCCATGCCTTTTCGGCACTGGCTGGTAGGGAACTGCCGTCTGTGGCGCCGGTTAACTTGCAAGGCTCGCTGTCCGACGCAGGAAAATTCTTCAAGGTGCTGCTGAGCGGTACCGTCGGGAAGGTCGAGGTGAGTGCCGATACCCAGGTTGCCCATAGCTTCGAACTTGAGGGCTTGGGCGGCAACTTGTCGGTAAAGGCACCAAATTTGACCGACTTCTCAGCGCTGGCCGACGCTGAACTACCTTCTTTGGCACCGATAAAGCTAGAAGGGTCGCTGAGCGATCTGGGCAAGGCCTTCAAGCTAGACCTCAAAGGCGAAGCTGGCGAGCTCAGCTTGAGTGCGATTGGCCAGATCGCCAAGTCGCTGGACGGTAAGGGCGTCGACGTCAATCTATTTGGCAAAGCGCCGGACTTGGCCCTCGTGGGCGATCTGGCAGGCACTGCTTTACCGCCGGTTGGCCCCGTAGAAGTGAAAGTAAAGCTGACCGACGTGATTGATGGCCACAAGCTCGATGGTTTGTTGGCCACGGTCGGCAAGAGTGACCTTTCCGGCTCGGCCGAGATCGGCCATCAGGCAAAGCCCATCCGCATCTCGGCAGACCTGAATAGCAAACTGCTGGACCTGGTGCCTTTCGAAGTCCCTGCAGGACCCGAGCAAGCAGCGCCGGCGGAAGTCGCTGGGACGATGCAGCAGGCCAAGGGCGAGCAGGCAGAGAAGGTGTTCTCCCCGGAGCCGCTACCCTTTGATCGACTGCAACAACTCAATGCCGATATCAGCCTCAAGGTGGATCAGATTCTGACAGCAGGGCGGAATTACAGCGACGTCCAATTGACTGTCATGGCCAGAGAGGGCCGACTACATGTGGCCCCGTTTAAGGCGCGCGCGGCAGGCGGTATCTTGGAAGGCGACGCCCTAATCGACGCGAGCCGGGCCACACCGACGCTGCGACTGGATTTTTCTGCCGACCAGGTCGAGCTCGGCAAGGTGAAGTACCTGGAGGACGTGCTGGAAGGCGCGATCACCAAATGTTCGATCAAACTAACCGGTGCAGGCCAGTCTATGCAACAGATCATGGCAGGGCTTAACGGTGTCGTCCTCGTCGATGTCGGCCCGGGTGAGATGAGTATCAAATTGCTCGATGCGATCGGCGCCGATGTATTGCTGCAGCTGGTCAGTACACTTAATCCCGGGAAAAAGGCGAGGGACACGGCCCCGCTGGTCTGCGCGGCCGTGCGTTTCGATATCGAGGACGGAATTGCTCAGACGCGCAAGGGTATCGCTCTAGAAACCGATAGGACACAGTTGATCGGCAACGGCAAGATCGATCTGAAGACTGAGAAGATCAGCCTTCAGGTACGCGCGATCGCCACGAAGGGCACCGGCGTCGGGGCGGGCGATCTCACCAAAGCGATGGGTGTGGGCGGGACACTTGCCAAACCGTCTGCTGCGCTTGATGCGACAGGACTGGCCACGACCGGGGCTACCGTCGGCGCGGCGGTTGTGACTGGCGGACTTTCCTACCTGGCTCAGAAGGCGCTGGAGAAGGTGATGAAAGACCCTACGCCCTGTAAAACCGCGCTCGCGGGTAAGCCGGCCGCAAAATCTAAGGCGAATGAGGAAGCGACGGAAGATCATCTATCGGAATAGTTGTAGTAGTCGGGCCTGATCTGACAGTTACCGGTTTCGACGGCGTGACTGTCAGATCAAGTCCCGACTACTACACATCAAATGTGCAAGGAGTACCAGCAGGTCCTTCATGGCGGCGCAGGGTAGGGGAGTTTGCACTCCGGAACAAGACTGCCGAAGTTGCCGTTTCTAAGTGACAATTAAGATTAAGCCACCCACAGGTGCTCCCCATCAGTTATTGCAAATCTCGGTCTCCGCATTCATGGCCGTTTCTGATCGGTCGCAGCCACGGTTCATAGCTCGGCTCGGCGTCTCTTAAAGATGATGGCTCGGTTGCCGACAGCATCATTTGTCAGTCGTGTATCCAGGCCGTTGGCGACTTCCTCTTAACGCTGATGAGTGTGTTCCGCTAACAGCTTGGGTACGCGGTGACATTCAAGATCACCTCTCTCCAACTCATGCCCTTAGCCGATAGCGACCAGCTGTGATGCCGCGGTGGCTTCACGAGTGCATCGCCGCATCCCAACAACGCAGGCTATCGGGTTCTTCATCCGAAGGCGCAATGGCAGGCTTAATGTATACGGTAAAGCAGGGGCCGGCGACTAGCCTGCATGTTGCACTAGTCGGTCGTGGACGGGCGCGAATGAATCGGCAGAGATGCGGCGAAAGTCATATTCGCAGCGCTTTCTCGAAGGAACAGTTTGTCCCCCGTCCCCGATCTATCCAGGCCCTCGCTTGTCCAGGCACGCTTGTACTTGGTCTTCACTCAAGTGGTAGCTATGGCTACCACTTTCGCTCCAGCCCGGCGTCCAAACGCACCTGGCCGGCGCGATCATCCCGGATACTGGTGCAACATGCAGGCTCGCAGAAGATGTGCCGGAGAGGGCGCTTGATTTACGCGCTCGGGGGTCGGCACACGTTCAAGTACGAACCCTGAATCGCCGCTGCATTTCCGCGATCAGCGGTGCGGCAAGGTAGACGGGTGTGACCGCCGCAAGGGCTAGCAAGGCTGCCCTAAAACCGGCCTTTTTGTGGTTGTGGCACATCAACCGGGATGCGGAACGCCGAGCGTCGATCCGGGAGCACGCAACAATCCAGCTATTATCGCCACTCAATCCTCTAGCCGGAAACCGACCTTCAGAACAACCTGGTAATGAGCAACCTTGCCGTCAACGATATGACCGCGCGTTTCTGCGACTTCGAACCAATCCATCTGGTGAACGGTCTTGTGTGCCCGGGCGAGCGCGTTCCGGATTGCATCCTCGATGCTAGCCTTCGAGGATCCGACGAGTTCGATGATCTTATAGATGTGTTCCGACATGGGGCCTCCGATCAATGGTGCTACGGACGCTGGCTCCACCCGAGGTAGAGTGGCGCTTCACATCAACAATAGCGAAGTAGGGAGAGAAGGAGTAGCTCGGTGAAGTGGATCCGCCAGTTTTTGATGAGACCGCGGATACCGGCTACCTATCAGTGACTACCCGAGCTTTGCCGGCAAGACTATCCAGATCATCGTTTTGCGAAGAGAATTGCGAATTCGCCAGCGACAGGAGTTTGCACTCCGGAACAAGACTGCCGAAGTTGCCGTTTTTAAGCGACGATGAAGAATTCGCCAACCATAAGTGTTCACGGATCATCCGGCTCCGTAAGATGTTGAGACAACATCTGTCGTTCATGGAACACCCGTGCCACGATGATATCGTCCGAGTTGTCGATATAAAAAGCGATCAGATGTCGGGGTTGGTGCACAGGTGGGCCTACTGGAGCTTTGCGGCTCCATTTCAAGTGGTAGAGAACATAACTCTGCCGGATGTCGTCGATGGATTGCACGCCGACTCGGTTTGCGTCGGCCCCGAGGTCTTTCAGCGCTTGGTCGATAAGCCCCCGATAACGCTGGCGCGCCTGGTCGCCGAATTCTGCACTACTGTGTCGAAGTATCTTAGTGATGTCGCGTCTCGCTGGGCCGGTGACGCGAATCCGCCTCATACTTGAGGGTCTCGAATGGGGATTGTTTCCCCTTCATTGTCGACATCGTCGAACAGAGTGGAAGTGTAGTCATGGAGATCTCCCGTGGCGACTGCAGCTTCTGCTTCATCCAGCGCGCCACGGAGAGCTTCTAGTTTGGCCGTTTCCTCACGTTCGCGGCGTTGCAGGAAACGAAGGCCGTCCCGGAGCACCTCACTTGCATTTTGGTAACGACCGGATTGGACGAGCTTTTCGACCAATTCCGCTTGCTGGTCGGTGAGCACCACATTGCGTGTCGGCATGGCGAGGTACCTGACCTGGTCTGTTGAAGTAAACATAGAGTAGCTTAATTGGCATATTATGCCAATGCTTGCCGGGGGGGCTTGCTAGGCTTTTGCCATTCTTGGGCGCTGGATCCTTTACTGCAATCATCGTTCAACGGCGCAAGCGATTATGCTGAAGGGGGCCATAGGCCTCGGCCCTCGGCGTCACACGTTGCGTCGCCGGCGGCGCAGCGGATGGACTGCGTGACTTTTGCGTGACTGCACTGCACAAATTCGGTTGGCCGCCTCCAAAGCTCCTCGATCTCGGGTGCCGAATAGTGCGAGGTGATGTCCCCGTTGCGATGCCCGAGCAGCACTTTCCTTGTCTCCAGTGGCACACGTGCTGCCTTTAGTCTTCGGCCAAACGTGTGCTTGAGGTCGTGCACCCGCAGGTTGGCAAAACCTGTCCATTCTGAAAATTGAATCGAGCCCCATCCTTGGCGATTCTCGAGTAGAGCGTCTATGCCGCCAATCGTCCGTAGCGATGGTGTAGCCCACCCACAAGGGGAAATGCGGTTACCTTGCCCGAGTCTGGTGGGTGAATAGTGCGCGGCTTGGGCGAATCTTTACTCAGCGATAGATGCGTCCTGCAGCAATGGTAGTAGCCGAAGTACTCGCCAAGGATTCGGCGCAGATGCCGCGCATTGAGCACGATGACATGATCCAAACAGTCCCCGCGAATGGAACCGATCACGCGTTCGACGAATGGATTCTGCCAAGGCGATCGGCGCGCTGTTATCACCTCTTCGATACCCAGGCTCTTGATCCGTCGCCGCACAGTGTCACCATAGATGCGATCGCGGTCACGCAACAGATAACGCGGTGTGGTATCAAATGGAAACCCCTCCACGATCTGCATGGCTGTCCATCGAGCCGTTGGATTCGCGGTCACATTGCAGTGCACGATCTGACGACGGTCATGCTGAAGGACGATGAACACATAGAGCACACGAAACGTGGCGGTCGGAACGGTGAAGAAATCCATCGAGGCCAAGTCCGTGACATGATTGTCGAGGAGGTTCGCCAAGTCTGCGAAGGCGGATTTCGATGACAGGCCATATACTTCGAAACCGTGGCTTGAGAGATCTCAATGCCCAGCTTGAGCAGTTCTCCATGGATTCGCGGTGCTCCCCATCCGATATTCGCAGATTGAATCTCTCGGATCAGTTTTCGGATTTCCCTGTCAATCGATGGTCGACCCGGACTTCGGCGTCGACTTTTCCACCGCCAATAGCGTCGAAAGCCTTCTCGGTGCCAACGCACGACGGTATCAGGGTGCAATGCGTGCAACATCGCCCGCCATCCGTTTACATACTTTGCGAACAGAGCCCAGAACAGGCGGTCAAGAGCGGACGCCCGCGGACGCTTCACCGACGGCTTGAGCATTGCGAGCTGCTGGCGCAGTGCCAAATTCTCGAGGGCCAATCGTCGGTGCGACTGGAATAGAGAGCGTAAAGTTTTCAGTACTGCCAGCGACCGATTCAGCATGCCGATGATGCTTCAACAAACGCCAAGAAATTTCAAGGATTTCAGGCCGATCCAGTTTTCAGGAGGCACAGGACTTACGTCACGAGGACGGGACGGCGGGGACGGGTTTGCCTTTAAGGGCGTCGCCGACCAGTTGTGCAAGAAACTTCGCAAGTGGCGTCATATCGTCATCGACGCTGGTCGCTTCCAGGGCTGCCATATAGTCATCACGCCGATCCAGCGGGATCACTGTCCAGGGATAGC
Organism: uncultured Gammaproteobacteria bacterium; assembly: GCA_963736445.1. GTDB lineage: Bacteria > Pseudomonadota > Gammaproteobacteria > Chromatiales > Chromatiaceae > Thiosocius. The sequence continues at coordinate 438,812 of CAVTOY010000004.1, read as the reverse complement.
CGCCGGAGGCTAGCATCACATTCATCAGAAATCGTCCTATCCGTCCGTTACCGTCCATGTATGGATGGATGTTTACGAAGAAGAAATGCCCGAGCACAACGCAAACGGCGGGATGCTCTTCTTCCTGCAGCAGCGAGAAGAAGACCGGCATCAGGTCGCGAACGGCATCGGCGCTTGGCGGTACATGTTTTGAGCGGCGGATATAGACGGGCATGTTCCGGTATCCGGCAAGATCTGCAGGTCTAAGCAGGCCTGCCGTCACGCTCGGCCCGAACATCTCGCGGTACCATTCGCCGTGATCATCGTCGGCGACGGTGCCCGCATTCTCGCGGTTTAGAACCTTTTCGACGCTGCGCTTGACGGCCTGAAAGGCCTGCCAGTATCCGCGCGCTGCTAGGGTGTCTCGGTGGTTGCGGTCGGCTTCGATCGCGTCAGGGTTCCAATTGCCGCTACGCACCCGCTCGATCAGGTCCGGGCTAACGCGGTAACCCTCAATCGAAAGGGAATGGTAGGCATCTGCCTGGTAGGCCTCATCAATATGTTTTAGGAACGTTGCCTTGCCGCGTGGCAGGCCGGGCGCTGCCGGAAACACATCGATGACGCTGCTGCGCGTCTTTTGCCATTTGAGTTGCAGCCGATTGACGTGGGGCGAGCGTTCCCCCCCTGAAAGCGCAACACGCGGCATCTCACCGAAAGAGTTGGTCTCTCGGATTTTGTAATCTGCGGCAGCCATTGTCTTGATGATGTTATCGGCGATCTTGTCGCGGCCAATATGGCGAAGACCGCCCGCCAGCCGACCGGCAATGACGCTGTGGCCGCCTTCCAGCAATTTATCGAGAACGTCCGAAGCATCACGCAGCATCGCGAGCGCGCTTTGCGCGTCGGTCGGCTGGCGTTCGTAAAATCCGGGGCTGGCGGCAATCAGGGCGGTTGGCACGGAAAACAGCCGCAAGCCGTCCAGGATCACGATATCTTTTTCTGCGGGAATCCTCGCTTTTACGTCGAGCAAGCTGGTGGCGTGGGGCAGGGCGGTGACATGGTTTCGTCCCTTGCTGGCCCGGACAAGCAATTGTCGCGGTACGGTATGGTTGCCCACATGAAGCAGCAGCGATTGCTCCGGTGATAAACACCATGCTTCATCAAAGCGCTCTGTCAGATAGGCCGCACAAAACTGCCAGAACGAGGTGTACCAGGCCGTACTCTCGCCCGCAGGCTCGTCGGGGCGGGAGGGGATATACCAGCCTTTGAAGACCTGTTGCAGGAAGCCGTTCGCTGTGAGCCTTTCCCGGTGGGTACGGGTTAAATCGCGTGAGCGGATTGCGATCACGCCGTCCTCCTGAAGCAGGTGCAGGGCTTCCAGTGATTCCGCCAGTTTTTCAGAGGGGCGTGCCATTGTCTGAACCTTTCTATCGCTTTTCGTGCTGTACGAAAATCCGCTTATTAAGGTTTATCAGTTTTCGCTTATTATGTCGATCTAAAATTCTGTCTGTCCGGAAAATCAGATCGCGTCGAATCATCGATCATTCTCAAACATCGTGCCTTTTCAAAGGCTGTAGAGCGAGAGCATGGTGTCGCTGCACCGAGTTATTCAGCCGTGGCCGTGCGTGAGTTTTGCGTGACTCAGTCCTGCGTTGTTGTGCTTTGTCCTGCTCGCGTGACAACGGGCGTTCCGGCAAGTAGTTGATAATTGATCGGTTTTGAGCGCATAGCTGAACTCATAACCCGAAGGTCGTAGGTTCAAATCCTGCCCCCGCGACCGAATTGCAGTATATAAAACAACGGCTTAGAGTTAAGTCTCTAGGCCGTTTTTTTTTCAATAAAGTCATTGCGTGACTGCACTTGTGTGTGGCGAATTCCTAATTCATGCGGCCAGGGGTGTCTGAAAAAGCCCACGGCAGTGTGAGCACCAGGAATAGTGACAAAGTTTTGCCGGTTGCATTTGAGCTTTACCGCTGATGGCGGCGGGCGTTTCACCATTGAGTGATTGATGCACCCGGTGGCGGTTGTAGTACTGTCGGAAATCCTCGAGTTTTCGTTCAAGGTCCTTGGTGTTCCAGAATAGGGTGTGATCAAGGTATACGCGCCGTATTGTCCCAATCAGTCGCTCAACGAAGGGATGGGAAAGCGGTGTATAGGGGAGGGCCTTGATTTCCTCGACATCCAGAATCCGCAGATTGGCTTGCCATCGGTGATACCGGAACAGCGGGTCATTGTCAGAACTCATATAGCGCGGAAGACCCCGAGTAGAGACGGCGTTGTTGAACAGGCGACAAAGGACGACACCATCGACATCACCCGCGTGCACACCGAAGCCTATGATGCGCCGAGTGTAGTGATCCATGACCACGAGCACCCAGTGGCTCTTCAGGTGAATGGATTCACCGCGAAACAGGTCAATGCTCCAGAGGCTGTCCTTCGAATGCCCCAGGAAGCTCAGCCATGACGGCCCACTGTGACCGGAACCTGGCCGGTAATACGTGGCCAAGATTCGCCGCACCACATCTTTATCGATGTCGACACCGAATGCCTTGTTGATCTGTTGTGCGATTCGAGGACATCCGAACCGTGGGTTGCGCTGCCTTATTGCAACGATGGCCTGGATGAGTTCCTGTGAAGGACCTTTTGGCCCCGGCTTCCGTTTCTTGCCAGACGAATAGAACAGTCGATACTTGCGTTGCTTGAGCAGGTTATGAAATTTGAACAGCGTTGAAGGCCGGATAATTACGGCGGCGCGCTGGATGCGGTGTGGATCGAGAAACAATGACCAGAAGCCAAACAGGCATCGATCGAGCGTTGATAGGTTGGGCGCACGTCGCCGAGCGCGATTGATGACCAGGAGCTGCTGTTTCATGAGCAGGCTGTCGGCGACGACTGCCTTTATGCCACCCGGTCCGGGGAGCTTGGCGATCATCGTCAGGAGATGGAGGAGGAGTGCCAGCAGATCCTTCATTGCCGTGCAGGGTAGGGGACGCTGCTGTCGGGGGCAAGACTACCCAGGTCCTCGTTTTGCGCAGAGAATTGCGAATTCGCCAGGGACAGGGTCTACTTCGCCGAACCAAGTCGCAACGGCCTGGTTCGCCTTACAATCACACTTCTCAAAGGAAACTGAGCATGCACGCAATCGTTGGTTTCACTCTTGTACCTATTGATGCTGGCATCTCAGTATCACCCTTTGTCTCAGCGATCGAACGGGTGCTTGAAGAATCGGGCCTAACCTTTGAAATCAACTGCAACGGCACTAATATCGAAGGGGAGTGGGATGAAGTCTTCGCCACAATAAAACGCTGCCATAAGATCGTTCATGGTGAAGGTGCCCCCCGAATCCACACCTGCCTCCAAGTCGGTACACGCGTGGACCGCGAACAGCGTATGGCGGAGAAACTCGCCAGCGTGGTCAGGCGGCGGCAACTTTAACTTTCCGATGGGCAGTCCGCCTAGTGCGCCACAGGAGACGTTCCCTAGTTCGGTGATCGTGGTGGGAGATCAAGATGCAGCAGGCTGAAACGAAGGACCGTGTAGACCCTAAACCGTCTTGAGACGCTTTTCGACGAACGCCTGCTTCTTGACTCAGTTTCGCTGCATAATCGTTCCCTGGTTGGTGATAGGCGACAGTAAAAGGAAACAACATGATCCCTACAGAAATTGGCGATTTCCATGTTTCATCAAAGGACCTACCGTGGAAAATTCTGCGCGATGGTTATGACTTCAAGTTATTGCGAATCTGCTCCGTCACGGGTACCTGGGTAACGTTGTTTCGAACTGTGGCCGGGGCTTCCGTACCACCTCATAAGCACATAGGCGCAGCCGAGTATTTTGTCCTGAAAGGGAAAGTCGAGATTCGGGGTGGCGCCGAAAATGGGGGAGTAACTGCTTGCGCCGGTGACTATGGGTACGAGCCAAACGGAATTGTGCACGAGAAGACGTACTTTCCAGAACCTAGCGAATACCTTTTTATAAATCATGGTCCTCTCCAGTACCTCGATAGCGAGGGGAGCACTGTATTGATCCTTGATTGGATGGGGATTCAAGAGAAATGGAACGATGCGGCAGTAGTTGAGTGATTGCAGTATGGCTGGAAATGCTTTCAAGCCGTTCGCTGCGCTCGCTCGGATGCACAGCATTCCGCGCCAGTGAGCGGTCATTCTCAAGGACTCAGACTGAGACGCTTCTGGCCGGGATGAGACGAAGAAGCCGCCCCAGGCGAAAGCCTGAGCGAAATGACTCGGACATGAGTCCGCAATCATCGCAGACCGGCTCTTAAGCGATTGCTAATGGAGTCTGTCAGGTTTCTTTTCACCAATTCCGGCTGGAACGGCAGGTCGCAACACACACCGGTCATCACCGGATGCAGTCTCCGAGGTGGCGGACCGCTCTTCAATCAGGTGTGGGCGGATGCCCGGAATCGACACACTGCGGACAAAAATCTGCCGACCTCGGTAGATGCCCTACCTGTATAGAAGCGGACACCCGAAGTTTTTCCCAGTACGCCGTGTTCGCTGTTTGCCTCAAACACCTCGTGGACGCGTGAGGTTGACCCTCGGTTTCGCAACAAGGCCGTTTGCCGGGCGATGAATCCAGCAGATCCAAGACAATGTGCGTTGTGCCGTCTCGGTGCGACGTCTTCAGTCGGGGCGCTCCTGTGCATTCATGCGCGGCAGCCAGCCACAGGGGCTCGCATTCCAAAAACGCGTTTGGGCGCACACCGCATCCAATGCCCGATACATCGCCCCCAAACCCCAGTCGAACTGCATGCGCAAGGAGTCTTCGAACGCGCCATGCATCAGCAGGAACATGTTGTCGAACGCGTCGAGCGATGGCCGCCAGGTAACGTCATCACTAACCGGCAGTTCGATCTCGACAGCGATCACGCCGGCGCTGTTCTGCCGCTCGACGATCCGACCCGCGTGTTGAATCAGTCTGTGCATACCGATGTTGTCTGTAAGGTACTCGAACCTGAGGCGCTCGAAACCGCGCTCCTGCGCGGCCTCCACCAGGCGTTTCAGCAACAGCAGCCCCAGTCCTTTGCCCTGCAGTCGGTCGACGATCGCGATGGCCACGTCGGCACAACGCGGTCTACCGGAGAGTCGCACGAACCGCCCTACCGCAACGCCGTCGCATTCCCTGCCCCGGGCATCGAGTTCCACCGCGCCGATCGCAAAGTGATCCACCTGGTCGATCTCGGTGAAGTAGCGAAGTTCGGCTTCGCTGAGGACCTGTTTGCAACCCAGAAAGCGTCTGGCGCGCGACTCCGCCGACAACTGCCGGAACCCGGCCAGCAGGCGCGCCTTGTCGTCCGGCTGAATCAAGCGCAGGCGCGCGCGCCCACCGCGCGGGAACCCAATCCGCTCCCGGTAACCGCCGTCAAACTTTAATTCCGCGTTCATTTTTCACCGCCCAATGAACCTGTTACCGCACCAAGTCTTAGCTTATACTCGCAAAAATGCTGCACTGCAACAATTCATTGGGGATCGATTTCCGTGGTTCCCCAGGAGCGCGCCGCCACCCGGCCTTTAGAATGTGCGGCATTTGTCAAACAGCCGGAAAGACGAATGAAATTCCTCTGCGACGAGATGCTGAAACGCCTCGGCCAATGGCTTCGGGTTGCCGCGTATGACGTGCTGATGCTGCCGGACGACACGTCCGACCGGGAGTTGATCCAAAGGGCAGTGGAGGAACACCGTGTGCTAGTCACCCGCGACCGCGAGATGGCTGCCCTGGCGAATGGCAGGGTGGAGTTGACGCCGCTCGATCGCATCGATCTGAAAGACTGTGTGAGGGCACTCGGACGTTAGCTGGATATCGACTGGTTGCACGCCCCGTTCAGCCGCCGCATGAACTGCACACACCCCTGGTCGACGCCAGTGACTACAACGTCGTCATTTCCCACGCGATGCGCTGCTACGCGCCACCGAGGTGCTGTAGTGCCAATTGTGCAAGCAGCTCTTCTGGGATGGCAGTTGTGTCGCGCGAATGCGCGAGCGCCAATCGGTGTTCCAGAATAGGGTGTGATCAAGGTATTCGCGCCGTATTGTCCCAATCAGTCGCTCAACGAAGGGATGGGAAAGCGGTGTAAAGGGGAGGGCCTTGATTTCCTCGACATCCAGAATCCGCAGATTGGCTTGCCATCGGTGATACCGGAACAGCGAGTCATTGTCAGAACTCAGGTAGCGTGGAAGACCCCTAGCAGGTCCCTCCGCCTTGCCCGGCGCCGCCGCGCGAGTCCTTCAGCCTGACGAGCGTGAAGTCGCGCAAGGCCGCCGGAGGCAGCCTGGTGATTCTGCTGCTTGGCTGGTTCTACATCCAGACGCAATGGCCGATGGGGTTAATGCTCGGAATGGTGTTCGCGACGATCGCGATTGCGCTCGGCGCGTTGCTCCCATTGATACTGGTCGGTCGCCAGTTGCTGCTCAGCCTGGTCATCGGCGCCGCGATTGCCGCGCCCCTCTGTTTTGGGATCATGCCCGGCATAAGCCAGTACCAGCTGCTGATACCCTGGCTTTGCGTGGCGCTCTTTCCGCTTCTCTATATTATGGCTAGTAAACCGCAAAAGATGATCCAATATTTTTTCTCGGCGATCTTTGTCATCGCCTTGTTGTCGCTCGACGAGGAGGGCCGGTCATACTCCTTCTCCTCTTTCGTCAACATGTGGCTCGGCTTGGCCGGCGGGTTCGGGGGCGCACTGGCACTGTTCGGTCTGTCCTCGGCAGTGGCGCCGGAGCGAGAGTTCTGCAAGCAGGCGCGTTCCTTCTTTACCGGCTGCGGCCAATTCGTAACAGGATTCCAGGGGCGCTCGCCGGGGACGCCTGCGGGAGCGTCCATCCTCAGCACCGGCCAGGAGCGATGGCAGCGTATCCTCAAGCAACTACAAACCTGGTCGAGTGCGATCAACTACAAGAGAGTGCCTGACAACGATCCTCACAAGACGCAGGCGCTGATCGAATCGATTGAGCATCTGGCCTTGCGTCTTCCTGCGACACAGCGTGTCGGCCAGGCCTTAGGTGAGCCCGTGCGCGCGCTGCTCGGCCGGTTCTATGATGGGTGCGTCGAATCCTTCCAGGTGATCGCGAGCTCGCTCACAGCCCTGCAGCCGATCCCGGACCTGCCCGACACCAGGGGCCTCGTTCGCGAGATCGAGTCGCGGGTTGACGATCTCCGCCGCTCGGCCGCCGGCGATGAGAGCGTTCGCGCCTCCGTGCTTCACTCTATGAGCGCAACCGCCCGCTTGAGCTCTTTGGTAGACGCAATCCATGACTGTCGCGGCAAGGCGAATGCCCTCGACTGGAAGGCATGGAACAGGAACTACTTGTAGCCTGCATGTCACACCACTCACGGGGTTAGGGGTTCGACCCCGTGAGATAGACACCAACAATGGTAAGCCTAGGGGCACGAGGGGGCGTCTATTTCTTCTATACTCCGCTTTCGCATAAACCGCTTCGGCTTAGCCCATGAAGCGGCCGTCGCGCAGGTGCTGTGCCTCCATCAGCTCGAGTTCTCTGGAACCGGAGACCACGATATCGCTGTCCGGTACGAAGTTTAGCTGTCTATTCATGCGCTCGTAGGGCACGGAGTTGAGAATGACCTTGATCGCGTTGATTCGCGCTTTGTGCTTATCGTTTGAGCGGATGATGGTCCACGGTGAATGGGTGGTATTCGTATGTTTCAGCATTTCGTACTTTTGATTCGTGAACTCGTCCCAACGGTCCTGCGCCTGCACGTCGATCTCTGACAGTTTCCACTGGCGCAACGGGTCACTCTTGCGCCGCTCGAAACGCTTTGCCTGCTCCTCCTTGGTCACCGAGAAATAGAGTTTTACGAGCACAGTGCCCTGGCGCACGATGTCTTTCTCGAAACCGGGGCAGCCGATCATGAAGTTTTGGTACTCTATGTCGCTGCAGAATCCGAACACGCGTTCGACGACCGGCCGGTTATACCAGCTGCGGTCAAACAGCACGACCTCCCCACCCCGTGGCATATTCTGTACGTATTTTTGGAAAAACCACTGGGTCTTCTGTTCTTCGGTGGGCTTCCCCAGCGCCACGACGCGGTAGTGTTTCTCATTCATGTAACGAGTGACGCGGCGAATAGTGCCGCCCTTGCCGGCAGCATCCCGGCCTTCGAACAGGATGATCATCCGTCGTCCTGTCTGTTCGAGATGTTGTTGCATCTTGATGAGTTCGGCCTGGTAGGGCTTCAGGTCTTCTTCACGCTGGTGGCGGCGTACGGCCTTGTTGCGGCGCTTCTGGAGGCGCGCGATCTCATCGCGCTGATGCTCGATTTTCTGAAGGAGATCGTCGACGGTCAGCTCTTTGCCCTTAAAAAGCGCGGTTTCCGGACTTGTGTCGGGACTGGTCTTCGAAGCTCTCTTGGAACTGGCCTCCGGAGCGGCTTTGGGACCTACCTTTCGGGCCGTCTTCGGGGCAGTCTTCGGGGCTGTCTTCGGGGCTGTCTTCGGGGCTGTCTTCGGGGCTGTCTTCGGGGCTGTCTTCGGGGCTGTCTTCGGGGCTGTCTTCGGGGCCGCTTTCGGCGCTGCTGTCTGACTTGCCTTCGATCGCGTCTTAGGGGTTGTTTCGTCGTCGATCATGGTCATTGCGCTCCCAGAATATGTGCCGTCAACGTTGCGATCATAACGCCGTATGCGGATGCCAAGGAGTAGGGCGACGAAGAATCTTCGTTGTCACTGATATGGCGCAAAGGCTCGCGGTTAACTGCTGGGAATGGTGGTGCACGCGGAAACGCCCGATGGGTTGTCCGGTGCCTCGGTTGTCGCGGGCAAGCTTCGCGAGGCGGTGCTGAATTGACATTGTCATAACGTAAGTCCGCAGCTAGCGGGCAAGCGGCCGGCGATGAAGTTACGTTATGCTCGAAGACCCACGCTTGGCCCGGTTCATTGACCGAGTACCTTGTGGATCTGAACGGTACACGGGTGGCCTTGCGCGCTGAATATTGCCCAAACGGGGTGCGCGTGCAGGCACGTCGCATGGAGATACGACAGCGAGGACATCGTCCGAGGTCTTCGGCTTAGAGAGCGATCTCTAGGCCGTTTTTCTTTTCAGGATTGTGAGTGCGGGAGTCTTGCGGGACCCCCCATCGCAGACCCTGTTTTCTGCCTCCCGCAATTCCTCAATCTCAGGTGCCGAATAGTGCGATGTGATGTCGCCGTCACGGTGCCCGAGCAACACCTTCCGGGTCTCCAGCGGTACGCCAGCGGCCCGAAGCCGTCTGCCGAACATGTGTTTGAGATCATGAACCCGCAGGTTCGCAAACCCCCACGTTACCGGCTTCCCGGTATCCCTGGCGTAAGCTTCTGCAGCATCTTCCCGGGCGCGTTTCCATCCGCTGTTGTATATCTTCCCAACCGGTCGTCCGCGAAAGGCGAATACCCTGGTTGCATGCTTTCCCCGTTGCGCGTCAATGACTGATTTTGCGAGGCGGTTTAGTACCACCAGGCGATCATCCTTGTTCTTCACCATTTTGCCCGGGATCAGTAACACCGAAGTCTCCTGTTCCGGTACTTCCACTTCCCAATCCCACCGGAGCTGGCAGACTTCCCGCTCCCGGGTACCTGTGTTCACCTTGAACAGCGCCATCGTGGCCAGGTGATCCGGCAGTGCGGCCAGGAGGGCTTTCTGCTCCCCCAGCTCAGCGGATAGGGTGACCGTGCATCATCCGTGGCCTGCATGGAGAGTAGGGGAGGTGTCTTGAGCCAAGTAAGGCCGCTGACGTCCCGCCACTTCCTCGCTGCCAGGTTCAGGATGCGTCGGACGACCTCGATCCCATTATTAGTCGTCTTCGACTTCAGGCCCTTGGCCTTGCAGTCAGCGACATAGCCACTAAGCGTGCCATCGTGAACCTGATGCAATCCAAGTTCACCGATGGACGGTAGCAACCCTTTCGGCTGCGACGCATCGTCACCGATGGACCTCCTATCCATGTTCTCCCCAGATGAGCCTTAACCTTCGATCGGAAGGTTCTCTTTCCAGGGATTCATCGCTTTCGCCTTAGGGTAAGCCTGAACAGTTTCGACATAAAATTCGATCAGTTTCTGAGCGGCTTGCTCCATTGTGACTTGATATTGGTCAAATGCTTCAATGGTATTGGACACCAGAAATTTTTGCCACTCTAGAGTAAGGCCGCTAAACCATAAATGCGATCCAATCTTGAGAAGAGCTGTTTTAGCAGCATCCAACTCATCGCTGCGCGGGGTAGGGTAACTCATAGCTGTATTGGCTTCCGGAAGTGGATCGTTTTTGGCGAAATCGTTGCCAGCGGGATCCGTATTGGGGTAGGTTCGAATTCTTCAGGCGTGAGCACTTTGAGATAGCTATGTTGCGTATTCCACGCCAAGGCTGCCACTGATTCCAGCGCAAAGCTGCCACCCATTCCAGACGAAAGCTGCCACTGATTCCAGGGCAAAGCTGCCACCCTGGCAGATTGCCTCAGGGCACCTGTTGGAGCCGCCCGACGCGGGATAACTCACGGGTATTCTGGTCCGTTTCCATTGAGGGAACGGGCAGATGCCGGCGAAGAGGTTATCCATGCGAAAAATCAAAGAGGTGCTGCGCCTGAAATGGGGCCAGGGCCTGAGCAACCGGCAGATTGCCAAGGCCTGCGGGATCGCGCGCCCGACGGTTGCCGAGTACCTGCGTCGGGTCGCGGAGGCCGGCTTGGCCTGGCCATTGCCCGCCGATGTGGATGAGGCAGCCCTGGAGCGGCAGCTGTTTCCACCACCGCCGTTGCTGCCTGCACAGGTGCGCGGCGTGCCCGACTGGGCGCTCGTGCATCAGGCGCTCAAGCACAAAGGCGTCACCCTGTTCCTGCTCTGGCAGGAGTACCGCGAAACACACCCCGAAGGCTACCAGTACAGCTGGTTTTGCGACCACTACCGCGCCTGGCAGGGCAAGCTGGACGTGGTGATGCGCCAGGACCACCGCGCCGGTGAGAAACTGTTTGTGGACTATGCCGGCCAGACGATGCCGGTCGTGGACCGGGATACGGGCGAAATCCGTGAGGCGCAGATCTTTGTCGCCGTCCTCGGCGCCTCCAACTACACCTATGCCGAGGCGACCTGGACCCAGGGGCTGGCGGACTGGATCGGCTCCCACCGGCGTGCCTTTTCTTTTCTTGGTGGCGTGCCGGAATTGGTCGTCCCGGACAATCTGCGCGCCGGCGTGAGCAAGGCCCATCGTTACGAGCCCGATACCAATCCCACCTACCAGGACATGGCCGCCCACTATGGTGTCGCGGTGTTACCTACCCGTGTCCGTCGACCGCGTGACAAGGCCAAGGTCGAGGCCGGCGTACTGGTGGTCGAGCGCTGGATCCTGGCGGCGCTGCGCCGCCGTACCTTCTTCTCTCTGACTGAATTGAATGCCGCCATCGGTGGGCTGCTGGAGAAGCTCAACGCCCGGCCTTTCAAAAAGCTGCCGGGCTCTCGCCGGGCACACTTTGAGGCACTGGACAAGCCGGCCCTGCGCCCGCTGCCAAGTGCACCTTACGTCTATGCGGAATGGAAAAAGGCACGCGTGCACATCGACTACCACGTGGCGGTGGAAGGTCACTATTACTCGGTACCCTATGCACTGATCAAGAAACAACTGGATGTGCGCATCACCCAGCACACCCTCGAGTGCTTTTACCGCGGCAACCGGGTCGCCAGTCACCGCCGCTCGCTGCACAAGGGACGTCATACGACGCTCCCGGCGCATATGCCCGAATCACACCGCCAGGCGGGTGAGTGGACACCGCAGCGACTGTCCAGCTGGGCGGCCAAGACCGGCCCGGCGACGGAAAAACTCATCACCACCGTGCTGACCTCGCGCAAGCACCCGCAACAGGCCTATCGCAGCTGCCTGGGGATCTTACGTCTGGGCAAGGCTTACGGCGATGACCGTCTGGAAGCGGCCTGCCGGCGCGCGCTCATCCTGGGCAGCCACAGCTACAAGAGTATCGAATCGATCCTCAAGCACCGCCTGGATGACAAACCCTTGGCCGAGCAACAGGAACTGGCCTTACCCGAGGACCACGACAACATCCGTGGCCCGTCTTACTACCACTGACAGGAGATACTGATGCTGACACATCCCACCCTGGACAAACTCCAGACCCTCAAATTTACCGGCATGGCCACGGCACTGGCCGAGCAGATGCAAATGCCAGACATCGAAGAACTGTCCTTCGAAGAACGCCTCGGTCTGCTGGTCGATCGTGAGGCTACAGAACGGGAAAACCGGCGGCTGTCCAGCCGCCTGCGGCGGGCCAAACTCAAACACAGTGCCGCGCTGGAGGACATCGACTATGGCCACCCCAGGGGCCTGGATAAATCCCTCATCCAGTCGCTGGCTGCCTGTCAGTGGGTCAGGGAGCACCTCAATATCCTGCTCACCGGACCCACCGGCGCCGGCAAGACCTGGCTGGCCTGCGCCTTCGCGCAAAAGGCCTGCCGGGAAGGATACAGCGCCCTGTACCTGCGCCTGCCCAGGCTCTTGCAGGACATGGCCATCGCCAAAGGGGATGGGCGCTACCCCAAGCTCCTGGCCGCGCTGGCCAAGACCGATGTCTTGATCCTCGACGACTGGGGGCTGGCCAAACTCACCGCAGAGCAGCGGCGTGATCTGCTGGAGATCCTGGAAGATCGGCACGGTGCCCGTTCAACTCTGGCCACCAGCCAATTACCGATCGAAAAATGGCATGACGTCATCGGCGATCCCACCCTGGCCGATGCCATCCTCGACCGCCTCGTACACAACGCTTACAAGATCAATCTCAAAGGAGCATCGATGCGCAAACGTAAAGCAAAATTGACGCAGACAACCCAACCCGAGTAACAATACACAGCCCCCGCGTCGCTACGCTCCGATGGGTGGCAGCTTTGCCCCGGTCCGGGTGGCAGCCTTCACGTGGAATGGGTGGCAGCTTTCAGTGGAATACGCAAGCTATGTCGATGATCGTCCTACGACCTTATCGACAGGACGCCGAGATCGTTGAGCCGACAAAGGGGTGGGCGGGCTGTCAATCGGACGAGCTGATTAAGCCCTTAAGGCCGGACTTTCGGAGGCAACTGGGCTGACATAATCCAGCGTCGCAGGACGTCGGGTGACAAATCTGATGGTTTTCGCAAAGAACGTTAGCCTTGCTAGGTGTGCGATCACGATGACACCACAATCCTGTATATCCCACGTCGCTATCACTATTGCCGCGCTATCGAATTACACCGCCACCGGCAGAGAAGCGATTTGTGGTGCTGAATAGCAGGTTGGCTTGTCAATTCGGGTCGGGGCTTGTGCGAAGACTGAGGCTGGCCCAGACGGGAAGATGGTCTGAGAAAAGGACTGGGCCTGTGCCGGATGCGTTGACTGACCAGTGTCCGGTGACAAGAATTTGATCGATCGGTATACCGAGAAGTCCCTTTAGCGTTGCCGGCCACGTCGGCCATAAACCCGTTGCGCGGCGGTAACCTTCTTCGGTTGGTCCATGCATACCCGAAGACCAGGGAGAGATATTGAGGTCGCCAAGTAAGATGCCCGGTTTTGCTGACGGCTCAGCTTCGCGAGCGGCGGCGCGCAATCGGTCGTTTCTGGCTTGGTGATAATGCGCCGAAAACGGCGGCATGGGATGGACAGCCGTCACTACCACAGGCTGCCCCTGCCAGTGTGTTGTCATTCGAATGCTTGGTATGCCTTCTGCGTCCTGAATGACCTTCGGGTCAACCAACGGGTGTCGCGACAGGAGCGCGAGCCCAAACGGTCCACGTCTTGGAACGATATGCCGAAAAGGGAAGCTGTGCTGGGACTTAAGCTTACGCGCGTAGGCAGGCGATACTTCCGACAGGGCGACAATGTCGACTCGCTGCGCGGCCAGCCAATTGAGCAAGGCGTCAGGCTCCCTGTTCTTCAGTCCGACATTCGCGGCAGCGATTTTCAGCATCGGTGCGTCAGAATCGGTCGCCGGTGCCGGTTCTGATGCGGTGATCCACGGAAGCGGTACGGCCAGCAGCAGAAACGCCCAGCGTTTTTGTCCCCATGTTGAGATTGCAGTGAAGAGGACCAGCCCGCCCAGAAAGACCCACTGCCAGTGGCTTGCCAGATCAATCAACCATGCCAGGGTATGCGCGGATTCCGGGACCATGCGGGTGGCTATGGGTACCATCAGCCCGGTAAGGCAAAGCCATGCCAACACACGCGACTTCGACAGCGTCTTTGGCATGTGACCCATGCCCTCCGGTAACATCAACACAACCTCCACATTCTAGAGGACTGATGGGGCCTAGCTCCGCATGAGGGCATAGATCAGAAACACTGAATGTGCTCGCGCGAGATGCTCGGGCCCGCAATCCGATAGCCAAGCCAGTCGGGCCAGGCTGTCTCCCGCTCCGAGACACGATAGCAGCACGCCGCGGCCCGCGATAATTCAAAGCGGACGTTGTAAATGAACTTCTGCAACTGCCGTAGCCTGGCGCTTCCGGCCAAGGGAGAGACATAGCCGTCGCGAAGAATAGGAGGGTGTGAAGGGTCGGTTACCGATCAGGAACCGGTCGCTCGACTATGTTGATCGTGGGTCCGGTCTTCGGTATGAAGCGGTTTTTGCTGCTTTGAGCCGCGAACTTCCGCTGTCCACTGATTGCCCGGCATACGCTGGGAAATCTCCCTTAACGGCAGCTTTCTGAGTACTTGGACACGATCCTCTGCCGACATTTTTCAAAGTCGGACAGGAGTCTGTCTGCCCTCGAACTGACTACCGTTATTTCGACATACCCGGCAGCGTTTTCCGCGCCGGTGGCGAGACACTCCTGAGTCCAGCGCGCAAGTCCGAAAGCCAGCTTGAAATCAATGAATGCATTGTGTTAAAGCGCAAGGCCAGAGTGCGACGATACAAAATCGAGAACATCCTTCAGTTCCTGATTGCCGTCGCCATCAACCCGAATATCTTCTAAAGACGCTTGAATCGAGCGATCGCTCAAACCCTCTTCAATCATTGAAACAACAGATTCAGCCGTAATCCTGCGAATATCACCGCTAATACCAACATTTCTACTGACAACCCTCGCAGCATTTCCGTACTGGTCGGTCCAAGCCGGAAAAACAAGCAAAGGCACCTTTAAATTTACAGACTCTCTCACTGTTCCCGCTCCCCCCCAACAAATAACCAGATCCGCACCGTTCAAGACGCTTAGCTGCGGAACCATACCGAACAAGTAGACATTTTCCGGCAATGGCCTTCTTTTGATGCATTCATAAAACGGGCCGCACGCCAAGATCAACTGCCAGTCAGTGCGGAGAGAAAAGGCATCAACTACGGCGTTTAGATATCGAATGGTCAGCCCGTACCCTGTTCGCTCTCCGTAGGATTTATTTTTACCTCCACAATTTTCCACTTCAGTTTCTATCTTGATGCCAACCCGAGTACTTATGCTGCAGTAAATGATTGGCTTTTCCATCTGGAAATGTGACCAATCAAACGGGGAGCCGGCCCTGGAAATATCGGTGGAGCCAAAATAGCAACGTAGCGGGTCTGATGCAGCAGCGCACCAGTCTAATTTACGATGGCCGAAAACGATCGTGGGTAAGATCGGGTGCCTTTTCCATTCCCCCCAAGCTGAATTAACGGAGAGCCATCTTAGCTCTCGTTCATATCGTATATCTTTTACTGCATTAAGTATTTTCGATGCAGATCTTTTTAAGTATTGTTTGACTGAGTAGAAATCAGCACGGCCTTCTGTGAAACATGCCCATGCCCATAACATCAAATAAAAAAATCGCAAAAACAAACTCGGCTGTTTCTTATCGTCGGGAGTGAAAGAAGAGAACACCGGGGGATATCCAGTTTGGCAATTGGAGGCAAAATTCGCCGAAAGCAAAAACACAGGCACACCTTTCCCGATTAGAACGGAAGACACCATGTTGACGTCTGGTCGGACGTTGTCGAGAAAGCAAAGATCGATAGATTGTTCCTCGACAAATCTAGATATGACTCGTGCACGACTTGCGAAACTCCGGCTGTGCTCAAAAATGCGCGAAAAGCTCAATATCGGACGCTTCTTTGTTTTGGGGTCTGTTGGCGCGTAGGCGTCAAAATCCAGCTCCGTTGCTCGCAGCCCTTGGCTTAGGTAGCAATCGGGGAGGCTAGAGCCTTTTTTGACAATCACGGTCACGTTGGCGCCGCGATCCTGAAAGTTTTTTGCGAAACCATACACGGCGTTGAAGCAGGAAACTTCTTCGAGAAGAAAAAAAACGATATTATTTTTAGGCATCTAGGGCGACGATGTAACTCAGTAAGGAGAGTAGTTCGCGAACGAAATTATAGCTCGACGGCTAAAGGTTCGTTTCACTATCAGTCTATGATTCTGTAAACGAGCAATCTACGGAGCAAATGACGCTCGATGAATGTCATTTATGGCACGATAAGCAGCCTCGCCTCCTCTAGCCTGCATGTTGCACCAGTATCCAGGATGATCGCGCCGGCCAGGTGCGTTTGGACGCCGCCCTGGAGCGAAAAGCATAGCCGTAGCTATGGTTTGAGCAAAGGGCAAGTACAGGCGTGCCTGGACAAGCGAGGGCCTGGATAGATCGGGGACGAGAGACAAACTGTACCTTCAAGAAAGCGCACCGAATATGACGTTCACCGTATCTCTGCCGATTCGTTCGCACCTGTCCACGATCGACTGGTGCAACATGCAGGCTAGCAGAAACGCGCCGCCTGATTGAGAAGATAGCGGTTGTCTGCCGAGTACGAAAGCAAACACCGTGCGCGGACCCGATAATCTGCGAGACGCCCTGTCCCTGGCGAATTGAAACTTACGCCGCCAAAGGAAGCTGATGCGCCCGGGCAATGCAAGCAAACCCATACATCGTGCCGACCATCGCTATATTAGCGATTTCTGTTGCATATTGATGACGAAAGCGCGATGGAATCGTGAATTGTGACCGGTACCACCCAACTCACCATCGACGACGCCAACCAAGGTGCACAAATTGCCCTGGTCTTGGGCGCGTCGATGACCCGCAAGAGTGCATCGGCCGTTCGGTTCTGTTTGCGCTTGCTGCTGCCGTTCACTGGATGGGCGCCAAATGGTAGGTTTTCGCCGGGAGTGCCTATTCGCCGACCCTGCATGTGAAGCATTCCGGCTGTCCGGGATGGCCAGTGCGCCCGCGTCTTAAAGAAGAAAGAGGATCCGATTCCACAATGACCCCCGTAATGTGTCCCGGTTCACGATTCCTGCAATCATTTTGCGACTATCATTCTTAGCCCGTCCCCAAAACACTGCACGGGCGGAGATTCGCATGCAAAATGCCCCGCCAAGGAACCTAATTCGTTATCAAGACCAACCACAAACCCTTGCGAGCCGAGTCGGCGCAGATGGGCAAGACGAGCCACGGCAGAATTCGAATCGCATAGCAAAACATAGGCGCGCCTTTTTTCGCAGCGGTCGCTACTTTACCGTGGGTCACGAATGGTATGCCTCGCTGCGTGCGGACAAGCATTTGGGGCCTTACGTAACCCGTGAAGAGGCGGAAATGGCGCTCGCCTCTCACCTCACGGCTTGTTGTCTCGAGAGTTTTTTTTCGATTCGTCAGATGACGTCGCGAGATGATCGAGATCCGACCGTGCTGGAACTGTTGGTTCAGGAACTGGCAGCTTGCCGGGAACATTGCCGAGTTCGCAGTGAGAACAGCGCATATGCTTGGGCCAAACAGCGGTTGACTGAGTTTGACGAACATCCTGACGAGCATGACCACGTAAAGATCCGCGCACGGGCACTGAGGCACTTCCTACGGGAACTCGATTGTTAGCGATGGCCTTGGTCTACCACCTTCTGATGCCCTCGACACATGGCGCTTCGTCTCGACGAGCGGCTCTCCTAGCCAAACGAAAGGCAAACGCATAACGAAACAATCTCGCTTCGTCGGAATTTGTTTTGGCCGGTTCTGGCCGTTCCCGACATGTTGATTGACTACGCCCAACTCGGTGCATTCCTGGCTGCCTTGTTCGCCCTAGTTGGTTCCCCGGGACCAGCCACCCTGGGTTTAGCCGCAGCCGGGGTCGCATTCGGGTTTCGCGCCGCCAGGGCCTTTCTGGTTGGTTCCCTTTGCGGCGCCTCTCTGACGATCTCCTTAGTTGGCACAGGCGTGGGCAGCGCCCTGCTGGCTTATCCAGGCGCTGCCCCGCTTATCGTCGGATTGGCGGTTGCGTACATGCTCTATCTTGCCTATCGCATAGCCATGGCCCCACCGCTGGGCGAACAATCGTTGAAGGGACATCCGCCGGGTTTCCTCGCAGGATTCTTCTTAGGCATCACCAACCCAAAGGGCTACGCGGTTTTCGCCACGCTCTTTTCCGGGTTCGTGGTCATACCGGATGACGTCACCACTGACGCTCTGTTGAAAGGTGCTGTGCTATTTGGACTATTAATGGCGATCGACATTGGCTGGCTCTTCGCCGGTGACGCTCTACGGCACCTCTTTCACGACCCCGGTGTTTCGCGGCGCATCAACATCGGTTTCGCGGTACTGTTACTCGTATCCGTGGCGCTGGCGATCGGCTTGTAGGGCTGTTCGCTCGGCAAATCCCCAGCCGATAGCTCAACGTCGCGAATTTGGCCGGGTTGTTCGTCGGCTTCTCGCCGAACTCAGACGAAGAACCCGCCCCCACGCGAAAGCCTGGGCAAATTACTCAGGCATGAGTCCGCGATCAACTGAAGGCCGACGCACCCCCCCCCGGGGCTACAACCAGGAACTGATCACAGGCAGCGTGAACAGGCTTCGATGTTCCATGATCCTGGTAATGCAGGTAAATTGTATTGACCAATCAACGGAAATCAGCTCTTCCCGGGCCTTCCCGACCGCATGATCGGAGGCAGTCATGAAATCACTGTTCAGTCCCTTGCTCGGCTTGTCCCTGTGGGCGACAGCCATGGCACAAGAGGGCGTCGACGACGTCCAAAGTTTCTTCCCGCAGCAGCTGACTGCGCAACAGCTGCTGACGCATTGCGCATCGAGTTCCATGACTGACCGCGGAAGGCAGCAGCAGCGGTACTGTTCGGGCTTTGTCAGTGGCGTAGAGGAAGCGCTGCGCCTCTCGGTGTCCGGTTCGACCACAACTGTGGCCGCGCGAATCTGTATACCGGAGCGTGAACCCGCCCGTAGTATGGCGGATGCCTATATACGCTATGCTGGACGCCGGACCACAGACCTAGCAAAGCCAGCGGCCCTGGTCGTCGTCGAGGCACTGGAGAGTTCTTACCCCTGTCCAGGGTGAATTGGCATCAAGTATGGGAGCAGAGTGGTCTTTGCCAGCTGGGCCGCTCCCGGACAGGATTGCAGCATGCGCAAGCTCGTGACTGCGTTCGCTATCATAGGTTTTGCCGCATTGCTGGAAGGGTGTGTATGGCGAACTGGTATTCAAGCGACTACGGGTAACTGGTACAGCCCGCGGCAATGAGATTTCCGCAGGAATTGGTTGAGGCCGGCACGGCGACCGGTCGTTTCGCCAGTGATGTCGGATGGTGTGTCGCCGTCGAGCGAAGCGTGCAGGCGATGCGCGTTGAAATATTGCCGGAATCCTTCCAGTTTTCCTGCCAGATCATTGGCATTCCAGAAGAACACGTGGTCAAGGAATTCGCGGCGCAGGATTCCGATCAGTCGCTCGATGGAGGGGTGAGATAAGGGCACGTAAGGAACGGTTTTGATCTCCTGAATCTCCAGGATGCGCAGATTGGCCTTCCAGCCGTGGTATCGGAATAGCGGATCATTATCAGAATTCAGTGAGTGCGGAGCACCCTGGGTAGAAATCGCGGTGTTGAACATCCCGGATGCGCCACCTCAATATTCGTCCGACCAGATTCCATTGCTTTTCCCCAAAGAGTGCCGGCAGTCTTTGGGCATGGTCAAATGGCCGGCAATCATCGCGCGAATGCACAGGTCGCTGATGCGTAATCGTCGAGATCTCGCCCTCGAGAACCTGGCCCTTCGCCAGCAAATCGCGGTACTAAGGCATCGCCATCCGCGGCCGCGCCTCGGCGACACAGACCGGTTGTTTTGGGCGCTTCTTTCGACAGCATGATCTGGTCGGCGAGAATCTCTCCTGATCGTCAAGTCAGACACGGTTGTCCGGTGGCACCGGCGGAGTTTTAGGTACTTCTGGTGCTGGAAGAGCCGCCATTACGGACGGCCAAAGATCGACCCAGAGATGAAGAAGCGCCGCAGTACCTGCTGCGCGACCGTGATTCTATTTACGGAGAGGTATTTCGCCGGCAGGTCGCTGCGCTAAAAACGGAAGATGTGGCGACGGCGCCTCGATCACCCTGGCAAAATCCGTATGTGGAACGGGTCATCGGCAGTATTCGAAGAGAACGCCAGGATCACGTGATTATCCTGGGAGAGCGTCATCTCAAACACGTTCTTGCCAGCTACGTTGACTACTATCACACCGTGCGGACTCATCTATCGCTAGCGATGATTTAATTTTAACAATAGCTGTGCTTCTGCGTGCACAACCGCTTCTCGTTTCTGCAATTCGGATAATTGACTCAGAGCGTGGCAGGGGCTGTCGTCAATCGATGTAACCCAGGCTGCATTCGGCGCCCATTTGAGCGACACCGCAACGCCGAGCCCAAGCGTCTTCAGCGTCGCATCGAACGAATCGATGTTTTGACCATCATGCAGCCGCAAGAACAATCGACCGGTAGCAACGGCCGGCGCTGTACCCGGGTTCTGCCTGTATACAGGACAACAGCTGTCATCGGCGACGTGGATCGGCACAAGGTGGAACAACTCGGCGATCTCTTCATCCGGCCGAGCCGCGAAGTCAGGATCGTGCTGCCACGACACTGCTTGTTTTCCTTCACCTTGCCACAACCCCGCCGGGCATTGTGCGAAGCGCATCGCGGAAGTCATCTTCTAACTATACTCCAATCTATAGAAGCCTTCGCGAAACGCGGGCCTGGCCAACGTCGCGTGCATAACGGGAAAAATTCACAACATCCCATCGAACCAAGGGGCCTATAGTGAGTAGAACCAGCGGCTGAATCTGATCGAAAGAAGATGACTATGACAAACACCTTTTACTACCGATACGGCGGCAAGCGCGGTCGTCGCCAATCCGTAAAACTGAGCTCAGACCTCATGGTGGTGCGCACTGCGAACCGGGGTCGTTTGGTCGACAATTCTTTGTCACAGGAGAGTCGGCGTGCGCTTGCGGATACGATTCCGCTGTTTCGGATACCCGAAATTGGTGTAGAAGTCTGGCAAGTGGCAGGCCAGCGACGCGCCGTTGCCGCGCGCGACGCCGCACGTGCCGCATTGAAGCAGGAGCCGGGTATCCGTTTCGCCGGTCGTGGTCTGGTTACATCCAATGGCGAACCCATCATTTATACGGAAAACATATTTGTCCAGTTCCATGCAGATCTCAGTGCGGCGGCCTGTAAACGGCTGCTCAAAGCACACGCTCTAAAGATAAAGCGGCCCCTAAGTTACGCGTATAACGCTTATTTTCTCGGTCTTCCCGAAGGTAGTGGGCAGCAGGTGTTTGAAAATGCCAAAAGTCTGTTGGACCTTGATGAAGTCACATTCTGCCATCCTGAATTAGTACAACAGTTGTCGAGGAAAGTCGCGTTTCCGCAACAGTGGCATTTGAAGCGCGCACGGATTGACGGCAATACGGTCGATCAGCACGCGCATGTAGAGGATGCCTGGGCCTCGAGTGAAGGCGACGGCGCGACGATTGCTATTATCGACGACGGCGTTGACATGACACATGTCGAATTTACCGGAGCCGGCAAGATAGTAGCGCCACGCGATACGACCAACGGTGACAATGATCCAACACCACGGAGCGGAGACTCACATGGTACAGCCTGCGCGGGCGTGGCTGCGGCCAATGGCAACACGGGCGCAGCCGGCGTTGCGCCAAAAGCACGAATCATGCCTATTCGTTTTGTGTCGAGCCTAGGCTCGCAAGCTGAAGCTGACGCTTTCGTCTGGGCAGCCGATCATGGGGCCGATGTTATTTCATGTAGCTGGGGGCCAACTGATGGAGACTGGTGGGACGACTCCGACCCGCAACACAACGCGCGTGTCGCGCTGCCGGATTCGAGCCGCTTGGCAATCGATTATGCAGTCAGTCAAGGGCGAAATGGTAAAGGTTGCGTAATAACCTGGGCTGCAGGCAATGGCAATGAACCTGTGGATAACGACGGTTACGCTAGCTACGAAAAGGTCATCGCTGTGGCTGCGTGCAACGACCGAGGTACACGCGCCGTTTATAGCGATACCGGAAACGCCTTGTGGTGCGCCTTTCCCAGCAACAATTTTAGCCGCCCTGGCTTACCTGCACCGCTCACCTCCGGCATCTGGACCACAGATGTGAGTGGCCCCTCGGGTTACAATCCTGGCGAACCGGACCGTGGTGACGCCGCCGGAGACTTTACGAACAGTTTTGGCGGCACGTCGAGTGCCTGTCCGGGGGCAGCTGGTGTGGCCGCCCTGGTTTTGGCACGCAATCCGGATCTCAACTGGCAACAAGTTAGGGAGGTTCTAAAAAACTGTTGCGATCAAATCGACCCTCAGAACGGCAACTACGATCAGGACGGCCATAGCCCCTTGTATGGTTACGGACGGCTCAATGCAAAGCGTGCGGTGGAACTCGCCGTACCGCACACGGTAGCGCAAGCGACTTACACGGCAATTCATCGTACTTTGAAGAAAGTCGCCATCAAGGATAAGAAGACGGTGCGAATCGATGTTTTGGTCGGTGATGACAAACCTGTTCACGATATACGGGTGATCGTTGATATCGAGCACACCTGGGTCGGAGACCTTACGCTCAAGGTCAGCTCACCCTCAGGCGCCAAGGCCATCCTTCAGGATCAAATGGGGGGTAGTAAGAAGAATCTGAAGCTAACCTACGACACGGTAATTGCACCCGAGTTGAACAATTTTGTCGGCATAACACCCCAGGGCAAATGGACATTAGAGGTTAAAGACAACGCACCACGCGATACCGGAGAGATTGTCAGTTTCGGGCTTGAACTGGATCTTTGAATCGCGCACATCTTCACTTATTCAATGCGTTATTTTTCTGATGACTTAACGCCGTTCGTTAGTCTCGCGGATGAGGAAAGGTGGCACATGGCCGGGGCGACCTTGAAGCCGGGGCGGTGGCGATTCGCGGGCTACCCTGATGCCTGTGGGTCCCGAAAAGGGAGCACATTGATTCTGTTATATATTCTCGGGTGATGGCTGATCCTGTGGTGCATGATAGCGATTCCGCGAGTACTGGCGTGCGCTCAGTCAATCAAACGCTCCTGGCCGGCCTCCAATTTCGCTGGAACTGAGGGAACTCATCGGGCGAATGTGAAAAGCGAATCCAACGTGGGGTTCGCCGAGAATCGTTGCGGAGCTCGCGAAGCTTGGAATCGAAGTCGCCAATTCGACGGTGGAAAAATACCGCCCTTGTCTAGACAGGCCGCCGTCGTCGACCTAGCGGACGTTTCTCGACCAGCACCTCCTAGATCTGGTATCGATCGATTGCTTTTATTGTCCCAACAACCAGGGCGTGGATGCACATGCTATGGTGCAGCGGAGTAAAATTGTTGCACTGCACAAAAACATCCACTATGCTGCACCGCAACATAGACGAATTCATCAACTTCAATCCCCGAGGGTTTTTCCATGAACAAGCTGGACTTTGCTTCTTTCGCAGAAATTTTCGCACCTGCCGTCAAGATCAATGAGATCGCTCTCAGTTACACCGAGAAGCTGGTTGAAATGAACATGGCCATGATGCGCAAGCAGGCCGATGTGGCCATGGCCACGTGGCGTGCCGCCCTGTCTGTCAAGGACGCGACGGAAGCCACAAACTACGTGACTTCCCAGAGCGAGATTGCTCGCGAGTTGGTTGAAGGCTACGTTGCCGACGCCAAGGCTGTTTCCGCGATCAGCCAGGAAGCTGCCAATGATGTCTACAAGGTCGTGACCCAGGGCATCGAGAAGGTTGCCAGAAAAGCGGCCTGATCGCCTGTCCGTCTGTTCGCTCGCAAAAGGCGGCCATCGGTTGATAACCGGTGGTCGCTTTATTTTTTGCCGGAGACAGAAGACCTGGAACCTCGCTGGCGGCGGCTAAGGACAGCTCCCGGCCCAGACCGTGTGAAAACGCGAAAACGGAGTCCTGAAATCGTCTTTAAGCCAGAGAATGTTTCGATCAACGCAGGGTTGACCCGTCAGGGTCCGTCAACTCTTCTCGCGATCGCACGCGCTCAATAGAGGTACAAGTTCGAGCCGATCCTGGCGCGCAGGCGGCCCCGGAGTTTTCACACGACCTGGGCCGATTTCAGCCGAAGTCTAGGGTTCGCGCATGCCGCTTTCACTTCGATGAATGAGAGCTGACAGGATTGTGATGCTGTTGTGACCGGCTCAGCAGACTGCCTTCAGCCGCAAGCAAAGACCTCGGATTGTGCACCCGAAGTGCTTGTGCCCGGTCCGCATGCGGCGGGCGTATGTTGACTCCAAATTCACGATTTTCGCGCTTTGGCAAAGGCTGCGGCCAGCGCCCCTCCCGCATCGGCATTGCGGTCACCTGAGGGCTTTTTCCTGAGGATGGTTGCGTTGTGGCTGTCGTTCTCGAGCGGGCGCAGCGGCTTTGCCCGGTTCGTCGCCCATGCGCATGGAAAGACTGATGCGCTTGCGGTCGAGGTCGACCTCCATGACCTTCACCTTGACGACCTCGCCGGTCTTCACCACCTCGTGTGGGTCTTTGACGAACTTGTCGCTCATCGCCGAGATGTGGACGAGACCATCCTGGTGCACTCCAACATCGACAAAGGCGCCGAAGTTGGTGACGTTGGTGGTCACTCCTTCCAGCACCATGCCGGGCTTTAGGTCGGAGAGCTTCTCGACACCTTCCTGAAACTCGGCGGTCTTGAATTCTGGGCGCGGGTCACGGCCGGGTTTTTCCAGTTCACCGATGATGTCCTGCACGGTGGGCGCGCCGAACCTTTCGTCTGTGTAGTCGTCCACCGTGAGTCCGCGCAGAAAGGCACTGTCACCGATGACCTGGCCGATTTCGCGTCTGTTCGTTTTCAGGATTCGCTTGACCACAGGATAGGCCTCTGGATGCACGGCGGAGGCGTCCAGCGGAGTGTTGCCGCCCATCACGCGCAGGAAACCTGCTGCCTGTTCGAATGTCTTCTCGCCCAAACGCGGGACCTTCTTGAGCTGGAGACGGCTGGCGAAGGCGCCGTGCTCGTCGCGGAACTGCACGATGTTGTCCGCCACGCTGGCAGAAAGGCCCGCAACGCGTGTCAGCAGTGCCGGAGAGGCGGTGTTGACGTCCACGCCGACGGCGTTCACGCAGTCTTCCACCACGTTGTCGAGGCTGCGTGCGAGCTGAAACTGGCTGACATCGTGCTGGTATTGCCCCACGCCAATCGCCTTGGGGTCGATCTTGACCAGTTCGGCCAGGGGGTCCTGCAGCCGACGGGCGATAGACACGGCGCCGCGCAGCGAGACGTCAAGGCCGGGCAGTTCGTTCGAGGCAAGTTCAGATGCCGAATACACGGATGCACCGGCCTCGCTGACCATGACCTTGCTGAGCTTGAGTTCCGGATAGCGTCGGATCAGTTCGGCGGCCAGCCGGTCGGTCTCGCGCGAGGCAGTGCCGTTGCCGATTGCGATCAGCGTAACCTGGTGCGCCGTGGCCAGTTTCGCCAAGGTCGCGACGGACTGGTCCCACGCCTTTTTCGGCGGGTGGGGGTAGATGGTGTCGGTAGCGACCACCTTGCCGGTGGCGTCCACCACGGCCACCTTGACCCCGGTGCGCAGGCCCGGGTCCAGGCCGAGGGTGACGCGCGGGCCGGCAGGCGCGGCGAGCAGCAGGTCGTGCAGGTTGGAGGCAAAGACCTTGATTGCCTCGGTCTCTGCTGCTTCGCGCAGGCGGGTCTTGAGTTCCAGGTCCAGGCGCGTCAGGAGCTTTACCCGCCAGGTCATGCGCACCGAATCACGCAGCCAGGCGTCGGCAGCCCGGCCCTGGTCGCGCAAGCCAAAGCGTTTCGCGATCATGCGCTCAGGCCAACTGCGGCCGGTTTCGTCCTCGGCAATGACCAAGTCGAGAAACACGATGCCCTCGTTGCGCGCGCGGAACAGGGCGAGGGCACGGTGAGACGGGATTGCCCTTGATCGCTTGGCTGAAGTCGAAGTAGTCGGCAAACTTGGCGCCTTCCTGTTCCTTGCCGGTGATTACGCTGCTCTTGAGCTGCGCGTTATCCCACAGCCACTCGCGCACCTCGCCGCTGAGTTCGGCATCCTCGGCCCAATCCTCCATAAGAATCTGGCGCGCGCCTTCGAGCACTGCCTTGGTGTCTGCGAAGCCGGCTTCTTCATTCAGGTAACCGATGGCAAGGTCCTCCGGGTCCAGTGCTGGGGTCCGCCAGGATCGCCTCGGCCAGTGGCGCTATCCCGGCTTCGCGGGCGATCTGCGCCTTGGTTCGGCGCTTGGGTTTGTACGGCAGGTAGATATCCTCGAGGCGAGTCTTGGTGTCAGCGCCGAGTACCTCCAGTTTCAATGCCGGGGTGAGCTTGCCCTGCTCATCGATTGATTTGAGCACCGTGGTGCGCCGCTCCTCCAGCTCGCGCAGGTAGACCAGACGCTCTTCCAGCGTGCGCAGCTGCGCATCGTCCAGACCGCCCGTGATCTCCTTCCGGTAGCGGGCGATGAAGGGCACGGTCGCGCCACCGTCCAGCAGGCCAACTGCCGCCTCCACTTGGCGCATGGTGGCGACGATTTCGTTGGCGATCCGTTCGGCGATGGGTGGTAACACTCTGGGGCTCTCCAGTCGGAATGGGGTGCGGCAATCTACACTAAGCTATTCCGTTAAAAAACCTGTGGAGAAAAGAGTGCGCTGTTGGTTCATAGATGAACTTGCGGTTGGTTTTGGTCTACCGCGCCTGGGGGACATCGCGCGGCCCTGTGGTTCGGGCGTCAGATTGCTTTGCACTTGGGTCGGAGGGACGGCCGGAGTGAACGCTGAACTGCCTTCCGGCAGTAGGCGCCTATGTGCTGGTCAATGCGGAATGGACGTCTCCTGCAGCATTCGACAAGGCGTTGTCTCGCTCGTCAGCTGTCATTTGTTCGAGAGGTCGGGCGGGTGAGTTCAAGCCCTGCAAAGCCAGTAGATAGGGAGCCGCGTCCAGGTTACATTCGTTGGCAAAGAGTGTGAGCACAATTAGGCCTTCGCGCTCCTCGTCTTCAAGAAGCTTTGGTAGTTCAGCATGCTGGATGAAATTGGAGTCGAGGAAGTCCTGGCTGACTGGCAGCACGGCGATTTTTGCCGACCTGTGTATGGCGAATTGTTATTCAAGCGGCTGCGGGTAACTGGTATAGGCAGCGGCAATGAGATTTCCACTGGAATTGATTGAGGCCGGCACAAAGGCTGGTGGTTTCGCCAGCGGTTGCTGATGGTGTGTTGCCGTTGAGCGAGGTGTGCACGCGATGCGCGTTGTAATACTGGCGGAATCCTTCCAACTGTCGGCGATGACTGCCTTCGCGCCACCCGGTCCGAGGAGCTTGGCGATTGTTGTCAGTAGATGGAGGAGGAGTGTCAGCAGATCCTTCATGGCCGTGCGGGGTAGGGGACGCTGCAATCTGGGGCAAGACTATCCAAATCATCGTTTTCGGGACGAATATTACGAAGTCGCCAGGGACAGGTGCTTTTTTTTTGTCGACGCTGTTCTTCGGTAGCGGAGTATCCTGTGGTGCAATTCAATCTCCCGTAAGTCGAGGTGCCGAAGTGGGAAAAGAAAGTCTTATGCAGCAAATCGATCACCCGGCGGTGAATGCGGCCCTCTTTTTCCCGCGTCCCGCGACCGGGCTTCCGGCTCCACGGGGGAGCGAGGACCTCACGATATCGGTTGGGAGCGGTGTCACTGTCGCGGCCCGATACCATCCTTCCGATTTGTCGCTACCGACCGTTTTGCACTTTCACGGCAACGGAGAGATCGTGCCGGATTACGATACCATCGCACCGGAGTTCCACTCGGCAGGCGCATCGCTCGTTTCAGCCGACTATCGTGGGTACGGGAGCAGTACCGGTTCTCCTTCGGTCAGCAGTCTTCTCGACGATGCGCCGGTCGTTCTCGATCACGTCATTGCGTTTCTGAAGGAACGCGGACACACGGGACCCTTGGTGGTTATGGGGCGAAGCATGGGTAGTGCGCCCGCCATCGAGCTTGCCTCGACGCGCGGCGGCGATATCGCGGGCCTTATTGTGGAAAGCGGGTTTGCCCAAACCCCGCCGTTACTGACCCTGTTCGGGATCTCGTTGGAATCACTGGGACTTCGGGATCTGTCGGGAACGGACAACGAAGACAAGATGGCAAACGTGCGAATGCCAGTGCTTGTGCTACATGCAGAGCGGGATGTCCTGCTTCCGGCCTGGAACGGGGAAAGGATTCACGAGCGTGCCGCCTCGGATGAAAAGAGTCTGGTGATGATTCCGAACGCTGACCACAACACGATCATGGCGTTCGGCGGATCTCTGTATTGGGGCGCGATTGCTGACTTCTTGGCGATGATCGGGAAGTGACGAAGCATGCTGTCTCGTAGTCCGATGGTGCAGGCGGTCCATGCGCCTGGGTCACCTGCAACGCAGTTGCGGGTCCCGAAAAAGGGAGCATATTGATTTTATTGCGCATTCTCGGGTGTGGATCGCGCAACAGATTGTCGAAGCGTTTCCGTGAACGTTTCGACCACGTCATCGTGCTCAACCAGCGGCATCTCAAGAGAACTTATGTCGTCGTATCTGGATTACTATCATCCGTGGCGAACACACCAACCCTCGGATCGAGACGCGCCAAACGGTCGTCCCGTACGAGCAGCGGTGCCCAGCAGTGTTGTTGAATTCCCCGCCGTCCACGGCTTTCACCACGTCTATCTTTCGAAGGCTGCATGAATATTCGGGATCTACAGGTCCGACGGACAGCCGTCAAGTTCCGCTTCTGGCCTGGGCCGTGTGACGAAACCTGGCCCTTATCTTTGCTGCACCGGGTCAGTTGGCGAATGGTGTGATCGCCTTCACTCCAGTCCTTCATCGGCATGCCGATACTGATAGCCATCCATCGCCGTGCACTCCCGAAAGATATGTCCCCTGACGCCCCAACCAGTGAGACCTCTGTGTCCGAAACATGGACGCACCGCCTTCGGCTCGGCGGTTTGAAAATACTCCGCATTCTTCGCCGTGTGGCCCAAGCGCCTGCAGACCGGTTGACGAAGAAGTTGTTCCTCGCGGCCTACGAGGCTTCTGACGATGCCTACTGGCGGCGTCATGCGACCCAATGCGAATGGCGATCGCTCGGCGGCATCATCGAGTACAGCCCCGACCTCCTTGCCGTGCCCAGCGAACGGGCGGCTCCGGTCTACCTCATTGCGATCAGGGCCACCTCGAACACTTATCTCGAACGCGTGGCGATCAAGGTAAAGGCGAAGAAATCCGGCGTCATCCATCAACAGGAGATCACGCAAAATCAACTCTGCGGCACCCCTGTACGCAAGGCACTGACTGCAATCCCCCTCAAGCCTAAGTCGTCGAAAGGCGCCGACTGGCACAAGCTCGGAGATCTCTACATCAAGTTGGTCGGAGGCCGTGGACTGACGATGGCGTCGATCTGGTCAAACGGCAAGAAGATTGCGGATATCTTCCCGTCGACCGGCACGGACTCAGCGCCTCACCGCCAAGTCGAACGCTGGGGGCAATACTGGAATATCGACGAGATCAATGTCGAGAAAGAGAACATCAAAACCCGCTGTTACCGGGAGTTGGTCCAATCCGCCAAACAACTCGGACGCCCACTGACGATGAGAAGAACGGCTTACCGACTATTGACCAGCCATCTCGGCTTGACCCTGACGTTCTGGTCCGAGAACCTATGGAACGCGGAGGGAATCCGGACCTCGATCGGGCAGGCCGAAGCCAACGACCGGCCAATACCCAGGGAAAAGAGCAAGACTGCGGCGGTGTCGCAGAATACCGTTCGTCCAGACGCATCCACTGAGTTCAGTTCGTGAACTTGTAGCGTGCCGCCACGAGATGATGCGCAAGCACAAACTGCTGACCGGCACTTCGCCGACTATTGTGCGCACCACTGGCCCCGCGTGAAACGATCCACTGGGCAGCTCAAACAGCCCCCCGTGAAACAGGGTGTGCGCCTGGAGAATTGAATCTGTCGCACGTCCCAAGGACGCTGAAGACACAAGGACTGTGGAATGGACCCGAATGTTGAAACCAACAAGGTTAGTATGGGGATTGAGCAGCGTATCAGGCATTTCCCAAATACTGGGACAGCACAACAACGCTGGCATTCATTCCCTTACGGCGCTTCCGGTTAGGTTCAGCGAAACACCGGGTCCATTCCTCAGCCTTCGCTTTGATAGTTATTAATACCGTCGCAAGTAAAGCCTCATATGCTGGCATAGAGGCAGGTGGGTGTTCGGAAGAATCCTGCGACTATCGTCGGTGTCTTGAGCAGGCTTCGCATGGCGCTAATCACTGCACGCTTCATTTCGTCTTTGGTCGAGATGGTTGCCTTTGCCACTTTCTTCTTCACATGCGCCCAAACAAGCTCGTCGGGGTTCAGCTCGGGCGAATAAGGTGGCAACACGATCAACTCGATACGATCGGCGTTGTCCTCTACGAACCGCTTGACGAGCTTCGCCTTGTGCGTTGGATGCCCATCGACGATCAGTATGACCTTCCGGTCCACGCCATTGATTAACCGCTTCAGGAAATCACGGAAAACCTTCGCGGTTACCGCTCCTTCGACGGTCATGAAGCGAAAATGACCGCGCGCATTGACGGCAGAGATCATGTTGAATGAGAACCGTGCACCGGTCGCCTTCACGACGGGCGTCTTACCCTTTGGCGACCACGTCGTGCCAGCGTGATAATCAGACCGCATGCCGGCTTCATCAGCGAAGAATATCAAGGCATTCTCACGCTTGGCGCGCGCAGCGATTTTCGGATATTCGGTTTCGCGCCACTGCGCTATGCGCGCTTCGTCCTGCTGCCAAGCGC
The DNA here is from genome assembly GCA_963736445.1 of uncultured Gammaproteobacteria bacterium. Taxonomy (GTDB): domain Bacteria; phylum Pseudomonadota; class Gammaproteobacteria; order Chromatiales; family Chromatiaceae; genus Thiosocius. The sequence continues at coordinate 407,758 of CAVTOY010000004.1, read as the reverse complement.
GATACAACGGGCGCTGCGGCGTTAAACCGAGCCGTTTCATCAGCCGGCCCACTGAGACTTCGCTGAGCTTGACGTCGAACTCCCATCGAATCAGCTCGCGAATCATCGCCAATGTCCACAAGGCGTAGTCGAATTTCAGTTGCAGAGGGTTTTTCGTGTGAATGATTCGCGATAGCTTGGCCATCTGCTTTGCGTCAAGTTTGGGCGGCGCACCGGGAATGGGTTTCGCTTTCAATGCCTCCTCGCCGCCATAGTGATAGGCCGCAAGCCAGCGATAAATGGTACGTCGATTGATTGCCAAACCTTGTGCTACAGCTTCCGGACTCTCCCCGGCTTCTACACGTTTCACTGCATCCGTGCGTAACGCTCAAGCGCTTTTGCGAATACTTTCGCGCATCAACAGTCTTCTTGCATTTCATGCTAACAGTATACTGCATGAGGCTTTACTTGTGCACTTAATATATCGTCCTCACTCGCCGACACTTTAAGCACATCCTGATCGCCCTAAAGGCTCAGGTACTGAGTGATCGTGCGCCAGAGACCGTCTTGACGGCTCAGCCTTTGACTTCGCTGGTGCAGATGTCTTGTTCGAGTGCCTTGCCGAGCGTGTGTATGGCGAATTGCTATTCAAGCGGCTGCGGGTAACTAGTATAGCCCGTGGCAATAAGATTTCCGCTGGAATCGATTGAGGCCGGCACAAAGGCTGGTGGCTTCGCCAGTGCTTTCTGATGGTGTGTTGCCGTTGAGCGAAGCGTGCACGCGATTTGCGTTGCAATACTGCCGGAATCTTTCCAGTCTTCGCGCCAAAGCATTGGTATTCCAGAAGAACATAGGGCCAAGGAGTTCGCGGCGCATAGTTCCAATCAGTCGCTCGATGAAGGGGTGCGACAAGGGCACGTAAGGAACGGTCTTGATCGCCTGAATCTCCAGGATGCGCAGATTCGCCTGCCGTCGGTGATACCGGAACAGCGGATCATTATCAGAACTCAGATCGTGCGGAGCACCCCGGGTAGAAATCCCGGCGTTGAATCTGTGGCACAGGGCAATATTACCGATATCACCGGCGTGCACACTGAAACAGGTCAGCGCGCCAGAGGCTAACCTTTGTGTGTCCCAGGAACGCCAGCCATGACGCCCCACTCCCACCGGAACCAGGTCGGTAATGTGCGGCCAAGACCCGCCGCACCAGAGCTTTATTGATGGCGATACCGAACGCCTTATTGATCGGATTTGCGATTCGAGGGCAACCGAACCCTGAGTTGCGCTGTTTCATTGCAACGATGGCTTGGATCAGTTCGCGCAATCCCTTGGGCCAGGCTTCAATTTTCGGTCTGTTGAATACAGCAGTCGATACTTTCGTTGCTTGAGCAGGCTGTAAATTCAACAGCGTTGAAGGTCGGATAATGATGGCACCTCGTTGGGTTCGGCCTGGCTCGAGAAACAATGACCAGAAGTCAAACAGGAAGCGATCGAGTGCTGAGAGATTGGCCGCACGTCGCTGAGTGCGCTTGATAACCAAGAGCTAATCTTTCATGAGCAGGTCTTCGGCGGCGACCGCCTTCGAGCCACGCGGCCCGAGTGGCTTGGCGATCGTTATCAATAGACGGAGGTACAGAACCAACAGATCTTTCATGGCAGTGCACGGTAAGGTAGGGGTGGTCACGTTCCGGAACAAGACTGCCGAAGTTGCGTTTTTCAGATGAAAATAGGGGAACCGCCACACACGGCTTCTTCAACGCGCGAAACGGATCATTAAATGCTATCGATGTCACAATTCCGCTTTGTACCACACAATCCTTTCGGAGGATGTCCGCATGACTACATGTTGTCGATCCCTGCGGTCTAGCTGGCTGCTGCCGGTGTCGATCTTCCTTGGCTGTCTGATTGGGTCTGCGGCAGCGCATGCTGATGACATAAGCAATCTGCTAACCGGAAAAGCGGTTGAGACAGCGCCGACCTCGGATCGTGTGATCTCTGCCGGAAACACCGAAAAAGACGATGCGAAGATTGACCGGCGGCTGAGAGCGATTTTCTCTGAGATAGACGCCTTGCAGGAGCTGTCGGTGAGCGTGAACGGGGGCGTTGTCGCCTTGCAGGGCGAAGTGGACTCGGCCGCCACGGAGGATAAGGCTCTTCAGTTTGCGCGCCAGGTTGAGGGTGTCGTCGAAGTACAGAATAAGATGACCGTTAACCGTGATTTGCAGCCACGCTTGCGGGCCACGTGGACCAAGATTGTATCGCTCGGCCAAGAGCTGCTCGCGGCCCTGCCATTGTTCGTTCTGGCACTCGCAGTGTTGTTGATCTTCTGGTTAACCGGTCGCTGGGTGGCTGCTCGACAGGGCCTGTTTCGGCGTATCAGTCCAAACTATTTTATTGCTGCGCTACTTAGTCAGTTGGTGCAACTGTTGTTCGTGGTGTTGGGCCTCGTCCTGGCGTTGGTTCTGCTCGACGCGACTGCATTGCTAGGGACCATCCTTGGTGCGGCTGGTATCATCGGTCTTGCCGTCGGTTTCGCCGTGCGCGATACGGTGGAAAACTACATCGCGAGCATCCTGCTCAGCATTCGGAATCCGTTCGAGGTAAACGACTTTGTCGATATCGATGGTCATGCCGGCAATGTCGTAAAGCTGACGTCGCGGGCGACGATTCTGCTATCCCCCGACGGAAACCACATTCGTATTCCAAATTCTCTGGTGTTCAAGGCGGTAATCACGAACTTCACCCGCCATCCGGAACGCCGGTTCGAGTTTGACGTCGGCGTCGATACGGATCAGGACCTGGTCGCAGCGCAGGCTTTGGCGCTGCGTGTGCTTGTCGCCGTTACTGGCGTACTCGCTGATCCCAAGCCGATGGTGATCGTGCAGTCGCTCGGCGATTCCAACGTTGTCCTGCGTTGCTTCGGTTGGGTCGACCAGCAACACGTCAGTTTTCCCAAGGTTCGCAGCGAATCGATTCGCTCGGTCAAGCAGGCGTTCGATCAGGCGGGCATCGTGATGCCGGAGCCCGTCTACAAAGTGCGCCTGTTCGATGCGAGTGCAACGGCTGCGCAGATTGGCCTGGGGAGTACCGAGTCGGCGTCGTCACGCAATGCAGGCCCCCTGCCGCGGGCGTCGAGCGATGAGGGCATTGTGACCGGCGATGTATCGGTAGACCGGACAATCGAGCAGAAAGTTGCCGCCGAAGACGAGGCGGCCGGTGGCGAGAACCTGCTGAGCCCTGAAACGGCTGGCGAACTCTGAGGCATCGCCATTGTTCCTCCTGAAAATTAAATCGCGTCGAATCATCGGTCATTCTCAAACATAGTGCCTATGCCGCCATTCTCGCGTAACCCTGATGCAGGCCGCCGACCCTGAGAAAGGCAACAGGCTTTCCGAACCCTGGCGGTTCAACCCTTCGTGGTTCGGGGGGATCCTTTTTTAATGCCAAGTGAGTCCGACAGCTACGGTGGTAGCTGCAGTATTCACGAAGGATCCGGCGCAGGTGTCGCTCATTGAGCACGATGACGTGGTCTAAACAATCCCGGCGAATGGAACCGATCACGCGTTCGGCGAACGGATTTTGCCAAGGCGATCGGGGCGTTGTAATCACCTCCTCGATTGCCAAACGCTTGATCCGTCCTTGCACAATGTCACCCTAGCCCGCGCGGTCACGCAACAGATAACGTGGTGCGGTATCGAACGGAAACGCGCCCACGATTCGAGTTTTCAGAAGGCACAGGGCGCACCAGCCTTTGCTGCGGCGCTGCAGTCTGCTGTCAGCGATACGAACGGGTACGGACGGGGCGCGCGATCAGGCAGGCTGGCGATAGCTTGGGGTAAAAAGGTCATCAATATTCCTTATGCTTCAGCCTACGCTCGCGGCGCACTAAACTTAGAGTAGAAGACATTAGAGGAGATGACAGAGATGTTGACCTACGAGGACTGTGTTGGCCTTAGCGATTTGACCGAAGAGGAAATTGAGGCGATTGCGGAGCACGAGCATATTCCGGAAATCGTGGCTGCTGAGCTCGGAAGTTACCTGGTCCACACTGACGATGGCGTTCCGATGATCCGTCGCGTCATATTGGAAGACATCGAATTGGCGCAGAAGAAGGGTGATACGGAACATGTGATCACGCTGAAGCTTGTACTCAAACATTTTGTGGACACTCATCCTCAGGCTGCGCTCAACACTTGAGCCGTCGACGGGATAATTTTCCAGCGGCGATGTCTGTTTATGGAAGGCGTCTCGGGGTTGCCGGGGAGGATTGTGATTGCTGCGCCTTTTTGTTTGTCGGTTCGGGTAATTGACCGCCCTTTCGAGCATATGCGTCTGCGGTAATAAGTTCCGACCGTGCTAAATTTGTGCAGTGCACAAAAAGACTTGACCCAACCCTGTGCCGTCCCGATAATACAACTGAATTGTGCGGTGCAGCATTTTTAAAGGGTTCAACCAACTTTGGGGTAAATATCATGGCGTCTCCGACGAATAATCCTTTCGACTTCACCAGCCTTCTCAAAGGCTATGATCCCCAGGCGTTCCTTAAGCAGATGCAGGGTGGTTTCAACGCCTATCAGCTGCCGAATTTCGATAGCGGTGCTTTTCTGGAGTCCCAGAGGAAGAACATGGAGGCGCTGGTGAGTGCCAACCAAGCCGCTTTTGCCGGTACTCAGGAACTTTTCAAATGCCAGTCGGAAATGCTTCAGCAGGCGATGGCTGATGCCACTGAAGCGGCCAGGGGGCTGGCGAACTCCAGCAATCCACAGGATTTGGCCGAGAAGCAGGCCGAGTTGTTGCAGTCCGCGATGGAGAAGGCCCTGGCTAATTCCGCTGAACTGACCGAGTTGGTCAAGAGCAGTCAGGAAGCAGTTGCCAAGCAGATCAACGAGCGTTTTCTCGCCAGTGTTCAAGAGATCAAGGACGCGATCAGCAAGCAGGGCTGATTCAGTGTATTGCCGCGTCTCTCCTAAGGCAGGCTGCAGGAGAGGCGAGTCCGTTAATACGTTTTAGCGGGAAAGCGCACACGGGTAGTCACGGAAAGCCGGGTCTGTTGTCCCGGTCGATTGCCGTACCCGAAAATACTTGTTGGTTGTTATTTTGCCGGACTGCCGGTCAGGAACCGAATAATAAGTTGTGTCTGCAGAACAGAAGTTGGCATTACGTGGCGAGAAAATGCGCCGAGGATGAGCTGACCATGACCGAATCGACCACACAGGATCTCGACAATCTCGACATAGGAGAGCTGGCGCAGGGGTTGCTGCAGAATTTCAAGACTGTTGAAAATATGTTGTCGGATTTTTCCGAAAACTACGCGCAGTGGGATCTCGATCCGTTCAATCTCGGCGAGCTCTACAGTCAGTGGTTTGCCGCTGCAATTCAGGATCCGCAGAAACTGGCGGGGATCAATATGGAGTTTTGGCAAACTGCTATCCAACTCTGCCAAAGCAACACTATGCAATTGCTGGGGTTTGAAGCAGAGCCAGTTATCGAACCGGATAAGGGTGATCGCCGCTTTCACCACGAAGATTGGGCAAAGGAGCCGATCTTCTTATGCATAAAGCAGTCCTACCTTCTGGTTTCGCAGTGGATGCGAAGTATGGTGGCGGCTGTCGAAGGTCTCGACGATCACACTGCCGAGAAGGTGAAGTTTTTTACAGAACGGTATCTCGACGCGATGTCTCCTACCAATTTCGCGCTCACCAATCCTGCGGTATTGGAGAGAATCCTGGAGACCAAGGGCTTTAGTCTGGTTCACGGCCTTCAGAACATGTTGGAGGATCTGGAGCGGGGACAGGGACAACTGAAGATCCAGATGACCGACACCAGCGCTTTCGAGTTGGGCAAGAATGTTGCCGTAACCCCGGGCAAAGTCGTCTATCAATGCCGCATGTTTCAGCTCGTTCAATACGCGCCTACTACGGAAAAGGTATTCCAACGGCCACTATTGGTTGTTCCGCCCTGGATCAACAAGTTCTATATCATGGACCTGCAACCCAAGAACTCGCTGCTCAGGTGGCTGGTCGAGCAGGGTCACACGGTATTCGTCATATCCTGGGTGAACCCGGATGAGAGCTTTAGCGAAATCGGCTTCGAGGATTACCTGCGTGAAGGCGTACTTCATGCTACCGATATAGTGGAGCAGATAACCCGCGAGAATGAGATCAACGCTATCGGCTATTGTATCGGCGGCACCCTCTTGAGCACCAGCCTGGCATACATGAAGAGCAAAGGTGACTCTCGCATCAAGAGTTCCACCTTCTTCACCACTATGATCGATTTTTCCGAGCCGGGTGAACTAGGCGTTTTCATCGATGAAGAACAGATCTCCAGTCTGGAGACACAGATGGAAAAAGACGGTTATCTTGAGGGCTCCTCAATGGCTGCTGCTTTCAACTTGATGCGAGCCAATGACCTTATCTGGTCTTTCTACATCAATAACTATCTACTTGGAAACGACCCGCGTCCGTTCGATCTGCTCTACTGGAATTCTGATTCCACACGCATGCCGGCCAAGATGCACAGTTGGTACCTGCGCAATATGTACCTGGAGAATCGCTTGAGCAAAGGGGAACTAACGGTTGCAGACACATCTATCGATCTGACCACTATTGATATCCCTTGCTGTTTCGTTTCCGCTGTCGAGGATCATATTGCGCCCTGGAAATCGACCTATTCGGGAGCCCGGCGTTTCTCGGGACCGGTACGTTTTATACTCGGCGGATCCGGACACATCGCCGGTATTATCAATCCTCCAGAGCGCGGGAAATACGATTACCGGGTTATCGATGGTTTGGTATCAAATCCGGATGAATGGGCTGCCGGCGCTGAAAAACATACCGGCTCCTGGTGGCCAGAGTGGCAACGCTGGATAGCGCCGCTGAGCGGGGATTTGATTGAAGCGCGCCAACCTGGCAGCGGCAAATTCAAAGTACTGGAAGACGCACCTGGTTCTTACGTCAAGGTCCGCCTCGGAGAAGAAGCCGTCGCGCCTTTCCCTGAGCCGGTTGCTGTGGAAAAAGCAGCGGAGCCCGAGGTTAAGAAGCCTTCGGCAAAAACAATATCCGCGGAAAAAGCCAGGACGAAAAAAGCTGTTGATGAGCCCGGAGTAGTGGATGATTTGACTGCAATAACCGGCATTGGACCCAAGATAGCCTCTGTATTGCAAAAGAAAGGGATCACCAGCTATGCAGCGCTGGCGGCGATGACGGCTGATGAAATAAAGACTCGGCTGTTGACCGAAGGATCAGGTTACGCCAGATTCGATACGTCAGGTTGGCCTGCAGTGGCGAAACAGCTAAGCAGTGAGAGGTGATCCGTCGTTGCACAGTGTCACCGAAGATACGATCGCGGTCACGCAACAGATAGCGTGGGGCGGTATCGAACGGAAACGCGTCCACGATCTGCTGGGTCGTCCATTGAGCAGTTGGGTTCACCGTCACATTGAAGTGCACAATCTGTCGACGGTCATGACGCCGGACGACTTGAACATTGCGAGCTGCTGGCGCAGTCCCAAATTCTCGAGGGCCAATCGTCGGTGCGACAAGGGCACGTAAGGAACGGTCTCGACTCGATGGTCAAGCATCGAAATATACTGAGTATCGTTGTCGGTGATCTCTACCGCGTGACGCTTCGGAACAGGAGGGGCTTATGGCTGAGAACACGCGCATTGAGCGAGACAGTATGGGCGAGGTCGAGGTGCCAATGGATGCGCTATTCGGCGCGCAGACCCAGCGCGCCGTCGAAAACTTTCCGATCAGTGGGATGCGGATGCCGGCGCGTTTCATAAGCGCGGTCGGCATGATCAAGGCAGCTGCAGCGTGAGCCAACGCCGGGCTGGGGGTACTCGACAGCAACGTTGCCGACGCGATTGTTGACGCCGCCAACGCCGCCCGGCAAGCATGGTACCCATTTTCCGGTCGATGTCTTCCAGACGGGCTCGGGCACCAGCAGCAATACGAATGTCAACGAGGTCGTAGCGCATCTGGCGAGCCAGGCGTCAGGCTTGTTGGTTCATCCCAATGATCATGTAAACATGGGACAGAGCAGTAATGATGTAGTGCCGACAGCGATCCATCTGAGTGTCTGTATCGCCCTTCATGAGCTGCTTCTGCCGGCGCTCGCTGACCTGAAAGTGGTTATCCAGAAAAAGGCGAATGCTTTGAGTGGCGTCGTCAAGACCGGCCGTACTCACCTGTTGGAGGCGATGCCTTTGCGTCTCGACCAGGAAATCGGCGCGTGGGCCGGCCAGGCGGATGGCGCAGTCGCTCGCATCGAGTCGAGCCATCCACGTCTGCAGCGTCTGGCGATAGGCGGTACGGCCGTCGGTACTGGCATCAACGCGCACCCGGGATTTGGTCGGCGCGTTGCTGCAGAGTGTCGAGTTGCTGGGCCACGCTGCCGCGCTGCTGGCCGCCAAGGCGATCGCAGGTTTCGAGATCGACCGTAACCGACTCGCCCGATCACTGGCGCGCAACCCAATCCTGGTCACGGCGCTGAATGCGGTGATCGGATACGAGAAAGGTGCCGAGATCGCCAAGCGGGCCTACGCAAGCGGACGCCCGGTGATCGACGTGGCGCGCGAACTCACCGATCTCGACGAAGAAACCCTGCGACGGCTGCTCGATCCGACAGCCCTGACCGGAGTTTGCGACGGTAACTGACGGCTGTCGCGCGCGGCTCACGATCGTTGCGCCAGGTCGCGAACGACGTAACGCAGAATGCCACCGTGCCGGTAGTACTCCCACTCCTTTGGCGTGTCGATGCGCACGCGCACGTTGAATGTCTTGCGCTCACCCGACTCGGACGTCGCCGTCACCGTGACGTCGCGCTGCGCCGGTGTCGGTAAATCGATATCGAAGCGTTCGCTGCCGTCGAGTGCTAACGACGTGGCATCCTCGCCGTCGGCAAACTGTAGCGGCAGCACGCCCATGCCGACCAGGTTGGAGCGGTGGATGCGTTCGTAGTTGGCGGCAATGACTGCACGTACACCAAGCAACAGCGTGCCCTTGGCCGCCCAGTCGCGCGACGAACCGCTGCCGTACTCGCGCCCTGCGATGACCAGCAGCGGTACCTGTTCGGCCTGGTAGCGCATGGCGGCGTCGTAGATCGTCATCTGCTCCTGGTCCGGCATGTGCCGGGTCCAGCCGCCCTCGGTGTCCGGCGCCATCCGGTTGCGCAGGCGGATATTGGCGAATGTCCCGCGCACCATGACCTCGTGGTTGCCGCGACGCGAGCCGTAGGAGTTGAACTCGGTCGGCTGCACGCCATGCTCGACCAGGTAGTGCCCGGCGGGGCTCCCGGCCATGATGGCACCGGCCGGCGAGATGTGATCGGTGGTGACGCTGTCGCCCAGCATGCACAGCACGCGTGCCCCGCGGATCGGCGTCGCTTTGTTCGGCTGTGCGGGCATGTTGTCGAAGTACGGCGGGTTGCGAATGTAGGTCGAGGTATCGTCCCATTGATACTGCCCGCTATCCGGCACTTCCATGGCCTGCCATAGCGCATCGCCATCGAATAGGCTGCGGTAGCTGTCGCGGAACATGTCGGCGTCGATGTGACGGGCGATGGTCTCCTGGATCTCGGCCGTTTGCGGCCAGATGTCGCGCAGGTACACCGGCCGGCCGTCGGGGTCGTCGCCGAGCGGCGTACTGTTGATGTCGATCGTCATATCACCGGCCAGCGCGTAGGCGACGACCAAAGGCGGCGAAGCGAGGAAGTTCATCCGCACGTCGGGATGGATGCGACCCTCGAAATTGCGGTTGCCAGACAGTACCGAGCAAACGACGAGATCGGCCTTGCGTATCGCCGCGCTGATCGGCTCTGCCAGCGGTCCCGAGTTGCCGATGCACGTGGTGCAGCCATAGCCGACAACCTGGAAACCGAGTGCAGCGAGCTCGCCGAGCAGGCCGGCCTTTTCGAGGTACGCCGTGACGACGGTCGACCCCGGTGCCAGGCTCGTCTTGACCCAGGGCTTGACGTTCAAGCCGAGTTGCCTTGCCCGCCTCGCCAGTAGTCCGGCGCCAACCATGACAGCCGGGTTCGATGTATTGGTGCAGGAGGTAATGGCAGCGATGACCACTGCGCCGTCGCGCAGCTCAAAATGTTGGTCGGCGTGTTCGACCGTCGCAACGCCATTGTGCACGGCCTCCTCGGCGGCCAGTGCCGTGCCACCACCCTCGTCGGCGAATCGCGCCGTGTCGCGGTTGCGACTGGTCCGCCCGGAGCGCTCGTCCTGCAGGCGGTGCAGTGCCTGAGTGATCTTGGCCGGTGCATCGCTGAGCGCGATGCGGTCTTGTGGCCGTTTCGGGCCAGCCAGGCTGGGCTCGACACTGCCGAGGTCGAGTTCGAGCAGGTCGCTGTAGTCGGCGGGTGCATCGCCATCGTTGCGGAACAGCCCCTGTTCGCGGGCGTAAGCCTCGACCAGCGCGATCTGCTGCGCCGGCCGGCCGGTCAGCGCGAGGTAACGGAGGGTTTCTTCGTCGATCGGGAAGATCCCGCACGTGGCACCGTACTCAGGTGCCATGTTGGCGATGGTGGCGCGGTCGGCGAGAGGCAACTGCCCGACGCCATCGCCGATAAACTCGACGAACTTGCCGACTACGCCGTGTTCGCGGAGCATCTCGGTGACCCGCAGCACCAGGTCGGTGGCGGTCGCGCCTTCGCGCAGCCTGCCTTCGAGGCGAAATCCGATTACCTGCGGGATCAACATGCTGACGGGTTGGCCGAGCATGGCGGCCTCGGCCTCGATGCCGCCGACGCCCCAGCCGAGTACGCCGAGACCGTTGATCATCGTGGTGTGCGAGTCGGTGCCAACCAGGGTGTCGGGATAGGCCAGCGTAAGCCCGTCGTCGACGCGCTCGAACACCACCCGGGCGAGATACTCGAGGTTGACCTGGTGGACGATGCCAGCGCCCGGCGGTACGACCTTGAAGTCGGCAAAGGCCTGCTGGCCCCAGCGCAGGAAGCCGTAGCGTTCGCGGTTGCGTTTGAACTCGATCTGCCGGTTCAGATCACGGGCATCGGCGCGGCCGTAGACGTCCACCTGCACCGAGTGGTCGATCACCAACTCGGCCGGAGACAGCGGGTTGACGCGGTACGGGTCGCCACCGAGCGCACTGACGGCGTCGCGCATCGCGGCGAGATCAACAATGGCCGGCACCCCGGTGAAGTCCTGCAGGATCACCCGGGAAGGGACAAACGCGATTTCGGTGTCGGGTTTCGCTTGCGCGTCCCAGTTCAGCACGGCGTCCACGTGCTGTTGGGTAACGTCGACGCCGTCGGCATGCCGCAACAGGTTTTCGAGCAAGATCTTCAGCGGAAAGGGCAGGCGCCTCAATGCGTCGGCATCGGCCACGCTGTTCAATCGGTAAATGGCGTACTCGCGCTCGTTGACGGTCAGCGTGGCGGTTTCGCTCGGCAGTGTTGGCATTGCTATCTCCGGGGCCGCAGGCAGCGGCCGTCAGGTACTCACTGCAAAACTTAGCAGGTCGCATACCAGACAGGTAATGCAATCCGTGCAGGTCTGGGCAGCAGGCGCCAGGCACGTGTGTATGGCGAATTGTCATTCAAGCTGCCACGGGTAACTGGTACAGCCCGCGGCAACGAGATTTCCACTGGAATTGGTTGAGGTCGCCACGCTGGCCGGTCGCTTCGTCAGCGGTTTCTGATGGTGTGTCGCCGTCGAGCGAGGTGTACACGCGAAGCGCGCTGTAATACTGGCGAAATCCTTCCAGTTTTCGTGCCAGATCATTGGCATTCCAGAAGAACACGTGGTCAAGGAGCTCGCGGCGCAGGGTTCCGATCGGTCGCTCGGTGCAACGATGGCCTGGATGAGTTCGCGCGATGGTCCCTTGGGACAAGATTTCGCTTTGCGGCCAGCCGAATACAGCAGCCGATACTCTCGCTGCTTGAGCAGGTTATGAAATCTCAACAGCGTTGAAGGCCGGATAATGACGGCAGTGCGCTGGATGCGGCGTGGATCGAGAAACAATGACCAGAAGCCAAACAGCATCGATCGAGTGCGGAGAGATTCGGAGTACGTCGCCGAGAGCGACTGATGATCAGAAGCTGCTGTTTCAAAAGCAGGCCGTCGGCGATGACTGCCTTTGCGCTACCCGGTCCGAGTGGCTGGGCCATCGTTATCAGAAGATGGGGAAGGAGTGTCAGCAGGTCTTTCATGGCAGCGCAGGGTAGGGGTGCTCGCGTTCCGGAACAAGACTGCCTAAGTTGCCGTTTTTAGGTGGCAGTTAGAAATTCGCCACCCAAACCCGCCACAGTGTTGCCCCTTAACTTGAAGCGAATGCGACTGATTTGCATGCACAACGCTGGTCGCGTCAAGAATCGATAAGTAGGACTTATGAGAAGGCGGGTGGCTGTCGAGGAGCTGCGAAGAACCAAACAAGCTTCATCAGTGGTTATCTATCAGATCTATTTATGACATCTAAAAAAAGTAAATGCACACTGAATTCAAGAATCGTTCATATTGTCCAGGCGTAAAAATTCAGAGGAAGCCAGCAGAGATGTTTACGAGTAATCCGTTTGCCGAAATCTCGTCGGTCATTCCGGTCGCCGTCATGCAGGGGTACGTTGTCCTGATGATTATCCTTGTCATCGGGGGCACCGTGCTCGACATGATCCATAAGGGCAGTGCCAAGTACTTTTTCGAGAACGCCAAAGCGGCGCAGAAGAACGCCAAGCGCACCGTGAGTGACGCTGAGAAGCGTTCACTGGCGATGCAAACGGTGGCCAACGAGGTGCTGACCTCGTCGGAATTCAAGAACCCGAAGCGTCGGGTGTCTCACCTGTTCACCATGTATGGCTTCGTGCTGTTTATTGTGGCCAGTGCCATCCTGATCTTTGCCTACCCGACACCGGCCGACGAGGCGCCAGCGCTCCTGTCGTTGTTGTGGCACCTCGGTGCCTTGTCGTTGTGCTTCGGTGGATATTGGTTCTGGTTCTTTATCCGTGTCGACGTCTTTGCCGAAGGGTATCCCTGGTATCGTCTTATGCGTGCTGATCTTTTCATCGTCTCTTTGCTGGCCATGGCCACCCTCGGCTTGATCTGGTCGGTACTGCAGGCCGCTGGGGCCGGTGGTATGAGCACATTTTTCTTCGCGCTTTTTGTCATTGCCAGTACCACCCTGTTCAGTACGGTGCTGTGGTCCAAATTCGCGCACATGTTCTTCAAGCCGGCCGCCGCCTATCAGAAGCGCCTGATCAAGGCCGACGGGTCGCTCGAGAATCTGCCCGCAGACTATGACCTAACGGATCCCGAAGTTCAGGCAAAGTACCCCGACATCCCGGAATACATGGGCAAGAACCCACCTGACATGGGGCTTGGTATCAAACGCGAAGCTCCGAACCACTACTGATGTCGATGCGTTGACTCGAGTTACGAAGAGGAACTGACTATGCCGACTTTCGTCTATATGACCCGCTGCGATGGCTGTGGGCAATGCGTTGATATCTGTCCGTCGGACATCATGCACATCGATCCGACCGTGCGACGCGCATACAACATCGAACCGAACATGTGCTGGGAATGTTACTCTTGCGTCAAGGCCTGCCCGCATGAGGCGATCGACGTCAGGGGCTATGCAGATTTCGCCCCGCTGGGGCACTCGGTGCGAGTGAAGCGTGATGAGGAAAAAGGCGTCATCGCGTGGAGAATCAAGTTTCGCAACGGCGAAAAAGACATGGAACTGCTTGCGCCCATCACGACCAAGCCTTGGGGTAAGCATATCCCGCAGCTTCGTGACGTGCCTGCGCCTACTCAGGAACAACGCGACAGCCAGTTGCTGTACAACGAACCCAAGTACATCCGCTTTGATGACGGTGATCTCCACACGCTTGAGTCCAATGGGCTGAAGATGGTGGCAGGCGTGGAGAGCTATTGATGGCTTACCGGACAATCGTAGAAGACAACATCGACATCTTGGTTGCGGGTGCGGGTCTCGGTGGTACCGGTGCAGCTTTCGAGGCCAGATACTGGGGGCGGGACAAGCAGATTGTCATCGCCGAAAAAGCGAATATTGACCGCTCGGGCGCTGTGGCGCAGGGTCTTTACGCGATTAACTGCTACATGGGTACACGTTTCGGCGAGAACAATCCCGAAGACCATGTGCGCTACGCGCGAATCGACCTGATGGGCATGGTGCGTGAGGATCTGCTTTTCGACATGGCGCGTCATGTCGACTCCGCGGTACACCAGTTCGAGGAGTGGGGTCTGCCGCTGATGCGCGACCCGAAGACCGGTGCCTATCAGCGTGAAGGCCGCTGGCAGATCATGATTCACGGCGAGTCCTACAAACCGATCGTGGCGGAAGCCGCAAAAAAGTCGGCTGACAAGGTCTTCAATCGTATCTGCGTCACCCATCTGTTGATGGATGAAAACAAGCCGAACCGTGTTGCTGGTGCCGTGGGTTTCAACGTGCGCACCGGTAACTACCACGTGTTCAAATCCAAGACCGTGATCGTCGGCGCCGGTGGTGCTTCCAATATTTACAAGCCGCGCTCGGTCGGTGAGGGCGCCGGGCGTGTCTGGTACGCACCCTGGTCTTCCGGTTCCGCTTATGGCTTGCTGATCGGCGCCGGTGCCAAGATGACCCAGATGGAGAACCGCATCGTATTGGCCCGCTTCAAGGACGGTTACGGCCCGGTCGGTGCTTACTTCCTGCATCTCAAGACCTATACGCAGAACGGTCTGGGCGAAGAGTACGAATCCAATTGGTTTCCAGCCCTGGAGGAGATGGTCGGTAAACGCTACCTGGATGTAGAAGCGTCTCACGCCACCCATCGCCCCATACCGACCTGTCTGCGTAACCACGCTCTCATTTCCGAGGTCAATGCCGGTCGTGGCCCGATCTACATGGTCACGATGCAGTCCTTCCAGGACCCGCATCTGGAAGAGATCGGCTGGCACAACTTCCTGGGTATGACTGTTGGTCAGGCCGTGCTGTGGGCAGCGACCGACGTCAACCCGAAGTACGAAAATCCGGAACTGACAACATCCGAACCGTATGTCATGGGCTCTCACGCCACCGGTTGCGGCGCCTGGTGCTCCGGTCCGGAAGACCTCTCGCCAGACGAATACTTCTGGGGTTACAACCGCATGACCACGGTCGAGGGCCTGTTCGGTGCCGGTGATGCGGTCGGCGGCACGCCGCACGCTTTCTCTTCCGGTTCCTTCACCGAAGGGCGGCTCGCGGCCAAGGCTGCCTGCAAGTACATCGACGATGGCAAAGCCGAAGGGATCCGTGTCTCCGAAGAGCAGATCAACCGCCGCAAGGAAGAGGTCTACAAGCCGATGGAGCATTACAAGATCTATCGCAACGAGATTACGGCGGGTTCGGTCAATCCCAATTACATCAATCCGCGTCAGGGCCTGGATCGCCTGCAGAAGCTGATGGACGAGTACGCGGGTGGCGTGACCGTCAACTACATGACCAACGAGAAGTTGTTGAACATCGGCCTGAAGAAGATGAAGCTCCTGGAAGAGGATCTGGAGAAGGTCGCGGCCGAGAATATCCACGAGCTGCTGCGCGCCTGGGAACTGAAGCACCGTCATCTGACCTCCGAGGCTGTCTTCCATCACACGCTGTTCCGCAAGGAAACCCGTTGGCCGGGCTACTATTACCGCGGGGACCACATGAAGGTGGACGACGAGAGCTGGCATGTGCTGACCGTTTCCCGCCGTGATCCCCAGACCGGTGAGTACACGATGGAGAAAGCGCCGTGCTACCACCTGGTGGATGCGAGCGAAGGGTAGTAGGGGCAAGGTGCCTTGAAGACCTTGAGGCATCCCGAGAAATATCAATGTTCTTAAAGTTGATATTTTTCGTGGTTCTGGCCAACTAAACCGATGAAACGGTAGAGAACTTCAGTTGAACATCATCGACAACACCGACGAGGAGATCCTGGCGATAGCCGATCCCTGGTGGGATGAACTGGTCAAGTACTCCAACACAGGCGAGTACGGCAAATTCATCAGGAATTTCGCCTATTCACTGATGCAGGGTCTCAATGAGATCGAAGTGGGAAAGCAGTTTTCCCAGAGTGATCTGGCCAGGAATCTGGCGGAGGAAAAGGATTTTTTCGGCATCATCCGTCGGGGGGAACATGTCACGGTTCTTTATCGGGTGCGCAGCACCAAGAAGGCCGGCGAATGGCTGGGGAGATTGGTGCTGGGCTATGAAAAAGGCCAAGTCAGGATATTTGGTGCGTCGGTCTTTTAAGTGATATGAAAGAAACTGTTCAAGACAAGAAGTTCGTCGAACTCACTTACAAAGTTATCGATGAACATACCGGGGGCGTTCTCACCGAGGTGGAGTTCCCACTGGGTTATGTCCATGGTGCCAATGAGGTCCTGGCTCCGCAGGTCATGGCGGAACTCGAAGGTAAGTCGGTTGGCGAACTCATCGAGGTACCCATCGATTGCAACAAGATCTACGGGCCCCGCGACGAATCCCTGGTGATTACCGACTACATCGAAAATGTGCCGGCCGAATATCGCGAAGTCGGCACCGCTATCCTGATGGAAAACGACAAGGGTCAGACCAAGAGCTTTCTGGTCACCCGGGTAGACGAAAACACCCTGACCATCGACGGCAACAATCCCCTGTGCGGCAGGGAAGTCATTTTCAAGCTTGAGATACTGACTGTCCGCGATGCCACCAGTGAAGAAATTGAGGCGGGAGGGAAGGTCAATCCAGGACCCGAGATCGGTGGCGTGAAAGTGCCGATCTGAATTTCACCGAACTGCCGTCATCTTCCCGTTGGGAAAATGGCAGAACAATGGCATCGGACCGATTTTCAACTGCACTGTCCTGCAGAGGCAATCCCGCATTTTCAGAGAGAGGTGAACGATGAGCGAACAAAAGCAAGACAAGCCGAAAGTCCCAGACGGTCACACGCGCTTTGTAACCACCAAGCAGAAAGAGCCCAACGAAAAGGGCTTCGTCGGCTACGACACCATTTGGGAGCCGTGGCATAGAGAAGTCGAATACACCACACCAAAAAAGCCGTAAGGCATCCGGCGGCGCGAGCCCAGACGAAAACGCTTGTTTGTAGTATTTCCCGTTCGGGTCGAGAAAGGCATTTTCCAGCGGTTTCTGAGAGGTCGCGCCGTTGCCAATCTTG
Source organism: uncultured Gammaproteobacteria bacterium (assembly GCA_963736445.1). Taxonomy (GTDB): domain Bacteria; phylum Pseudomonadota; class Gammaproteobacteria; order Chromatiales; family Chromatiaceae; genus Thiosocius. Next base: position 390,643 of record CAVTOY010000004.1, on the reverse strand, counting down.
GATGTAGTAGTGTCCGAGGTAGGATGAGGCGGCTCGCTCTCTACCCAGTACCTCCGCGACAGAGTGGGATCGTTCGGGGATCACAAATTCTTGAATAGGGCTGACGATGGACCTGCAACTGAATCCGGGGAAATTCGAAGAACGGCAAGCCATCTTTGCCGATGAGCTTGCCAAAACCATTCAGGTTAAGTTGGCCGAAGCGGGTTTGGAAAGCGACAAAATCAACGAGCTCACCGGCTCGCTGGCGTTCAGCATCACTTGCATGATTGATGGCATAGCCGGGATAGAGTCGGGCGGCACGGAAGTTCACCCCTATCTCACCTTCCAGATCGATGATGAACTTGTCCACTGCGGCGAGAATTCTTTCATGCATGAACTGATCTATGACGTGCTGGGCAGGCTCATCGGCGACTGATGGCGCGTTGAGCTCCCTTTGGCGGGTGTGTTTGGCGAATTCGTGTTCAAGCGGCGATTGGGGGCTGATAAAGACCGAGGCAATGAGATGCAAGGCGCTGGCTGATGTTGGCTAGCGGCAATGACCCTAAAGTTCAATTGACCGCCGCACGCGATATCCGAGCGGCAGCCAAGAAAAGGTCATCGACGCCGATCGTTTCATCGTCATTCGATTATTCGCTAATTGAGCTGTGTCAGAGCGCTCGACGTATGCGTCGCCTGCGCTTCCGCGCCCCCCGTCAGTTCTTGATTCAATATTGATTGAAATCAATCCAAGCTTTAATTGACGGTAGCCATTAACGCGGAAAGCAACGTTAATTCTTCTAGGGCGCCGGGATAGGCGAGAGTGCGGGGGCGGCTCAGACACAGTGTGCTGCCCCGTCGCGCGCACGCTTTCGAGTTCCTGCTTGGAACTGTTGCGGTCTAATCGCCGCATCCTGCGTCGTTTGGTCATGACCCAGCGGGATCGCCCGCTGCGTTGGATTCTCCCTGAAGCGAGGAGACCGCGATGGACCCCAATCTTTTCTACAACATCCAATCGGGACCTATCTGGGACTGGCGCGTCGCGGTCGATCTGTTCACTGGTGGCGTTGGCGTAGGCGCATTCCTGTTCGCCATCCTGCTGTCGAGATTCGGCGAACAACGCTATCAGCGGCTCGCCCAGACGGCCGCGATCATTGCCCCATTTCTGGTGATGCTCGGCCTGGCGTTCTTGTTCTGGAAGGTCGGCAACAAACCCAATGTCTACCAGATGGCGATCAACCTCGCACCTACCTCGATGATGTGGTGGGGGTTTCTGATCCAGTCGGCATTGGTTGCCCTGGGGTTAATTCATGCCTGGCAATGGCTGGACCGGGCGCCCAATGCGATGCGCGACAAGCTGGGCCTGCTGGTCGGTGCGCTGGCACTGCTGGTGGGCGTCTACCATGGGCTGGTGCTAGCGGTGCTGACGTCTCATCCGATCTGGGCCTCGGGTTCGATGGTCTTTATGGCGGTCCTGGCGTTCACGACCACCGGTGTCGCCGGGGCGCTCGTCGCGCACCTGCTGAGAATGACTGTCGCCGGGCGCTCCGATGAGGAGGGCGAACTCGCTGGTTACGTCGATGGTCTGCGACCCGTGCGCACCGTATTGCTGCTTGCCTTGGTCCTGATGCTGGCGAATTTCTTCTTCTGGTGGGTCGACCTTTCTTATGGCTCGCTCGAAAGCGCCCAGGCGCTGGCAGCCGCTTGGTCGGCATATGGCCCGCTACTGTTGCTTGCCGGTATCGGGTTGGGTCTTATCGTTCCGGTGGTACTGATTGCCTGGTTCTTCGGCAATGCTCCTGTCAACAGGCCCGCACTGACGCTTTCGGCGATCGGCCTTGCCAGTCTGCTCGTCCTGGTCGGCGGCTTCGCCATCCGTTACGCGGTCGTCATGGGCGGTCAGGTTTCTTTGCCGATTTCCATTTTCTGAGACTGAAGGAGCCACCGACATGGCTAGCGATTTCGATCAACAGGCACCGGAGCTGACCGTTTCGCGGCGTGCCTTTCTGAAGGGCGCGGGCGGTCTCGGGTTCGGACTCGTCGCCTCGGGGGCAGGGAGCCCTATTTTGAGCTTCTTTGCGCGCGAGGCAAACGCCCAGCCCGGGGATATTGCCGGCCGATGGTTGTCGTCCACCTGCCAGGGCTGCACCAGCTGGTGTCCCGTCCAGGTGCAGGTCGTCGACGGTCGCGCGGTGAAGATTCGGGGTAATCCGCATGCCAAGGCCAATCACGGCAACATCTGCCCGCGTCCGCACCTGGCGCTGCAACAGCTCTATGATCCCGACCGCATCAAGGTACCGATGAAGCGGACCAACCCGCGCAAGGGGCGCGATGAGGATCCCGGGTTCGTACCCATCTCGTGGGACGAGGCGCTGGGCATCATCGCCGACAAGATGATGGAGCTGCGTGCCAGCGAGGAGACGCACAAGTTCGTGCTGTTCAGAGGTCGCTACAGTTACCTGCGGGACGTAATCTATTCGGCTATGCCCAAGGTGTTCGGTTCGCCCAACGGCATCAGCCATTCGGCAATTTGCGCCGAGGCCGAGAAGTTTGGTGCGTTTTTCACCGAGGGCTATTGGGACTACCGGGACTACGACCTGGAGTATACGCGCTACGTGCTCTGCTGGGGCGCCGACCCCGTGTCCTCGAATCGGCAGGTGCCGCACGCGATGAATCTCTGGGGGCAGGTGCGGGATCAGGCCACTGTCGCTGTGGTCGATCCGCGTTTGTCGGCGACTGCCGCCAAGGCCCACGAATGGCTGCCGGTGATCCCGGGTGAGGATGCCGCGCTGGCGGTCGCGATGGCGCACGTTATCCTGACCGAAGGTCTGTGGAGCCGCGAGTTCGTCGGCGACTTCGTGGACGGCGAGAACCTGTTCCAGGCCGGTGCCGAAGTGCCGGAGGAGAGCTTCGGCGAGGTCCACACCCACGGCCTGGTACGTTGGTGGAACATCGAGCTGAAGGATCGCACACCCGAATGGGCGGCCGAAAGATGCGGTATCCCGGCCGACCAGATTCGTCGGGTCGCGATCGGCTTTGGCCGCGCAGCACCGGCGGTGATCAGCTGGGTATCACCCGGCACCGCGATGCAGGCGCGCGGCGGCTACGCGGCGATGGCCGCGCACGCCCTGAACGGTCTCGTCGGTTCCACCGACAGCATGGGCGGGGTGGTGCAGAAGACCAAGGTGCCCGCGGAAAAGCTGCCGAGCTACAAAGACTATCAGGACGAACTCGCGAAGAAGCTGTCGAAGAAGCCCAAGATGGATCAGCGCGGCACGCTGGCGTTTCCAGCACTCAACAAGGGCAAGAGTGGTGGCGGCGTCGTGACTAACAATGCGGCGGATGCGATCCTCGATGAAGACCCCTACGAGATCAAGATGGCGATCGCCTATTGGGCGAATTTCGCATTCTCCTGCTCTGGCAGCGACCGCTGGGAGCGCGCCCTGACAAAACTGCCGTTCCTGGCGCACATCACGGTCAATGCCTCGGAGACGACACACTATGCGGATGTGGTCCTGCCTGCGGCCCAACAGCTGTTCGAGAAGTGGAGTTTTCTCAAGTCGAAGCAGAATCTGCACGGCTATGCCAGCCTGACACAGCGGCTCGTTGAACCCATCTGGGACGTGCGCCAGGACGAGACCGAGATCCCCTGGATGCTGGCCGAGAAGCTCGCAGAACGTGGCTTCGATAACATGCAGCGCTACTTCAAGGAGGCGTATGCCGATCCCGAGACAGGCGCGCCCCCTACGAACAGCGAAGAATTCACCCTGACGGCCCTCAAGATGTTCACCCGGCCGTGCTGGGACAGCAATCACAAGGACTACGGCAAGTACGGCGATCGCCTTGCCGGCTGGCAGGACTTCGTAGACAAAGGCGTGTGGAACTCCAAGCGCTACGAGTACCGCAGCCACTGGGGTAAGTTCAAGACCGTTACCGGCAAGTTCGAATTCTACAGCGAGACCCTGAAGGAGGCGCTCGGCAAACACGCCGAAAAGCACAGTGTCACCATCGACGAGGTGCTGGCTGCGACCAACTACACTGCCAGCGGCGAGGCCGCTTTCGTCCCACACTTCGAACCGGCGCGGCGGTGGGGTGATGAGAATGAGTTTCCGCTGGTGTTCTTCGAGCACCGGAGCCGACTAAATCGCGAAGGACGCTCGGCTAACTGCACCTGGTACCAGGCGCACAAGAATGCCGACCCGGGCGACGAGAACTGGGACGATGTGCTGAAGATGAACCCGGTCGATGCCACGCGACTGGGACTCAACGATCGCGAGATGGTTCGGGTCGTGTCGCAAACCGGCGAGATGACGGTCCGGCTCAAACTATGGGAGGGCGTGCGGCCAGGCACCGTCGCCAAGTGCTATGGCCAGGGGCATTGGGCCTATGGCCGGGTGGCCGCACTCGACTTCAAGAAACGCACGCCGAGGGGCGGCAACAATAACGTCATCCTGCCGGCCGAATATGAAAGATTGAGCGGATCAACGGCGCGCCACGGCGGCTGTGCCCGAGTCAAGGTCGTAAGGGCCTGAAGGCCGCCGCCAACGGAGACAAAGACATGACCGCAAAACGATATGGCATGGTGATAGATCTTCACCGTTGCGTCGGGTGTGCCGCCTGCGACATCGCCTGTAAGAGCGAGAACAACGTGTCACACGAGTTCCATTGGTCGAACCACATCCTGGAGACCACCGGAGCCTTTCCGAATGTGCGCTACCGCTACATACCGACATTGTGCAATCACTGCGAAAATGCGCCGTGCGTTCACAACTGTCCCACGACGGCGATGTACAAGTCGGCGGACGGCCTGACCCTGCACGATGCCGACAAGTGCATCGGGTGTCGCTTGTGCCAGCTGGCCTGCCCGTATGGCGTGATCTACTTCAACGATAAGGCACCGTTCAGTCAGTTCGACAATGACGACGCCCCCGCGATACCTGAATGCACCTCGACTGGTCAGGAAGTCGCCCTGCGGACTGGCGTGCCGGTCCCTTACTACAATCCCGCTCGGGCCACGACCTACCCCGGCGTTCGGCCGCAGGGTATCGTCGAAAAATGTACTTTTTGCGACCATCGGCTCGCCCAGGGCGAATTGCCATGGTGTGTTGAATCCTGTCCCACGGAGGCGCGGATCTTCGGTGACCTGAATGATCCTGAAAGCGCGCCACGGAAGGCCCTCAGCAAGTATGCGCCGCGTGTGCTGCAGAAGGAGAAAGGCACGAAACCGCGCGTTTTCTACATACGGGACTTCTAAATGCGAGAGGACAGAACTGGGGCAGATGGCCTCCCACCGGTCGATAGGTCAGCCGCGGCCCGGGCCAATGCCTACTACGTCCTCGCTCGCGCGTTCGGTCGCCCGGACGATTGGCCGGAAGCGTTCGAGAATCTGCTGCGCAAGACGTTTGCGGCCACCGACGGGGAAGCGTCGGCGCTGGTAGGGCGGATGCTCGACAGCGCGCGAGACAAACAGGCCCTGTCAGTCGATCACGCCAGGCTGTTCCTCGGGCCCTTCGAGATCCAGGCTGCGCCTTGGGCGTCGTCCTATCTGGATCCGGAGCAGCGGTTGATGGGCCCTCACAGCCGCTATGCCGCTGAGGCCTACGCGGAAGCCGGCCTGGCCCCCGGCGGGGGTCCCACTGATGCCCCCGATCATGTCACGCACGAGCTGGAGTTCATGTACTTCCTTGCCTTTCAGGAAGCGACCGAGGACGACCGACTTTGGCGCGAACGGCAGGAACGCTTTTGGCGGCAGCATCTCGGCCATTGGCTGCCGAACCTTGCGGCGGCGGTGGGCGAGGCGGGATCTGACTCGCCGTTTTATGCAGGACTCGCCGGGCTCACCCAGGCGTTCTGCGACCGGGAAGCCCGGCACCTGGGACACAGCGCAGCAAATAGTACGTCGCTGTCGTGAATCTGGAACCGACCGGACACTTCACCCCGGCCGGCGATGGCGGCAGTCCGGGCATCGCCGCATCTGCTCGATCTGATCCGGTTGAAGCCTGAGGTCTACCTCCGCTTTGTGCAGTAGCGATGTCAGTAGCTTCTCCGGTATGAACGGCTGCCCACACTCGATACATGGCGCCAGCGGGTCCTCGCTGATGACACGCCAGATCGTGCGAACAGCCCTCGGGGCAAAGCGTTGATTCAGTGCAATAACCTGTTCGGGACATCCGCGTTGGCAGATCCCGCACTGCACGCAAGCGGCTTCGAAGAACTGCAATCGCGCCGTTGGGCGATCGTCATAAGAGATGGCACCGGTAGGGCAGAGTCGTGCGCACGAGGAACACAGCGTGCATCGCTCAGAGTCAACCCTAATCTCGCCGATCGTGGCGCTGGTGGGTAGTTTCACCGCCGGGAAGTCGGCGTCAGGCTCGATCTTGTCCACGCTCTGCATCAACAGCACCCGCTTGGGCCGGTCGGGCATGGCTGCGTGTACCGCTGTTCTCGTCAGGGGGTGTTTTACCCGGCCGACCAGCCGCGCGAGTTCACGCGCGCCAGTCGCCACGGCTAGGGCGTCGTCGCCACAACCCATGGCGCGGAGCAGGGTCTGAGCGATTCGGATCCGCTCATCGATGAGGCGTTGGCTTTCAACCGGCATCGGCGCTGTGTCCAGCAACACGACCTGGCGGGCGCCCAAGGCGAGTGCCGCCAGCCAGAGTTCCTCGCCTAAAGCGGCCAGCGGGTTCACCGCAAGGGCCGCGCAGCCGCCCTGGTCGCGCACCGCGTCTGCTGCATCTGGCGTATGCATGACGAGCACCGGGTGCGGCTCGCCTGACCTCTCGATGGCCTGCTCCATGTCGTGTAGCAGTTCTGCCCGGGTGGGTGATGCGAAGCTGAGGGCGCCGGTGGGGCAGGCGAGGGAGCAGGCCGCGCAGCCCTGGCACAGATGAGGCTCCACCGCGATCTGCGTGCCGCTGGAGCTGATTGCCCTGGCGCCGCAGACATCGAGACACCTCGAGCAGCCCGAATGGCCAAAGGCCTGATGGACGCAAAGCTCCTGCGTGTAATTGAAGAAACGCGCTTTGGCAAAGCGCCCGACCAACTGTCTGACAGCGGCCTCCGCTTGCGCGACCGACTCAGGCTCACGGGCGGCGAAGTAACCCAGCGGCCGGACCGACCGCTGAATGACAGGTGTGGCCGAAAGATCCAACACCAGGTCGAAAGTCACCCCTTTGTCCGCCGAGGGGAGGGATGCCGACGCAGCGGCGTTGTTCATGATTACGTCAGCCTTAAAGTTCCCCAGCCAACCCTGGAGCGCTACGACCCGGCCCTGCGTCACGCGGAGATCGATGTAGTCCGCGCCCACAGCCGCCTGCTGAACGGTTGCCTGCGGTGCTACCAGGGTGACCGGATGGTCGGCGGCCAGCCGCAGCGCTACGGGAAGGGCCTCGGGGCCGTCTGCCACCACCAGGGTGGCCCCGTGGGATTCATAAGTTACCGCGCTGCCGGGCACATCGTGCTGTGCGGGCAGCCGTGTCAGCACCGCGGGGAGGCGGCTAGCCGTCACGGGTAACCCAGCCGCGCGCGTTGGCGGTCGACGGACGTTCGCTGCCGAGCTGCAGGGCCAGCGGTGAGTGATTGCGTGTCATTGGTGGGAGAACTGGTGGCCATCGTGCTGCCGTTGGAAATCATTGTAGCGGCTTTGCGATTGCCTGATCCTGATCGCGGGATGAAAGCGTCGGATCTCGACGATAGTGGAAAAAACCCGAGCCCGCATAGTGGCCGTAGAGGGAGTTTTTTGTTCCGGTCGGGCCGGAAAAGTGGATGCTGCGTGTCATTCAGGTGTGAAGTGGTCTATGGTTCCTCGCATTATGAGTCGTCCAACACAACGAATGCCGCGAGGTGAATTCAGATGACCAATGAGCAACTTCCCCACGGGGCTCGGCGTATTGCAGAGCAGTATCCGGACGTCTGGCGGGCCTATGAGCTGCTTGGCAAGTCGTGCGCTGAGGCCGGTCCCCTCGACAGCCAGACACTGCGCCTGATCAAACTCGCCGTGGCCGGTGCGGTCGGTTCGGAGGGTGCAGTGCACTCGCATGTTCGGCGCGCTCTGTCCGAAGGGATAGCCCCGGAGTCGCTGCGCCAGGTCGGTTTGCTGCTGATCGCCACGGCCGGATTCCCGAAGGCGGCTGCGACACTCACGTGGATTGAAGATATCGTCTCCGGCGACCGGAAGTGATAGGCGGCCCGGGGATGCACACTAAGGCGAAGACTGCGAGGACATGCGGAAGTGGCGCCGGTAGCCGCGTCGAGACAGCAAGCTTTAGTTGCAGCGGCCGTTGAGGAAATGTCGTATGGACCGGCGACCGGCTGGCCAATGACGCATCTGGCGCGACGCTGTCGATCGTATTCGCAGCCACAAAACGGGTGGTCGGAGGTTTGAATGCTTTCGGGTGCCAGACGGCGTGGACCGTGTCGGTTTCGCTGGGCTCGGTCGCCGTCATCACAGGAAGCGCTGGGTTCGTTGGCTTGACCATGGATTCCGCGGTATGCGCCGCCTTGTCCGATCAGATTTGAACTACTACAGGGACAGCTTCGATGCCCTGTCGCTCAAGAAGCTCGACGACGGAAACTTTAAGGCCGAGATCGAGTACCTGAACTCGGACGGCGAACTGGTGACCAACTCCTATACCGGGATGTTGCGCGTGGCCGGCGGTCCGGTGAGAACTCTGCCACCTGTGTCACTGGCCGTGAGCATGTCGGCGTGGACGTGGACCTGGTCGGTCGCACGACGGGCTTTGGTGCCCGCTGATGACCCGCTTCGAAAGCGCGGGGGAGGGATACATATGCATGTCGACATCGTTATCGTGCCGTCGCTGCTCGCGTTGCTGGCTGGTATTGCGATCCTCGTCTGGCCGCGCGTGCTGAATTACATTGTCGCGCTCTACCTGATCCTGATTGGACTCTTGGGCCTGCTCGGTACCCACGGAGGTTTCGGGCGTTTCTAGCCTGCATATTGCAGTGCGCCGTGAAAGGCGCGTTCTCTCAGTGGGTGCAATTCTCACCCGGCACCTATCGCTCCAGCCGGTTGCAGTCCTTGTACACGAGTCGCTAATCGCTTGAGTGAACCGCCCCGGGTTTTGAGGAGGCTTCAACTCTTGAGAGAATGGAGCCATGCACAAGTCAAATAAGTTTTCACTTGAGGTCCGTGAGCGTGCGGTTCGGATGGTCCAGGTGCAGCGCATGGAATACGCTGTGCAGCACGTGCTCGGTGACCTCGGTGCAGTGGTCTATGTCGTGATCGCCATCCATTAGCACTTCAGGCTCAACGATGGGAACCACGCCCAGTTCCTGGCAGATGGCGGCATAGCGGGCCAGCATCTCGGCGTTGGCGCGCAACCCCAAGGGGGTTGGGTTGCGCGGCGTGATGGGGTAGACCTCGCGCCATTTGGCGAAACGTGCGCCCTGAGACTTGTACCCGCTGAGCCGATCGGCCAGACCATCGAGACCGCAGGTGATCAGGTCACCCGGTGTGCCGCTCAGCGGCCCCTTGCCCTTATCCACCTTGACCCCGGGCACAATGCGCTGTGACCAAGCCACATCGGGTAGCGGGTTGCCGGCATCGTCGTGCTGGCCGAGCGTCTCCTCGAACATAATCACACCGCTGATATATTTGCCGAGCTCTGGTGTGTCGATTAGCAGAGCGCGGTAGACGCGACGATTCTCCTCGGTGGATTTCAGGCCGATGGCATCGAAGCGTTTCTGGATGGTGGGCGCGCTCTCGTCGGCGGCGAGGATGCCGCGATGGCTGTCCACCATATCGTTGATGGTGTCTTTCAATTCAGACCGCGTATTCTTGTCTACACTCCCGCAGATGGATGGACGCTTGCCAGCGAAAGCGCACAGTATGTGAGGCCGAGTATGGACCATTCCGGCGACAGCCGAGCTGACAGCAATCAAGCTTTCTCGGGCTTACTGGCTAGTCAAATTCTACGTCCTTGGGATGCGACTGCTTGCCCCTGTACCGAAAGCTGATTCTGGCGATACCCTAGTCATGCTCCGCCGGCGATTTTTCCTCGCTGCTGGCCAACATGCCTGGGTATCAAAGTCGGCCGGGCGGTCGGATCGGTTTTTTCCTTGTTTTGGCGCGAAATACGCGGCCAAGACCCGCCGGACCACATCTTTATCGATGTCGATACTGAATGCTCTGTTGATCTGTTGTGCGATTCGAGAGCATTCGAACCCTGGGTTGCACTGGTTCATTGCAACGATGGCCTGGACGAGTCCGCGTTATGGTCCCTTGGGGCCAGGCTTCGCTTCATGGCCAGCTTAAAACAGCAGTCGATACTTTCGTTGCCTGAGCAGGGCATGAAATCTCAACAACGTTGATGGTCGGATAATCACGGCAGCATCGCTGGATGCGGTGTGGATCGAGAAACAAAGACCAGAAGCCGAACAGGAGGCGATCCAATGCAGAGAGATTGGGCGAGCGTCGCCGAGAGCGATTGATGATCAGAAGCTGCTGTCTAGGGGTATCGCCGCCCTTGGCATGCGGAGTGGTTCAGGGTGGCGACGCGCCGCTTGAAGACGGGCCCGTTGAATCCTCAGATCTATTCCCGGGGCGGTTCAGTGTCCTGCAGACAGCTATGGTTCCCTACCGCAGTTGCGAACGGCTTCCTTTACCAAAGGGATGGAGGGGGGTGCAACGCTTAGGGAAGTGATTCCGCACTCAACCAGTCTGGATGTGGCTCCGGTTCGACCTGCCAATTCTCCGCAGATCGATAGAGGTGCATCGGGGACATCAGCATGGATCATGCTAATGAGCCGAAAGATGACGTCGTGGGTGTCATCGAAATAGGAATCAACGGCTGTATTTTCCCGGTCAGCGGCAAATGAGTACTGTGTGAGGTCGTTCGTGCCAAGACTCAGAAAGTCTGCGTGTTTCATGATCTCAGGAGCAGCGAGCGCCGCCGCTGGTGTCTCAATCATGGCGCCAAGTTTTGGCAGGCCGGAAGTCTTGGCTCTTGCTGCTGCTTCCCTCAGGGCCTGCCGTATCGCCAGCATGTCGCGCGGCAGTGTGACCATTGGTACGAGAATATGGAGATCGTGATCTAATGGAAGCCGGATAAGCGCATCCAGCTGCGTGTGCAGGAGTTCTGGGTATTGCCAAAGGAAACGGATGCCCCGCTGTCCCAATGCAGGATTGCTTTCTCGGGGCATTTCAACAAAGGGTAGCGGCTTGTCTGCACCCACGTCCAATAACCTAATATAAACGGGCATGCCCTTGGCGGGCTGCAACGTGCGCTGCATTTCTGCAAGCAGTTCCGTCATGCTGGGAGGCTTCTGACGCCCCAGATACGCTTGTTCGAGGCGGTAGAGACCTACGCCATCAGCGCCGTTTTTTACCGCGACCCGCGTGTCTTCTACGTCCCCCACGTTCGCAAGGACGGCGATCTGCTTGCCACTCACTGTCACTGCGGGCTCCCGGGCGTGGGCGCGCGCCTGCGCGACTTTCTGCTCCCGCAGCCTTCCTTGCGCGCGGAACACCTGCCTCTGCTTCGCGGTCGGGTTGATGACGGCTTTGCTCTCATCCGCATCGACGACGGCAAATGAGCTTTCGGACACTGTGTCCAAGAGACCAGGGAGCCCGGCCACACACGGGAGCCCTATTTCACGAGCGAAGAGCGCTGCGTGGGAGCCCTTACCGCCGACTTCCAGTAAAGCGGCACTGACCGTATTCCGTGCGAGGAGTACTGTGTCCGATGGCAGCAAGCGGTTTGCTACGAGTACGCTACCGCGGGGGATGTTCTCCAGGGCATGCGCTTGGACGCCGGCCAGCGCAGAGACGAGCCGGCGCGCCAAGTCCCGCATGTCATCGCCTTTATGTTTCGCCACTTCAGCTTCCATGGATCGGAATCGACGCTCCCAGCGCCGGAAAACGGTCCTCACCGCACTGCCTGCACTGACCAATTCCTCTTTGATTTCCGTCTCTACTTCTGCTCTGAGGCTCGGGTCTTGCACCATGGCCAAGTGCGCGTGAAACACGCCCGAGAGCTGCGCATCAATTTCCTCCTCCACCCGGCCTGCCAATACGCTCAGGTCGTCGGAGATCCTCACAAGAGCGAGGTCGAGGCGTTTCATTTCCTCTTCAATATAGGCGTCGTCGATTTCGTAAAACTCATCAAAGCGCGTCAGTAGATCGCGGTATACGAACACTTTACCTTCACCCCAACCGGGGGAAAGCGCCGTGCCGCAGAGCGTTCTGCTTGGCTCGTCATCAGACATGTGGCGTCTCCCCTGTGCCAATCGAATTCAGTGAAAGCAGCCGTTGCCAAAGCATCGTACTGTCCTCCAGTAAGAGATCAGGAATGGTTCGATTCAGGCGTGAGACCAAGCACAGCGTATTGGGGTCCACCGCAGTTACCATCCAGTTTCAGGCATTTTGCATGGTGGAGTTCGCGCAGGGTCGAAATGCTTGTTTCTCGTCGCAAGGGGTTGCCGGTTGCCAGCCACCGCGCTCGGCGTGTCAAAGGCCGTCAGATCCAGCGTGTCCGCTACGAAACCAAGCCGATGACCACACTGAGTGCACTCCACATTGTGAAAGTGGAGGGTATGTCCGCAGGAGTTACAAGAGAAGAGCTTCATGGCCGTATCCGTTCCGGGGTCGATGCCGAGCCGATGTCAGATACCTCCGCGCCTGATAAAGCCGGAGGCCGAGTGATGGTCGGCCTGGTCGATACTCGTATGGCGCCAAGGGGGCATACCGCCGGCCGCCTTTTCGAGCCTAACTCTCTCGGCTTGGCACATGGTGCGCCCATTTCGAGGATGTTGCGACCCGGTCTATGGGTCATGCCGACGAACCCGGCGGCGAGCATGAGCGGCTTAAGTACTGCGATAGTCGTCGCCGAAGGCGTGGTTAGACGGCAGTCTACTTGAATCGATCGGTGGCGTCCTTGAATGCCGTGGCCATCTCTTCCCAGGCCGCCTCTGTGCCCTGGCGCAACGTGTCCCATGCATCGGTGCTGGCATTCTGTAGCTCCCCGCAGCCGTTTGGCAGCGTCGTCCCGAGTGGCCTTGAGTCGGTCGAGTTGCTGTTGAATTTTATTTGGGCGTCGGCCTCGGCGCTCTTGGCCTGGGCTTCGAGTTTATCAATGTCGGCGTTCCATTCGTCCAGCTTTGCCTTCATTTTCTCGGTGTAGGCTTGGCGTTCGTTCATTTCTTCCTTCTCCTCGTCTCGTCTCGTTTGGTTTGGATCATCATGCGCCTGCCGACTTTGTTCGCGCGGCTGGCAGGGCTATAGTCGTCGACAATCGGGACTTCGTACAGGGCTATTTGATGCCGCCTCACAGTACTGAATTCGACTTGCCTCCACGGGCCAACAAGGATGACGGCACGCCCCGCATGGTGGGGTTTGAGCTGGAGTTCTCGGGGATCTCGCTCGACGAGGCGGCCGCGGCGGTGCAGTCGGCACTCGGGGGCAAGCTGGTGTCCGAATCCTCTGTGGAACGGGTTATTCAGACCAGCGCGTCCGGGGAATTCATCATCGAGCTCGATTGGGACTATCTCAAACGCAAGGCGAGTGAGACCGATCGTGAGGAAGAGGGCGGCGGGTGGCTCGAGCAACTCAGCCAGGCAGCGGCCCTGCTCGTACCCGTAGAGGTTGTCTGTCCACCGATGCCGTTGACAAATCTCTCGATACTGACACCTATGGTCCGCGGACTGCGTCAGGCGGGTGCGATGGGTACGGAGGAGTCGCTCATCGCCGCCTACGGCGTGCACATCAATACCGAGATCCCCCGCCTCGATGCCGACACACTGCTTTCCTATCTGCGCGCCTTCGCCGTCCTGCAGTGGTGGTTGGTCGACGCTCACGAGGTTGACGCGACCCGCAAGGTCAGCCCGTATATTGACCTCTATCCGCAGACCTACCTGAGACAGGTATTGTCCAAATCCGAAGCCACGATGGATGAGATCTTCACCGATTATCTCGAACATAATGCCAGCCGCAACCGGGCGCTCGACCTGCTTCCGATGCTGGCGGAAATCGACAGTGACCGAGTGCGGGAGGCAGTGGACGATCCGAAGATCAAGGCGCGGCCGACTTTCCACTATCGTCTGCCGAATTGCCAGATCGAACGCCCAGGCTGGTCATTGGCCGGTGCCTGGAATACTTGGTGTGTTGTGGAGCGCTTAGCTGGTCGAGAGGATGATCTCGATACCCTGGCCGGCGAGTTTCTGGCCGCGGATCGCCCCATTCTGGGGGTTGGCCGCAGCGATTGGGTCGGGTTCATCGATCGATGGCTGAAAGACCGCGCGTTGGTGTAACCGGCAACGCCAGGCGCTGGGCACCGAGTTGGTGGTGCACCTGGCTGACGCTGCGTCTGGCCGGTGCCGTCCCGGAGCGGATCAGCGTCTATCATGCCCCGAGTGGTCGCCCGCTGGCCGCGCTCGTCATTGGTGGGGGGGACGACATCAGCCCGGAGCACTACGGTGGCGATCTGAATGCCAAGGTCAAGCTCGACCCTCAACGCGACCAGCTGGAAATCGACTGGATCCAGCGCGCGCTCCAGGAGGAGATCCCGTTGCTGGGGATTTGCCGCGGTGCCCAACTCATCAATGTCGTGCTCGGCGGCAGGCTTCACCAGGATATTCGGCCGATGCGCCAACGCACGCATAATCGACCTGGGCTGTTACCGACCAAGCAGGTCCGCTTGGTGCCGGACTCGATGTTGGCCGCAGTCTGCGGCAAGGCACGGCTGCGAGTCAACAGCCTGCATCACCAGGCGATCAGGGATCCCGGAAGGGATCTCAAGGCAGTCGGGTGGGATCTTGATGAGATCATTCAGGCCGTGGAGTGCTCGAGTGGCCGAAGCATCATCGGCGTACAGTGGCATCCTGAATATCTTTTCTATCTGCCATCCCAATTCGCGTTGTTCCGCTGGTTGCTGCGGCGCGCTACATGATTACGGCCTACCTGCTGCTGTTTAGTTCTGCGTTCCTCGCGGCAACTATACTGCCGTTCTATTCCGAGGTCGTCCTGTTTGCGCTGCTGCGCGAGGGCGGCGACCCAATCCTGCTGGTGCTGATCGCCGCGCTGGGTAATACGCTGGGGGCGGTGGTGAACTGGCTGCTGGGCCGGTATTTGCTGCATTTCAAGGATCGGCGATGGTTTTATTTCCGCCAGACGCAAATCGACAGGGCGCAACGTTGGTTTCAGCGTTACGGCTTCTGGTCGCTGTTACTGGCCTGGGCGCCGGTCGGCGGCGATGCGTTGACGCTGATTGCGGGTATCATGAAGGTGCGCCTGTGGCTTTTCCTGTTGCTCGTCGGCACTGGAAAGACCCTGCGTTATATCTCGGTCGTTTATTTGGAGGCATGGTCCTCCCTATGAAGGCGTGTATGGCGAATTGTTATTCAGGCGGCTACGGGTAACTGGTGCAGCCCACGGCAATGCGAATACCACTGGAATCGGTTGAGGTCGGCACGGCGGGATGAATACAGCAGTCGATACTTTCGCCGCTTGAGCAGGTTATGAAATTTCCACAGCGTTGAAGGCCGGATAATGACGGCAGCGCGTTGGATGCGGCGTGGATCGAGAAACAATGACCAGGAGCCAAACAGGCATCGATCGAGTGCCGATAGGTTGGGCGCACGTCGCCGAGCGCGATTGATGACCCAGAGTTGCTGTTTCATGAGCTGGCTGTCGGCGATGACTGCCTTCGCGCCACCCGGTCCGAGTAGCTTGGCCGTCGTTATCAGAAGATGGAGGAGGAGTACCAGCAGGTCCTTCATCGCAGCGCGGGGTAGGGGTGATCGCGTTTCGGAACAAGATTGCCTAAGTTGCCGTTTTTAGGTGACGATTAGAGATTCGCTACCCACACGACTAGACCGGACACTGATGGGAAGTTGCCAGCGCCCTGCTATCGGTAGACCGGGACGGGCGAGCCTCGATCAGACCCAAGCCATCGCATGTGTTCATCCCCTCTTGACCCTGACCGATATCCGACCAAGTCTTTAGAGACCGCTGCGACTTCATTAGTTGCGGGGACATGAGGATGATGACAGATCAAAACCGCCAGGTGACGGGCCTGCTGCTGGTGGCCTTGATAGCGACCGCTTCAATCGGGCTGTTCGTGCACGGGCAAGGGAGAGACAGCGATTTGGGGCATGCCGCCGATGTTGTGCCCGAGCGGTTGCGCGACTTGCTCCCGGTGTCTGAGCTGAAAGAGCCCCAAATGGTCCGCGTCCCACGCGGCGATTTCCTGCTGGATTTTCAGATGGGGTCCGCCGAAGGCGAAGATGAAGAGCACCCTGTCCACGCGGTGCACTTCGCGAAGCCCTTCGCTATCGGCAAGTACGAGGTCACCTTCGAGGAGTACGAGGTCTACGCTCGGCACACAGGTGCAGAGGTGCCTTCGGATGAAGGATGGGGCCGGAGCCGGCGCCCGGTAATTAACGTCTCTTGGGCGGATGCTAGGGCCTATGCGCGCTGGCTGTCTTCTGCAACGGGCAAGTCCTACCGCCTGCCAACCGAGGCCGAGTGGGAGTACGCGTCACGGGCCGGGACCACCACGACGTATTGGTGGGGAGACAACGTCGGCAAGAACCACGCAAACTGCGAAGGCTGCGGCAGCCAATGGGCCGGCGAGCGAACCGCGCCCGTCGGATCTTTCGCGCCCAACCCTTGGGGTTTGTATGACACCCTGGGCAATGTCTGGGAATGGACGACAGACTGCTGGCACGATAGCTACGCAGGAGCGCCCGCCGGCGGCGCTGCCTGGAAAAAAGGAGGAGGTGGGGACTGTAGTCGACGGATGGTCCGCGGCGGCGCCTGGTTCAACAAGCCGTGGAACATACGTTCGGCCCTCCGTTTCGGCGCCGATGATGTGTACGAGCTCCCGTTTCTCGGCTTCCGCCTTGCCGAGGACGTTTGATAGTTGCAGCCACTGCTTTGCCTGGTTGAACATCCGGACGGCGATCCGAAGCAGTATTCGGCCGTCCCGGCGAGGTAGTCGGCCCGCATGCGTTGTCGACTTGCCGGTGCTGAAACACCCGATATCTCATCGGTCAGTTAAAGCTGACGCGCATGCCGGCTCGCGGCGGGGATGAGGCCAAGAGCGAGCGCTGTATATGCGTAGTAACCACAGGGCGCGGCGGCCAATCGAAGACCTCGTCTCCGGTGGGGTCCAGACGGGTCGTCCGATTCATTTGCCGGCGGCAGTTGGACGGTTCGTTATACATGCGGAGTCGCGGCCGGCTCTGGTTGCCGAGGGGACGATGTTCCGGCAGGCAGTAACAGGGGCTCATCTTCAGTCGCTTGGCGAATTCGAACCTCGCTGCGGAATCGAATTTCTTTTCGGGATACGTAGGCTGGCGGCAGGGATGAACGGCGACAGTCTTTCCGGCCAGCGGACGGACGCGTTTTCGATCGTCATTGTGTGCGGATCGGTCTGCCGCTGGGTCATCTGGTCGAATTCCACGTCTTTCTCATCAAACGCCCAGACTATGTTTCCGCGAAGCTGATTGAAGCGAGCAGACCTCCCTATGCGACGGATGAGGGTTTGAAGCAGGCACGTGTTGTGGATTGATGCCGGATAAATCGCTCAGGCTTTCAGGTAGGGGCGGCTTCTTCGTCTCTTCCCGGGCCATGAGCCGACAGTCATGTTGGCCGCCCAAGTTGCCCGGGAGCGGACAATACCTTTGGTTGTGTCTTGTTGAGAAGCGCATTAGACGAGAAGTGGTCCCCCCAGCAAGAGGGCGGCCATTGCGGGGAGTCAAATGCGCTGGATGTTTCTAGTTTGGTGCTGCAATCAGCAATTTCACGTTGCTGAAGACGGAGTATTTTGAGCGTCTGCGTTATCGGGTATAATTGCGCGGTGAACCGATTAGGCATCCAACCATTGCTGATACTGGCGTTGTTCATCCTGCTCGCGGGGTGCGCCACTCGCCCGGTCAATTTACCGATCACCGAGACGGACCCGAGTAAGGGTTACCGATTCGAGACACACGCGGAGAAAAAGAAGAAGGACAACCTGGTCATACTGGCATTCTCCGGCGGCGGTACACGCGCTGCTTCTTTTTCATACGGCGTGCTTGAGTTTCTTCGCGACACCGAGGTAATTGGACCGAACGGCGAGAAGCTCCGCCTGCTCAACCAAGTCGACATTATCACCGGTGTATCGGGCGGCAGTTTTACCGCGCTTGCTTATGGCCTGTACGGCGACAAGTTGTTTGACGAGTACGAGCAACGCTTCCTCAAGCGGGATGTGCAGGGCGAAATCACCTCCCGCACATTCAACCCAGCCAACTGGGGAAAGCTTTGGTCAACGGGTTGGGGCCGTTCCGAACTGGCGGCCGAGCTCTACGACGAGATCCTGTTCGACGGTGCCACGTTCGGCGATCTAGACCGCGGCGACGGGCCGCTGATCATTGCGTCGGCCACCGACCTCTCGACCGGCTCCCGCTTCATCTTCGGCCAGCGCATATTCGACATCATCTGCTCGGATCTCAATTCGGTTCCGCTCTCCCGCGCAGCGGCGGCCTCGTCTGCAGTGCCGGTCGTGCTCTCGCCCGTAACGATCAACAACTATGGCGGTACCTGCAACGCGGCCACTCCCGAGTGGATTAAGCCGTTCCTTGACTCCACGGCCCCGCCGCGGCCCGCGGCCCGTGCGATACGCTCAATCAAGGCGGAGTACGCCTACGCCGACAGCGTCCATCGACCCTACCTCCATCTGGTAGATGGTGGTGTCTCTGACAACGTAGGCATGCGCGCTGTGCTCGACGGGCTGCAAGTCCTCGAGGCACTGCACTTCGCCGGGCTTCCCTCGCCGTTCGACAATGTGCGCAGGGTTATTGTCGTCGTTGTCAATTCGCTGTCCTTGCCACCCACCGACTGGGATGAATCGGAGGATCCGCCGGGTCCCGCAGACATTCTGCTCAAGGCGTCAGGCACTCCGATCGACGCCTTCTCCTTCGAGGCGAACGAACTCTTGAGAGACACTGCACACAGGTGGCAGACCCTGCGTACAATTCGCGAATCGCCTGCCTACAGGGACGTCAAGGATCCTGCCGTTAAGGCTGCGTTACGCGTCCCTCAGGCGGAGATCTACGCTATCGACGTGTCTTTCCCACGGCTGAAAGACAAAGCTGAACGGGACTATCTGAATCAGCAGCCCACAAGCTTCGTGTTGCCTCCCGAGGCAGTCGATCGGCTACGCGCTGCAGCAGGAACGATTATGAAATCGTCGCCGGAATTCCAGCGCCTTTTGCGCGACATGGGTGGCAAGATCGTTGCAGATCCTCCAGCAGAAGAAAGTCCTGCGATGACGAAATAGGGAGGGCGCTCCTCCGCTTTAGATGGGGCAAAGTGGAGCGCACTTCAGCGGAATCACGGCATTGAGCGTCCGCTTATACCTTGGCGAATGTTGGCTGTCGGGACCATCTAAGGACCGCTCAGGGTCGACTGCGGTCGTGAACCTTGAACCGGCGGGAACCCGATCGATCTTCCTCGTCACTGCGTCCGAGAACGCCCGGTCTGTGCTGTGGATTCAACCGATCGATGCAACACACTGGCCAAATTGCTCAGGTATGTCTGCGAGAACGTCTCTTGTCGGCCGACAACCGAAGAAAGAAACCTCACCGCAGCGTGACCGTCTGGGTACCGCAAGAAGATGCTTACGCCACTCGTAGTGCAATGATAAATCTCACTGAAAAACTACCGATCCGCTATCGTACTCGAGTTCCATGATCAATTGGCCTCGGCTGTTGAAGAAGAATGAGTTGCTGTTCCGCAGCATCTCGATGAACTCCGCCTCTTGGGAATCTGCGCAAAACATTCGGGTCATCGCAAAGTACTCGTCGAACTGTATCTTGTGCTTTTTAACCGTCGCTGTGCCTTGGAAGCTATTGCAGTCGGTGGTTCCCGACAGACGGCCGTGTTCATCGAAGGTGAGTGTGAAGGCCCCCGCTGTTCTTGGCTCCGTAACTGTATCGTTATTGAAGACCGTTCTGATCCAGGTCCAGGTGTGCATCTGCAAGGTCATACGATTCGGATCGGCCTCCCCTTCAAAGTCGATGGCGACCTCGGCCAACCGCCTGTCTTTGGCGACATAGATTACATCTATCTGCCGCGGCACCGTCGGGTCATCGGCGAAACCCTCGCCATGGCCACGGGTCAGAAAGCTGATCCGCGCCTTGGTATTGACGATATCGATACTCTGTGGCTTGACTCGGTCACCCAGTAAAACCCCTGCCGAGCCCTCGTAACCCGTTGGCTCGGCGATAGCCGCAACTGCGTAGTAGAAGGTGCCGCTACCGCCGGTAGATTGGGTCAAGATCAATACGGCATCGTCGATTCCGTCCCCGTTCAGGTCCGCCGCGACTGGCGCGCCCCAGATACGGGTAATGATCTTGCTGCTTGAGCCAGGCGCGGCTGGCTGCTCATCCTCGCCATCAATCAGGCGGACCGGCCGATTGCCGATGATGAAGGTGGTGTTGAGCGGGTCGGACTGCGGCTGTGCCGTTGGCCTGGCTGCAAGTTCCGCGTTGGTGGTCGCTTGGGACCCGACGAGCAGCAAGACACCGATTAGGGCTAAGGCCGGGGTCAGTTTGCTCCTTTGGCGATATATCAGCCAGCTTTGGGGGCGAAGAGGGGATGTCATGAGAATTCTTTCGCTGGTTTAGGAGGAGACGCGGTCGGCTTCGCCGTTAGGCGAGCTGCCGCTAATGCTTTGGCGTAAAGCCTACCAGCTATGGAAGTCCTGACCATCCCGATTACTAGGAATGGCAGTAGCTGGTCCAATTCGATCAGAGGTCGTAGCCGACTTCTGGCCCCTCATTCTCCGTGCATCGCGTCGCGATCTGAACACCGATGCCGACTGGCGAGCGTGCCGGTGTACTATTTCCATCTCATGACATCGTTCATCGCGATCCGCTCTGGCAATGTGCACGCCCTGACGGTGTCGACTACCCGTGTCGTGCGCAGGTCGTTGATGGCCAAGGCGCCGCTCACGGCCGGCGCCGTGGACTGGGCCACGGTATCGGGGCCGGCGCGTTGGAGAGGTTCTGTTACCACGTCGGGTTAACGGGCGATTCGAATCGGAAGGCACACCGCCACATAAAAATCCTGGTTGCAGACGATGACAAGAGCACCGCGGCTTTCCTCGAGAAAGGCTTGGTGGAGCAAGGCCACACCGTGGACTGTGTATTCGACGGCCGGGATGCGCTGAGCCTCTGTCTCTACAACAACTACGACATGGTTGTGCTCGACCGGATGATGCCCGGCCTGGACGGGCTGGCCGTACTGAAGGCATTGCGGGCAGCGAAGAGCCAGATCCCGGTCATCTTCCTCACTGCCATGGCGGACGTCGACGACCGCGTGGATGGCCTAATGGCGGGTGCCGACGACTATCTCGTCAAGCCATTCCATTTCTCGGAGCTGCTTGCCCGTATCACGGTACTGACGCGGCGCCCGAAGGAAACCAACGAAAAGACCACCCTGAAGGTGCACGACCTCGAGCTCGATCTGCTGACGCGAACGGCGAAACGTGGTGGCACGACCATCGACCTGCACGCGAAGGAGTTCGCGCTACTCGAGATCTTGATGCGCAACTCGGGGCGTGTGCTCACGAAGACCATGCTCCTGGAGCAAGTCTGGGACTTCAACTTTGACCCGCGTACGACGGTGGTCGAAACTCACATCAGCCGCTTGCGAGCGAAGGTGGACAAACCTTTCGATGTGGCGCTGATTCACACCGTGCGCAACTCGGGATACTCGCTTCATGCTCCGCGGTAGCGTCGTCTCTGGCGCAGCATTTCGAACGGCCGCACTGTCGCTCGCCATCTTCACCTGCGCCCTGGTGGTGACAGGATATGCTCTCCACCATCTGATCGGCGCCGCCATGTATCGTGAGCTCGAAGAGCAGATCGTCGAAGAGGCCGTGCTGTTCCAGGACATCCAAGCCCGAGGCGGCCAGAAGGCGCTGGTCGAAGTCATCGCCCGACTGGAGCAGCCCGCCATTGCCGGCCCGCGGGTAGCTGCGCTATTCGACGAAAAAGGCAACCGTCTCGCGGGCAACCTCTCGATCGCACCGACGTTCGTGGGCTGGCGGACCCTGACGCTGGATGTTCTCGCGCCCGGCACGCCGGGCACCGCCCACCTGTATGTGATATCCGCCCAGGCATCGACCCTGGTCGTCGGGCGCAGCACGCGTCTGATCCATGGGATGCTGGAACAACTCGTGTTCTACCTCTTTCTCGCGGGCCTCGCAGTCGTTGTAATTTCGCTACCCATCGGCCACCTGATCAGCCGGCGGGTATTTGTGAAGCTCGACAGGCTGTCGGCGACGCTCGACGCGGTGTCGAAGGGAGACATGCGCGCCCGGGTTGCCCTCGATGCGTCGAACGACCAGGTCGATCGCGTTTCGCGCAAGATCAATACACATCTCGACCACCTTGCGGCATTGATGGGGAGCACGCGCAACGCAATCAATGCCATTGCGCACGATCTTCGCTCGCCACTGAATCGAACTTATCTGCGGCTCCAGGAGGCTCTGGGGAAGCAAGGCATGGACTTCGAAACGGAGAGCCTGATAGAGGGTGCCGGTGCCGAGTTGAAGACCATCAGCGAGATAATGGACACTATCTTGAGGATAGCCCGTATCGAAAGCGGCAGCGGTCAGGAACAGTTCTCGACGCTGTCTCTCAGGGATCTGGCCACGGATATCGCAGACGTCCTCCGTCCCGTCGCCGAGCAAGCCGGGCAGGAGCTGATCTGTGATCTCGCGGAGTCAGCCGTGCCACCGGTCCGTGGTGATGCGAAGATGCTCCGACAGATGTTGGTCAACCTTGTCGAGAACGCCATCTGTCACTGTCCAGCCGGCACGCGGATATCCCTCTCGGTGGGGGAGACACCCCAGCATGGGGCCGTCATCAGCGTTGCCGACACGGGGCCAGGAATCCCCGAGGAGTATTGGCAGCAGGTACTGGAACCCTTCTTCAGGCTGGATGTGAGCCGGTCCGCACCCGGAAGCGGGCTCGGACTGGCTCTGGTCAACGCCATCGTAGTGCGACAGGGCGCAATGCTCACCCTGGAGGACAACCGTCCCGGGCTTTGCGTATCGGTCAGATTCCCGCCGGACCCGGCGGGCGATGCCGCGGGACCCGACTTGTCATAGGCGTAAAGTTCGCGACAGTTCCGTCGCAGGTTGCGCCCTCATCATCCAGCGCGGTTCAAATTCGAACTGCTCACTGATGACCGAGGATACCAACCAATGACTACTCCCAAAAAATTCGTGGCGCTCGCGGTTGCCGGGGCGCTCGCCACGGGCATGCTTCTGTCCACCGGCGCGTCGTCTCGGACCGGAAATCCTGAGGCCTCTCCAGCCACCACCACCCAGACCGCAGCCAACAAGCAGGAAGCCCTCATCCAGACGGCTGATGAGTTCTTGGAGGCACTGCAAGAAGTGCGCAAATCTCGGGTTGCCATCTTCAACGGCGACCCGGTCCTGGCGGTCGAACTCGCTGCCGCCGCCGAGAGGAAGCTCTCGATGGCGCAGGACTCCATGGGGAGTCTCTCCATCAAGACGAGCAAGGCCGGCAATAGTGAAGATGCCTATGTTCCATTGGATGTCTCAGTCGACCTGGCGGAGGGATTCGTTCCCACCGAAGATAACCTGGAGAGCCTGAAGAAGGCCGCCGAGCACCTGAGCAAGGGCGACCAGAGGAAAGCGATCGACGCGCTGACGCTGGCCGACGTCGGTGTCTCGATTCATGCAGTGCTTCTCCCGGCCGGCAAGAGCCTGGACCAGACCCGTCACGCCGTCTCGCTGATGGGTGAGCAGAAATATTACGAGGCCAACCTCGCACTGAAGGCAGTGGAAGATTCGGTGGTGGTCAAATCCTACGACGCCGAAACGATCCCGGTGCAAGGCACAAACGGCTGACCCGGTCCTCTGGAGGGCTGGCCGGGCCTGGCGGCCTGCGCGGACGCCAGGCCCCGTCCGTTGCACGGGCGACAGCGCACATCGCCGCGGCACCTGCAGCGCTGGAGCCTAGGCACCGGACAGCACGCCCTGAGTTCCGCGGCCAGAAACGGCGAAGCGAACTTGTCGCAGCTGTAAACCTCGCGAAAGGGGCCGGCAAACCGCGCCCCCCATAGTTAAAACCACAGTCACCGCAACCTCAAGGGAACAAGCAATGAGCGCAATACTTTCTAGTTTAGAGCCGGATGCGAACCGCCAGGCAATTGCGGATCTTCGGACTCGCATCAACCGTCAGATTGTCGGCCAGTCGGGTTTCGTTGAGCGGTTGCTCATGGCGTTGCTCGCAGACGGCCATGTCCTGCTCGAAGGTGCCCCGGGACTTGCCAAGACCAAGGCGGCCAGGACGCTTTCCGAGGCAATCGACTGCGATGAGCAGCGGATCCAGTTCACCCCCGACCTCCTCCCCAGCGGTCTGACCGGCACCGACATCTTTCGACCCGAGACCGGCACCTTCCAGTTCCAGCCGGGACCACTGTTTCACAACCTGATCCTGGCGGATGAGATCAATCGTGCACCCGCAAAGGTGCAGTCGGCCCTGCTCGAGGCAATGGCGGAGCACCAGGTGACGGTCGGCGGAAAGACCTACCCGCTGCCGAAGCTGTTCATGGTGATGGCGACGCAGAATCCCATCGAACAGGAAGGGACCTATCCGCTACCGGAGGCACAGCTCGACCGCTTCCTTCTTCACGTCAATATCGACTACCCGGACATGGAGGCCGAGCGCGAGATCATGAGGCTCGTGCACAGCGAGGCGATGGGCGAAGCGGTGACCACGCCGCAGGCCATCACCCAGGACGTGATATTCGAATCCCGTCAGCTGGCATTGAAGACCTACCTGTCCCCGGCCCTGGAGGAGTACATCCTGCAGTTGGTGTTCGCAACTAGAAATCCGACTACCTACGGCGCCGATCTCTCGGACATGGTGACCTACGGCGCAAGCCCCCGGGGCACGATCGCCCTGAACCGCTGTGCCAGGGTGCATGCATGGCTGCGCGGATCCGACTTCGCTTCTCCGGCCGACGTGCAATCGGTGATCAAGGACGTCTTGCGTCACCGGATCATACTGACCTTCGAGGCCGAGGCAGACGGCGTTACAAAGGATCACTTCATCGACCAGCTGGTGGAACGGGTGCCGGTCAGCTGAACAGGGCACGACCTTCCAGCGCGGTTGGTCGCGGTGGATGAATGGTACGGGCAACGGGAGTAAGACAATGAATTCAAGAGCGCGAGAATCAGGTGGAGGTGTCAGTGCGACGGTGGTCGAGTTGCTGCGCACCCGTCCTGACCTGAAAGCCACTGGGTTCGCGCCCGGCGGCAAGGTCGGCACACATCAGTTCGGCACCAATCGTTCCGTGTTCAGCGGCCGCGGCATGGAGTTCGATGAATCCCGTGTTTACCAGCCGGGAGACGACGTGAAAGCCATCGACTGGCGCGTGACGGCCCGTACCGGGGCTATGCACACAAAACTGTTCAGAGAGGAGCACGAACGCCCGGTCTTCATCTTGCTCGACTGCCGCTCCATGATGCACTTTGGTACCCGGGTCCGGTTCAAGTCGGTGCTGGCCGCACACATCGCCGCCATGCTGAGCTGGGTCGGCATCGACGGTGGTGATCGCATCGGCGGATTCATCCTGGACCAGCGCGGCCTGCGTGACCATCCTGCAACACGCAACCGCACGGGCATGCTGTCGTTCATGCACGACATGAGCCTGGCGACGGAGACGGTGCCCCCTGCTGATTGCTCGGAGGCTTCCTTGAGCCTGGCGATGCGCCGCATGCGCCACATCTGCCGGCCAGGAGCCCTGGCCTTCATCATCAGCGACTTCGCGGATATGGACGACGCGGTGGAAGCGGAGATGCGGCGGCTTTCCGTTCACGCTCACCTCACCAACGTTCTCGTCTATGACCAGATGGACACGGATCTCCCGTACCGCGGCGACTACCGCGTCAGCGACGGCGAGCGGGTGACCTTCCTCGATGAGCTGGGCTCAAAGCAGCGCCAGGAGTACGCATCGGCGTTCGCACAACGGCGCGACCGGATCGAGTCGATATCGAGAAAACATGGCATGGCGTTTCACGCCCTGTCCACGGCCGACGATCCCAGGTCTGTATTGCACCCACATCGAGGTCGTCCACCGAGGCGACCTTCAGGGAGGGTGATGGCATGACACCTCTGAACTCCCAGTCCTTGCCGGCCGACGTGGTCGCAGAGCTTGCCCGGCTACGCGATATCCGACTGCCAGAAGACGTTTCGTGGTGGCCCCTTGCACCGGGTTGGTGGGCACTGCTAGCGATAGTGCTCATCGCATCGGTAGCTGTCGCTGGTCTCGAGTTAAGACGGCGGCGCTCGCTGAGGTTCCAGGCGTTGCGTGAGCTGGAGCTGCTGAAGGCGCAGACGACGCCGAAGTCATCGACGCTGGAGCTGGCGTCGCAGATCTGCGTCCTGATCAGGCGGATCGCCCTCAGCGGGATCAAGGACCAGCACCTCGCGAGCATCCACGGTGACGCTTGGAGCGAATATCTGTCGCAGTCCCCGCATGGAATGCCGCCGCCGATCGCTACGTTCATCGCCGGTGCGCCGTATGTGATGGATGAAGGCTGCGGCGGAGAGTCGCCGCAGTCGGAGCCGGGCAAGGATGCGATTTTTAGCGCCGCCGAGAATTGGATAAGGAGTTATGCGTGATGGACTTTCTGTTTCCAATGGCCTTCATGCTTCTGCCGCTGCCCTTTCTCGTGCGCCGTTTTGCGAAACCCGCATCCGTGACGCCTGGTGGCTCGCTGAGAGTCCCGTTCTACCCGCGCTTCGCCGGCGCTGCGGGCGGCGGGAGCGGCTCGGCGATGCGCCGCCCCTGGCGGCTGCTGATCGCCTCGCTGATCTGGGTCGCGCTGGTGACGGCGCTCGCCCGGCCGGTGTTCGTCGGCGACGAGCTCCCGCTCCCGATCGAGGGGCGGGACCTGATGATGGCGATCGATCTGTCCGGCAGCATGGCGCAGGAAGACTTCGCCGTGGACGGGCGCACCACCAATCGCCTGGCTGTCGTGAAGGCGGCGGCGGACGATTTCATCAGCCGCCGCAAGGGTGATCGCATGGGCCTGATCCTCTTCAGCGACCGGGCCTACCTGCAGGTCCCTTTGACCCTGGACGCAACGGTCGTGGGCGCGTTGCTCGACGAGGCCCAGGTCGGATTGACGGGCCAGCAGACCGCGATCGGTGACGCCATCGCAATCGCGGGGAAGCGCTTGAAGGAACGGCCGGCGAAGAGCCGTGTGCTGATCCTCCTGACCGATGGGGCCAACAACGCAGGGGTTCTCGAGCCGATGCAGGCCGCGAAGCTGGCGAAGGACCTCGGGATTCGCATTTACACCATTGGTGTGGGGGCGCAACGAATGGTCATGCAGACGCCGTTCGGCGCGCAGGCAGTCAACCCTTCGGAGGATCTGGACGAAGGGACCCTGACCCGGATCGCACAGCTGACCGGAGGCCGCTACTTTCCGCGCGCAGGACGTGCAGGGACTGGCGGGCATCTATGCGGAACTGGACAGGCTGGAGCCGGCATCGGGAGAACCCGTGTTCATCCGGCCATCGGTCAGCCTCTACTTCTGGCCGCCGTCTGCGGCCCTCGTCCTGACGGCGCTGCTGACGCTGGCGCTGGTCATGCCCCCGGTGGGGCGCTGGATGGAACGACGCAACCACGTGGAGCAGTGACATGAACGCTGACGCCTTCTTCTTACGACCCTACTGGCTGCTGGCGTTGATACCCTTGATCGGTCTGATTGCTCTGTCGGCGCGCCGCATGCAGGCATCCAGCCGCAGCGCCTGGCACAAGGTCGTGGACCCTCAACTGTTGAAGCGGCTGACGGTCAAGCCGGGCTCGGACGAGCAGTCCAGGTGGCGTGTGGCGGCGCTGTCAACAGGCCTGCTGGCCGTGGTTGTCGCACTCGCAGGTCCCACCTGGGAGAAAAACGAACTGCCGGTCTTTAAGCCGCGCGTCCCCACCGTACTGGCGCTCAGCCTCTCGCAGTCGATGAACGCGACGGACCTGTCGCCCGACCGTCTCACCCGCGCAGGCCACAAGCTGCGCGACATCCTGGCCGACGGGAAGGGAGGGGACTTCGGTTTCATAATCTATGCCGATCGGCCGTTCGTCGCCGCACCGCTGACCAGCGACACCCGTGTGATCACCCAGATGCTGCCGGAGCTGTCCACCAGTCTGATGCCGGTGCTCGGTAACCATCTGTACCTCGCCATCGACAAGGCGAAGGATCTGCTGGAGCAGACCGGCGCGCACAAGGGGCACGTGGTGGTGATCGCGGATGATGCGGGTGCGGACCCGGCCAAGTCCCTGGAGTCGGCGCGCGTGGCGCGGCAGGCGGGCTACCGCGTGAGCGTGCTTGGGGTGGGCACCAACGAAGGCGCCGCTCTGCAGACCGCTTCCGGCGCCCCCATCAAGTCGCGAAGTGGAGAGCCTGCGCTCACTCGGCTGGCAGAAACCGAGCTTCGAGACGTGGCGGCCGCCGGGGGAGGCGTTTTCGTGACCCTGTCCCCGGGCAGCGAGGACGTGGATGCGCTCAGCCATACATTCGGCGAGGTTGCGTCGACGATGCAGCAGGCGGACTCGCAGTTCCACGCCGACGCATGGAAGGACATGGGCTACTGGTTGCTGATCATTCCCGTGTTGCTCGCGCCGCTCGCGTTTCGCAAGAACGTGCTGATGGGGCTGCTCCCGTTCGGCCTGGTGTTCGGCCTCTGCGTACCTATGCAAGACGCCAGCGCCGCCACCTGGGACGATCTCTGGAAGACCTCCGATCAGCAAGGCGCGGAGAACTACCGCAACGGCCAGTTTGCTGCGGCGGCCGACAGCTTCGAGAACCCGTCATGGAAGGCCAGCGCCCTGTACAAGGGGGGCCAGTACGGCCGGGCGGCCGCGCTGTATGCCAGTGCCGAGACACCCGATGACTACTACAACCTCGGCAACGCGTTCGCGAAAGCCGGCGAGTTCGAGAAAGCCATCGAGTCGTACGACGAGGCGCTGCAGTTGAGCCCGGCGGACGCCGACATCCGCTTCAACCGCGACTTGGTGGCGCAACTTCTGGAGGACAAGAAGCGCAAGGAGCAACAGGAGAGCCAGGACCAGCAGGGCGGCGAAAAACCGGAGCAGTCCCAGGGTGGTGACAAACCGGACCAGTCCCAGGGCGGCGACAAGCCGGAGCGGTCCCAGGGTGGCGATCAAGCGGAGCAGTCCCAGAGCGGCGGCAAACCGGACCAGTCCGAGGGCGGCGGCAAACCGGAGCACCAACAGGCTGGTGCCGGACAGAACCCGGACGAACGTTCCGACGCCGAGGATGTCGCGCCCGGGAGCACCCAGGATCAGGGACCCGAGGTCGACACCAAGGGCAAGAGCGCATTCAGCAGGGCGATGGACGCATTGCTCGAAGGCAACGGTGGCGGACAGCACGGCGAGAATGATCCACACCCGAAACAGCCACCTGCCGCTGCCGGGCTGTCTGAACTCGACCAGGCGAACGAACAACAGCTCCGCGCCGTACCGGACGATCCATCGGGTCTGCTGCGGGCTCGCATCCGGCAACACTATGGCCGTGTGCTCCCGCGCAACTGATTGATCTTGCAACCTACACAACGCAGGTGGAGCCGATGAACCTAAGACGATTCTTATCAACAATGGTTGCTATTGTGCTGATCGCGCTAACCGGCGCCTTCCAGTCCTCCATGGCGAGCGGGCTTCGCGCCAGCGTGAACACGACCCACGTCGCGCTCGGGGACAGCTTCGTGCTGACCCTGTCTATCGCCGATGCTGGCCCGGCATCCAGACCGGATCTGTCGCCCCTCGCCCAGGACTTCCGTATCCTCGGCACGAGCCGGCAGTCACAGACCAGTGTGATCAACGGCAGGCGCACTGACAGTTTTAGCTGGCTCATCAGTTTGAGCCCAAACGAGAAGGGGAGCTTCACGATTCCCTCCATCGTGGCCGGGAGTTATTCCAGCGATCCGTTGACCATCGAAGTCATCGAGGCGGAGGCCATGCCCACCGCCGCCACCGCGGATGGCAGCATCAGCATCGATGTGAGCGTTGATCCGGGGACGTACTACGTCCAGCAGGAGATACCGCTCACGGTTCGCATCCATGACGCCATCGGCATTCGGGAAGCCCGTCTGGCAGAGCCGAGCGGCGCCGACTTCGTGCTCAAGAAGACCGGTGACGATCAGATCAGCAGGGCCACTCGCAACGGCCGCGAGGTGACGGTCGTCGAGCGCCACTATTTCCTGACGCCGCAAAAAAGCGGCAATCTGAGGATTCCACCGTTGACCCTCACGACCACCGTGGAAGATCGGTCTTCTATGTCGTCCATGATCTCGGGAATGGAGCTCCCCGGCGCCATGGGAGGGATACCATTCGGTGAGTCGCTGTTCCGCGATCTGTTCAATCGCGGCCGCGAGGTGACGGTTCGCTCAGCGCCGGTAGAGCTCGATGTCAAGTCCAGACCGACCAGTGACAGGGCCCTGGTTCCTGCCCGCCAAGCGCGTTCAATTGAGTGACACCTGGTCGCCCAAGAACCCCACGTTTCGCGTGGGTGAGGCCGTGACCCGTGCGGTGCGTCTGCTTGCTCTGGGTGCCTCCGAGGAACAGCTGCCTGACATTTCCATTGCCGACGCGGACGGTGCCCGGCTCTATCTCGAACGCACCAATGTCCAGTCGGTCGACACGTCCGAGGGAACGGCCGCCATCCGCGAGTTCGTCGTTTCGATCGTGCCGACCCGTGCTGGCGAGGTGTCACTGCCGGCCATTGATGTGCGGTGGTGGGACACGACGGACGATACGCAACGTGTTGCCAGCCTGCCTGCCCAGGTTATCTCCGTTGCACCGGGCGCTGCCTCCGCCGGAGGAGGCCCCCGCTCAGGTACCGCGTCTTCCCCGCCTACCTCGACGCTACAGGGCAATGCGGCGCCGGTACCGGTTGCAACCACAGGGTTCCGGACGAGCCAGATCCTGATCTCTTTGCTGCTGGCCCTGATCTCCGTCGGAGCGATCGGCTTGCTGGTGTTGAGCGTTCGCCGGTGGCGGCAGGACCAAAACAGCAACGCGCCATCGTCGACTGCTAGCGCGCCCCTAAGAGGCGTCGGGGCGAAGGAGCGTCGTGGACTCGTCGCCAGCATCGAACACGAGCTCGTTCGCGCATGCAAGGCGAACGAGCTGCCGCGTGCGTACGCGGCACTGATTTCCTGGCTGCGTGCGGTTCGATTTTCGTCTAGGTCTTCCACCGCATCGAGCGCAATTCCGAGCGACTTGTCCGCCGAACTGGCCGCGATGGAGAAGCAGCTTTACGCCGAGAAAGCGGACCAGCCTTGGAGTGGTGAGAGCCTGCTGGGCGCCTTCGCCACCGAGAGGCGGACACTCCATGAGTGCGGGGACGCGCGCAAGTCGCAAAGGGGCATACCGGCGCTGTATCCAGGCTGAGGTCACTCCCGGGTGACGCGGTCATGGCCCTTGTCGCCCGGGTACGGCACTCGCAGCCCACACTAAATCGGCGAGATATGCGGGCTAGAGATCTCCAGGGTTCTTCGGAGTGACGAATTCGAGAACCGAGGGTGGTGTGCAGAGAGTCCGTCTGAAAGCCATCATGTCCATAACGCATTGTCCAGCCAATAAACCGCAATTTGCAGCTTCACTCGCCTTGCGCTAGCCACATTGTCCGATAAAGAACCGCGTTCTCTGGCCGATATGCAACCTAATAAAGGCCAGAAAGTCTTCTGCAGATGAATGGACTGGAAAGAAAGCAGGGCTTAGACGTACTTGACGAACTGCTTTGCCTAGATCACCTGCCGCCGTTGACGGCGGCAGCGACGCGATTGATCGAAATTGCGTCCGATCCGGAGCTGGAAATCAAGGAACTTGCAGGGATCATCGAACAGGACCCACCTTTGACGGCACGTATCCTCGGCCTGGCGAACTCGGCCTTCTTTGGCCAAAAAACCCCGATCCTCACGGTCGAACACGCGATCGTTCGGGTGCTCGGTCTCAATATGGTGCGAAGCCTATCATTGAGCATGGCGCTTGCTGGAAGCTTCGATACGAGTCAGTGTAAGAATTTCGAAATCGGTGATTACTGGTTGCATGCCTTAGTAACTAGCACCCTCGCGGCGGCTGTTGGCCGCCAAGCGCGGGACCCGGAAAATCGCCCTATTGATTCGTTGTACCTTGGTGGACTCTTGCATAGCATTGGAGTTCTGGTGCTCGTACACGTAAGACCGATCGAGATGTCACGTGTTTTCGAAGAGGCGCTAAACGAAGACCAGGCCGATATTCCGGACCTGCAACGGACTTTGTTGGGAATCGACCAGTGGCAGGCCGGTGAGTGGCTGGCTTTTCGTTGGCACTTGCCGGAAGTTGCGGTACGTACCTTGGCGCATGTCACCGACGAGTCATACACTGGGCGCCATAGCGACGTCGTTGCAATTGTCCGTGCGGCCAGTCGTTGGGCGCACGATCAGATCAATGAGATCCCCACACCGCTGATAGTCGATGGTCTTTCTCCAGAGACAGCAGGCGCGATCGAAGCGGAGGTGGAGGATCGTCTAGAGGATCTCCGTAAAGTTGCCGCAGCATTCTCATGACCGTACCGAGCGTCCAATCTAGCGAGCAGATGCTCGCGTTATCAAGGGCAGCAGATCTACGTTCGCGGTTTATCGCGTTGATGGATTTGCTGTCCGCACTTCGGCGCCTACTGGCGGCAAGCGACACGATATCGACAGAAAGCGATCTTATACAAAGTGCCTTGTCTGAGTTAGCGACACACATGCACTTGGGTGCTTGTTCGGTTTTTCTACGCAACGGAGATGTGTTGACCTGCGTAGCCGGTACTGGATTCGCAGAGGTACTCAGCCGCGTACTTGGTCGCGCGCAGTCAGTCCCTGAGTCTTCGACCAAGAGTTCGCAGTTTCAGGTTGGCGAGGGCATCATGGGGCAGTCTTGCTTGACGGGTACTCCGCAAAGCTCTTTGGATTGTCGAAAAGACCCTCGATTTAAAGCGCTCGAAAGTACCGGAGCCTCACAAAAAATCGGCTCGTTGATATCCATTCCCCTTAGTGAGAATGGTGTGGTGTTTGGCGTGCTCAACGTATCGCACCCTAAGGCGCAGTTTTTTGACGGCTGGCACCAGAACGCGCTGTACCTATTCGCCGATTCATTAGCACAACTGCTACGTAATTTTCGCCTGATGCAGACCATTGATACCGAAGTCGCCGTAAGAACGGATGCGTTGCAGCAGGCCTTGGTTGAGGCGGAAAAGCTGCGCGATCGGTTCGAACAACTGGCAGTCGTAGACGATCTTACCGGGCTGCATAATCGCAGACACTTTTTTCGCGAAGCCCCGCGTATCGTCGCCGGAGCACAGCGTGATGACTTACCGTTGACGCTCGTCATCGCCGACTTGGATGAGTTCAAGAAAGTCAACGACACTTGGGGCCATACTTATGGCGATACGGTGCTGGTGCGCGCTGGTGAGGTCTTGGAAACAGAGCTCAGGGCCGGCGATCTGTTGGCGCGCCTTGGTGGAGAAGAGTTCGCGTTTCTATTGCCCAATACCGACACTGACGGCGCACGGCGTCTTGCGGAACGGATTAATCACCGGTTGCCGATTCTCCCGGAAAGGCCAGGCGCGAGCCCTGCAAAGCTGACGGCAAGTTTCGGCATTGCCGCGTTAACGGTACAGATGGCCGAATTACCTCCTATAGATGCGCTCGGCCTGCTATACGCCAGAGCTGACAAGGCCATGTATAAGTGCAAGATGACGGGGAGTTCCGCCGCAGAGGTTTATGACGGCAATCTGGAGTAATGGCGAGCTGTTTACGTCTACGGCCATCACCAGGCCGCACCTCGCGCGCCGCTCGAGTCGCCGTGCACCGGTGGTAAGAGTCGCGTTTGCCCGGCATCGGAGATACCTGTCCGATTGACAGCGCGCTCACATTTGCGTGAAGCCGCTTGATCTGTGATCGGCCGATGCCGAGGACGATCACTTCGCGAACCACGGTATTGATGACGAGCGCCAAACTGCGCACCATTCGTATTTCGTAGCGGCGTCATATCATTTCCGCCACTCCATCGCCGCGGTCAACGGTGCTTCTTTGAAAGAGGCGCGCCGCTGCCGTGTTCAGACGGGGTCGTGGGCCCTGGTGGACGGGACCGTCGATGCCGGGCCCTGTGCCGAACGGGCCTGAAGCAGCGCGGTCATCTCCAACTCGGGCAGCGGGTGGCCGAAGAAGAAGCCCTGTAGTTCGTCGCAGCCGTTCTGGCCGAGAAAGGTTGCCTGCGACGCCGTCTCCACTCCCTCGGCGATCACCTCGAGGCGCAGGCGCTTGGCCATTGAAATGATGGTCTGGGTGATCTCCCGGACTTCGCGATTGCTGTGGATTTCGCGCACGAACGACTGGTCGATCTTGATGCGGTCGAGCGGGAAATGGCGCAGGTTGCTCAGCGAGGAGTAACCCGTACCAAAGTCGTCGATCGCGAGCTTGACGCCGCGCTCCTTGAGCTGGCGCATCAGCTTGGTGGCCTGTTCCAGGTTATGCATCAGTGCGGTCTCGGTGATCTCGAGCTCCAGGCTATGCGCGTCGAGCCCGCTCTCGTTCAGTGCACGGTTGACCTCGCTGACAAGGTTGACGTCGGCGAACTGCAGCGGCGAAAGGTTGACCGCCAGGCGCAGCGCACCAAGCCCCTGCAGTTTCCACTGCTGCACCTGGCGGCAGGCGGTGCGCAAGACCCAGCCGCCTATCGCCTGGATCAGTCCGTTGTGTTCGGCGACTGGGATGAAGGTGCCGGGGTAGACCAGCCCGAGTTCCGGATTGTGCCAGCGCAGCAGCGCCTCGACGCCGATGATTCGACCGTTCGCGGTCACCACCTGGGGCTGGTAGTAGACCTCGAATTCACCGCGTTCCATTGCAGTGATCAGAGCCTGCTCCAATCTTGAGCGGGCGTGCACCTCTTGCGCTATCTCGTCGGAGTAGACGCAGGTCGTGTTCGATGCCTCGATGCGTGCGCGGAACATCGCGATGTAGGCGTCGCGCAGCAGCGCGCTGCCGTCCGGACTGTCCTTGGGCCAGAGGCTCAGCCCCATGCGCGGCGAGAGCGAAATCTGCGCACCGTCGAGGTCTATCGGCTCCTGCAGCAGGTTCAGCACGTTCCGCGAGATGCGGATGGCGCTGTCCACATCTGTCAGCTCTTCGACAAGGATCCCGAAGTCGTCGCTGCTGAGGTGGGCCACGAGATCGTCGCCGCGCACGGCGTTGCTCAGACGTTCGGCGATCGCGCGCAGCAGCTGATCGCCCGCGGATCGGCCGACGATGGCCTCGGTCGATCCGTACCACTTGACGTGCGCGATCATCAGCGCGGCGACCCCCCCGCCCTCGATCTGGCCGGGGGTAAGCCTGCGCAGGCGCGCCTCCAGCACGTACTGGTTAGGAAGGTCGGTGATCGCATGGTGCAGCGCCTGATGTTGCATGCGCACGGTCAGCGACCGGTTTATCTTCCTCTCCTGCAATAGCGACCAGGCGCCCCACAGCGGGTAGCCGGCGATAATGGGCGCGATGGCCGCTGCCGGCGGGAACCATAGCTGCCAGCCGTAGAGCAGCGCCGCGGACAGCGCCAGGATCCCGGCGACCGCGGTCGGGATCAGCAGCAGGCCGACCGGAAAGCTGATGCTGACCATCAATACCGCGGCGATCGAGGCGATACACACCGTCAACATCTGGTACGACCCCTGTTCGATCTGCCGGGCGAGCCGCCCGCTCATCAGTCCGCTCAGGATGTTCGCATTGAGCTCGACGCCGGGCATCCGCTGGTGGTCGAACGATACCGGCGTCGCGATGAAGTCGCCCAGGCCGGTCGCGGTCGAGCCGACCAGCACGTACTTGCCGGCGATTTGGTTGGCCAGGCCGTCGTCTTCCATGACGCTGTGGTAGGACAGGGTCTGGACGGCACCTGGACGGGCGTCGAACGGGAGAAAATACCGACCGTCGCGCACCCAGCCCGATCCTTGCCGCACTGTCGGAGCAGCGTCGAAGCGCGCTGCGTTCTCGTGACCTCCGGCGGCCTTGAGCACTGCCAGGGAGAACGCGGGCCAGTGCGGTTCGCCGAGGCCGGCGCGCAGGTAGAAGCTCCGGCACAGCCCGTCGGTGTCGAGCTCGATGTCCACGTGCCCCAAGCCTGCGGCCGATTCCGCGAGCAGCGGCATCGGCAGGACCTCGGCTATTGACTGTCCGCTTGCGGGATTGCTCGGTGCCACCGCCAGCACGGTCTTGCCGTTGCGCGCGATCGCGCCAGCGAACAGGTCGTCGGCGAGCGGGTCGTCGGTCTGCTGCTCCGCAAACAACACGTCGAAGCCGACCGCGCGCGCCCGCATGGCGGTCAGCCGGCGGAGCAGTTCGGCGTGCGTGCGTCTCGACCAGGGCCAGCGTCCCAGACGTTTCAGGCTAGCGTCGTCGATCGCGACGACCACCACCTGGTCGCTGATGCGGTGCTCGCGCCAGGCGAGCAGATAATCGTAGAAAAGGAAATCGACGCGCTGCAGCGCGGTGCCGGTGCTCAACAGGTAGGCCCCAATTACCAGTATGGCACTCAGCAGGGCCCCGACGATGTTGCTTAGCCGTGTGGGCTTGTCGAACATCGCGCTAGAGCAACAGTATGCCGATCACGCCGAGCACGGGCACCAGCCAACGGGTCGGGTCCGGAGGTGGATCGATCCGCTGCACCGCACCCCAGGGGCCCCGGTAGCCGTCGGGCTCGATCGCCCGCACGCGCAGAAAGCGCACCTGGCCGCTGACGGTTCCGAGGTCGAGCCGCGGCTCGACGGTCGTCTGGTCCAGTTCGAGTTCCCTGAAGGCCTGATGGGTGGCGACTTGCACCTGGTAGGTCTGCCCAGCGGGACCGGGGCGCCAGGACGCGACCAGGCTGTCGTCGCTGGCGACCAGCTCCGCATCAATCGCCTCGGGGACACTCTTCAGCTCCCAGGAGCGGGCGTCGCCCGGCGGCCCTTGCTCGCCATCGACGGCGACGCTGGTGACGCGCCAGTAGTAGGTGCCGGGTTCGGTGATCTCCTTGGTCTCGAACGTGGTCGTGTTCAGCCCCTCGCGCGCCACTAGGATGTCCCCGAATTCCACGTCGCGCGCGATCTCCAGGCGGTAACGGTCGGCATCTGCCGAGTCCGTCCAGCGCAGTTCGGCGGCTGCGCCACGCAGCACCCTGCCGTCGGGCGGCTGCAGAGCGACCGGCGGCTGCGGCCTGGCATCGATCTGCAGCGCCCGCACGCTGTTCCTGCCCTCCAGGCCATCTGCGTCGATCGCGCGCACCCGCAGCCTGTAGCCACCGTCCGGAAGGTCGGGCAGCGGCGCGCGCGACCGCTCGACCACCCGGTCCCAGAGCAGCACTTCGAGATCCTGATCTGCGGCGATCTCCACGCGGTAGCTCCGTGCCTGCAGCAGCGCCTGCCAGGTCACGGGCCAGTTCAGTGTCCGGATGGTAGCGGGCAGTGGATCGAGGACCGGAGCGGGAAGCAGAGGCCGCGGCGGGCTAGGGGGCTCGCCGACGGCGATCTGGGTACCGAATCCGGCAGGGACCAGGCGCGGCTTGCGCGCACCCGTGACCTGGACCTTGCCCTCGAGCACCTCGATGTTCGAGGCCTTCCCCGCCTGGACGACCGCGGCTCGGTACTGGGTCCCGCGCACCGCGCTGATCGCCGACGGTGTCTGGATCTCGAAGCGCGATCCCGGACCGGTGGCGGGCCTGACCCGGGTGTCGAGGCGGCCATCGAGCAGGCGCACCCGCGAGTCGACCATGCCGGTCTCGCCGTATGCGCTCAGATGATCGAAGCGTAGCTCGCCGGCGCTGTTCAACGTCAGCACCGAGCCATCGGCGAATTCGACCGCAGCACTGCTGTCCGGGCCAGTGCCCAGCGCGTCGCCGAGGTCGATCCGCGTCCCGGGCACCGGGTCGCTCAGCGTACTGCCATCGGCACGGTTCAATTCGACCTTGCCTTGAACGGCGATGATACGCGCCGACACCGGGTTGCTGCGGATCCACGCCATCGGCATGCGCAGCCGGGTGCCAGGCTGCATGCGCCTCGGAAATTGCACGTCGTTGAGGCGGCGGATCTGTTCGTAGCGCAGTGGGCTGTCTAGGTATTTCTCGCTCAGGTCCCACAGGTTGTCGCCGTCGACGACCGTGTAGATCCAGTCAGCCGCCAGCGCGCTCGACGCGGCAAGCGTCAGCAGCAACGCGAAAAAAAGGCCATAGAGCCTGCGTTCTCCAAAAATCATGCCTGTCGAGGCTTCTGCGTGCGCAGCGTTATTATTGTCATCTGCACCCTCACCCTGGCCGGGCTGGCCGCTGCAAGACCCAGTATCCATTGGTATGTACTCTTTAGATTCTATCGGACTCCCTGGACATTAGTTTAGCCGTAGCGCGCGCCCCAGGCGATGGCGCTTGAACAGAGACAAGCCAGCGGGCGGCGGCAATCATGCTCGCATGCTATCTCGTCGTAGACTTCCAGAGAGTTTCGGTTGTCTGTTCGCCGCTGGCATGCACGGCAGTTTTCGTTGCCGAAAGCGTGGCGTTGAATCAGATCGTATTCACGGCAACCCCGCTTATAGCGAATTGTTATCCAAGCCTTTACGGGAAACTGTTATGGCCCGCGGCAATGAGATTTCCGCTGGAGTTGGTTGACGTCAGCGCGGCGGCTGAGTTCGCCAGTGATTTCTGATGGTGTGTCGCCGTCGAGTGCAGTGCGCGCGCGATGCGCGTTGTAATACTGTCGGTATCCTTCCTGTTTTTGTGCCAGATGATTGGATTTCCAGTAGAACACAGGGTCTGGAGGTTCGCGGCGAATGCTTCCGATGAATCGCTCGATGAAAGGATGTGATAGGGCACGCAGGGAACGGTTTTGATCTCCTGAATCTGCAGGGTGCGCCGAGTGAACTGGCCCATGACCACGACCGCCCGGTGGCTCTTTGAGCCAATGGATTCACACCGGAACAGTTCAACGACCCAGAGGCTGTCCTTCGTGTGGACCGGGAAACTCTGCCATGACGGTCACCGGAACTTGGCTGGTAATACGCAGCCAGGACCTGCTGCAACGCATCTTTATCGATGTCGATACCGAACACTTCTGGACAAACTTCCTGGTATCGGCAGAGTTGTCGCCTGGCGCTGCCCGTTGCTGACGTACTCATCAAACAATGTCGCGGCCGGACCTGGCGCAACCTGGAGGCCGCCTTGTCAGTTTGGCCTTTTTGGTCCATCCTTCGGCTCCCATGCCGCCCGTTCTGCCGCAGCAGCCGCTCCAGTAAAGCGATCAGGAGCCGCGACCGGTATCCAAAACCCGCAGACCATGCCCGACATTTACAGATCAGCGATTTCATCTTCCTCGATTTCGGTCTTGCTGTTGCTGGGCTCGCTGCTTGGCGGATGTGCCACCGGCTTGCAAACTACCCGCACAGCGACGCCCTGCGGCACAGCCACTGCAGCAATGCAGACGCAGGGCGCGGCCGCGAACGTCGATATGGCCGCCCTGCAAAGCGATGTCGACGACATCATGGCCGAGCTGCGATCCAATCGGGACGGCAAGCTCTATTCCGGTGCGGTCGAGGGGGTGGACCCAAACGATCTGGCGATTGCCGTTGCGCTGGTCGACGGTCGAACGCTCGCCAGCGGCGACAGCGACGTGCAGTTCCCGCTCATGTCGGTTTCGAAACCCTTCACGTACGCGCTGGCGCTGGAACAGCGCGGCGTCGACTACATGCTCGAGACGATCGGCGTCAGCGCAACGGGGCTACCCTACAATTCGGTTGCGGCCGGCGCCGTGCGCCAGACATCGGAACAGAATCCGATGGTCAACGCGGGTGCGATCGCCACGCACAGCCACATACTCGGCGCCGACCCGGCCGCCAAGAGCCGGGCCGTCGTCGATCTCTACTCGCGCATGGCCAACCACGCGCTGGCGATCCGCGAGGCCTGGCGCGCGACACCGCGCGCCCTTACATACACGCTGGCTTACCAGATGCAGGCCGCCGAGCGGCTCGACGGCGACGTCAGGGATGTCGCCAACCGCTACCTTGAATCCAACATCGTCGCAGTGACCGCCGGCCAGCTTGCGCAGATGGGCGCTACACTGGCCAACGGCGGCATCCAGCCACTCAGCGGGGAGCGCGTCGTCACAACCGACACTGTGCACACCGTGCTGTCGGCGATGGTCATTGCCGGCATGTACGAAGATAGCGGCTACTGGTGGACAAGGGTTGGAGTACCGGCGAAGAGCGGCGTCAGTGGCGGGATCGTCGCTGTCGTTCCGGGCTGGGGTGCGATCGTAGCCTACTCGCCACGCCTGGACACGGCCGGCAACAGCGTACGGGCCGCCCTGGCGATTGAGCAGCTTGTTGGCCGCTGGAAACTGCACTTGATCGAGCGAATGCTCGATCAGCACAACTGACCCCCAGAACCATCCGAACTGGGTGCCGCCGTCGTGACGGATGGACCTCGAATAGACAAACAAGAAAGCCTCGGGGAGCAAACGATGAAAACATTGATACTGACCGGCGGCATCTGCCTGTCCCTCGTTGGCAGCGCCGTGCACGGTGCCACTGCAATGGACGGACAGCGCGCCGTACCCATGCCGCAGGCATACGCACCGAAGACCGCACCTAAGGCACCGCAGATCGCAACCTTTTCGATCGTCGCGCACGATCCACTGACCGGGGACTACGGTGTCGCCGTGCAGTCGCGCTACTTCGCGGTCGGTGCCGTCGTGCCGCACGCCGCGGCCAACACGGGCGCCGTCGCGACACAGGCGCGCGGCAACCTGCTTTATGGACCACAGGGTCTGGCCCTGCTGGAAAGGGGGCTGGCCGCCGGTGAAGTAATCAAGCAGCTACTGGCCGCCGATCCGCTGCGTGACGAACGCCAGGTCGGGGTCGTCGACAGGAACGGCCAACCGGCCAGCTACACCGGCGAAAAGTGCCTTTCCTGGGCGGGCGGGCGCACCGGCCCCGGCTACGCGGTACAGGGCAACCTGCTGGCCGGCGCGCAGGTGGTCGATGCAATCGCAACCGCATTCGAGGCCGCGCCGGGCGATTTCGCCAGCCGTCTTGTTTACGCGCTGGCGGCCGGCCAGGCGGCCGGCGGAGATGCACGCGGACGCCAGTCGGCGGCACTGCTGGTCGTCCGCGAGAACGGGGGCTATCTCGGTTTGACCGACCGCTACATCGATCTGCATGTAGAGGACCATGCCACGCCGATCCGCGAGCTGGCACGCCTGCTGCGGATCCGCCAGTCGCAACTCGCAAGTGAACAGGCTAAGAAACTGGTGAGCGCGGCGGAAACGGCCACCGGCGATCGTCCGGCCCTGCTGGCCGAGGCCCGCAGCCTGATGCTGGACGCACTCGACAAGCATCCGTCCGATGACTACGGCTGGTGGTTTCTGGCCCGGGTTCACCTGATGCAAAACGAACCCGCCGCGGCCGCGCTGGCCGCCCAGCGCGCATTGCTCGAAAACCCCGCCTGGCGCCATCTGTCGGCCACCAACCGGGAGAGCCTGGGGGTCTCCACTGAGCTGCTCGACGCGCTACTGCAGATCGACTCGTTCAACCGCGTCTGGACCAGCCTCGCGCCGGTCAGCGAGACAATGCCTAAATGAGCACATCAGGCACCGCGGACGTCGCGCCGGCAGCCGAACCACCTGTGCAGCCGGGCCGACGCCTGAGCCTTTCGGCGCAGGTTTTCATCGCTCTGGGGTTGGGAATCGTCGCAGGTCTGTTCTTCGGCGAGTTGATCAAGCCCCTGGAGGTTGTTGGCAATATCTTCATCGGACTGCTGCAGATGACGGTGCTGCCGTACATCCTGGTATCGCTGATCGCTGGCATCGGCAAGCTGAGCTACCGGGAGATTCGGGTGCTGGCCGTGCAGGGTGGCCGCTTCGTACTGTTGTTCTGGGCCATCGCTCTGGCGATCACGGTGGCATTCACGGCCACACTGCCGAACTGGGCATCGGCCACCTTCTTCAGCAGCAGCCTGGTCGAGACGGCGGAGCAGGCAGACCTTGTCGCACTATACATCCCCTCCAACCCGTTCTCTTCGCTGTCGAGCAGCATCGTGCCGGCGGTCGTGCTGTTCAGCCTGGCGATCGGGCTAGCAATCATCGGCGTACCGAATAAGGGCAACTTCATCGACAACCTGGATGTGCTCGGAGAGGCCATCATGCGCATCGCCGGTTTCGTCGCGCGCCTAGCTCCGGTCGGTGTCTTCGCATTGATCGCCACCGCCGCCGGCACGCTCGACGTCGAAGCCCTCGGGCGCCTGCAGGTCTACATCCTTACGTACATCGGCGCCGCGCTGCTGCTGTCTTTTTGGATCCTGCCCGCGCTGGTCGGCGCGCTCACGCCGATCAATCCGAGACGCATGATTTCCGCCTGCCAGGATGCCCTGGTAACCGCCTTCGCGACCGGCTCGCTGCTGATCGTGCTGCCGCTGCTCGCCGAGCGCATGAAGGAGCTGCTCCGCGAGTCGGAAATGGACAGCCAGGAAAGCGAGAGCGCAGTCGACCTCGTGGTTCCGATCAACTTCAACCTCCCTAACCTGGGCAAGCTCATGTCGCTGGCCTTCGTCCCATTCGCTGGCTGGTTCGCGGGCAGCACGATAGGTGCGGAGCAGTTCCCGCTGTTCCTGGTCTCCGGCCTGTTGAGCTTCTTCGGAGAGGTCGTCGTCGCGTTGCCGTTCCTGTTCGACCTGATGCAGATACCGGTCGACATGTTCCAGCTGTTTCTGGCCGTTGACGTTTTTACGGGACGCTTCGGAACACTGCTGGCCGGCGTGCACACCATTGTGCTCGCGCTGCTGACAGCCGCCGCGGTGTCTGGGCAGGTACGCTGGGACTGGCCGCGGCTGAGTCGCTACCTGGTGGTTTCGCTGCTGCTCAGCGTCGGACTGTTCGGTGGCCTGCGCTTTTTCTTCGAGGTCGTGGTGCCGCAGGAGTACCGCCAATACGAGAAGCTTGTGAAGATGGACCTCGCAGTGGAACGCGTCGACAGCCGAATCCTCAAGGCCGACAAGGCGGAGCCGCTGAAGGTCGAAAGCGGATCGCGGCTGGCCGCCATCCGCGATCGCGGTGTGCTGCGCGTTGGTTATCTGAAGGATGCTCTGCCATTCGTCTACCGCAACGAGGATGGCAAGATCGTCGGCCTGGAGGCCGACATGGCCCACCTGCTGGCGGGAGACATGGGCGTCGGACTGGAGTTCGTCCGGGTCGAAAACCAAAACATTGGTCGACAGCTGGCATCCGGCCGCATCGACGTGATGATGAGCGGCCTGCTAATCACGCCCGACCGCGCCCTCGAGCTGCATTTCACCGAGCCGCACCTGAAGTCGACATTCGGCCTGGTCGTCGCCGACCACGATCGCAGCCGATTCGACACGAACGAAAAGCTGCGTTCGCTGAGCGATATCCGCATCGCCGCCGTCAACCTTCCCTACTATGGCAAGTTCGTCGAACGTCAGCTGCCCGCAGTCGAGATAGTCGAACTCGATTCGGCGGTCCGGTTCTTCAAGGCGGAGCCGGGTGAATTCGACGCCCTGCTGTTCTCCGCCGAGGCCGGTTCTGCGTGGACCCTGATCTACCCGCAGTACAGCGTTGTCGTGCCGAAACCGCGTACCTTGAGCGCGCCGATCGGGCTCGGCCTGCCGCGCGATGCACCACTGCTCGCCGACTTCGTCGAAACCTGGCTGACACTGCAGCGCGAAGCCGGAGTCCTCGACCACTTGCAGCGCTACTGGATCTTAGGCGAGGGCGCAAACCGCACCGAGCCGCGCTGGTCGGTGATTCGCAACGTGCTCGGTTGGGTCGACTGAAGCTGTCGCAGCGCGCCCGGGGTTGTTGTGGGTGGCGAATTCCTGAATCACGCGGCAATTGGAGTCTGAAAAAGACCGTCGCAGTATGCGGGTGATTATGGCTTTCGCTCCTGGCGAGCGAGGGGGCTGGCCGCGGCTTACGAAATGGAACTATAAATCGCCGATGCTTTGTTCGCGCCTCACCTTCTGAGAATGGCTGTAATTTGGACCAAGACCATAAACGACACGCACTTTGAAGTCCGTCGCGCTGGGCGATCAGTGCGCCTCTATACCAACGGCGTCTTCCACAGCCAGTACAATCCGGCTAACCCTATCGCAGGTACTGTCTGGAATCTGCTATTGCTTCCAGCCTTTTTCCGGCCGCCCGGCGCAATCCGGCGTGCATTGGTGCTTGGCGTGGGTGGCGGTGCCGTGATCCGTTTGCTGCATCGCTTTATCCGGCCAGAGCAAATCATCGGTGTCGAACTCGATCCTACACACCTTTTTATAGCGCGGCGTTTTTTTGGAATTACGCCGCGTCGCGCTGACCTCGTTGAAGCCGATGCTGCAGATTGGCTGCGCCGATACAGCGGTTCAAAATTCGATTTGATAGTCGATGATTTGTTTGGCGAGATAGATGGCGAGCCCGTGCGTGCGGTTGAAGCTGACCGAGCCTGGCTGAAAAAGCTCTCACAAAACCTTGCTGACGACGGTATGCTGGTAATGAACTTCATCAGCACGCGTGCGTTGCGTGACACGAGTCGCATGCTGCAACAAACGATGCCGGCGCGATTCGCCAGTGCTTTTCGCTTTAGCCTACCAGGGTATGAGAACGCAGTAGGTGCTTTCATAAGTCAGCGCTTAGAGGCAAGGCAACTGCGCCAGACGCTACGCACGACGAGTGTCCCGGGCGCGGTCAGCTTGAGTCGGCTGCCCTA
This sequence comes from uncultured Gammaproteobacteria bacterium, assembly GCA_963736445.1. Taxonomy (GTDB): domain Bacteria; phylum Pseudomonadota; class Gammaproteobacteria; order Chromatiales; family Chromatiaceae; genus Thiosocius. Next base: position 345,862 of record CAVTOY010000004.1, on the reverse strand, counting down.
TCGTATCCAGCGAGTCTCACAGTAAGCCCATCACAATAAGTTATCGTACTGCTCACCGACCCGGTGACTGCCGACCTGCTGCAATTCGAATCTTAGCGAGGTCATCTGACCTCGAGGTCAGAAAGGAAGTTCGACGTCTTTTCCAGCCCCGGGAGACAGGTACAGGTTGAACTCTACTAGATCGCGGAAAGTTGTTTAGTGATCGACAACGAGAGGCCTTCGGCCGGTAGCCATTCCCTCGGCTAATTGTCGGGTTGACTTACAAGCTTCCGCATCAGGACAAAGATCTGGATGTCGAAGGCCAAACCCAGGCACACTCGCACTTGCTGTTGCCCTGAACATCCGTGTGCAGGGCCCTTCGGGCGAGCCTACGGCTTGCCTTTCGCTCCACAGCGGCGTTCAGTCGCCCCCCTCCTGCGCGATGATCCCGGATACTGGTAGTCAAGTCCTGAGTCCCAGCACCTTGCCTGGGTTCAGTCGTCCAGAAAAAACGGGCTGATGGAGAAGTAGAGAATCAGCCCGACAATCAGGCTGTAAAGAATAACCTGTACCGGGTTTTCCAGCAGGTTCTGCAGGAAGGTCCGGTGCTGTCCGACGCAGCGCAGCCTCTCGTACTCCGCGCGTTTCTCGCGGAAGCGGTTTTTCTGATACTCATCCATCAGCGCCTTTGCGCGATCGTACTGGTGCTCGGCGTTCAGCCAGATGCCCGGTGCGGAGATGCCCCAGGGTCCGGCCTGGGTCTCGTAGAAATCGATCCGATGCTCCTGCAGCAGGTTGCGGATTTCCTGGATCTCGTCGTCGGGCGCATAGCGCAGTTTGATCAGCAGTCTGGACATGTTCCGGTGAGGTTGCGTGGTCGAGGAGCAACCGCGAATCCCGCATGCCGTCCTCGTCATGCACAGGTCACAGCCTTTCGTTGAATTGTATTCCTTGCAGGGTCCTAAAACTGATGCGCCCTTCACTCACGAGCTTTTTTCGGCCCCTTCACGAATTCGCTCCTGCCGCTCTTGCTCTTCGGCGAAAGCCGCATTAATTTCCTGCATCACCAGATCGACGTCAACGGCTTGTGTGCTTTCCTCAAAGCAGCCTGTTAGCTCGACTTCCGGATGCAATTCGCCGTCTTCGTAGAGCGACCAGATCTCCTTGGCGTATTTGCTGTCCTGCAACTCTGGTGCGAACCGCCCGTAATAGGCAGTCATGTTGTTTACATCCCGTTCCAGCATCGACTGAGCGTTGTTGTTGCCGGCCGCGTCCACCGCCTGTGGCAAATCGATGATCACCGGGCCAAATTCATCCACCAACACGTTGAATTCGGACAGGTCTCCATGTACCACTCCCGCACAGAGCATGCGGGTGACGTATTTCATGACGACGGCGTGGTCTTCAAGCGCCCGTTCGGCGGTCATGGAGACATCGCCCAGACGCGGCGCCGCACCGCCTTCCTCATCGGTGATCAATTCCATCAGCAAGACACCATCAAAGCAGCCGTAGGGCTGCGGCACGCGCACGCCGGCATTGGCCAAACGATAGAGCGCATCCACTTCGGCATTCTGCCAGGCTGCTTCTAGCTGATGACGACCAAATCTCGAGCCTTTTTCCATGGCGCGAGTGCGGCGGCTATTGCGCCCTTTACGGCCTTCCCGATACTCCACGGCTTTTTTGAAACTGCGTTTGTTCGCTTCCTTGTAGACTTTGGCACAGCGGATCTCGGTGCCACAGCGCACCATGTAAACCATGGCCTCTTTGCCGCTCATCAACTGGCAGATCACTTCATCCACCTGGCCCTCGTCGATCAGGGGTTGGATTCGTTTTGGGGATTTCATGCCGCATTCTACACGCTAACGAGGCGCACGATGTCTACCGGAGCGCACACGCGCCCCTTGCGTTGCAAGTTGCGCGGCAGGATGACACCGATCAGGACTCGTTCACATAGACTTCCACGCGCCGGTTCAGGGCACGCCCATACGGCGTATCGTTATCAGCGACAGGGCGTATCGGGCCCACGCCGACGGCCTCCAGGCGGTCAACCGCCACGCCGCGATTCGCCAGTTCCTGCATGACGGTCTCCGCACGCTGCTGCGACAGCTCTAGGTTAGTCTCTTCCCGTCCGGTGTTATCGGTATGACCTTCGATGCGCGCTGTGAGCGATGGGTATTTGGCGAGCAATCCGGCGAGCTGGTCTAGGATTGGAAACTCGCGCTTGGGTAGTTCGGCGCTGCTGATTCGAAACCGCAGCTGCTCGTCGCCCAGGTTAAAGAGCATGCCATCGTCGGTCTTGCGGCCGCCGAGCGCGGACATATCGGAAAGCAGGCCGCGCACATAGGCGAGGGATTCGCGTTTGTCCTGCTGCAGGGTGGCCATTTCCTTTGCGGCCAGCTCGCGCTCGCTCGCCAGCGTCCTCTCGGCTTCAACGATCCGCGCCTGCACTTCCGCTAGCTGGCCTTCCAGCGTCACCTTGGTCTGCAGCGCTTGCTCCAGGGTCATGCTGAGTTCGGCCTCGACACCCGCCAGCAACCGCTCGACCTCGCCAAGTTTTGCGGTCTTGGTCTCGAACTGCTGCTGTAACGTTGCCAACGCGCCCCGCTGTGACTCCAGCTCCTGGCTGAGCTGCGCGACCCGACCCTCGGCTTCATCGATCTGCGCGGCATGTTGCTCCTGGGCCTGCGCTAACGCAGCCTCGGCATCTGCGTCGGATTGACGCAAGGCAGCGGCGGCGTCGGCCTGGGCCTGCGCATATTCGGCCTCGGTGTCCTGCAGTTTCGCTTCCAGAGCGGCGACGTCGCGTGCGCTCTGGGCCTTGACGGCGTCCAGATCGGCCCGCAGCGCCATCAGCGTATTCTGCCGCTCCGAAAGCTCGGTCTGTTGCATCTCCAGGTCGCGAACGCTTTGCGCGAGCGTTTCGGCCTTGGTATCGCGATCCTGCGTTACGGCAGCCAGCTGCTCACGCAAGTCGGCCCGATCGGCCTCTAGCGCCGCGATTGTGTCCTCGGCCATGCCAAGCGCCTGCTTGCCCGATTCGATTTCCTGGTCCAGCGCCGACAGCTGTGCGGCGAGTTCTGGCTGACTGCCCTCCAACGCGGCCCGGAAGGTGTCTACGCGCTCCGCGAGCTCCTCCCGCAGCTGCGCCTGGCTGGCGTCGAAGGCGGCCTTGGCCGCGGCCATATCCGCCTCCACTTGCCGAGCGTTGTCTGCCAGCGTCTGATTCAGCTGCTCGATATCGCCTTTCAGCCCGGCGATTTGCTGATCACCCGCCTGCTTTTCGGCCTGCAGCGCGGCATAGGCATCGGCGTGGGATTGCTTGAGCTGCTCGAGGTTCGACTGCAGTGCCGCGTTGGCCTGATTGGCAATGTCTAATTTGCCCATCAAGGTCTTGGCCTCCGCCTGATGCCGGGCCGTGAGAGCGTCCATTTCCTGCTTCAGGCGCGTCTCCTGGGCGGCCGCAGATTCGAGCTCGTTGCCGGCCTCAAGCAGCTGCAGCTCGGTCTGCTCCATGGCTTCCCCCTGGCCCGCCAGTTGTTGCTTGAGCGAGGTGGTGTACCAGCTGTATAGCGCAAGCACGCCAATCAACGCGAGCATTAGCAACCAAATCAGCGGTTTCAAGACACCGGACGTCGAATCTGACATTTTCTCCTCCTTCGAGTGATGGTTTAGCCGTTTTTGTTTTGGATGCGGTGGCGCGGTGGAGTCGCCTACTGCGAGACGCGCACAGCAGGCAGATCACCACCGCTCGTCGGCCGATGTCTGCCGCTGCACACCTACCCGTTGGTTGGCGACAGCGGCCGAGAGACTGGACTGACTTGCTGCGTCTCAGCTTTGCCCATATCGCCGAGCTAAGCAATAAAGAATCCCAAGCCACCTCGCGGACAACGCTGCGAACGCTTGTTCGCTTTGCCTCGGCGACATGCAGTAACAGCCAAACATATCGCGGCATTTCTCGCTCAAGACCTATATTTTCGTGTGGGTATTGTTGGCGTTGGCCGTTCGGCTGATCGGTTTGCTGTTTGGCACCACAGGGATCGGTTGAGGTCAGCACGGCAGCTGGGATCGCCCGCATGCACACCGAAGACTACGGTGCGCTGAGTAAACTGAATCATGACCACGAGCACCCAGTGGCTCTTCGAGCGAATGGAATCACACCAAAACACGTCATTGTCGCCAGCGGCACACGTGCTGCCCTTAGTCTTCGGCCAAGCGTGCGCTCCGGGTCGTGCCCCCGCAGATTGACAAACCCCAGCATACCGCTTTCCTCCATCCTCCGAAGAACTGGCGCTGAAGAACGAGCAAACGAAGGTCACCATTGCCTTCAGTTCTGAGAGTGCTGCTTTTTTCGGGGATGCCGCAAAGAAGCACCCCACGCAGTAGTAGAAAATGATTAAGCAGTTACTCGTTGAGTATGTTGCGCTACAGAAACAGCGCTGCCAAGTTCAAGCCATTAGCTACGCTCGAAGGACGGCTCAATTCTCCCCGTTCGCCAACTCCGTCAGGATAATCAGGTCGCTCTCCAGCGTCCGGTGCACCGGGCAGCGATCGGCAATTTCAACCAAGCGCTGTCTTTGAGCATCAGTGAGGTCGCCAGCCAGTGTCAAACGGCGGCTGATTTGCTCGATCTTGCTGGCCCCGCCGCTGCAATCATCATCACAGTCGTCGCCGTGTACGCGATCATGTCGTAACCGTACCTCGATGTCCTGGAGGTCCAATTTCTTGTGATTGGCGTACATCCGCAGTGTCATCGAGGTGCATGCCCCGAGTGCCATCAACAACAGGTCGTACGGCGAAGGTCCGAGGTTCTTACCGCCCAGAGATAAAGGTTCATCGCTCATCGACTGATGGCTGGACGTAAACATGCCGCGCAAAAATTTTCTGTCGAGCTCGGTCACCAGGACCTCGCCATTGCTCACGATGGGTGCGGTGCCATAGTTTCGCTCGAACTCGTGCTGGCCGAGGTTCAGATAGCGGCTGGCCCAGGCGACGAGAGTTTCGGCTACATACTCCGCGTCATCACGATTGCTAAGCAGGTGGTCGGCATTGTCCAGGGAGACGAAACTCTTGGGATGCCTGGCTGCCTGGTAGATGCGGGCGGCCTCGTCGATCGAGACAATCCGATCCACCGGAGAGTGGAACACCAAGAGCGCACGACCGAGCTGACGCAGATGCGAGGCGTCGCCATAGCGTTCGAGGTCATTGAGCAGCTGGCGTTTGATCTGGAAACTCCGGCTGCCGATTTTCACTTCCGCTTCGCCGGCCTCCTGGAGTTCCGCATGCGCGGAACTGAACAGATGTTTCACGTGCTCCGCGGTGGCCGGAGCGCCGATGGTCACCACTGCCTCGACTGATGCCAACTGCGGTGCGGCAGCAAGGACGGCCGCGCCGCCGAGACTATGCCCGATCAACAGCGAGGGGGCCTGATGCTGTTGTTCCAGTGCCTTTGCGGCGGCCAACAGATCGGTGACGTTGGAGGAAAAATTGGTGTTCGCGAAATCACCGTCACTGTTGCCTAGCCCGGTGAAATCGAACCGCAACACCGCAATACCGCGGCCCGCGAGGGCGCGGCTGATCCGCGATGCCGCCGCAATGTCCTTACCGCAGGTGAAGCAGTGGGCAAACACCGCAAAACGGGCAGCCTGTACACCAGGCGGCGGCATCTCAAGCAGTCCTGCAAGTTTCTCCCCGCGGGCGTTGGGAAACTCCAGTTTGATTCGCTGGTTCATTGTTGCCCCTGTTGCTGCATGCTGTTTTCAGCCATCATTATGAGTGCTGTTGGCCTACACAGATGTGGACGCGGTAAAATGGTTGGGATTCAGACTTACTTTCCGGCAGCGTCTCGATGTTATTGTATTCGCTGATGCCGGTGTCCAGCCGGTCGTCCCGGCCGTGCACGCCACAGATCAAATTGGCGCCGTCGACATGGCCGTCGCCCATCAACGCGCCCCGGTGAGCACACGGTCCTCAAGCGCGCGCATTGCGGAAACTGGCAAGGGTTTCATAATTTATGACTCCGGGTTGTTGTTGGACGTCAGGCCACCTCTCAGAGGCATGTCGCATTCACCCTTGCTCTCCTTGCATTCGCCCATACGCTCGGTGAGCCGACCGTAAGCGGCCATGGGTGCCTGAAAGCCCATTGCAGTGCGAAATCAAGCGATAGTAACCAGGAGTATTTCGATCTGCGGTTTGCGGGAGATCTGCGTGACTGGACTGCAAAACCGGCCTCTAACAGCTCCTCGATCTCGGGCGCCGAGTAGTGGGAAATGATGTCCCCGTTGCGGTGCCCGAGCAGCACTTTTCGTGTCTCCAGCGGCACGCCCACCGCCTGCAGCCGTCTACCGAAAGTGCGTTTCACGTTGTGCAGCTAAGCTACTTGGGGTAGGCAGGGTAGAATGGGATGATGTTCCGGATTGACAAGCAGTTGGCCAAAGAGCGCTACCGGCGGCTTTCGGCGAGCTATGACTATGCGACACGGCACATTGAGCCGGTTCGCAGGCAGACCATCGACACGCTTCGCCTCGAGCGTGGAGATCGTGTGCTCGACGTTGCATGTGGCACTGGGAAGAGTTTCGAGATGCTGCGTGAAGCGGTGGGTCCGGAGGGCGTCGTGGTGGGCGTGGAGCAGTCGCCCGAGATGCTGCAACAAGCGCGCGAGCGGGTTCGTGAGGGTGGCTGGGACAATGTGCAGCTGATCGAATCGACCATCGAGGCGGCCGATTTCGAGGGACCTTTCGATGCCGTGCTATTCGTGTACACGCAGGACGCACTGCAATCGGATGCTGCGCTGGCGCGCATTTTCGAGGCGACGCGTTCCGGCGCGCGGGTGGCGTCCACCGGGCTCAAGCTCTTTCCCTGGTACGTCGGCATTGCCAATGTTTGGTTGCTCGCGATGTCCTATCGTTACTTCACCACGTTCGAGGGGCTCGCCAAACCGTGGACGCCGCTCGAGCGCTATGTAAATCTGCTCGGTGTGCGCTCGACGTTCTTTGGCAGCGGCTACATCGCAGAAGGGGTGCGGCGCTGACATGCCCACCTACCTGGAGCGCGCGTTATTGCGATCGAGCGTCTGGCTACGGGTATAGAAATTTTCAACCCGATGCATTTTCGGTTCTGATAGCGGCTGGCCACGTATCGCCATCCTGGCTGAATCCCGGCAAGTCGATCGCATATTCGACGTAGGGGGCGGTCCAACCGAGCAGCGAGCTGGCGTGTTCGCAGCGTCGCCTGAGGTCTGCGGGATCATCTCCGCCGAGGTGAAGAATGCCGTAGCGGTAGCTTCCCAACCACTTGAAATCCCGCTGGATTTGACTGGTTAACTTCGGAAACTGCAACAGCAAGCCATCTGCAAAGGCCGCGTTGAAGGCACGCTGCTGGGATGGCGTTGGCATCGCAACCAGGGCGGTCGGCGCGAAACTTCGATACACGAAACTGGACGCACAGGCCGCGGTGGGCTGTTTCCTGGGCAGTATTGCCGGGTCGATGCCATGACTCAGGGCCATGGCCATTTCGTGCAGCCGCAATCCGTCGACCCGCGCATACAGGTCGGAAAACTGGGCGGCCATCCTGGGGTTGAACTCGATCACCTTGAGCTGGCCACTCTGTTCATCGAGCACGACTTCCATATTGAAGAACCCGTGGTTGAAACCGACCTCCCGCAAGAACCGCGCGGCGATCGCCTCGGCCTGTTGCTGCAGTCGTTCGGGGAGATGACTCGGATAGTCCCACCGCATAAACGCATCGGTGCCGGGGTACATGATCGCGTCCACGATACCCAGGCGGCGGAAGCTACCCTCGAAACAGTAGCCGTCCAGACAGTACTGACGGCCTCGCAGGCTCTCCTCGAGCATCAGGCTGTGGGCCGTACCTGCCTCCGGCAGCCGTCTGCGCACGATCTTTTCGAAGGGCTCCACAAGGTGGCGGATTACCCACAGTTCCTGCCTGCTGAATCGCGTGTGGTCGAACAGGTCCTGCTGACTGCGGACGGTCCTGGCCAAAACGGAGAAGGCCGCCTTGACGGGCTTGACGAAGGTCGGATAGTCGAGGCCTTCGGGGATGTCGGCGTCGTACGCTGCCTCCAGCCTGCGAAACGGGACGTTGGCTTCCGGCGCGACGCGTTCTAGGACCTCGCGCGCATACAGCTTGTGCTGACACGCCAGTACCGCCTCCACGGGGGTGCCCGGCCAGCGCAGCTTTTCCGCCACCAGGGCAGCACAGAGTGCGCCGAACTGCTCATGGTTGCTGACCACAGCGCGTGCACCCTGCACCCTGGCGCGCAGTGCCGCGAGGCTGCTGAAGCGGTCCATATCGAACCAGGCCAGGCGTGCATTGCTCGGGAAGCTGAACAGATCGAAGCCGGCATGCAACTGAGGCCACTTCCGCGACAGCTTTCGAAACTCGATGCCGTCCCAATCGTAACCAAACAGCACCAGGGTCTTGTTGCATTTCACGGCGGGTCCACCACAGGGGTCTTCGGGAATGTCCGTCGCGTTGCGGCGGGCTTGACACGGCCGGCTGCTATCGGGAGACGTACTCGACTGTAAAGGATATCAGACGCGTGCAAAGTACCCGCACGCCACCCCAACGATCAACCGGGTCCGAGCGGTGGTTTAAGCGGCCAGCGAGAAGTTCGCTTGGTGCTTCGAACGGTGCTGAGCCAGGCTCGCGCCTCCGATATGACGTTGGCGATGGTGCGACGAATCCCGGCGCCGTCACTAAGCCAGTCATGCCGCTGTCTTCTACGCGAGACCCTACCGGACCGGGTGCGCGGGCCGAACCCCTCGTCAAGGTGGGGAAATCGGACCATGAGGGCTATGGTGGGAGATCTGGGGCTTTTCCCAGTTCTTGTTGACGGTGACCTTTTCACGCAGACTGAGCCGTTATTACAACGGCGAATCGGGCCAGCATGAACGTACCCTCCCGACGCGCCGAACTTATTGCAGGTGCGTTTTTGATCCAGCGTTTAGATGCGCCGAACGCGGCGGAAGCCGTTGCCCGATATCGTCATCATGCCAAGGGCTATGATGCGTCGGCGCGGCGCACCATGTGGATACGCGCGCTTACCATTGAGAAACTCATTCTGCGTCCCGGAGACCGTGTCTTGGATGTCGCCTGCGGCACGGGCCTGAGCCTCCCCTTCCTGCGCGAAGCGGTCGGCGTCGAAGGCGAGGTTATAGGCATCGAAGTCAGCCCCGAGATGATGAGCCTAGCCCGGCAGCGGGTCACCGATGCCGGCTGGCGAAACGTCACGCTGCTGGAGTCGTCGCTCGAGTCGGCCGATATCCCTGGGCCGTTCGATGCTGTCCTTTTTCATTTCGCCCACGACGTAATGCGCTCGCCTGCAGCGCTCGAGCGGATTCTTGCGGCGGCAGGCCCAGACGCCCGGATCGCCGCCGCCGGAATGAAATACGCGCCTTGGTGGATGGCACCTATCAACATCATCGTGCGTGCCCAGGCGCGCCCCTATATGACCACCTTCGAGGGGCTGGCTGCGCCCTGGGACCTTGCATTGCCCTACCTCTCGGAGTTCGAGTGGTTCTCGGTGCTGTTCGGCACGGGTTACATCGGCTGGGGTCGGGTTCACAAGGCGGAAAGCGCCGAATTCGACCCCGAAATTACCGGCCGGTAGGTTATTTAGACCGACAATGGCCTGTCCGCCCTGAACCGCATGACGTTGTGCGAGCGTGTTTCGAAATCCCCCTCGATTCTTACTGAGACAATCCGACGTGCGGCCCAAGATTTTCGAGGGTTAGCGGCCGACGGTTATCTGATAGCCTTAAATCAGACAAGGTACGCAACCCACCACGAGCTAACCATTGGAAGATCAGAGACCACAGGGCACCCGATGGCTGGTGATGGCCAAAATAGCGCTGGCTCTGCTGGTGCTAAATTTTCTGACTAGTTTCAGTAACGTCTGGTCAACCCCCTATGTCCAGCCGGATACGCGCATCGGGCCCGATTTCGTCGGTCTGTGGGTGATCCTGTTGTTGTTCGTCGCACTTTTTGGGCGTGTGGGACGGCGCGCGATCGCGGTGCTGACGGGCGTATTCCTATTAACGGTGATAGGTCGATATGTAGACGTGACGGTGCCGTCATGGTTCGGGCGCAAGGTGAACTTGTACTGGGACGCACAGCATTTGCCCGCCTTTCTCGACGTGGCCAGCCAGGAGTATGCCTGGTGGCAGATTGTCGGGATCGTCGCTGTGTTCATCGCAGGCCTCTGGTTGCTGACCCGGTTGATCCGGGTGTCTATCGAAGTGCTCGCGGAGCATGCGGCCCCGTATGCGCTGCGCTCGCCGATCGCCCTGATCGTGACGGTCTCCCTCTTGGGTCTGGCAGCGGGCAGTCTCATGAAGGTCGAAGCGGCCTCGCCTCATGTATCGGCCTCGGTGTTTCCGGTTTACAAGCGCCAAGCGCACCTGTTGGCGGCGGCATTGTTTCCGGACCGCTTCCGATCGGAGCTGCCCGAATCGCCGCCGCTGGACTCCGATCTACAGCAGCTTGCAGGGGCCGAGGTCAAAGTGGTGTTTCTCGAGTCATATGGTGCGACGACCTATGAGCGGGGCGACCTTTTCGAGGTGATCCATCCGGCGCGTCAACGGCTCGAGGAGGCGGCGAAAGCCCAGGGCCGTCAGGTGCTGTCGGCTTTCGTCAAAGCGGCCGCTTTCGGCGGTGCTTCGGATTTGTCGCACCTGAGCTTTCTGTCGGGTATCGACTTGACCGATCCCATCCGGCACGACCTGCTGATCACAACTGATCGCCCGACCATTCTCGATACCTTCGAGAAGGCCGGCTATCGAACGATCGGCCTGTACCCGGCGATGAGCTGGGACTGGCCGGAAGTATCTTTCTACAGCTTCGATCATTATCACGACGCACCGAGCCTGGACTACCGCGGCCCGAAGTTCGGCTTGTGGTGGCTGCCGGATCAGTTCTCAATGGCACGCGTCGACGAGATGTATCCGCCCGATCCTGACGGCAAGCCGCGCTTTCTCTTCTACCCGACGATCACCACCCATATCCCGTTTCGGCCGACCCCGCCGTATCAGAGCGACTGGTCGCGCGTGATATCCGACAAACCATACTCTGAGGAGGCTACCGCCAAAGCGATGGCCGACGCGATCGATTGGCACGATCTGTTTCAGGGGTATATCAGCACGATCGAGTACACCTTCAAGTGGCTGGCTGGTTACCAGGCGCTGCCGCAGCCCCGCGAGTCGATTCTGATCCTGCTGGGTGACCATCAACCGGCCGGCGGTATAACCGGACCCGATGCGAGTTGGAACGTCCCGGTTCACATTATCACCAGCAACGAGACAATCGCCGAGCGGCTGCGAATTCACGGTTTCAAGGATGGTGTCGATCCGCGGCGAGAGTCGCTCGGTCATATCAGCGAACTGAGTCAGATCTTGCTCTCGGTTTTCGATAGCGGTCAGACCAAAGTCGCCGACGCGTCGTCGAGTAACAGCTTGTCAAAGTGAATCTCGAGCAACTGACCACCGCGCCGTCAGCCGTGACGGGTTACGCTGTGTCGATTTGACTGACGAGTCGACCAAACGCCTCGACCTGCGACCAGTCCGTGAAATCGACAACGGCGTTCGGGTCAGTCGGACCTTTGGTCATCCACATGATCAGCCGGATGATCTGGCGATCCCAGAATCGGTAGCGGGGATAATCTATCTTGCCGGCGAAGATGGCCAATTGCTGCGGTTGCCATTCGATTTCGCGTAGAAATTTGCGCACATAGGGATTAGTGTCGGCTTGATTCTTCGTCGGTTTTCGTGCCACCACGTTGACCGAGAAAAAGGCGTTCGGTTTCTGCGCAAGTAACTGCGCATGCGCGGCAATGAACTCGTAGACTCTCTTGTGGTGTTTCCCGTAACGGATGCTGGCGCCGAGGATGATTTTGTCGAAGTCGAGCGTCTGTACGTCTTCGATGGCGCTCAGGGTGCCCGCGTGGCCATGTTGCTCGATAACCTGCTTCAGCCGATCGCAGATTTCTCGGGTATGGCCGTCGGTTGTTGAGTAGATGATGAGGTACTTGGCCAATTTCGATCCGTGGTGTTTAGCCGCTGCTGAATTGACAGGACGTGAATCGCCAACCCGGGGATTAATCTTAACCCACATCGTCCCCGGCACGTCTTCTCCGGCGCTCACGGAAAAGGATGCCAATGGCCCCGGCAGCCACCATCAAGGCCATCCAAGCCAAAAAGACCCAGCCCGCCCAAATACAGGCTTCGACACAGCACAGGAAATCGATGGGACAGCCCGCAAACGAATCCATATGAGCCATTTTTCCAGGGGTCAAATAGGTCTTCGCGAAACGCTTGAAGCAAATTGGATGCCTTCGGCCTAACACACCAGTTCCATTAAGCAAGATTTATTCCGGCATGCAAAAACAATCGGTTACCGGCACAGGTTTCACAAAGTGTAAATAATCTCGACATTCCCAAAAACGGATTTGAATTCTCATTCGCACAGCCAGTCCTTTTTCCGGCGAAAAACCGGGGAAGGGTGCCATTTTTCTGGCGTCAGCTTTTTTTCCACCTGCCGCGTAGGCATTCACGCAAGTCATTGATTGGTATCCACGGTACGTAAGTTGCATCGATCCGTATTTGATGCGGGGCGGCGGTCCTTTGGCCCAGGACCAGAATCAGGATCGCGGAGGCGAGAATGCAGCTAATTGATTGCTTCTCCACCCGTAACGGGTGGTTCCTGTGAAGACCCTCTCGCGAGCGGTTACAGCAAAGAAAAGCCTGAGCAGATTCTGTCTCTCAGTGGCCTGTGCGGCTATCACCGTTCAGGCTGTTGCTGGCGACCTGGTCACTGAAGGCAAATACTATGCGTGCCTCAGTGAGCAATGGTTAGAAGACTTTACAGCGTTCGCCGTTGATAAAGACTTCGCCAGCATTAAGGCCTACCTCGCGGGCGACAAATGTTTGGTGCTCAGGCCTAACTTGCCGGTTACGGTGGCAGACGACCCGGCACTGCTTGGAACCAGGACTGCCTTCACGATTCAAGGCATCCGCTTCTATGCGCCAAGTGAAGAGATCGTCCGCAAATAGTCAGGTAAGTAGAAGTAGGGTCGGAGGTGGATGAAAATCATTCTCGAGCACCTCCGACCCTCGTCTAACAGTGCAGCGTTAGCCCGCATATTGCACGAGGGGATCGGAATTTCTGGGAAATCTGGCTAAGCAGCTTGCTCGATTGGCCGACAAATCCGCCGGGAGGGGATTTGAACAGTGCGCAGCACTGGCCCCGCAGGGGTGCGGGGCAGGACGCCCGGAATCAGAGGCATAGCTGTAGCTATGGCTCGAGGGGGATTGAGCGAGGTGCAACGCCAGATTTTTCAGAAAACCGATCAGGGCAAAACGTACCGTCGAAGACCATGACGCCGATGGATCCCAGCGCCCGTGATTCATGAGGTAAGACCTCAGCAAGGTGTCCGCCCTCGTGCAATATGCGGGTTAGTTGTCCTCGTCGACCTCGTCGACATCGATCTGCCCGGTGAGCCTGCGGCGGATATGCGACCATGACATGCCTACCGCCAAGATCGCGGAAAGGAGGACTAGCACGATGTAGGTGATCAGCTGAAGATTGTCCGCCGCTAGCCAGCCGCGATCGATGATCAGCCACAGCAGAGTGCCGAAGAAGCCCGCGGCGAGCAGGATCCCGAGCAGGCCCAGCGAGCGGGCGGTCGCGCGGATGAACATCACCCAGCCGATTAGCAATACCACGCCTGCGAACGCGACCAGCGGATCGAAGTCCGGCAGGCTCTGCTCGACCCAGTGGAAGTAGGAATTGCCGCTCGGGTTGTAGGTGGCGAATACCAAGACCAGGGCGGCCACCAGGCGCCCCAGGAAACTCGCGAAATTGAAGCCCGTAGCAGACATGCGTTGTGGTTCCTGTTGTTGTGAGTCAATCTGGCGTGAAGGATAACGCAGCCAATTCGTCTCATGCATCCGGGGGTCGGAGGTTAACGAATATCATTCTCAAATACCTCCGACCCCTGTCTCAACCCCTGTCTCGGAGGCGAGAGACAGATTTTTGCCTCGCGCCTGCGTTTTGAGGCGGAGCAAGCCATAATGAGACCATCCACCAGCGCGTTTCAGTCCGTGGAGAGCCCATGGCCTTGCCCGCCGATGTCGATCAGATCCTCCCTGCCCCGACAGTCGTCTTTCGTCGGCTGCAAACCCGACATGACCAACCGCGTTTCTTTGTGCCGGACGGCGACAGTGCCTGGCAGGCCGTTTCCTGGGGAGATTTTGCCACCGCCATTCGGCGCGTGGCATTGGGACTGCTGGAACTGGGTTTGCAGTCCGGAGAGTGCGCCGCGATCTATGCGCCGAACAGTGTGGCCTGGGCCAGCGCGGCGCTTGGCATCGAAGCAGCTCGCGGGGTCCTTACTCCTGTCTATCCGGGCTCGACCGCTGATCAGCTCGGTTATCTGCTCGGGCACAGCGAGGCGCGCTACCTGTTTGTGGCGACCGACTTGTTGCTCGCACAGGTCGCCGCCGCCTCTGCCCAATTGCGCGGCCTGCGCCATATCGTCCTGCTGGAGGGTGCGGCTCCGGTCGGCCTATCCTTGCCAGCCCCGGTAATCACCTGGGATGCGCTGAACCGCAGCGGTGCGGACCTCGACAGCTCCCAGCCGGGGCGATTCGACGACACCCTCGAATCGATTGCGCTGGATGACCGCGCACTGCTGCTCTACACCAGCGGGACCACCGGTGATCCTAAGGGGGTACCGCTCACCCACCGCAATGTCGGCATCAATGGGCGGGACTGGTTCGAAGTGATGGGTGAGCACGCTCAGCCCGGCGGAATCGACCCGCTGTGGTTGCCGATGAGCCATATCTTCGGTTTCGGTGAGCTGTGCGTTGGCAACGCACTCGCCTACACAAGCTACCTGTGCGACCCAACGACGGTGCTCTCCCGCCTGCCCGAGATCCGTCCGAGCGTGCTGATGAGCGTGCCGGCCTACTGGGAGAAGCTGGCAACGAACGCTCAGCAGGTGCCGGCTGCTGAACAGGGTGAAAGGCTGTGCCAAATCACCGGTGGACGGCTCCGTTTCTGCCTCTCCGGCGGAGCCGGCCTCAAACGGGCGATCAAGGAGTTTTTTCTTGAGCACGGCATCCTGATCGTAGAGGGCTATGGCTTGACCGAGTGTTCGCCGACGCTGACCCTCAACCGACCGAATGCCTTCGATTTCGCCACCGTTGGTCGTTCGCTGCCATCCGTCGAGCTGCGGCTTGCCGATGATGGCGAGATCCTCGCGCGTGGCGAGAATGTCTTCGCCGGTTACCACCGGGACCCGACGGCAACCGCAGCGGTGTTTGATGCCGATGGCTGGTTTCACACGGGTGACGTCGGTGAGATGGATGGTCGCGGCTTCCTGCGTATCGTCGATCGCAAAAAGGAGATTCTGGTAACCGCTAACGGCAAGAACATCCCGCCTTCGAATATTGAGCTGCGGTTTCGCGACGATTCGCTGATCGAGCAGCTGGTGGTCTACGGTGACGGGCGGAAGTATCTCGTGGCGGGGGTCTGGCTGCGCCCTCTGGCGGCGGCGCATGTTCATGATCCTGTGGCCGAGGTGGCGCGTCGAATCGAGCTGGTGAATGCGACGCTGGCGCGTCACGAGATGATAAAACGTTTCGTAATCATTGAATCACCATTGACGGTCGAGGCAAATTTGTTGACCGCCTCGCTGAAGCCACGCCGTAGACAGATTTACGCAAGGTTCGGCGGTCAGCTCGATGCGCTCTATGACGACGGGTGAGGTCGGAGAGCCAGTATCACGACATCCGTTCTGCTAGCCTGGCCACGCCTTTTTCGGCGAACAGCTGTCACGCCTGATTGTGTCTGCTTGCGGGTGATCGCCGTGCTTCAACCGATCGTCATTTTCGTTCGGTTCGAACGGCTCGCCAAGGATCTCCTGCACCCTCCTTCGCAGTTTATCCGTCGCTGTTTTCGAATTTATAAAAACGACGTCGAAGTCCGTCGGCGATGTCGCCGCGATGATGGTTGCGCCGATCCCTGTCCGGCTCACGTTTGTATCATTTCCTACCATTCGAATATTAGGGATCCACTTGCTGAACTCGAAATCTGCCTGAGTACCTGAACGCTGTGGTTTATGTCCATGTACAACAATACGGATCTTCAATTGTCTAAGAAGTCTTCCAATGAGTCGGCCATTCTCTCGATAGTAGTTGCCGGCATTCTTCACATCGTATAGCAAATGTTTTCTTTTCCGATTGTCCCGGACGTAGGCATACTGCTTCATCGCGCGAACGGATATGAACGATTTCTTGTAGTGATCCTTATTAAAGCTATTCAGATCCTTTCCTGTTACCTCTTTGAAGTGCGCTAATGCCGCCAAGAATTCGAGAGTCGGGTACCCATGTATAAAAAGAATGGGTCCAGCGACGTGGAAGAGATCCAGACTTTCGATGAAGTGTTTCAGTTTCTGCGCCTGTTTTCGGGCCATTCCATAGTTCTCGCCCATATGAATCCGCTGCCAGATCTCTTGCTCATGATTGCCCGCTATAAGCCTGACATAACATCCTTTCTTCCGGGCGTCCTGCTGCATTAGTTGCCAATATCGCACAACAGAAAGATCCGGATTGCTCTTGTCTATCAGGTCGCCCGTGTGAAATATTGTTACTCCTTCTATATTCTTATTAATCCTACTTTTCTTGCCCGAGATTCCGGCAAAGCGCAAGGTCGCATCGACTGATTTGAGGTCATTATCGGTGTCGGAGAATATGATGAACCGAGAAAAAGGTACGGGCCGCGTTGTTTGACTCTCCTGCGAGTCGTTCGTTAGGGCAGCAGCCGGTTTCTCAGGAATCCTAATGAATCTGGAGATACGGTCTCGTATGCCATGCGGCCAAGAAGCAGAAACCTCTGCCGTGTGTATTGATCGCAAAAACTTTTTGATTGCAATAACTTTTTTGTTCAGACGAAACATTGCTGTTCAGTGCGTTGGCGGAAAGAAACATAAGGGCACCTTGGGGGGGCGGAGGTTGATGAAAATCATTCTCAGAGACCTCCGACCCTTGTCAAACATTCAGCACTCGATGATATTCACCGCGAGCCCACCACGTGCGGTCTCCTTGTACTTGGTCTTCATGTCGGCGCCGGTGTCGCGCATGGTTTTTATGACCTTGTCCAGTGATACATAGTGCGAGCCGTCACCGCGGAGCGCCATGCGGGAGGCATTGATGGCCTTCACAGCGCCCATCGCATTGCGCTCGATGCATGGTACCTGCACCAGGCCCCCGATTGGGTCGCAGGTCAGGCCGAGGTTATGCTCCATGGCGATCTCGGCGGCGTTCTCCACCTGGGCCGGTGTGCCGCCCAGGACCTCGGTCAACGCGCCAGCGGCCATCGAGCAGGCGGCGCCCACCTCCCCCTGGCAGCCTACCTCCGCACCGGAGATCGAGGCGTTCTCCTTGTAGAGGATGCCGATGGCACCGGCGGTGAGCAGAAAACGAACCACGCCGTCCTCGTCTGCACCTGGCGAGAAGCGCCAGTAGTAGTGCAATACGGCCGGAACGATCCCGGCCGCGCCATTGGTGGGGGCGGTGACAACCCGGCCACCGGCGGCATTTTCCTCGTTCACCGCGATTGCGAATAGATTGACCCAGTCCATGGTGCCCAGCGGCACATTGTGCAGAGTGGTGTCCGCCTGGAGCTTGCGGAATAGATCGGCGGCGCGGCGTTTGACCTTCAGGCCGCCGGGCAGGACCCCCTCGGTACGGCAGCCGCGCCGCACGCAGTCCTGCATCACATGCCAGATGTGCATTAGGCCGTGGCGGATCTCGGTTTCGTTGCGCCAGGCCTGTTCGTTGGAAAGCACCAGGTCACTGATGCGACAGCCAAGGCGTTCACACTGTTCCAACAGGCTTTTGGCGGAACGGAAAGGGTGCGGCACCGCAGTGTCATCGGCCTTGATGCGGTCTTGACCGGCGGACTGCTCGTCTACCACGAAGCCGCCGCCTACTGAGTAGTAGGTACGCTCGATCAGCATGCCGTCATCGCTGCCGTGGGCACTGAAACGCATGCCATTGGGGTGATAGGGCAGGGTCTTTCTGCGGTGGAAGACGAGGTCCTGGTCGAGATCGAAGATCAGGGGCCATTCTCCCAACAGTGTTAGCTTGCGCCGCTGGTGTGCCTGCTGCATATGCAGCGGAATGCTATCGGTGTCCACCGTCTCCGGTTTTTCACCCAATAGCCCAAGCACTACGGCCTTGTCCGTTCCATGGCCCTTGCCCGTGGCACCCAGTGAGCCGAACAATTCCACCCGCAGGCGGCCCACGCTAGGCAGTTGGCCGGCATCGCGCAATGTCTCGACAAAGCGACCCGCTGCACGCATCGGTCCGACGGTATGCGAGCTGGAAGGGCCGATACCGATCTTGAACAGGTCGAAGACACTGATTGCCATACTCTGATGCTGGTTCAGATAACGCCAGCGGGCAAGTCCGATAGCCCGCGCGGGGTGTGCGAATGAATCTCGGTGTGCGGCTGCACTCGGCCAGCATCAGCAGAAGGGGAGCCATCGAATAGCGGGAACGGGCAGCTCAATCTGCCGACTGGTCGCTTTGTGTCCGGTCGTAGATTACCGGCCATAGATCCCTTTCCAGCTCATGTTGTGCCCGAGGCACGAGGCAACGGCTTCGCAACCATCCGCGGCCTGGGCCAGGTCGGCGTCGCTGAGGTCGAGCAAGTTCGCCGAGATCGCCGCTAGCCTATCGTTCTTCAGGAGATCTTCAGACAGATTGGTAGTGTCACGCACGACCGCCCTGACTTTGTGTCCGCGGTCGAGCAATTGTTCGACGAGCAGCCGCCCGGTTGCGCCAGTGGCGCCAACGACGAGGATCTGCATAGTGCACTCTCCGATACATTGTCTTCACGTGTCGCGGGCATGAATGCCCTTCTTCGAGCCCTTATCGGGGATGCTTATCGCCATGGGATCGCGATCGGGCGCTCACGAAGGCGGATCAGGGTAGCTCGATTATTCGGATCACGTTGGTTCCACCGGCGCGCTCGCTCTGCCCCGCAGTGGCCACCACGGTGTCGCCGGACTGCAGATAACCCAGGGCCTTGGCCCGTTCGATCCCGAACGCAACCTTCTCCTCGTCGGTCTGTTCGCCAACATACTGAATCGGTAGCACGCCCCAGTTCATGCAGAGCCGCCGGGTAACGGCGGTTGAGCGCGTGATGGCCAGAATGGGGCAGCCTGGACGGTGCTTGGATACCAATCGGGCGGTACGGCCGGTCTCGGTCAGGCTGAAGATCGCGGCCGCGTTGATCTGATCGGCCATGCTGACCGCCGCTTGGCCGATTGCCTCAGTAACAACATGTGCTGGGTGGGGCGTGATGGCCTGCAGGTAGCCGTATTCGGCCAGATCCATCTCGGCCCGCAGTGACAGGGTATGCATGGTCTCGACCGCTCTCACTGGGTATTTGCCGACGGCCGTCTCGCCCGAGAGCATCACGGCCGAGCTTCCGTCGAGGATCGCGTTGGCAACGTCGCTGGCCTCTGCCCGGGTGGGCTTAGGATTGTGCTCCATCGACGCCAGCATCTGCGTCGCAGTGATCACAGGCTTGCCGCGCGAGACCGTGGTCCGGATGATTCGCTTTTGCGCTCCCGGGACCTCCGCAAGTGGCAGCTCCACACCGAGGTCGCCGCGTGCGACCATGACCCCGTCGGCCGCATCGACGATGGCGTCCAGATTGGCCATACCGGTGCGGTTCTCGATCTTGGCAATGATCGGGATCTCCACGTTGCGCTCGGCGAGGATATCGCGCATCCGCAGGATATCCTCGTCCGTCTGCACGAAAGAGGCCGCGATGTAATCGACGTCGTTTTCCGCTGCAAAACCGAGCTCGCGGATCACGTCATCACGGTTCTCGGGGCTGACCGCGCTGAGCGACAAGCGAGTATCGGGGAGGTTGACGCTCTTGCTCTCGCCGAGCATCCCGCCGTGGACGACCTGGCAGTGGATGGTCCCGGGCTCTATCGAACTAACCTCGAGCTCGATGGCGCCGTCGTCGATAAGTATCGGTGTCCTCGGGCGCACCTCCTCGTACAGCTTCACGTAAGACACCGAGACGCCGGCGCTATCGCCGATGCGCCCGTCGGTGTACAGGTCGAAGGTGGTGCCAGGCAGCAGCTCGATATTACGAGCCTCGAGGCGGCCGGTGCGAATCTCGACACCACGCGTGTCGATCATGATGGCGACATTCGTCCCGAGGCTCTCCGCCGCTTGGCGTATCTGCACCAGACGCGCGTGGTGCTCGTCCAGCGTCCCGTGGGAGAGATTCAGGCGGGCCACGTTCATGCCGGCGCCGATCATCGCTTCCAGCGTATGCGGCGAATCGCACGCCGGACCGATGGTGGCGACGATCTTGGTCTTGCGCACAGGGCTATTCATCGCTGACCTCGCTTGTGATCTTTAGAGTCTTCGTCATCTGGCGCACAATGGATTCTCCAGTCGATGAACTCTGTCAGTCGATCGTCGAATACCCGGGGGGTTGCGATCGAGACGGTGATTGGAGATGAGTCTGCCGGCCATCAGGTACCTCTTGTCGATAGGGACGGCTGGGCTACGCTGCGTCTCAGGCTACCGGGTGAGACCTCGAAAGTCCGCTTGAACGCACGGCAGAACGCAGCTTCGGACTCGTAGCCGAGTTCGCCGGCGATCGTCGCAACCGGGTCTGCGGAGTCCAGCAGCCGGGTTCGCGCGATCTGCATGCGCCAGTCCGTCAGGTACCGTCCCGGCGATACTCCGACCAGGTCGGTAAATCGCGCCGAGAAAGCAGACCGTGACATTGCTGCCGCGCTGGACAGTGCAGCTACGCTCCAGTCGCGTTCGGGTGCCTTATGGATCAGCGCGAGTGCGCGTCCGATCTGGCGGTCGCGCAGTGCGGCCAGCCAGCCTTGATCGGCCTCGGCCGATGTCTCCAGCCAGGAGCGAATGGCCTGGATAACGACGACGTCCGCAAGCCGGGTGATCACGGTTTCGCCACCCGGCTTCAGCGCAGCGGCCTCATTCGCAATGAATCGCAGTGTGCTTTGCAGCCAGCCACCCGCGTCGTCGTTCCAGCCGTCTATGTAGATGGTCTGCGGCAACAGTCGTAACAAGTGCTGTGCGGCGACGTCGTCAAAGCGAACGACCCCGTACATCGTGCGTGTCAATGCGCCGCCCCCGCCGTGGCGCATGCATTCATAACGGTCGCTGATCTTTTCGATCGGAAGATCGAACAGCGGTTGCGCAGGCACCTTCGGATCGCTGCTGATGATATGCGGGACACCGTGCGGGATAAGTGCCAGTTGGCCCTGTTCAAGGGCGCGGGGTGCGGCATCCTCGACTGCCAGCCAACACCGCCCTGCAGTGACGACGAGGAACGTCATCACGCCCGCGAGTTCCGGGATCTCGATCGCGAACGGTGCAGTGAACTCGCCGCGACAGTAGAGCGTGCCGGTGAGGCGCAGCATATGCAGCGTTTCGCCCAAGGGGTCCGACGACTCCGGCAGCAAGGGATCGGGCTGGGCCATAAATGCCTGCTAGAAATTGAATTAATCCAGTATCCAGCAGAATAGACGATCTGCATATCAATGGCGACAAAATGGCATGGTTGCTCCGATTGATCCGGTCTAGGCTTGGTGCACGTCCTACCCACGCTGAGGAAACGGATCATGCAACTCACCCCTGTTCTCGTTATTGGATCCAGCGGCAAGACCGGCCGCCGCATCACCCAACGACTCATCGATCGGGGATACCCGGTCCGTTACGGATCCCGCCAGGCGACGACGCCATTCGACTGGGACAGGCCGGACTTCTGGCCTGCGGCATTGTCGGGCGTTCACGCGGTCTACATCTCCTACTTTCCGGACCTTGCCTTCCCAGGCGCGCCAGAGACGATCCAGGCATTGGTCGAGATGGCGGCTGAGGCCGGCGTCAAGCGACTCGTCCTGCTGTCCGGAAGGGGAGAGCATCATGCACAGCGCTGCGAGGAGATCGTTCGACGATCGGGTCTCGAGTACACCTTGGTACGCGCAGCCTGGTTCGCGCAGAACTTTAGCGAGGGCTATCTGCGTGAGCCGGCACTGAATGGCGTTGTTGCGCTGCCGGCCGGCGACGTCTGCGAACCCATTGTCGATGTCGATGACATTGCGGACGTCGCCGTGGCGGCACTAACGGAAGACCGCCATGCCGGGCAGCTCTACGAAGTGACGGGCCCACGATTGCTGTCATTCGCCGAGGCGGCGACGGAGCTGTCGGGCGCGATGGCAAGCCAAGTCCGCTATCAGCCCATTACGTTCGATGCGTTTCATTCATCGATGATGGCGCTGGGCGGCGCCGTGATCGCGGACGTCTTCACCGAGATCTGCCGCGAGGTGCTCGATGGCCGAAACGCGTCGCTCGGCGATGGTGTTCAGCGGGCCTTGGGCAGAGATCCACGCGATTTTGCTGACTTCTGTCGCGCCGCAGCGGCAGCCGGTGCCTGGGAGCAGGCGGCCTAGCCTGAAAATCTGATCGCCAGCGCCGCGATAGGCCGGCCGCACAAACAGGATGTCATTGCTCGAACTGGATTTGTGTGAGCTTATGCGGTTGCAAGTCCAGGCGCTTACCAGGCAGACGGTGGCCGGCTGGTGAGACTTTCAGGCTAGTGCCGATACTGAGTAGTGAGGCAGTAGGGCTATCCGCGTGCTGGATCACAAACAACGAGTGAGCCCGATAACTACCTATCTCTATCTCACCATGGCAGCGCTATTCTGGGGCGGGACCTTCGTGGCCGGCCGCGAGCTGGCGCCACTGCTCGATCCGCATGCGGCCGCCTTCTTGCGTTTTTGCTTAGCAACGGTCTTGTTGTTTGGCTGGCTGTACTGGAGGTTCGGATGTATCCCGAAGATCAGCAGGCGTCAGTGGCTGGCAGTGATCTTGTTGGGGGCTAGCGGGATCTTCGCCTACAACCTGCTGTTCTTTTCTGGCCTGCAGACCGTCGAGGCCGGGCGCGCCTCGCTGATCATTGCCGCAAACCCTGTGCTGATCGCGCTCGCCTCTCATTGGTTGTTTCGCGAGCACCTGGGGTGGTTCCGCGGGCTCGGCATTGCGTTGTCTGTAGCGGGCGCGATGATCGTCATTGGTCGTGGCGATATCTTCGGCTTGCTGGCCGGTCGAGTGGGAACGGGTGAGCTGCTGCTGCTGGGCTGCGTCGTTAGTTGGGTCGCATACACGCTGATCGGCAGGCGCGTGCTGCGTGGCTTGTCGCCATTGGTCGCGGTCAGCTATGCGAGCGCGGTGGGCACCCTACTGCTCGGCTTAGTGACGCTGAGCCAGGGTGGGATACGCCTTACGGCGATGCAAGATCTCCGGGTTTGGCCGAACATTTCCTATCTGGCGGTGTTTGGTACCGTGCTGGCATTCGTCTGGTTCTACAAGGGCGTGCACGCCCTGGGTGCATCGCGCGCCGCGCAGTTCATCAATCTGGTACCGGTCAGCGGCGTGTGCCTGGGGGCCTGGTTGCTTGATGAGCCTGTGACCTGGTCCCTGCTGTCGGGAGGAATACTGGTGCTGGCGGGTCTGTGGTTAACCAATCGGCAGAGCGCTGGTGCGGCACCACAGGTGCCCGAACGCGTCTGATTGCGGAAAAAGGGGGAAGATCGGATGCGGGCCACGGCGAACGGGTGCTCGGTTTCTGCATCTTCGCGGGTGACCTCCAGGCCGATTGTAAAGACAGCTTGACAATCAAGAGCGACTAGTAGCCTTGACAATTAGTCCCCGTGAACCTAAGGTTTTTCCAAGACCGGAAAAGGCTGCTCGCAAGCGCGGCTGGCCACCGAACGCTCCTGACCCTCATGGTGGAAGGAGCAACCCTGCGTGTGGGGTTCGCACGTAAATGAGGTTCGCTGAGACCTCTGTTTGTCTTGGGAGAAAAACTGATGGAATCTGATGAAAAGGTGTGGCCGACCGGGCTCACCATCAGGGAGTCGGAGGAACTGCACAAGTACGTCATCGACGGCTCGCGGGTGTTCTTCTTCATCGCGGTACTCGCGCACGTTCTGGCGGCGATTTTGACGCCTTGGTTGGGATGAGGAGATAAGGCATGAATAACGGAAAGATTTGGTGTGTGGTGAAGCCGTCGGTGGGTCTGCCGCTGTTTTTGGGTGGGGTCGCGGCCATTGCTTTCATTGTGCACTTCGCGATACTGAGCAATACGACATGGTTTGCCGCCTACTGGGGCGGTTGAGTCCGATAGACTCTTCCATGCGACGCTGGAAGCCGGGTCGGGGGCGAGCGCTCCCGGCCCTCTCTAGCTTGGCGCGAAAGGGCATTTGAGACCAGAATCAAGTAACCGGGGTACGAGCGGATGATGGCGTGCGCTTCCTGCGGCCGGCGCTTTCTTGCGCGGTCGTGCGCTGCCGAACCCGAGTCTCCCCGCCGAACGACCAGACTATTTGGAGACCGATCATGACCGGTTACGCGCGGATGTACGAAACCGAACAGCAGGCACACGACGCCGTCAATGAACTCCGGGCGAACGAATTCCCGGAGAACGCGGTTTTCATGATGACGCCGGGGTCCGCCCATGGGGCAGGCTCCGAGGAGCAGGAGTCTCTCGAGGGGCCGTCCGACGATATGGGGTCTCTCGAGGCAATAGCCAACGCCGTGATGACCGGGAGCCTGTTGGGTGACAACGCAGATACCTATGTACAGGGTCTACGCCGCGGCTACTCCGTGGTGGCGGTCGAAGCGCCCTTTGGGTTGGGGCAACCCGCGGTCGATATCCTGGAAAGTTTTGGCCCGGTCGATAGCATCAAGAATCAACCACAGGAACCTCCGAAGACCTCTGCGTGGGATAGTGACACGCCGCTGTCCACAGCCCTCGGGTTGAGTTTAATCAAGAGAGACAAGCCGGCACCATTATCGGACTACTGGGGTATCCCAACGCTCTCTGGGCGCCGCGGTATTTTGTCCTGGTTGTTCGGACAGCCGCTGATTCCGAATTTCAAGTTCTCGTCGATGTTGGGTCTCGGCCTGCTCACCCGCAGCGGCACCCCGTTGTCGTCGCTGTTCGGTTTAAGGACCACGGTTGCTGCGCCGGGCCCGTTGAGTGATGGTTTCGGTATGCCGCTGCAGACGGCCTCCTCGACGCCGCTGTCGTCCATGCTCCATGTCCCTCTGCTGACCAAGGGTCGGCGTCGTCGCTAATTCGAAATAGGCGCGAAATAGGGGACCACGTTTCTTAATTGAAGACGTGGTCCCTGTTTTTTCGGCAGGGCCCGGGCGCCCAGTAGCGAGAATCGTCTTAAATAATAGACACTCGCAACAGTCTATTTTACTTGACAACATTTCCCGATGACTCTAAGGTTTTTCCAGGGCCGTGATAGCGGCCCGTTCGCGCGACGGGCCACTGAACGTTCCGTACCCAATTGAGGGAAAGGGGCGGCCCTGCCTTTGGGGTTCGCGCGACGCTCAGGTGAGTTGAAACCTCTCGTTCGTCTTGGGAGAAAAGCTAATGGCATCGGATTCAGAAGATATCGAGAAGGTATGGCCGACGGGGCTGACCACCAGGGAGTCGGAGGAGCTGCACAAGTACGTCATCGACGGCTCGCGGGTGTTCTTCTTCATCGCGGTACTCGCGCATGTTCTGGCGGCGATTCTGACACCTTGGCTGGGGTGAGGAGAAAGACATGAACAACGAAAAGATCTGGTGTGTCGTCAAGCCTTCGGTGGGTCTGCCACTGTTCTTGGGCGGGGTCTGGACGATCTCGTTTATCGTGCACTACACGGCGCTCAAATACACGACATGGTTCCCCGCCTTCTTTGGCGGCTGAGTCCGGCAGACTCTCCCATGCGATGCTGGAAGCCGGTTAGGGGGCGAGCGCTCCCGACCCGTAAACATCTGTCGGTCGACAGGGGCTGAACCCAGAATGAACCGCCTCGGGCACAAGATGATGACGGCGTGGGTATCCCTCGGCCCGCGCTTTTTGCCGTTCGCAGACGTCGCCACGCCAGACCTGCCTCTCAGACGCCTACTGCGACTTTCGCTGTTTCAGGTCTCGGTCGGCATGGCCCTGGTGCTGCTGGTCGGCACCCTGAATCGCGTGATGATCGTCGAGCTCGATGTTCCCGCATCGCTGGTCGGTATCATGCTCGCGCTACCGCTGGTGTTTGCCCCGTTCCGCGCGTTGATCGGTTACAAATCCGATACGCACCGTTGCGAGCTGGGCTGGCGGCGCGTGCCCTTCATCTGGAACGGCACCCTGATGCAGTTCGGCGGATTTGCCATTATGCCGTTCGCGCTACTGGTGCTGGCGGGCAAGTTACAGGCGGCCGATGCCCCGCTGTGGATCGGTCACGCCTCCGCCGGCCTCGCCTTCCTGTTGGTCGGAGCGGGCGTGCATACGGTCCAGACCGCCGGCCTCGCGCTGGCGACCGACCTAACGCCGCCGGAATCGCATCCCAGGGTCGTCGGTCTGATGTATGTGATGCTGCTCGTCGGCATGATCGCTAGCGCGCTGTTGTTTGGCGCCGCGCTGGCGGATTTTTCGCCAGGGCGGTTGGTACAGGTCGTCCAGGGCGCCGCAGTTGCGACCGTGCTGCTCAATATCGTCGCGATGTGGAAACAGGAGACGAGAAATCCCCCGAGAGGCGCCGCGCCGCGCGCGCCCGATCCGACCTTCAGCGAATCCTGGGCGAGCTTCTGTCAGGGCAAACATGCCGTTCGTCGGCTGGTCATCGTCGGCGTCGGCACCATGGCCTTCGGTATGGCCGATATCCTGCTCGAGCCCTTCGGCGGCGAGGTCCTTCATCTGACCGTCGCGGTGACCACCAAGCTGACGGCCCTGCTCGCGCTTGGCGGTCTGCTGGGATTCGGATTCGCCTCGCATGTGCTCGGTCGTGGCGCGGATCCCTACCGCATCGCCCAGCATGGCGCACTGATCGGGCTACCGGCATTTGCTCTGGTTATCGTTGCAGCACCGACCGGCGTGATCGGGCTCTTCCTGCTAGGAAACTTTTTGATCGGCTTCGGCGGCGCGCTATTCGGCCACGGTACGCTGACAGCGACGATGAATCGGGCGCCGAAGCATCAGGCCGGTCTTGCGCTGGGCGCGTGGGGCGCTGTGCAGGCCACTGCCGCGGGCGTCGGCATGGCGCTCAGCGGGGTGATCCGCGACCTGGTCAATGCTACAAATTCAGGAACGGAGGGGCCCTGGGGCCTTACAGCGACGGCGAACGGTTACGTCGCGGTCTACGTGCTCGAGATCGCTCTTCTGGTGGTGACGATTGCGGCCTCGGTGCCGCTGATCCGCCGCCTGGTGGCACGGCGGTCCGGCGAATCGAACCCTGACCCTACGCTTGTCCTGGATGTCTTGCCGACCGGGCCACAGACGGGCGACAACCGCGGTGGCTCGACTTCTTGAGGTGACGCAGATGGCACGACTCCCGATCCTCGAATACCCCGATCCCCGCCTGCGCCTGCGCGCGCAACCCGTGGTCTCGTTCGACGACGTCGCGCAGCTGGTCGACGACTTGTTCGAGACCCTGTATGCGACAACCGGGATCGGGCTCTCCGCGCCTCAGACCGGTCATTCCAGCCAAGTGGTCGTTATCGACATGTCGTGCGACGCCTCTGCGCCGAGGGAATATATCAACCCCGAAATCCTGTCGAGCTCAATGCCGGGTCTCGTGGAGGAAAGCTGCCTGTCGGTCCCCGGCGTGTTCGGCAATCTAGTAAGGGCGACGCAGCTGCGGGTTCGCGCCTGGGATCGCTTCGGTGAAGTGTTCGAGAGCGATCTCGAGGGTATGCATGCGGTCTGCCTGCAGCATGAGATGGATCACCTCGACGGCAGGCTGTTCGTCGATCGCCTGTCATTCTTCCGGCGGCTGCGCGTTCGCGCCAGCGCTGCGGCCCGGGGACGCAACGTCAAAGCATCGACGACTGGTGTCCGCACGGGCGCCGCATAAAGTCAGAGAGCGCTTCCTTCCGTTACGACTGAAACCGGGCGGCCGCGATATTCGCAGGTGCCATTCGCGTTGTTCATTGCACCCCTCACATTGGCTATCAATGTCATTTTGCGCCTCCAAAAAACTCCCCCGGCGTACCGGATGGCTTTCGCTTGGCCGATGCGATCGACACAAGACGACCGGTTCTATGGTGCACAAGCGATGGATCTGCGATCCAGCCTTCCAGCGGGTCAAGATCACTCGGTGCCCCAAAGTTTCTGGTTCGCCGTAACCAGGCCCAAGCTGCCTGGACGGCGCAAAGCAGGGCGTCGAGATGATCGGCTCCGGGGTCGTCGGCGAGCGTATCCGGGGCGCTGATGGTGATGCCGTGGGATGCCTCGACGCCGCCGCGTTGGATAATCCGGAGCAGATCTTTTCTGGCCTGGTGCTGCCCTAGCGTCTGCTTAGCCCTGGTGTCCTGCTTGTAGCTGCGGCGACCGATTAGGGTGCGGGCAAGCATGCCTGGATAGGCCTCGACCGCGATTCTGTCGGGGTCGCCCAACTGCAGGCCGGGCAGGGTGACGCCCGAGTCCTTCAGGCGCGGGGCGCCCTCGAAAAACATCAGGCCGACCGGGGTGCCGTAGAGCTTTTGCGGGCTTATCGATCCGGCGGCGATATCGGTGGCGCGGCGATGCTCTTTGTCGCCCGCGGTGCGGTCTTTGCGGTAAGCGTCGAGGGCGGCGCGGAAGCCCTGGCGTCCGAGCCGACTGACATGATCGACATAGCGCGGCCAGGTGTCGGGCCAGCCGATGGTTTCGATGAATCGTCTGGACTGCCCGAATGGAAAATCGATTCCGGCGATCCAGGGCCCCGGCCTTCGCAGGGCCGCCTCGAAGCCTGCGAAGTCCTGCCATTCCGTCAGGCACTGAGCGCGCAGGTGGGTGCCTTCGAGCACGCATTCCATGCAGGTGATCGGCTTACTGCGCGTCGGCCGGCTGGTGAAATCAATGCCAAAGATCTGCATATGTCCACAGTGGCACGGCTTCGGCAGTGGATCCAGGGCGTTTGAAGTGCTCTACTTTCACTAGTCGAATTCATTGCCAAGCAAGTTATCGAGGAGTAAGCCATCATGCTTGTCACTTTTTCCAGTGAGGCCTATCCGGAGTTCACGATGTTCGGTGACGTGGCCATACGCCTGCTCAAGATGATGGGGCACAGTGGGACGGTGCCCAGCGCGATCCTTGCGGCCGATATCCCGGCAGCGCTCGAGCGGCTGCAGGCAGCGATTGCATCTGACGCGCAGTCGCCTGAGGCACCGACGGCCGCAGAGGGTGAAGACGGGGAGCCGGCGGTCAGTCTTCCGCATCGCGCCTACACGCTGATCGAAATGCTCAAGGCGGCGATAAAGGCCGATTGCAGTGTGATGTGGGACAGCAACCAATAGGCCGTCGCGCCACGACGCCCGTTGATGCAGCCGCGTAACCTCGATCGCCGTTTCAGTCGATCCCATGCTCAGCGGTTGACAGCGAGGGGCATTCGGAGACTTGGCATGGGTGATTACAAGAACCGGTGAAGCGCGTGCTAAGGGTCACACATGCATTTATTCCTCGCGGTTTCCTCTGCATCGGCGGATACTGACGCCCAGGAGACGATTTTGCACTGAGTTGAGACCGTCCAGCGCCTTCGTCGTTTGTCCCGCGCGATCGGTATGCCTCTGGGCAACGTCAATGTAGCGACGCCAAACACAAAAGTTATCGGCGCCAGGTGAGCCAATAAATGAAAATATCCATCGAGAACCTCGGGAGCGATACCAGCGAGCTAGAGATACGGCGACTCTTCTCCTCCTATGGGAAGGTGCGATCAATAAAGCTGGCGCTCGGGCCACTGCACAGTAAACGGCCCGGTTCCGGGATCGTTGAGATGGAAGGCGATCACGCGACGCGCATTGTGGCGGTGCTCGATCGCTGCCTGTTTAAAGGCGCGGTCCTTAGAGTGAAAGAGGCGGAAACCGCCGAAGAGGCCGCATCGCCGGTTGAGGGCGCCGCGGAGAACCAGACGCCCAAAGCGGACGCTGATCCGAACAATCGCACCCACAACACACTAAACGTGGTGTCGGTGGAGATGATCGCCGATTCGGCCACCGGGCAGCCGAACGATTGGTGTCGTTACACCATCACCAGCGGCGCCTCCAGCATCACGGGTTTGCGCCGCGGCAGCGTGGACGAGGTGACTCAGTATGCGGAAGAGTCCGCCGAGGCATTCAATCTACGCAACATGCTGAAGTGTGGCAGGCCGCCCGCCTGGTCTTCGCGCACCAAGAAATAGCCGCAGTCCTCACAAACTCGACGGACGTTCTTTTTTCTTGCTATTGCCTATCCGTCGGCGTAACGTCCATTTCCTGCATGATTTTTGTCCTGCCTGTAAAAGTGAAATTCGCTGTTCCTCTCGTAGATACACCCGAATCGAACTCTAAAGTGTCAGCCAAGATTCGTGGGAAACGTTCGTCCAGCGCGACGGGCTCACTACAAACCTGATGAGGAATTCATTAAATGGCACAACGACAAACTGGAACCGTGAAATGGTTCGACAGCGGCAAGGGCTTTGGTTTCATCGAGCGCGAAGGGGGCGGTAAGGACCTTTTCGTGCATTTCCGATCTATTGTCGGCGAAGGCCATCGCTCGCTCGAAGACGGCCAAAAGGTCGAATTCGTGGAGACGGAAGGTGCCAAGGGCCCGCAGGCCGATGAAGTAGTCGTCCTGTAACCGCGTTATGAATCGGCTGCCCCGAAAAAACGGGGCGGCCTCCCGCACCTCGCTTCGCCCTCTGCAAGGCCCGCCTTCCCATCGAGTTTCACTGTTCGTCCCATTCTCGTTAACCTGGAAATCTCACCAGCCGGCCGACCGCCATGTCGCGCATCGCGTGCTAAAGTTCGGCGTCTGGCGATGCCGGGAATCTGCCGCGAACTGACGCAATGGGTGTGGCCCGTGTGATGGGCTGCGATGCCAATGACTGAAACCATCCTGCTTACCGCAACGCGTGTTTGCACCTTTATCGGCAAACGCTTGCTGACCAACGCCAGCGGCTTTTTCTTCGAAAGGGACGGGCGACTTTTCTTGGTCACCAGCCGCCACGTGGTGGCCGATGAGCCGAGTAAGCACTTTCCGGATCGCCTCGAGATAGAGATGCACACTGACCCCGGCAATGTGACGCAGTCGATCGGTTTCTCGATCCCGCTGTATCGATCGGGCAAGAGCGTTTGGCGGCAGGGTCAGGATTCCGGCGGTGATGTGGATATCGCGGTGATCGAGCTTTCGCGTGCCGCTTTGCCCGCGTCAGTGGTCTACAGCGCATTCACGCCGAGCCATCTGAGCAACCCTGTCGACGATGTCGAGGTCGGCGCGACCTTGCTGGTGGTGGGCTTCCCGCTGGGTTTTCACGATACGTTGCACCACATGCCGGTTGCTCGGCAGGCCGTGGTGGCATCCTCTTTCAGCCTGCGCTTTCAGGGCATGGGCTATTTCCTGACCGACGCAAGGACCCACCGCGGCACCAGCGGTGCGCCCGTGGTGATGCGGGTTGCACCGCCCGACCCCGAGCTCGGCGATCTACAGTGGAAACTGCTCGGTGTCCATTCGGCGCGGCTCGACGTGGGCAGTCGTGACGTGGGTGTGGATGAGGCACTGGGGCTGAACTGCGCCTGGTATGCCGATATCCTGCTGACGCTTACACAGTCCTGAGGTATGTTCAGCCGAGCGGTTGCAGCAGTTCCCGTAGGTCGTCCTCGCTGAGGCCCAGCCCCTGTTGGCCCTGTCCTTCGCGGTAGAGGCCGTTGGCCAGCGCCGCCTTGCGCGCCTGCAGCGCCAGGATCTTCTCCTCGACCGTCTGCTCGGTAACCAGTTTGTAGACGAAGACGGTGTTGGTCTGGCCGATGCGGTGGGCGCGGTCGGTAGCCTGATTTTCGACCGCCGGGTTCCACCAGGGGTCGTAGTGGATCACGGTATCGGCCTCGGTCAGATTGAGGCCCACACCGCCGGCCTTGAGGCTGATCAGGAACAGCGGCACCGCACCACTGCGAAACGCCTCGATCACCTGCTCGCGCTTGCGAGTCTGTCCGGTCAGCTTGGTGTATTCGATGCCAGCGCGCTTGAGTTCGTACTCGATCAGGCCGAGCATGGTGGTGAACTGCGAGAACAGCAGGATGCGCCGCCCCTCGTGGAGTAGCTCCGGCAGCATCTCCAGCAGCAGTTCCAGCTTGGCCGACTGCTGGACCTTGCGCGCCTGTTCGAGTTTGACCAGGCGCGGGTCGCAGCAGATCTGTCGCAGCTTGAGCAGCGCATCGAGGATGGTGATCTGGCTGCGCGCAAGCCCCTTGCGACTCAGTGACTCGCGCACCTGCTTGTCCATCGCCGCGCGCACGCTCTCGTACAGCCCGGCCTGGGAGTCGTCGAGGGCGACGGTGCGCACGATCTCGAGCTTTTCCGGCAGCTCGCTGGCCACCGCCTGCTTGGTACGCCGCAGCAGAAAGGGCGCGATGCGTCGCTGCAGCGCGGTGCGGCGCGCCTGATCGCCGTGCTCTTCGATGGGTACCCGAAACAGGCGGCGGAACTGTTGCGCGTCGCCAAGATAACCGGGCGCCAAAAAATGAAACAAGGACCACAGCTCGCCGAGGTGATTCTCCATCGGAGTACCCGTCAGGCAGAGTCGGTGGCGCGCATCGAGTTCGCGCACGATCTGCGCCGCCTTGGCGCGCGGGTTCTTGATGTTCTGCGCCTCGTCCAAGATCAGGTAGTGGAACTCCTGGGCCCGCAACACCTCGTGATCCCGCCGCAGCAGCGGATAGGTCGTCAGCACCAAGTCGTAATCGCCGATGTGCTTGAAGTGCGCTCGGCGCTCGGGTCCATGCAGCGTCAGCACACGCAGCGATGGCGCGAAACGCGCCGCCTCATGGCGCCAGTTGGCCATCAGGCTGGTCGGGGCGACGACCAGGGCGGGGAGATCGAGGCGTTTGGCGTGCTGTTCGGCGAGCAGGTGGGCGAGGGTCTGCACTGTCTTGCCGAGTCCCATGTCGTCGGCGAGCACCCCGCCGAAGCCGGTCTCACGCAGGAAGCCCAGCCACGCCAGACCCTGCAATTGATAGCGCCGCAGCGTGCATTGCAGCCCCTCGGGCGGGGCCATCGGCGGGATGTCCTGCAGCTCGGCGAGGCGCTCGCCGAGTGCGCGCAGTGCCTTGCCGCCGCGCCACACGATGCCCTGATCCAGCCCCGGCAGGCGCACGGCGTCGATGCGGTTGAGCGGCAGTGTATCGGCCTCGGGGCCGGCGCGATCGAACAGATCGAACAGGGTCGCCAGCAGCGGCTTGATGCGTGCCGCCGGCAGCTCCAGCCATTGCGCCTCGGCGATCTCCAGCATCAACGGCTGGTTGTCGGGCAGGTCTTCGGGCCGATCGATCCGCTCGACCAGTTTGGCCAGCACCGGGACCAGGTCGATGCGCTGGCCCTCGAACTCGACTCCGATGCCCAGGTCGAACCAGTGACCACGCTCCTCGACGTCGACCGCGACGTCGTCGGCGCGCACGAAGCGCAGCGCGAACGCCGCGTCCTGTTCGATCAGCCAGCCCTCGTCGCGCAGCGCCGGCACCTCGCTAGCGATGAATTCCTGCCACAGTCTGGCCGATGCCTCGGTGTGCTCACCCGGTAGGAAGAAAGCCGGCTCGCTCGCGCCGTGTGGCTGCCAGGCCTCGAAGCCGAACGCCAGCAACCGGTGCAGCGCCTTCACCTCGCTGTCGGTGTCACGCAGGATGCGCGTCACCCCCTGGGCATCCGGCAGCTGACTGACGGCGTCAAAAGGCAGGCTGACGCGCCGGCCCGCATAGTCGAATCCAATCATCACCACATGTACCAGACGCTCGCCGTGTGCGTCGTCCATGCGACGCGCGGTCAGCCGCAGCACTGGGGTCGGCGTCAGATCGCGCAGTTCGGTCAGCGCACGGGACGCCGGGAGCGGCAGGGCGATCTCCGGGAATGCCTGCAGCAGGAGGTCGCTGACCTCGGTGGCCAGTTCCTGGGGGAGCGGTGGGGCATCGATAAGCGCATCCAGCGTGCGGTAATCGAGTCCCGGATCCAGCGTCAGTGGACCGACCGTCGCAAGTTGCGGGTCGATGTAGGCGGGCGGATCGACGTTGAGCAGGATCGCGCCGCCGGGCTCGGTGTGCAGAGACAGGTGCAGCTGGTCACCCTCGTGGCGCCACGCGACCTGTAGCTGGCGCGGCTCGCCGGGGTGCAGCGGCGGGCTGTCGATGTCGCGCCAGTGTAGGCGCCCGGTCGCCAGCATGCGCATCAGCGCCATGGCACCGAGGTCGCCGCGCAACTCGAGGGCGTAATAGCGCGAGAGACCGCTGAGCAGGCGCAGAATAGTGTCGTCTACCGGCTGCGCGACCTGTTGCATTCGCGTCCCCTGCATCTCGTAGAGTCCCAGGGTGCGCGGTCTGCCGTAGCCCTTGCCGCTCTTCAGCACGCGGCTGATCTGCAGCCGCACCTCGACCCGATGCGTCTGGCGCGCCGACGGCGCCAGCACAAACAGCAGGATCTGTTCGCCGAGTTCGGGCAGCCACTGCTCGGGTGTTCGTGCCTCGGCGACGCGTGTCACCCAGTGCTCGATCTGCTGGCGCTGCCGCGCGAGCGGCTCGGGCCGGGCCTCGTCCAGCATACTGGTCAGGACTGCGGCGACGTGTTTGCAGTTGTAGCCCACGGGACAGGTACACTCGCCCTCGATCTCAACGACATCCATGAATTCGCTGACATGGATCTCCTGCTCGTAGACCGCGTTGCCACGCACACTGGACCTGATCCGCAGGCCGTCATCGGTCTGCTGTAGGTCGATGTCCAGCACGCGGTGATGGCGGGCATAGTCGCGGCCGCGGGCGTAGGCGCGATCGCCACAGGCGCGGCGAATTTCTGCTTTGCTCGGGGCGGGGGACATGCTGCGAATACTGGCCGAAATGAACTCTGGAGCTTATCACCGAAGCCCGATTAGACGTCGCGCCGCTTTATTGCAGGCTGTTGCGCTGGGCTTGCGCGGCGGGGTCGACTTATACTGCGAGCTCGCGTTTTGTTCAGACAGGATTGCCACCATGACGACACCAAGAGGTCCTTTGCAAGCGCCCCGCTGGGCCGTTGCGATTCGCCGACCGCTGGGGCGTTTGATTCTTGCGCTCCCGGTCTTGGCGCTGGCCGCGATGCTGATGCCCGGCGACGGCGAGGCGGCGGCCATGAATGAGGGCTTTCGGCCGAGTACGCTGGACCCTGCTGCGATCCGACGTCTCTTGGACCCCGCGGGTGACCCCCAGGCGGCGCCTGGGTCGACGGTTTCTCCGCCACAGCCGAGCCCATCCAAGCCGGCCGCGAAGGCGCCCAAGCCGACGGCGGTGGCACCAAAGCCGACCGCGACCGCACCGAAGCAAGCAGCGGTGCCGCCCAAGCCGACCCCAAAGGCACCTGAGCAGGCTCCGATGGCACCCAAGCCCCAGCCGGCCGTGACGGCATCGACGCAAGTAGCGGCCCCACCCAAGCCG
Source organism: uncultured Gammaproteobacteria bacterium (assembly GCA_963736445.1). GTDB lineage: Bacteria > Pseudomonadota > Gammaproteobacteria > Chromatiales > Chromatiaceae > Thiosocius. The sequence continues at coordinate 310,351 of CAVTOY010000004.1, read as the reverse complement.
GCCGCGACGGCGCCCACGCCGCCTAAACCTGCACAGAGACCCGCTGCGGGGGCACCCGAGCCGCTCAAGATGGTGCCGAGGGCGGCGGAGGCGGCGCCTGGGGCAGTGCCGAGGTTACCCGACGCGACGCCGATGTCGACCAGGGCAGTCCCGACGGTACCCAATGCACCGTCGACGTCTACCAGCGCGGTTCCGATGGCGCCCAACGCCCCGGCGTTGTCGCCCAGCGCGGTGCCGAGAATCCCGAACGCATCGCCGATGTCGCCCAAGGCGGTACCGACGGCGCCTCCCCAATCGGCAGCGATGGCGCGTCAACCTACGGCCCCGGCAACGAAGCCGGCAGCGGCGCAGTTGCGCCCCCTCCCAAAGGAGCAGATGGATCTGATCATCCAGGTCTTCGCACCGGAATTGCAGAACTAGCCTGATCCAACAAGATCACAAAAGTCTTGTTGGTATTGATGTTCACGTGCGCAGTGCTGCAGTGTCTCGGCGGGTCAGCGGTGTTGCAGCCAGAAACGGTCCAGGGCCTGCACCGTCGCGGCGAGTTGCTCCCAGTGAGGCAGCCCCAGCGTGGGTTGAATACGTTCCGCTTGCCAGTTGGGTCGCTGTGCCACCAGCTCGTCGAGCAGGTCGAACTTTACATTCGGGTCGCGATCGTAAAGCACCAGCACCGGCAGTTGCAGTGGTCGGTAGAGTTCCTTGATGGCACCCGGCGTAAAGAGCTTCATGGACAGAAACCGAAAGGGCGCGTGTTTGGCGCCAGGCTGGTGCGATGTGGCATAGGCATAGTCGAGCAAGGCCTGCGGCGTCGGGCCAGTGAACGACAGCCCGAGAAAATATCGGATGCTGAGTCTCGAGGTCAGCAGCCGATACAGGCCGTCGCCCAGCACCGGCAACCGAAAGAAAGACAACAGACGATCGGTGATCTTGCCACTCGGGGCCTGGCGCCGGCTCAGGCCCGTGGGTGAGAGCAGGGCGAGTGTTGCGATGCCGTCACCGGCTATCGGCACCGCGCGCGCCGCAAACTCGGCGCTCAACGAGAATGCGATGATGTCCGCCGGCTGTTTGACCACCTTCGAGAGGAATTCACACAATACGTCGGCGTACATTTCCGGACTATAAGGCCGATCGCCGCGTTCTGATCGACCATAGCCGGGCAGATCGGGGGCATACACCGGGCGCCGCGAACGAAAGTGCTCGAACAGCGGCTTCATCTCCATGGCGCTGGGCGCCGCATTGATGCTGTGCACCAGGACCAACGGTCGTCCTTCGACGTCGCTGTCCTCGTAGTAGCTTAGGCAGCCGGCCGACGCCATCTGTATGCGGTGGCAGGGGGCGTCGATGGCCGCTTGCAGCGTGTCGGGATCGAGGTCGGTTTCGCTGGGGAACGGAGAACCGGCGGTCATTGCGGTTGCCTCACTCTGGGATGACCCCTATCGTCATCGATGTTGCGAAGGGTACGACTTCACAGCGTATCGTATCTTGCCGGGTCGCAAGATTGTCTATTCGTGGTCGTAGGGGCCGGGACCGGATGGTTGGCGAATCAGGCCAGGCGCGCCTCGCGCGCGGTCCCTTGCCGCTGAAGCCCAATCCTACGCCAATGGTAAAGGATGATGCCGAGTCCGGTGACCAGCGGGACCGCCCAGAGTGCAGGGTTCAGCGCCAGCTCCGGCATAATCCGAACGGCACCGAAAGCGAAGAATGCGGTGTACACCGAGATGCCGGCGCCTATCAATCCCTTGAGATGCTCTTTCAACCAGTCCTGTGGCCCGCGTCTCGGTTTGTAGATGAACCATAGATTGGTGGCTGCGGTGGCGAATCCGACAAAGGAAATGCCGACCATGAGCAGCTGCCCCAGCGCGACTCCATGCCATGCGCAGTTGGCTGCCGCAATGGTCACCGCGACCTGCAGCAGGAGATTGAAGGGCCTGCGGTTTCCGACATGGTCGCGGCGGTTCTTGATGCACATCCAGCCGTACCAGGCGAGGTTGATGGTCAGGATGGCCAGGTAGAGCATCATCCAGCCGAATATCCCCTGAATCAGGGCTGGATCGAAGTCGAGGTGGGGGTGGGTCCCGACTGGATCGTTGATGGTCAGGCTGGCGATCCCGATCGCAATCGTCCCGGTCAACAGCATCGACCAGGTGAACACCTTGCCCCACAGCTTGTGATTGGCGCCCCCTTTGCGCGCGAAGATCGGTACCCAAAATGCCAGCAGCCCGACCGCCCCGGTGACGATATGCGCCGACACGACGGCATGAAAAGGCCAGATAAATTCATGGAAAAGCCCCATGGTAAGTTCTCCCGGAAGGTCCACGGCGTTGCTGCATTGTCAAGACAATTATACACTTAGAAGCGTAAACTTGCTTAGACAAAATTCCGGCCACCGATCGGCCATCGCAGGCGCGGTGACCATACCGATGGCGGGCCCGGCGATCTGCCGACTGCCGACCCCAGGAGAACGCCTTGACGACCGCCGATGCCACTGCTTCCAGCGTGCAATCCGATGCGGACCGGCCCGCGCCGACGGCGCCTTATGTGCCGCCGCGTCCCGAACCGCTGTCACCGCTCGCCGCACTGATACGCACCGCGGCGCAGGGTGAAGGCAACCTATTGAGCCTGCTGCCGGCCGCCGCCTACCGCCTGCCGGTTACCCATCTCGGTTACTCGCGGCGCTCGATCCTGCTGGTCAACGAGCCGGAACTGTTGCGCGGAATTATGACCGATCCGACCGACATCTATCCGAAAAACGATCTCATGGTCGGGGCGCTGGAGCCCCTGGTCGGCGATTCGATCTTCGTCTCCAGCGGTGCGAAGTGGCGCAGGCAGCGCGACATGATCGACCCCGCCTTTTCGCATATCCGTCTGACCCGCGCCTTCACCTCCATGAGCGCGGCGGTCGACGACTACGAAATGCACCTGGACCAGCTGGCGTCACGCGGCGAGTCGTTCTCGCTCGATATGGCGATGAGCAACCTCACCGCCGACATCATCTGCAGGACGGTGTTCTCCACCTCGTTGCAGACGCAGATCGCCCGCGATGTCTTCGATGCCTTTGAGATCTTTGAACGCAGCGCGGCCCAGGTAGAGCTGAAGGCGCTGATATTTGATCCCCCGTTCAAAAAGATCCGCCAGCATCAGCCGGTGCTGGACGCCTGCGAGCGCATTCGCCACCACCTCGGCGAGCTGGTCGATTCGCATATGCATGCCGCCGCCGATGCGTTCAACGACATCGCCTCGGCATGCATCGCGGCGCGTGACCAGCCGTCCGGCTGTCCGTTTTCGCGCAAGGAGCTGGTCGACCAGCTGGGGGTACTGTTTCTCGCCGGGCACGAGACCACGGCCAGTGCACTGACCTGGTTGTTCTTCATCCTGTCGGTCAGGCCAGAGGTTGTCGCGCGCATTCGCGCCGAGGTGGACGAGGTGGTCGGTGACGGCCCGGTCGCGTTCGAACACGTCAAGCAGCTGCGCTATGTGCGAAACGTTTTCCGCGAGACGCTGCGCCTGTATCCACCGATCACCTTTATCCCGCGTGTGGCGATGGAGCCTACCCGCATCGGCAAGTTCAAGGTCAAACGCGGGGCCATGATCATGATCTCGCCCTGGACCACGCATCGCCATCGCAAGTTGTGGAAACATCCCGAGGTCTTCGATCCGGACCGCTTTCTCGCCGGAACGCGAGCACGAGCTGACGCCGGGCGCCTACCTGCCGTTCGGCATGGGCCCGCGGACCTGTGTCGGCGCGGGCTTCGCGCAGACGGAGGCCAGCCTGATCATCGCCCGGCTGGCCCGGCGCTTCGATTTTTCCGCGCTCGAGCCGGACAAGGTAAGCCCGGTCGCGCGGCTCACTACGCGCCCGTGCAGCAGATCCTGTTGCCGGGCCGACGGCGTGTGGCAGTTGACCTGGGATCGCCAGGTTAATACCAGCCGATGTCGAACGTGGCGGCCTCGCCGAATGTCATCCCGGCAGAACATGGTTCGGCGCAGGATCTGATAAGAGCTCGCCGGCATCAGCAGGAATGGCAAGGGATCGCGGCAGTCCCAGCTCACGTCGCGGCAACCGAACAGATACTTCATGTTAGGCCGCCAGGTTCGACCCTTCATCGCGGCACCTTGGGTCTCGGTCAGCGCCGGGTAAAACTGCTGCAGTATGCGTTCGTCGCGCAGCCGAAAGGGATTCTCTGCCGCCGGATCCATCACCGCCGCGGCGAGGTCCTGCGGGTCAACGAAATGAATGCCGCTGGTGGTCCGTGGATTGCACTCGATGGGCAGTGCCTGACCGTCTGCATCGCGGCGGAAATCGAATGAGATGAACCGCTATAGTTCGCGGCGGCGACGAAGCGCTCGATCCAGTCCAGCATGGCAGGGTCCGGCTCCGGCATCGACCTCGAAACACACCGCCACGCTGCCCGAAATAATCAGGCCGCGGTAGATCACCGTACCGATGACCCGGCCGGCATGCGCGATCGAGAAAGAGCTGAGCTCTTCGCCGGGCAGGTAGGCCTGCACTATCGCCGGCGCATGGGGTGTCGGCAGCGCCTCGCCGGCCTGCGCGCAGCGCGACGCCGTGACCGGCGGATGACAGTGTCGGTTTGACAATGTGCGGCTGGGACGCAGCGAATGCCCGGGCCTCGTCGCTGTCCAGGGCAAAGGTTCTCGGTACCGGCAGCCCGTGAGTCTCTGCCGTGCGGATGAACGACAGTTTGTCGTGCAGCCCCAGCACCACCGCCTGCGGCATGCAGTACAGGGTCGGCGCCGCGGGCAATTTTTCGGCGAGCGACGCGACATGCAGGGTCTCTTCGGATACCGGGACCACCAGGCCGAACGTTCTCCCGGTCGATGACGTCGCAGAGATCGGCGTGATAGGCCGCCACGCTGGTATTCGGTGCCGTTACCGCATAAGCTGCGACTCACCGCGCGCGAGACGCGACTCAGATGCCAGCCCCAAGGCTCCGCGATGATTACCCGACAGCCGGCGCGCGCCAACGCGGTCGCCAGTTCCAAGCCTTTCGGCAGGCGTCCCAGGGTGATCAGCACGGTATCTTGCATGGTGTCGTTGGCGGCCCGGGGTTTGCGGTCACCGGCGATGTCAAAATCACATCGGGCAGGGGGACGCTGCGGTCGCCCATGGCGTTCTATAATACACAGCTTCGCCCGGGAACCGCTGGCGAGAGCCGGCCCAAGACCGCCCGAAGGGTTGCCGGCCAGGAGACGGAAAGGAATATGGCTTTTCTCGAAGATCTGGTGACTAGCGGACGCATCGTCGATCTGATGCTGGCCTTTATCGTGCTGGAGATCGTCGCCCTCGTGTTGATCCGCAGATTCACCGGCAGGGGCATCGCGACTCTGCCGCTGCTCACCAATATTGGTGCCGGGACCAGCCTGATGCTGGCCCTGCGGGCCGACCTCACCGGGGCAGGATGGACCTGGATTGCATTCTTCCTGGTCGCCGCGCTGATATTCCATGTCAGCGATCTGGCGCAGCGTTGGCAGCGTTCCTAGCCCGGGCAGCAGTATGTCGAAAAAGAAACGTGCAATCGTGATCGGCAGCGGGTTCGGCGGCCTGGCGGCAGCGGTACGTCTGGGCGCGCGCGGCTACCAAGTCACGGTGGTCGAGAGGCTCGACAAGCCGGGCGGCCGGGCCTATGTCTACGAACAGGATGGCTTCACTTTCGATGCCGGGCCGACGATCGTGACGGCGCCGTTTCTGCTCGAGGAACTCTGGGCGCTTTGCGGGCGGCGCCTCGCGGACGATGTCGAGCTGCGTGCTATCGACCCGTACTACCGCATCCGCTTCGACGACGGCAGCCATTTCGACTACAGCGGTGATCACGAGGCGATGAAGGCCGAGATTGCACGCTTCAATCCGGACGACATCTTGGGCTACGAGGATTATCTGAAGGCCAGCGAGCGCCTCTATGACATCGGTTTCGACAAACTGCTGAATGTCTCGTTCGATTCGGTCGGCAAGATGCTACGTACCGTGCCGGATCTCTTTCGCGGCGAGTTCTATCGATCGGTTTACTCGCTGGTGGCGAAGCACATCCAACACCCGAAGCTGCGCATGGTGTTCAGTTTTCATCCGCTGCTGATCGGCGGCAATCCCTTCACGGCGACGGCGGTGTATGCGCTGATCGCCCATCTCGAGCGGCGCCACGGCGTCCACTTCGCGATGGGCGGCACCGGCAGTCTGGTCAAGGGCCTGGTATCGCTGATCGAGGGGCAGGGCGGCCAGGTCCGCCTCAACGCGCCGGTCAAGCGCATCCGGCTCGAGGGACGCCGCGCGGTCGGGGTCGAGTTCGAGTCGGGCGAGGAGCTGGATTCGGACATCGTGGTTTCCAATGCGGATGCGGCCGCGACCTACCGCTTTCTGGTGCCGGAAGCCGCGCGCCGCCGCTGGACCGACCGCAAACTCGATCGTGCGCGCTACTCGATGAGCCTGTTCGTCTGGTATTTCGGGACCAATCGGCAGTACCCGGACGTACCGCACCACATGATCCTGCTCGGCCCGCGTTACCGTGAACTGCTCGACGACATCTTCACCAGCAAGGTCCTCGCAGATGATTTCAGCCTGTACCTGCACCGGCCCACGGCGACCGATGCGTCGCTGGCACCGCCCGGCTGCGACGCCTTCTATGTACTGTCGCCGGTACCGCATCTCGACAGCGGCATCGACTGGCCCGAGACGGCCGAGCGCTACCGCGGCGCCATTGCCGAATACCTCTCCGAAACGGTTATGCCGGACTTCGAACGACATGTCGTCAGCTCGCGGCTACTGACGCCGCTGGATTTTCGCGAGCGGCTGTTCTCGTTCAAGGGGGCCGCGTTCAGTCTCGAACCCGTGCTGACGCAGACGGCCTGGTTCCGTCCGCACAACCGCAGCGAAGACGTCGACGGGCTCTATCTGGTCGGTGCGGGCACCCACCCCGGGGCCGGCATGCCGGGCGTGATCTCGTCGGCCAAGGTGCTCGATGAAATCGTGCCCGATCCGTGACCTGGAAATCGGTGAGATTTGCAGGCTAGACAGCCGTTCAACCCTTGGATCGGCCGAAATCGGCCCGCACACTGTCGGCTGCGAGCCGGCCGGACAGGGCCACCATCGGCACCCCGGGCCCGGGGTGTACCGTGCCGCCGGCGAAATACAGGCCTGGGATGCGCGCGCGTGAGCCCTGGCGGCGAAACGAACCCGACCAGCCGTGCGTCGGCCAGCCATAGATCGCACCCTCGCTGCCGGGGAACAGCGTTGCAAAGTCAGTAGGTGTCGTCATGACGCGGGCCGATGGTTCGACCTCGATCTCTAGCCCGTGGCGTTCCAACAGCGCAAAGGTGCGTTGCTCAATGACCTCCGCCTCATCGTCAGCCATCGGTCGCGGCGGGGCGTTGACGAGCAGGAACAGCGGTTCGGGCACGTCGGTATCAGTCTGTCTGACGCGCCCCTTGGCGCAGATATACACGGTGGGTTCACGTGTTACCTCGCGGCGCTGGAAGATACTCGCGAACTCATCGAAGTAATCGCTGCCGAAGAAAACGCTGTGATAGGCGAGGGGAAAACCGTTCGCCCTGGCGGCGAGGCTCCAGGTCACGGCCGACAGCGAACGTGTCTCGCCGCGCCGCTGCGGCGCGGCGCGATACATGTCCTCACCCAGTAATCCGGTCGTGAGCGCGGCGATATCGCCGTTGAACACGACCGCATCCGCGGCGATGCGCTCGCCATCGGCGAGTTCCACACCGCTGGTGCGACCGCCGGCGGTCAGGATGTTCGCCACATCTGTGCGATAGCGCAGCGTGACACCCTGGGCTTCGGCGAGCCGCGCCATGGCCTGGGCGAGTCGATGCATGCCGCCGTCGATAATCCAAACCCCGGCACGCTCGGCGTGGGCAATCAGCATCAGCGTGGCCGGTGCATCGAAGGGGGATGACCCGCAGTAGGTCGCGTAGCGCCCGAACAGCTGCTGCAGCCTCGGGTCCCTGAACAGGCGACCGAGCTCCTGCCACATGGAGGTAAAGGGTTTGGTGGCGTACAGGCGCGGCATCCCGCGTACGCCGAGTGACAGGCTCAACGCCACAGGACTGGGCTTTTCGCAGCGCATAAAGCTGTGATCCAGCGTATCGAATATGCGCTGCGACTCCCGCGCAAAACGCCGGTATGCCTCCGCCTCGGCGCTGCCGGCAAAATCGCCGATCGCATCCACCGAGCGCTCGACGTCTTCGTACAGGTCGAGCCGGCTGCCGTCGAGCCAGGAATGCCTCGCCAACTCCTCGGCCTGCACCAGGTCGATGTGTTCGGCGAGGGAGGCACCCGCCGCCTGGAAGAGCTCCTCGAAGACCCAGCGCATCGTGAACACCGTCGGACCGGCGTCGATGGCATGGCCGCCGACCTGCAACTCGCGCATCTTGCCGCCCGGGGTCGCGTGTCGCTCGAGCAGCGTGACGCGCGCACCGTTCGCGGCAAGATCGATGGCCGCGGACAGTCCGCCGATCCCGGCGCCGATGACAACGACATGGTGCTCGCCGTTGCGTCCGCGCATCATCGCGCGACGACGCGAACGCAGCCGGCGCCGATGCCTGGTCTCGCGATCTCGTTCGGTGGATTCATCAGAGGGGGCTCTTGGCTGCTGCAGGGGCCTTCGATTGTGCCATGTTCGCGGTGATCGGGGCTCTGCTAGTCCATCGATCCGCCGGATGGTACGCAATGCCGCGCCGACAAAAGCCCTGCGTCACCGGGCTTTTGGCCGGGTGGTTTGCGTTTACCATGAAAACTTGTCTCGGATTGGCAACGGCTATTGACCTCGAACACGGATCCATGTCGCTCGCGCTATCTGCTTCCCGGCCTGCTACTCTCGGCGATCGGCGCGGCGGCGCTGCTCGTGGGCTGCCAGGCAATCGTCGCGCCGCGGCCGGAGATCGCGCAGGCGGTGACAACGGATGCTGCCGTGCAGGTGAGGGTGGAAACGGGCGCGCTGACGTCGTCCAGCGGTTGCGGAATCACTTATCGGATCTATCGACCGGCCGATGCCGACGGGCCCGTGCAGATCGTACTGGCGCACGGTTTTCTGCGCAGTAAGGCGCGCATGGCCGGCCTGGCGACCGATCTCGCCGCCGCGGGGTTCGCGACCGCCGCGATCGACCTGTGCAATATGCGGCCCTGGGATGGTGCCCACGGGCAGAATGCAGACGACATGCGTCGCGTCGCCGCGCAGCTGGGGTCCACGGGCGTGCTGTATGTAGGTTTCTCGGCCGGTGGCCTGGCAGCGCTACTGGCGGCCAGCGCAGATGCGGACAGTCTTGGGGTGGTGGCGCTGGATCTGGTCGATCTTGACGGCATGGGAGAGCTCGCGGCCGCGACGCTGTCCAGGCCACTGGTCGCACTGGTCGGAGAGCCCTCACGTTGCAATGCGCAGAACAATGGCCTGCCGGTGTACGCTGCGGCGCCGAACGCCGAGGTCCGGCGCATCGCGGGAGCGACCCATTGTGACTTCGAGACCCCAACCGACGGCCTGTGCCGTCTGGCCTGCGAGTCAGGAGATCGACCGGCGGCCGAATCGCAGCGTATCCGCGCATACATCGTGAAGACGGCGGTCGCGGCGGCGAGTCGTCTGTTGCGTAACGCATCGGACGCCCAGCAACGACCAACGCCGTTGCAGGTCTCCCCGGTGATGAATCCGCTGTAATGAAGGGCGGTGGCCGCATCGGCGACTGGGTTCAAAATTGAGACATCACGCGACGCCGGAACCGGCAGTCTTCTGTGACGACTTGTTTTTGCCTGGCTCGACGCGTAAAAAAGGCGCTGCAAATTTAGAACAAGCGCAGGCCGGATAAGGCGTTCTACGCCGAATTATCAACACCAACCAGGCCGCAACGCGCCGGAGCATTACCCAACATCATGTCGTTGCCTTTTCCGTTCTCAGCCATCGTCGGCCAGGAAGAAATGAAACTCGCCTTGCTGATCGCCGCCGTCGATCAGACCGTTGGCGGCGTATTGGTATTCGGTGATCGCGGGACCGGCAAATCCACCGCTATTCGCGCCCTTGCTGCACTGATGCCCAAGATGTCGGTGGTTGCTAATTGTCCCTACAACTGCGATCCGGCGACCCGCAAGCCGGGTCTTTGCGCGCAGTGCGCCGATGAGACAAAGCCTGGCAAGACCCGTCAGATACCGATGCCCGTCGTCGACCTGCCGCTCGGCGCGACCGAGGATCGGGTGATCGGTGCGTTGGATCTGGAGCGTGCGCTCACCCAGGGCGAGAAGGCCTTCGAGCCGGGGCTGCTGGCCAAGGCGCATCGCGGTTTCCTTTACATCGACGAAGTGAATCTACTCGAGGACCACCTGGTCGATGCGCTGCTGGATGTCGCCGCCTCGGGCGAGAACGTGGTCGAACGCGAGGGCCTGAGTGTGCGTCACCCGGCGAGCTTCGTGTTGGTCGGCAGCGGTAACCCGGAAGAGGGTGAACTGCGCCCGCAGTTGCTCGATCGCTTCGGTCTTTCGGTCGAGGTCAAGACACCCGAAGACCTGCCGACGCGGGTCAAGATCGTGCAGCAGCGCGATGCCTTCGAACGTGATCGCGAGGGCTTTATCGCGCAATGGAAACGTAAAGACGGCCAGGTACGCCGCCAGATCAGCAAGGCGCGCGAGGCCCTCGACCAGGTGGATGTGCCGACCGAGGTGATCGAACTGGCAGCGGAGCTTTGCATGCGTCTGGGTACCGACGGTCTGCGCGGGGAATTGACCCTGATTCGCGCCGCCCGCGCGCTGGCCGGCCTGCACGCAAGGGCGGTCGTTACGGCGCAGGACCTCCGACAGGTGGCGCCCTCGGCCCTGCGTCACCGATTGCGCCGCGATCCGCTCGACGAGTCGGGATCGAGTGCGCGTGTCAATCGCGCGGTGGCCGAGTTATTCGACGCATGACCGAGCCGCCATCGGAAGGGCCGTCGGCCTGGCAGGATGCGGTCCTTGCGGCCGCGTTGTGTGCGGTCGCCCCGGCCGACCTCGGTGGTGTCCATCTGAAGGCCCTGCCGGGGCCGGTGCGTGACGTCTGGCTCGAGACCCTGCGGGCGCTGTTGACCGATGCCGTGCCGCTGCGCCGCATCCCGCTGCACGTCAGCGAAGCGAGTCTGCTGGGCGGTCTCGATCTCGCCGCGACGCTGCGCGCCGGGCGACCCATGGTGCAACGCGGCCTGCTGCTGGAGAGCAGCGGTGGCCTGGTGCTGTTGGCGATGGCCGAGCGGGTGTCCCGCGTTACGGTGGCGCATCTCTCCGCGGTGATGGATTTCTCCGAGGTGGTGCTGGAACGCGACGGCCTGGCCGCGCGCGACCCGGCCGAGTTGGGCGTGGTCGCGCTCGACGAATCCACGACCCAGGATGAGTCGCTGACGCCGGTGCTCCAGGACCGCTTGGCGTTTGCGCTGGACTTGCGTCCGCTGGGCATTCACGACATCGACGACAATGACTTCAGTGAGGCCGATATCCGTGCCGCACGCGCGCGCCTGCCGTGTGTCCGGCATGCGCCGGATGACGTCGAGCGGCTGTGCGCCGCGGCGCTGTCGCTCGGCGTGGCGTCGCTGCGAGTCAGTCTGTTGGCCGCGCGCGTCGCACGGGTCGCCGCTGCCCTCAATGGCAGGGACGTCGTCGATGCGCAGGACTTGGCGGCGGCCGCGCGCCTGGTGCTGGCCCCGCGCGCGACCATATTGCCGGTTCCGGAGGCGGCGGCCGAGGCGCCGGAAGAACCGGGTGACGATACCGATCAGGCGCAGCCATCGCCGCCCGGTGACGCTGCCGATCAGACCGAGGACAGCACCCAGTCGTTAGATCAGCCGCTGGAGGACCGCGTCCTCGAGGCAGCGGTCGCGGCCATCCCGACCCAACTGTTGGCCAGCCTGCAGGCCGGCAAGATGCCGAGGAGCCGCACTCAGACGCCGGGCAAGTCGGGCGCCGTGCAGCGCAGCAAGCTGCGCGGCCGGCCGATGGGTGTCTTGCGGGGGGATCCGCGCAGCGGGTCGCGTTTGAGCCTGATCGATACCCTACGGGCGGCCGCACCCTGGCAGCGTGTCCGCCAGCGGCAGCTCGCCGCCGCGCAGTCGACGCCGCCGCGCGTTCTGGTGCAGCGTGATGATTTTCGCGTCGTGCGATTCAAACAACGCGCCGAGACCACCACCATCTTTGTCGTGGACGCCTCTGGTTCGGCGGCGCTGCATCGCCTGGCGGAGGCAAAGGGGGCGGTCGAGCTGCTGCTGGCCGACTGTTATGTGCGTCGAGATCAAGTGGCGCTGATCGCGTTCCGCGGACAGGTGGCGGAGATGCTGTTGCCACCGACCCGGTCCCTAGTGCGCGCCAAACGCTGTCTCGCGGCCCTGCCGGGCGGCGGCGGCACCCCGCTCGCTGCCGGGATCGACGCCGCGGCGGTGCTGAGCGATCTGGTGATACGTCGCGGCGGTACACCCACGGTGGTCTGCCTGACGGACGGGCGGGCCAATGTTGGCCGGCAGGGTTCGCAGGGCCGGGAGCAGGCCCTCGCCGATGCGTTAGACAGCGCCGCGGCGCTGCGCTTTGCAGGCGTCAGGAGCATGGTGGTCGATATGTCGCCGCGGCCGCATGCGAATGCGGAGCGTCTGGCCGAGGCGATGCAGGGAGTCTATCTGCCGCTACCGCACGCGGATGCGGCCCGACTCTCGGCCGCGGTGCAGTTCGTCGGCCGCGGGGCCGAATCGGCGTCCCGCGCCTCCTGATACCCGGTCTTGGATCGCTCAACGCACGCTGCCATGGGATCGGGTACATGAATCGACAGGTCTCGGCCGACGGTGATCTGGATTGGGCCAGCGAGGGATCCGGCTGGCCAAACGCCGCACACAGCCGGTTCGAGCGGATCGGTGACCTGGCCTGGCATGTGCAGGAGATGGGCAGTGGCCCGGTGGTGCTGTTGGTGCACGGCACCGGGGCGTCCACTCATTCCTGGGCCGGTCTAGCGCCCCTGCTGGCGGCGCGCTTTCGGGTTGTTGCGCCGGACCTGCCGGGGCACGGTTTTACGCAGCTGGGCTCTCAGGCGCAGTCTTCCCTACCCGGTATGGCTTCCAGCACGGCCGCGTTGATGAATCGTCTGGCGCTGACGCCCGTGCTGGTTGTGGGTCACTCTGCGGGCGCGGCCGTGCTGGCGCGCATGTGCCTCGACGGGGCAATCTCACCCCGCGCACTGATCAGCTTGAACGGCGCCCTGCTGCCATTGCGCGGTCTGGCCGGTCAGTTCTTTGCGCCGGCGGCAAAGTTGCTGGCTGGATTCTCGCTGGTGCCGCGGCTGTTTTCCTGGCGCGGCGCCGATCGGCGCGTCGCAGAACGCCTCATCCGCGATACTGGGTCAACGCTGGAACCGGAGATGGTCGATCTCTACCATCGCCTGATCCGCTCGCCGAGCCATGTGAGCGGTACGCTGCGCATGATGGCCAACTGGGATCTGGAGCCACTCTCACGACAGCTGCACAGGATTGCGCCACTGCTCTATCTGGTCGCCTGCGAGAACGACCGCACCGTGCCGCCGACCGAGGCGCGGCGGCTGCACCGCCTGCTGCCGGAGAGCCATTTCGTCGCGCTGCCCGGGCTGGGTCATCTGGGTCACGAGGAGGCGCCGGAGCGCTTCGCGCAGCTGATCTTCGAGATTGCCGAGGCATACGACCTCGGGGCCTGAAACCACGACCGAGGGTGTTCGGGACAGCCGGTGGCCCGAGCGGCAGCGAGCTGCTATACTGTCTATCTAGCTTTACATTTATGAGCGTCAATTTTGAATGACTCAGATGCCTGAGGCGGTCGTGCGGCCGAAAAAGGGCGCAAGCGGGCCCCATGCGATTGTGATCGGCAGCGGTTTCGGCGGCCTCGCCGCCGCGATTCGCCTGGGCGCGCGCGGTTATCGGGTCTCCATCCTGGAGAAGCTCGACGCCCCCGGTGGTCGGGCCTATGTGCATCGCCAGGACGGTTTTACCTTCGATGCGGGACCGACCATCATTACGGCGCCGTTTCTGTTCGAGGAGTTGTGGTCGCTGTGCGGCCGGCGCTTCGCCGATGATGTCGAACTGCGTCCGATGTCGCCGTTCTACCGGATCCGCTTCGATGACGGAGACACCTTCGACTACCACGGTGACCCCGCAGGCGACTCTGCGTGAGATCGCGCGGTTCTCGCCCGATGATGTCGCCGGCTTCGAGCGTTACCTGGCGGCCAGCGAGGCCGTGTACCGTGTCGGCTTCGATAAATTGAGCGATATCCCCTTCGACACCTGGCGCGATATGGCGCGCATCCTGCCGGACATGGTGCGGCTGCGGGCCGAGCGCAGCGTCGTGGGCATGGTGTCGAGGTTCGTCAAAGACCCGCGCCTGCGAATGGTGCTGAGTTTTCATCCGCTGCTGATCGGCGGCAATCCCTTCGCCGTGTCGTCGATCTACACGCTGATCGCCCATCTGGAACGACATTGGGGCGTGTTCTCGGCGATTGGCGGCACCGGCCGCATCGTTGCCGGCATGCTGGACCTGATAAAGGGGCAGGGCGGTCAGATCTCGCTCAACACCGAGGTCGCCGAGATCCTGGTCGAGCAGGGGCGGGCGGCCGGCGTCCGCCTGGCCGGCGGCGGGACCCTGCACGCCGACCTGGTGGTGTCGAATGCCGATTCCGCCTGGACCTATCGCCACCTGCTGCCCGAGACCGCGCGGCGGCGTTGGACCAACCGCAAGATCGAACGCAGCCGCTATTCGAACGGTCTGTTCGTCTGGTACTTCGGCACCCGGCGGCGCTATGACGATGTGGCACATCACACCATCCTGCTGGGACCGCGCTACAAGGCGCTATTGGACGACATCTTCGATCGCAAGGTGCTGGCAGAGGATTTCAGTCTCTATCTGCATCGTCCGACCGCGACCGACCCGACGCTCGCACCGCCGGGATGCGATACCTTCTATGTCCTGTCGCCGGTGCCGCATCTGGGTGGCGATGTCGACTGGTCGACCGCGGCCGAACCCTATCGCCAGGCAATCGCCGCGCGCCTGAGCGAGACCCTGCTGCCTGGCCTCGAGGGCCAGGTGGCCACCTCCAGGGTGACGACACCGCTGGATTTCCAGGACCGCCTGTGCGCGTTTCGCGGTGCCGGGTTCAGTTTCGAACCCGTGTTGCAGCAGAGTGCCTGGTTTCGTCCCCACAACCGCAGCGAAGAGATCCAGCGGTTGTTCTTCGTCGGCGCCGGGACCCATCCTGGCGCCGGTATTCCCGGTGTGCTCTCATCCGCACGTGTGCTCGAAAAGGTAATCCCCGATGCCCATACTCTCCACTGACATCCTCGACCAGGTGACCGAAGACCTGCATGACTGCCGTGGCCAACTACGAGTGGGTTCGCGCTCCTTTCATGCCGCAGCGCACCTGTTGCCGGGCAGCTTCTGCAGGCCGGCGTCGGCACTGTATGCGTTCTGCCGGATCGCCGACGATGCTGTCGACTGCGACCCCGACCCCGGCCGGGCACTGCAGGGTCTGCACGCGCGCCTGGATGCGCTGTATGCCGGCCGGCCGGTGGATTGCGCGGCCGACCGGGCGCTGGCCAAGGTGGTCAAAGAGCATGCAGTGCCCAAGGACCTGCTGGAGGCGCTGCTCGAGGGCTTCGCGTGGGATTCGCGAGGCCGCCGCTATCAGAACCTTGGCGAGCTGCAGGACTATGCCGCCCGTGTCGCCGGCACCGTAGGCGCCATGATGGCGCTGTTGATGGGGGTGCAGGAGCCCGACGCGCTGGCCCGCGCCTGCGATCTGGGTGTCGCGATGCAACTGACCAATATCGCGCGGGATGTCGGTGAAGACGCGCGCGCAGGACGCCTCTACCTGCCCGTGGACTGGCTTCACGAGGCCGGGATCGACCCGCAGGAATTTCTGGCAAATCCCGTGTTCTCCCCGGCACTGGGCGGTGTAGTGAAGCATCTGCTGGATGAGGCGGATATCCTCTACAGTCGCGCGGACAGCGGTATTGCGATGCTGCCGCGGCGTTGCGCACCGGCGATGTATGCCGCGCGCCTGCTGTATGCGGAGATCGGGCACGAGGTTGCGCGTCGGCACTATGATTCGGTATCCCAGCGCGCCGTCGTCTCGCCGTGGCGCAAGCTGCGGGTACTGACGGGTCTGCCTGCGCTGAGCATGTTGCCACGCTCGGCGCTCGGTCGGCCGGCACTTGCCGCGACCGAATATCTGGTCAACGCAGCGGCGTTCAGCGCAGCCACGCAAGACGCGCGCAGCAAGCGCACCGGGTTTTGGGGCAGGGCGGCCTGGTTCGTGGATGTGTTCGAGGAACTGGATCGGCGCGAGCGTGGTTATCCGCCGCGCTCGCTGGTCGCTGATGCCGGGACGCTGGCGCCGGAGGGCAGCACCTCGTGAGTTCCAATATGACCGGCCTGGTCGAGCTGCTGCTCATCGTCGGTCTATTGGTCTGGTTCGGGGTATCGCAACTGCGGTCGCTGCGCAAAGACGATCGGCGGACCCCGGAGGATGCCGACGATAAGGTATCGGCGCCGCGCGATTAGTCCAGTTCGGTGCGATACGCCGTAACGCCCCCCCCCACACCGTTGACTCATGCCCGCGGTCGGCGGCCCGTTACCCTGGGCATCCGAAATGGCAGCAGCATTTGCACCCAGGGCCGACTGAAGCGGCCCAGCGACAGGCTCTCGTGAATCGCGGTAAGGGGCTGACCCAGCAGTCGGGTGTGAATGATCGAGCGGGCATAGAACGGGGTGTCTTCCAGGGTATCCCCTATCCGCGGCGTCGATCCCGGCTCCGCCTGGGTGCCGCGCGGAATGCGCCAGATTCGGGTCTTCGGCAGGCGCATATCACCCGGAGGTTCGAAACGGTCGATGGATCCGCTGCGATCGAAGATCAGACCGAGTGACTGCGTGCTCTGGCCACGTTCCTGACGGTTGTAAAGGACCGCGCAGCGGCCATCGTCGAGCATGCCGCGAGACCAGTCCCAGCGGACAAACCGGGTCTCCAGCGCCTCGCTGCCCCAGTTGGCGTCGAGGTAGGCATCACCCTTCCAACGCAGCGCCGGATGTTGCATCTCCAGCTCAATGCGCGAACGGGGCGCAATCGGCCACCAGGTGTGGTTTCCCGCCTGATCGAGCGCGAACTGCTGGTCGCTGAAGGTCGCAGGAAATACACGGATCTTGCCGCGCAGCCGACGGGGCACCGGCACGCTGATCTCGTCGATGGCGATCTCCAGCCAGCGGCCATTCCAGGCCACAGAGCTGGGACCGACGACCAGCCGATCCGGCGTCCGTGATACGGCCGCGGCATCGCGTTCGGTGAGTGCCCAGCGTTTGCCGTTGGCGCCATACAGCGCGACGTTGATGGCGCAATGCTCCTCGGGGTTCGTCAGCCCTCGCCGTCTCGCCCGGGCGTAGTAGGGCGAGAACACGCTACCGATCATCGCGATCAAGGTCAGGCCGTGGCGACCGTCGTCGCTCAGTGCATCGACATACCACCAGGCGTAGCCGTTTGCGTCGACCGCGCGGTCAAAGCCCAGTCCACGCGCGGGCGACAGGCCGCCAGCTGCTGATATCTCGCCGTCATGGGTTACTTGCGCGCTCATGGTGTTTCGCTGCCTCGCCTTTGTACGTTGACCTCGCCGGCCGGAGTGTCTATTCTACCTGACATATCAAGATGTCTAAATCATAAGACATTATTAGACGCTGGGGGCGCTATGAACGATGCAGACACCAAAATAGAACAGGTCCTGACGGCCGTGATTGGCCGCGCGACCGATCGTACCTGCCCGCCGTTACTGGCTCGGGCGGTGCGGTATGCGGTCTTTCCAGGCGGTGCCCGCCTGCGGCCAAAGCTGTGCCTGGCGGTCGCCGCCGCGAACGGCGACAGCGATCCCGCGCTCTCTTCGGCAGGCGCGGCGGCGATCGAGCTGCTGCACTGCGCCTCCCTGGTGCATGACGATCTGCCGTGTTTCGACAATGCCGGGGAACGCCGCGGCAAGCCCTCGGTGCATGTCGCCTTCGGTGATCAGATCGCGGTTTTGACTGGTGATGCCTTGATCGTGCTGGCCTTCGAGTCGCTCGGTCTGGCGGCCGGCGAATGCAGTGCCCCGCAGCGCCTGCCGACGCTGCTTTCGATTACCAGCCGCGCCGTCGGCATGCCATTCGGCATCTCTGCCGGTCAGGCCTGGGAGCTGGAACCGAGCGTCGATGTCTCACGATATCACCAGGCCAAGACAGGGTCGCTTTTCGTCGCCGCGACATGCGCCGGTGCGGCCGCGGCCGGTGTCGACGTCGAGCCCTGGACAGTCCTCGGCGAGCGTATCGGCGAGGCCTATCAGGTCGCCGACGACATCCGCGATGCAACCGCCGACGCCGAGACGATTGGCAAACCGGTCGGCCAGGACGAGGCACATGGACGCCCCAGTGCCGTGCAGGAGCTGGGTGTCGATGGCGCCGTCAGACGCCTGCGCCAGCTGGTGGAGGAGGGCGTCGAGTCCATCCCCGACTGCCCCGGCGGCCACCTGCTAAAGCTGCTGATGCTGGAGGAGTCGAAGCGTTTTTTGCCGAAGGACTTGGCGCGCCGCGCAGCCTAGGCTCGCGGTGATCGTGCACCAGCAGGTCTCGGATCAACCGATGCCGGCGCCGTCGAGCGGTGCCCGCACGCTGCGCGACCACTGGCTGGAGCTGCGTGATCGGCTCCTGACCAGCGGGCGCTTTCAGCAATGGGCGGCGCGCTTTCCGTTGACCCGGCCGATTACCCGCCGCCGTACGCGGGAGCTGTTCGACATCGCCGCCGGATTTGTCTACTCGCAGGTATTGAGTGCCTGCGTGGAGTTGAACCTGCTGGAGGCGCTCGCCCAAGGGCCACAGTCTCTGGCGCGCCTGACCGAGCTTACCGGGCTCTCCGAAGAGCCGTTGCGACGGCTGCTGCTGGCGGCCACGTCGCTGCGTCTGGTGCAGCCGCGCAGCGCCGGACGCTATGGTCTGGGCGCACACGGTGCCGCGATGATCGGCAATCCCGGCATCAGTTCCATGGTCCGCCACCACGCCCTGCTGTATGCGGATCTCGCGGATCCGGTGGGTCTGCTGCGAAATCGGAAAGATGCCCGGCTTTCCGGCTACTGGGCGTACGCCGACTCCGACGCGCCGGCCCAGCTCGACGCCCATCGGGTGCGCGACTACAGCACGCTGATGGCGGAATCGCAGGCGCTGATCGCCAATGACGTCCTCGACAGTTATTCGCTGCGCGGCCACCGGACCATGCTCGACATGGCGGGTGGCGAGGGCGTCTTTGCGTCCACTGCGGCGCAGCGTTGGCCGGATCTCGAGGTGACGCTGCTCGACCTGCCGCCCGTCGCCGAGCGGGCCCAGGAACGCTTTGCGGCCGCCGGTCTGGGTCAGCGCGCGCGCGCCGTTGGCGGCGATCTGTTCGTCGCGACCGATCTGGAGGGTTTCGACTTGGTCTCGCTGGTCCGTGTGGTGCACGACCATGACGATCCCGCGGTCGCGGTGATGCTCCAGACGGCCCACCGGGCACTGCGTCCCGGCGGCACGCTGTTGATCGCCGAGCCGATGGCCGGTACGCCGGGCGCGGAACCGGTCGGTGATGCCTATTTCGGCTTCTATCTGTGGGCGATGGGCAGTGGGCGGGCGCGTCGCCGCGAAGAACTGCAACAACTGCTGCGAAAGGCCGGATTCGGGCAGGTCCGTGAAGTACGGACGCCGCGCCCACTATTGGCGCGCCTGCTCGTAGCGCAGGCCTGACAAACTGACTGTCATTAAAAGTTGACATTTTGTGTAGTCAAATTAAACTGACACATGAGCGAACCGTCATCTTGCGGGCGCTGATCTTCGAAGGAACCTTGTCTTGAGTCTTCAAACGACCGCCGTCGTCTTCGAACAACCCGGACATCTGGCCCTGAGTCAGGTCGGTCTGACGTCGCCCGGCGACGCGGACTGCGTGGTCGATATCGAATGGAGCGGCATCAGCACCGGGACCGAGCGGCTCCTGTGGACTGGGACCATGCCGGAGTTTCCGGGCATGGGCTATCCGCTGGTGCCGGGCTATGAGTCGGTGGGGCGCGTGGTCAGTGGCGGCGAGGCCAGCGGTCTGGTTGCGGGCGAGCGGGTGTTCGTCCCGGGTTCGCGCGGCTTCAGCGAGGTACGCGGGCTGTTCGGTGGGGCCGCGGCACGAGTCGTGGCACCGGCAGAGCGCCTGATCCCGATCGGTGAGTCGCTGGGCGAAGAGGGCGTGCTGCTGGCGCTGGCGGCAACCGCGCACCATGCGCTGGCCGTATCCGGACGCGTCGTGCTGCCCGAATTGATCGTAGGCCACGGTGTGCTCGGTCGATTGATCGCCAGGCTGGTGCTCGCGCTCGACGGCCCGGCGCCCACCGTCTGGGAGACCAATCCGGCGCGGCGCGTGGCGGATGTCGGCTACCCCGTCGTCGACCCGTCGGAAGACGCGCGTTGCGACTATCGGGTGATCTGCGATGTCAGCGGCGCCCACGGCATCCTCGACAGCCTGATTGGCCGACTCGCACGCCGCGGTTCGGTGGTGCTCGCCGGTTTCTACGAACAGCCCGTGGCGTTTGCTTTTCCGCCGGCCTTCATGCGCGAGGCGCGCCTGCAGGTGGCCGCCGAGTGGCAGCCCGAGGATCTGCAGCGGGTGATGTCGCTGCTGCGCTCGGAGAATCTCTCACTGGACGGCCTGATTACGCATCGCGCGTCCCCGACCCGGGCCGCCGACGCCTACCGTACGGCATTTGAAGATGCCGATTGTCTGAAAATGATCCTCGACTGGAGATCTTGCCAATGACGACTCCCCAAGTGACCGCGGCCACTCCCACGGCGCAGCGTCAGCCGCCGGCGACGGCCAAGACCGAGGTCGTGATCGATGCCAGCGCGTTGGCTACCTCGCCTGCCGCGGCCAAGACCCAGATCATCGCGATATACGGCAAGGGCGGCATCGGCAAGAGTTTCACCCTGGCCAATCTGTCTTACATGATGGCGCAGCAGGGCAAGAAGGTGCTGCTGATCGGCTGCGATCCCAAGAGCGATACCACCTCGCTGCTGTTCGGTGGAAAGGCCTGCCCGGCCATCATCGAGACGTCGTCGAAAAAGAAGCTCGCCGGTGAGCCGGTACAGATCGGCGATGTCTGCTTCAAGCGTGACGGTGTCTATGCGATGGAGCTGGGTGGTCCGGAGGTCGGCCGCGGTTGCGGCGGCCGCGGCATCATCCACGGCTTCGAGACGCTGGAAAAGCTCGGCTTCCACGACTGGGACTTCGACTATGTCCTGCTCGACTTTCTCGGCGACGTCGTGTGCGGCGGCTTCGGGCTGCCGATAGCGCGCGATATGTGCCAGAAGGTCATCGTAGTCGCCTCCAACGATCTGCAGTCGCTGTATGTCGCAAACAACGTCTGCTCCGCGGTCGAGTATTTCCGCAGGCTCGGCGGCAACGTCGGCGTGGCCGGCATGGTGACCAACAAGGACGACGGCACCGGCGAGGCGCAGGCCTTCTGCAAGGCGGTCGGCATCCCGGAACTCGCCTCGATCCCGGCGAACGACGACATCCGCCGCAAGAGCGCCAACTACGACATCATCGGCTATCCGGAGGGGGAGTGGGGGCCGCTGTTCGCCGAACTCGCGCGCAATGTTGCGGAGTCCCCGCCGCATCATCCGACGCCGTTGACCCAGGACGGCCTGCTGGATCTGTTCTCAGGTGATGCCGTCGGACGTGACGTGGTGCTGGAGCCGGCCACGCTGATGGACATGTGCGGCAAGACCGCCGAGGTCAGGCCCTCGCTCGAGGTCATCTATGACAGCGTCTAAGGCACCCGGCAGCGGCGACGTTCAGCACGTGTCGACCGCAGATCTGACGGCGAGTGACGCTGCAGCGGCGTCAGCGCTCGGCAGCGCCGGCGCGACCGGTTGCCATGCGGGCGCCGATGAGATGAGCCGCGCCGCGGCAGCCGCCGGCAAGAGCGAAGTGCTCGAACGCTATGCGGCCGACTACCCGACAGGTCCACATGATCAACCGCAGAGCATGTGCCCGGCATTCGGTTCGCTGCGCGTCGGCCTGCGCATGCGGCGCACGGCGACGGTGTTGAGCGGCTCGGCCTGCTGCGTCTATGGCTTGACGTTCACGTCGCACTTCTACGGCGCGCGCCGCACGGTCGGCTATGTGCCGTTCGATTCGGAGACCCTGGTCACCGGAAAGCTGTTCGAAGACATCCGCGAGGCCGTGTTCAAACTGGCCGATCCGGAGAAGAACGATGCAGTCGTGGTGATCAATCTGTGCGTGCCGACGGCGTCCGGTGTGCCGCTGGATCTGCTGCCCAAAGAGATCAATGGCGTCCGAATTATCGGTATCGATGTGCCTGGCTTCGGCGTGCCGACCCATGCCGAGGCCAAAGATGTGCTGGCCGGGGCGATGCTGAAGTACGCGCGCACCGAGGCCGAGCGTGGTCCGGTGCAGGAGCCGCAGCAGGGTCGCAGTCAGAAACCCACGGTAACCTTGCTCGGTGAGATCTTCCCGGTCGATGCGGTAGGCATCGGGCGCATGCTCGAGCCGATGGATCTGGCCGCTGGACCGACGGTACCGACACGCGAGTGGCGCGAGCTCTATGCCGCCCTCGATTGTGCCGCGGTCGCCGCGATCCATCCGTTTTACACCGCCTCGATCCGCGAGTTCGATTACGCCGGGCGCCAGTGCGTCGGCTCAGCGCCCGTCGGTTACGAGGGGACTGCGGCCTGGCTCAAGGCGATCGGCAAGGTGTGCAACGTCAGCGAGGCCAAAGTGGCCATGGCGAGCAATGCGATCTTGCCCGCGATCAAGGGCGCCCTGGGTGGGGCGCCGATCGACGCGCGCATCACGCTATCCGGCTATGAGGGCTCCGAGTTACTGGTGGCCCGCCTGCTTATCGAGAGTGGCGCGGACGTGCGCTATGTCGGCACCGCCTGTGGCCGCACCCCCTGGTCGGAGTCCGATCGTGAATGGCTCGAGGCCAAGGGCGTCATGGTGAAGTACCGCGCATCGCTGGAGAACGATCTGGCCGCGATGCACGAGTTTCAGCCGGACCTGGCGATCGGTACCACGCCGGTGGTACAGAAGGCCAAAGAACACGCGATCCCGTCGTTGTACTTCACCAACCTTATCTCGGCGCGTCCGTTGATGGGGCCAGCCGGCGCCGGTTCACTGGCGCAGGTGGTCAATGCGGCGCTGGCCAACAAGGAGCGCTTCGATCGCATGCGTGATTTCTTCGAGGGCGTCGGTCAAGGGGACAAGGCCGGCGTGTGGGAAGGGGTGCCGGCCGAGCACGTCGAATTCCGCGAGCGCAATCAACAGCAGCTCGAGCGCCAGGCCAAGCGGCGCAAAGCGCAGGAGATGGTGTGATGCTGGTGCTCGATCACGATCGCGCCGGCGGCTATTGGGGCTCGGTGTATGTGTTCACGGCCATCAAGGGTCTGCAGGTGATCATCGACGGACCGGTCGGCTGCGAGAACTTACCGGTGACCTCTGTGCTGCATTACACCGATGCGCTGCCGCCGCACGAGCTGCCGGTCGTGGTGACCGGGCTGGCCGAAGAAGAGTTGGGACAGCATGGCACTGAGGGGGCGATGCGACGCGCGCACAAGACACTGGACCCACACCTGCCCAGCGTCGTCGTCACGGGTTCCATCGCCGAGATGATCGGCGGCGGCGTCACGCCTGAAGACACCAACATCGAGCGTTTCCTGCCGCGGACCATCGATGAGGACCAGTGGCAGAGTGCCGACCGTGCGATGAACTGGCTGTGGACCCGCTACGGCCCGAAGGGCAAGAAAAAGACCAAGCCGGCGGCGCGCAAGCCCGGCGCCAAGCCGAAGGTCAACATCATCGGGCCGATCTATGGCTATTTCAACACCTGGTCGGATCTAGCCGAGATCCGTCGGCTGATCGAAGGGATCGGTGCCGAGGTCAACATGGCGTTCCCGCTCGGCAGCCACCTTGAAGACATACCGCGCCTCGCAGAGGCCGAGGTCAATGTCTGTATGTATCGCGAGTTCGGGCGGCTGCTGTGCGAGTCCCTCGATCGTCCTTACCTGCAGGCGCCGATCGGGCTGCACAGCACCACCAAGTTCCTCGAGACCCTGGGCGAGATGCTCGATCTCGACCCGGCGCCGTTCATCGAGCGCGAGAAATTCACCACCATCAAGCCGGTGTGGGATCTGTGGCGCTCGGTCACCCAGGACTTCTTCGGCACCGCCAGCTTCGCCATCGCCGCCAACGAGACCTATGCACGAGGGGTTCGTCATTTTCTTGAACAGGAGATGGGGCTGCCGTGCACCTTTTCCTTCGCGCGCAAGCCGGGTGTGAAACCGGACAACGATGCGGTGCGCCAGGCGGTGCGCGAAAAGACACCGCTGATCATGTTCGGCAGCTACAACGAGCGGATGTATCTGTCCGAGATGGGTTCGCGCGCGATCTACATCCCCGCCTCGCTGCCCGGGACCATTATCCGGCGTCATACCGGCACCCCTTTCATGGGTTACTCGGGCGCGACCTACCTTATCCAGGAGGTCTGCAACGCCCTGTTCGACGCCCTGTACAACATCCTCCCCCTCGGCACCGAGATGGATCAGGTCGCCGCGACGCCGGCCCGTCTGCATCAGGAATT
The DNA here is from genome assembly GCA_963736445.1 of uncultured Gammaproteobacteria bacterium. GTDB lineage: Bacteria > Pseudomonadota > Gammaproteobacteria > Chromatiales > Chromatiaceae > Thiosocius. Next base: position 285,703 of record CAVTOY010000004.1, on the reverse strand, counting down.
GGCGTGGGAGAGCGAGGCACAAGCGGCGCTGGATCGCATGATCGAAGCGGCGCCGGTATTGGTGCGTATATCCACCGCCAAGCGCCTGCGCGATGCCGCCGAGCGCTCGGCGCGCGGCGATGGCGACGACGTCGTGACCACGGCCCATGTCGAGCAGGCACACGATCAGCTGGCGGCGGGGGGTGCGGCATGAACGCAGCACTCAGATGGTCGCCAGCAGCACCCTTATCCGCGCGGTCAGCGCGCACCAACACAATGCACTGCGCGCGTCAACAAGCGTGTTTATCAGGAGAGCCGACATCATGTTAAGAGCTATGCCTAACCAACGTTCGTTCGCGGAGCCGGTCGATCGTGAGAGACAGGAATTCAAGCGGCTTTACCGTGTGACTTTCGTGTTCTTTTTCCTGATCGCTTTGGTCACCCGGCTGTTGCCGCGTGCCTGGCGCCCGCTGGCTTCTTCGGCGGGTGGTGCCGAGTCCCCCTATGCCGAAGCGAGGCGTGCCGCCTATACGGCGCTGCCATTTGTGTTCATGCGCTGACGCGCAACATGAAACCGGCCGTTCACGTTTAAGCGAACGGCTGAACAGAAGCGAAACAGAAGGTTACCGGAGCGATGTCGCCGGCCGGAGGTAAATCATGTCGATGTTGAGTTTTGAGAGGAAGTACCGCGTTCGTGGGGGTACGCTGATTGGCGGCGATTTGTTCGATTTCTGGGTCGGGCAGTTCTATGTCGGTTTCTTCGGTGTCACCACGATCTTTTTCGCGCTCCTGGGTACGTTGTTGATCCTCTATGGCGCGGCCATCGGGCCGACCTGGAATCTGTGGCAGATCAATATCGCGCCGCCGGACCTGAAATACGGCCTGGCCCTTGCGCCCCTGAAGGAAGGCGGGCTCTGGCAACTCATCACCATCTGTGCGATCGGCGCATTTGTCTCCTGGGCGCTGCGTCAGGTGGAGATCTCGCGCAAGCTCGGGATGGGGCTGCATGTACCTTTCGCCTTCAGCTTCGCGATCCTTGCCTATGTGACGCTGGTCGTCGTGCGGCCGCTGTTGCTGGGTGCCTGGGGTCACGGCTTTCCTTACGGGATCATGAGTCATCTCGACTGGGTATCCAACGTCGGCTATCAGTATCTGCACTTCCACTACAACCCGGCGCACATGCTTGCGGTGACCTTCTTCTTCACCACCACGCTGGCACTCTCGATGCACGGCTCACTGATCCTGTCGGTGACCAACCCGGGCAAGGGCAAGGTGATGAAGGAAGCAGAGCATGAGAACACCTTCTTCCGCGACGATATCGGTTACTCGATCGGCGCCCTAGGCATTCACCGTCTGGGTCTCTTCCTGGCGCTGTCGGCCGGTTTCTGGAGCGCGGTCTGTATTGTCATCAGTGGCCCTTTCTGGACGCGCGGTTGGCCTGAGTGGTGGAACTGGTGGCTGCAACTACCTATCTGGTCTTGAGGCGGGAGTATTCCAATGGCTGAATATCAAAACATCTTTACCCGCGTCCAAGTACGGGCGCCAGCGGACCCGGGCGTGCCCATCGGCTCCGAGGGTTTCTTCAGGATGGGCGGTTCGCGGTTCTCCTACTGGGCCGGTAAGTTTGGCGATGCTCAGATAGGCCCGATCTACCTCGGGGCAACTGGCGTGTTGTCGCTGATCTTCGGATTCATTGCGTTCGAGATCATCGGGCTGAACATGTGGGCATCGGTCAACTGGGACCCCATCCAGTTCGTGCGTCAACTGCCCTGGCTGGCGCTCGAGCCGCCACCGCCCGAATACGGGTTGAAAATCCCGCCACTGAATGATGGCGGTTGGTGGCTGATGGCCGGTTTCTTCCTGACGGCGTCCATCCTGCTGTGGTGGCTGCGTACCTACAATCGGGCGAAAGCGCTGGGCATGGGGACCCATTTGGCCTGGGCATTCGCCGCCGCGATCTGGCTCTACCTGGTGCTGGGTTTCATCCGCCCATTGCTGATGGGCAGCTGGAGCGAGGCCGTGCCGTTCGGGATCTTCCCACACCTCGACTGGACGGCGGCGTTTTCCATTCGCTACGGCAATCTGTTCTACAACCCGTTCCATATGTTGTCGATCGCGTTCCTCTACGGATCGACGCTCTTGTTCGCGATGCATGGCGCGACCGTGCTGGCAGTGAGCCGCTATGGGGGTGATCGAGAGATCGACCAGATCGCCGATCGTGGAACGGCATCGGAGCGTGCCGCGTTGTTCTGGCGCTGGACCATGGGCTTTAACGCCACGATGGAATCCATCCATCGTTGGGCCTTGTGGTTCGCGGTACTGACTGTCATCACTGGCGGCATCGGCATCCTTCTCACGGGCACCGTGGTGGACAACTGGTATCTGTGGGGCGTGAAGCACGGGGTTGCGCCTTCCTACCCGGACATCAATGCAGTCCCGGTCCAGGATCCGTCGCTGATGGGAGGCGGACAATGAATATGAACGAGCGCAAAGGCAGGGGAGTACTGGTTGCGACCGTATTGCTCGCGATCTTGGCCGCCGGCTGTGAGCATCCGCCGGTCGACACCGTGCAGCGTGGCTACCGAGGTGTCGGGATGGAGGGGGTGTTCAACCCGCGCCGCCTGGAAGACATGGTCGCGGCGAATATGCCTCCCGCCGCCTCGCCGCCGGCACCGGCGGCCGGGCCGAAGGCATCTGAGATCTATAAGAACGTGCACATTTTGGGAGATCTCAGCGTTGCCGAATTCACCCGGCTGATGGCGGCGATCACCGCCTGGGTGTCGCCCAAACAGGGGTGTACCTACTGTCATGACGCGGCGAACTTCGCCGACGACAGCCTGTACACCAAACGGGTGGCCCGGGTCATGCTTGCCATGACCCAGCGCACCAACGAGGACTGGCAGGCACATGTCGGCAAGACAGGCGTCACCTGCTACACCTGCCACCGTGGCCAGCCCGTCCCCGCGGCAGTCTGGTCGACCGATCCCGGTCCGCCGCACGCCAAGGGGCTGGCGGAGGCGGGGCAAAATATTGCGTCACCGACGGTAGCCTATGCCTCGCTGCCCTATGACCCGCTGACGCCCTTCCTCGAGCAGGACAACGAGATACGGGTGATCTCCGAGTCCGCGCTGCCGCAGGGGAGCCGCAAATCGCTCAAGCAGACCGAGTGGACCTACGGGCTGATGATGCACTTCTCGAACTCATTGGGCGTCAACTGTACGCACTGCCATAACTCGCGGTCGTTCTTCGCCTGGGATCAGAGTCCGCCGGCGCGCACCAAGGCGTGGCATGCCATTCGCCAGGTGCGCGAGATGAACAATGTGTTCATCAATTCAACGGCCGACATCCTGCCGGATACGCGTAAAGGCCCCCTCGGTGATCCATTGAAGATCAGCTGTGAGACCTGCCACCAGGGTGCCTACCGGCCCCTGTATGGCGCACAGATGCTCGAGGACTACCCGAGTCTGGCAAAACTCAGTGGTGCGGCCAAGCAGGCCAAGACGCAGGCGAGTAACTGATTTGGAGAGAGGTCAGCGGTTATGCAGACGGTGTCTGCTTACTGATCCCGCGATCTCCAGGGATCTTCGATTTCGTTCGGCAGTGCATCGGGCGGCCGGATAGGGATCGGAGTCTGCACGTCGAGCGATAGCGTATCTTGCTTCGCGACGGCGTGCAGGTAGGGCCGTTTCCCCGCTTGCGGGGAGATCGGCAGGTTAGCCCGATGTTTAACTATTCGAGGAATGATCTATGAGTGACGAAAGCAGTCTCACGGGGCTGACGGATCAGGAGGCAAAAGAGTTCCATGAGGCCTATGTCAAAGGCTTCCTGGGCTTCACTGCCGTCGCCGTGGTGGCTCACATCCTGGTTTGGATGTGGCGTCCCTGGTTATAGCGACAAGGGTTATCCGTCCGTCAATGAAGCGATGCGGTCATCCCGGCCCCGGTCGGTAAAACCGCCCACGAAATTGGAGAAGCGTTATGTATAGAATCTGGAGGATATTTGATCCAAGGCGGGTACTGATCGCAAATTTTGCGTTTCTGTTCGTCTTGGCTCTTTTGATCCACTTTATCTTGCTCAGCACCGATAAGTTCAACTGGCTGGAGGGTGCGTCCGCCCAGTCGGCTGCTGCAGCACAGATGGCACCTCTGCCGCCGGCGCGAAGTTAGTCCGTCGGACGAGTGTCTCTCCGAGGTGGCGGATCGCATTGACCGAAGTCTGTCTTCAGTCTATGTCCGCCACCTCTTTTTTATCTGACAGCAGAATTTCTTACCTTGATCCGGGTCGAACGTTGGACCAGGGCGTCGACTCGACAAGGCCACCGAGGGGTTAAGTGATGCAAGTACAAAAGGCTCGCCAGGTTTCGTTCGACGACGAGCTGCTGATCCTGGTCGATGATGCCGACAACGTCACCGGCTATGAAAGCAAGGTCAATGCGCATCGCGGCCCCGGTTTGCTGCACCGTGCCTTCTCGATTTTTCTGTTCTCGCCTTCCGGCAAGGTCCTGCTACATCAGCGCAGCGAGCAAAAGCCACTCTGGCCGTGCTACTGGACCAACAGCTGCTGCAGCCATCCGCGCAAGGGCGAGGCCTACGATCTGGCGGCGCACCGCCGCCTGCGCGAAGAACTCGGGGTGGATGCGGAGCTGCATTATCTTTACCAGTTCAAGTATTCCGCCGCGTTTCAGGAGCATGGCAGCGAGCGCGAACTCTGTGCGGTATTTGTCGGACGTCTCGACGGCGACTGCAAGATTGCGGTAAATCCGAATGAGATCGCCGACTGGCGGTGGGTCAGCTGCAGCGACCTCGACGACTGGGTGCGCGATGCGCCGGAGCAGTTCACGCCGTGGTTTATGCTGGAGTGGTCACGGCTGAGGACAGACAAGCGCAATGATGTCCTGAGGCTATGTCAGGGTGAGGTTCACTGACTCGAACCTGCCATCAAACTTCGCATCGCACGCCAGAATAGAATCAGGTGCGATAAGCGGGCCAGGCGCTAGACAGACAGCGAAGTCGTCGGACCGCTCCACAGTTGATGCAGCATATAGCGCCCCTGCGGCGTAATGCTCATGCCCTCAGAGGTGATCGATAGCAGACCGTCGCGCGCGAAAGCGGACCAGGCCGACGGCACTTGTTCGTCATAATCGAACAACGCAGCATAGTCGCGCAGCTCCATATTGCACATCAGTTGGGTCATCGCTTCGCGCCGCTGCCGATCCCGTTGGCTCAACTTCACGCCGCCGCGGATTGGGAACGTCCCGTCGCGCACCGCTTCTTTCCATGGCGAGATCTGCAGGTGATTCTGCACACAAAAACCCTGCAGGTCGCTGATTGCATTGGTTCCAAAACCATAGAGATCCGACTGCGCTTGTTGCGTATAGCCGATCCAGTTCTTTCTGAGACGTTGCTCCGCCTGCGCCTCACAGAGTTTATCGCCCTGTTTCGCGAAGCTGTCGAGACCAATCCATGTATAGTCTGAGGTTAGGCCCTCCACGATGCCGTTGAACAGCGCCAGCTTGTCTGCGAGCGACGGTATGTCACACGGGTCGATAGCGCGCTGGTGGGTGCGCTGCGCGGCACGCCGCGTGAATGCGTAGCACGAGATCCTATCCGGTGCCAGCTCGAGCAAGTTCTCCACGGTGCGTTCGATGCTCGCGGCGCTTTGGCGCGGCAGTCCATACATCACGTCTGTACCGACGGTCTGGAATCCGACATCTCGGGCGCTATCGAAGACGTCGCGAATCATGCCGCCCGAATTCACGCGGCCAATCGCGAGCTGGACCGCGGGATCCAGGTCGCGCAGGCCAAAGGTGATGCGACGGAAGCCCAGGCCATGCAGCAATGCCAGCTGATTCGGCGAAGTGCTCTTGGGGTTCGCGTCGAGCGAGGTCTCGGTGTCGGCATCGATATGGAAGTGGCGATCCAGGAGGGTCATCAGACGCACCAGCTGGTGATCGCTCAAATAATTCGGCGAGCCACCGCCAAGGTGCAGCTGCTGCACCCTTTTTCCCTTGCCCTGGGTGTTCGTCATCTGCACGACTTCACGTTCCAGCGCGTCGAGGTAGCGATCGATCTCAGCGGAATCATGGGTGATGGAGGTGTTGTTGTCACAATTCAGGCAGCGGACGGCACAAAAAGGGAGGTGCACGTACAGCGTGATCGGCACGTCGTCATTGTCGTCCGGCGCGGACAACGCCTTTGCATAGTCGTCGGGTGTTACGCCAATCCGCGAGCAGAAAAGCGCGTCGTCTTTGGTCGCGGTCCCAATCTGGGCATAGCGTGCGATCAGGGCTTGTGGGATATCGAGTTCGCTGTTCGAGGCCATTTCAGTCGCTCCCCCTGTTCCGCCATCTCGGGCTGGCGGATTGCGTCCGGTCGTCCGTCGTCACGGCACAGATCGCCGGCGGTGGTTGGTCGTGGCGCATCCCGGTCTGTCGCTAGAGCAGCACATTGTCCGTGTCTGCTGCAGTCCAGAATCCGGCTGCGCGTTCTTATGGAAGACCTGCTCGCGCCTCTGCGTGGGCGCTTCAGCTGACTCGAAAAGGCGAAGCCTCTTCATCTCCCGGATCGGCGCGGACCACCTCGAGTTTTCGACCTGTGAATTCCCGTTATTCTTCTGCTTAACCAACACTTTGCCGCTGCAAAGTGCCTCGGGCGATTCGTCAGGCCCATGCTCCTAGGGCAACGTCGACGAAATAAAATTTAGCACAATGTAAAGCGGAGTTGACGTCTAATTTTGCTGATTTGAGTCAAGCCCTCCCGATGTCTGTTTTTGTCTGAACGGCGGTAGAAATTTCATGGACGCGCAGGCACAAAACTGCACAGAGATAGTGCGAACAGCGCCGCCTCTACGGTTGCATAAGGGACGGCTGCCCGCCGATCCGGGGCCGCGGTCCTGGACCTTAGGCAGGGTTGCTCGAGCGCCGCCGCCAGACGGCGGGCCCTCTTAGATAAGAAGGCGAGGGTGAGCGACCCGCGTGCTCGGCGGCGGTCTTCCCGGCAAGCCTGAGGGCCCAGTTCCACAGCGCCGTGTCATGCAGCGGCAGGACCAGGAACCAGTGCTCGAGCACGGCCAGCGCCATCAGCGAGGCGACCAGCGTGAACCCGGTGCGGTTGAAATCGTCGGATGCCATGACGGCCAACAGGAACAGCCAGGTAACCAGCATGGTTGAAGCGGTGATCACAACCGGAAACAGCAGATTCATCGAACGTCGCCGCATATAGGTCGTCAGGAAGCGCAGGTGGGCGGGAAACCAGTCTTCGTTCACGTTCGGCACGCCCAGGAACAGATTCAGCTTTGCGCTCCAGCGCATCGACCACAGCGTGACGAAGGTCCAGGTACCGAATTGATTAGGGGCGTCCCAGGTGAGCAGGATGATCGAGACGCCAAGTGCGACGACCGCGGCCTCGTGATGCAGACTGGTCTTCAGGGCCATCTGGAAGCGCGCCCAACCCGTGATATCCGGCGGACAGGCGAGCTTGCAGGGTCCGGTAACAAAACCCATGAAGTAGCTCATCTCCAGCCAGGCCCAGACCAGCAGGGCCTGTGAGAAGGCGATCAATGCGCCCATCTCGGTGGTATTGCTGCTGCCCGTGTGCAGGCCGTACAGGCAGGCGGCCAGTAGGCAGCTGGCGACCAGCATGCTCCAGCGGTAGGTGTCACGTGGCAGGTGATTGAGGTACAGGATGACACCGGTGCTCAACCACCAGGTGAGCAGCGCGAAACCGAAGGGCAAGATGTAATCAGTCATGACGCAGGGGTTAGCTTCGTTTGGACGACAGGCTGCTGGTGCGCGCGAGCCGTAGCCGCGGCCAAGATAAGCGGCGGTTCATATGCCGCTGGTCTCGGCGACGAGCAATCGTTCAAAGGAGCCGGCATTGCTTGGCCCGAATGCCTGCAGGTCGATACGCCGTCCGGTGGCGATGTCCTCGAGTGTCAGCCGGCCATCGGCGTGGCGGGCGATGCGAAAGGGCGTCTGCGCATCCAGTGAACGGCTGCGGCGCTCGCGCGCCATGCCACGCAACACGCCGCGGATGAAGTTTTCGGTTCCTGGCTCGAGAGACGTCACGACCGCATCGCTCGCTACATCGCGGACATCAACAAGCCCGCCCGGTCCGTCGATGAAGCGCAGGTCGCGGCTTTCCACCACGCTGTCGGGCGGCGCCTGGCCGCCCTTGTAACCGAAATTCTGCGCCACGATGACCGCGACCAGACTGAAGACGACCAGCGCAGCCATACCCAAAAACGGGCCGCGCGAGAGGGGTTGGTCTTTAAAAGGATCGCTCATGGAATCGACTCAGCCCTGGGACATTGCGGTGGAGTGGGGGCGCCTGTCCGATGCCAGCTTGCCCGTCGGCCCTGCCGGTGCGGTGCGTATCGGTGTAACGACCGTGGTCTGCTGCGCGCCTACTGCGCGGCTGAGGCATTGCGCGGCCTCCTGAGCATCGTCGAGGCAGCGCAGCATCGGCTGCACCGGCGCGAAGTGCCACGGCTTGGCATGCGGCCAGAGTAGCCAGTACGCGATCTTCTCGCCCTTGGCCAGGGTCAACACGATGTCACCGTTATCGCCCCGATAGCGGCTCAGGCCAGCGGCATCGATCTTTTCCCAGGGGATGTTGATCATCATGGGTATCGCGACACCGAAGCGCATCACCAGTCGCTGGTTGGTGATGGTGTAGAGGGTGGTCCTGCCGTAAAGCCAGGCAAGCAGGCCGAGTAGGGCCACCGCCGCTGCTCCCAACATCACCAGCCAACTCGCCCCCTCCATTGCCCCGAGCAGCGACGCACCGTCGGCAACGCGCAGGCCGACATGGATGGCCGCGAGCAGCACGAAATAGACCGCGATCTTGCGCACATGGAAGGCACGCACGGCCAGCTGCCGCCATGCCGGCGCCCCTTGCCAGACGATCGCTTCACCCTCCGGCAGATGCTCCGGCAGTCCGCGTACCGGTTCGCTTTCGTACTCATTCATATCAGTGGCTCCGAACGTTCCGGCGTGGCGTACAGGTGGCCGCCCCCATAGTAGGCGCAGATCTTGTCTTCTTCCTGGAGGGTGACCTGATCCATGTTCGCGATGCCGGGCACCGACGCGAAGTGACCCGACTGAATGGACTTCACCAGCACCCGTTCGCCGTCTTTGCTCATGCGCACGAAATTGATCGGCAGCAGTGTGCGACCGCTCGCCGTCTCGATCTCGAGATAGCGGATCTGCGGTTCGGCGCGGTCCACCCAGATGTCGGTCACGGTCGCCCCGATTTCACCGTCAGTACCATACACCGGCTTGCCCCTGGGATCCGGGTCGCGTTCGGCGACGCTGAATTCCGTGGCAATCCGCATCGGTACGATCTTCGGCACGCCACTGTGCGTGAGATCGGGGACCTCCGGGCGGATGGCCCAGGCGGCCGGGCCCACGCCGTCGATCATCGGGTTGCCGGTCGGTTGCAGCGGGGCACCGAGCCAGCCGCCCGTGGGTTCGGCGGCGAGCGGGTAGGATGGATCCGGTCGGGGTGCTTCGCGGGTGCCGCCGCCGTGCGGCAGGCGATACACCTTGGGTGGCGGCATGTCGGGCCAACCGACCACCCTGATATTCTTGGAGCGGTCGGACTCCAGCGGATAGCCCTCGCGCTTGCCCTCCCGGTGAAGCCAGAAAACCAGTGCGAAGAAGAATATCCAGAAGGCATAGAGTACGAGCTGAGCCACATCGATATAGCCGGTGATTGCGCCTGTTCCCATTGAGGTTTCTCCCAGTCTGCAGTGATCAACCGGGAAAGTCGGACATACCAAAAGCGCCCTGCTGTCGGCCCTGTTCGCTGGATCGGCGAACCAGCGGGCCAATCGCCACCAGGGTGGCGAACAGCAGCGCGATTTCGGCATGGTAGACCATCCCATAACCTGTCGCCGGCCCCGACAGGGCCGGCCCAAGACCGCCGTCGGCGGCCAATTCAGTCACGATGTCCCGTACGGCGCCGCCCAGGGCGATCGCGGTGCCCGCGGCAGTGGCCTGCACGGCGCCCCATGCACCCAGCGCCAGACCGCTTTCGGCATGCTCCGACAACGCCATCGCGGCGATCAGCGTGCCCACGGCGAACAGTCCACCGCCGAAGCCGATCAGGCCGGTCCCGATGCGGAACAACAGCACGGATTCCAGTGGTGCGGCGAAGATCACCGCGGCAAAGGCGAAGATTCCGATCAACGCCCCATAGCCCGCCATGCGTATCGGGTCTGCGCCGCGGCCCAGCCAACGCGAGGCGAGCAGGAAGGCGCCGAGCATGGCGGCGGCAAGTATTGCGGTCAGGCCGGTCGTGGCGCCGACCGACAGACCGAGTACTTGCCCACCGTAGGGCTCGAGCAGGATGTCTTGCATACTGAATCCCGCAGTCCCGAGGCCCACCGCGACCAACAAACGGCCGGCATTGCCGCATTGCCTGAAGGCGCGCCAGGACTCCCGAAACGCCGGACGCGGAAGTCCGGGTGCGGTGCGCTGCGGGTTGCGCGCCTCCTGCTGCCAGAGTGCAAAGATGTTGAGGACCACGGTGACCATCGCAGCGCCCTGCACGACCTTGATCAGACGCAGCTGACTGAAGTCATCGAGCAATGCGGCAAACGCCAGCGAGCTGACCACCATGCCGATCAGCAGCATCACATAAAGCAGCGCGACTACCCGTGGACGCGCAGACTCCGGCGCCAGGTCGGTGGCCAGGGCCAGGCCGGCGGTCTGCGTCGTGTGCAGGCCGGCACCGACCAGCAGAAAGGCCAATGCCGCGCTCACATAGCCGACCCAGGCAGGGCCGTGCGTATCGCCCGACAGGATCAACAGCGCGAAGGGCATGATCGCCAGACCGCCGAACTGGGCCATGCTGCCCATCCATAGATAGGGCACCCGGCGCAGACCCAGGAATGAACGGTGATGATCGGAGCGAAACCCGATCAGCGCGCGCAGCGGGGCGAACAGCAACGGCAGCGAGACCATCAGCGAGACCAGCCATGCCGGTACCTCGAGTTCGAGCACCATTACGCGGTTCAGCGTGCCGTTGAGCAGCACGATCGCCATGCCCACAGACACCTGGAACAGAGACAGGCGCAGCAGGCGCGACATGGGTAGCTCGCGCGTTGCCGCGTCGGCGAAGGGCAGAAAGCGCGGTCCGAGTGCTATCCAGGCCCGTGAAGTGCTCAATACGAGGCGTTTCATAGCCGGGTGAGTTCGAATCCTTGTGAAGTGTAGAAGCCGCTGCTGATACGCTGATCGCGGCCGCGTTTCCACATAGCCAGGCCGGTCTCGGTGGCCAGCAGCCGCCACAATCTGTCTTCGACCACCGGCTCGATCGCCGGTGCACGGTCGCTGCGCGGGAACCAGCGGCCGACGCTGTGCATAACGGCCAGCATCCGGGTGCGCGGCGCGAAGGTGAACAACAGCGACGAACTGGCGATGCCGGCCAGTCCGGCCAGCATGCGCACGGCATCGCGCGTGTCGTAGTGAATCAGCGAGTCCATGCAGACGACATGATCGAAATGGCCCAGCTCTGGATCCCACATGTCGCCGACACGGAAATCAAGGCTGCCCCCGCCGAGGTCGTGCGGTATGCGTTCGCGAGCGTGTCCGATCAGCGTGGGCGAGAGATCGACCGCGACCACCTCGGCGCCGCGTCGCGCGGCCTCGACGGCCAGCGCGCCAGTGCCGCACCCGGCGTCCAGCACGCGGCGGCCGCTGAGGTCTTGCGGTATCCAGTCCAGCAGCGTGTTGCGCATTTGTTCGCGCCCGGCACGCACGGTCTGGCGGATGCGCCCGACCGGGGCGTTCGAGGTCAGCCGCGACCAGGCATCTGCCGCAGTGCGGTCGAAATAGTGTTCGACTTCCGAGCGTCTTTGCTTATAGGTGAGTGTTGCCATCAATCGAATCCCAGAAAATCAAAAAGATCACGGTCCTTCATGGGTTGCACCGGCAGCGGGTCGGTTCCGGCCCACAGCGCCGCTGCCAGATCCAGGTACTCCTGTTGGACGCGTTCCAGCTCCGGCGAGGGCGGCATCTCGAACAGCGTGCATTTTTTCAGCCGGCTGCGGCGGATGATGTCCAGATCGGGGAAATGCGCCAGACGACGCATGCCGACCTCCGCATTGAAGCGATCGATCTCGTCGGTATCCGTGCTGCGGTTGGCGATGACACCGCCGAGGCGCACCCCATAGTTTTTCGACTTAGCCAGGATCGCCGAGGCAATGCGGTTCATCGCGAAAATCGAGTCGAAATCGTTCGCGGTAACCACCAGCGCCCGCTCGGCATGCTGCAGTGGCGAGGCGAAGCCGCCGCAGACGACGTCACCGAGGACATCGAAGAGAACGACGTCGGCATCCTCCAGCAGGTGATGCTGCTTGAGCAGCTTGACCGTCTGGCCGACCACATAGCCGCCGCAGCCGGTCCCGGCCGGCGGCCCGCCGGCCTCGACGCACATCACGCCGTTATAGCCTTCGTACACGAAGTCCTCGACGCGCAGCTCTTCCGGATGAAAGTCGACGGATTCCAGCGCGTCGATCACCGTCGGCACCAGTGATTTGGTCAGCGTGAAGGTCGAGTCGTGCTTCGGATCGCAACCGATTTGGATGACCCGCTTACCCAGCTTGGAGAAGGCCGCCGAAAGATTCGACGACGTCGTGCTCTTGCCGATGCCGCCCTTGCCATAGATCGCGAAGACCTTCGCCTGGTCCATCGAGATGTCTGCGTCGAGATGGACCTGCAGGCTCCCCTCGCCATCCGGTGGCGCGTGTATGGCCGGGGTTCCGATACTGACTGGGATGTTGTCCAAAGGACTCATGCGGCGACCTCCTGGGTGATGCCTTCGAGACGGTCCTCGAGATCTTCGCCGGCACGGCGCAGAGCATCCAGGGTGGCGTCGTCCGGATTCCAATATTGACGTTCGTGGGCCTCGAGGAGACGATGCGCGACCTTGACCGAGGCAGTCGGATTGAGGCTCGCCAGGCGTTCACGCATTGCGTCGTCGAGAATAAAGGTCTGCGACAGCCGTTCGTAGACCCAGGGCGCAACCTGCCCCGTGGTTGCCGACCAGCCGACGGTGTTGGTGACGTGGCTTTCGATCTGCCGGACCCCCTCGTAGCCATGCTCCAGGATCCCCTCGTACCATTTCGGGTTGAGCATCCGCGTACGGGTCTCGAGCGCCACCTGCTCGGTCAGCGTGCGGACCTTGCCGTCGCCACTGGTCTGGTCGGAGATGTATACCGGTATGTCTTTGCCGCTCGAGCGGCGGACTGCGCGGCTGATGCCGCCCAGGGTGTCGAAATAGTGATCGACCGTGGTGATGCCGAGTTCCACCGAGTCGAGGTTCTGGTAGGCCAGCTGCACACCGGCCAGCATGTCGTCGAGCAATGCAGACTGCTGCGTCGGTTTGCCGGAACGACCATAGGCGAAGCTCTTGCGCTGGGTATAGGTCTCTGCCAGCTCGTCTTCGTCGTCCCAGCGGCCGTTGTCGACCAGCATGTTGACGTTGGAGCCATAGGCCCCTTCGGCGTTGCTGAACACGCGCAGCGCGGCAGTCTCCAGGTCGCAGTCATGCTGTGCCTGGTAGGCGAGGGCATGCTTGCGCACGAAGTTCTGCTCAGGCGCCTCGTCCGCGGCCGCGGCCAAATAGGCGGCCTCGGCCAGCAGCTTGGTCTGCAGAGGCAGCAGGTCACGGAAGATACCGGACAGCGTCATCACCACATCGATGCGAGGCCGCCCCAGCTCCTCGAGCGGGATGAGGCTGGCGCCGGCCACCCGGCCGTAGCTGTCGAAACGCGGCTTGGCGCCCATCAGCGCCAGCGCCTGCGCAATCGGTCCGCCCTCGGTCTTGAGGTTGTCGGTCCCCCACAAGACTAGCGCGATCGATTCCGGGAGTGCATTGCCCTCGTCGTGATGACGCTGAAGCAGGCGCTGTGCCTGACGGCTGCCGTCCTGAATGGCGAAGGTGCTCGGCAGCCGGAAGGGATCGAAGCCGTGCAGATTTCGTCCGGTCGGGAGTACCGCCGGGTTATGCAGCAGGTCTCCACCGGGCGCCGGCGGGATGAAGCGGCCGTCGAGGGCCCTGAGCATGGCCTCCAGTTCGTGGTCCTGTGCCAGCAGCTTGTCGGTCGCGGCGAGCTCGCTGCAGGCCGCAATCAACGTCTCCTCGGCCTGCTGGTTGGCGCCCGCGAGTGCCTCCTGCGGCGATTCACCGTCGATCAGCGCCTCGATCACGCCGCGTTCCAGCTGGACCTCGTGCGAGGCCTGAACCAGGGCCTGCAGCATGTCGATGCGCTGCTCGCGCGAGGGCGCCTCGCCGACCACGTGCAGACCGTAGGGGATGAGTGTCTGTTCGAGTTCGATCAGCGCCAGGCGCAGCCGCTCGATGTGTGCTTCGGCGTCGCTGATCCATGCCGCGTCGTCGATATCGACCAAGTCCAGCTCTGTCGCCTGGGTGCGAATCAGCTCGGCCAGTTCGGCGCGCTGATCTGCGCCCTGGTCACAGCGCTCGCGCCAGCGGTCGATCGATCCCTTGAGTTCGCTGAGGCCGCGGTACAGGTCGGCCCGTGCGATCGGTGGTGTCAGATAGCTCAGCAGGGTCGCTGCCGCACGCCGCTTGGCGATCATGCCCTCGGAGGGGTTGTTCGAGGCATACAGGTAGAAGTTGGGCAGATCACCGATCAGCCGGTCTGGCCAGCAGGCCTGCGACATGCCGACCTGCTTACCCGGCATGAATTCCAGCGCGCCATGCGTGCCGAAGTGCATGACCGCATCGGCGGCGAAGTCTTCACGCAGATAGCGATAAAAGGCGCTGAATGCATGCGTCGGCGCAAAGCCGCGCGAGAACAGCAGCTTCATCGGGTCGCCTTCATGGCCGAACGCGGGCTGAACGCCGACTAAGACGTTTCCGAACTGGGCACCGAGCACGAAGATCGAGCGCCCGTTGCTGAGCTGCTTGCCGGGCGCTGGCCCCCATTGCGCCTCGATGTCTTTCAGCCAGGGTTCACGGTGCACATGGTCGTCGACGTCAATGGTCGCATGCACATTGGCGTGCATGCCGTGGCTGACGGCGTTGCCGTCGATGATGCGTTCGCGCAGTTCGTCAACACTCGCCGGCACCTCGACTTCGTAGCCCTGTTTTTGCAGTGCGCGCAGGGTGTTGTGCAGCGAGGCGAATACCGATAGATGTGCCGCAGTACCGGTATTGCCTGCATTGGGCGGGAAGTTGAACAGCACGATAGCGACCTTGCGCTCGGCATACGCGGTCTTGCGCAGATTGATCAGACGCTCGACGCGCGCGACCAGGGTCTCCACCCGCTCGGGGTGAGGCTGCATGTCATGTGCGCCATCGGTCTCGCCGTGGCCGCCATATACAATCGGGCCGGTGGCGCCATCCAGCTCGGGTATGGCCACCATCATGGTGGCCTCGAGAGGCATCAGCCCCTGCTCGGACCGCTCCCACTGATCGAGGCTCTGAAACTCCACCGGCTGGGCCGCAATGTAGGGGACGTCGAGTTCGGCCAGCATCTCCTCGGCGGCCTTGGCGTCGTTGTAGGCCGGACCACCGACCAGAGAGAACCCCGTCAGTGAGACGACCGCATCGACACGGCTGCGACCGTCCTGCATGAAGTAGCGGCGTGCGGCGGGGCGCGCATCCAGCCCGCTGGCGAAGGCGGTGACCACGGCGAGGCCGCGCGCCTCGAGCTGCGCGATGATGTGGTCATAGTGGGCGGTGTTGCCGGCCAACACATAGGAACGCATGATCAACAGGCCGACCGTCCCGCGTACCTCACCCTTCGGTTTGGGCAGTTCGCGCAGATTTTCGGTGATGCGCTTTTTCAACCGCGGGTGGTAAACGCCCAGGTCCGGATACTCGATCGGCGACTGCGAATTAAGGCTGCCGCGCAGTGCCTGACGGGGTCCGTCCGCGTAGCGATCGACAAGAAAGCGCACCATGCGCAGGACATTCTCTTCCGAGCTGGCCAGCCAGTACTGTAGCGTCAGGAAATAGGCACGCAGGTCTTGCGCGGTGCCGGGGATGAATCGCAGGATCCGCGGCAGTTGGCGCAGTATCGCCAGTTGCTGTGCCCCGGCCGGCTTGCGAGCGCCCTTGCGGGTCCCGCGCAGGCGCTTGAGCAGCGCCATCGGTCCGCTCTGCGGCCCGTCCATAGTGAAGCGTCCCATGCGCGTAAGGCGCATGACTTCCGCGGCCGACATGCAGCAGATCATGGCGTCGCAGGCATCACGGCGTTCGCGCAGCGCCGGCAATACGGCCTGGATATGATCTTCCATGAACAGCATCGTGCAGACGATGATGTCACCTTGCGCGATGTCCGCCCGGCAGCGTTCCAGCGCCTGCGGATCGTCATTCCAATCTGCCGCGGCATGCATGCGCAGGTGGAGGTTCGGCATCTCCTTCATCAGCGTCGCATTCGTGCGCTCCACCGCCCCGCTGAGATGGTTGTCCAGCGTGACGAGGACGACGCGCATCGGTGGCGCCTTATCGGCCATAGTGGGCTTTCGCTTCATACAATGTCTCTACGCTGATTTTTTGCATACCGCGCTCGAGCGCGAACTTCTCTGTGTTGCGGCGCGCCTTGCCGCGAACGAAAAAGGGGATCTTCTTCAATTCATGCTCGGCGTCCGATTCCCAGGCGACACTGTCGTCGGGCGTGACGACCGAAAGCTCGCCCTCTGCCGGCCGCTGACTGTGGCCGCCCAGCGATGCGAGGTGCGATGGCGTCGCGACGTCGTTGAATTCGAAGTCTTCACGGAACATCGTCAGCAGGTGTTCCTCGAGGCCCATCATCAGCGGGTGAACCCAGCTGTCGAAGATGACATTGGCGCCCTCGAAGCCCATCTGCGGGGAATAGCGGGCCGGGTAATCCTGCACATGCGCCGGGGTAGAGATCACTGCGCAGCCGATGCCGAGACGTTTGGCGATATGCCGCTCCATCTGGGTGCCCAGTACCAACTCGGGCTGCAGCTCGTTGATGCGCGCCTCGACCTCGAGGTAATTGTCCGTGATCAGCGGGTCGACGCCGTAGACCTTGGCCGCGGCGCGCACCTCGCGGGCACTCTCGCGTGCATAGGTGCCGAGACCGACGACATCGAAACCCAGTTCATCGCGCGCGATGCGCGCCGCGGCAACCGCATGGCTTGCATCCCCGAACACGAACACCCGCTTGCCGGTAAGGTAGGTCGAGTCGACCGAACGGGAATACCAGGGCAGGCGCGATTGGGCCTCCACCACGGCAGCGCTCACATCGATACCGGTGACCTCGCCGATCTCGCGGAGAAAATCACAGGTGGCGCCGACACCGATAGGTACGGTCTCGATGGTCGGTTGCTTGAACGTCCGCTGCAACCAGCTACAGGCGGTGCGGGCGATCTCCGGATAGAGGCAGACATTGGCGTCGGCCTCCGGGATCCGCAGCAGGTCCTCCGGTGTGGCACCGGCCGGGGCGGTGACATGCACGTCTACGCCGACGCTGGCCAACAGGCGGGTGATCTCGACCACGTCGTCCCGGCAGCGAAAACCCAGTGCACTGGGACCGAGGAGATTGACTCGCGGACGGCGGTCGTCGCTGCGCGCGGGGCGCTCCCAGCCGGGCGCCGGCGCCTGCGCGCCGAGCAGCCCCCGTACCAGGTGATAGAAGGTCTCGCTGGCGCCCCAGTTCTCCTTGCGGGAATAGGCGGACAGCTCCAGCGGGACGATCGGCACCGGGAGTCCCGCACCGCTTGCCAGTGTGCCCGGCTGGTCCTGCAGCAGCTCGGCGGTGCAGGAGTCGCCCACCACCATCACGCGCGGCTTGAAGCGGTCGCAGGCCTCGCGCAGCGTACGGATCACCAGACCCGCGGTGTCGCCACCGAGGTCGCGTGCCTGAAAGGTGGTGTAGGTGACCGGCGGACGCTTGCCCTGGCGCTCGATCATCGTGAACAGCAGATCGGCATAGGTGTCGCCCTGCGGAGAATGCAGCACCATATGGACACCCTCCATCGAGGTGACCACGCGAATCGCGCCGACATGCGGTGGTCCTTCGTAGGTCCAGAAGGTGAGTTCCATACGGCTAAAACCCCAGGCGATTCTGTCGGTTGAGCGGACGCGTAAACAGCTCTGCCAGATCGCCGGCCTGATCAAAGCCCTGGATCGGCGTGAACATCAATTCAATCGACCATTTGGTGCGTAGGCCCTCGGCCTCGAGCGGGTTGGCGATGCCGAGTCCGCAAACCGTGAGATCCGGCCGATCCGCGCGCACGCGATCCAGCTGGCGATCGAGATCCTGGCCCTCGGTGATGCGCACGCCGTTCGGCAGCAGCGGCAGTTCGGCCGCGCTCATCTGTTGATCGAGATAGGGGGTCCCGACCTCCAGCAGCTGCATGCCGCACTCGCGCTGCAGAAAGCGCGCAAGCGGGATCTCGAGCTGCGAATCCGGCAGGAAGCTGATCCGTTTGCCCTGCAAGGCCTCCCGCTGGCGGGCGACCGCGCGCTCGGCGCGCGCCAGGGGTGCCGCTATGACCTGCTCGAATCGCTCGGGTGCGACGTCCCAGGCATTCGCTGCAGCGCGCAGCCACTCGCGCGTGCCCTCGGCACCGAGCGGGAAGGGCGCGGTAATCGCGCTCGCACCGCGCTTGAGGAGTGCACGGGCGGTCTCACCGAGATAGGGCTGCGCGAGCAGGAACGAGGTACCGGGCCCGACCGCGACGAGATCCGTGCTGGAGCGTGCGGGCAGGAAGTGCACTGGACCGATGCCCAGTTCACCGAACAGTCGGCTGAACTGATCCTCGACGATGTCGGGCAGGGTGCCGACGACCAGCAGTGACCGCTGGCCCTCGGGTGCCTTCGGCAGATCCGCGACCAGGCCTTTGAGGCAGCTGTCCTCGCCCTGCGTGAAGGTGGTCTCGATGCCGCTGCCGGAGTATTCGGCGAAGCGCACGCGTCCGGCGTAGTGCCCGGCGAGGCGCTGCGCGGCGTTCGCCAGGTCCAGCTTGATGACCTCAGACGGGCAGGAGCTGACCAGAAAGATGGTCTTGATCTCGGGGCGGCGTTCGATCACCTGGGCGACCACGCGATCGAGTTCGTCGTTGCAGTCGGCGATGCCGGCCAGATCGCGGTCCTGCAGCACGGCGGTGGCGAACCGCGGCTCGGCGAAGATCATCACCCCGGCCGCCGACTGGATCAGGTGTGCGCACGTCCGTGAGCCGACGACCAGGAAGAAGGCGTCCTGAATCTTGCGATGCAGCCAGATGATGGAGGTCAGGCCGCAGAACACCGCGCGTTGACCGCGCTCCTGCGTCACGCTGGGCTCGGTGCACCCCGGAACCGGGACCGCAACGGCGGCCTGGCTGGGGAGGCCGCTCATTTGGCGGCCTCCGCGAACAGAGTCGAGCGTTCCGGCGCTGCCGCTGAATCGCGGCGCGCGGCGCGAAATTTGATCAGGAACTGGCCGGCGTTGAGCACATAGGCCGAGTAGGCGGCCAGTGCCAGCAGCATCTGGCCTCGCGGATCCAGCAGGTCGAACAGCCAGGCCGCCAGGTAGGCCGTATGCAGGGCGAGGACCAGCATGCTAACCACGTCTTCCCAAAAAAAAGGTCTGGCAAACAGATACTTGCCGAAGACGTCCTTTTCCCAGATCGAACCGGTGACCATGATGGTGTAGAGCAGCAGGGTCTTGAGCACGATCGAGGCGGTCGCGGCGCCCAGCCCGAGCCCGGTGATCAGATAGCGCACGACCAGCACCAGGCTGACCAGAAATACCAGGAACTGCAGCGGGGCCAGCACGCCCTGCACGAACGTCCAACGCGAGGCATCGCGGCGACGCCGCTCGTCTGGCGTGTAAAGCGGTTGGTGATCATTGGCTGTGGGGCGCATCGCGTGCTCTCGAACCGTCGACTGTGATTCGAAATTTAGTCTTGCCCTCCGGGTATGTCAAGTAAAACTGACACTATAAAAAGTCCATACAGATTGACAAGTCTTTCGCCGGGCGCTTAACTCCCTGTACGAATTGTCCTTTGTCCAGGACCTTCATATAGAATGCCGCGCTGCAAAAACGACGTTTTTCGGTGTAGCAGTTTGTTAAAGACACTATTTCCCCAATCTGAAACCGTGTTTGACGATACCGACGACCGTTCCGCTATCGCCGCGCTAATCGAGGCCGCTGCTGATATCTCGCTGCTGGTGCAGAAGAATGGCGAGATCGTGGATATGGCGTGCGGCAGCGAAGACCTGAAGGCCGATCTGGACGACCAATGGCGCGGCCACCTGTGGGCGGAGACCGTGACCGAGGAGGGCCGTGCAAAGGTGTCGGAGCTGCTGAAGCTGGCCGGATCGCCGGTTGGGACGCGGGCGATGCAGGATATCAATCACCGCCTCGCCGACGGCTCCGACTTGCCGATCCGCTACTGGGCCGTGTCGCTCGATAAGGAGGGCAGGCTGGCCGCGGTGGGACGCGATATGCGTGGCGTCGCCGCGTTGCAGCAGCAGGTGTTGAACGCCCAGCTGGCGCTGGAGCAGGACTACTGGCGACTGCGCCAGGTGGAGACCCGCTACCGGCTATTGTTTCAGATGGCCGTTGACCCGCTGCTGATTGTCGATCAGGCGAGTGAAAAGGTGCTCGAGGCGAACCCTGCCGCCAACAAGCTGCTGTCCGACGGCGCTAAATCGATTATTGGCGCGACCTTCCCGATCGGTTTCGATGCGTCCGGGAACGAGGCGCTGCGCGGCCTGCTCGCGGAGGCCAGCGCGGTAGGCCGGGCTAGCATCACCGACGCCCGTCTGATGGATGGATCAGGGACCTTCAACGTCTCGGCAAACCTGCTACGCCAGGACAACGAGGCGCGCTTCCTGTTGCGGCTGTCGAGCGTCCGCTCGGAGACCGACGCGGCGGGGTCGGATACGGCCCATCTCGGCGAGCTGCTTCGGCGTGCGCCCGACGCGGTGGTATTGACTGACCTCGAGGGCCAGATCAAGGCGGCCAACCAGACCTTTCTGGAATTGGCTGAGTTGGCGACTGAGGAGCAGGCGGTCGGCCGCTCTATCGACCGCTGGCTGGGGCGTACCGGGGTCGATCTCAATGTGCTCCTGAGCAACCTGCGGCAACGCGAGGCCGTCAAGCTGTTTGCGACGACGCTGCGCGGAGAATACGGCGGCACCACCGATGTTGAGATCTCCGCGACCCTCTACGCGCAGGATGACGGGGCATCCTTTGGATTCTTCATCCGCGACATCGGACGTCGCATCGGCGCAGAGAGTGCGCTGTCGGTTCGTCTGCCGAAATCCGTCGAGCAGATCACGCAGCAGATCGGCCGCGTACCGCTCAAGGACCTGGTCCGTCAATCCACCGACCTGGTCGAAAAGCTGTGTATCGAGGCGGCGCTGGAGTTGACCGGTGACAACCGTGCCTCCGCGGCGGAGCTGCTCGGTGTGAGCCGCCAGGGCCTGTACGCGAAATTGCATCGCTACAAGCTCGCCGACAAGGGTGCCGAAGACTGACGACTGCTGTTTAAGGACTTGCGCCCCGGCGGATTCGATCCGAGGGACGCCGTGAATTCGTCCCTGGAGGCTCGACTGCAGCATCCTTGCTGCAGACGCCCTCGGCTCGAACCGCCCGGAGCGCCACCATATTCCCGACAGTTGTGCTAACTAAGTGCCATTCCATCCAATCCCTTTTGTGAACTGAGCCCGTCCATGGACCCATGGGTCTTTCATTCCCAATGTCTACAGCGCGCCCTCCGGAAGCCCAGTCCATGGGTGTTGCCCGGCGAGGTGTTAAGTAAAGTTGACAACTTAAAGTGACAAAACTATATTACACTTTATGCAACGCACAATCCTGCTTCGTGATCCCACCCGGCGGCCAGAGGCGCGTGCGCTCCTTCAGTTATTGAAGCCAGTCACCTGGTTTCCGCCCATGTGGGCATTCGCCTGCGGTGTCGTGTCGTCGGGCGTCTCGGTACAGGACCACCTCGGTGTCGCATTGCTGGGCGTCCTGTTGGCCGGCCCGCTGGTCTGTGGGGCCAGCCAGATCGTCAACGACTGGTTCGATCGACACGTCGATGCGATCAATGAACCGAATCGCCCGATCCCCTCGGGACGGGTGCCCGGCACCTGGGGGCTGTATTACGCCATTCTGTGGTCTGGGCTCTCGCTTTGGGTCGGCTACCTGCTCGGACCCTGGGTGTTTGGCGCGACCTTGGTCGGCATGGCCCTCGCCTGGGCCTACAGCGCGCCGCCATTCCGACTCAAGTTGAACGGCTGGTGGGGCAATGCCGCGGTAGGTTTCTCTTACGAGGGTCTGGCCTGGGTCACCGGCGCCGCGGTGATGATCGGCGGCGACATGCCCGATGCGCGCATCCTGACGCTGGCGGTGCTCTACAGCCTGGGCGCACACGGCATCATGACGCTGAACGACTTCAAGGCCATCGACGGTGATCTGCAGATGGGCGTGCGGTCCATACCGGCGCAGCTCGGCGCACCGCGCGCGGCACGTCTCGCCTGTTGGACCATGGCGTTGCCGCAGGTGGTGGTCATCGCGCTACTGATGTTTTGGGAGCGTCCTGTCCACGCGCTGCTCGTCGGCGTACTGCTGTTGCTGCAATTTGCGGCGATGCACCGGTTGTTGCGCGACCCGCGGCAGTTTGCACCCTGGTACAACGCGACCGGTGTGACCCTCTATGTACTCGGTATGCTCGCGAGCGCCTTCGCGGTGCGCGCGACGGTGGGAGGTGCGATGTGAGCGAGCGTGCTTGCCTGGGCTGGCTGGGGATTGTGCGTCTGGGGCTGGTGCAGGCCGCCCTGGGGGCGATCGTTGTGCTGACGACCTCGACCATGAACCGGGTGATGGTGGTCGAGTTTGCATTGCCGGCAATGCTGCCAGGTGCACTGGTCGCACTGCATCATGTGATTCAGATGTCGCGTCCGCGCTTCGGCTACGGGTCGGACGTGGGCGGTCGACGCACGCCATGGATCATCGGCGGCATGCTGGTTCTTGCGCTGGGCGGCATCGCGGCCGCGATGGGTACCGCGCTGATGGGCCAGGATTCGGTCTCGGGCACGGCCGTCGCGCTGTTGGGTTTCGTGATGATCGGTCTGGGCGTCGGTGCCTGCGGCACGTCGCTGCTGGTGTTGCTGGCCAAACGGGTCGATGCCGGCCGCCGCGCCGCGGCGGCCACGATCGTGTGGGTGATGATGATCGCCGGATTCGCGATCACCGCCGGCATGGCCGGGCATTTTCTGGATCCATTCTCACCGCAGCGCCTGGTTCTGGTCACCTCGGTGGTAGCGTTCGGGGCAGTGCTGATCACCCTGCTGGCGATTCGCAACCTGGAGGGCGCGCCGCTGTCAGCGGACGCGGCCGACGTCGATACCAAGAAAGACAAGCCGTCCTTCCGTGTCGCACTCGCCGAGGTCTGGGGCGAGAGTGAGGCGCGCCGCTTCACGCTGTTCGTGTTCGTGTCGATGCTCGCCTACAGCGCCCAGGACCTCATCCTCGAGCCCTTCGCCGGACTCGTATTCGGAATGACGCCGGGCGAGTCTACGCAACTCGCCGGGGTGCAGCACGGCGGCGTCCTGCTCGGCATGATCGTCGTTGCGTTGACCGGGACGCTGCTGAAGAAGGCCAAGCACAGCGTATTGCGGGCCTGGACCATCGGTGGCTGTATCGCCTCGGCAGCGGCGCTGTTCGGGATTGCGCTCGGCGGTTTCCTGGCACCGCACTGGCCGCTGAAGGCGACGGTGTTTGCGCTGGGCGTGGCCAACGGCGCGTTCGCCGTCGCGGCGATCGGGTCGATGATGGCGCTGGCCGGTCATGGTCGCCGGGGGCGCGAGGGCCTGCGCATGGGGCTGTGGGGCGCCGCACAGGCGATTGCCTTTGGGCTGGGTGGTTTTCTCGGCACCGTCGCGGTCGATCTGACCAAATTCCTGTATGGCGCGCCCGAGGTGGCCTACGCGATCGTGTTCGGCGCCGAGGCGGCGCTGTTCCTGGTGTCTGCAGTGCTCGCGGCGACCGTGAGGCAGCCGCGGCCTATCGAGGTGCGTGAAGAGGCGGTGCCGACGTTTGGCGACGCCGGTCTTATTGAACTGGCGGAAGGGAGATAGCGGACCGATGAGCAACATTGAACAATTTGATGCCGTGGTGGTTGGCGGTGGACCGGCGGGTGCGACCGCTGCGACGGATCTCGCGCGCCAGGGCCACCGTGTCCTGTTGCTCGAGCGCGGCGGCCGGATCAAGCCCTGTGGCGGTGCCATCCCACCGCGACTGATCGAGGAATTCGGGATCCCGCATCACCTGCTGGTCGCGCGGATCAACTCCGCGCGCATGATCTCGCCCGCCGATAAACGCGTCGACATGCCGATCAACGGTGGTTTTGTCGGCATGGTAGACCGCGATGTCTTCGATCCCTGGTTGCGCGATCGCGCCCGGGCGGCGGGGGCTGAGGTACGCACCGGCACCTTCGAGGGCATGTTGCGGACCGACGACGGCAAGGTAACGGTCACCTACCGGCAGGTCGATGCGCAGGGTAAGGCACAAATCAGCAAGGCCCGAACGACTGCGGTGATCGGTGCCGATGGGGCCAAGTCGATGGTGGCGCGACAGAGCGTCCCGGATGCCGACAAGATCCCGTGCGTGGCCGCCTATCACGAGATTGTCGAGTCGCCGCCCGAGGGTGGCAATGCAGATTTCGATGGCACACGCTGCGACGTCTGGTACCAGGGCAGGCTCTCACCGGATTTCTACGCCTGGGTCTTTCCGCATGGCGATAAGACCAGCATCGGGGTCGGTACCGCGCAGCGCGGCTACTCGCTGCGTGGGGCGGTCCGCGAGCTGCGCGAATCTATCGGTCTGGAGGGATCGACGACGGTGCGCTGCGAGGGCGCCCCGATACCGCTGCGCCCGCTGAAACGATGGGACGACGGCCGCAACGTCGTGCTGGCGGGGGATGCCGCCGGTGTGGTGGCCCCGGCCTCCGGAGAGGGCATCTATTACGCAATGGCCGGCGGCCGATTCGCTGCCGAGGCCGTGATGGAGTTTCTCAGTACCGCGAACCCGGTCGCACTGCGCAAGGCGCGTAAACGCTTCATGCGCAACCATGGGAAGGTCTTCTGGGTGCTCGGCATGATGCAGCGATTCTGGTACGCAAATGACAAACGGCGCGAGCGCTTCGTGAGTATCTGCCGCGATCCGGATGTCCAGTACCTGACGTGGGAGGCCTATATGCACAAGCGCCTGGTAAAGGCCCGACCCGCGGCGCATATGCGAATCTTCTTCAAGGACCTGGCGCATCTGTTCGGCGTCGTCCGTCCCTGACCCTGGAGATGCCGGCGTGAAACAGCACCGGTCATACGGTCAGCTGCATCTGGATTCAGGCGCTGCGAAATACCGCGGTGCCGGCGGTATTTCGTCGCATCTGGGGGTCCAAAGGACCCGGGCGATCGAGATTCTCCTCCTGTGACAGTCAGGGACGAACTCCAGCCCGACGTCAGGGTGGTCCTCGACCTCAAGGGCGTTATCCGGCGGGCAACCCTGGCAAACTCCGTGGCCGAGGAGACCGTGGATGACTGGGTCGGAAGACCCTGGGCCGAGACGGTGGACGGCTTAGACGACTCCGGTCTCACCGATATCGTGCAGGCCGCGCTGCGCGATGGCGTCTCGCCAATGTTTCGTCTTACTCAGCGGTTCCCGAGTGGCCTCGAGTTGCCCGTCGAGTACATGGCGGTCCGGCTCAAGGGCGGCAATGTGGTCGCCATCGGCAGGGACGTGCGGGCGGTCGCGCAGTTGCAGTCACGCCTCGCGGCCGCGCAGCACTCGATGGAGCGCAACTATTGGCAGTTGCGCGAGGTTGAAAACCGCTACCGCCTGTTGTTCGAGACATCCAGCGACGCCCTCGCGGTAGTCCGCGCGTCCGATTTTGCGATTGTCGAGGCCAATCCGGCCGCCATCACCGCACTGGGATTGGCCACCGGCGAATTGGTGGAGATCGGCGGGCACGATTTGCTGCAGCTGGTGCGGCCGTCAGAACGTCATATGGTCGAGCTGACCCTGAAGCGTGCCAAGCTGCAGGGCAAGGCGCCGCGGATATTGGCACATCTAGGGCCAGCCGCGGATCCCTGGCTGCTGCGAGTGTCCGTCATGGATGTCGATTCGTCGGATCTGATGCTTATCCATCTCTTGCCATCGACGGAGGTGCGCGCGGCGCCGCCCGGTAGCTACGCCACCAGCGTCTCGGGCGACGATCTGGTCGAGCTGTCGCCTGACGGGATGGTCACGCTGGATGAGCACGGTTACATCACCAGTGCCAATCCCGCCTTTCTGGAGTTGGTGCAAGAGCCCGCGTTGGGTGCGGTCATCGGAACCTTGCTCAGCCAATGGCTGAAGACGCCCGGTGGCGATGTGACCATGCTGCTCGAGAGTCTGCGTCGCCATCGTATCGTGAGACTCTTTCCGACGACGATTCACGGCAGTCTGGGCAGTTGTCTGGCTGCGGAGCTGTCGGCGGTCATGCCCAATGCATCGACTCCTGCGGTCGTCCTGCTCTATGTCCGCGACGTCAGCCGACGTCTGGAGGGGGCCGATCGCTATGCGTCGCTGGCGCGGCTCCTGACGTCGATGACCGAACGACTCGGTAAGGCTAGGCTCAAGGAGCTGGTCACCACGACCGTGGGTCTGGTCGAGAGGCACTATATCGAGGCTGCCCTGGCGGCCACCTCGGGCAACCGCACCGCGGCCGCCAAGCTGCTGGGGCTAAGTCGACAGAGTTTGTACGCTAAACTGTCGCGTTATGACATCACCGACAGTCCGAACGAGGGATAGCCAGGCAAGCGGGCCGGACGGGGATCGCTGAACGTGTCGAGCGTTACAGGCCGACCGCCATCGTTTGGCTCCGCAGACCTCTCCAACTGCGAGCGCGAGCAGATCCATCTGCCGGGCTCCATCCAGCCGCATGGGGCGCTTATCGTGGTGCGCGCTGCCGATTTCTCGATCGTCCAGGTCAGCGACAACATCGAGCGATTTCTGGGCCTCGAGCGCGATCCCTCGGGAATGACGCTGGCCGATCTCGATGCCCGGCTGGCCGAGACCGTGCAGGCGGCATCGTCAGACGATCCGACAGACAACATGCCGAGGTCGTTACGCTGCCGAACGGCCGGTGCCGATGCGGAATTCGACGTCGCCGTGCATCGCGTGCCGGGGGGCGACCTGATCGTGGAACTCGAACCGGCCGCCCCACCGCCGGATCAGACAACCTTCGTTGAACGGTCGTTTCGCGACATTGTCTCCTCAATCACGCTGCAGGACCTCTGCGACGATACCGCGCGCCTGTTCAAGGCCCTGACCGGCTATGACCGCGTGATGGTCTACCGTTTCGACCCGGATGGCCACGGCGAGGTCTTTTCCGAGCAGCGCGAGCCGGACATCGAGCCGTTTCTGGGCAATCGCTATCCCGCCTCCGACATACCGCAGATCGCCCGTCGGCTCTATGAGCGAAACCGCATTCGCGTGCTGGTCGACGTGAATTATCAGGCGGTGCCGCTGCGATCGCGGACGCAATCGCGCAACGAACAACCGCTCGATATGTCTTTGAGCGCGCTGCGCAGCGTTTCACCTATCCATGTGCAGTACCTCAAGAACATGGGCGTCAGCGCCACCCTGGTTGCCTCCTTGATGGCGGGCGGGAAGCTATGGGGTCTGGTGTCCTGTCATCACTATCGGCCGCGCAATCCCCCATACGAGATCAAGGCGGCCTGTGAACTGCTTGCGGAGATGGTGGCCACACGCATCGCGGCGCTGGAGAGCTTTGCCAGGGCCGAGGTGGACTTGTCGGTGCGGCGCATCGAGAAGCGCATCATCGAGGCCATCGCCCGCGAAGGCGACTGGAAATCCGCGCTGTTCCATAATGCGCAAGTCCTGCTGCAGCCGCTGCAGGCGAGTGGCGCCGCGCTGTCCGTCGAAGGCCAGATACTGTCCACCGGAGAGGTACCGGGGACAGAGCAGATCCGCGCTATTGTGCAGTGGCTGGATCGGCAGGCGGTCGACGGACTGTTTGCAACGGCCGAGCTTGGCGCCGAGGCAGCCGAATTCGCCGCCCTGCGGCCGGTGGCCAGCGGCCTGGCGGGCGTCCGGATCTCGCGCGCACCGGGGGAATACCTGCTGTGGTTCCGCCCGGAGCGTGTGCGCACCGTCACCTGGGGTGGAAACCCGTTTAAACCGGTGGAGATCGGCGATGATTCGGGCGATCTGTCACCGCGCCGCTCGTTCTCCAAATGGCTCCAACTCGTCGAGGGTACCGCAAACCATTGGTCAGAGACGGATCTCGCGGCGGCCAAAAAGATCGGAGAGTCGGTCGAGGATGTCGTCTACCAATTTCGTGCAGTGCGCATGTTGATCGCCGAAGACCAGCTCGCCCAGGTCAAACGTGATGTCAGAGAGGCGCAGCAGCCGTTGGTGGTGGCCGATCCGTCGGGCCGGCTGTTGCTGGTCAACGATGCCTTTTACAGGCTACTGCCACCGAGCCACGGGAATCTGCTGTCGATCAGCGACCTGCCGGCGGTGTTCTGCGAATCGCTGAGACTGCGCGAGCTCTTTCAGGTGATACTGCGTGATCACCAGGCGTGGCGTGGCGAAGTCGACTTGGAATCCGGCGATGGGGCTGTCCGAACCTTGCTGCTGCGTGCAGATCCGGTCTTCGCCCAGGTCAACCGGGTCTTGGGGTTTGTGCTGTTTTTTGCCGACATTACCGACCAGAAGACCATCGAGGCCGCGCGCCGGCGTTTTCAAGAGACCATCGTCGAGGCGCACCGCGAGAAAGGCCCGCGGCTGGAGACCAAGACCGACTTGATCTACCGCGACCTGCTGTCCTCGGTGGTCAGCAACGCCAAGCTCGCGGCGCTCGAGATCAGCGACGGCATGGACATGGACACCGTGCCCGGCATGCTCTCAGCCGTGCATGATTCGGTGGCACGTGCCCGCCGCCTGTTGCGCCATCTGCTATCGCGTCAGTCGGGCTAGCACGTCCTCGGCGAGCGCGATATTGAGGTCGAATGCCCGTTCGGCCTCTGCGAGCACCGCGGCAGCCTCGTGTGCCGGAACCGCCGCGTCCAGGGCCGCCTTGAAACGCGATTGACATTCTGTCACGCACGGCAGACTGGGGAAATCGTAGAAGGCCATACTGCGCGCGGGCAGCTTCAGCGCCCGCCCGAGCAGTCGCGGCATCATTCGGCCGCCGTTCAGATCGCCCAGATAGCGGACATAGGCGTGGGCCACTAGCTGCGGCTCGCTCGCGCTGGCCACCCGACTGGCATAGGCGCGACCGGCAGCGTTGATCGGCAGCTGGGTCCGCCAGTCCTCACCGGCGATCTGCAGCAGATCGTTCTCCAGCGCTGGGCTGCGAGACAGCGCGGGATCGGCCAGCACATGGCGCACCGCGTCGCGGCGCCAGGGCGCCAGGCGCTGCTCGAGGGTTTGATACACCGGGTGGAGATTGCGCAGATACAGCACATAGGCGGCACGCGATATGGTGCCCCGCATGATCTCGCGAATCACGCCAGCCTGCTCGGCTCGACGGTGACAGTCGCGGGTGTGTTGCCTGAGCTGCCTGGACAGACTCTGCGCCGAGGCCTGTATGGCGACGGCATCTGCCGTCTGCGGTGCGGCGATACTAACGGTGCGATTACGCCAAGCCATGCGAACGGTGCCCCGAGCCCGAGTATCCGGTGTTAACAGGGACTCGAGGTTACACCAAACCGCCGCAGACCGCGGGAGCTAGCCGCGGGTCAGTGCACTACCAGGCGGGCGCCATACGCACGTTTTCCGGCAGCTCGTTCGGCTTCGTCGGCAACACGTAGAGGCGCGCGAATACCAGGGCGGCACCTACCGACAGGCCGGCCTGTTTCAGCTTGCCCAGCACGCCGCCACGCTGTTTGGCCGCCTGCGTCGCGATATTGATTTCGCGCAGTCTCTCCAGTCCACGGCGAAACTTCGGGTTGTCGGTATCCAGCGTCAGCGGAAATATCTGGCGGCTGATCGCGGTGGTGATATCGAACACCTTGAAATCGAACTCGGTCGGGTCCATGCCGAGCGCCTCATACAGCTGGGGTCGTGTGTGGTCGCGCACGTACATGGTGGAGTACACCGCGAGTAGGAAGAACCGAATCCACCAGACATTCACGCCGCGCAGCAGATGGGGGTTGGCACGCATGATCAGCGCAAAGGCCTCGCCGTGGCGAAACTCGTCGTCACACCATTCCATGAACCACTTGAAGATCGGATGGAAGCGATGCTCCGGGTGGCGCTCCAGGTGGCGGTAGATCGTGATATAGCGCGCATAACCGATCTTTTCCGAGAGATAGGTCGCGTAATAGATGAACTTGGGTCGGAAGTAGGTGTACTTCTTGGCGCGCTTGAGAAAGCCCAGGTCGACCGCGACGCCGAGGTGCTTCAACGCCCGGTTGATGAAGCCGGCATGGCGTGACTCGTCGCGCGCCATTGCGCCCATGAGTTCGGCGATATCCGGATTCTTGACGTGTTTCTCAATCTCCTTGTAGAGCACGCAGCCGGAGAACTCGGCGGTGACCGAACTGATCATGAAGTCCAGGAACTCCTCGCGCAGCTCATCCGAGATGTCGTGCATCTCGGCGTCGTAGTCGATCTCCTTGCGGAAGTGTTCCCGGTTCTTGTCGCGGCGGAACTCCTCCATCATCACATCCCATTCCTTGCGCACCGGCGAGATGTCCAGGCGGTCGAGCGCGGCATAATCGGTGCGATAGAAGCGGGGCGCCAGCAGGGTGTTCTTCTTGGCCTGTTCGGTCGCGGTATTTAAGGCGTTGGTCTCGCTGACGTTGGTCATGCGTTCCTCCTGTTCGGGTCACCGGGCGGTGACTTGAGTCTGGGGCCGGCGCATCGCCGCCTGTTTATCTGCATGCAGTCTTGGTCGAGTCAGGCGCTTCTGCCCGTCCGCGGCCGGACTCGACTGTCAAGCTAGCTTAACAATTGTGATGTCAAGTATAGTTGACTAGAATCAAGTGGACAACAGGCAGCGTCGCGTCGGTCCCGAAGGCCTGACGGACCCCCTTCGGGAGAAGCCCAACGCCATGCTTTACCACCTTGGATATGTGAGCACCCAGAGCCGCCCGATGGATGGCAAGGAGCTCTTGGGGATTCTCAAGAGCGCGCGCCAAAGTAATGAGTCAGCGGAGGTTACGGGGCTACTGCTGCACCGCGAGGACTCTTTCTTCCAGGTCCTGGAGGGCGAGGAAGACGTTCTGCGACAGGTGTTCGAGAGGATCAAGGGCGATCCCCGCCACGAGCGCATCAAGGTGCTGTTCGAGGGCCCGATCGAGGCGCGGGAGTTTGCCGACTGGCGTATGGGTTTCGTCGATCTCGACGGCGTCGACCTGAAAAACCTCCCCGGTTTCAGCGACTTTTTGTCCGATGATGCCGAGCCGCGCCGCTTCCTCGAAGAATTCACCCAGGTGAAACGCCTGTTCCTGCTGTTTCGGGCCATGGAGTGACCCGGTCGCGCGACCGGATCTCAGGGTAGCGGCCGAAATCCCACCCGGCGGCCAGCGGCGGTCCCGCCCCAAAACCGATGATGACCCGCGATTCGCGGTATCATGCGCAGTCCCCACACTGAAAGTCAGGGATTCCTTCGAATCCGCGACTTATTGCGCCAAAACACAGGGAGATCGCTGAATGAGCAGTCCGGAAAGCCGCGTACAACCGGGCTCGAGTGACGACGGCACCGCACAGCAGGGGCCGCTGCAGGCGGCGTTCGACAAGTTGCGCCGACATGTTGGTCGGCAGATCCTTGGCCAGCCCGAACTGGTCGAGCGCCTGTTGATGGCGCTGCTGGCCGATGGCCATCTGCTGGTCGAGGGCGCGCCGGGCCTGGCCAAGACCAAGGCGGTAAAGGCATTGGCCTCGGGCCTCGAGGGCGACTTCCACCGCATCCAGTTCACCCCCGACCTGCTTCCCGCCGACCTCACCGGTACCGAGATCTACCGCCCGCAGGACGGCAGCTTCCGTTTCGACGAGGGACCGATATTCCACAACATGGTGTTGGCGGACGAAGTCAACCGTGCCCCCGCCAAGGTGCAGTCGGCGCTGCTCGAAGCCATGGGCGAACGCCAGGTGACCGTGGGCCGCGAGACCTTCAGGCTGCCCGACCTGTTCCTGGTCATGGCGACCCAGAACCCGATCGAGCAAGAGGGCACCTACCCGCTACCCGAGGCGCAGCTGGACCGTTTTCTGATGCATGTGCGGGTCGATTATCCCGACCTGGCGACCGAGAAGGCGATCCTCGCGCTGGATCATCAGGAGGCCAAGTCCGGCAGCCGTATCGACGCGGCGCAGCGGGTCAGTCAACAGGAGGTGTTCGCCGCGCGGCGCGCGATACTGGAACTGTTTATGTCACCGGACGTGGAAGACTATCTGGTGCACCTGGTGTTGGCGACCCGCGAACCGGCGCCCTATGGCAGCGACCTGGCCGACTGGCTGCGCTACGGGGCCAGTCCGCGCGCTACCCTGGCCCTGGACCGCTGTGCCCGGGCGCGCGCCTGGCTGGCCGGTCGCGACTATGTGTCGCCGGAAGACATCCAGGCCGTGGCCCCGGATGTGTTTCGCCACCGCATCCTGCTGTCTTATCAGGCGGAGGCGGAGGGGCGGACGGCCCAGGGTTTTACCGACGAACTGCTCGGCCGGGTGCCCGTGCCTTGAACAAACCGACGCGCAGATTGTCCATCCAGTCGTGCCGGGATTGTCTTTCTGCGCGCTACCGCGGGCCCCGATTCGCAGACATTGAATGGTCGTGAGTTCGCTGCCGTCCACTGACAACACAACCTCTGTCGATCTCGCAACGCTGATCGCGCTGCGTCAGGAGGCGGGTCGACTGCAGATCGCACCGCGCGGCAAGGTGCTGGCCACGCGCAGCGGCGGACATCTGTCGCGTTTTCGCGGGCGCGGCATGGAGTTCGACGAGTCGCGTGTCTACATGCCGGGTGACGACCCGCGCAACATGGATTGGCGGGTGACCGCGCGCGCCGCACAGCCGCACGTGAAGCTGTTCCGGGAAGAGCGCGAACGGCCGGTCTGGCTGCTGGTCGACATGGGCCCGCGCATGCGCTTCGGCACCCGCATCGCCTTCAAGTCGGTGATCGCGGCCAAGGCCGCGGCGTTGCTGGCCTGGGCCGCCGCCGACAAGGGCGACCGCGTCGGTGGTCTGGTGTTCGATGAACACGGCCAGTTCGAACGCCGTCCCGCGGCGCGCACCCGCGGTCTACTGCCGCTGCTCAATGCGCTGGCGAATGCATCCCGTGCCGACGCCCTGCCCGAAATCGCCGATGGCACGCACGCGGCGTTCCGCACACCGCCTGTGCCACCGTCGTCGGCGCACAGCGCGTCGACGCTGTCGCTGGCCGGGCGGCACCTGGTCCACCTGGTGCGCCCCGGCAGCCTGGTCTTTTTGATCAGCGATTTTGCCGGATTCGGCGACGAGGACGGCGCCTGGCTGGCGCACCTGAGCGCCGGCAGTGAGCTGGTGCTGGTCCATACTTACGATCCGCTAGAGACGGCCGCCCCGCCGGCAGGGCGCTACCCGGTGACCGATGGTGTGCAACGCGCGGTGCTGGACTGCGCCGTCTCGCGCCTGCGGTCGGCCTGGTCGCAGCACTTTTCCGACCATGTCGCGCTGCTGGAGGCGATGTGCCTGCGTCATCGGGCCCACTTGATCAGTCTGCGCACCGATCAGCCGGTCGGTGAATCCCTGAGCGTCGGGCTGCAGCCCCGCCGGGCCCGCTCAGGGGGTATCCGATGACGCCTGCCGATACCGCAATCGGGCTGGCCGGCCTGCGCGACTACCATCTGCCGGACGCCGTCGGCTGGTGGCCGCCGGCGCCGGGCTGGTGGCTGCTTCTCGGCCTGTTGCTGGTACTCGGCGGACTGCTTTTCTGGTGGAGCATGCGGCGCCGACGTCGTGAGGCGGCGGCCCGACAGGCCGAGCGCGAGCTGGTGCGACTGCGTGCAGCGCTGGACGGGCAGGGGGATCCTGCCGCCTTCGTGCGCGGGCTGTCGCGGCTGTTGCGTCGCTATGCGCTGACCAGGTTCCCCGGGCAGCGTGCGGCCGCGCTGACGGGCGACGACTGGTTGGCGTTTCTGGATACGCACGGCGGCGGGGGTCGCTTTCGCGATGGCCCTGGCCGGCAGCTCGCCGACGCACCCTATCGCCCGACCGTGACGGCCCCGGTCGGGGAGCTCGCCGAGCTGGTGCAGACCTGGATCCGGCACAACCGCGAGGTCCGGCCATGATCAGCTTTGCCTGGCCGTGGCTGTTTCTCATTCTTCCGCTGCCCTGGCTGGCGCGGCGCCTGCTGCCGCCGGCGGCCCTGCCGGAGAGCCGGGCACTGCGCCTGCCGTTCTACCGCGACATCCCCGCGGCAGTCTCGACCCCGGCCGCCCGCCGCCGCTGGCGCCAGGCACTGGCATGGGCGGCCTGGGTGCTGCTGGTGCTGGCCGCGGCGCGGCCGCAGTGGCTGGGCGAGCCGGTACAACTGCCGCTGGCCGGTCGCGACCTGATGCTCGCGGTCGATCTCTCGGGCTCGATGGAGCAGGAGGACTATCGGCTGAACGGCCGCCCGGTGAATCGCCTGGCGGTCGTCAAGGCCGTGGCCGGGCGCTTCATCGAGCGCCGCGAGGGCGATCGCCTGGGGCTGATCCTGTTCGGCAGCCGGGCCTATCTGCAGACGCCGCTGACCCACGATCGGGCGACGGTGCGCAGCATGCTCGACGAGGCGGTGATCGGTCTGGCCGGACGCGAGACCGCAGTGGGTGACGCCATTGCGGTCGCGGTCAAGCGGCTCAAGGAACAGGCCCAGCAAGACCGCGTGCTGATCCTGCTCACTGACGGTTCCAACACCGTGGGCAACATCGCGCCGCTGGATGCCGCCCGGGTCGCCGCGAAGGCCGGCGTGCGCATCTACACCATCGGCATCGGCGGTGGTCCGGTGGGTGTCCGCACCCCGTTCGGCATGTTGACCCAGAAGGGCACGGACCTGGATACCGCGACCCTGCGGGCGATCGCCGCAGGAGACCAGCGGGCGCTATTTCCAGGCCACGGATGCCGCGCAGTTGGGGCAGGTGTACGAGGAGCTGGACCGGCTCGAGCCCAGCGTGCGCGATCAGCGCAGCTTTCGTCCGATGCATGCGCTGTTCATGTGGCCGGCCGGTCTGGCGCTGCTGCTCAGTGGCGCGCTGGCGCTGACTGCGCTGCCGGGCGCGGCTGGTCTGATCCGACGCGCAGGCCCGGATCGCACGGGTTGGCGATGACCGGAGCTGAGTTTCATCTCCTGCGCCCGCTGTGGCTGCTCGCGCTCTTGCCACTGGCGGTGCTGCTGTGGCGACTGCTGCGCAGCGCCGATGAGGGTCAGGCCTGGCGCGGCGTGGTCGATGCGCACCTGCTGCCGCACCTGTTGAGCGGCGTCCAGGGCAGGGCGCAGCGCCTGCCGCTGTGGCTGCTGACGGCCGCCTGGCTGCTGCTGGTCTTGGCGCTGGCCGGTCCGACCTGGGAGCGCCTGCCCGAACCGCTGTATCAGGCGCGGCAGTTCAGGGTCGTCGTGCTGGATCTGTCGCCGTCGATGAACGCCACCGATCTCGCCCCTAGCCGCCTTGTCAGGGCCCGGTTCAAGGTGCTCGACCTGCTGCGTCAGTTCGAGGAGGGCCAGACGGCACTGCTCGCCTATGGTGCCGAGCCCTATGTCGTCTCGCCATTGACCACGGATGTGAAGACTATCGCCGCCCAGGTGCCGAGCCTGGACACCAGCCTGCTGCCGGTAGCCGGTGCGCGGCGTACCGACCTGGCGCTGGATCAGGCGGCCGAGCTGCTGCGCCAGGCCGGGGCGCCGGAGGGCGAGGTGATCCTGGTCACCGACGGTGAAGAGAACACCGCGGCCGCAAATGCGGCGGCCGCGCGGCTGCGCGCGTCCGGCTACCGGGTCTCCGTGCTCGGCGTCGGCACCCTCGACGGCAGCCCGGTGCGCAGTCGCGACGGCGGTTTCCTGAAGGACGCGAGTGGCGCTATCCGCGTGTCGCGGCTCCAGGAGACCGCGTTGCGCGACCTGGCCGCTGCCGGCGGTGGGGTCTATGTCACCGCCAGCCCGGGCGATGGCGATATCGCGCTGCTGCGCCCGGGCACGCCGCTCGCGCCAGGCGCGCAGGACGAGGAACAGACGACGCAGACCGATCGCTGGCGTGAGGAGGGCCCCGTGCTGCTGGTCCTGCTGTTGCCGCTGGCCGCGTTCGCCTTCCGGCGGGGGTGGTTGAGTCCGTTGCTGCTGTTGGTCTGCGTGCTGCCGCCCGACGCCGAGGCCTCGCTATGGGACGATCTCTGGCAGCGACCCGACCAACGTGCCACGCGTCTGCTCGAGGACGGGCGCGCGACCCAGGCCGCCGAGCTCTTTCAGCGCCCGGACTGGCGTGCCGCGGCGCGCTATCGGGCCGGAGATTACGAACAGTCGCTGCAGGCGCTGGATGGCCTGGAGGGGCCCGACACTGACTACAATCGGGGTAACGCCCTGGCGCAACTGGATCGCCTGGAGGAGGCCGTCGCTGCCTATGACCGGGCACTGGCGGCAGACCCGGGACATGCCGACGCACGCCACAACCGCGCGCTGCTGCAACGCCTGATGGAACAGCGCCAGCAGCGCGAGGAGGCCCCGGATCGGCCCATGCCGCGCGACGAGACGTCGCCGCAGGCGCAGCAGGAACAAGATGCCGAAGACCAGGTTGCCGCCGAGCAGGCGTCCGCGGGACAGTCGGAAGACAGTGAGCAGCAGGCGGCCGAATCGAACGAGGACCCGGGCGAGTCCCAGGGACAGGGGCAGGCCGAGCAGCAGAGTTCGGCAGGCGAGTCGGCGCAACAGGCATCGGGCGGCGAGGACAGCGGCGAATCGCAGCCGGAAAGCGCACAGGCCGACGGAGAGGCCGGCCAGCAGGACGCGCAGCCATCCACGGGGCAGGCGGGCGGCGATCAGTCACAGGGCGCGCAACAGGCGGCGGGCGAGGGCGCGCAGGACGACCAAAGCCAGCAGGCGACCGCCGGCCAGGCCGCGGGCGAGCAGCCGCAGGGCGAGCAGCAGGCCGCGGACCAGGGCGCGCAGGCGGATCAGGCGCAGCAGTCGCCGGCGGCGCCGGCTATCGGCGAAGATGGCCAGGAGGCCGCGGCGTCGCAGACCGCCGAGCCCAAGGGCCCGGAGGGTGACCAGGAACCGCAGCAGGCATCGGCCGGCGCCGAGCCGAACGGCGAGTCGTCGCCGGACAATGCCGCGCCGCCGGGCGATCAGGGCGAATCCCCAGGAGAGGATGCCGCGTCCGC
Organism: uncultured Gammaproteobacteria bacterium; assembly: GCA_963736445.1. Lineage (GTDB taxonomy): Bacteria > Pseudomonadota > Gammaproteobacteria > Chromatiales > Chromatiaceae > Thiosocius. The sequence goes on along the minus strand of CAVTOY010000004.1, from coordinate 248,391 downwards.
ACAGCAGGCGCAGGCGGGTGACCGAGGCGACGACGGCGACCCGCAGGAGCGCGATGGCGGTGCGGTGGGACAGGGCAGCGAAGACCCCGCAGGCCAGGACGACAGCCGGCCCGCGCAGGCCGAGGGTGCGACCGGATCGGGCGATCAGGCAGACCAGATGGCCGCTGCTGCGCCGCGCAGCGACGCCGATTCCGCAGCGCCGCCCGCTGGCGCGACCCAGTCGCCGGGCATGGCGGATCTGCTGGGCGACCGACCGGGTAGCCAATCGGGACGGGGCGCCAACGAACAGATGTCGATGATGAGCCCGGAAGACCGCCAGGCGGTTGAGCAGATGCTGCGCCGGGTGGAAGATGATCCGGCCGCACTGCTGCGGCAACGGTTTCTGCTGCAGCACCTGCGGCGCAGTGGCCAACTGCCATGAGGAACGCGATGCAAATGTCGAAGGCCTGGATGCTGATCTGTCTGACGCTGCTGTGCAGCGCCGAGGTATTCGCGGCGGCGGAGGCGCGTCTCGATCGGACGCGCATTGCCGAGGGCGAGACTGTCGTCCTGATCCTCAACAGTACGGATGACGGCGGCGGCATGCCGGACGTGTCGCCGCTGGCGAAAGACTTCGACCTGCTCAGCAGCAGCCAGAGTATGCAGATGAGCATGATCAACGGCCGCAGCAGCAGCAGTCGCGGCTGGCAGTTCGTACTGGGACCCAAGCGCACCGGCAAACTCGCCGTGCCGGCGATCCGGATTGGCGGCGCGACGACCAAACCACTGGAGCTCGAGGTACTGCCCGCCGCACAGGCGGCAGAACTCGGGCCCGCGCCGCCGGTGGTGCTCGAGGCCGAGGTCGAGCCCAAGCGCCCCTTTGTGCAACAGAAGGTCATCTACACCGTGCGTCTGCTGTCGCGGGTGCCGCTGCGCCAACCGCGGATCTCCGAGCCGCAGATCGCGGACGCGATCGTCGAGCCGCTGGGCCGACAGACCGAGTACAGCAGCCAGCGCGATGGCCAGCAATATCGGGTGACCGAGCGTCGCTATGCAGTGTTTCCGCAGCGCAGCGGTAGCCTCCAGATAGACGGCCCCGTATTGGCCGCGCAGCTGCCGGAGCAGAATCAGCGCGGCGGCCAGCGCTATCCGGGGCGCGACATGTTCGGTGATTTCGACCGTCTGTTCGGCCCCGGGGGCTTTCCCAACAGCAGTTCGCTGTTTGGGCAGACCCGTCCCCTTCGGCTGCGCGCCGCGACCCAGACCCTGGACGTCCAGCCGCAGCCCGCCGGCAGCCCGTCGCCCTGGTTGCCGGCCGAGTCGCTGACCCTGAATGACGCCTGGTCGAAGGACCCGCCGCAGCTGCGCGTGGGTGAACCCATCACCCGCAGCGTGGTGATCACCGCGCAGGGGCTCAGTGCCGCCCAGCTGCCCGATCTCGAACCCGAGGCGCCGACCGGGATCAAGGTCTATCCCGACAAGGCCGAGTCTCAGGCGCGGGTGGATGGCGATACCCTGGTGGCCCAAAAGGTGCTGAAGTTCGCGCTGGTACCCGAGCGCAGCGGGAGTCTGCGTCTGCCCGAGATCCGCGTCGCCTGGTGGGACGTCGCGAAGCAACAGCCGCGCGAGGCCCGGCTGCCGGCCCGCGAGGTGACGGTATTGCCGGGTGCGGCGGGCTCGCCGGCCCCCGCGAACAGCGCGGCGCCCTGGGTCGGCAGTCAACCGTCCGCGCCGACCGCGCGGCCTCCGTTCCCGCCGCGTGCCGCCGCCGAACCTTCCGCGGTCGGCGCGGATCGCGATGACGCCGTCGGCATGAGCTATTGGCCCTGGGTGGTGGCGATACTGGCACTGGCCTGGCTGGCGACCACCGCGCTGTGGCTCCGTGCCCGGCGGGCGCATGCCGTGCCCGGCGTCGGCGCCCCGGCGGCGCCCCAGACGGTCGCAGCGTCGCCGAAACCGGGCCGGGCACTGGCGGCTATCGAACAGGCCTGTCGTAGCGATGACCCCGCAGCGGCCCGCCAGGCGCTGCTCGAATGGGCCGCTGTGCGCTGGCCTGAAGAGCCGCCGCGCCGTCTCGACAGTCTGATCCCGCGCCTCGGTGGCGAGGTGGCGCCGGTGCTGCACGCACTCGACCGCAGTCTGTATGCGCAGGCGACCCAGCCCTGGGACGGGGCTGCCGCCTGGCAGGTGTTGTCGGCCGCGCTGACCCGGCTGGATCGGACGAAATCTGCGATGCACAAAGACGGCGCCCTGCCGCCGCTGTACCCGCAGGGCTCGTGACGCGGTCCGCCACGCCCGATCCCGCCGGCGGACTCAGGCGCAGGCTAAGCGATGACGTCCCGCGGACAACCTGAGCAAACACCGCCCGGCATGGGCGGCATAGATCCCGATGCGCTGTTGGCGCAGGTGCGCGCGTTGGCCGCGGAACTGCGCCCGGCGCACCAGCGGGCACGACCGGTGACGCTGGACAGCGTGCTCGACCGCGAGCTGGGCTTCGACAGCCTGTCACGGGTCGAGCTGTCGATGCGCCTGGAGCGGGCCTGCGGCGTCGGCCTGCCGGAGCAGGCCCTGCTGGCGGCGGAGACACCGCGCGATCTGCTGCACGCACTGGGTGCGGCCGCTGCCTCGCAGACCGCGCCGGCCGGTGCGGCCGAACCCGCCACGGCACTGGATGCGACCGCTGGGACGCCGGAGTCTGCCGGCACGCTGCCCGAGATGCTCGACTGGCATGTGCAGCGCCATGCGCAGCGCCCGCATGTCTATCTCTACGGAGACGGCGACGAGCCCGAGGTGATTACCTACGCGGCGCTCGCCGAGGGGGCGTCGGGCGTCGCGGCGGCACTGCAGGCACAGGGCGTGCTGCCCGGACAGACGGTCGCGATCATGCTGCCGACCGGCCGCGACTATCTGCAGAGTTTCTTCGGCATCCTGTTGGCGGGCGGCATCCCGATCCCGATCTATCCGCCGCTGCGTCCCGCGCAGCTCGAGGATCATCTGCGCCGCCATGCCGGCATCCTGTCGAATGCCGAGGCGGTGCTGCTGATCACCATCGCGCAGGCCAAGCGGATCGCGCGCCTGCTGCAATCGCAGGTGGCCGGTCTGCGCGCGGTGATCACGCCCGAGGAGCTGGAAGCGCCGGTCGCGGAGCTGCGCCGCCCACCGCTGCGCGGCGCGGATACCGCGTTCGTGCAATACACCTCGGGCAGCACCGGTGCGCCCAAGGGCGTGATCCTGACGCATGCCGACCTGTTGGCGAACATCCGTGCGATGGGCCAGGCCGTGCGGGCCGAATCGAGCGATGTGTTCGTCAGCTGGCTGCCGCTGTATCACGACATGGGCCTCATCGGTGCCTGGCTGGGCAGTCTGTATTTCGGCATGCCGCTGGTGCTGATGTCGCCGGTGGCCTTTCTTAGCCGGCCGCGGCGCTGGCTATGGGCGATTCACAGGCACCGCGGCACGCTCACCGCGGCGCCGAACTTTGCCTACGAGCTGTGTCTGACCAAGCTGGACGATGCCGCACTCGAGGGGCTCGACCTGCGCAGTCTGCGCCTGGCCTTCAACGGTGCGGAGCCAGTCAGTCCGAACACCGTGCGGCGCTTTGCCACCCGGTTTGCCGACTTTGGCCTGCGCCCCGAGGCGATGGCACCGGTCTACGGTCTGGCGGAGGCGGCGGTGGGCCTTGCCTTTCCGCCGCCCGGGCGCGGGCCGTTGATCGATCGCATCCAGCGCGAGCGCTTCACCGCGGCGGGTCAGGCGGTGGCGCTCCACGACCCAGACGCGGAGGCCCTGGAGTTCGTCGCCTGCGGTCAGCCGCTGCCCGGCTACGAGCTGCGTATCGTGGATGCCGCCGGGCAGGAGCTGCCGGAGCGTCGCGAGGGACGCCTGCAGTTTCGCGGACCCTCGGCGACCCAGGGCTATCTGCACAATCTGGCGGCGACCGCCCGTCTGCGCGACGGCACGTGGCTGGACTCGGGCGATCTGGCCTATGTCGCCGCCGGTGACGTCTACCTGACCGGCCGGGTCAAGGACGTCATCATCCGTGGTGGGCGCAACATCTACCCGCATGAACTGGAGGCACTGGTCGGCGGTATCGGCGGCATCCGCAAGGGCTGTGTCGCGGTGTTCGGCAGCCCGGATCCGGACGCCGGCACGGAACGCCTGGTCATCGTCGCCGAGACCCGCGAGACCGCCACGGCGGCGCGGCAGGCCCTGCGCGACCAGATCCAGGTCGCGGCCGCGGACCTCCTGGGCATGCCGCCCGATGAGGTCCTGCTGGTGCCGCCGCACAGCGTGCTGAAGACCTCGAGCGGCAAGATCCGGCGCGGGGCGGTGCGCGAGCTGTTCGAGCAGCGTCGGCTCGGCCATCGGCCGCGTGCAGTGTGGTGGCAGGTCGTGCGCCTCGGCCTGGCCTCCTGGCGTCCGAGCCTGCGGCGCGCCTGGCGCTGGACGCGCGACCGGGCCTATGCCGGCTATGCGCATTTTGTCTTCTGGCTGTTGGCGGTGCCGGTCTGGCTGTTGATCGCACTGCTGCCCGGGGAGGGACTGCGTTGGTCGGTGATGCGCGGCGGTGCGCGCCTGCTGTTTCGCCTGGTCCGGGTGCCGTTGCAGGTAGAGGGCCGCGCGCACTGGCCGACGCAGCAGGCCTGTGTCATTGTCGCCAATCATGCGAGTTACATCGACGGCGTGGTGCTGGTCGCGACCCTGCCGGGGCGCTTTTCCTTCGTCGCCAAACGCGAGTTTCTCGACAATTTGATCTCGCGGGTCTTTCTGCGCCGCATCGGTGCGCTGTTTGTCGAGCGCTTCGACGCGCAGCGCGGTCTGGCCGATGCCCGGCACACGGTGCAGGCGGTGCGGAATGGTCGCGCGCTGCTGGTGTTTCCCGAGGGGACCTTCACCCGCATGCCGGGACTGGGGCCGTTTCGCATGGGCGCCTTCATCGCCGCCGCCGAGGCGGGGGTGCCGGTGGTGCCGGTGACGCTGCAGGGGACGCGCTCCATCCTGCGCGGCAATTCGCGCTTTCCGCACCGCGGCGCCGTGCGCGTCACGGTCGGCGCGCCGCTCAGCCCGTCGGGCAGCGACTGGGCCGCGGCGCTGGCCCTGCGCGATGCGGCGCGCAGGGAACTGCTCGCGGCGCTCGCTGAACCGGATCTCGAGCAGACTAGTTAACCCGAGTAAGGACATGCGCCCCGGCGGATTCGAGCCGAGAGACGCCGTGAATCCTTCCCTGGAGGCTCGACTGCAGCATCCCTGCTGTAGACGCCCTCGGCTCGAACCCCCCGGAGCGCCCCCCACATTCTTCACAATTGGGGAGACCAAGGGGTAACCCTGATTGACCCCATTGGCACGAGCAGGCCGATCAACCCGCGTTGTGTTTGCGGGTCTGGTCGTCTATATGTCACACACGACCGATAGCTTACCGGCGGTCGCGAACCAGCGGCCGACGCGAGTTGATTCAGAGGGAGATGTCCGGCATGCCAGTCAACGACGATGAGTTTTCCAGCCGTGGTGAGTATTTCGAAGCGCTCGAGGATATCCCGGTCAATCCCTCCCAGGAGCCCACGCTTGGCGACTTGATCCACAGGCGCTTCAATCGGCGCGAGCTGTTGAAGGGCGCCCTCGGGGTCGTGGCGGTCGGTACCCTGGCACGCCTGTCCATGGGTGGCGAAGCCGAAGCTACATCGGCGGCGTCGGGCAAGGCCTCGGCCGCCGCGTCCGACTTTGCGTTCGAGGAGATCGCGCATGGCGTCGACCAGACCCATCACGTGGCCCCCGGCTACAGTGCCCGCATCCTGATCCGCTGGGGTGATCGGGTTCTGGGCGGTGCGCCCGCCTTCGATCCGAAGGCACAGAGCGCCGCGGCGCAGCTTGGCCAGTTCGGCTACAACAACGACTTCGTCGGATTCGTCCCGCTGCCTTTCGGGTCAGACAACAGCGACCACGGGTTGCTGTGCGTCAACCACGAGTACACCGACGAAGAGGTGATGTTTCCCGGCCACGGCAGGCACGACAGGGCATTTAGCAAGTTGACACCAGAGCTGGTCGACATCGAGATGGCCTGTCACGGCGGGTCTGTCATCGAGGTCAAGAAGGAAGGTGGCAAATGGCGCGTGGTCGAAGATAGCCGCTACGCGCGGCGCATCAATGCGCTCGACACGGCGATGCGTTTCGCTGGTCCCGCTGCCGGACATGCACGACTGCAAACCGCTGAAGATCCATCGGGCACCAAGGTCATCGGCACCATCAACAACTGCGCCGGCGGCGTCACGCCATGGGGCACCTACCTGATGGCCGAGGAGAACTTCCACTACTATTTCATGGGCAGCCTGGAGGGCAATCCCGAGAAGGCCAACTACCAGCGCTATGGCGTGCCGGGGAACCGCTATGCCTGGGCGAGGTACCACAAGCGCTTCGATCTGAATGCCGAACCGAATGCGGGGAATCGTTATGGCTGGGTCGTCGAGGTCGATCCGCTCGATCCCGATGCGATACCGGTCAAGCGCACGGCGCTGGGTCGGTTCAAGCATGAAGGTGCCGAGTCGATCGTCAACAAGGACGGTCGCCTGGTGGTGTATTCCGGCGACGATCAGCGCTTTGAGTTTCTCTACAAGTTCGTCACGGACGGGCGCGTCGACATGGGCAATCGCGCGGCCAACCGCGACCTGCTGGATGCCGGCACATTGTATGTCGCCCAATTCGAGGCGGATGGCGCCTTGAACTGGCTGCCGCTGGTCCATGGCCAGGGTGCGTTGACCGCGGACAACGGCTTCGACAGCCAGGCCGATGTAGTTATCGAGGCACGCCGCGCCGCCACGCTGCTCGGCGCCACGCCGATGGACCGGCCCGAGGATGTCGAGCCCAATACAGTGAACGGCAAGGTCTACGTGATGCTGACCAACAACTCCAAGCGTAAGCCCGAGGCGGTAGATGGGGCCAATCCGCGCGCCAGCAATATCTGGGGACATGTGCTGGAACTGACGCCGGCCGATGGCGACCATGCAGCGACCACGGCGCGCTGGGATATCCTGGTCAAGGCCGGCAACCCGGCGGATCCGGCAGCGGCGGCGATGTGGAATCCGGCGACCTCGGAAGATGGCTGGTTCGCATGCCCCGATAACTGTTCGGTCGATCCGCAGGGACGGTTGTGGGTCACGACCGATCAGGGCAGCAACTGGAAAAAGGCCTCAGGCACCGCGGACGGGGTCTGGGCGCTGGACACCCAAGGCGCGGCCAGGGGCACCGGACGGATGTTCTTCCGCGTGCCGGTCGGTGCGGAGATGTGTGGCCCCTGTTTCACGCCGGACGGCAAGACCCTGTTCGTTGCCGTACAGCATCCGGCGACCGACGGTACAAAGCATTTTCCGGGTTTCGAACGCAGCTCGACCTTCGAAGATCCCGCCACCCGCTGGCCCGATTTCACGGACGGTATGCCGCCGCGTCCGTCGGTCGTGGCGATCACCAAAGACGACGGCGGTGCTATCGGCAGCTGACGGATCAATGGGATCAGATTCGATTAATTGCTGACTATTCCGACCATGATCCCGCCGGCGGCAGCACTTCGATGCGAAGAAGGTCCGCTTTGCCTCTTGCCGGCCTTATGGAAGTCCGGCGGCCCAGATTAGACGCCCCCAACATTTCAAGCCGCAAAGCCCGCCTCACCGCGCTTAGGCGCGCCGTCCTCGGCCTGCAGTCGACGGTCGAGTTCCGCGGCGGGCAGGCCGCGCGCGAACAGGAAACCCTGCAGTAAGGGGACCCCGGCCTCACGCAGCGCGTCGGCCTGGGCAGCGGTGTCGATACCCTCGGCGACCAGCTTGTAGCCCGAGGCCCGCGCCAGACTGACCACGGCACCGACGATCGCCGCGTCGGACGGATTGTCCGGCAGGTCCTTGACGAACATGCGGTCGATCTTGAGGCCGTCGACGGGCAGCATCTTGAGGTACTTCAGCGAGGCATAACCGGTGCCGAAATCGTCGATCATGATGCGCACCCCGGTCGCGCGCAGCCGCGCAAGCGTTTCCACGCTCTCTTCGAGGCGCCCGATCAATGAGGTCTCGGTGATCTCCAGGGTAAGACATTCGCCGGGCAGCCCGGTCTCCTCGAGGGCCTGCCGCACCTGTCGCTCGAGGTTCGGGTCGGTGAGCTGTACGCCCGATACGTTCACATTGACCGTCTCGATGCCGAGCCCGGCATCGCGCCAGGCGCGCATCTGGCGACACACCTCGGCGATCGCCCAGGCACCCATCTGGACAACCAGCCCGCTCTGCTCGGCGACCTCGATGAACCCACCGGGCATTACCAGTCCGACGCCCGGGCGCTGCCAACGCATCAGCGCCTCGGCACTGCGCACCCGCTCGGTCAGGGCATCGATCACCGGCTGGTAGTGCAGCACTAGCTCGTGATTGGTGACAGCCCCCTTGAGCGCCTGCTCCACCTCCATGCGTCCGGCCAGGGCATCGCGCATCACCGCCGAGTAGAACAGCAGACCACCGCGGCGCGATGACTTCGCGGCAAAGCTCGCCGCGTCCAGGCTCTGCAGCATGGCCTCGAAGGTGCTGCCGTCACGCGGGAACACCGCACCGCCCAGCGTCCCGGTGAGGCTGAGCTGACGCAGGCCCAGCGAAAACGGCCGGTCGAGCTCGTGACCGAGGGTGGTCGCCAGCGCAGACAGCTGCGGCAACAGAAGGCCCAGATCGCTGGCCACCCCCATGACCAGGAACTGGTCGCCGGAGAAACGTCCGATCACGTATTCCTTCGGCAGCGCCTCGCGCAGTCGCGCCGCGACCGTCGCGAGCAGCCGGTCACCCTGTTGGTGACCGATTGAGTCGTTGACCTGCTTGAAGCGGTCGATACCCAGCAACAGCATGCCGACGGCGCCAACAGACTGCGCCTCGGACGCGGTCCAGGCATCGAACAGGTCTTGCAGGCGAGACCGGTTGGGTAGTCCGGTCAGCCAATCGTGGTGGGCCTGATGGAGCAGACGATGCTCGAGTATCAGGTTATCCAGCGCAATGGCCAATACATCGGCAACGCGCTGGACATCGGGCTCGGCACCGGTATCCCGCCGCCGCAGCAGAATCGCAGCGGCGGCGTAGCTGTTATCCATCACCGGGAACACCTGCAGGTGCTCGCCGGTCATCGCCCCCAGGCGTCGCCGCAGCGGATGATCGTCGCGGACGCTCAGGGCTTGGATGACGGACCCCGAAGCCTCCTCACTTAGATTTGACGGCGGTGCAGAGCAGATGACGGCGTCGGCATCGAAGGCCAGATACCACAGGGTTTCCGCATCTCCCAGATTCGCCTGGCACACCAGCGCGCAGCGCCCGCCACCTAGTAGATCGCTGAGGGCCTGGTCGGCAGCGTGAAGGGCGGCCTCGACAGTCTTTGTGCTCTGCAGCGCGCGGTCCAGGCGGGCCAGCGTCTCAAGCTCACGGAACTGCTCACCGATCTGCGTCGCCATGCGGTCGAAAGCCTCGCCGAGCCGCTGGAACTCGTCACCGGAGCGCAGATCAGCGCGATGCGTGAAGTCGCCGGCGGCAAGCTGCCGGGTCGCTTCGCCGAGGGTCTCCAGCGGCTCGAGATTGCTGCGGATCATGCGTCGGCCGAGCATCAGCGCGAGCAGCAGCGCGGTCACCGCGACGCCTGCAAATATGCGATCGAAGGCCGCTATCGAGGCAAAGGCCATCGACTGCGGCACACCGGCGACCACGGTCCAGCGCTCGAACTGGTAGTGGGGTTTGAGAAACAGTGACCATACAGCGGTAAGGACCCTCTGACCGTCGTCGTGCAACAGCGGGCGCGGGCGGGCACGCGTCGCGATCAGCTCAGCGCTGTTGCCCAGCCACGCCCGGTAGTTCCTGTGGTTGCAGTAAACCGGTGCTCCGTCCGGTCCAATCACGCAGACCCGCTCCGGACGCGCCGCCACTCCGGTCGTATCCCACAGATGTGTCAGGTTGAGTTCGGCACCGAGCAGACCGTCGCGGCTCGGGTCGTTACCGACCCCGACCAGCAAAAACACGCGCCGTCGGGCCGCCTCGCCGACTGCCAGTAACAATGGGCTCTCCGGATCACTGCGTGGGACCGCTTGGCGAAACGCGGCCAGCGCATCCTCGGTCAGCGGTGGGACAGCCGCGACCGCACCGTCGGGTGAGACCCTGAACAGACCGAGCACTCGCTCGTCGAGGTCGAGTCCGAACGTCGCCGAGGCCAGGTTGTCGCCCACATGCCCCCGCGCGGCCAACATCGCAAGCCCGTCGGACACATATTTCAGCCGCTCGAAGATATCCATGCCGAGCTCCTTGGCCAGGCGATGGGCATCGTCGAGTGCGCGCTCCTGCAGCCGGTCGGTCACCAGGTGGTAGGCGGAGGTCGCCAGCATCAGCAGCGGCAACGCGGCTGCGGCGACGAATGACAGCAGAATGCGGCGCGCGACGCTGGAGCGCAGAGTCTCGAGCGGCGCCATCGGAGCCCTGCCTAGTGGTCCCCGGCCAGGCCGATGAAGTCGCCGTCGTTGGCGCGCACCACGTCGTCCCTGGCCTTGCCCGCCGTGAACTGTGCCTGGGTCTGGCCGTCCGGGCCCATGCTGTAGAGATCGTAGTCGGTGTTGACCGGGTTCATCGATTTATCGCGGCGGCGTTGGCCGTTGAGCCCCGGCGCCGAGTTACCGCGCAGCCAGAGGTACCGGTAGGGGTTGCCCCAGGGGTCGGTGAGGTCGATCCCGGCGTCCGCCAGCGTGGCCGGCGGGTCGTCGTCGAGGTAGCGGTCGGTGAGGATCAGCTCCATCTGGCGGATGTCCTTGATCGCGGTGCCGATGCGCGCCTCCAGGACATAGCCTTGGTAAAATGGTATTGCTATCGCCCCGATGATGCCGAGGATCGCCATCGTCATAACTACCTCGATCAGCGTGAAGCCCGCCCGGCGGCCGTGACTGGCCAGCAAGGCGCAACGATGCTCATTGGCGCGTGGCATAGCGCGCATATCGACCCGTGGGCGCACTTCTTGATGGCCGGATCGCGGGTGGCCGGGGGCGGCCAGTGCGATGCGCTGGCCCAAGGGGCCTTATCGGCTTTGAACTCTGCTCCCTGAACTTGCGTCAACGAGAAGAACGCAAAAGCCTCGTCCGATTGAGAGTCCCGACCAGGGGATCTCTAAACTCCCGGCTTGAGCCGGCGTTAAACGACACCCTCGCCCTTGAGGGCTGGGGTAAGGGGGACACCGGCCATGGATTGATTCATCCCTCACCCTGTCCCTCTCCGAAAGATGGGTGAGGGGACAATCGGCCGGATGGCCCATCGATTGAGCTTTCAGCCGAAACCATCGGCTTCAGCCGATGGAGTGTTCACGGTCAATGGATCAATGCCCAGGTTGAAGACTTAACTGTAGTCAAAAACCGCTATCGCCTTTAAGCGTTCGAGCACCAAGGGCAGTCGTGATTGGCTGGCGGCATCGCTTGGCAGGTGTCCGGACACAGCGGCGACGAAGTTTGCGTTGGACAGCAAGCCTTCGCACGCGTTCTTCAAGTGTCTCTGCAACTTGATATCGGTGGCAGCAACTTCCTTAACGATCTCGGGTCGCCCATCCAGAACGGCCACCACATCTTCGATGTCGCGGCTGATAACGTAATCGTTGTTGCCGCGCCCCTCGAATGCCGCCAGCTTGGTCGCTAGAAAGTGGGGGCTGGTTACGACGCGGATGTGCGCACCTGATGGCAACACAAAGGCATCCGGATGTCGCAGTGCCTGCTCATACCATTCGTTGCCGAATCCGAGGATGTCCGGGTTGGTTGGCATCACATCGAGTATCACGCCGGCAGCGACCCAGCGGCAGAGCGGCGCATCTGGTGATTGGTCTTCAGAGAATCCCCGTGCCAGCAATCTAGCAGACAAGCGATAGTATTCGCCACGGGTAGCGACTTCAGTGAGCGCATCGACATCTTGCGTGGCGCGTATCGGTGGCGCAGCCGTGTCTGTGAGCAACAGGCCGGTAGCGCAACCGCCAACGAACACCATCTCGTCAACGAGCGGTCCGAGCTGTTCTACCGCACGTTCCAACAGCGCGATATTCGGGTCAGATAACCGGTGCATGCTCGTCCAGTCGTTTCTTCAGCTGCTGGATGGCGACTTGCCGTTCACGGGCACGGCCGCCGCGTATCGCATCTACTAGCGCCAACAGCCCATAGAGCTTCGGGTCACGGTCCGCGGCGCTCGGTGCTATTTTATAAAGGGGTGAAAATGCCATGCCCCGAGTCCCGCCTTGCGGGTGGGGCCAGACTGGTTGTGGCTCGTCGTCGGCGCTGAAGAAGTCCCGCAAAACGGGTGCGGCGTATCCCGTCGGTATTCCTCGCGTCATTTCTCCTCGTTCCGGCACAAACACGTACTTGAGACCGTGAACCAGGAACTCCTGGAGATTACGGGCATTCGGAACGATACGCCCTCCCAGGTCAATGGCCAGCTGTGACGACAACGCTCTTTTGACCGCGGCGTACAACTGCGATGTGCTGAGATCCAGACCCGCCGCTAGTCGGGCATAGGTCCACGGCTGCTCCCCGATGGAGAGCAGCTTGAGAACGACGATGACATCTTGCGGCTTTAGAATCATTGCTAATCCGAAATTCTAGAATCTAGAAAATAGAATAGAACGATTCCGAGTAATTTCAAACGATCGTGCGAAGGGTCTGCGTGATCACCGGGTCGAGACGGGATCTGATGCGATACGCAGGTTAAAAACCTAATTCCCGCGCCGATACCCAGACTGTTCCGACCATGATCCCGCCGGCGACGGCACTGTGTCGGTTGATGTCGGGAAATCTTGTGATCGTCTCTGAACCCCTGATCAAGAGCTGGTTCGCGCTGCAGCGGCAGTTGATTGCCGGTCTGCAGCTGGCCTACGTCGACCTGCACGGGTCGGGCGTGCCCGCGGGTGGCTTGTTCGTCACCTATCCCGACGGCATCGATCGTCCCAGCGAGCTGGCGATGGCCGCGGAACTGGCACGCCGTTCGGGCGCGCCGGTGACCGGTCGCGGTGCCGAGATCGCCGACGGCAGGGCGGCGCTGCGCATCGCCTGTCCACTGCACCTGGGGCCGCATGCCGACGGCGCCGTGGTGGTCGAGGTCGAGGCCCCGCTGGAGCGCCAGGTCGCGATCATCGAGCTGCTCAAATGGGGTGAGGCCTGGCTCAACCTGGCGATCCGACAACTCGGTGAAGGCGCGCCGGCGCCGACCTTTGGCGACGTCATCCAGGCTGGGCTCGACCAGCCCGATTACCGGGATGCGGTTACTGCGATCCTGGGCGTGTTGCCGGCCCGCGTGCCCTGCACCCGGGTCTCGCTCGGCAGACCGCGTGGCGAACGTATGGGCGTCGAGGCAGTATCCGGGATCGGCAAGCTCAATCCGCGCAGCAAACGCGTGCGCGGCATGGGCCGTGTGATGCAGGAGGCGCTCGACGCGGGCACGGCGCTGCACTACCCGGACGGCTGCGACGACCCGGCGACGGCGCGGCAGAGACTGGTGCGTGGCGCCAGGCTCTCCGGCCTGTGCAGCGTACCCTTGATCGCCGGCATGCCCGAGCCCGTGGTATTGCTGTTCGAGTTCGCCGACGATGCCCCCTGGACCGCGGAGTCCCCGCAGCGCTGCAGCGAGGCGGCGCGTGCCGTGATCCCGTCGCTCGAGCTGCGCCGCGAACAGGGCCGACCCTGGTGGCGGCGCCTGCAGGCGCTCGTCGCTCAGGGAGTCGACCGGCTGACCGGCGCCGAGGGGCGTGCGCGGCGCATTGCGGTGTTCGCCGGGCTGGTTCTGCTAGTGGTACTGGCCGTCGGCAAGCAACCCTATCGGGTATCGGCACCGGCGGTGGTCGAGGGCGCGGTGCAGCAGGCGGTGGTCGCGCCGTTCGAGGGCTTCATCGACGAGGCCGCGTTCCGCGCGGGCCAGACGGTGGCCGAGGGCGACCTGCTGGCGCGCCTCGACGATCGCGACCTCAAGACCGAGCAACGCCGGCTGCGCGCCGAAGAGGCCGAGCTCATCAAACAGCATCGCCAGGCGGTGGCGACGCTGGATCATGGCGAGGCCAAGGTGGTCGAGGCCCAGCTCGAACAGACCCGCGCGCGCCTGGCCCTGGTCGATGCACAGCGTGCGCGCACGGCGCTGCGTGCGCCGTTCGACGGTGTGGTCATCTCGGGCGACTGGAGCCGCTCGCTGGGCGTTCCGGTCGCGCGCGGCGAACTGCTGTTCGAGATCGCGCCGCTGCACGATTACCGGGTCGCGCTGCAGGTCAGCGATCGCGATATCGCCGCGCTGGCGACCGGCCAGCAGGGTGAACTGGTGCTCTCCGCGCTGCCGCGTACAGATCTGCAACTGGCTGTGACCAATATCGCCTCGCTCGCGGCAGACGAGGTCGCCGAGCCGGCGTTCCGGGTCGAGGCCGAGCTGGTCGAGCCGCTGCCGGGGTTGCGTCCGGGCATGCAGGGCGTGGCCAAGGTCGCGGTCGGTGAGCGTCGCCGCTGGTGGATCTGGACGCATGCGCTGCGCGACTGGCTCGGGCTGCAGCTATGGCGGTGGCGACCGTGACCGCGGGGATGGCGCCCGGGGCGGCAACCGTGGTGGGCCCGATGGTGGCCGGGGCAGGGTCGTCCGACGACCTGTGGCAGCGCCTGTCCGGTGTGCGCCTGCGGCTGCGCGACACCGTCAGTGTCCATGCGCTGGAATACCGCGGGCGCGCCTGGTACCTGCTGCGCGATGCGCTGAGCAGCCAGCAGTTTCGGCTCAGCGGCGCGGTCTACGCGGTGCTCGCCGACCTCGATGGGCGGCGCACATTGGCGCAGGCCTGGCAGCGCCACGCCGGGCAGTCCGAAGTATCCGACAGCAACAAGAACGACCTGCTCAACGCGCTGATGCAGCTTCAGGCCGCCGGTATGCTGGACGCCGGTCCGACCACGGATGCCGCGGCGCTGGTAGCCAGGCAGCGGCGCCTGCGCCGTCAGCAGGGCTTTGCGCGCTGGCTGCGCCTGCTGTCGCCGCGGCTCCCGCTGGTCGCACCCGATCGTTTCCTCACCCGCAGCCTGCCGGCGGTCGGCTGGGTGTTTCATCCCCGGGCGCTGTGGATCTGGCTGCTGCTCGCACTCGGCGCCGGGCTGCAGGCGCTGATGCACTGGCCGGCCCTGGCGCTGTACGGCGCGCAGCGCCTGGATGACACGCGCAGCTGGCTGTTGCTGGTCGCGGTGTATCCGCTGGTCAAGGCGCTGCACGAGATCGGCCATGGGCTCGCGGCGAGACGCGCCGGGGCCGAGGTCAATGAAATGGGCATCACGCTGCTGGTGTTCCTGCCGGTGCCCTATGTCGACGCCTCCGCGGCCTCGGCGTTGCGCGAGAAGTCACAGCGCATGCTGGTCAGCGCCGCCGGCATCCTGGTCGAGGGGGTGCTGGCCGCGCTGGCGATGTTTGCCTGGCTGGCCCTGGATGACGGCCTGCTGCGCGAGGCGATGTTCGCGGTGATGCTGATCGGCGGCGTGTCGACGCTGTTGTTCAACGGCAACCCGCTGTTGCGTTTCGACGGCTATTACGTGCTGAGCGACGCGATCGAGATCCCGAACCTGGCGACCCGGGCGGCGCGCTATTGGGGTTATCTCGCACGTCGCTACCTGCTGGGCCTGAGCGGCGAACGCTCCCCGGCCAGCGCAACGGGCGAGCGGCGCTGGTTCCTGTTCTACGGCGCCGCATCGACGGTCTATCGTCTGATGATCAGTCTCGGCATCGCGCTGTTTCTGATCGCCACGGTCCCGACGCTGGGGGTGCTGCTGGCGGCCTGGTTGATCGCGGCGCAGGTGCTCCTGCCGCTGGCGCGGCAGCTGCATTTTGTGTTGTTCAGCGCGACGCTGACGGGGCGGCGGCTGCGCTCGCTGGCCATCGTCGGCGGTCTGATGGCCGGCCTGCTCGGGGCGCTCGCCCTGATCCCGTTCCCTTCTAGCACCAAGGCCGACGGCGTGGTCCTGCTGCCCGAGCAGGCGATCGTGCGCGCCAGCGTGGATGGTTTCCTCGTCCGTCAGCTGATCGCCTACGGCAGCCCGGTCGGGAAGGGTGACGCGCTGTTTGTGCTGAGCAACCCGGAGATGGAGCGTGACCTCGCGGTGCTGCGTGCGCGCATCACCGAGCTGGCGGCACGCCGTGACGCGGCCGGCTTCGCGGACCGGCTGGGGCGTGACATCCAGGCCGAACGCCTGGCCGAGCTGCGCGCCGAACTGGCCGAGCTGGAGCGTCGCCATGCCGGCCTGGTCGTGCGCAGTCCGACCGCCGGCATGCTGCGCAGCCCCGCGCTCGGCGACCGTCTCGGCCGCCTGGTCCCGCAGGGCGAGCTGCTCGGCTATATCGCCGATGACGCACAGGCGATGGTGCGGGTGATCGCGGTGCAGGCGGATGCCGTACGCATTCGCGACGGCTTCGAGGCAGTTCACGTGCGGCCGGCCGATCGCGCCAGTGAGGTCTTGCCGGGCGAGCTGCTTGGCGAGGTGCCGGCGGCCTCGGATGTCCTGCCCAGTGCAGCGCTGAGCAGCCGGGCCGGTGGCGCCATCCCGGTGGATGCGCGTGACCCGCAGGGCCGCCAGACGCTGCGCAAGGTGTTCGCCTTCGACGTCGCGGTGCCTTACACGCAGGCGCTGCAGTTCATCGGCAGTCGGGCCTATGTGCGCTTCGAGCACGCCCCGGTGCCGCTGCTGGCGCGCGGGTACGACAGTGTGCGGCGCCTCGTAATGTCGCAGATTGGTGAATAGAACGCCTGAAGTTCCCTTAATAATCACCCGCGGTGGCCGCCACTCTTTGTGGATCAAAACATTGACATTCGGCCATGTGGAACCCCAATCCTACCCTTTGCCACATCCTTCTGTTCGTGCTCGGCCTGTGTTGCGGTCTGCCCGCCGTGGCCGAAGAGGCGCCGGTCGCGTTCGACTGTGTGATTACGCCGTCGAAGTCGGTCGACCTGGGCACCCCGGTGCCCGGGCAGATACATCAAGTCCTGGTCGATCGCAGTGATACGGTAAGCGCCGGACAGATCGTCGCCAGCCTGGATTCGCGGCTCGAAGAGGCCAATCTGGCGATCGCGGATTTCAAGGCCGCGACCGACACCGAACTGAGCCTGCGTCGTTCCGCCTATGCGATCGACCGGCGCACCGAGAAGCGGTTGACCTCGCTGGCTGCGTCAAAGGTGGCCTCCGCGCAGGACAAGGATCGCGCCGCGCGTGATGCACGCCTTGCGGCCTGGCGTCTGCAGCAGGCACAGGACGACCTGCAGCTGTATGCGCTGGAGAAGGCGCGTGCCGAGACCGCGCTCGACCGGCGCAAGATCCGCAGCCCGATCGACGGTGTCGTGGTCGCGCGGCTGCACGAGCCCGGCGAATACATCGAAGACCAGCCGCTCATGCGTATCGTCAGGCTCGACCCGCTGCACGTCGAGGCGATACTGCCGATGCAGCTGTTCGGACGGATCCAGCCCGGCATGTCGGCGCGCGTGATCCCCGAGTTCGACAACGGAAAGCCGCACCAGGCGACCGTCGATCTCGTCGACCCCATGGGTGACGCCGGCAGCGGCACCTTCGGTGCGCGCCTGAGCCTGCCCAACCCAGAGCGCGCCATCCCGGCCGGGCTCAAGTGCCGCGTCGAACTGTCGGCCAAGGGCCCGCTGCTGAGTGACTCACGAGGAGATAAGGAAGGTTCTCCCCAACTAGCGGCATCGGAACGCTGACGCCGGCGCAGGGCGTCGAGTGCCGCACCAGATGCGCAAGTTCTTTACACGCAACCGGATCGCCGCGGCGCTGCAGACGCCGCATGACGATGATTTCATCGTCGAGCCGATGGAGCCGCGCCTGCTGCTCTCGGCGGATGCGCTGGGCATCGATGCCGGCGTACTCGATCGCGAAGCCGCCGATGATCCCGCCTGGGATGCCGCGATCACGCTGGCGGACTGGTCGCAACTGGCGGCCGCCGCCGATGACGCGGGCTCGGTCGATGCCTCTGCGCCACCCGATCTGCCGGGGCTGCTGAATCCCGTCGGCGGCGCGGATCCGGCCGACGACTGCGACTGTCTGGACGACCTCAGCCCCGCGCCACTGACCGGGGCAGGGGATGGCGCAGAGACACCGCGCGAGATCGTGTTCCTGGACGCCGGCGTCGACGACGGCGCGACCCTGTTGGCCGATCTGGCCGCGGGTCGCGACGATCCCTTCTATCGCGTGGTCCTGCTCGATGCGGCGCGCGACGGCGTAGCACAGATCAGCGAGGCGCTAGACGGCCTCGACGACATCGATGCCATCCATATTATTTCTCATGGCGCCGCCGGGCAGATACAGCTCGGCAGCGGCACACTTTCGACCGGCAGTCTGGATGACTATGCCGGTCAACTGAACGACTGGGGTAGCACGCTCGCCGATACCGGCGACATCCTGATCTACGGCTGCGATCTCGCGGCTGACGATCATGGGCGGGCGCTTGTCAATGCCATTGGCATACTGACCGGTGCAGATGTCGCTGCCTCAGTCGACCAAACCGGCGACGCCGCCCAGGGCGGCGATTGGGACCTGGAGTACCAGGTCCGGTGCGGTCGACATTGCTGGATTCTCGCCGGGTGTCTTTCAGACCTGGCAGGGGACTCTGGCTGCATTCATAGTCGATACCAACGCCGATACGGTGGATGCCAACCCCGGTGACGGTGTCGCTGAAGACGCCGCCGGCGACACCTCGTTGCGTGCTGCGATCATGGAAGCGAATGCACTGGTCGGGGCCGATTCTATCTTTCTTGGCGCCGATACCTACACGCTCACCGCTGGATTGGGCGATGACCAGGGTGATCTTGATATCCGTGACGACCTTACGATCGTGGGTATCTCGCCGAGCGTCTCGGTCATCAACGGCGGCAACTCTACCTCAGTACTGAACGTGCATGATGACGCGGCAATCACGGTCTCGCTGTCGAATCTGATGATCCTGGACGGACAGACTGCGGCCGTGGGTGAAGAGCAAGGTGGCGGCCTGTATATCGAGGGCGCCATCAATACGCCGGACGTCTTTCTCGACAATGTCTGGTTCTCGGGGAACACCGCCACATTCTCGATAGGCCACGGCGGCGCGATACACAACGAAGGCAACCTCACCATCACCAATGCCTTGATCGAAGGCAACACCGCTGACGAGGGTGGCGGCGTTTGGAATGCGACCGGTGGCGTGTTGTTCATGAAGAACGTCACCTTGAGCGGTAATTCGGCGACCAACGGTGATGGTGGCGGGCTGTTCAATGAAGGCGGTGACGTGACGCTGCGTCATGTCACCGTCACAGGCAATTCTGCGAGCGGTCTGGCTGGCGGTGTCATCCATGATGGCGGTGCGATAACAACGAATATCGGGAACAGCATCATCGCCGGCAATAGCGCGCTCGGCGGTTCGCCCGACGTCACCAACAAGACCGGCAATATCACCAGCGCCGGTGGAAACATCGTTGAGGATGCGACTGGTACCGAAAGTGACTTCGGCCCCGGAGAGATCGGCATCGATCCACTGCTGGGTGGGCTGACCAACAATGGCGGCGATCTGCTGACTCACGCGCCGGCCGCACCCGAGGCAATCGACAATGCCATTCGCGCGCTGAGTTCGACCACCGACCAACGAGGTTTCCTGCGTGGTGATGGCAGCCCCGATGTCGGTGCGTACGAGGCGAGTGCCACTGCCGGCGGCACGGCCACCTATCTCGATCAGTTCAATACGGCTGCGTCGTTCGCCGGTGACAACGGCGCGTTGCCGTGGACCAACGACTGGCAGGAGATTGGTGAAACGAGTGGTGCTGGTGCCGGCGATGTAAGGGTTGCCGACAATTTCTTCGGCGATGGCGGCGGCAACGTAGAGCTGATCGTCAAAACGAACAAGGGTGTCTGGCGCGAGGCGGATTTGTATGGTGCGACGGCCGCAACGCTGAGCTTCGACTATGCGCTCGTCGGACTCGAGGCCGACGACCATCTGGTTGTTTACGCACAGGTTGGTGGAGGCATTGGTGTCGACAACATAGCTGCCGCACCGGGTACGGGAACCTGGTACGAGATCGCGCGCTACAGCGGTCCGGCCGATGATGCAGCCTATTTAAGCGATTCTGTGGATCTGAGTGCCTACATCGGATGCGACACGCGGATCATGTTTCTGGCCGATGGGGCATTCAATGGCAACGACAAGTTGTTTGTCGATAACGTCCAGATAGAGCTGAGTACGTCGACCCCGGTCACGACCGCCCTGTCGCCGGTCAAGGACACCTACATCTCCAACGATAACCAGACCACCAACTACGGTTCAGATACCGTCGTCCGCCTGGATGAGTCCGGTGGCAGTGCTCAGGGTGATGGGCGTGTTCTGTTGCAGTTCGACCTGAGTGCCATTCCCGCCGGTGCGACAATCACGAGTGCCACATTGCAGGTAGAGGCGACAGGCAAGACCGGAACGATACCGGCTTCATCGGTCATTGATGTCTACGAGGTGACCGAGGCCTGGGACGAGGGCGCGGGCGGCACGAACAACAATTCCACCTGGAACGAGCGGCAGACAGGGACAGCGTGGACTAGTGGCCCGGGTGGTTCGTTTGATGGCACCGCGCTTGCCTCGCTGGAGGTATCCGGGCTCGGTGGCCATACTTGGGACGTCACGGACCTGGTGCAGGATTGGCAGTCTGGTGCCAAGTCCAACAACGGCCTGATGCTCGGCAGCGGGGATACCGGCACTGTCGTCTTCGATTACGTCAGCCGCGAGGGCGCCATGCCGCCGCAGCTGGTGATCAGCTACACCACGGCCGCTGTGACCAATGATGCACCGACTCTTGCGAGCTTTGTTGGTCCCGTTACCGCTGGTGACGAGGACAGCGAGATCGAGGTGACCTTCGGTCATCTGGCGGTGCAGGGAGACGAGGCGGATGCCGACGGGACCGTGGATGGCTTCGTCGTCAAGTCGGTGACCAGCGGTACGCTCAAGATCGGTGCTGACGCCGGTAGTGCAGCGCCGTGGGCCGCGGGCAGCAACGATACCCTGAATGCGACCACCAACGCCTACTGGACGCCGGAACCGGATGCCAACGGCGACCTGGATGCCTTCGAGGTGGTCGCACTCGACGACGATGGCGCCGAGTCGGCGACGCCGGTAACCGTGCAGGTTACGGTCAATTCCATCAATGACGCACCCACGGTCGTCGGGCCGACGCCGGTCTTCATCAACGAGATCCACTACGACAATGTGGGTGTGGATGCCGGTGAGGCCATCGAGATCGCCGGCGTCGCAGGCAATGACCTGAGTGGCTGGCAGCTGGTCTTGTACAACGGCCTCGACGGGACCGTGTATGACACCGTGAACGTGACCGGCACCATTCCGAACCAGGCCGATAACTTTGGCACCCTGGTCTTCAACTTCCCCGAAAACGGCATCCAGAACGCCACCGGCGATCCTGATGGTATCGCCCTCGTGGACCCGACTGGCGCCGTGGTGCAATTCCTGAGTTATGAAGGCGCCTTCACGGCGACCGACGGACCCGCCAATGGCATGGGGTCCACGGACATCGGTGTCGCGGAAAGCAATGCCAGCACCCCCGCAGGAAACTCGCTGCAACTGACTGGCCCTGGCCCGGCCTTCACCTGGGCGGCGGCCGCGGCAAACACCTTCGGTGCGATCAATACCGGACAGGATTTCGCGGCCATCGCGGCGGCCAGCAACCAGACGATCGACGAAAACAGCAGCCTGGTGTTCAGCAGCGGCAACGGGAATGCCATCGTCGTCGACGATGTGGATGCGGCCCTCGGGGCGGCGCTGGACCCGGTCTCCGTGCAACTGGATGTCAGCAATGGAACACTGACGCTCGGCAGTACCACAGGTCTCGGCCCCATAGCCGGCAATGGCACCGGTACGGTCGTCTTCACCGGAACCATCGCAGAACTCAATGCCGCGCTGGACGGCCTGACCTACCAGCCGGACCCTGGCTACAACGGCAGCGACAGTTTAAGCATCCTGGTGGATGACCAGGGTAACGCGGGTAGCGGTGGTAATCAGTCCTCTGTCGGGAACGTGTTTATCACGATCAATCCGGTGAGCGCGGTTCCGACAATTGGCAACAACGCCCTCTCGATCAGCCAGGGCGGTGCCATCCTTCTCGACAGCTCGGTGCTTTCCGCAAGTGATGCGGACGACCCGGACGGCGATCTGGTCTTCCAGGTCTCCAACGTCAGTCATGGCTGGTTCGCGTACACGGTAGATACCTCGACGGCGATCACCAGCTTCACACAGCAAGAGGTCACGGACGGTAACGTAGTTTTCCTACACGATGGTGGCGAACTGGCGCCCGCCTATCAGGTGTCGGTGACGGACGGCACAAATACCGCGGCCGCAGCGCCTGCGATCGTCACCTTCAGCGACACTTCCGACGGTGTGCTTTGGTTGAGTACGACCGGCGACGAGAATGCGTCCAACGGCGTCCCCGGGCTGGACACCAGCGGTTGGGATCAGGGCGACATCCTGCAGCTGGCCGGCCCCGACCTGAGCCTGGGCGAGGGCGCTACCGATGGCACCTTCAGCATCGCCTTTGATATCTCCGATTTTGCCGTTGGTGCCAACATTAACGGCATGCACTTCGTCAGCAGTAATGTCACGATCGGTTCCACCAATGCGGTCACGCTGCAGGCCGGCGACCTGTTGCTGACCACCGAAAACGATGAGACCCTGGTCAGCAACGGTGCGGCGCCCGAGTCGGATCTCGATGTCCTCAAAGAGGACATCTTCTACTTCCGCCCCGACAAGCTGGGCGACTACAGCACCGGCAATTTCTATCGCCTGCTGGGTGATGTCTTCCAGGACGGCCAGGAGATCAATGCACTGACCCTGGTCGAGCAGGACGTCTGGCTGGGCGATGTGCAGCTCAACAAGGGCGACCTGCTGGCTGGCCAAGGACGAAGACATCTGGCGCCTGCCGACGGCCACGATTGACCCGACCAGCGGTGTCAGCTATGCCGGCGATGCGCAACTCCTGATCGAGGGTGACGCCCCGGCTGTGGATCTTGACGCAAAAATCAGCGGCCTAGACGTCCTCGAGAGCGATACCAACGGCGGCGGCCAGAGCTACGATGCCGGCACCCTGCTGGTAACGCTCGACGGCGACGACAGCGACGTCGGCACCACCGGTAAAGCGACCGAAAAGCAGGACATCGTTGCCCTGCAGGTGAACCGGACCACGCTGGGGGCCGGCCCTGGGGCCGCTCAGGTCGTCGCGACCCTGATGTTCGACGGCGATCATCCCAGCGACAACGATGTCAATTTCGATTCGGGTGGGGAGGACCTCGACGGCCTTTCGCTGACGGTGGCCCCGAGTTCCGGCAATGCCGCCCCCACACTAGATAACACAACGCTCGCGGTCAACGAGGGCGAGACCGTCACGCTGACCCTGGCGATGCTGTCGGCCAGTGACCCCAACGACAGCGATGGCGGGCTGATATTCAGTGTGACCTCGGTCGTCGGCGGCCAGTTCGAGATCGCCGGGCGCCCCGGGCGTGGCGGTGACCGACTTCACCCAGGCGCAGGTGGCCGCCGGCGACGTGCTGTTCGTCGACGATGGCGATGAGCTGGCGCCTGCGTTCGACGTCGAGGTCAGCGACGGCACACTCAGCGACGGCCCGGTCGCGGCGACGATCAACTTCGGCAACGTCAACGATGACCCGGTGGCGGACAACGAGAGCTTCACCGTACTCGAGGGCGGTACAGCGAACGAGGCCGATCTGGATGCCGGGGCCAACCTGCTCGATGGTGACACCGACGCCGACCTGCCGGGCGACACCCTGACGGTCAATACCACGCCGGTCTCGGGTCCGACCTATGGCAGCCTGACGCTGTTCGCCGATGGCCGTTTCACCTATACGCACGATGGCTCCGAGAACTTCACTGACAGCTTCACTTATGAAGTGAGTGACGGGGCCGGCGGCATCGACCAGGCTACGGTGACCATCACGATCACGCCGCAGAGCGACAACGACCCGGTCGCGGACGACGAGAGCTTCACCGTACTCGAGGGCGGTACAGCGAACGAGGCCGATCTGGATGCCGGGGCCAACCTGCTCGATGGTGACACCGACGCCGACCTGCCGGGCGACACCCTGACGGTCAATACCACGCCGGTCTCGGGTCCGACCTATGGCAGCCTGACGCTGTTCGCCGATGGCCGTTTCACCTATACGCACGATGGCTCCGAGAACTTCACTGACAGCTTTACTTATGAAGTGAGTGACGGTGCCGGCGGCATCGACCAGGCTACGGTGACCATCACGATCACGCCGCAGAGCGACAACGACCCGGTCGCGGACGACGAGAGCTTCACCGTGCTCGAGGGCGGCACCGCGACCGAGGCCGATCTGGATGCCGGGGCCAACCTGCTCGATGGTGACACCGACGCCGACCTGCCGGGCGACACCCTGACGGTCAATACCACGCCGGTCTCGGGTCCGACCTATGGCAGCCTGACGCTGTTCGCCGATGGCCGTTTCACCTATACGCATGATGGCTCCGAGAACTTCACTGACAGCTTTACTTATGAAGTGAGTGACGGTGCCGGCGGGACCGATACAGCGACCGTGACCATCACCATTACGCCGGTGAATGACAGCGAGCAGATGGTCTCGACCAACAACGGGACCACCGTGGACGAGGGCAGTACCGGCAATGCCATTACTGCGGCGATGCTCGAGACCACGGACATCGACAATATGCCGGACGAGCTGATCTACACGCTGGGCACTGCCCCGACCAACGGCACGCTGTACCTGAACAGCACCGCGCTGGTCGCGACGAACACCTTCACCCAGGACGACATCGACAACGGCCGCATCAGCTACGACCACGACGATACCGAGAACCTAAACGACAGCTTCATGCTTCAGGTCGATGACGGCGCCGGCATCGCCAGCACCGGGACATTCGCGATCGGCGTCAATCCGATCAACGACAACGACCCGGTGGCGGATGACGAGAGCTTCACCGTGCTCGAGGGCGGTACCGCGAACGAGGCGGATCTGGATGCCGGCGTCAACCTGCTCGATGGCGATACCGATACCGATCTCCCGAACGACACCCTGACGGTCAATACCACCCCCGTGTCGGGTCCGACCTATGGCAGCCTGACGCTGTTAGCGGATGGCCGTTTCACCTATACGCATGACGGCACTGAGAACTTCACCGACAGCTTCACCTACGAGGTGAGTGACGGAGCCGGCGGCACCGATACGGCCACCGTGACCATCACCATCACGCCGGTGAATGACAGCGAGCAGATGGTCTCGACCAACACCGGCACCACGGTCGACGAGGGCAGTACCGGCAATGCCATCACTGCGGCGATGCTCGAGACTACGGACATCGACAACACGCCGGACGAACTCATCTACACGCTGGGTACTGCGCCGAACAACGGCACGCTGTACCTGAATACCACCGCCCTGGCGGATAACGACACCTTCACCCAGGACGATATCGACAACGGCCGGATCAGCTACGACCACGACGATACCGAGAACTTAAACGACAGCTTCGTGTTCAGCGTCGATGACGGCGTCGGCGTCGCCAGCAGCGGCACCTTTGCCATCACGGTCAACCCGATCAACGACAACGATCCGGTGGCCGATGACGAGAGCTTCAGCGTGGCTCGTAGGCGGCACCGCGACCCAGGCCAATCTGGACGCGGGCAGCAGCCTGCTCGATGGCGACACCGATGCCGATCTGCCGAACGATAGCCTGAGCGTCAACACCACGCCGGTCATTGGGCCGAGCCACGGCACGCTCACGCTTAACGCCAACGGCACCTTCAGCTACACGCATGACGGTTCTGCGAACCTGTCCGACAGCTTCACCTATTAGGTGTTGGATGCCGATGGCGGGGTGAGCGATACCGGGACGGTGAGCATTACGGTCACGCCGGTGGGTGTTCCTCCCGACCCACCACCGCCACCGCCGCCCGAGCCTGAACCCGTGCCTGAACCGGAGCCTGAACCGAGCCTGAACCGTGCCGGAACCTGAGCCTGAGCCTGAGCCTGAACCTGAGCCTGAGCCCGAGCCGGAGCCCGAGCCGGAACCCGAGGACATCCCGGAGGTGACCGATACAACGGTTACCAGCGTGCCGCCCCAGCCCGCGCCGTCGGATCCCGGCCCCGTGCGGCCGCCACGCTTCGATGCGCTGGGCACCAATCCGCCACCCGAGAGCACGCCAGCGCTGGAGCCGGTCGCTGAGGAGGTGGCCGTTGAGGCCCCCGCGCCGGAGACCGCGGTCGACGAAGAGCGGCTTGATCGGGATGGTGGCAGCGGGACCGGTGGGGTCGTCGCACCGCTGGTGCCGAATATCGACAGTTCGGCGCCCCCGACCTTCAATCCGGCCCAGGGCCTGCTGCAGAGTCTCGTGGTGAAGCCGGCCGCCCTGGCGGGCCTCGCGGCATCGCAGGGTGTTCCGCAGGCAGTCGAACTCGACAGCCTGTCAGCGGAGATTCGCGCGGTCCTGACCTCCACTGGGTTCAACGACAGCCTGGATCGGATGCGCGATGAGGTCTCGCAGGACAGCTTTATCAAGCAGAGCGTGGTCGGCTCCAGCGTCGCGGTGACGACCGGCCTGTCGGTCGGGTATGTCGCCTGGCTGGTACGCGGCGGGGTGCTGTTGAGCACCGCGCTGTCGTCGCTCCCGGCCTGGCAGTTCGTCGATCCGCTGCCGGTGCTCGCGCGGACGCGCGACGACGACGATGCCGACGGCCAGGACGATTCGCTGCAGGCGATCATCAAGGAACAATCGGCCCGCGCCGCTAAGCAGCATGACGACGGCGTCGACCCGCAAGACGCACAGGACACGCCGACGCGGCCGGATTGATTGGGATGATGAAACTTAGTGCCAAATCGCGCATCGCGCTGGGCCAGGTCGGCCTGGTCGCCAGCGTATTGTTGGGCGCGAGTTTCATCGGCCTGATACCCGATCAGCGCGCCAGCGTCCGCGAGGGGCGCGCGGCACTGGCCGAGGCGCTCGCGGCCAACAGCTCGGCCCTGGTCACGCAAAAGGATATCCGGCGGCTCGAAAACGACCTCCAGTTTGTAGTGGAACGCAACGCTGACCTGTTGTCCGCGGGCCTGCGGAGCAGGGAGGGTCGGCTGATCACGACCGTTGGGCCGCATGAGGCCAACTGGAGGCGCACCGAGACGGACCTGTCGACGGATGATCAGGTCAAGGTGCCGATCTGGGCCGGGCAGTCCCCCTGGGGCCACCTGGAGATGCGGTTCGAGCGTCTGACGACCGTCGGTTGGCTGGGTTATCTGCAGGACCCGCTGGTGATACTGATCGGCTTCGTCGCCCTGTTCAGCTTCACGGCCTTCTATTTCTACCTGGGCAAGATGTTGAAACATCTCGACCCGTCTCAGGCGATCCCCGGACGCGTGCGCTCGGCGCTGGATACCATGGCGGAGGGTCTGCTGGTGCTCGACAACAAGGAGCAGATCGTGCTCGCCAATCGTGCATTTGGCACCCTGCTGGGCAAGACACCGGACGAGCTGCTGGGCATCCGGGTCTCGACGCTGCCCTGGGCCGACGCGGAAGGTGAGGCCCTGGCCGAGGACGACCGCCCGTGGCGGCGCGCACTGCGCAGCGGTCGGCCGGCGGTCAACCAGCGCATCCGCCTGACCCTGTCCGAGACATCACGCCTGACCTTCATGATCAACTGCTCGCCAGTGCTTGGCAGCGGCGGCTCGCATGCCGGCGTGCTGGTCAGTTTTGACGACGTCACGCAACTCGAGGAGCAGGAGATCGAGTTGCTGCGTTCGAAGGAGGAGGCCGAGGCGGCCAACCAGGCCAAGAGCGCATTCCTGGCCAACATGAGCCACGAGATCCGCACGCCGATGAACGCCATCCTCGGCTTCACTGAGCTGCTGCGGCGTGGCTTCACCCAGGACGAGAACGAAAACCGCCGTCACCTGGAGACCATCTATTCCAGCGGCAAGCACCTGCTGGACCTGATCAACGACATCCTCGATCTGTCCAAGGTCGAGGCCGGGCGCTTCGAGACCGAGGCGGTCGTGTTCGATCCCTATGGCGTAATCCAGGAGGTGGTGAAGGTCCTCGGAATCAAGGCGCGCGAAAAGGGCATCACCCTCGATTTCCGGGTGGACGGCGAGGTGCCGCAGACCATCCACAGTGACCCGGCGCGCCTGCGCCAGATCATGACCAACTTGATCGGCAATGCCATAAAGTTCACCGAGCGCGGCGGCGTCGCGGTGCAGGTGCGAGCCGCGCAAGAAAATGGTGCGATCGACTTCGAGATCGAGGTGGCCGACAGCGGTGTCGGCATGCCTGCCGATGCACTGGACAAGATCTTCGATCCCTTCGTGCAGGCCGACAGCTCGGTCACGCGCAAGTTCGGCGGCACCGGGCTGGGGCTGTCGATCAGCCGCAAGTTCGCGCGCGCGCTGGGTGGCGACATCACCGTCGAGAGTCAACTGGGCAGCGGCAGCCGGTTTCTGGTGTGGCTGGCCGCGGGGCCGGCCGAGGCCGTGACGTGGATCGACGGCGAACAGGCGATCGCCGAGCTGGCCGAGGTTGCCGGTGAACAGACGACCGATTGGGTGTTCCCGCCGGCGCGGGTCCTGGTGGTCGACGACGGGCCGGAGAACCGCGAGCTGGTCAAGCTGGTGATGACGAAATATGGGCTTTCGGTCGACGAGGCCGAGAACGGCAAGGTCGGCCTCGAGATGGGTATGGTCAATGCATACGACGTCATCCTGATGGACGTGCAGATGCCGGTGATGGACGGCTTTTCCGCCACCCAGGCACTGCGCGATCAAGGCATCGAGGAACCGATCATCGCGTTGACCGCGAATGCGATGAAGGGCTTCGAGCAGGAATGCCTGGACGTCGGTTACTCCAATTACTTGACCAAACCGATCGATATCGACCGTTTTGTCGCCAAGCTGGCGGAGGTGCTGGGTGCCGAAAGGGCCGCGGTGTCTGAGGCGCCCACGCCGGTGCGCTTTGCTCCAGATCCGGCGTCCGCCAGCGAGGTACCGCAGGGCGATGCGCCGATAACCGCCGCGCTGCATGGCAAGGGGCCGCAATTCGCGCAGCTGGCCGAGCGTTTCGTCGCCCGCCTGGGCGGCAAGCTGGACGAGATGACCGATGCCTGGACGGAAAATCGATTCAAGGACCTGGCCGAACTGGCGCACTGGCTGAAGGGTGCCGGGGGCACGGTCGGTTATGACGTCTTCACCAAGCCCGCGCGACGCCTCGAGTCGGCGGCCAAGGCCGGCGACGGGCAGGGTGTCGACGCCGCGATGCGCGAGCTGGCTGCGCTCGCAGCCCGCGTCGCCGGCGTTATTCTGTCCAAGCCCCTGCCGGAACCCGGTGAATCCTCGCCAGATGATCGCGCCGATGCCGCGACCGCGGCGTCGCAGGCCGCGGCCGAGCCCATTATCTCGCGCCTCGCGGGCGATCCGCGGATGCAGCGCTTCATCCACCAGTTCATCGAACGGCTGCCGGACGAACAGGCGGCCATGCAGGCCGCGTGGCAGGCGGGCGATCTGGATACGCTGGCGAATTCGGCACGCTGGCTGAAAGGCTCCGGCGGTACACTCGGTTTCGATATGTTCACCGATCTGGCCAAGGACCTCGAGGCCAGCGCCAGGGACGGCGAGGCCGATGCTATTCCCCCGTTATTGTCGGAATTAAGTTCCCTTGCGGCGCGAGTTCAAACCGAGGAGGAACCGGCCGCTACCCTGACAGGGGAGACCGCCAGCACGGCAGCTGGTAGTTAACAGAGAACAGCCGAATCTATGAGCCCAGAACCTGTGAAGCTTGCTGCCAATGTAGATCGCGAGGAGAGGCCGTCGACCGGCGACGCGGACGCGTCTTATCGGCTCGGCGGTGCTTTCTCCGAGCTGCAGCATGCGACCATCATGATGGTCGACGACGAGCCGATCACGATGGAGGTAGTGCAGACATTCCTCGAAGATGCCGGCTACCGCGAGTTCCTGCTGGTGGATGATTCGCTCCAGGCAATGGATAAGCTGCGCAAGCATCGGCCGGACGTGCTGCTACTCGATGTCGTGATGCCAGAGGTGTCCGGCTTCGACATCCTCAAGTTTCTTCGGGCCGACGAGGAGTTCGCCCATCTGCCGGTGATCATTCTCACGTCGTCTTCCGATGCGGCGACCAAGCTGGAGGCGCTCGATCTCGGTGCCACAGACTTTCTGTCGAAACCGGTGGATCCCAGTGAGTTGGCACTGCGGGTTCGCAACACCCTCGCCGCCAAGGCCTACCAGGACCAGCTGGCCTACTATGACATCCTGACCAACCTGCCGAACCGCCAGCTGTTGCAGCAGCGAGCCGACTGGATGATCGAACGCGCACGGCGCGAAGACGGTAACGTTGTATTGCTTCACCTTGCGTTTGGAGACCTAAAACGGGTCACCGATACCCTCGGGCTCAAGACCGGCGATGAGGTACTCAAACAGGTCGCCCAGCGCCTGCTGTTGAATCTGCAGGCGAAGGATGCAACGGATCGTGGCGATATCAACGGCAAGGGCGCCGGCGAGGCCTTTCGACTGGGTACGGCCGATTTCTGCGTGCTGTTGCCAACGATGGACGATATGGCCGAGGCGGCGGTCTTAGGTCGACGCCTGATGAAATTGATGAAGCTGCCTTTCGACGCAGAGGGTAACGAGATCTACCTGACACCGAGCATTGGGATCGCCGCATTCCCAGATGATTGCGATGACGTCGCACAGCTCATCCGCTATGCGGTCGGCGCCAGCAGCCAGGCGATGGAAAACGGCGGCAGTCGCGTGCACTTCTACTCGACCGAGATGAATGAGGCCTCAGTGCGCCGCCTGCAACTCGAGGTGGATCTGCGGCGTGCGATCGAGGATCGTGAATTCCGACTCGCCTATCAGCCCAAGGTCGATGTGGCGACGGGCGCCATTGTGGGCTGCGAGGCCTTGGTCAGGTGGTACAAGGACGACCAAGTGATAATGCCGGGCGATTTCATCCGCGCTCGCCGAGGAGACCGGGCTGATCCTTGGGATCAGCGAGTGGGTCTTGAGCGAGGCCTGTCGGCAGCTGGCGCGTTGGCGGGATGCGGGTATATCCACCAAGGTCGCCATCAACGTCTCGGCGCGGCAGTTCTATGAGACCGACCTCCTGGGGCTGGTCAGTTCGGCCATCGCAAAGGCCGGCATCGACCCTGCGGACCTTACGCTGGAGGTGACCGAGAGTCTGGTCATGGGCCATATCGAGGAGGCCGAACGGACCCTGCAGCGCCTGCGCAAACTGGGGATACGTGTATCGATCGACGATTTCGGCACCGGTTATTCGTCGTTGAGTTATCTCAAGCGCCTGCCGGTCGACGAGGTCAAGATCGATCGGTCTTTCATCATCGAATGCGCGAAGTCCCGCGAGGACCGCGCACTGGTGACCGCGGTAACCTTCCTGGCGCACAAGCTGGGCTACCAGGTCTGTGCGGAGGGCGTCGAAGAGGCGGCACAGCTGGCGTTCCTGCAGAAGATCAAATGTGACCATTATCAGGGCTATTTCTGCAGCAAACCGGTCGGCCCCAACGAACTTACCGCGCGCCTGCGCCAACCCGGCAAGCCGGACAGCGACTGAGCCGGCCCGCGGTCTCGGCAGCGCCGTCGTGTTTGTTCCTGACTGGTTAACTGCCTTCATCGCTCCGCGGCGTTCTCCGCTGAGCGTTCTGCTCCCGATTCGTACCCGCGCAGCCCTCAAAAAAGGGAGGCATCGGCCGCTCTATCCTCAAGTGCTCTATCATCGGTAATTGACCGGGTGTCGACTCCTTCTCCAATGCCAACTGCGAATGCGGCCCACGAAAGTGGGCAGAAGCCCCAGGCTGCCCGCAGTGCGGACATGGAAAAGCGCAAGGCCGCGCGTCCCAAGACAAGACGCCATGCCGCGGAGGCGATCCCTGCCGGCGAGCCGGTGGCGGGGGACGTCGAGCGCTGGCTGGATTGGCAATGCCAGATGATCTCCGGTGTACAGTGTGGCGCGGTGTATGTCACGCCGACCGCGGAGTTCCATTTGATCGAGCAGTCCGCCTGCTGGCCGGGCGATGCCCCTGGGACCAAGGCCATGCGCAATGCGGCGGTCAAGGCGCTGCACAATGGCTCGGGGTTGATCCAGAAGGCGCTGGACAAAGAAAGCCCGAAAAAGGAGGTCCTCGACTTCGTTGCCTACCCGATTTTTCATGGCCTGACCCCGTTGGGAGTCGTGGTCCTGGCCATGGAGATGCGCTCCGAAGTCCAGCGCCGCGCCGTGCTGCAATTGGTGCAGTGGGGAGCGGTATGGCTGAATCAGGCACTGATTCGGGGCGGTGCACATGGCATTGATCCGTCGGCCGTGGCGATGCAGGCAGTGACCTTGCTGACCCAGGACTTACCGCTGCCGGTGGTGGCTAATCAGCTGTGTAGCCTGTTGGCCGACAAGCTTGGCTGTACTCATGTAGGGCTCGGCATGCGCAACGGGCTGCAGGTCCAGGTCGTGGCAGTTTCGCACCAGATGCAGTTCGATCGTCGGGTGGAGTCGCTGAGTCTGATCGAGGCGGCCATGGAGGAGTGCATCGATCAGGAACAGCCGCTCTCGCTGCCTATGATGACCGGTGAGGCGCGCGGTTTGAACCTGGCACATCGGCGTCTGATTGACGAGCAGAGTATCGGGGCGGTCTGCTCGATGCCGATCAAGGGCGGCGACAAGGTCATCGGTGCGCTGACCCTGCAATGGGAGCAGATCACGCTATTCGATCGGTCGATCGCTGACCTCTTGGCGCAGTTCACGGGCCATATAGGGCCGACGCTGCACCTCAAACAGCGCGAAGAGCGCTCCTTGTCGCGCCGGCTGCTGGACGGTGGGCAGGATCCGGCCCGGCGGCTGTTCGGGGCCGGGAACCTGCGCCTGAAGGTCATCGCCGCCGCGCTTGCGGTCGGACTGGTCGCGGCCAGCCTGTTGCAGACGGAACATCGGGTTTCGGCCCGGTCGTTGATCGAGGGGACGCTGCAGCAGGCGGTGGTGGCACCCATGGCCGGCTATCTCGCGGCGGCCAATGCGCGCGCTGGCGATGTGGTGGAGAAAGACCAGGTCCTGGCGGTACTGGATGACCGCGACCTATTGCTCGAGCGTGACCGGCAGATCAGCGAGCGTGACAAACATACCAAGGAATACCTCGAGGCGCTGGCCGCGCGCGACCGCGCCAAGATCACAGTCACCCAGGCGCGCGTTGCGCAGGCCGATGCACAGCTGCGGCTGGCGGAAGAGCAGCTGCAGCGCACCGAGCTGCGTGCCCCGTTTGCCGGCACCCTGGTCAGCGGCGACCTGAGCCGTGCGATCGGCGCGCCGTTGGAGCGCGGCCAGCTGTTGTTCGAGCTGGTGCCCAGCGACGGCTATCGGATCAGTCTGCAGGTCGATGAACACGATGTAGCGGCCCTCGAGCCTGGCCAAGAGGGCAGCCTGCGCCTGGCCGGTCTGCCTGATGCAGCGATTCCTTTCACGGTGTCGCGCATCGTTCCGGTAGCCACGGCGGAGCAGGGTGGCAACCATTTCCGGGTAGAGGCCGAGCTGGAGGACGTGCCCTCCGGATTGCGCCCTGGGATGCAGGGTGTGGCCAAGGTCGTGGTCGGGCGCAACAGCTATCTGTGGGTCTGGACCCACAACCTGATCCAGCGCCTGCGCCTATGGGCCTGGTCGATCGGATTGTCGTGACGGGGTACGGCGGATGACGGTGGCGGACAGCGGGCGCGACGATGCCTTTTGGAAACACGTTGCCAATCTGCGCCCCCGGCTGCGCAGAGACGTCCACGTCCTGGTGCAGGACTATCGCGGCGAGCGCTGGTATCTGCTGCACGATCGGGCATCCGGTCGCTTTCTGCGCTTCAACAACGTCTCTTATGAACTCATCGGTCGCCTCGACGGTGATCTCACCGTGGGTGAGATCCTCGAGACCGTCAACGCGGGTCATGCAGAGGAACCGCTGCTGTTACCCGATCAAGTGCTGCAGATCATGGCGCAACTGCATGCCGCCGAGGTGCTGCGCGGCGGTCTCCCGCTCGGTGTTCAGGATCTGCTCAACCGGCATGAACAGGCGTTGCGCTCTCGCCGCCGTCGTGCACTGAGCAATCCACTCGCACTGCGTATCCCGATATTCGATCCCAACCGACTGCTGGAACGCCTGATGGTGCCGGCGCGCTGGCTGTTCTCCTGGGCGGGCCTTTTGCTGTGGCTTGGCTTCGTCGGTCTTGCGGCAGTGCTCGCATTAGCCAACGCCGGTGAACTGGGTGACACCATCGCCGCCAAGACACTCAGCGCCTCGCAGGTGTTGGTGTTCTGGATCTTGTACCCGCTGGTCAAGGCGCTGCATGAGCTTGGCCATGGCATGGCGGTTAAGGCTTGGGGTGGCGAGGTGCACGAGACCGGCATCAATCTGCTGGTGTTCATGCCCGTGCCCTATGTCGATGCCTCAGCGGCCTGGGCCTTCCGTGACAAGCGACGCCGGGCGATCGTCGGCGCGGCGGGCATCCTGGTGGAACTCTTTCTCGCCGCGCTGGGTATTCTGGTCTGGCTGCTGGTCGAGCCGGGTCTGGTGCGCGACATGGCACTGAACATCGCCCTGATCGGTGGCGTCTCGACGCTATTGTTCAACGGCAATCCCTTGCTGCGTTTCGATGGCTACTATGTGCTGGAGGATCTGATCGAGATCCCCAATCTCGCGACCCGCTCCAGCCGTTATTACCAATACCTGATGCAGAAGTATCTGCTGGATCTGCCCGATGCACGGTCCCCGGTGACCACCGACGGCGAGACCGCCTGGTTTGTTTTCTACGGCCTGGCATCCCCGCTGTATCGCCTGGTCGTGCTGGTCGGTATCGCGCTGTATCTGGCTGCCGAGTTCCTGGTGGTCGGCGTGGTGCTGGCCACCTGGGCGATCCTGATGCAGGTGATCAGGCCACTGTTCCTGTCGCTGCGCTTTATCGCAACCAGTCCGCGCGTCGAGGCGCGGCGGATCCGGGGGACCGGTGTTTTCGCCCTTGCCGTCGTGCTGGTCGGCAGTGCGCTGGCGGTGCCGGTGCCCTTGATGACCCAGGCTCAGGGCGTGGTCTGGCCTGGCGAGCAGGCGAGGGTCGTCAATGTCACCGACGGCTTTGTCGTCGCGGTCGAGAAGGAGGCGGGCGCCGAGGTAGCGCCGGGTGATGTACTGCTGCGCCTGGACAACCCCGAGCTGCGCACGCGTCTCGAGGTGGTCAAGAAGCGTCTGCAAGAGCTGCGCAATGAACAGATCGCTGAACGACAGCGCAGCCGGGTGCGGGCGGCGATCGTTGCTGACGACATCACCGCGGTACGCGCCGAGCACGACCAACTCGTGGCGCGTCTCGCCGGCCTGCAGATCCGCAGTGCGGAGGTGGGACGCTTCTATCCGGCCGACCCGCACGAACTGCTCGGTAAGTACCTGCGCCAGGGCGATGTGGTGGGCTATGTGATCCGCGCCGCATCGCCGGTCGTGCGTGCGATCGTCGAACAGGATCGGGTGGGCCTGCTGCGTTCGCATGACACCGAGGTCGAGGTGGTCCTGGCCGAGCGGCTGGGCCAGCCACTACCGGCCGAAGTCGTGC
The DNA here is from genome assembly GCA_963736445.1 of uncultured Gammaproteobacteria bacterium. Taxonomy (GTDB): domain Bacteria; phylum Pseudomonadota; class Gammaproteobacteria; order Chromatiales; family Chromatiaceae; genus Thiosocius. The sequence continues at coordinate 212,755 of CAVTOY010000004.1, read as the reverse complement.
GCGAGATACCCGCTGGCTCGGAAGAGCTACCGAGCATGGCGCTTGGGGCCGCCGGCGGTGGTGATATCGCGGTCGACACACGCGACGAGGCCGGCCGTACCGCGACCGAAAAGGTGTTTCAGCTGGAGCTGGCATTGCCGTCCTACACGCGGGCCAGCGGCATCGGTGGGCGCGCCTACGTGCGCCTCGACCACGGCAGTGAGCCGCTGTGGCGACAGTGGGCCCGCAGCGTTCGCCAGCTGCTGTTGAGCCGGCTACAGACCTGACAGCGCGTCGAGGAATCTAATGCTGGGCTGCAGGGCCGGGCCGAACAGACACGGCCTAAAGATCACCAGTCTCCGCCCGATATAGATTCCGATTGTTCCCAACAGCCAATAACGGTGCGAGGATCAAAGTGACGCCACGATCTGCTTCGCGTTTCCTGCTTTTCTGTTTATCGAGTGCCTCGGTCATGGCCACCGGCCTGGCCCACAGCGCGCCCGCAGAAGATATCGGTTTAGAGCCTCTGGATTGTGTCATCGGCCCGAGCGTCGTGGCTGACCTGGGCAGTGGCGTGCCCGGGATAGTCAATGTGGTAAGGGTCGATCGCAGCGATATGGTCCAGGCGGGCGATGTGGTCGCCGAGCTCGAATCCTCGGTCGAGGCCGCGGCGCTGGAACTCGCTCAGGCGCGCGCAGAAATGGATGCGGAGGTAAATCTGCGGCGGGTCAATGCGGCCTTCGGCAAGCGTCAGAAGCGACGCACCCAGGATCTCTTTCAGCGCAAGGCCATCTCCACCAATGACATGGACGAGCGCGACACCGAGGCGCGACTGGCCGCGATCCAGCTGCGTCAGGCACTCGACACTCAAAGGCTGGCAAAAATCGAACGTGAGCGATCAATGAGCGTGCTCAATCGACGCACGATCAAGAGCCCGATCACCGGCGTGGTGATGGAGCGCTTCAAGACGATAGGGGAGTACGTCGAGGACCAGCCGGTCGTCCGCATCGCCCAGCTCGATCCCCTGCATGTCGAGGTGTTCGTACCGGTCGAACATCTGGGCAAGATACGGCCGGGCATGCAGGCCGAGGTGTGGACCGAGGCCGTGACCGATTCCAGCTGGAAGGCCAGCGTCAGTCGCGTCGATCGGGTAGCGGATGTCGCCAGCGGCACCTATGGTGTGCGCCTGGAACTGCCCAACCCGGACTATTCGGTACCGGCAGGGCTGCGCTGTCAGTTGAAGTTTATCGACGCGCCCTACATCCCGCTGGCGACCGCAGACGCAGCGCCAATGAAAGCGACGTCGCCTGTCGAGAGCAGTGCACCCACGCCGATGGTGACCGCAGCAGCCGACCAGCCTGCGACGGCCGATGATCGGTCGGATTCGGCACAGCCCAATCCGGAGATCGCCAGCCTCCCGGCTGCGGCGCCTGTGCAGGCCCCCGAGCCCGAGCCTGAACAGGCATCGATCGAAGGCGCATCCAACAGCGGTAGCATAGCGCGGGCTGCATCGTTCGAGACTCCCTCGGAAACCGCAGAGCCAGCTGTATCCACTGACGCCGTGGATGCGGTGGAGTCACTGATCAGCGCGGTGGCGACGGTTGAGCCTGTCTCCGAATCACCGGCGGCAGCGGTCGCGGATGCCGATGAGCCGGAGTCGGTGAAAGAGAACGACCCGCCAGTCGCCGAGAGCAAACGGGCGGCCATGGACAAATCCCTGGAGCTGCCTTTATGTCACCTGGTCGGCCCCTTTGAGAACGAGCAGCAGGCGAAGGCCGAGGCCAGGCTGATGCGTGCCGATGGATTCCACGTGGAGATGGATCGTAAGGTGCTCAATGTACAGGTGGGTTACAAGATCGCCAGCAAGCCGCTCACGGACTTCGCCGCTGCGCAACAGATGGTGAAAGACCTCAAGGCAATCGGCTTCAGCGATTACTATCTGCCAAAACGACGTAAGGTCTCGCCGCGGGTCTATCTTGGCCTTTATCACCACAAAAAGGATGCCGAACGGCGTGTGGCAAAGCTGACGCGCAAGGGCTTCGATATCGAACTCCTGCCCTGGAAGGACAAGATCCCTGAAGTCTATCTGCTGGCCCGTAAAGTCCTGCACGGCGATGCTGAAAAGGCCGCCGCTGGCAAAGACGGGGCGCCCGTCGACCGGGTGTCGTGCGAGCAGTTCGCCAGCCGGTAGGTTTGCGTAATCTGCCGTTCGGCGCGACTCGCTTTGTTCATCCGAACCCAACGGATTGACCTTCCCGAGATTTCCATTCCGCTCAATTACTTAGCTGTCTTGCCGATCCCCTGACAAGGAGGTTCGCGCGTGTGTCTCGCGTGTGGGCCTAGGTGTTGCACTGTGGTACCGGAACTCGTCCAGCAAAGTGGCAGGGAAAAAAGACAGCAAACGGACATCGCGACGCCGCGCGCCAGTGATCGAGGCACTGGAGCCGCGTATCCTGCTCTCGGCCGACCTGCCGGGTCTGGATGCGCTCGCCAGCCATTCCGATGATCTCCATGATGTGGATGTCGACCAGGTACTGGCCGATGCGAACGCCGCTTTTGCCTGTCACCGAGGCCGATCCGCAGGCAGCGACCGACTCCAGATCCCGAGATGAGTCACCGGACGACGAACTGAACGCCGTCGAGCCGGCTGAGCCGCTTCGCCAGGAACTGGTCATCGTCGATCCCACCGTCCCCGATTACGAGACCCTGCTCGCGGATGTAAAAGGGACTGCTGGGGAAAATCGTGAACTGCAGGTCGTGATGCTCGATCCGCAGCAGAGTGGCGTTGATCAGATCACCCGCCTGCTGTTCCAGTACGCCGATCTCGATGCGATCCATTTGATCAGTCACGGTGGCGAAGGACAGCTTCATCTGGGTAGCGACACCCTCAATCAGATCTCGTTGGAGCACAAGGAAGACTTCGTTGCCACCTGGGGGGCCGCGCTGGGATCGGAAGGCGATATCCTGATCTATGGATGCAATCTCGCTGCGAGCGAGTCCGGTGAGGCCCTGGTCGATGCGCTGGCCGAGCTGACCGGTGCCGATGTTGCGGCCTCGGACGACTTGACCGGGCACAAGGACCTCGGCGGTGACTGGGATCTCGAGGTGACTACCGGGCAGGTCGAGACTGCAGTAGCGATTGGCGAGGGGGCCTTGCGGAGCTGGTCGAGCACCCTTGCAGGCGATATCACCTCGGACCTGGTCATGCACCTGCCCTTCGATGATGCCGCAGGCGGCACGGCAAGTGACACGACCACTTATGCCAATGACGGCACGCTGAACGGCGTGGCGGTCTGGACCACGGGTGAGATCGGGGGTGCGTTGAAAGTCGATTACAGCGACGGTATCGACTATGTTGAGGTGCCAAACTCGGCGACGCTGGAGAACGTTCAGGAAAGTGATTTCACCCTGGCCAGCTGGTTTCGTCCGGACTCAACGCCACCGGGCAGCGGGAGCGACGCTGATGCCAGCTACGGCATCCTGATCAAGGAAGGCTGGCACACCGGTCTTTATTACGGCAGCGACAACCGTTTCTATTTCACGCATGTGTTGACCGGCGACCAGGGCGAGGACGCCGTCAGCACCAACACCTATGCGCCGGGGCAGTTCTACCATGTCGCGGGGGTGCTAGACCGTGCCGCCGGGACGATGGAGATCTACGTCGACGGCGTACTCCAGGGGACGAATAACTTCACACCCGGTACGGCGGCCAGGGAGTACGGCACCGAGACCTGGACGCTCGGCGTCGCGAATCCGTCCGGCGGCATCTGGGCATGGACTGCGGACGGCGCAATCGATGATGCGCGGATCTACAGTCGCGCTCTGACCAGCGACGATGTCGGTGAGCTGGTCGGGCTTGCACCGGCCCTCAATACCATTGAGGTGACCACGACGTCGGACGCGAACGACGCGGGCATTGCCAATGGCAACCTGAGTCAGGATATCGACTGGCTGAACAGTAACCAGGGCGCCGACGGCAAGATCTCACTGCGTGAGGCCATTATCGCAGCGAACAACACGCCCAATGGCGCGTCGCCCGACGAAATTTACTTCAACATCTCGACCGCCGACGCGGGCTATGTCGATCCGGACGCAATCTCTGCCAATGGCGACGAGTACTGGTCGATTGCTACCGGCATCACGAGTTTTAACCAGATCGACGATGCCGTTGTGATCGACGGATCCACCCAGCCCGGTTTCGCGGGTAAGCCGATAATTGAAATCGACGGTTCCGGGAGCGCCAGCAACGATGGATTCCACCTCGCTGGCGGCAGCGACGGCAGCACCATCCGCGGCCTGGTGATCAACAACTTCGATACCGACGGCATCGATATCAACGGCTCGGATGGCAACATCATCCAGGGCAACTATATCGGGACCAATGTCGCCGGTGATACCGCAGCCGGTAACACGACGACCGGCATCAACATCCGCGGCACCTCCAGCAACAACATCATTGGCGGTTCGGGCGCCGGCCAGGGCAACCTGATCGGCGGCAACGGCATCGGCGTACAGATCAGTGCGAGCAATACCGACAACAACACCATCGCCGGCAACATCATCGGCACCGACCTGACCGGTACGATCGATCTGGGCAACGGTAGCGCGGGTATCCGCATCTCCGGCCTGGCCGACGGCAACATGATCGGTGGGGCCGGGGTCGGCGAGGGCAATGTGATCGCCTTCACCGGCAACGACGGTCTTCAGTTCCAGAACGGGAGCGGCGTCGGCAATTCGATCCTCGGCAACACCATCTACAGCAACGCCCAGCTGGGCATCGATCTGCATATCAGCGGTCGCGATCTCAACGATCCGGGCGACCCCGATAGTGGCGCGAACAATCGACAGAACTATCCGGTCATCACATCGGCCGTAACCAATGGCGTTGGCAGCATCACGGTGGCCGGATCGCTGGATACCGACGGCCTGAATCAGGACTATCGTATCGAGTTCTTCGCCAGCACCACCGCCGATCCGACCGGCTATGGCGAGGCGGAGCGCTTCCTCGGCGCCATCACCGTGACCACCGACGGCAGTGGCGATGCGACCTTCAGTGCCCCGATAGCTGCGGTGGTCGCCGCAGGCGAGTTCATTACGGCCACCGCCACGGTCGACAACGGCGGCGGCAGCTATGGCGATACCTCGGAATTTGCGTTGAACACCGTGGCCACGACCGGCCAGTTAGTGGTCGACACCGCGAGCGACGTCGCCGACGGCGATACCTCGAGCATAACGGCGCTACTTGGTGACCGCGGTGCCGACGGCCGGATCTCGCTGCGCGAGGCGATCCTGGCCGCCAACACCACAGCCAATCTCGGTGGCAACCCGGACATAGTCGGGTTCAATATCTCGACCGCGGACGCAGGCTATGTCGACCCCGACGCCATCCCCGGCAACGGCGATGAATACTGGAAGATCATGGTCAACGGGGAGGGCGGACCGAACGCCAATGGCCCGGGTGGGGCGACCGGGAACGGCTTCGATTTCATCGTCGATCCGATAGTGATCGATGCGACCACGCAGCCCGGCTATTCCGGCAATCCGGTGATCGAGCTGGATGGGTCGACACTGGGTGCGGCCACCAATATCAACGGGCTGTCACTGCGCACCGATGACAGCACGATCAAGGGCTTCTCGGTGGTCGGATTTCCCGACGAGGGCCTGGAGATCGACGGCTCCACCGGCTTTGGCGACAACAACACCCTGCAGGGTAACTGGGTCGGCATCGACGCCGAGGGCAACATCGAGTCGAACGCAGAGCACCAGGTAATGGTCTCGGTGGATGCCCTAGGAAACCAGGTCGGCGGAGCGGGCGCCAATGAAGGCAACGTGATCGTTGGGGCACCCAGTGCGGTCAATGGTATCGTGATCCGGGGCAACAGCGACAACAACATCGTCGAAGGCAACTTGATCGGGGTGCTGCCAGACGGTATCACCGCTGCCGGCAACGCCGGCCAGGGTATCCGGATCGAGACGTCCTCTGACAGCAACCGCATCGGCGGCACCACGCCGGGTGCGGGCAACCTGATTTCGGGCAATACCGGCGACGGTATTCAGATAGACGGCAGCACCGACGCTACCTATACCACGCCGGTCACCGGCACGGTCATCCAGGGCAACTATATCGGTACGGATCAGAGCGGCACGGTGGGCCTGGGCAATGGCGATGAAGGCATCAGCATCCAGAACAATGTGACCGCGACGACCATCGGTGGCAGCACAGCCGCTGCACGCAATCTCATTGCCGGCAACGCCGGTGCCGGTATCCTGATCCAGGACGGCACGGCCTCGACCACCGTGCAGGGCAACTATATCGGTACCGACGTCACCGGCACGGCCGACCTCGGCAACGGCAAGCTTAATGGCGCCGGCGACAAGAGCGGGATCCGCTTCTGGAACGCGGGTACCGGCAACCTGGTCGGCGGCAGTGCGGCCGGCGAAGAAAACCTGCTCGCATTCAATGATGAGGGCGGGGTAGTCGTCAGCGGCACCTCCTCGGATGTGTCCATTATCGGCAACCGCGTTCACTCCAACATCGGTCCTGGCATCGACCTGAACGGTGACGGGGTAACGACCAATGATGCGGACGACGCAGACACGGGTTCCAACGCACTACAGAATTACCCCGCCATCACGCAGGCGCAGCTCAGCGGCACCGATCTGACCCTGAGCGGCACGCTGGATACCGATGGCCTGACGACGCAGTACCGGATCGATTTCTTCGGCAATCCCGCCGGAACCCAGGACGCCACAAACGGTGAGGGACGCGTCTACCTGGGTAGCACCACGATAACGACGGATGGGAGCGGGGATGGCGCTTTCTCCGGCTTGACGCTGACGGGCGTGACCCTGAGTGCGGGCGATTTTGTCACCGCGACCGCGACGCGCATCGAGAACCCTGCGCAAGTCGGTGTCGATGACGCGCTGGCGTATGGATCGACCTCGGAATTTGCCGCCAATTTCGCGATCACCGGAAATCAGGCGCCAAACAACACGGTACCCGCACCGCAAAACGTTGACCAGGATGCCCCGCTAGTCTTCTCGTCTGGCAATGGCAACCAGATCTCGGTCGCGGACGATTCGGGAGGCAATCCCATTGAGGTAGCGCTCACCGCGGCCAATGGTGTGTTGACGCTTTCCACAGTGACGGGATTGACCTTTAGTGTCGGCACTGGAGTCAGCGATGCTTCGATGACGTTTACCGGTATCGAGGTCGATATCAACGCTGCGTTGGATGGCATGACTTTTCTGGGCGATCCTGGCTTCAATGGCGCTGCTGATATCTCCATCACGACCACCGATATCGTCAGCGAAGCTGCAGGTAACGACACAGTATTCGGCACCGGAGAGACGCCTGGCGTACATGACAAAGAACAGTTGGCGACGCAGTTTTCGATTGCCGAGGGGGGCACCATAGATGGTGTCACCGCATACCTGTTCATCGACAAGCCGCAGGACGTCCGCGTTGGCATTTACAGCGACGCCGCTGGAGAGCCGGATACCTTGTTGGTCGAATCTGTCGCGACCCTGAGCCCGGGAACTGGATGGTATACCATCACGCTCCCTGCAACCGTGCTTGCAATCGGTGATTATTGGATCGCCTGGGCACCGGGTAAAGAGGCGGCCCATTTCTACGATGCAGCAGGCGGAACCACGCGTTTCAGCAGTTATGATCCAAGCGCTGGGTTGGCTTCCACATGGACTGGGACCTATAACAGCAACGGCTACAGCGTTTCGATCTACGCGAACTTTACGCCCGACACAGGGAACGGGCTTTCAGATACCGATAGCGTGACTATCACCGTTGATCCAGTAAATGCTGCGCCGGTCTTCATCGGCAGTTCAGTTGGCTACTGGAACTTTGACGAGGGTAGCGGAGACAGTGCCGCCGAGTCGGCCTACGGTATCAGTGACGGCACCCTGGGCAGCGCCCCCGGGGCCGATGCCAATGATCCGACCTGGACCACCGGCAGATTCGGTTCCGCACTGCACTTCGACGGTCTGGATGACTACGTCGAGGTGATAGATGCGCCAGGAATCGACGTCACTGGCCCCGAGTTCTCCGCCTCCTTGTGGATGAATCCCGATTCCGGTCCAAACACCGAGGATATGCTCTTCATGAAGGGCGATCGTCTGGGAGACGTCAACTACTATCTGTCGTGGAAGGACAGCGGTGTGATGACCTGGGCATTCAAGGATGGTGCAGGTTGGCATTACCAGGATATGCCGGTGACGCTCCCGAGCGTTGGCCAATGGAATCACATAGCGATCACCTTTGACCGGCCCACCGTGTCCCTCTATGTGAATGGCACCAAGTACGTATTCGATGATGTCGCGACCGGCGGCAGCATGGACCGCGATCTGACGGTAAACAACGAGCCGTTATGGATTGGCGCCGGGCGCAGCGGCGGCGCAATTGTTGGCGTGAATCAGTTTTCGGGCCCTTTCACGGGCAGCATCGATGACTTGGCACTGTTCGACCGGGCCCTGACCGATGCTGAGGTCGAGGCGATCCGGACCAGCCCCCCACCGGCGGCGACCGCAACGGTATTCAACCTCGACGAGAATTCTGCCAACAACACCGTGGTCGGCACTGTGGTCGCGACAGACCCGGATATCGGCGACACGCTCTCTTACGCCATTATCGCGGGAAATACCGGCGGTGCCTTTTCGATAGACGGCAATGGCGTGATCAGGGTGGCGAATGACTTAGCGTTGGATTTTGAAACGAACCCAAGCTTCGCTCTCACGGTCGAGGTCACAGACGATGGGGTGCCGAGTCAATCCGATACCACGATCGTTGGCATAACCTTAAACGATGTCAGTGATGAACCGACGATCGATGTCAATACCCTGACCATCGCCGAGGGCGCTGGGGTCACGCTGTCGCCAACCGAGCTGACGGCATCGGATCCCGATACGCCCGACAATGCATTGACCTTCACGGTATCGAACGTCACCGGCGGCATCTTCCTGCATGCCTCTACGGGTGCGACGCTGACCAGCTTCACGCAGACCGACGTCATCGCCGGCGACGTATTCTTCCGCCACGACGGCGGCGAGGCCGCGCCCAGTTATGATGTCAGCGTCTCGGACGGCACAACCAATGTCGGTCCACAGGCGGCGGCCATCGTCTTCACCAATGTGAACGATGGGCCGGTCAACAATCTCACGGGTCTGGCGCAGAACGTCGCCTCGAGCAGCGCCGACGGCGCGACGGCGGTCTTTGCAGCGGATCTCGATAGCGATGGCGATGTCGACCTGGTGTCATCCTCGTGGACCGATGACCGGGTCGCCTGGTACCAGAACGACGGCACCGGCAGCTTTACCGAATTCACGATTGCGACCGGATTGAGCGGCGCGCGGCATGTGTTCATTGCGGACATCGATGGGGACACTCATCTCGATGTCATTGCCTCAGACTATGAAAACGACACGGTGACCTGGTACCGAAACAGCGGTGCCGCGACGCCGACGTTTAGCGCGAATACCGTCACCAATGCGGCTGACGGGGCCTGGTCGAGTTTCGCGATCGACATGGACGGCGATGGCGACACCGACATCCTGTCCGCCTCGATCTGGGACGACAAAATCGCCTGGTACGAGAACGATGGCGCGCCCACGCCGGGCTTCACGGAGCACGTCATCACCACCAATGCGGACGGCGCGCGTACCGTAGTCGCGGGTGATCTCGACGGCGACGGCGACATCGATGTCGCGTCCGCCTCGTACATCGATGACACCATCGCCTGGTACGAGAGCGACGGCGCGGCCACGCCCGGCTTCACCGAACATGTCGTCTCGACCGGCGCGCTGGGCGCAATGTCTATCACGATCGGCGACGTCGACGCGGACGGCAATCAAGACCTGATCACCGCCTCCTATGCAGACGGCAAGATCGCCTGGTTCGAAAACGATGGCTCGCCGACACCGACGTTCTCCGAGCATGTGATCTCGACCAGCGCCGCGGGGGCCCGCGATGTCTTTGCCGCCGACATGGACGGCGACGGCGACCTCGATGTCCTGTCGGCGTCATTCGTCGACGACAAATTCGCCTGGTATGAGAACGATGGCGCCGTGTCCCCCGCGTTCACCGAACGGCTGGTGTCGCAGGATGGTGATGGACCGCGTTCTGTGGTGGCGGCTGACATCGATGGCGATGGCGATCTCGACGTCATCGGCGCCTCGCTGAACGATGACGAAGTGAGTGTTTTCGAGAATCCCGATGGTCAGATGGCGCCGCCGACCACGCCGGAGGATACGCCGCTGGTGTTCTCGACAGGCAACGGCAACGTGATCAGTGTCAGTGATGTCGACCTGGGGTCGAACGAGATCAAGGTCCGTCTGGAGGCGACCAACGGGACGGTCACCCTTGCAGGCACAACGGGTCTGACAATGGATATCGGCAGCGGCACGAACGATGCCACAGTGGAGTTCCGTGGGAGCCTGGCGGATGTCAACCTGGCGCTGGACGGTCTCGCTTTCACCCCCACGACCGACTTTTTCGGCATTGCTAGTCTGCGAATGCTCAGCGATGACCAGGGGTTCAGCGGAACCGGCGGTGCGCTGACCGATGACGACACCATCAATATTACGGTCACCCCGGCGAGCGATGCACCGGTCGCCCTGCCAGATGGCGTGCATCTGTCGTTCGATGGCAATGATATTGTCCAGGTCGCAGACCATCCCAGCCTGCAGCTGACCAACAATGTCACCATGGAGGCCTGGATCAAGCCTGCGGTAACGGGTACCGGATCCCAGCTTATCCTGAACAAGGAAGGTGAGTACGAACTCGGCATTTCCGCCGATACCGGTGAAATCAAGTTCGCGTTCGCCAATCAAGGCGCCCCGGATTTCTGGGGCTGGCACAACACGGGTCATTTCGTAACGGCGGGTGAGTGGACCCATGTGGCGGTCACCTATGATGGCGTGGCCGGGGAGGCCAAGACCTATATCAACGGTGAGTTGGTCGATACCTACAGCCAGTCCGGTGCGCTTGGCGATGTCTATCCAACCTTCAATGATCTGACCATCGGCGGGAGGGGGAATGATACGCTCGAGCGGTTTGAGGGACTGATAGACGAAGTATGCGTCTGGAGCGCGACCCGCACCCAAGGTGATATCCAGTCGAGCATGAACGGCCCGTTGAGCGGTGCCGAGCCGGGCCTGGCCGGCAACTGGCGACTCGATGAGGCAGCCGGTGGTCCAGCAATCGACCAGTCACCATTCGGCAATGACGGGGTCCTGGGCGGCAGCGAGGGGATTCCTGCAACGCCGACCTACCAGGGCTACATAACCGATCAGAACAGCGTGCTCGCTGTTGCCGCCGGCAGCGGCGTACTGGCCAATGATTTCGACGGCGATCTCGACACCCTGACGGTGACCAACCTCGATACCACCGGGATGCTGGGTAGTCTGGTCCTGAGTACCGTCGACGGCAGCTTCTCCTACGACCCGGCCGGGGCCTTCGATTACCTGGATGTGGGTGAGCAGGCGACCGAGACCTTTACCTACACCGCCAATGACGGCTCGCAGGACTCGAATATTGTTACCGGCACCATTGTGGTGACCGGTGTGGAGGACGCCCCGACGCTGGACAACCTGATCGCCGATCAGACCACCGCCGAGGGCAGCCCGTTCAGCTTCACGGTCCCGGCGAATACCTTCAGCGATGTGGATGCCAGCGATACGCTGACCTATACGGCCACGCTGTCGGACGACTCACCGTTACCGGCCTGGCTGAGCTTCGATGCCCTGACCCAGACCTTCAGTGGCACTCCGACCAACGGCGACCTGGGCATCATCTCGGTGAAGGTTACCGCCGATGACGGTACATCTACCGTCAATGACCTGTTCGACATCACCGTCAACAATACTGCCGAGCCTCCGGTCATCGGTGGTGTAAATACAGGATCGGTCACTGAAGACGTCGATCCGGACCTGGATAACTTGCTCGAGGTCAACGATGCGCTGACCATCACCGACCCGGACCCGGGCGAGTCCAGCTTCCAGCCGGCCACGATCGTCGGGACCTATGGCAGCCTGACCATCGATGCGGCCGGGGCCTGGAGCTATGCGGCGGACAACACCCAGCTGGGTATCCAGCAGCTCGATGCCACTGAGAGTGTCAACGATGTGTTCACCGTGAGCACCGCTGACGGTACAACCCACGACATCACCATCACTATCGATGGCGCCGAGGATGCCCCGACGCTGGACAACCTGATCGCCGATCAGACCACCGCCGAGGGTAGCCCGTTCAGCTTCACGGTCCCGGCGAATACCTTCAGCGATGTGGATGCCAGCGATACGCTGACCTATACGGCCACGCTGTCGGACGACTCACCGTTACCGGCCTGGCTGAGCTTCGATGCCCTGACCCAGACCTTCAGTGGCACGCCGACCAACGCCGATCTCGGTACCATCTCGGTGAAGGTCACGGCCGATGACGGCACGAGTACGGTCAACGACCTCTTCGATATCACCGTCAACAATACTGCCGAGCCTCCGGTCATCGGTGGTGTAAACACCGGATCCGTCACTGAAGACGTCGATCCAGATCTCGACAATCTCCTCGAGATCAACGATGCGCTGACCATCACCGACCCGGACCCGGGCGAGTCCAGCTTCCAGCCGGCCACGATCGTCGGGACCTATGGCAGCCTGACCATCGATGCGGCCGGGGCCTGGAGCTATGCGGCGGACAACACCCAGCTGGGTATCCAGCAGCTCGATGCCACTGAGAGTGTCAACGATGTGTTCACCGTGAGCACCGCTGACGGCACCACGCATGACATCACCATTACCATCGATGGCGCCGAGGATGCCCCGACGCTGGATAACACCATCCCAGACCTGGTCGCGACCGAGGGCGGCGGATTCAGCTATCAATTCCCGGCCAATACCTTCAGTGATCTCGATGCCTCGGATACGCTGACCTACACCGCGACATTGTCCGATGACAGCCCGCTACCGGCCTGGCTGACCTTCGACGGGGCGACCCGGACCTTCAGTGGCACGCCGACCAATGGCGACCTGGGGACCATCTCGGTGAAGGTCACTGCCGACGATGGCACGAGTACCGTCAATGACCTCTTCGACATCACCGTCAACAATACCAATGACCCGCCAGTGATCGGCGGCATCGATGTGGGTGCAGTGACTGAAGACGTCGATCCGGACCTGGATAATCTCCTCGAGATCAACGATGCGCTGACCGTCGCCGACCCGGATCCGGGTGAGTCCAGCTTCCAGCCGGCGACGATCGCCGGCACCTATGGCAGCCTGACCATTGATGCCGCGGGTAACTGGAGCTACGCGGCCGACAATACGCAACTGAGCATCCAACAGATCGATGCCGGCGAGAGCGTGACCGATGTGCTCACCGTCAGCACCGCCGACGGTACCACGCACGACATTACCATCACCTTCAATGGGGCGGAGGACACCGCCGTCGTCGCTGGCACCACTACGGGTACCGTCACCGAAGACGGCGCCCTGACCGCCAACGGCACACTGTCGATCAGCGACGTCGATACCCTGGATAATCCAGTCAGCTTCCCGGACGTGGCCAGCACCCCGGGCGCCAATGGCTACGGCAGCTTCCAGCTCACCGGTGGCACTTGGAGCTATGCGCTGGACAATGCCAACCCGGCGGTGCAGGCGCTCAACACCGGCAATACCCTCAGTGATTCGCACAGCTTCGTGGCCTCCGACGGTACGCTGCAGACGGTCGCGGTGACGATCCAGGGTGCCACCGAGGGGGTCGTCCCACCGCCACCACCCCGCCACCGCCCACCGCCGCCCGAGCCGGACCCGTTGCCCGATCCGCTGCCGGACCCAGCGCCGGAGCCCGATCCGGTACCCGATCCCGATCCGCTACCGGATCCCGACCCATTACCCGATCCGGACCCGCTGCCGGAACCTGAGCCGGAACCGGATCCCGATCCGGTGCCCGCGCCCCTTGGCGGGCCCACGTCGGTGACGTCGGATCCCCCGGCACCGCCCCCGGCACCGGACACAGCGAGCGCAGAGCCCGCGCCCGAGGCACCCGAAGAGACGACCACCGAGCCGGCGCTGGATGCACGGGCCGAGACGACCGATGGCACCCGGGGCACGCAGAGATCCCGACCTGCCGGCGCCGGTGATTCCGGGTGATGCCTTCCTCAGCGTATTGGCCAGCCCCGATCGCCCGACCGCGCCCTCGATTGCGCTGCCCGACAAGCCCGATACGCAGGCCGCACGCACCTTCCTGACCGAGCTCAGGTCGTTCTGGCAGGACGATCGCCAGGCGGTAGAGTTCAAGTCTCTGCAGGTGAGCGAGAGTGACAAATTCTGGCAGGACGTCGATCAGATGCTCAGCGACTTCGATGAGGCGGCCCAGGACGAGGCGCAGCGCCTGCAGATGCAGGCGGAGGTGGCGGCCGGGGTTGGCATCAGTCTGACGGCGGGATTTGTCAGCTGGGCGCTGCGCGCCGGCTCGCTGGCGGCCAGTTTCCTGGCGGCGATGCCGACCTGGCGGCAATTCGACCCGATGCCGGTGCTTACCGAGGACGAGGAATCACGCGCCACTGTCAGCAATGAAAAAAACGGCGAAGAGATAGATGAAACACTCGTACTGGCAGACTCGGACGAGGATGCCGTCGAAGAGCTTTTTGAGCGCTAGCCGAGTGGTGCCAGCCGTGCGGTGCGATTTGTTCTGCTGATTGGCACTCCACAAACCAATCTTCCTAAGAACTTCATTCTGCTCAAAGACTTAGTCAAGCTGCCGCTACGCTTTTGAGGACGCGTGCGTGGGTGGTTCGTAGGCGGCCGTTCATTGGCGCGTGGGTGGACAAGTGCTGAAAAGAAAGAACCGAAAACTCGCAAAACAGCGCCGCGCGCCGGTGATCGAGGCGCTGGAGCCGCGTATCCTGCTTTCGGCAGATCTGCCGGGCCTGGATACGCTCGCCACCCATTCCGATGCTCACGATCAGCTGGATGTCGACCGGGTATTGGCCGATGCGAACACGGCCTTTGCGCTTGCGATCGCCGAGCCCGACCTCTTGTCGGATATTGATCCGTATCCCGACGATGCGGCGGCGGACGACGCGCTGATTACCGTCGAGCCGACCGAACCCCTGCGCCAGGAACTGGTGATCGTCGATCCCAGTGTCCCCGACTACGAGGTGCTGCTGTTGGAGATGCAGCCGGTTGGCGGCGAAGACGCCGAGCTGCGCATCGTGATGCTCGATCCGCAGCGCAGCGGCATCGAGCAGATCAGCGAGATCCTCGCCTCGCGCAGCGACCTCGATGCGATCCACCTGATCAGCCACGGCGGCGACGGTGCGATCCGTATCGGCGGCGACACCCTCGATCTGGCCCTGCTGCAGACGCAACCCGAGACGTTCGGCCAATGGGGCGGGTCGCTGACGGCCGAGGGCGACATCCTGGTCTACGGCTGCGACGTGGCAGAGACCGCGGACGGCGAGGCGCTGATCGAGGCCCTCGCCGGGCTTACCCGGGCCGATGTCGCGGCGTCGGATGATCTGACCGGACATGTCAGCCAGGGCGGCGATTGGGAGCTGGAGTTCCTGGTCGGCGAGGTGGAAACACCGATATTCGCCAACGATGTCGTACAGCGCGACTGGACCGGTACCCTGGATGCCGAGCAGGTCTATGCCCAGTACCTCAGCACGCCGCTGGCCTTCGAGGAGAACGCGGGCCAGACCGATGCGCGGATCGATTTCCTCGCCCGCGGTAGTGGGTACTCCGTGTACCTCTCCGACGCCGATGCGATGCTTGTGCTGCAAGACGGTGAGGGCAGTCACGTCGTCAGGCTCGAGGTGGTCGGTACCAGCGATGATCCCGCGGCCATGGGTGAAGACCGACTCGAATCCAAGAGCAACTATCTGATCGGCGACGAGAGCGAATGGCTTACCGATGTCGCCAATTATGGCGCCGTCAATTTTGACCAGGTGTATGACGGCATCGATCTCCACTACTACGGCAATCAGCGCCAGCTCGAGTACGACTTCATCGTTGCAGCGGGCGCGGATCCCGCGGATATCCGGCTCAATTTCGACGGGGTACTCGATGTCGAGATCGCCGCCGACGGCTCCTTGCTGCTGACCCTAAACGAGCAGGGCGATCAGATATCCTTCCAGGCGCCGATCGCCTATCAGAATGGCCCCGACGGACGCGAAGGAGTGGCCAGTCAGTATGTGATCCACGCGGACGGTACCGTCGGGTTCGAGGTCGGCACCTATGATATCGGGCGCGAACTCGTCATTGACCCGATACTGAGCTGGACCAGTTACTTCGGCGGCACCGGGACCGAATCGGCCAAAGACGTCGCGGTGGATGCCAGCGGTAATGTCTATATCGCCGGTGATTCGACGAATGTCGTCGGCCTGCCGACCACGGCCGGGCCTTTCGGTCCTACCGGGGCGCAAGACGGCTACGTTGCCAAGTTCAGTAATGATGGCAGCACGCTGCTGTATGCGACCTATTTCGGTGGCAGCGCCGGTGATACCGCCAGCGCGCTTGCGGTCGACGCCGCAGGCGACATCTACGTCGCCGGAACGACGGGTTCCAATGATTTCCCCACCGTCAACGGCGCAGATACCACACTCGTACCGGCAGTACTGACGCCTATCTGGTCAAGCTCAATGCCGCGGGCACCAGTATCACCTATGGCAGCTTATATCGGGGGCAGCGGCGGCAATGGTGAGTCGGTAGGCGGGATTGGTCTCGATCCGACCGGGACCGGTTACGTGGTCGTTGCCGAGGATCAACGGATTCGAACGATCTGCCGACCAAGCAATGCGTATGACTCCACGCTGGGCGGCGTCTATGACGGCTTTATCGCGAGTTACGATACCACGCATCCGGTGCCGGTTCGTTGCGCTACTCGACCTACTTCGGCGGAAGCAACGGTGGTGGGGGTACGGGCAACGACTCCATCCGGGCCTCGCGGTCGATGGCGCGGGCAATATCTATCATGACCGGGCATAGTTCCGCGACCAGCGAGTTTGCGATCACCGCCAATGCCTATGACGCCACTGCACCGTCAACCAACGATGCCTACGTGACCAAACTCAACTGGAACGGCGGCGCCAGCTGGAGCACCTTATACAGCAGCTACATCGGGACTGATTGGGTCGGTTCCGGCGAGTTTGGCGAGGCGATCACTTTTGATGGCGCTGGCAATATCTACGTCGCGGGCTCGGTGGATAGCAATACCTTCCCGACCAAGAACGCCTACGACTCGACGATTAACGGCAGTGACGATCTGTTCATCGCCAAGTTCGATCCGTTGGCAGGAACGGGCGCAGATTCGCTCGTCTACTCGACTTTCTTCGGTGGCTCCGGCCTGGATTCGGTCAACGACATCGCTGTCGATGGAGCAGGCCAGGTGTACGCCACCGGCTCGACTGGTTCCGCCAACCTGCCATTGACGGGCGACGCGCACGACGGCGTGTTGGATGGCTCAACGGACGCCTACTTGCTCGTACTTGGCCCGAGCGGCGGCACCCTGACGTATTCCACGTATCTCGGTGGTGATGCCAGTGATACGGGCTATGGTCTGGCGCTCGATGCTGACGACAATGTCTACATTGCCGGCACTACGGGGTCGACCACGGGTCTGGCCACCGGTGGCGCCTATGACACCAGCTACAACGGCTCTACCGATGGCTTCGTGGCGAAGCTGCTCGCCAATCAGCTGCCGACCGCAACGGATAACAGCTATTCGGTGGTCGAGGGCGGCACCCTGAATCGGCAACGTCATCACCGACAATACCGGCGCCGGCGTCGACAGCGACCCGGATGCCGACCCGCTGGCGGCCAGCGTCGTCGACGGCCCGCTGCACGGGACTCTGGTGCTGAACCCCGATGGCTCCTTCACCTACACGCCATTTGACGAGCCGGCCAGCAACTTTGCCGACGGCGACAGCTTCACTTACCAGGTCAGCGACGGCAAGGGCGGCACAGACACTGCAACCGTCACCATCACGGTCACGCCGGATGCGGCCAACGAGGCGCCGGTCAATAGCGTGCCAGGCGCCCAGAGCGTTGATCAGGACACTGCGCTGGTGTTCTCCGAGGGCAACGGCAACCGCATCCTGCTGCGCGATGACGCCGGTGGCAACGTCATCGAGCTGACGCTGACCGCGACCAACGGCACCGTCACGCTGGCTGGCACGACCGGTCTTACCGTCACCGGCGGCGCCGACGGCAGTTCAACCGTGACGGTGCAGGGCACCTTGGCAGACCTGAACGATGCGCTCAATGGCCTGGCCTTCAACCCGACGGGGGGCCATTTCGGTAGCGCTTCATTGCAGGTGACGACCAACGACCTGGGCCAGAGCGGTGCCGGCGTGCCGGAGAGCGACACGGATCTCATCAACATCACGGTCAACGAAGTCAACTATGTGCCGTTGATCACCTCGAATGGCGGCGGTGCGACTGCCGCGATCAGCGTCGAGGAAAACACGACCGAGGTGACGACCGTCACGGCAAGCGATGCCAACCCGGGTGACACACTGAGCTATTCGATCAGCGGTACGGACGTTGCGCGGTTCGAGATCGACAGCGTGACCGGTGTGCTGACCTTCAAGGACCTGCCGGATTACGAGGCGCCGGCCGACGCCAATACGGACAACGACTACCAGGTGACGGTCACGGTCTCGGACGGCAATGGCGGTACAGATTCCCAGGATGTTACCGTCACGGTCACTCAAGTCACCGACGCCGGCGCGGCGGTTTGGTCAAACACATCCGCGAGCCCGCAGACCAGCGACTGGGACGGCAGCAGTTTCGGCGCCACCAGCGGCACTGACACGCTTGCCGACCGTTACCGCACCATGCAGGGCGCCGATGCGCCGACCCGCGACGAGAAGATCGTGGTCGGGGTGGACAACTCCGGCAACGTCACCGGCGAGCTATGGAATGGCTCTTCGTGGAGTGCGCTGCCGCTCAGCATGGGCACCGTCAGCGAGACCTACTGGTACGGTGCCGAGGTCGCCTACGAGCAGCAGAGCGGCGACGCGGTCGTCGTCTGGAACGACAATGGTCAGGCTTCCGGCGACAAGCTGCGCTATGCGATCTGGAACGGCAGCAGCTGGAGTACGCCGCAGAGCATCGGCGCGTACGCCGGCGCTGAACCGCAGAACCTGCGGCTGGCCTTTGATCCGGGCGCCGACACCCTGGCGCTGATCGTCAGCGACGTGACCGCCGACGACCACGTAATCATCTGGGACGGGTCCGCTTGGGTCGGCGCGACGACGCTGGATACCTCGGGCTCGGCCGAGAGCGACCAATCGGCCATCGCGGTGGCGTTCGAGGCGCAGACCGGTGACGCGATAGTCACCTATGGGATCGAGGGCAGCTCGGCCGTCTATTACCGCATCTGGGACGGGGCCAGCTGGACTACTCAGGCCAGCGTGGCCGCGCCAGCAGGCGTAACTGGTGATGCGGCCTGGCAGGTGACCGCGACCGACTACACCTCCGACCGCATCGCGCTGGCCACCATGAGCGGTGCCGGCGAGGTCTGGCTCAACGTCTGGGACGGTACGGCCTGGGACACGTCGGTGCTGGCCGAGACCGCATCCACGGGCACCGTCTATCCGAACCTCGCTGTCGCGTTCGAGAGTTCCACCGGGCAGGCGCTCGCGGTCTATGGCGAGAGCGGCAGCTCGATCGTCAAATACCGCACCTGGGATGCCGCGAATGGCTGGTCGGTCGAGGCCGATCCGGTCGACAGTCCCGACCTCGGCGCAGTCCCGAACAGCATGACCCTGGATGGCGGCCCGACCAGCGACCACATCATGTTGTCGGTGCAGGACGCGAACAACGACCTGCACTACTTACTTTGGAACGGCAGCAGCTGGGAGAGCATTAATACGCTGTCGACCAATACCGGCGAGGTGAAGAACCAGCCGTTCGTGTTCATCTACGACCAGGACGGCATGCTGGTCGAGCCGAACGCGGCGCCGGTCAACACGGTCCCTGCAACCCAGAACACGGCTATCGACACACCGGTGGTGTTCAGCACCGCCAACGGCAACCTGATCAGTGTCGCGGATACGGACGATGGCAGCGTCGAGGTCACGTTGGCCGCCACAAATGGCACCCTGACCCTGAACGGCACCACCGGGCTCGCGTTCAGCAGTGGCGGCGGCACCTCCGATCCGAGCATGACCTTCAGCGGCACCCTGGCCGACGTCAATGCCGCACTGGACGGCCTGCAGTTCGACCCGACCGCCGCGTTCGAGGGCTTCGCTGGCGTACAGATCACCACTACCGACTTCGCCGCTGGTGGCGGCAGTCCGAAGACGGATACCGATACGGTCACAATCGAGGTCGGCGACGTCAACACCGCGCCGGTCAACAGCATGCCCTCGACCCTGACCCTCGACCCGATCGTGCAGAATGGCATGCTGCTGTTCTCCTCGGCGCGCGGCACCGCGATCACGATCAGCGATGCCGACGCCGGCGGCGCAACCGTTCAGGTCACGCTGACCGCGACCAACGGCACGCTGAACCTTTCCGGCACCAAGGGGCTGACCTTCACGCCGCCCGCCGACGGCACGGCCGACGCCACCATGACCTTTACCGGTACGATCGCCGACATCAACGCCGCACTCGAGGGCATGACCTTTGTCAGCGCGACGGACTTCGTCGGCACGGCCGGCGTGCAGATCATCACGAACGATCTCGGCAATAGCGGCGCGGGCGGCGCGCAGAGCGATACCGACAGCGTCGATATCACCGTCCAGGCGCGCGACAGCGCCTTGTGGTTGACGACTGCCACCGACGAAACCAATAGCGGTGCACCCGGCCTAAACAGCTGGACGGGTGGCGAGGTGCTGCAGTTTGGCGGTTCGCTCAGCTTCGAGCCCGGCACCACGAGCGGCACCTTCTCGGCCATCTTCGACCTGGACGATCCGGCGTTCAGTGACACCGACACAATCGTCAATGCGCTTCACCATGTCGGCAGGGATATCACGGTCGGCACGAATTCCTTCCAGCTCTATGCCGGAGATATCCTCCTCAGCACGCAGGCGTCGGAGAACCTGACCGGCCTGAGTGTCGACGAGAAGAGCGTCTTCGTGTTCCGCCCGGATACGCCGGGCGACTACAGTTCCGGGACTTTTACGCTGCTGATCGACGGCACCGACGTGGGCCTCGGTCGCGTGGTGGGTGTCACCCTGGTCGAACAGACAACGGTAGTCGGTGACGCCACGCTGAATGCCGGCGAATTCCTGCTTGCGCACGAAGGCAGCAACAAGAACATTATCCGCTTCGAGCCGGGCACGCTCGGTGTCACGACCACCGGCACCGAGAGCATTCTGGTCGCCGGCGATGACATCGACATCGGCCAGAACATCCACGCGATCGAACTGATCGAAGAGACTACCCAGCTCGGCGATGTCACGCTGCAGACGGGCCAGATTCTGCTGGCACTGAAGGCGGACGACAGCGCCGTCGGAAACACCCCGACGATTTCAGTCACCAAGTTCGACATCTTCGTCCTCGATGTGACGGCGACAGGTGACGGGACATCGGCCGCGACCGCGACGCTCCTGTTCGAGGGTGCCGACGTCAATCTGGACAATGGCGGGAAAGAGGACATCTGGGGTCTATCGCTGTACGTCAGCAATCAGCCACCCGATGCCGCCGATGCGACGTTCAATCTGAATGAGAACAGTGCGAATGGCACCGCCGTAGGCAGCGTGAGTGCCACGGACACGGATACTGGGGATACGCTGCATTACGCCATCACCGCCGGAAACACCGACGGCGCCTTCGCGATCGACGCGACCACCGGCCAGATCACGGTCGCCAACAGCGCCGCACTCGACTTTCGAGACCACAGCCAGCTTCGGCCTGACGGTGGCCGCGATCGACGACCAAGGCGCCTACGACACCGCGACTGTGACCATCGACCTGAACAACCTCGACGAGCCGGGTACAAACGATGCACCGGAGAACACCGTCCCGGGCGCGCAGACCATCGACCAGGACGGCATGCTGCTGTTCTCGCTCGGCGACCGGCACCGGCGATCTCGATCAGCGACTTCGACGCCGGCAGTGCCGATGTCGAGGTCACGCTGACCGCGACCAACGGCACGCTGAACCTTTCCGGCACCAAGGGGCTGACCTTTACGCCGCCGGCCGACGGCACCGCCGACGCGACCATGACCTTCACCGGTACCGTCGCCGACATCAATGCCGCGCTCGAGGGCATGACCTTTGTCGCCGACGCCGGGCTTCACGGGCACAGCCGGGCGTGCAGATCGTCACCAACGACCAGGGCAACACCGGCACCGGTGGCGCACTGAGCGATACCGACAGCGTCGCGATCACGGTCCAGGCGCCCGACCAGAAGCTCTGGCTGACCTTCGAGAACGACGAGGGCGGCACGGGGAGCAGTGAGATCCCGTCGATCACCGGCGGCGACGTGGTCACCTTCGGCGATATCACGCAGCTCGAGACCAGCAACAGCGACCCACTGGCGTCGACAACCAGCGGCACGCTGGCCTACGGCTTCAACCTGGACACGGTATTGCTGTCTGGCGGTGGGTCAGCCAGTGACGGCAACACCATCGTCAACGCGATTCACTATGTTACCCGAGACATCCAGGTCGGCAGCAATAACATCCAGTTGCTGACCGGCGACCTCCTGTTGTCAACGGACGCGGACGAGACAATCGGCGGAGTCGACCTATAAGAAGGAAGATGTGTTCGTGTTCCGCCCAGACACTGCCGGCGACTATAGCCAGGGCAGCTTCTTCCGCCTGATCGACGGCAAGAACGATACCGGCTGGGGCA
This sequence comes from uncultured Gammaproteobacteria bacterium, assembly GCA_963736445.1. Lineage (GTDB taxonomy): Bacteria > Pseudomonadota > Gammaproteobacteria > Chromatiales > Chromatiaceae > Thiosocius. Next base: position 189,961 of record CAVTOY010000004.1, on the reverse strand, counting down.
ACGTCAGCGCGATCACGCTGGTCGAGCAGACGACCGTGGTCGGTGGGGTGACGCTGAACGCCGGCGAGTTCCTGGTCGCGCATGATGGCTCGGGCAAGAATATCCTGCGTTTCCAACCGACCGGCACGCTCGGGGATACGACCGTCGGTACAACCACAATACTGGTTGCCGGTGCCGATATCGATATCGGGCAGAACATCGGCGGCTTGCACCTGTTGCAGGCCGACACCGAGATCGGCGGCAAGTCGCTGAGCACCGGTCAGTTGCTGGTGTCGATCCAGGGCAATGACTCGACCGTAGGCGACGGAACGACCATCGATGTGCTTCGCCAGGACATCTTCGTCCTCGATGTGACAGCGACGGGAACCGGCACCACCGCTGCCACCGCACAGCGCTTCTTCGAAGGCCTCGACGAGGACCTCGACGGCAACAACGAGTCTATCTGGGGCATCGGCTACCAGGCCAATGCGGTGCCGACGATCAATGACGAGACTTTCGCGCTGGACGAGAACAGTGCAAGCGGCACCGTGGTCGGGACGGTATCCGGCACTGATCCGGAGCGTGAGGCGGCGATCGCGTCGCTGCTGGCAGCCGATCCGGATCTGGTCTATTCAGCCGAGACCGGCAACTTTTACAAGGTAAGTTCGTCCAGCGTGACATGGACAACTGCGAACACCTCCGCCGGTAGTGAATTGCTGAACGGCGTCGCTGGCGAACTGGTGACCATTCACTCGCAAGAGGAAAACGATATCGTTCACACCTTTGCACAAAGCGTTGGGGACGTGTGGGTTGGCGCGTCAGACGTTTTGACCGAAGGTGAATTCTATTGGTACGAAGAGGGTGCGGAATCGACCGATCAGTTTTGGAGCGGCGGCTCCTCCGGCTCTGCGACGAGTGGGGCGTACACCAATTTTGGGAGCGGAGAACCGAGTGATTCCTTGGCCGACAGAGACTACATTGATCTGGACAATTCGACTGGGCAATGGCAGGTCGAAACCAATTCCAGCACCCAGGAATACGTCATCCAGTGGGACGCTGACGAGGTGCTGGGTGCGTCACACGCTTTGACTTACGCGATCACCGCCGGCAACACCGACGGCGCCTTCGCGATCGATGCGAACAATGGCCAGATCACCGTGGCCAACAGTGCAGCGTTAGACTTCGAGACCACGCCAACGTTTAACCTGACCGTGGCCGCGATCGATCCGGAGGGTGCCTACGACACGGCGGACGTTTCGATCGATCTCAACAATATCACGCCGAGCATCACCGCTACCGGTGCCGCTACCGTCGACGTGGGTGAGACCTATACCCTCAATCTGAGCGCAACTGAAGATGTGATCAACTGGACGATCGATTGGGGAGACGGCACGGTCGAGACGATTGCGGGCAATCCCAGCACCGCCACGCATATCTACGCAGACGGTGGCTTCACCCAAAATATTCTTGTCGCCGCTTCGGACACCGAAGGAACTTATTTGCAGAGCGACCTCCTGGTCCCGAGCTACTCCACTAGCGACGGCTTGGTGCGCTACGAGCCTGCGACGGGGGCGTTCCTTCAGCAATTTGCCACCGGCGACGGCCTGGTAGACCCGTACGAGGTGATTACCGGACCCGACGGCAACATCTATGTCACAGGTTATGGGTCGGACAATGTGCTGCGCTACGATCCGAGCGGCAATTTCATCGATGAATTCGTGGTCGCGCAACAGTGGCGGGCTCGATCAGCCCGTAGGCCTGACCTTCGGCGCGGATGGGCACCTTTATGTGGGCAGCAATGGCACGGACAGCATATTGCGTTACGACGGTTCAACCGGCACCTTCATGGGGACGTTCTCCTCTGGTGGTGGCCTTTCCAACACCATGTCGGTTGCCTTCGGTCCCGATGGCAACCTCTACGCCGTTGGATTCTCTTCCAACAACGTTGTCCGCTACGATGGCGATACGGGCGCATTCATCGACGTGTTCGTCACGGCCGGGAGCGGCGGACTGAACTCGCCGGAGGACATGGCCTTCGGACCCGATGGCAACCTCTACGTGACGTCGCCGACCAGCAATGAGGTTCTCCGCTACGACGGGACGAATGGAAACTTCATTGACGTATTCACGTCCGGCGGCAGTCTGAATGGCGCTACGGGCCTGGCCTTTGCTCCCGATGGCTATCTCTATGTTGCTAGCTACTATGGCGACAATGTGCTGCGTTTCGATGCGACCACAGGGGTCTATGTCGACGAGTATTTCACTGGCGGGTCAGGCGGTCTTGATGGTCCCACCTACCTCAACTTTGTCCCGAGCCACCAGGTAACCGTCAACCCAGAAAACAGTGCGCCCGTAGTCGACAACAGCGGCGACATGGCACTGACGACCATCACCGAGGACCAGACGACCAACGGCGGCAACACCGTGGCCGAGATCATCGCCAGCGCCGGTGGCAATCGGATCACCGACGCGGATAGCGGCGATCCCGAAGGCATAGCGCTCACCGGACTGAACAGCAGCAATGGCACCTGGCAGTACTCGACCAACGGCGGTGGCACGTGGCTAGACGTCGGCACCGTCTCCGACATTTCTGCGCTGCTGCTGCGTGACACCGACCAGCTGCGGTTTATACCGGATGCACTGGACGCGGATTCGGCCGATGTGACCTTCCGCGCCTGGGACCAGACCAGTGGCACGGCCGGTAGCAAGGTTGATGTCAGCACGAACGGCGGCACGACGGCATTCAGTTCCGCCACCGAGACGGCATCGATTTCGGTCATAGCGGTCAACGACGCGCCCACGTTTGTGACGACAAATTCGACGCCGGCCTTTACTGAAAACGGCGGTGCGGTCGGCCTGTTCAGTGCCACCGCGGTGGATCCGGTCGAGCCGGGTGACCTGATCGACACCCTGCAGCTCACGGTGGATGGGCTGGCCGACGGCAGCGACGAGATCCTGATGGTCGATGGGCAGGCGATCGAGCTGACGCATCTCAACAGCGAAACTACGGCAGCCAACGGCTACGATGTCGACGTCTCTGTGGCTGGCAGCACCGCCACCGTGGTGATCACCAAGACCGGTGGCTTCTCACCTGCGGCCGCGGAGGCCCTGGTCGACGGGCTGGCCTACAACGACACCAGCGAGAATCCCCAGGGTGCGGCGCGAGTCGTGACGCTGACCTCGATCAAGGACGATGGGGGTACCGCCAACGGCGGGGTCGATACGACCGTCATCGGTGTGGCGTCAATGGTGACGATTTCCGCGATTAATGATGATCCGACGATCACGTCGTCGGCGACGGTCAATGCGGCCGAGAATCAGACCGCGGTGACCACGGTAACCGCATCGGATGTGGATGGCGACACGCCGACCTTCGCGATCTCCGGTGGTGCCGATCAGGGCCTGTTCAGCATCGACGTCAACAGCGGCGTGCTGACCTTCGCCAGTGCCCCGGACTTCGAGACCTTGGCGGATGCCAATACGGATGGCGTCTACGAGGTCGAAATTACGGCCGACGATGGCAACGGCGGCACCGATGTGCAGCTGATCTCGGTCACCGTGACCGATGTCAACGAAAGCCCGACCGACATCGCCCCGAACACCTTCAGTGTCGATGAGAACACGGACACGACAGGCGGTTACAGCGTCGGCAGCCTGACCACCACCGATCCGGACAGTCCGGAGACCTTCAGCTATAGCATCGTCGGCGGGGCGGATGCCGCGGTCTTCTCGATCGGTGGCGCGGGCAGCGACGAGCTGATCCTGACCGACGGGGTGCTGGATTTCGAGAACCAGTCGAGCTATTCGGTCACCGTCCGGGTCACCGACGGTGGTAGCAACACCTACGACGAGACCCTGACCGTTACGGTCAATGACCTGAACGAGGCGCCGACGGTCACCACGACCGGGACGCAGCTGGGCTACACGGAGAATGACGGCGCCGTTGTCATCGATTCCGGGGTGACGCTGGCCGACGTCGACAGCACCGATCTGACCGGGGCCACCGTGCAGATCGCGTCCGGTTTCAGTAACAGTGAGGACGTGCTGGCGTTCACCGATCAACTCGGCATCACCGGGAGCTACACCGCAGCCACCGGTATCCTGACCCTCAGCGGCACCGCCAGCGTGGCCGACTACCAGACGGCGCTGCGGTCGGTCACTTATGAGAATACCAGCGAGCTGCCGTCGACCACCAATCGCGTGATCAACTTCCAGGTCGATGATGGTGCGGCGCTGGGCAGCGACACTCGCACGCTGACGGTGGCGTCGATCAACGACGACCCGACCAATAATGGGAGCCTGCCGACCGATGTCGCGGTGCTGGAGGGCACCAGTAGCGGGATCGATCTGTCGGCACTCGATTTCGGCGATCTGGACCACAACAACCAGCTGCTCACGGTGACCCTCACGACCAGCACCGGTGGCAATCTGTACGCCTCGAGCGACATCGACGTGATCGTGGCCGGCAGTGGGACCGGGACCATGACCCTCACCGGGGCGGTCGCGGACCTCAATACCTTCTTCGATTCGGCGACCCGGATTCAGTATCTGCACGGTACCGCAAACCTGGCCGGCGACAATGTCGACAGCATCCAGGTGCAGATCCGCGACAACGGCAACACCGGATCGGGTGGCGGCGGCGACGTCACGCTGGGTACGGTCAACATCGATATCACGGACGTGAACGATGCCCCGGCAGGTACGAATAAGACCGTGTCGACCGCCGAGGACACCGACTACGTGTTCACGACCGCCGATTTCGGCTTTAGCGATGCCAATGACAGTCCGTCGGATAACCTGGCGGGTGTCGTCATCGCGACCGCGCCGAGCAACGGCACGCTGTATGTCGACGCGAACGGTGACGGCATTGTCGACGGCGGCGAGGCCCTGGGCGCGACCGACACGGTGACGGTGGCCGACATTCTCGCCAATCGGCTGAAGTTCAAGCCGGCCACGGATGCCTATGGCGTCGGCTACGACAGCTTCGACTTCCAGGTGCAGGATGATGGCGGCGCCGCCAACGGCGGTGTGGATACCGACCCGACCGCCAATACGATCACGATCGATGTCACCAATATCAACGACGCACCCCTTTTTGGTACGGTCGACACATCACCGACGTTCACTGAAAACGGCGGTGCGGTCGGCCTGTTCAGCGCAACGTCGGTCGATCCGGTCGAGCCGGGTGACCTGATCGACACCCTGCAGCTCACGGTGGATGGGTTGGCGGATGGCAGCGACGAGATCCTGGTGGTCGATGGGCAGGCGATCGGGCTGACGCATCTCAACAGCGAAACTACGGCAGCTAACGGCTACGATGTCGACGTCTCTGTGTCGGGTAGCACCGCCACCGTGGTGATCTCCAAGACCGGTGGCTTCTCGCCCGCGGCCGCGGAGGCGCTGGTCGACGGGCTGGCCTACAACAACACCAGCGAGAATCCCCAGGGTGCGGCGCGTGTCGTGACGCTGATCTCGATCAAGGACGATGGCGGGACCGCCAACGGTGGGAGCGATACCACTGCGATCGGTATTGCATCGTCGGTGAGCATTGACACGGTCAACGACGATCCGACGAATGCGGGCTCGCTCCCCACTGACCTGTCTTTCCTCGAAGATACCCAGGGCAAACTCGACCTGAGCGCGATCGACCTGAGCGATGTGGACGCCGGTTCCGGAAATCTTACGTTGACCATTACCTCAGCCAATGGGCACCTCCAAACATTGGGCTGGCCGGGCGTCACGCTGGGAGGATCCCAATCCGAACTCATCTTGACGGGTAACTTGACCGATCTGAATGATTTCCTGAACGACATCAACAGCATCGACTATGAGCACGCCACGCCACACGCCGCGGGTGACAATGTTGATCTGATCACCGTACAGATCCGCGACAACGGCAACACCGGATCGGGTGGCGGCGGCGACATCACGCTGGGTACGGTCAACATCGACATCACGAACGTGAACGATGCCCCGGCGGGTACCAATAAGACCGTGTCGACCGCCGAGGACACCGACTATGTGTTCACGACCGCGGATTTCGGCTTCAGTGATGCCAATGACAGTCCGCCGGATAATCTGGCGGGTGTGGTCATCGCGACGGCGCCGAGCAATGGCACGCTTTATGTCGACGCAAATGGTGACGGCATTGTCGACGGTGGCGAGGCCCTGGGCGCGACCGACACGGTGGCGGTCGCCGACATCCTCGCCAATCGGCTGAAGTTCAAGCCGGCCACGGATGCCTATGGCGTCGGCTACGACAGCTTCGACTTCCAGGTCCAGGATGATGGCGGCACCGCCAACGCCGGTGTGGATACCGACCCGACCGCCAATACGATCACGATCGATGTCACTGCGGCCGGTGATCCACCGGTGATCGGCGGCACTGATACCGCCACGGTCACCGAGGACGTCGATCCGGACGCAGATGACCTGCTCGAGGCCAACGACGCGCTGACCATCAGCGATCCGGACGTCGGCGAGTCCAGCTTCCAGCCGGCGACGATCGTCGGGACCTATGGCTCCCTGACCATCGATGCCGCGGGCAACTGGAGCTATGCGGCCGACAATACCCAGCTCGCTATCCAGTCCCTGGACACTACCGAGAGTGTATCGGACGTGCTGACCGTCAGCACCGCGGATGGCACCACCCACGACATCACGATCACGATCGATGGGGCGGAGGATGCGCCGACCCTGGACAACCTGATCGCCGATCAGAGTACCGCCGAGGATGCGCTATTTAGCTTCACCGTTCCGGCCAATACCTTCAGTGACGTCGATGCCTCGGATACGTTGACCTACACCGCGACGCTGTCCGATGACAGCCCGCTGCCCGCGTGGCTGAGCTTCGATGCGCTGACCCAGACCTTCAGTGGCACCCCGACCAATGCCGACATCGGGACCATCTCAGTCAAGGTCACGGCCGATGACGGCACCAGTACGGTCAATGACGTTTTCGACCTGACGGTGACCAACACCAATGATCCGCCGGTGATCGGTGGGGTCAACAGCGCCACGGTCACCGAGGACATCGATCCGGACCTGGATAATCTCCTCGAGGCCAACGACGCGCTGACGATATCCGACCCGGATGTCGGTGAGTCCGCCTTCCAGGCGGCGACCATCGGCGGGACCTATGGCTCCCTGACCATCGATGCGGCGGGCAATTGGTCTTACTCAGCCGACAATACCCAGCTGAGCATCCAGCAGATCGATGCCGGCGAGAGCGTATCGGACGTGCTCACCGTGAGTACCGCCGACGGCACGACCCACGACATCACGATCACCATCGACGGGGCCGAGGATGCGCCGACGCTCGACAACCTGATCGCGGATCAGAGCACCGCCGAGGATGCGCTGTTTAGCTTCACGGTCCCGGCCAATACCTTCAGCGACGTCGATGCCTCGGATACGCTGACCTATACGGCCACGCTGTCCGACGATTCGCCATTACCCGCCTGGCTGAGCTTCGATGCCGGTACCCAGACCTTTAGTGGTACGCCGACCAACGCGGATATCGGAACCATCTCGGTGAAGGTCGCCGCGGACGACGGAACCAGCACCGTCAATGACGTCTTCGACCTGACCGTGACCAATACCAACGATCCCCCAACCATCGGTGGGGTGGACACGGCCACGGTCACCGAGGATGTGGATCCGGATCTGGATGACCTGCTCGAGGCCAATGACGCGCTGACCATCAGCGATCCCGATGTGGGCGAGTCGAGCTTCCAGCCGGCCACGATCGTCGGCACCTACGGCAGCCTGACCATCGATGCCGCCGGCAATTGGTCTTACTCAGCCGACAACACCCAGCTGAGCATCCAGCAGATCGATGCCGGCGAGAGCGTATCGGACGTGCTCACCGTGAGTACCGCCGACGGCACCACCCACGACATCACCATCACCATCGATGGGGCCGAGGATGCGCCGACGCTGGACAACCTGATCGCCGATCAGAGTACCGCCGAGGATGCGCCATTCAGCTTCACCGTCCCGGCGAACACCTTTAGCGATGTCGATGCCTCGGATACGCTGACCTACACCGCGACCCTCTCGGACGATTCACCCCTGCCGGCCTGGCTGAGCTTCGATGCGCTGACCCAGACCTTCTCCGGTACGCCGACCAACGCGGATATCGGGACCATCTCAGTCAAGGTCACCGCGGATGACGGGACATCGACCGTAAACGATATCTTCGATCTGACGGTCAACAACACCAACGACCCGCCGGTAATCGGTGGGGTCAACAGTGCGACCCTGACTGAGGATGTGGATCCGGACCTGGATACGCTGCTGGAAGCGGCCAATGCTCTGACGATATCGGATCCGGACGTGGGCGAGTCGAGCTTCCAGCCGGCGACGATCGGCGGGACCTATGGCAGCCTGACCATCGATGCGGCCGGCAATTGGACTTACTCAGCCGACAACACCCAGCTGAGCATCCAGCAGATCGATGCCGGCGAGAGCGTCAGTGACGTAATCACCGTGAGTACCGCCGACGGTACCACGCATGACATCACGATCACCATCGATGGGGCCGAGGACGCCCCGACCCTGGACAATCTCATCGCGGATCAGAGCACCGCCGAGGATGCGCCGTTCAGCTTCACGGTCCCGGCCAATACCTTCAGCGATGTCGATGCCAGGACACCCTGACCTATACGGCCACGCTGTCCGATGACTGCCCGCTGCCGGCCTGGCTGAGCTTCGATGCCCTGACCCAGACCTTGTCGGGTACCCCGACCAACGCGGATATCGGGACCATCTCAGTCAAGGTCACGGCCGATGACGGCACCAGTACGGTCAATGACGTCTTCGACCTGACGGTGAACAACACCAATGATCCGCCGGTGATCGGTGGGGTCAACAGCGCCACGGTCACCGAGGACATCGATCCGGACCTGGATAATCTCCTCGAGGCCAACGATGCCCTGACGATATCCGACCCGGATGTCGGTGAGTCCGCCTTCCAGGCGGCGACCATCGGCGGGACCTATGGCTCCCTGACCATCGATGCGGCGGGCAATTGGTCTTACTCAGCCGACAATACCCAGCTGAGCATCCAGCAGATCGATGCCGGCGAGAGCGTATCGGACGTGCTCACCGTGAGTACGGCCGACGGCACGACCCACGACATCACGATCACGATCGATGGCGCCGAGGATGCGCCGACACTCGACAACCTGATCGCGGATCAGAGCACCGCCGAGGATGCGCCGTTCAGCTTCACGGTCCCGGCCAATACCTTCAGCGACGTCGATGCCTCGGATACGCTGACCTATACGGCCACGCTGTCCGACGATTCGCCATTACCCGCCTGGCTGAGCTTCGATGCCCTGACCCAGACCTTCAGTGGTACGCCGACCAATGCGGACCTCGGGACCATCTCGGTGAAGGTCACCGCGGACGACGGTACCAGTACCGTCAATGACGTCTTCGACCTGACCGTCAATAACACCAACGACCCGCCGGTGATCGGCGGCGTGAACAGCGCCACGGTCACCGAGGACGTCGATCCGGACCTGGATAACCTCCTCGAGGCCAACGACGCGCTGACGATCATCCGATCCGGATGTCGGCGAGTCCAGCTTCCAGGCCGGCGACGATCGTCGGCACCTACGGCAGCCTGACCATCGATGCCGCCGGCAACTGGAGTTACGAAGCGGATAACACCCAGCTCGCGCATCCAGTCCCTGGATCACTACCGGCAGAGCGTCAGCGACGTAATCACAGTATTGACGGCCGATGGCACCACGCACGACATCACGATCACGGTCGATGGCGCCGAGGATGCCCCGACGCTCGACAACCTGATCGCGGATCAGAGCACTGCCGAGGATGCGCCGTTCAGCTTTACCGTCCCGGCCAATACCTTCAGCGATGTCGATGCCAGTGACACGCTGACCTACACGGCGACGCTGTCCGATGACTCGCCCTTACCGGCCTGGCTGAGCTTCGATGCGCTGACCCAGACCTTCAGCCGGTACCCCGACCAACGCCGACATCGGGACTATCTCGGTGAAGGTCACCGCCGATGACGGGACATCGACCGTCAACGATATTTTCGATCTGACCGTGACCAACACCAACGACCCGCCGGTGATCGGCGGCGTGAACAGCGCGACCCTGACCGAGGACGTGGATCCGGACCTGAATACGCTGCTGGAAGCAGCGAATGCGCTGACGATCGCCGACCCGGACGTGGGCGAGTCCAGCTTCCAGCCGGCGACCATCGTCGGGACCTATGGCAGCCTGACCATCGATGCCGCCGGCAACTGGAGCTACGAAGCGGACAATACCCAGCTCGCGATCCAGTCCCTGGATACGGGCGAGAGTGTATCGGACGTGCTGACCGTCAGCACCGCGGATGGCACCACGCACGACATCACCATCACGATCGACGGGGCGGAGGATGCCCCGACCCTGGACAATCTGATCGCCGATCAGAGCACCGCCGAGGATGCGCCGTTCAGCTTCACGGTCCCGGCCAATACCTTCAGTGACGTCGATGCCTCGGATACGCTGACCTATACGGCGACGCTGTCCGATGATAGTCCGCTGCCGGCCTGGCTCACGTTTAACGCCGGTACCCAGACCTTCAGCGGTACGCCGACCAACAGTGACCTGGGCACCATCGCGGTGAAGGTCACCGCGGATGACGGGACATCGACGGTCAATGACGTCTTCGATCTGACGGTCAACAATACCAATGATCCCCCGGTGATCGGTGGCGTGAACAGCGCCACGGTCACAGAGGATATCGATCCGGACCTGGATAACCTGCTCGAGGCCAACGACGCGCTCACGATATCGGACCCCGATGTCGGCGAGTCCAGCTTCCAGCCCGTCGACCATTGTTGGGACCTATGGCTCGCTGACCATCGATGCGGCCGGGGCCTTGGTCTTACTCAGCGGATAACACCCAGCTGAGTATCCAGCAGATCGATGTCGGCGAGAGCGTATCGGACGTCATCACAGTCATCGACTGCCGACGGCACCACCCACGACATCACGATCACGATCGACGGGGCCGAGGACGCGCCGACACTCGACAACCTGATCGCGGATCAGAGCACCACCGAGGATGCGCCGTTCAGCTTTACCGTCCCGGCCAATACCTTCAGCGATGTCGATGCCTCGGATACGCTGACCTATACCGCCACGCTGTCCGACGATTCGCCATTACCCGCCTGGCTGAGCTTCGATGCGCTGACCCAGACCTTCAGCGGTACGCCGACCAATTCCGATCTCGGGCACGATCAGTCATCAAGGTCACGGCCGATGACGGCACCAGCACGGTCAACGATATCTTCGACCTGACCGTCACCAACACCAATGATCCGCCGGTGATCGGCGGGGTCAACAGTGCGACCCTGACCGAGGATGTGGATCCGGACCTCGATAATCCTCCTCGAGGCCAACGATGCCCTGACGATATCCGACCCCGACGTCGGCGAGTCCAGCTTCCAGCCGGCCACGATCGTCGGGACCTACGGCAGCCTGACCATCGATGCGGCCGGCAACTGGAGTTATGCAGCGGACAACACCCAGCTGGCGATCCAGTCCCTGGACACTACCGAGAGCGTCATCGGACGTGATCACCGTCATCACCGCCGACGGCACCACCCACGACATCACGATCACGATCGACGGCGCCGAGGATGCCCCGACACTCGACAACCTGATCGCGGATCAGAGCACCGCCGAGGATGCGCCGTTCAGCTTCACCGGTCCCGGCCAATACCTTCAGCGATGTCGATGCCACGTGACACGCTGACCTACACGGCCACGCTGTCCGATGACTCGCCCCTGCCGGCCTGGCTGAGCTTCGATGCGCTGACCCAGACCTTCTAGCGGTACGCCGACCAACGCCGATATCGGGACCATCACCGTCAAGGTCACCGCCGATGACGGCACATCGACCGTCAACGACCTCTTCGATCTGACCGTCACCAACACCAACGATCCGCCGGTGATCGGCGGCGTGAACAGCGCGACCCTGACCGAGGACGTGGATCCGGACACTGGATACCCTGCTGGAAGCCAGCGAATGCGCTGACGATCGTCCGATCCGGATGTCGGCGAGTCCAGCTTCCAGCCGGCGACCATCGTCGGGACCTATGGCAGCCTGACCATCGATGCGGCGGGCAACTGGAGCTATGCGGCGGACAACACCCAGCTGAGCGATCCAGTCCGATCGATACCGGCGAGAGCGTGATCGGACGTGCTCACCGTCAGTACCGCCGACGGCACCACCCACGACATCACCATCACCATCGATGGGGCCGAGGATGCCCCGACGCTGGACAACCTGATCGCCGATCAGAGCACCGCCGAGGATGCGCCGTTCAGCTTTACCGTCCCGGCGAACACCTTTAGCGATGTCGATGCCTCGGATACGCTGACCTACACCGCGACCCTCTCGGACGATTCACCCCTGCCGGCCTGGCTGAGCTTCGATGCGCTGACCCAGACCTTCTCGGGTACGCCGACCAACGCGGATATCGGGACCATCTCAGTCAAGGTCACGGCGGATGACGGGACATCGACCGTCAACGATATCTTCGATCTGACGGTCAACAACACCAACGATCCGCCGTGATCGGTGGGGTCAACAGCGCGACCCGGTCACCGAGGACGTCGATCCGGACCTGGATACCTGCTCGAAGCGGCCAATGACGCTCTGACGATCTCCGATCCGGACGTCGGCGAGTCGAGCTTCCAGCCGGCCACGATCGTCGGGACCTACGGCTCGCTGACCATCGATGCGGCCGGGGCCTGGAGCTACGCGGCGGATAACACCCAGCTGAGTATCCAGCAGATCGATGTCGGCGAGAGCGTATCGGACGTCATCACAGTATCGACTGCCGACGGCACCACCCACGACATCACGATCACGATCGACGGGGCCGAGGACGCCCCGACCCTGGACAACCTCATCGCGGATCGGAGCACTGCCGAGGACGCCCCCTTCAGCTTCACGGTCCCGGCCAATACCTTCAGTGACGTGGATGCCTCGGACAGCCTGACCTACGCCGCGACGCTGTCCGATGACTCACCGCTGCCCGCCTGGCTGAGCTTCGATGCCCTGACCCAGACCTTCAGCGGTACGCCGACCAACGCGGATACCGGGACCATCTCAGTCAAGGTCACCGCGGATGACGGGACATCGACCGTAAACGATATCTTCGATCTGACGGTCAACAACACCAACGACCCGCCGGTAATCGGTGGGGTCAACAGTGCGACCCTGACTGAGGATGTGGATCCAGACCTCGATAATCTCCTCGAGGCCAACGATGCCCTGACGATATCCGACCCCGATGTCGGTGAGTCCAGCTTCCAGCCGGCCACGATCGTCGGCACCTACGGCAGCCTGACCATCGATGCGGCCGGCAACTGGAGTTACGAAGCGGACAATACCCAGCTCGCTATCCAGTCCCTGGACACTACCGAGAGCGTCAGCGACGTGCTCACCGTCAGCACCGCGGACGGCACCACCCACGGCATCACCATCACCATAGACGGCGCCGAAGACGCCCCGACACTCGATAATCTGATCGCGGATCAGAGCACCGCCGAGGATGCGCCGTTCAGCTTCACGGTCCCGGCCAATACCTTCAGCGATGTGGATGCCAGCGACAGCCTGACCTATACCGCCACGCTGTCGGATGACAGCCCGCTGCCGGCCTGGCTCACGTTTAACGCCGGTACCCAGACCTTGTCGGGTACCCCGACCAACGCGGATATCGGGACCATCTCAGTCAAGGTCACGGCCGATGACGGCACCAGTACGGTCAATGACGTCTTCGACCTGACGGTGACCAACACCAATGATCCGCCGGTGATCGGTGGGGTCAACAGCGCCACGGTCACCGAGGACATCGATCCGGACCTGGATAATCTCCTCGAGGCCAACGATGCCCTGACGATATCCGACCCGGATGTCGGTGAGTCCGCCTTCCAGGCGGCGACCATCGGCGGGACCTATGGCTCCCTGACCATCGATGCGGCGGGCAATTGGTCTTACTCAGCCGACAATACCCAGCTGAGCATCCAGCAGATCGATGCCGGCGAGAGCGTATCGGACGTGCTCACCGTGAGTACGGCCGACGGCACCACCCACGACATCACGATCACCATCGATGGGGCCGAGGACGCGCCGACGCTGGACAACCTGATCGCCGATCAGAGCACCGCCGAGGATGCGCCGTTCAGCTTTACCGTCCCGGCCAATACCTTCAGCGACGTCGATGCCTCGGATACGCTGACCTATACGGCCACGCTGTCCGACGATTCGCCATTACCCGCCTGGCTGAGCTTCGATGCCCTGACCCAGACCTTCAGTGGTACGCCGACCAATTCTGACCTGGGCACCATCTCGGTGAAGGTCACCGCGGACGACGGTACCAGTACCGTCAATGACGTCTTCGACCTGACCGTCAATAACACCAACGACCCGCCGGTGATCGGCGGCGTGAACAGCGCCACGGTCACCGAGGACGTGGATCCAGATCTGGATACCTTGCTGGAAGCAGCGAATGCCTTGACGATCTCCGATCCGGATATCGGTGAGTCCAGCTTCCAGCCGGCGACGATCGGCGGGACCTATGGCAGCCTGACCATCGATGCGGCGGGCAATTGGTCTTACTGCAGCCGATAACACCCAGCTGAGCATCCAGCAGATCGATGCCGGCGAGAGCGTGACGGACGTGCTCACCGTGATGTACCGCCGACGGCACCACGCACGACATCACGATCACGATCGATGGCGCCGAGGATGCGCCGACACTCGACAACCTGATCGCGGATCAGAGTACCGCCGAGGACGCGCCGTTCAGCTTTACCGTCCCGGCCAACACCTTTAGCGATGTCGATGCCTCGGATACGCCTGACCTACACCGCCACCCTCTCCGACGATTCACCCCTGCCGGCCTGGCTGAGCTTCGATGCCGCTGACCCAGACCTTCAGCGGTACGCCGACCAACGCTGATATCGGCACCATCTCAGTCAAGGTCACCGCGGATGACGGGACATCGACCGTAAACGATATCTTCGATCTCACGGTCAACAACACCAACGACCCGCCGGTGATCGGTGGGGTCAACAGCGCCACCCGGTCACCGAGGACGTCGATCCGGACCTCGATAACCTCCTCGAGGCCAACGACGCGCTGACCATCTCCGACCCGGATGTCGGCGAGTCCAGCTTCCAGCCGGCACGATCGTGCGGCACCTACGGCAGCCTGACCATCGATGCGGCGGGCAACTGGAGCTACGCGGCCGACAATACCCAGCTGCGCGATCCAGTCCGCTGGACGCCAGCGAGAGCGTCAGCGACGTACATCACCGTCATCACCGCCGACGGCACCACCCACGACATCACGATCACCATCGACGGCGCCGAAGACGCCCCGACACTCGATAATCTGATCGCGGATCAGAGCACCGCCGAGGATGCGCCGTTCAGCTTCACGGTCCCGGCCAATACCTTCAGCGATGTGGATGCCAGCGACAGCCTGACCTATACCGCCACGCTGTCGGATGACAGCCCGCTGCCGGCCTGGCTCACGTTTAACGCCGGTACCCAGACCTTGTCGGGTACCCCGACCAACGCGGATATCGGGACCATCTCAGTCAAGGTCACGGCCGATGACGGCACCAGTACGGTCAATGACGTTTTCGACCTGACGGTGACCAACACCAATGATCCGCCGGTGATCGGTGGGGTCAACAGCGCCACGGTCACCGAGGACATCGATCCGGACCTGGATAATCTCCTCGAGGCCAACGACGCGCTGACGATCTCCGATCCGGACGTCGGCGAGTCGAGCTTCCAGGCGGCGACGATCGGCGGGACCTATGGCAGCCTGACCATCGATGCGGCGGGCAATTGGTCTTACTCAGCCGATAACACCCAGCTGAGCATCCAGCAGATCGATGCCGGCGAGAGCGTCAGTCGACGTAATCACCGTGAGTACCGCCGACGGTACCACGCACGACATCACGATCACGATCGATGGGGCCGAGGACGCCCCGACGCTGGACAACCTGATCGCCGATCAGAGTACCGCCGAGGATGCGCCATTCAGCTTTACCGTCCCGGCCAATACCTTCAGCGATGTCGATGCCTCGGATACGCTGACCTATACCGCCACGCTGTCCGATGACAGCCCGCTGCCGACCTGGCTCACGCTTTAACGCCGGGACCCAGACCTTCAGCGGGACGCCGACCAATGCCGACATCGGGACCATCTCGGTGAAGGTCACCGCCGATGATGGCACCAGCACGGTCAACGACGTTTTCGACCTGACGGTGACCAATACCAATGATCCGCCGGTGATCGGTGGGGTCAACAGCGCCACGGTCACCGAGGACATCGATCCGGACCTGGATACCTTGCTCGAGGCCAACGACGCGCTGACCATCAGCGATCCCGATGTTGGCGAGTCCAGCTTCCAGCCGGCCACGATCGTCGGCACCTACGGCAGCCTGACCATCGATGCCGCCGGCAATTGGTCTTACTCAGCCGACAACACCCAGCTGAGCATCCAGCAGATCGATGCCGGCGAGAGCGTATCGGACGTGCTCACCGTGAGTACCGCCGACGGCACCACCCACGACATCACCATCACCATCGATGGGGCCGAGGATGCGCCGACGCTGGACAACCTGATCGCCGATCAGAGTACCGCCGAGGATGCGCCATTCAGCTTCACCGTCCCGGCGAACACCTTCAGCGATGTCGATGCCAGCGACAGCCTGACCTATACGGCTACGCTGTCCGATGACTCAGCCCCTGCCGGCCTGGCTGAGCTTCGATGCGCTGACCCAGACCTTCTCCGGTACGCCGACCAACGCGGATATCGGGACCATCTCGGTCAAGGTCACCGCCGATGACGGGACATCGACCGTAAACGATATCTTCGATCTGACGGTCAACAACACCAACGACCCGCCGGTAATCGGTGGGGTCAACAGTGCGACCCTGACTGAGGATGTGGATCCGGACCTGGATACGCTGCTGGAAGCGGCCAATGCTCTGACGATATCGGATCCGGACGTGGGCGAGTCGAGCTTCCAGCCTGCCACGATCGGCGGCACCTACGGCTCCCTGACCATCGATGCCGCGGGCAACTGGAGCTATGCTGCGGACAACACCCAGCTGAGTATCCAGCAGATCGATGCCGGCGAGAGCGTCAGTGACGTAATCACCGTGAGTACCGCCGACGGTACCACGCACGACATCACGATCACCATCGACGGCGCGGAGGACGCGCCGACCCTGGACAACCTGATCGCCGATCAGAGTACCGCCGAGGACGCGCCGTTCAGCTTTACCGTCCCGGCGAACACCTTTAGCGATGTCGATGCCTCGGATACGCTGACCTACACCGCGACCCTCTCGGACGATTCACCCCTGCCGGCCTGGCTGAGCTTCGATGCGCTGACCCAGACCTTCTCCGGTACGCCGACCAACGCGGATATCGGGACCATCTCAGTCAAGGTCACCGCGGATGACGGGACATCGACCGTAAACGATATCTTCGATCTGACGGTCAACAACACCAACGACCCGCCGGTGATCGGTGGGGTCAACAGCGCCACGGTCACCGAGGACATCGATCCGGACCTGGATAATCTCCTCGAGGCCAACGACGCGCTGACGATCTCCGATCCGGACGTCGGCGAGTCGAGCTTCCAGGCGGCGACGATCGGCGGGACCTATGGCAGCCTGACCATCGATGCGGCGGGCAATTGGTCTTACTCAGCCGACAACACCCAGCTGAGCATCCAGCAGATCGATGCCGGCGAGAGCGTCAGTGACGTAATCACCGTGAGTACCGCCGACGGTACCACGCATGACATCACGATCACGATCGATGGGGCCGAGGACGCCCCGACGCTGGACAACCTGATCGCCGATCAGAGTACCGCCGAGGATGCGCCATTCAGCTTCACCGTCCCGGCGAACACCTTCAGCGATGTCGATGCCAGCGACAGCCTGACCTATACGGCTACGCTGTCCGATGACAGCCCCCTGCCGGCCTGGCTGAGCTTCGATGCCCTGACCCAGACCTTCTCGGGTACGCCGACCAACGCGGATATCGGGACTATCTCGGTGAAGGTCACCGCCGATGACGGGACCAGTACGGTCAACGATATCTTCGACCTGACGGTCACCAACACCAATGACCCGCCGGTGATCGGTGGGGTCAACAGCGCCACGGTCACCGAGGACATCGATCCGGACCTGGATAATCTCCTCGAGGCCAACGATGCCCTGACGATATCCGACCCGGATGTCGGTGAGTCCGCCTTCCAGCCGGCGACCATCGGCGGGACCTATGGCTCCCTGACCATCGATGCGGCGGGCAATTGGTCTTACTCAGCCGACAATACCCAGCTGAGCATCCAGCAGATCGATGCCGGCGAGAGCGTATCGGACGTGCTCACCGTGAGTACGGCCGACGGCACGACCCACGACATCACGATCACCATCGACGGGGCCGAGGATGCCCCGACGCTCGACAACCTGATCGCGGATCAGAGCACCGCCGAGGATGCGCTGTTTAGCTTCACCGTCCCGGCCAATACCTTCAGTGACGTCGATGCCTCGGATACGCTGACCTATACGGCCACGTTGTCCGATGACAGCCCGCTGCCGGCCTGGCTCACGTTTAACGCCGGTACCCAGACCTTCAGCGGCACGCCGACCAATGCCGATCTGGGCACGATCAGCATCAAGGTCACCGCGGATGACGGGACCAGTACCGTCAATGACGTCTTCGACCTGACCGTCAATAACACCAACGACCCGCCGGTGATCGGCGGCGTGAACAGCGCCACGGTCACCGAGGACGTCGATCCGGACCTGGATAATCTTCCTCGAGGCCAACGACGCGCTCACGATATCGGACCCCGATGTCGGCGAGTCCAGCTTCCAGCCCGCGACCATTGTTGGGACCTATGGCTCGCTGACCATCGATGCCGCCGGCAACTGGAGCTACGAAGCGGATAACACCCAGCTCGCGATCCAGTCCCTGGACACTACCGAGAGCGTCAGCGACGTAATCACAGTATTGACGGCCGATGGCACGACCCACGACATCACGATCACGATCGATGGCGCCGAGGATGCGCCGACACTCGACAACCTGATCGCCGATCAGAGCACCGCCGAGGATGCGCTGTTCAGCTTCACGGTCCCGGCCAATACCTTCAGCGATGTCGATGCCAGTGACACGCTGACCTACACGGCGACGCTGTCCGATGACTCGCCCTTACCGGCCTGGCTGAGCTTCGATGCGCTGACCCAGACCTTCAGCCGGTACCCCGACCAACGCCGACGTCGGGACTATCTCGGTGAAGGTCACCGCCGATGACGGGACATCGACCGTCAACGATATTTTCGATCTGACCGTGACCAACGCCAACGACCCGCCGGTGATCGGCGGCGTGAACAGCGCGACCGCTGACCGAGGACGTCGATCCCGACCTGGAGACGCTGCTTGAAGCAGCGAATGCGCTGACGATCGCCGACCCGGATGCGGGCGAGTCCAGCTTCCAGCCGGCGACCGATCGTCGGGACCTACGGCTGGCCTGACCATCGATGCGGCCGGCAACTGGAGCTACGCAGCCGACAACACCCAGCTTTGCATCCAGCAGTTCGATGACCGGCGAGAGCATATCGGACGTGCTCGACCGTCGAGTACCGCCGACGGCACCACCCACGACATCACGATCACGATCGACGGGGCCGAGGACGCGCCGACCCTGGACAACCTCGATCGCGGATCAGAGCGCTGCCGAGGATGCGCCGTTCAGCTTTACCGTCCCGGCCGAACACCTTCAGCGACGTCGATGCCTCGGATACGCTGACCTATACGGCCACGCTGTCCGACGATTCGCCATTACCCGCCTGGCTGAGCTTCGATGCCCTGACCCAGACCTTCAGTGGTACGCCGACCAACGCTGATGTCGGGACCATCTCAGTCAAGGTCACCGCGGATGACGGACACCAGCACCGTCAACGATATCTTCGATCTGACCGTCAACAACACCAACGACCCGCCGGTGATCGGCGGGGTGGACACCGCCACTGTCACCGAGGACGTGGATCCGGATCTGGATACCTTGCTCGAGGCCGGCAATGCCCTGACGATCTCCGACC
This sequence comes from uncultured Gammaproteobacteria bacterium, assembly GCA_963736445.1. GTDB lineage: Bacteria > Pseudomonadota > Gammaproteobacteria > Chromatiales > Chromatiaceae > Thiosocius. The sequence continues at coordinate 169,803 of CAVTOY010000004.1, read as the reverse complement.
CCGATGTCGGTGAGTCCAGCTTCCAGCCGGCGACGATCGGCGGCACCTACGGCAGCCTGACCATCGATGCGGCCGGCAACTGGAGTTACTGCAGCGGACAATACCCAGCTCGCGTATCCAGTCCCTGGACACCTCCGAGAGCGTCAGCGACGTGCATCACCGTCAGTGACCGCCGACGGCACCACCCACGACATCACGATCACCATCGACGGGGCGGAGGACGCGCCCGACCCTGGACAACCTGATCGCCGATCAGAGCACCGCCGAGGATGCGCCGTTCAAGCTTTACCGGTCCCGGCCAATACCTTCAGCGATGTGGATGCCAGCGGACACGCCTGACCTATACGGCCACGCTGTCCGACGATTCGCCATTACCGGCCTGGCTGAGCTTTGATGCCGGTACCCAGACCTTCTAGTGGTACGCCGACCAACGCGGATATCGGAACCATCTCGGTGAAGGTCACCGCGGATGACGGCACCAGCACGGTCAATGACGTCTTCGACCTGACCGTCACCAACACCAATGATCCGCCGGTGATCGGTGGGGTCGACACGCGGCCACGGTCACCGAGGATGTCGATCCGGACCTGGATGACCTTGCTCGAGGCCAACGATGCGCTGACGATCATGCGATCCCGGATGTCGGCGAGTCCAGCTTCCAGCCGGCGACGATCGTCGGCACCTATGGCTCCCTGACCATCGATGCGGCGGGCAACTGGAGCTATGCAGCCGACAATACCCAGCTGAGCTATCCAGCAGATCGATGCCGGCGAGAGCGTGACCGGACGTCCTCACCGTCAGCACCGCCGACGGCACCACCCACGACATCACGATCACCATCGATGGCGCCGAGGATGCGCCGACGCTTGGACAACCTGATCGCCGATCAGACCGCCACGGAAGATGCGGCCTTCAGCTTCACGGTCCCGGCGAATACCTTCAGCGATGTCGATGCCTCGGATACGCTGACCTATACGGCCACCCTGTCCGACGATTCACCATTACCCGCCTGGCTGAGCTTCGATGCCCTGACCCAGACCTTCAGTGGCACGCCGACCAATTCTGACCTGGGCACCATCTCGGTCAAGGTCACGGCAGACGACGGCACCAGCACGGTCAACGACATCTTCGACCTGACCGTGACCAACACCAATGATGCCCCGACCATCGGTGGGGTGGACACGGCCACGGTCACCGAGGACGTGGATCCAGATCTGGATACCTTGCTCGAGGCAGCCAATGCCCTGACGATTTCCGACCCGGATGTCGGCGAGTCCAGCTTCCAGGCGGCGACCATCGTGGGGACCTATGGCTCCCTGACCATCGATGCGGCGGGCAATTGGAGCTATGCGGCGGACAATACCCAGCTCGCGATCCAGTCCCTGGACACTACCGAGAGCGTCAGCGACGTCATCACAGTATTGACGGCCGATGGCACGACCCACGACATCACGATCACGGTCGATGGGGCGGAGGATGCGCCGACGCTGGACAACCTGATCGCCGATCAGAGTACCGCCGAGGATGCGGCCTTCAGCTTTACGGTCCCGGCCAATACCTTCAGCGATGTGGATGCCTCGGATACGCTGACCTATACGGCCACGCTGTCCGACGATTCGCCATTACCCGCCTGGCTGAGCTTCGATGCCCTGTACCCAGACCTTCAGTGGTACGCCGACCAACGCGGATATCGGAACCATCTCGGTGAAGGTCACCGCGGATGACGGAACCAGCACCGTCAATGACGTCTTCGATCTGACCGTGACCAATACCAACGATCCCCCGACCATCGGTGGGGTGAACACGGCCACGGTCACCGAGGATGTCGATCCGGACCTGGATACCTTGCTCGAGGCCAACGACGCGCTGACCATCAGCGATCCCGATGTGGGCGAGTCCAGCTTCCAGCCGGCGACGATCGTCGGCACCTATGGCTCCCTGACCATCGATGCCGCGGGCAACTGGAGCTATGCGGCGGACAATACGCAGCTGAGTATCCAGCAGATCGATGCCGGCGAGAGCGTAACGGACGTGCTCACCGTCAGCACCGCGGACGGCACCACGCACGACATTACCATCACCATCGATGGCGCGGAGGACGCGCCGAGCTTGGACAACCTGATCGCGGATCAGACCGCCACGGAAGATGCGGCCTTCAGCTTCACGGTCCCGGCGAACACCTTCAGCGATGTCGATGCCTCGGATACGCTGACCTACACGGCGACGCTGTCCGACGATTCACCGCTGCCGGCCTGGCTGAGCTTCGATGCCCTGACCCAGACCTTCAGTGGCACGCCGACCAATTGATCTGGGAACCATCTCGGTGAAGGTCACCGCGGACGATGGCACATCACTGTCAACGACGTCTTCGACCTGACCGTGACCAATACCAATGATGCCGCCGGCCATCGGTGGGGTCAACAGCGCGGCCACGGTACCGAGGACGTGGATCCGGATCTGGATACCCTGCTCGAGGCAGCCAATGCCCTGACGATATCCGATCCCGATGTCGGCGAGTCCGCTTCCAGCCGGCGACGATCGTCGGCACCTACGGCAGTCTGACCATCGATGCGGCCGGCAACTGGAGCTATGCGGCGGACAATACGCAGCTGGCGATCCAACAGATCGATACGGGCGAGAGCGTCGACCGATGTCCTGACAGTCTCGACCGCCGACGGCACCACCCACGACATCACCATCACCATCGATGGCGCTGAGGACGCCCCGACGCTGGACAACCTGATCGCGGATCAGACCGCCACGGAAGATGCGGCCTTCAGCTTCACGGTCCCGGCGAACACCGTCAGCGATGTCGATGCCTCGGATACGCTGACCTATACGGCCACGCTGTCCGACGATTCGCCATTACCCGCTTGGCTCACGTTTAACGCCGGCACCCAGACCTTCAGCGGTACCCCGACCAATGCTGACATCGGGACTATTTCGGTGAAGGTCACCGCCGATGACGGGACATCGACCGTCAACGATATCTTCGACCTGACCGTGACCAACACCAATGATCCGCCGGTGATCGGCGGGGTCGAACAGCGCGACCCTGACCGAGGATGTGGATCCGGACCTGGATACGCTGCTGGAAGCGGCCAATGCCCTGACGATCTCCGATCCCGATGTCGGCGAGTCCAGCCTTCCAGCCGGCGACGATCGTCGGCACCTACGGCAGTCTGACCATCGATGCGGCCGGCAACTGGAACTATGCCGCGGACAATACGCAACTGAGCATCCAGCAGATCGACAATGGCGAGAGCGTGACCGATGTGCTCACGGTCAGTACCGCCGACGGCACCACCCACGACATCACCATCACGATCGACGGGGCGGAGGACGCCGCCGTCGTCGGCGGCACCACCGCGGGTACCGTCACCGAAGACGGCGCCCTGACCGCCAACGGCACGCTGTCGATCAGCGACGTGGATACCCTGGATAATCCGGTCAGCTTCCCGGACGTAGCCAGCACCCCGGGCGCCAATGGCTACGGCAGCTTCCAGCTCACCGGTGGGACCTGGAGCTATGCGCTGGACAATGCCAACCCGGCAGTGCAGGCGCTCAACACCGGCAATACCCTCAGTGATTCGCACAGCTTCGTGGCCTCCGACGGCACGCTGCAGACGGTCTCGGTGACGATCCAGGGTGCTACCGAGGGAGTCGTTCCACCGCCACCACCGCCCGATCCGGATCCGTTGCCCGATCCCGATCCGCTGCCGGAGCCGGAGCCCGATCCCGATCCGGAGCCCGATCCCGATCCGCTACCGGATCCCGACCCATTGCCCGATCCGGACCCGCTGCCGGAACCTGAGCCGGAACCGGATCCCCAGCCGGTGCCCGCGCCCCTTGGCGGGCCCCCGCCCACGCCATCGGATCTCCCGGCGCCGCCGCCGGCAGCGGCACCACCGAGCGCAGAGACCGTGCCCGAGGAACCTGAGGCGACCACCGAGCCGGCGCTCGTCGCACAGGCCGAGACGACCGATGGCACCCAGGGCACGCCGAATCCCGACCTGCCCGCACCGGTGATTCCGGGTGATGCCTTCCTCAGCGTATTGGCCAGCCCCGATCGCCCGACTGCGCCCACGATCGCGCTGCCCGACAAGCCCGATACGCAAGCCGCGCGAACCTTCCTCACCGAGCTCAAGTCGTTCTGGCAGGACGATCGCCAGGCGGTAGAGTTCAAGTCTCTGCAGGTGAGTGACAGTGACAAATTCTGGCAGGACGTCGATGAGATGCTCAGCGACGTGGATGAGGCCGCCCAGGACGAGGAGCGGCGCCTGCAGATGCAGGCGGAGGCGGCGGCCGGGGTCGGCATCAGCCTGACCGCTGGATTTGTCAGCTGGGCGCTGCGCGCCGGTTCTCTGGCGGCCAGTTTCCTGGCGGCGATGCCGACCTGGCGGCACTTCGATCCGATGCCGGTGCTTACCGAGGACGATGAATCACGCGCCACCCTCAGCAACGACGATGACGATGACGACGACGTGGCAGGCGACACCGTCGTACAGGCTCACACAGATGAAGACGCCGTCGAAGAGCTGTTCGATCGCTAGAGAAACTGGGATAGGAATGTTTGTGCGGGCACGACAATCGGGGGGCCTGCTCTTGCAAAACAATCGGCATCCACATAGTTCGCATCAAGAACGACTTGGAATGCAAAGGGCGCGGCGAGTTGTTGCTGAAAATACTTCAGTGAGGGGCTTATCGATTCGTCGTGCTGTTTTACTTCTGCCAGAAACTACGGCTTCCCATCACGAGCGACGAGGAAATCAACTTCGCGTTTCTCCTTGTCTCGCAGGTAGCCAAGTTCAAACTTCCCCAAGCCCATATCATTCCAGCCTTCGACGGCCTTGAGCAGGTGACAGGCGACAAACGTTTCCGCTTTGTCTCCCTGGTCTTTTATCGAAGCCCAATCGCGCAGAAACCATTTAGGTTCCTTGCGTAGTGATCCTGAGACATTTTTGAACCACGGTCTGATCAGAAAGCCTAGATGAAGGCTGACAAGAATATCAATCCACCGGCGAGCAGGTGCTCCGCCAGGAGTGTGTCGTATATTCTCGTTTTTGGCTTCATGGCATACCATTTCCGATAGAATCGTATGATAGTCAAGACTATCTTAAGCTACCCTCGATAATGGTCGAAAGTCGAATCCGTATTAAATTAACGAGCGACCTCACTGATCGCACAGTCTTAGCAATACGTTGCCATGCCTGCGCTGTTCGAGTCGCTCACGCACGCCCCCGCCCGGCGAGTGGGATCGAGGGGGTCGGAGGTAGAAGAGAACGGTTCGCAAAAATCTAGCTAAACACACCAACATCCATCCAAGAGCTTGCTTATCGAAGCGACGGATATCAGACTCTTCGGAATATGAGGCTCACCCAGACACAGCGCCGAATCATCCGCGATACCTTGCGCCGTCATTTCGGTCAGCGCTGTGAAATCCGGTTGTTCGGATCGCGGGTCGATGACGCCGCACGAGGCGGGGATATCGACCTCTATATTGAGGCCGAGATCGCCGACCCTGCCGCCGTGATAGAGGCTAAACTTGAGGCCCTGGCCGACCTTCATCGCGATTTGGGTGAACAAAAGATTGACCTGATCGTCAAGCGTCCGGGTACCGAGACGCTCCCTGTGCATCGAGTCGCCAAATCCACCGGTATACGTCTTTGAACCAGGATCGATACCTCGCTGCTTTGGATGCCTGTCGCAAACATGCCAAGCGCTTGAGATGGGCGCTCGACAGCCTGCGACCCCGATTCCCGCTCGCGCCAACCGACCTGGATTTCTTGAGCGATAAAGAGCACGCCATTATTGATCAGTTCGTCCTGCGTTTCTCAAAACTGCAGGACGCGATGGGGGCGCGGCTGTTCACCGCGTTGCTTGACCTGCTGCAAGAACCAGGCGAATTAGACGCGTTTATCGATAAACTCAACCGCCTCGAGAAGCTCGGCGCGATCAGTTCTGCATTGTTGTGGCAGAGGTTTCGAGAGATGCGGAATCAGTTCGCCCACGACTATCCGGATGATCCCGAGATACAGGCGAGCCTTCTGAACAAGGGATTCGAGTTGGCCGAGGATTTGCTCGTCAGCCTAGCGGATGTCGAAGCGTTTGCGGAACGCTATATCATCGAACGGTAGCGATCGGTAAGCGCCGGCGCAGCCGGCCCTTCTATGAGGCTCGCGTGTCAACCCCAGTGCGTCGGCCTCACAAAATCTGAATCAATCTGTTGATGTCATCCACGCTATGTCCTCGGATCAGTGTCCCTGCTATCGGTATCGAGGAGTCGGAGGTAGAAGAGAACAACAGCCGTTCGCATTCGTATGAACCTCCGACCCCCTCCTTTTCCTGCGTAGGCCGTCTCTTCGACGAATTAGATTCTGCTCAGAGACTTGGGTTGCCGGCCGATACGTCTTAGACGGGCCTTGAGGTGTCCATCTACACAAGGTCTCCGCTACAAACAATAAGGTCAAAGTTGATGCCCTGTTCGACCGATAAAGCCGAATAGGCCAGTGAAAGGGTCTCTGCAGAGAAACGCTCGGTGTTGAAGGTCTCGCCAATTATTCGTCTTGCCCTCGGTCTAATGTTGCTGACCGTTAGCCTGTTGTTAATCAGCGATCTGCTGGGCCTGACGCCGGATCAGAAGCGCGCCGAGCTTGCTGCGCGCAAGGCCATTTCGGAGTCTTTGGCGGTACAGGTCTCAAATGATATTTCAGAAGCGCGGATCGATGCCGTAGCCGAGACCCTTCTCGTGCTGCAGAAGCGAAACGACCGTGTACTCTCGATCGGTCTACGCACCAGCGATGGCAGATTGATCGCCATGGCTGGCGACCATGTCGAGCACTGGATACCTGCCGACGATGGTCGGTCGACGTCGTCGCATGTGGTCGTTCCGATTCACATGGAGGACCGGCGCTGGGGTGTACTCGAGGTAAGCTTCGTCCCCCTGGACGGTATCTGGGCGAGTATGTTGTCTGGCGGTTCGATTGCGGCGGTCATCGCCTTTGTCACCTTCGCCGGATTTCTGGCCTATTGGTTGTTCCTGAAGCGCGCGCTGAACGAGCTCGATCCGAGTGCGGTTGTACCGGACCGGGTGAGGGCGGCCCTGGATGTCCTGGCCGAGGGTCTCGTGATTCTGGATCGCCGTGGTCGAGTCGTACTGGCCAACGAAGCGTTCGAGCGCTCGCTCGGCCAGCAAAAGACGCTCCTGGTCGGTAGTTCGCTGTCGTCTCTCACCTGGCAGTTAAAGGGCTCTACAGAGGAGGCAGCGGATGCCGATCTGCCTTGGCAGACCATGCTGGACTCGGGCGCGACGCCGGCTACCACTCAGCTCACATTGCGCACGGCGAGAAAAGAGTCATTAAGCTTCGCGGTAAACTGTTCAACCGTGAAGGCGCCCGATGATTCCGTCCGCGGCGTCGTTGTCACCTTTGATGATCTGACCGACCTCGAGCACAAAAATGCCGATCTCGAACGGGCGATGGAGAAGTTGGAACATACACAACGCGAGATCACCCGCCAGAACCGCGAGCTCCAGGTGCTGGCGACGCGCGACGCGCTAACTGGTGTGCTCAACCGGCGCTCTTTGTTTGACGGTATGGGGACGCTGTTGAGCGAGGTTGCGGACCAAGGCGAGCCGCTGAGTTGCATCATGGTCGATATCGACCATTTCAAATCGATCAATGATCGCTTCGGGCATGCCACCGGCGACAAGGTCATCAAGATCCTGGCGCGCACGCTAACGCAGTGCGTACGTTCCGATGACCTCGTCGGACGTTATGGCGGGGAGGAGTTTTGCGTCATCATTCCGGGCGTGACCGAAGAGGCGGCGGCTGCCATAGCTGAAAAGATGCGCCGCGCGATCTATGAGGGACGCGGTGCGAAGTTTACCAGTGCGCTGCGGATCTCCGCGAGTTTTGGGGTGGCGATGAGTATCGCCGGCGAGAAGCTGGCCGAGGTGTTGGTCGATCTCGCGGACAAGGCCCTATATGAGGCCAAGGAAAGCGGGCGCAACCGTGTCGTTCGCTGGTCTGAAATCGAGCGTCACTCAGATCGCGCTGGGGACGAGAATGCGGGAGTCCCTACCGAGGCAGTTCAGCGCAGTGACAGTGATGCGCAGGGCGCTGTCGGAAGGCGCGTCGAGGATGTTGAGCTAGTCTCGACCAATCAGCGGTTGCGCGATCGGATTGCAGAACTCGAGCTGTTGATTCGGGAGCAGCTCGGCGAGGGGGCCGTCGGTTTTGACGAGCCTACCGGTCTTCCCAATCGAATCGTGCTGATCGACCGGATAAGGCAGGGGCTGCAGCGCAGTCAGCGCGCTGGCAGCCGGGTTGCCGTCCTCGCCGTGGATGTCGAATCGATTGCACTCGTCAGAGAGGCGCAGGGTATCGCCGCGGCTGACAAGCTGATGAAGCTGGTCGGTACCCGACTGAAAAAGGTCTTGCGCGGCATCGATACCGTGGCAGTGGCCGGTGCGAGCGATGTCGAAGCGAGCATATCCAGCGGCGGTGATGGTGAATTCACGGTACTGCTTTCGGATATGCGGGAGGCCGAATCCGCCACCTGGATCATCCAGCGGCTATTCGGTGCGCTGGAAGCGCCGGCCGAGGTGGAGGGTAATGAGGTTATTCTGGATGCCAGCGTTGGTGTCAGCCTGTCTCCCAATGACGGCGAGGACCCCGACACGTTGATTGCCAATGCGGGTGCCGCGCTGCGCGAGGCAAAGCTTGCTCCGGGGCGGAATGTCTGTCTGTATTTCAATAAGAAGATGAACGAACGCTCCAGAGAGCAACTGAACATGGAGGCAAAGCTGCACCGGGCGATAGAGCACGGCGAGCTGTTCCTGGAGTACCAGCCCGGCATTGACATGCGCACCGGGCGAATCAGGGTCTTCGAGGCACTGTTGCGCTGGCGCCACCCGAATCTCGGGTTAGTGCGGCCCGATCGTTTCATTCCCATCGCGGAGCATGCGGGTCTGATCGAGCGTATTGGCGATTGGGTGATACAGACTGCGCTGCTACAGCTGAAGAGCTGGCATGAGACGGGCAACGAGGATCTCGCCGTCGCGATCAATTTTTCCGCGTTCCAGTTTCGGCAGAAGGACCTGGTGGAGCGTGTGGTTGCAGGGCTGCAGGAGGCGCAACTCTCTGCCTCGTCGCTGGTCGCCGAGATCACCGAGTCTTCGTTGATCGAAAACCTGGACACCGCGGTCGATATCGTCAACGGGCTGAGCGAGGCCGGAGTCTGTGTCGCGTTGGATGACTTCGGCACGGGCTATTCGTCGCTGAACTACCTGAAGCGCTTCCCGATCGATGTGGTCAAGATCGATCGGTCTTTCCTGCGTGATTTTCCTACCCAGCCGAACGATACCGAAATCGTCTCCGCGATCATCGCCATGGCGCATAGCCTGGGTCTGCGGGTGGTCGCCGAGGGTGTGGAGACGGATCGCCAGCTGCAAGTTTTACAGAATATGCAGTGTGATGAGATTCAAGGATATCTGTTCAGCAAGCCAATCTCACGAGAGCATGCTACGGAGCTGCTGCTCAATCCTGCCGACATACGGCGTCTGGTCAGGGCAGCCAGCCGCGATGGCACAGGGAAGCTCTCCGATCGGCCGACGGCGATCACCGGGATCGTCAACGAACTACCGAGACAAGGATTCGGCGCCTAAGCACGCGGCCGATCAGGCGGCGGCGCTGAGGAAGACGTGCGTTAGCTGATCGGCCAGCTCGAGCGCATCGCGCTGCAACAGCTGCAGCAGCTCAGGGGAAAGCTCCGTTGCCTCCCACCCCTGATGATTCAGTCCTTCGATGACTTGATCGATCGACTGTTGTTGTGTCTCGGCAGTCGCCAAGGCGACCGCGATATGCACGATCGCGGCCTCCAACAACGCCGCGTCGGTGGCCTGCGGGTCGGTATGGTAGCGGATCGGCGAGATCAGTCCGGCGGGAAGCTGCCAGGATGCGAACAATGCCGCGCCCACTTCGGCATAGTCGAAGCCGAAACGCTGACGCTGCAGTTCACTGACCGGCTGGCCGGATTCCGTCGCCGCCTGGGCGACTGCGAGCATCTGCGTCGGCAGTCGTTCGAATAGCACCACCTGACCCACCTGGGCGAGCAGCCCGGCCACAAACATCCGTTCTGAGTCGAGAAACCCACACTGCTCGGCCAGCAGCTTGGCCGCCGATCCGGCCAACAGGCTCTCCCGCCAGAACACGCTGGGCCTCAGGGCCGGCGGAAAGCTGTCTTCGAGGGTCTGGATGACGGCCGTGGCGAGTACCAGATCGTGCACTTGCTGGGTGCCCAGCAGGCCGACCGCACCGGAGACCGTGCTCAGCTGGCCGGAGCGACCGTAGAAGGCGCTGTTGGCGATGCGCAGCACCCGCGCGGTCATGGCGCTGTCGGTACTGAGGGCGTCGGCGACATCGACAAGAGAGCTCGTCGGATCGTCCAGGACAAGCTTGATGCGCACATAGATGTCCGGCAGCGTCGCGAGTTCTTCGGCCTGTTCGACAATTGTCGCGACCGAAGGTATCTGATCTGGATCGTTTGGCATGCTCAGGTCTGTGCGATGTGTTCGGGATGTCCTCTGCTCCGGTTATCGGCCGTTTTCGGTGAGGATTAACCGGGGAATCGCGAGAGTGCGGCCCTCTGAATGGCTCTGTGACCAGGTTCCAGTGCGGTCTTTTCTTGTGCGATCAAAAACGTCCACCCTTATCCGGTCGACGAAGCGAAATATTGCACTAGCCTGACCATCGCCAGGGTGTCGCGTTCGCAGTAGCGGCGCAGTGCGGCTGACAGTTGTGTGCGGCGCTCTTCGCTGCCGGCGGGATCGATCGCCTCCTCATAGGCGATCTGGGCACCGATGCCATCCTGCACCTCGTCGAGATCGTCGTAGGTCAGATCCGGGGCGATCGTCGGCAGTACCGCCTTGATCGAGAATGAGCCCTTCATCTGCGCATGATAGTAGTGTCCTTTTATCAGCGGCAGCAGGTCGAACAGGCGTGGGATGAGCGCCAGAAGGTCGTCACTGAGATCGGGCAGACACGCCGCCAGCTGACGGATGACGGCCTTCTCGAACGCGCTGTAGGTCAATATCGGACCGCGGTCGCCGAGCGCGGCGATCAATGCCTTTGCGCACCCTCGCAGCGGTAGTTCGCCGGAGATGTCGAGAAACTCGGTGTGGGCGAGTGGGTCCGATTCGGCCTCGATATGACAGGACCACTGAAAGGGTATCTGCTCGTAGGGGTGGGTGCCGAGCCAGCGGGGTATCGCGAACTGGATGGTCTCGAAGTCCAGATAGAAGCGCGGGTAGGGCAGTGCGCCAAGGGTTCGTCGCAGTTCGGTCCCGATGTAGGGGATGCCGCTCAAGGTCGCCTGCCGGGCGCGCTGCTGCAGCGGTTTGTTCAGCCGGCCATCGGGGATGTCGCGGATGTCCTCGATTCCCTCTGCGAGGAGTTCATTCACGATGCGACCGCCGCCCGGCAGCCGCTCGACCGGGAATGCCGTCTCCGGCGGGCTGCAGTGGCCGAGGAATGGGCAGTCAAAGGGATCGTGGCACTGCGCGCCGACGGTGACCTCGGGCTCCAGCGCCTCATTGAGCACATCGATGCCCAGTGCCACCCACTCGGGCACATCCGGTAACAGTTGCGCGACCTGCTCGGTGACATCGACATGCCGCAGCAGACCGGAATAGTTGCCTTTTTCCCGATAGTTGAAGAGAGTTTCGATGTGCGCCAGCATTGTCTGGTCGACCGGGTAGCCGGCCGCCGCAATCACCCAGTGCTGAATGGCGCAGTCGATCAAGTGATAGGGTTTCACGCGGGTCGAGGATTTCACCTCGATCAGCTGGAAACCGCGCGCCGTCCGGGTGAAGATATCCGCACGGACCAATACACGGTGCTTGCTGAACGTGGCCTCAAACAATGGGCGCTGCGGCCAGCGCGCCAGGTGGGCAGCGCTGCGTTTAAGCGCTGCGCCGAGTGGGACGTCATCCGCGATCAGTACCCCGTCCGGGTACAGTCGGTGAACTACGTCATTCAAGGCATGCCCCTGGGCGAAGCGGCGACGGGTCTCGGCGTCATAGACGCGCAGCGCTGGCCGATTGACCTCCAGCCACAGGCGACGTGGGCACTGTCGGGCGGCCAGTACACGTGATTTTGAGAGCATTTTCGCCAAGCCGATGGGTCCTCGCGTTTGGCGGAAGCGCAGAGTCTAATCAAGTTTTCACTGCGCTGCGCCGCTGCAGTATCTGAGGTGGAGAGCCATGAATCGAGAGGAACTGTCTCTGCTGGTCGAGGCGATCGGCTTCGCTGCGCACAAGCACAAGGACCAGCGACGCAAGGACGAGGCGGCATCACCTTATATCAATCACCCGCTGGCGCTGGCGGATGTCCTGGTAAACGAAGGCGGCGTGACCGAGCTGAACACCATTGTCGCTGCCGTTCTGCATGACACCATCGAAGATACCGAGACGACCCCGGAGGAAATCGACGCGCGCTTCGGCGCGACGGTTTGCGCCATCGTCGAAGAGGTGACTGATGACAAGACGCAGAGCGGACAGGCCTGCAAACAAGCGCAGATCGATAAGGCGCACCGACTGTCGCGGCCGGCGCGGGCAGTGAAACTGGCGGACAAGATCTGCAATCTGCGTGATGTCGCCGACAATCCGCCCACCGGTTGGACCTTGGCGCGCCGTCAGGCCTATTTCGACTGGGCGAAACAGGTGATCGACGGCCTGCGGGGAGAGTATCCTGAACTGGAGGCGTTATTCGACGCGGTCTATCGGCAGCGACCGGCCTGACTCCGTCCCCGGCTAGCCCGGAAATCTCACCGGGATGTGGGATTTTGGGGCGATAGGGCCAAGCAGGTTGGGTGATCGTTTGAAAAAGCATAGCCGTAGCTATGGTTTGAGAAGGATCGCCCAAGATGCGAAGGCCAAATCGTTCCGAAACCCACATAGAACATACTGTCATTCACCTGAGGGCAGCAAAAAACCTAACATCGTGTTGGAGAAATTGTTTGCCAGTTATGGCCGTTCGCCTGGTGAGATTTCCGGGCTAGGGTGGATGCGGCGGCGCCGTTGCCGCATGCAGGAGGGGATCCGATTGAGCAAGAAGATCATTATCGATGCCTTTGACAAGGTGGCCTGTCCGCATTGCGGCACGGACTTTGTGCTGCAGGACGCCATCGCCCACCAGTTGATCGAACGCTACGAGTCCGAGTATGCAGCGATGCTCGATGGCGAGCGACGCCAGCTGCGCGAATCGCTAATCGCGGACGCCGACCGTGCGGCGGCCCGGCGTTTCGGTGAGCAGATTGAGCAGCTCCAGGAACAATTGACGCAGAGCGCGGCGGCCGAGGCGAAAATGAAGGTAAAGCTCGAGGGGGCCGCGAAACAGGCCGCGGAGGTAGCCCGCCGCGAGAGCGCGGAGGAGGCGCAGGTGCTGCGCGCCGAGCTCACGGCGAAAGAGGCAAGACTGGCCGGTTACCGCGAGACCGAGCTGGCGCTGCGCCAGGAGAAATCGGCGCTGGAGGAAAAACAGAAAGAGATGGCGCTCGAGATCCAACGCCGCGTGGACGCCGAGCGCCAGCGCATCGAGCAGACCACCGCCGATGCCTTCAGGCTGCGCGAGGCCGAATGGCGCAAGAAGATCGATGATGCGCAAAGGGCTAACGAGGACCTGAAACGCAAGCTCGAGCAGGGCTCGCAGCAGCTGCAGGGCGAGGTCTTGGAGTTGGAACTCGAGGCGCTCCTCGGTAGCGCATTTCCATTCGACGGTATCGAGCCGGTGCGCAAGGGCGCGCGGGGCGCGGATGTGATCCAGACCGTTCGCCTGCGCTCGGGGGTGATATGCGGCCGGATCATATGGGAGACCAAGCGCGCGGAGCACTGGTCGAACGCCTGGATCGGCAAGCTCAAGGACGACCAGCAGGCCGCCGGCGGCGAGCTGGCGGTGCTGGTCAGCACGGCCTTTCCGGCCGGGATCACCGAGGCAATGGTGGCGTACGAAGGCGTCTGGCTGGTGCGTCCGGACCTGGTCAAGGCGCTGGCCGAGGCCTTGCGCACCGTGTTGATCGAATCACAGCGCCAAAAGGCGATCGAGGCCGGCAAGGGCGAATCCATGGAGGCCCTGTACAACTACGTCACCAGTGCGCAGTTTGCGCAGAAGGTCCGCGCGGTGGTCGATGCCTATCAACAGATGCGCGAAGATCTCGACAAGGAGAAAAGCGCCATGCAGCGTATGTGGAAGAAGCGCGAGGCGCAGCTCGAACGCATCACCAGCAATATGCTGGGGATGTGCGGCGAGCTTCAGGGGGTGTCGCAGGAGGCATTGCCGCAGCTGGACGATATCGGGCTGCTGCCCTCGCAGTAGCCGATTTTACCGATCTCGATTATCCGTCCCGGTAGCGGGCGAGCGCCGCAGCTAGCAGGGACTGGATCTCGCTGCGCAGGCTGGGCGGCCCCAGGACCTCGACGTCGCTGCCGTACTTGAGTATCTCCATCGCCAGTTCGCGGGTCTGCGCATAGGGTAGCTGTATGATCAGGTGGTCGCCGTCCCACTGGGTCTTTTGCTGCGGATGCCATACCTCGTCGGCGATCCAGCGTGCGGCATCCGGCGAAAAGCGCAGTCGCGCACGTTGGGTTGCTCTGCCGCCGAAGATCCCGAAGCCGCTCCCCATGGCCTCGTCGAGACGTCGTTGCGCTAACTGCTTGGCGGTCTGCGGGCACAGCTCGGCGGCGCGGATCGCATCCAGCGCGAACAGGCGCAGTGCGTCGACCTTGTGACACCAGGCCAGCAGATACCAGTTCTCCCGATAGTGCAGTAGACGCTGTGGCGATACCCTGCGCTCACCGAGAGCATCGCGGCTGCGGGTGTAGTAGCGGATATCCAGGCGGCGGCGGCGCACAGTGGCGCGCGCGATCACTTCGAACCAGGCACTGCTCCTGCGCCGGGTCGCCGAGTGCAGAACGCGGATGAACGAAAGCACCGTTTGCGGATCGTCATCGGCGGTTCCCAGCAGGTGGGTAATCCGGGCCAGCAGCGAATGCGACTGCGCGGTGATCAGGCCAGGTTCCATGCTGCTCGCCAGCTGATGCATCATCAATAGGGCATAGATCTCACTCTGGTTGAACCATAGGCCATGCAGGCGAAATGCCGCGCTGCCGTCTGCCTGATCATCGCCGAGCACATAGCCCCTCGGTTCCCCGGGCGCACCGCGCCGCCATTCGATGGGTGCACCCAGCCGGTCACGCAGATACTCGATATCGCGCTTGAACGTGGCGCGCGATATCTCCAGCTCGTCGAGAAAGCGCGCGATCGGCACCGGGTGGCGGCTGTGCTCCAGCCGGCTGACGATCTGGTGGATACGCTCGGTCTGACTCATTGCGACCCTTACTGGCTCACTCGATGAGCCACTATAGCCGCGATCATCGCTTCGTCAACGCCGCACAAGGCGGATTTCCACCGGGTAAAGGAGAGACAGCATGACGAACTGGCAAGACGATCTCGAGACCGTGGGTGTCGACGTTTTTCTGCGCTATCGTAAGCGCCTGATGTCGCCGGATATCGTGTGGCAGATCCGACGTGATTATCCGGGGCTGGGGCTGCTGGACGTCCTGGTCAGGGTGCATGCGGGGCGACGCATACTGCGCGAGGGCCAGGATTTTGCGGCGCTGGCGGCCATTCACGACGGCCGATGGCAGCAGGTCTCAGCTCGGCCTACCGCGCGCTGCACGGATTGGCGGCGCGACCGGTTGTCCCGGGCGCTGGTAACGGTCGGCGGCGGGGTGTTCCTGGGTTTCTGTCTGCTGTCGCTGATGTCACTTTCGACCGCCGGCTAGGCGGTCGTCAGGGCCGGATAAGTGAAGTCGATGCTGCTCAGCGGGCGACTTCCGCCCGCCGGGGCATAGTGCATCAGCACCGCGTACACATCGGAGGGAACGGCGCCGGCACGGCCGGCCAGCGCCGAGGCATCGATGCCCTGGCGTATCAGGTAGATCACATAGGTATGCCACAGGGCCAGCCCATTGATGCTGCCGGGATCCGCGAGCTGCGCATCCTGTGCGGCCCGGACCAGGCGCGCATTCAGATCGCTCACCGGCAGCGCCATCTGGGCGTCGTCCATCGTCGCCACGACCTGCGCAAGGCGCGGCCAAACGCCGGCACCCAGGCGGATATCGCGGCGACTGGCGCCTGGTATGCTCACCAGATCGGCCGCCTGATCGAAGCAGCTCGAATGCAACAGCGGGAGTTCGTAGGGCGAGATGCCGCACAGCAACAGTGTGGCATAGCTGGCCGTGAGCGGATCGCTCACCGCGAGTAGCGAGGCCACTTCGGTGCCGGCCAGTTCGCGCGGCAGGATCGCCAGATTGGCCGGTGGCGCCGGCGAAGCGGCCGGGTTCGCCGAGGCATCCTGGGCATAGCCGAGGCGGTTGTCGGCCGGCGCCGCGGTAAGCCTTTGACCCTGGTCACCGGGATAGACGCGCACCCCCAGATAGGGTCCCGCATGCGCCGGGCGCGATTTTTCGCTGAGGTATTCGACCAGCCAGGTAACGAACAGTGCCAGCACCAATGAGGCGCCCAGCGCGATCATCAGGTCACGTTCATAGTCCGGGTAGATGGGGCGGGTCGGCACCCGCGCCCATTCGACCACCTGGATGGGCGGGAACTTCTTCAGATTGCGCACCTGGATCTGGGCCAGGCGTTCCTCGTTCTCTGCGTAAAGGACGTCGAGCCTGGCCAGACCTTCCTCCAGCGCCTGGAATTCCTTGAACCGCTCGGTGAACTCCTGCACTGCGCGTTGATGCTCGACCAGTTGCTGCTCCAGCGCGGTCACCGAGACCTGCGCTGCCGCCACCTCCTGCTGGGCCTCGTCGGTGACCGTCACCCTGGCGATCTGCAGCGCCTGGGCCAATTCGCTTTCCATCTCGCTGAGCACAGCGGGCAGGGACTTGAGCACCGGGTCGCGATCGATGTAACGCTGGGTGTATTGCTGTCGGAGGTCCGCCATGCGTGCGCGCATGCGCGAAACATCGAGCTTAAGTCTGGAGATATCGGATTTCTGCTCGCTCGGGATCACGGTCTCGCCGCGCGCGATCGCCTCGTCGACGGCGGCCTTGCGCGCCTGTGCCTCGATTAGCGTCTCGCGCGCCTTGTTGAGCGAGTTATTCAATCCCTTCAGCTGGGCGAGACTGCGGTTCTCTTCGCGTTCGAGGCTGACGATGTCATGGGCCTCCCGAAACCGCTGCAGCTCCAGGCGCGCATCGTCGATCTTGACCTGTAGCTGTGCCTGCTGATCTTCGATCTCGGCGGTAGTGCGTCCAGTGGCGGCCTCGATCTCCTCGGCGCGGAACTCCTCGTAAGACTCCGCCCAGCGGTTCACAACCCGCTGCAGTTGTTCGGGCTCGGCGCCCTCGGCACGCAGCTCGAGCAGGTTGGTCTCGGGGACCGGGACCGCAGAGAGGGCATTGCGCAATGCGTCGATCCCGCTGATAGCCTGGTCACCCTCCTCCGACAGACGCTGCGACAGCCGCCCCAGCAGCTCTTCACCGAGCAGCAGGCGCCCCTGGATGGCGACATGCTCGATGTCGGCCTCTTCGCTGCGCATGTCCACGGCCTTTGGCTTGACGGTCAGGATCGAGGCGACGGCGCGATACACCGGTGAGCGGCCGTAGACTATCGCCAGTCCGACCGCCGCCGAGAGCAGGAGCACGCCGAAGAATACCTTGAGGCGGCGACCCTGCGGCTGGGCGGGTGCGCCCGAAGGCGGCGGCCCCTGGATGAGCTCGACGCTCGGCAACTGCGTTGTGTTCACGGTCGATGTTCCTGCGTTGATCGACGTCGTCGGGCCCGGTCTCCCGGTCGCGTCGCCGTCTCTTAGTATGACCTAGCAGTTTACCCGCGCGACAGTGGTCCTGCTGTGTCGATCGGTCTGCGGGTGCTTGCCTGGGATGCGGGTTCGCCCCCACTCCACGCTGCGGGCACGAGGCGCTGCTACTGAAGGCCCGGCCGGGCGCTTGCCGGGCTCCGATCGATGCTTAAAATAGAGAAAAGACAGATAGTTAGAATTGTTAACGGATGTTGACTATTGCTATGTTTTGATATGCGAGGCTCATGTCGTCGAGCCCCGGTGGAGGGCCTGACGATAGAGTTTGAGCAGCAGCAGCACCCAGGGCGTGGCATGCAACAGCAGGTCGAAGATATCGATCGGACGGGTCAGGTCGCCCGCGGTGAGCATCTTCAGTTTTTCCCAGACGTGGGGTTCGGGAGCGAACGGCGCCAGGCCCAGCGTGAGCGCGGCCGCGATGAAAAGTGTCAGCGGTAGTCGATCGAACCAGTTCAATGTAGCTCCTTATACAACAGTCGTCGCGTTGCGCGGCAGTTTACCCCGCGATGGCTAACCGTCGGCGATCGCTGCGAGCCGCGGGAAGCGCTGCAGATCGCCCGGCTCGTCGATATCGTGGCGCGGCGGCAGTTCCGTCCAGCGCCAGCCGAGCTGGCGCAGGCGATCGCGCGTTACCGCCAGGACCTGCGGGGTCCCCCAGGCGATGTCTTTGAACAATACCGCAGGCGCGGCGCGCAGACCGATCAGCACGTAGCCGCCATCGGCGGCGGGGCCCAGCACGGCATCCTGTTGGGCGAGCGCGGCGAAGGCGGCCTCGAGATAACTTGGATCGAACTCCGGACAGTCGCTGCCGATCAGCACCACACGCTCGGCGCTGCGCAGGCTCGCGCTGCTCGCCGCGTGCATGCGCATGCCGAGATCGCGTCCGGACTGCTGCCGAATCGCCAGGCCGTGCGCCGCGGCGATATCCGCCAACCAGGGCACCGGCTCGCCCTCGTCCAACCATATCTCGCTGTCTACGCCGGCGACCTGAGCCGCGGCGAGCAGGGTGTCTTGCAGCAGCTGGCGATAGACCGCCGTCGCGGCGACGGCGCCCAGCGAAGGTATCAGACGCGTCTTTACCCGCCCCGGGAGCGGATTGCGCGCAAATACCAGCAGGCGACGCCCCGTGGCCGGCTGATTCACGGGTAGCGTCGCGCCAGATCCGCAGGTGCCGCACCGAGCGCGAAGGCCAGGCGCAGACGCCACATCAGGATCATTGTCGGGAGGATGCCGTGTTTTTCCCAGCGCCGGCTCGATGCCAGCAGGCGCGGCTGCCGGATGCATTCGGGGGCCCCAAGGCGGCGCAGCGCCTTACTGAGTGCGATGTCCTCCATCAGCGGGATCTCTGGGAAACCGCCCACCGCCTCGAAGGTCGCGCGGGTAACGAATATGCCCTGGTCGCCGGTGGCGACACCGGTGAGACAGGAGCGCAGATTCATCACCCGCTCGATCACGCGCAGCAGTGCTTGCCGGCCTGACAGCCGCACGTCGAATCGCCCCCAGGCGCAGCCGGCGGCGCAGGCCCCGATGACGGCGACTGCGGCCTCCGGGGGTACGCGACTGTCGGCATGCAGAAACCACAGTACATCGCCGCTGGCGAGCCGTGCGCCGGCATTCATCTGGCGGGCTCTACCGCGCTCGGCAGTGATTACACGATCTGCGCGCGATGCGGCGATCGCCGCCGTTGGGTCGTCGCTGCCGCCGTCTACCACGATCACCTCGTGTCCGCGGTGTCGCAAGGGGTCGAGATCTGCCAGTAGATCGGCGATACCACCCGCCTCGTTGAGGGCCGGAACGACGATAGACAGTCGGCGCCGGCCCGCGGTCTGGCTCACGCTTTATCCTGTAGCGCGCCGCCACAGCTCGAGCCCTGACCGGCAGTGCAGCCGTAGCAGTGATCGGCTACCGTGATCGGATTGTCGTGCAGGGCCAGGCCGGGCAGATCGCGCAGATGCGGCCGGTCTTCTGCCGCGGTTCGCAGTTGCAGACCGAGCATCTGGTTGAAATCACAGTCGTACAGGTAGCCCTCCCAGTCGACCGAGACCAGCGAGCGACACATCACGTCGGCCAGGTTGGCATCGCGGTGCGCCTGTTTCAGCAGGCTGACATAGTCGTCGAACTGGCCGTGCGATAGTAGCGTGCTGCCGAACCGCTGGATCGGCAGATTGGCCAACGCCAGCAGACGATCGAAACGGATGCCGTACTGGTCCGCAAGTATGCGGCGGTAGTCGTCCTCCAGCGCGGCCTGCGGCGGTGGCAACGATGCACCCTGCGGGTTGTACACCAGACTCAGCCGACGTCTACCGTCGCTCATGCCGTAGCCCAGCGCATTCAGCTGGCGCAGCGCGTCGATGCTGTCTGCGAAGACGCCTTTGCCGCGTTGCCGGTTTACGTTCTCCTCGAGATAGCACGGCAAAGAGGCAACGATCTCGACCTCGTTGGCGGCGAGGAATTCCGCCAGGCCCTCCTGGCCGGGCTCCAGCAGGATGGTCAGATTGCAGCGATCGATGACCTCGATCTCCAGTTGCCTGGCCTGCTCAACCAGGTAGCGGAAATGTGGGTTGAGTTCCGGGGCGCCGCCGGTGAGATCCAGTGCCTCGAACGGCAGCTGGCGAAGATTCTCGATAACCAGCTCGATGGTCTCGGCCGTCATCATCTCTGTGCGCTGGGGGCTGGCCGCGACGTGGCAGTGCAGACACTGCTGATTGCAGCGATATCCCAGATTGACCTGCAACGTCTTGGGGGCCTTGCGACGGATCCTGGGGAAATCCGAGGGCTGCAGTTTGTCGAGTGTCTCTAACATGGGTAGTCCTCGGAAGCCGGCGCTAATGCTAACCTGCAGAACCGTCTCGGGGGCCTGCAGTTTGTTGGGTTTTCGATCGTCTGGAGACGGCAAAGTTTCCGCGCAAGGTAGGCCGCCGGGCGCCATTTCCGGCCATGATGCCACGCCGGGGTTGGCCGTCGATCACGTTTCGCCGCATTCGCCGGCAGCGCAGGGCAGCGATTCAGTTATCGGCGGCATGACCGCTATGACTAGAAGTGAGTGCGCTCGCCGTCCACAAGGCCGTAGACGGCCCATGGATGCTCCCCTGGGAAGCCCTGGAAAAGACGTGGAAGAATCCGAAAATCGCGAGCATTCGGCCGACGATCAGCCGGCCTCGCCGCTATTCGATATCGAGTCGGTAGAACAGGCCGGTGAACACCTGCGCCAGGCGCTCAAGGTGCTGGGCAAACTCAGCGTCGCGCCCGTGCCGCTCTACTACACCCTTTTCTACAACTACGCGGCCGGAAAGAGCCTTCGTCTCAACAAAGAACTCGATGAAGCCATCCAGCGGCATGGCGGGCTCGACCGCGAGGACGCGGTCGCGCTTTTTCAACGATTCTTCAGCGTCGGCGGCGAGACCCTGATCGAGGATATCCGCGCCGAGCTACTGGCGATGACCGCACAGGTGATTGGTTCGCTGGTCGACATCGCCGGCAAGACCTCGCTGGCAAATCGTGCGGTGGCCGCGCAGATCGATCGTCTTGCCGAATCCAGTCGGCCCGCCGAGGTGATCGAAGCGGCGACCGCGATCCTGGCGGAGACGCGGCAGTTTGTCACCGAGTCGCGAGGCCTCGAGTCGGAGCTGCTGTCGTCGGTCGAGGAGATGCAGAAGCTTAAAAAGGAGCTGTCGAACGCGAAGCGAGAGGCCTCGATGGACAGCCTGACCGGGCTGTACAACCGCCGGTCATTCGATCGCCGGCTGCAGGAACTGATCACCGCCGCGCAGGGCAGGCAAGACAGCTTCTGTCTGCTCTTGCTGGACATCGACAGATTCAAACGGGTCAACGACAGTTTCGGTCACATCGTCGGCGACAGAGTGCTGAGCGAGTTTGCCAAACAGATCAGCAAGCTCACACGTCGCAGCGATTTTCTGGCCCGCTACGGTGGCGAGGAGTTCGCGATACTGCTGCCGAACACGCGCCTTACCAACGCCTTCACCGTGGCTGAGAATGTTCGCGGCACCTTGGAGCTGGTGCGCCTACGGCGTTCGAACTCCGGAGAATGCCTGGGCGCGGTCACGGTGTCGGTGGGCGTGGCATGCCACCGCCTGGGCGAGACCGCAGATGCGCTGATTGGGCGCTGCGACCAGGCGCTCTACCGGGCCAAGCGACTCGGCCGCAACCGCACCGTATTGGCTGACTGATCTCCGGATTGCAGGGATGCCTGTCCTATTTCGGGCCCGGCGGGGTCCTTGTCGGCCTGCGCATCCGCGGGCGTTTTGACTACGCTTATCCTAACCCGCGACAAATAACAGCCTCGCCGGTGACTTCAGGCGATGGCGTTATCACACTGGCCGGCCGCAGAACCAGGAGCCTTATGGGCATTGCAAACGGAAACCGCCTGATTCAATCCCTGAGCCACTTGCTCGCCGCCGGTCCGCCGGAAGGCGCCGGTCGGGTCGAGGCACAACAGATCGAGCGCCTGCTCGAGGTCTATTACCGACACATTTCCGCTGCGGATCTCGAGGAGCATGATCCACAGGATCTGCTCGGCGCGCTGATCGCGCACTGGCGGCTGATGCAGGACCGGCGACCCGATGAGGCGAAGGTGAGGGTCTACAACCCGGAGCAGGAGGAGCACGGTTGGCGCAGCGAAGACACCATCGTGGAGGTGGTCGCGCGCGATATGCCGTTTCTGATCGACTCGATTTCGGCGGCGCTCAATGCAGAAAGTCTGGCGATCAGACTCACCATCCACCCGGTGTTCGCGGTCGTTCGCGATAACAACGGCCGTCTCAAGGCCATCGATGACACCGATACCGGCGACGACGCGGCTGGGCCTGAGGCCATCATTCAGTTGCATGTCGATCGGCAGCCGGAAGCGGCGCTGGCCAAGCTGCAGACGCTGGTGCAGGGCGTTATCGCTGATGTGACCCTGACCACTTCGGATTGGATGGCGATGAAGGGCTTCGCGGAAGGCGTGCAGGCCGAGCTGGCCGTCACACCGGTCCAGGGGGCGGAGGAAGACAATGCCGAGGCGCAGGCATTTATGAATTGGATGATCAACCATCATTTCCTGTTCATCGCCTGTTGCACATTCGACCTCCACGATGGTTCGGCCGATGACGGGCTGCGTTTCGTCGATGGCTCCGGTCTCGGCCTGCTGCGTGGCGGTGATAGCGCCCGTGCCCGTGCCGATCAGTGGCTTTCGGGCCTCGCGGCCGGTCTTTCCGCGTCGGACACCGACCTGATGGTCACCAAGACCAATGCCAAGTCGACGGTGCATCGACCGGTCTACATGGACTGCGTGACCCTCAAGCGCCGCGATGCGCAGGGTTCCCTGGCCGGGCTCTACTGCTTCATCGGGCTGTTCTCCTCCGGCGCATACAGTACGCCGCCGCGCCAGATCCCGCTGTTGCGCAAGAAGGTCGATGCGGTCTACGCGGGCGCACGGGTGTCACCAAGCAGCCACTCCGGCAGGGTGGTAGCGAACGTCCTCGACAACTTTCCCAGAGATGCGCTGTTCCAGATCAGCAGCGAGGATCTGCTGGCGACCACGCTGGGTGTCCTCAGCCTGCAGGAGCGACAGCGCACCCGTCTGTTCATCGTTCGGGAGCCGTTCCGGCGTTTTTACACCTGCCTGGTTTATCTGCCGCGTGAGCGCTACAGCCGCGAAGTCCGCCTCGCTATCCAGGGGATCCTGGTCGAGGCCCTCGGCGGTACCGACGTAGTATTCGATACCCAGTTTTCCGAATCCATCCTGGCGCGCATGCATTTCGTGATTCGCGTACCGGTCGGGCTCGAGGCCCGCTTCGACATCGATGATTTGGAATCGCGCATCGTCGAGGTAGCGACCACTTGGCAGGACGGCCTGAGAAAGGCGCTGTTCGCACAGGTCGACGAAGCGCTGGCAGCAGGCTATCTGCGCGACTATGCGCAGGCCTTTCCGGGAGGCTATCGTGAGGATTTTCATCCGCGGATCGCGGTGACCGACATCCAGCGGATCGAGCGCGTACGCAAGGACGGCCGTCTTGGGCTGCATCTGTATCACCCGATTGCGGAGGACGCCGGACAGATGCACGTCCGGTTGTATTCAAAGGGCCAACCGGTCTCCTTGTCGCAGGTGATTCCGGTGCTCGAACACATGGGGCTGAGTGTGTTTGGTGAGCACCCTTACCGAGTACACCATCCGGCCGGCGATTTCTGGATCCATGATTTCGCCACCCGTCGCCCCGATGCCGCACAGCCGGTTTCCGCACTGGTCAGGGAACGCTTCATCGAGACGTTTCTGCAGGTCTGGGAGCAGGCGATCGACAGTGATGGCTTCAACGGCCTGGTGCTGAGGGCGCAGCTTTCATGGAAAGAGGCGCTGCTGTTTCGTGCGTACAGTCGCTACATGCACCAGATCAAGGTGCCCTACACGCAGGCCTATAGCATCGATGTGTTGAACCGACATCCCGAGGTGGTGCAAGTGCTCAACCGCCTGTTCCACCTGCGCTTCAGTCCAGACGAGCAGGACGCCGGCGCGCGTGCGGCGTCGCAGCTGGCCGCCTTCGAGGCCCGCCTCGAGGAGGTCACGAGCCTCGATGAGGATCGTATCCTGCGGCTGTTTCTCAATCTGATCCAGGCAACGCTGCGCACCAACTTTTTTTGCAGCGATAGCGCGCAGGGCGTTGCCCCCTACCTGTCTTTTAAGTTTGACCCGAGGCAAATCGGCAATATGCCGCTGCCGTTGCCGATGTTCGAGATCTTCGTGTTCTCCGCCCAGATGGAAGGTGTCCATCTGCGCGGCGGCCGCGTGGCCCGTGGGGGTCTGCGCTGGTCAGATCGCATGGAGGATTATCGGACCGAGGTGCTCGGCCTGATGAAGGCGCAGATGGTGAAAAATACGGTGATCGTCCCGGTTGGCTCCAAGGGCGGTTTCGTGGTCAAGGGAGCGCTGCCGACCGATAGCCGCGAACAGCGCATGGAAAAAGGGGTGGCGTGTTATAAAACGCTGCTCAGAGGCATGCTGGATATCACCGATAACCTGACGGGTGATACCCTCGTACCACCGCCGCGGGTGGTACGGCATGACGGCGATGACCCCTACCTGGTGATCGCCGCCGACAAGGGCACCGCGACCTTCTCCGATATCGCGAACGATGTGTCACTGTCCTACGGCTTCTGGCTGGGCGATGCCTTCGCCTCGGGCGGATCAGCCGGTTACGATCACAAGGCCATGGGGATCACCGCGCGCGGCGCCTGGGAGTCGGTCAAGCGCAACTTTCGTGAGCTGGGCGTCGACACTCAGTCAGAGGATTTCACCGTGATCGGCGTCGGCGACATGTCGGGCGATGTGTTTGGCAACGGCATGCTGTTGTCGCGTCACATTCGACTGCTCGGAGCATTCAACCACAAACACATCTTTCTCGACCCGGATCCGGATGCCGAGGCCTCCTATCGCGAGCGGGAGCGGCTGTTCAGATTGCCGCGTTCGGGCTGGTCGGATTACGACCCAGCGCTGATCTCGACGGGTGGCGGCGTGCATTCGCGCGAGGCGAAATCCATCCCGCTTACTCCCGAGGTCAGCGCACTGCTGGGGCTCAAGGGGGGGCATGTCACGCCCAACGAACTGATCCAGGCGATGTTACGCACGCCAGTCGATCTGTTCTGGAACGGCGGTATCGGTACTTATGTGAAGGCCTCCCATGAGTCGCACGAACAGGTCAGCGACAAGGCCAACGATGCGCTGCGCGTTGACGCCAGCGAGCTGGTCTGTCGCGTGGTCGGCGAGGGGGGTAACCTCGGTTTCACCCAGTTGGCGCGCGTCGAGTTCGCCTTGCAGGGCGGCAAGATCTACACCGATGCCATCGACAATTCCGCAGGTGTCGACTGCTCGGATCACGAGGTCAATATAAAAATTCTGCTCGACAAGATCGTTGCGGACGGCGATATGACCGGCAAACAACGCAATCAACTGCTGGTCGACATGACCGACGACGTCGCGCGCTTGGTGCTGGCGGACAACTATGCACAGACTCAGGCGATCAGCATCGTCGTTGCCGGCGGCGCACCGAGACTCTATGAGCAGGCGAGATTCATCGACCTGTTGGAGCAGAAGGGCGCCTTCAATCGTCGCCTCGAAGGCCTGCCCGACAAGAAGGGGCTGACCGAACGCCTGGCGATCGGGCAGGGGCTGACCAAGCCCGAGGTCGCGGTGCTGCTGGCGTACAGCAAGATGAATTACTTCGAAGCGATCGTTGACTCGGACATTCCCGATGACCCCTTCGTGGTCGATCGTCTGGTGCGTTATTTCCCTGACGTCTTGGGTGAACGCTATCCGCGTGGGATCGCCGCGCATCGACTGCGCCGTGAGATCGTCGCCACGACGATCGCCGGCGAGATCACCGACCACGTAGGTCCGGGGATCGGATTCCGGGTGCGCGAGGAGATCGGCTGCGACATTGCCGCTGTGGCACGCGCCTACCTTATCGCCAGCGAGGTGTTCGAGACCGATGTGCTCTGGCGGCGTGTGGAGGCGCTCGACAATACGGTCCCGGCCACGGTGCAGATCGAGATGTTGGCTGGCATCGCCGAGTTTCTCGAGCAGACCCTGACCAGCGTCTTGCGCTCTTACAAGGGCTCCCTCGAGATGGGGGCATTGAAGGAGCATTTCTATGACGGTGTCGCCGAGCTATGGGAGGCCATGCCGCGGCCATTGGCGGCCCAGGACAAGGCGGAGTTTGAACGTCGCGTACGACACCTGGTGGGCCAGGGTGTGCCACTGGATCTGGCACGGACCCTGTCGGGCCTGCCGCCGATGGCTGCGGCACTGGACATCGTCGACGTCGCGCGCGCCACCGAAACCGACATCGCCGCGGCGGCCTGGGTCTATTCGGCACTAAACCATACGCTCGAGCTGGAGTGGATCCAACGCCAGATTGCGATGCTCTCGGTGCAGACGCACTGGCACCTGTTGGCGCGCACCAAGTTGCAGGCGGGGCTGAACAGGTTTCGGCGCGATCTGGCCGAGCAAGTGCTGCGCTCGCGCGACAAGGAACGCAGTCCACGTGGCATGCTTGAGCTTTGGGTGCACCACAACCGGCCGATGCTGGATCGTCATGAACAGATGATCGGGGAATTCAGGGCCGGCAACGTATTCGACTTTGCCATCCTGTCTCTGGTGATCGCCGGGGTAGGCGAACTCCTGCCGGCGAACGCCGGCGTTCGCCAGTCCTGAGGCTGGGAGGCCCGCTTGGCTAGGGTCGAACGACCAGTACCGAACAGCGCGCATGGTCGACGACGTAGGAACTGTTCGAGCCGAGAATCAGCTTGCTGATGTCGGACTTGCGCGCCGGTATCACGACCAGGTCGATGTTGTGCTGCTCGACGTAGTTGACGATGCTCTTGCGCGTGCTGCCTTCGCTGACCGCGCAACCTATCTTGGTCGGATCTCTGGCATACGTGTCGATGAACTTCTGCAGATCCCCACAGACTTGATCGTGGGCCTTCTGGATCGTATTTTCGGGGAAATAGCTCGCCACCATGGAGCTGTTAAAGTCGGGGATCACGGTAAGCGCCGTCACCTTTGCGCCATAACGTTCGCTGAATTCTTCGGCGACCGCTAACGCCCGGATCGTAAGGTCGGTCTCGTCCATGTCGACGGGGATCAGGATTTCCTTGTACATCATTTGCCTCCAGGTCAGGCGGGTTGCGGGGCCGTGGCCGTCGGGCCCCTGCGGCGCAGTTGCAGCCAGGCGATCAGCCCGAGCAGCGCGAGTGCGGGAATGAACATCAGATGTTTCGGTGGCCGATCGGCCGGGGCTTGCAGGTTTACGATCTCCCAATCGAAGTCGAGCCCGACATCCTGCGCCGCACTGCCGAATACCACATTGTCGGCGAGCACCTTGTCGTCTTCGACGCGCAACTCCAGTCCAGCTTCGCGCAGTCGGGCCTCACCATCTGGGCCGTCATCAAGCGGCAGCTGGACCATGCGCGACACGAACTTCCCGTCGAGCGTCTCGCCTTGCACGAACATCCGCAGCTTGCCTCCCTCCGGCAGCCGCGCGGCACGCTCCACGATCTCGGTCGGCGAGATGATCTCCGTCGGCGAATAGATCTCGTCCCACCAGAATCCGGGCCGGAACAGCGTGAAGGCCACCAGCAGCAGTGCCAGCGATTCCCAGATCCGGCTCTTCACCAGCCAGTAGCCCTGGGTGGCCGCGGCGAACAGCAGCATCGCGATGGTCGCGCCGACGATCACCACGATCAGCTCGAACCAGTTGGCGATGCCGATCAACAGCAGCTGGGTATTGAAGATAAACAGGAACGGCAGGATCGCGGTCCGGATGTCGTACATGAAACCCTGAATCCCGGTCTTGATGGGGTCGCTCTTGGCAATCGCCGCCGCGGCGAACGCCGCGAGACCGACCGGCGGCGTGTCGTCCGCCAGTATGCCGAAGTAGAACACGAACATGTGCACCGCGATCAGCGGCACGATCAGGCCGTTGTTGGCCGCCAGGGTCACTACCACGGGCGCCATCAGGCTGGACACCACGATGTAGTTGGCGGTGGTCGGCAGGCCCATGCCGAGGATGATGCAGATCATCGCGGTGAAGATCAGCGCCAACATCAGGTTGCCACCGGAGATGAATTCGACGAACTCGATCATCACCTGGCCGATGCCAGTCAGGGTGATGGTGCCGACGATGATGCCGGCCGCCGCGGTGGCCACGCCGATACCGATCATATTGCGGGCGCCGTGCGCCAGGCCGTCGATGCATTCTGTCAGGCCGCGTTTGAGCTGACCGGCGCCACCCTGACCGCGGAACAACGCCAGCAACGGGCGCTGGGTCAGCACGATGATGATCATCAGCACAGTGGCCCAGAAGGCCGACAGACCGGGTGAGAATCGCTCGACGATCAGGCACCACATCAGCACCACGATCGGCAGCAGGAAGTACAGCCCCGACTTGACCGTGGGCCCGGTCTCCGGGAGTTCGAGCAAAGCACTCTCGGGATCGTCGACCTCCAGCTCCGGGTAGGTGGTTGCGAACCTCAGCAGGCCAACGTACGCCGCGGCCACCAGTACCGCGACGATATAGATGGCTGCATCGCCGGCGACGTCCTTGATCCAGCCGATGCCGTAATACACGGCGAAGCCGATCACGCAAATCCCAGCGACCACGAAAGAGAATGTCATCAGCTTTTCCGTGATGGTGGTGTGCTGACGCTTGGGCAGGCCCTGCATATTGGCCTTGAGGGCCTCGAGGTGGACGATGTAGAACAGCGCGATATAGGAGATGACCGCCGGCAGGATCGCGTGCTTGATGACCTCGAGGTAGGAGATGCCGACGTATTCGATCATCAGGAACGCCGCCGCCCCCATGACCGGCGGCGTCAGCTGACCATTGGTCGATGCCGCGACCTCGACCGCGCCGGCCTTGGTGCCGGGGAATCCCACCCGCTTCATCAGCGGGATGGTAAAGGTGCCGGTGGTGGCGACATTGGCGATCGATGAGCCGGAGATCAGTCCGGTGGTCGCCGAGGCCACCACCGCCGCCTTGGCTGGGCCGCCCTTCAGGTGGCCAAGCAGCGCGAATGCGACCTTGATAAAATAGTTGCCCGCACCGGCCTGCTCCAGCATGGCGCCAAAGAGTACGAACAGGAATACGAAGCTGGTCGATACGCCGAGCGCGATGCCGAACACGCCCTCGGTGGTGAGCCACTGGTGTGACATCACCTTGGATAGGCTCTGCCCCTTGTGCGCGATCACGTCCGGCATGTAGGCGCCGCCGAAGGTGTAGGCCAGGAATACGATTGCAACGACCATCAGCGGCGGGCCGAGTGCGCGCCGGGTTGCCTCGAGCAGCATCAGCATGCCGATCACGGCGACTACCAGATCGATTGTAGTGGGTGCGCCGGAGCGCCCCGACAACTGGGTGTAGAAGAGGTAGATGTAGGCCGCGCTGAAGGCACCAAGGGCGGCTAAGATCCAGTCCTGGACTGGGATGTAATCACGGGGTGAACGTTTGAAGGCCGGAAAGGCGGTGAAGGCGAGGAAGATCGCGAACGCCAGGTGGATGGATCTGGCCTCGGTGTTGTTGAACACGCCGAACCCGAACAGAAACGGCAGGGGCGAGGCGTACCAAAGTTGAAATAAAGACCAGGCGACCGGCACACCGAACAGGACCTTGCCGGGTATACCCTTGGGATGGCGTGCCCCGGTATCGACCTGCGCGACCAGGTCTTGTGCATCGCCGCTGATCGTCTCGGATTTGTTCTCCGCCACGGCGTTCCCCTCACGGCATCGGCATGCGATGCGTCAATTGCGTAGGGCGACCCGCCATTTTCGCCCCGGAGGCGATTATTCTGCCGCGAGCCGCCTTGGCCAGGCCCGATGTGACGGGCAGACCGTCCCATCGGGCCTTCCTCGGTACCTACATCAGACCGGCTTCCTCATAGTATTTTGCCGCACCGTCATGCAGCGGGGCCGAGAGGCCGTCCTTGATCATCTGCTCTTTCTGCAGATCGGCGAACGCCGGATGCAGCTTGCGGAAGTCGTCGAAGTTCTCGAACACCGCCTTGACTACCTGATATACCGTGTCCGAAGGGGTGTTGGTCGACGAGACGAAGGTGGCCCCCACGCCGAATGTCTTGATGTCGTCGGGGCTGCCGGTATACATGCCGCCGGGGATGACCGCCATGCGGTAGTAGTCGTTGTCGGCAACGAGCTTATCGATGACCGGTCCATCGACGTCGACCAGCACGGTGTCGCAGGAGGTGGTGGCCTCCTTGATCGATCCGTTGGGATGACCCACGGTATAAATCATTGCATCAATCTTATTGTCACACAGGGCCTGCGACTGCTCCGCGGCCTTGAGTTCGGAGACCAGCGAGAAGTCGTCCATGGTCCAATCCTTGGCCGCCATCACGACCTCCATGGTGCCGCGCTGCCCGGATCCCGGGTTGCCGATGTTGACGCGCTTGCCCTTCAGGTCGTCGAAGGTTTTGATGCCCGAGTCCTTGCGTGCGACGACGGTAAATGGCTCGGCGTGCACGGAAAATACCGCGCGCAAGTCCTTGTTCGGACCCTGCTCTTCGAACTTGCTAGTCCCGTTGTAGGCGTGAAATTGCCAGTCGGACTGCGCAACGCCCATGTCGAGTTCGCCAGCACGAATGGTGTTCAGGTTGTACACCGACCCACCGGTCGACTCGACCGAGCAACGGATGCCGTGTTCCTTCCGGCCCTTGTTTACCAAGCGGCATATGGCGCCGCCGGTCGGGTAGTAGACGCCGGTGACGCCGCCAGTGCCGATGGTGATGAAAGTGTTAGCGCTGGCTATCGTGGCCGCGCCCAGACCGAGGGTTGCTACCAGGGTTGCCGTACCGAATAATGCGCCTCTGCTTATCATTATGTCGTTCCTCCTGAGATGTTTGTCGTTTTCAGCGCGCAATCGAGGGTCGCTGAGCGCCTTCTTTTTGCGCAGCCTCATCGCCGAGTCTGCCCGCTTGAATCTGGGAAAATACCGTTTCCTTCCCGCGGTTAGCTGCGTCAAATCCTCTTCTTATCAGATCTCGCGCTCGATGGCCAATGCACGAGCAGCTGGACAAGCATCGCGGGAACGCTGCTGAAACGGCTGTGAATTTGCTGCTGGTCTGATGCCGTTGTGTGACAGGGAGCATGCAAGCCCATGGGTACGGTAGCTTTAAGAACGCGTAGAATCGCGGAGCTATGAAGCTGCAGCGGCTACGCAATATCGGCGCGACCTGGTCCGAGCGTCTGGACGAATCGCGTATCCACCTCGCCCGACCGGATGCGCTATTGCCGCTGGCCTTTCTCGGACTGCTGACCGGCCTGCTGGCGGGTGGCGTGATCGTCCTGTTCCGTCTGTTCGTCGAGGGCATTCAGGATGCCATGCTACCGGGCAATGGACCGGAGAACTACGAGGCCCTGTCGGGCTGGGGGCGTCTGTTGCTGCCCCTGCTGGCGGCCGTTATTCTGGCCGCGATGTTTCGCTGGGCGGCGCAGGGCATCACGATACTGGGGGTCGCCAGCGTCCTGGAACGCATGGCCTATCACCAGGGGCGCTTCACCGCGCGCGGTTTTTTGCTGCAGTTTTTCGGCGCGGCATTCGCGATTATCGGCGGCCACTCGGTCGGGCGCGAGGCTCCGCATATCTTTCTGGGCGCATCGTCAGGCAGTCTGCTCGCGCAGCACCTGGGGCTGCCGAACAATGTGATTCGCGCGCTGGTCGGCTGCGGCGCCGCGGCCGGCATTGCTGCGTCCTTCAATACGCCGCTGGCCGGCGTGGTGTTTGCGCTGGAGGTGGTGATGATGGAATACACTGTCGCCAGCTTTATCCCGGTGATCCTCGCCGCCGTCAGTGCCACCACGCTGTCGAACTTCGTGTTCGGCGATGCACCCGCCTTCACCGTGCCAGCGATGCATATTGGCGCCCTCCACGAACTGGCACTGGTGTTGGTTCTGGGCGTGGTGGCCGGTGGCGTTTCAGCGGCCTTTATTCATGCGGTGCAGACGGTTGCCAGCCACGCACGCCCATTGCCGATCTGGTGGCGCATGCTGCTCGCGGGCGTCTTGGCCGCCGGCTTCGGTTGGCTGCTGCCCGAACTGATGGGCATTGGCTACGATTCCGTCGAGCTGGCCTTGAACGGCGGATTCGCGGTGACCTTGCTGCTGGCGCTGCTGGTCGGCAAGCTGTTGGCCACTGCGGCGTGCATCGGCTTGGGTGTGCCGGGCGGCATGATCGGGCCGTCGCTGTTCATCGGTGCGATGCTGGGTGCGCTCATGGCGAAGGTGGCATTGCTAGTGCCGCTCGAGCTCGCGAGCCCGGTCGGCTTTTACGCGCTGCTGGGTATGGGCGCGATGATGTCCGGCAGTCTGCAGGCGCCGCTCGCCGCACTGACGGCGATGCTCGAGCTTACCGATAATCCGGATATCATCCTGCCCGGAATGTTGGCGGTGGTGGTGGCCGGCCTTACGGCCAGTGCGCTGTTTGGCAAGGATTCCCTTTTCTTGAGCATGCTGAGGGCCAGCGGCCTCGACTATGCAACCAACCCGGTGTTGCAGACGCTACGTCGTGTCGGTGTGGCGAGCGTTATGAATCGCAGCATCGTGCGCGTGGCCAGCGTGCTGGATGCCGCCGAGGCAGAGCGCATCCTGGGAGGGCAGCCCGCCTATCTGTTGATCGACCACGAGTCCAGCGATCAGGTACTGATGCCGGCCGTCGAGCTGGCGAAATATCTGCAATCGGCGATCCATAGCCCGGAGTCCGCCGCGATCGATCTGATGGCGATCCCGGCACAGCGGCTGGAGGTGGCACAGATCGAGCTGCAGGCAAGCCTGCAAGAGGCCTGGGCCCTATTTGAGGAACGTGCCGCAGAGGCACTCGTGGTGCAGCGTATGACGGCGCCCGGCATCCGTCGCGTGTACGGGATCATCACACCCGAGATGGTCGAGAAGTCTTACCGTTAGCCCGTAGACAGCGTACCGCACCGAACCCGAGGGTGTTCCGTGCATCAGCGTTCGAGCAGGCGCGGCATCAGCTCGACCAGGTTGCACGGCCGCGTCCGGTAGTCCAGCTGATGTGAGATCAGCTTGGTCCAGGCGTCCTTGCAGGCGCCGGACGAGCCCGGCAGACAGAACACGAAAGTGCCGTTGGCCACCCCGGCCAGCGCCCGGGATTGCATGGTCGAGGTGCCGATCAGCTCGTAGGAGATCACCCGGAACATCTCGCCGAAGCCGTCGATCACCTTATCGAGCAGCGGTCGCACCGCCTCTGGTGTCCCGTCACGGCCGGTGATGCCGGTGCCGCCCGTGGTGATCACCGCCTGCACCGCCGGATCGGCGATCCAGCGCGAGACCGCGGCGCGGATCTGGTAGATGTCATCGCGCACGATGCATTGTTCGTGAAGCTGGTGACCGGCCTCAGTCGTCAATCGCTTGAGCATGGCGCCCGATTTGTCGTCAGCCTCGGTGCGCGAGTCCGAGATGGTCATCAGGGCCAGGTTCAGGGGGAGGAATTCTCGTTCTTCGCTCATACATATCTCTGCCATGGAGTTAAGGTGCGACAGCGCCGCACACTCGACATCGCGGGACGGCCGGTTAGGACAGGCGCCCGCCCTGTCTCGGTGGGCGACTGATAGCGGTTTCACTGCTTAGGATAGACCCTGTCCGGCAGCCCGCCTGCGCAATCAGGCCCGGCGGCCGATGCGCCTCAATCGTGGCCGTGCTGGTGTCCGCCATGGTGGTGGTGCTGTGGAGTGGCTTCGTGTGCGTGCATCTGCTGGCCGTCGGCCTGGATCGCCGGGCGCAGGGTCTCGCCGTTCGCCGCACGCATCTGCGCCGCGGCATACTCGCTGCGCAGCCAGTCGAGCCAGTGTTGCATCCCGTCACCGCTGCGTGCCGAGAGCGTAAGTACAGGTGCTGCGCTCGCCAGCTCGCGCAAATGACGCTCTGCTTTGTCGGGCACGAAGTCGTCGAGCACCCCGAGCAGATCGGTCTTGCTGATCAGCATGAGATCGGCGGCGCGGAACATCACCGGATACTTGGCCGGCTTGTCGTCACCCTCGGTCACCGACAGCAGGGTGACATTGCGGTGCTGGCCGAGATCGAAGCTGGCGGGGCAGACCAGGTTGCCGACATTCTCGATGAATAGAACGTCGACGTCGTCCAGCGTCAGCTCGTGCAGCGCGTCGTGCACCATGTGGGCATCCAGATGGCAGGCGGTACCCGTAGTGATCTGGACCGCTGCGATCCCTTTGTCGCGGATGCGCTGGGCGTCGTTTTCGGTCTCGAGGTCGCCCTCGATCACCGCGATGCGCAGTGAATCGCCGAGCAGGGTGATGGTCTCCTCGAGCAGCCGGGTCTTGCCGGAGCCGGGCGACGACATCAGATTGACCGCCAGGACGCGGTGGCGGTCGAAGTGCTCGCGGTTATGTGCCGCGGTGCGGTCATTCTCGCTGAGCAGACCTTGCAGGACCGAGATCGCCTCGCTGCCGGATTCGGTGCGTGCGAGTTTGCCGTCACCCTCGATCAGGTGCCGGTTGCCGTCGGTGACATTGCATCCACAGGTATCACACATGCGCGGGTCCTCAGGCGTGCTGTCGCCTCTCCAGTTCGAGGCTCTTGAGCAGCAGCTCGTCGCCGCTCAGGAGTCGGGTTCGGTAATCGCCACAGGCGCCGCACAGCAGTCTGTTGGCGCTTGCCTCGGTCTCTTCACTGCAGGTCAGGCACTTCACCCGAATCGGCAACTGCTCTATCTCGAGCTGCGCGCCTTCGGCTACCGTACCGGCGGCCGCAATCGGGAACGCATCGGCCAGCAGCTGTGCCTCGACCCCTGACAATGGCCCGATGCTCAGCAAAATGCGGGTGATCTGCTCGGCGTTCTCGCGCCGCGCGATCTGCTCGACCTGTGTCATCAGCCCCTGGCAGACCGCGAGTTCATGCATGCCGGCTGCCCTGCAGGGACTCTCTGGCAAGCATTTCGTCATAGATGTCCCACGCGGCCGTGGCCTCTTGCGGCGACACCTTCTGGATCGCGTAGCCCAGATGCACGACCACGAAGTCGCCGTGTGCCAGCGCTTCATGCTGCAGCATGAACAGGCTCACGTCGCGCTCGACACCCTTCGCCTCACAGCGCGCGTCGAAGCCGTCGATCTGCTTGATCTGCATCGGGATGCCAAGACACATGATCTGGTAGCTTACCTTTTCAAATGACCCTCGATGTGACAGGTCGTGATTCTATGCGCACAACGCTGATACTGGGCATCGGTAATAATCTTCTCACCGACGAGGGTGTCGGCGTTCACATCGCTTGGTATCTCCAAGAACATCACCCCGATGCGCCCGGCGTGACCTTCCTCGACGGCGGCACCCTCAGCTTCACGCTCGCCGAGCCGATCGCCGAACATGACAATCTCATTGTCGTCGATGCAGCACGCCTCGGCGAGCCCGCCGGCACGGTCCGTTGCCTCGAGGGTGAGGAGATGGATCGCTACCTCACCGGCAACCGCCACAGCGTGCATGAGGTCAGCCTGATGGACCTGTTGGACATTGCCCGTCTCTCGGGCACCTTTCCCCAGCACCGCGCATTGATCGGCGTCGAGCCGGCGTCGCTGGACTGGGGCGATCGTCCGAGCGCCACGGTCGCCATGACTATCGCACCGGTGGCCGAGATGGCGCTTGCGCTGGCGGTCCGTTGGCGCTAGGCATTATTGCCTAAGCAAAGCGCGCCTTCCTTGACTCAGATCATCACGTCCGAACGAATTTATCCTTAAATTAAAATCGTTTAGAGGACTGACGGTCTTACGCCATGGACAATTTGGAGTCGATCGCGGTACGGGTGGAAGGTGGCTTGGATGAGTCGCTGCGAACCGAGAATGTCGGGCCCCTGCTGCTGCAGATCGAAAAGGCCCTGCAGGATCTCCAGGAGACCGGAAGCGAGACCGTCATCGATCTAAGCGCGATGCCGTTCAGCGCCCAGGATGAACAGGATCTGCGCGAGCGCCTCGGAAGCGGTGAAGTCAATGCCACGGTGCAGGCATTCGGCCCCACGCTGGTCCAGGAGACCGCATTCGCCGGCGTCTGGCTGGTCGATTACCAGGACGCCGAGCAGCGGCGTCTGACCCTGCACCTGCAGATTTCGCGCATCCCCGACCTCCTGGTGACGCCGGCGGACGACCTGGCGGACAGCCTGGCGTCCCTGCGTCGGGCCAACCGGGATTTTTCTGCTGCCCCAAGTGAGGATGTCCAATGACGGATAACAAGACGCTGGCTGAGCGGCTGCGTGAACGCGGCGTTTCGCGCCGCGGGTTCATGAAGTTCTGCGCGGCGACGGCTTCGATGATGGCCCTGCCACCGCTGATGATCCCGCGGATTGCCGCCGCGCTGGAGCAGGCGCGCCGGCCCTCGGTGATCTGGCTGTCGTTTCAGGAGTGCACGGGCTGCACGGAATCGCTGACCCGCAGCCATGCACCGACCATCGAGGGGCTGATCTTCGATCACATCTCCCTCGATTATCATCACACTCTGCAGGCCGCCGCCGGCGACGCCGCGGAGCATGCGCGCGAAGCGGCGATGCAGGAGAACGAAGGCAAGTACCTGCTGGTGGTCGATGGTTCGATCCCGCTGAAAGACGACGGCATCTACTCGACCATCGCCGGTATCACCAATCTGTCGATGCTGAAGGAGGTCGCAGCGGGTGCCGCGGCGATCATCTCCGTCGGCACCTGTGCGGCCTTCGGTGGTATTCCGCACGCCAATCCGAACCCGACCGGGGCGGTCGGCGTGTCCGAGATCATCACCGACAAGCCGATTGTGAACGTGCCGGGATGCCCGCCGATCCCAACGGTGATCACCGGCGTGCTGGCGCATTTCCTGACCTTCGGACGCCTGCCTGAATTGGACAGCCTGAACCGGCCCATGGTGTTTTTCGGCCAGACCATCCACGATCGCTGCTACCGGCGGCCGTTCTACGAGCGCGGCCAGTTTGCCGACACCTTCGACGACGAGGGTGCGCGCAAGGGATGGTGTCTGTTCAAACTGGGTTGCAAAGGGCCAACTACCTATAACGCCTGCGCGACCGCCAAGTGGAACGAGGGCACGAGTTTTCCGATCCAGGCCGGGCATGGCTGCGTCGGTTGCTCGGAGCCGAATTTCTGGGACAAGGGCGCATTCTACGAGCCCTTGTCCGCAGGTAGATGGGGCACTCCGGCGGCACTGGGGGCGGCCGTGGCCGCGGGTGTGGCAATCGGCCTCGGTTCCGCCGCATTAGCGCGCAAACGCCAGGCAGAAGCCAGCGAGGAGAAGGACGTATGAGCTTGCTCGATTTCGCACGTGGGACGGCGCTGCAATGGTCCCTGTATATCTTTGTGGTGGGCATTATCTGGCGTATCCTCGGCGCCGCGCTGGTCATGCGCCGCAAAGACATGTCGCGGGCGAGGATCAGCGGGGCAGAGCGGGTCAAGGATGGCGCTATGACCATACTTACCCGTTCGTTGCCCCCGCGGACCTTCGAGGAACGTATTCGCTTCTCACATATTACCGGCTACATTTGGCACATTGGTTACTTTGTCGTGGTGCTGTTCTTCGTGCCGCATATCCTGTTTTTCGAGAGCTTTCTGGGCTTTGATTGGCCAGGGCTGCCGAATCCGATGATCCTCGTGGTCGGCGCGATCACGCTGGCGACGCTGGTCGTTCTGTTGGTGCGGCGAATGACGCATCCGGTATTGAAGCTGATATCCACCGCCGATGACTACATCAGCTGGCTGGTTGCAGCGCTGCCGCTGATCACCGGCTATATGGTCGTTGCGCGCGTCGGTCTGCATTATGAAACGCTATTGGGACTGCATGTGCTGAGTTTCTGTCTGCTGCTGATCTGGTTCCCGTTCGGCAAACTGATGCATGTGTTCTTCATCTTTCCGTCCCGCTATAACGTCGGCGCCATCTTTGCCCGCCGGGGGGTTCGTATATGAGCGTCAGTAAGGAAGCGTTCGAGCAATTTCGGGCAGGTGTCGGAATGCTGTCCGAGATGGCGCCACCCGCTACCGAGCGATCCGATGAGGAGCGGGTGCGGATTTTCAAGAACACCGTGATCAAGAGTATCCTGCCGCATGAGGCGATGGACCTCGAGACCTGTGTGCATTGCGGCATGTGTGCCGAGGCCTGCCACTACTACGTGGCCACGCAGGATGCAAAGTACACGCCGATCCGCAAGCTGGAGCTTACGCGCCGCGTCTATCAGCGCGAGGTGAGCCCGAATCGCTGGCTGCGCCGGCTGCTGACGCGCGAAATTACTGCGCAAGAACTCGAGGACTGGCAGGAACTCGTATACGACTCCTGCACCGAGTGCGGCCGTTGCAGTCTGATCTGTCCAATGGGCATACATGTCGCCGAGATGGTGGCGCTGACCCGTGAGGCCCTCGCGAATGCGGGTCTTGCAGTCGCCGAGCAGCGTGCGATGAGCCATGAGCAGGGCGACCGCGGTACGATGTTCGGCATGGGCAGCGACTCGCTGGTGCAGGCCGCGGAGGCGCTCAAGCAAAAGGGCATAGATATCCCGCTGGACCAGCCGCAGGCCGACATCCTGGTCGTGACCAGCGTCATTGAGATGTGGCTGTTTACTGATGCGCTCGAGGGGACTGCCAGGATCATGAACAAGCTGGGGTGCTCATGGACCGTGAGCACCTGTGGCTATGAGGCGGCGAATTTCGGCTATATGGCCGGTTACCGTGAGTACCACAGGGCCGCTGCGATGCGCGTGATCGAGGCGGCGATCGCGGTCGGCGCGAAGACCGTCATTATTCCCGAGTGCGGCCATTCTTATCCGGCACTGCGCTGGGATGGCGCGGCCGCCTATGGCAAGCCGCTGCCGTTCGAGGTGCTCGCGATCTCGGAGTTTATCGGGCGCGAGATCAAGGCGGGCAAGCTGAAGGTCAAGAAGATACCCGCTGCCGGAAAGGTCACCTACCATGACCCGTGTAAGCTCGGACGGGTGGGTGGCGTGTTCGATGAGCCGCGCGAGGCCCTGCAGGCACTCGGTGTGGATCTGTCAGAGGTTGAGCCCAACCGAGCGCAGAGCTACTGCTGCGGGGGCGGCGCGGGCAACTTTTTGATTCGCCGCGCGGCACCTCTGCGTGCCAAGGTCTGGGAGTTGAAGCGCGAGCAGTTCGAGGACGCCGGGGCCGATAGGGTCGTCACGTCCTGTGCGAGCTGCCGGGTCAATTTCATGGCCGGCGCCGCGGATACACATTGGGAAAAACCGATCGAGAGTCTGGTCGCGCTGGTGGGTGCGAATCTGGCGGATTGATGGTCATCACGGGGGGCGCTCAGCTGCCCGTGTTGCAAAGGCGGGACCTGTCCCGTCGGCCCTATCGTTGAAGGAATGAATAACCATGAGTGAACGCGTCGTCGTCGATCCCATCACCCGTATCGAGGGGCATCTGCGCATCGAGGCGCAGATGAATGGCAACCAGATCGAGTCCGCCTATTCCTCGGGCACCATGGTCCGGGGTATCGAGCTGATCCTGCAGGGGCGAGACCCGCGTGACGCCTGGGCATTCGCCCAGCGTATCTGCGGCGTGTGCACCCTGGTGCACGGTATCGCCTCGGTGCGCGCGGTGGAGGATGCGCTCGATTACGAAATCCCTGCCAATGCCCAGCTGATCCGCAACCTGATGATCGCCTCGCAGTATGTGCATGACCATGTGATGCACTTCTATCACCTGCACGCACTGGACTGGGTCGACGTGGTCTCGGCCTTGAGTGCGGACCCGAAGGCGACATCCGAGCTGGCGCAAAGTCTTTCCAGCTGGTCGAAGTCGTCGCCCGGTTACTTTGCGGATACGCAGAAGCGGCTCAAGACCTTTGTCGAGGCGGGGCAGCTCGGTATCTTCGCCAAGGCCTACTGGGGGCATCCCGCCTATAAACTGCCGCCGGAGGCCAACCTGATGGCGGTATCGCACTATCTGGAGGCCTTGGAGTGGCAGCGTGACGTGGTCAAGTTGCACGCGATATTCGGCGGCAAGAACCCGCACCCGATGTTTCTGGTCGGCGGTTCGCCAAGCCCGATAGATCTCGAGTCGGACTCCGCCATCAATGCCGATAAGCTCGCACAGGTGCAGTCGATCATCGACAAGATGCGCAACTTCGTCGACCAGGTCTATGTGCCCGATACGATAGCGGTGGCCGGTTTCTACAAGGACTGGTTCGGCCGCGGGGAGGGGCTCGGCAACTTCCTGGTGTACGGCGACTTCCCTTCGGCCGAGCCGGGCAGCAACCTGCGCGATCCGGCGAGCTGGTGGATACCGCCGGGCGCGATCGTCGATCGCAACCTCGGCGAGGTGCAGGATGTCGACCTGCGCGCAGAGGCCGAGGTGCAGGAGTTCGTTGCCCACAGCTGGTATGACTACGACGGAGGCAAGGACGCTGGGCTGCATCCCTGGCAGGGCGAGACCACGTTCGATTACAAGGGCCGCGGCGGGCCGGATGCACCCTACAAACAACTCAACGTCGAGGACGGCTATTCATGGCTCAAGTCGCCGCGCTGGAAGGGCAGGGCGATGGAGGTCGGACCCTTGGCGCGCGTGCTACTCCTGTACGCCAAGGGCGATGAGGCAACCCGTGCCTTGGTCGATTCAACCCTGAGCACCCTGGGTGCCGACAAGCGCGCCCTGTTCTCGACCCTGGGCCGCACCGCGGCGCGCACGCTCGAGACCAAGCTCATCGCCGACAAGATGCAAACCTGGATGGATACCCTGAATGCCAACATCAAGGCCGGCAACACCCGTACGTTCAACGAGAAGCTGTGGGATCCCTCGACCTGGCCGCGGGAGGCCAAGGGCGTCGGCTTCATGGAGGCGCCGCGCGGCGGCCTGGCACATTACATCGTGATCAAGGATCAAAAGATCGACAACTACCAGGCGGTGGTGCCGTCGACCTGGAACGCCGGACCGCGTGACCCGCAGAACCAGCCGGGCGCCTACGAGGCGGCCCTGCAGGATAACCATGAGCTGTACGATCCGCAGCAGCCGGTCGAGATCCTGCGCACCATCCACAGCTTCGATCCCTGCATCGCCTGCGCGGTGCATCTCACCGATGAAGACGGCGAGGAGATGCTGCAGGTGAAGGTGCGATAAGCCAAGCGCATCGCACTGCATCGAACATTCAGGCTCCCTCCCGGCTGCCACAAAAAAGGGCCCCGCAGGGCCCTGGAAGCGTCGTTTCCGAACGTTGATCAACCGAAGCTGTCGTGCACGATGTTGTCATACCAGCTATAGGCATATTGCACATCGCGAGCGCGCATCTCGGGCGGGCTGTCCATCGGCGTCAGGCCACCGGAACCATCGACCTTGCTCAGCTGCCCTTCCTTCATGTCATAGACCATGGCCACCGAGATCGCATCGTTCGGGCCGACGATGGAGTAACAGGTGTTGACCAGCGCCGGGTCACCTGGCTCTTCGCCCTTCAACATTGCCACGACCGCGGCAGCGGCCACCTTGCCCTCGGAGTTCGCGGCATAGCCCGACTTCGGCAACGGCTTGGCGATGGAGGCATCGCCAATCACATGCACCCCCTTGTGGATGGTCGACTCGAACGAACGCCCGTCGACCGGGCACCAGCCGGAGTCGTCGGTCAGACCGGCCTTGATGGCGATCGCGCCGGCCTGCTGCGCCGGGATGACGTTGGCCACGGCCGGCTTGTGCTCCTTGCCGTCGCCGGTGTACAGGGTGCCGCTTGCCGCATCGACCCGCACCACGCCGCCGCCGGTGTCCTTGCCTGGTACCCATTCAATGGTGTCCTTGAAATAGCGCTCGAACGCCTGGGTGAACAGCCCCTTCTTGGAGAACTTGTCCTTGGCGTCGACGATCATCACCTTGGACTTGGGCTTCTTGGCCTGCAGGTACATGGCGATCTGGCACGCACGCTCGTACGGCCCGGGTGGGCAGCGGAAGGGATTCGGTGGCGATGCGATCATGACCACGCCGCCGTCGGCCATGGCCTCGAGCTTTTTGCGCAGCAGGACGGTCTGCTCACCGGCCTTCCAGGCATGCGGCATGGCCTGCATGGCCGCGTCGTCATAGCCTTCGATGTTGCCTTTGAACGAAATGCC
The DNA here is from genome assembly GCA_963736445.1 of uncultured Gammaproteobacteria bacterium. GTDB lineage: Bacteria > Pseudomonadota > Gammaproteobacteria > Chromatiales > Chromatiaceae > Thiosocius. Next base: position 127,321 of record CAVTOY010000004.1, on the reverse strand, counting down.
CGGTGCGACGATGCAGCGGTCATAGGCGAAAGTCTGGCCGCCCGCGGTCATCACTTTCTTACCGGCGGCATCGATGTCGGTCACGGTATCGTGAACGACCGTGACGCCATGGCCGCGCAGCCCGTCGTAGCCGACCTTGATGGAATCCATGGTGCGATGCCCCGACAGGACCTCGTTGCTCATGTAGCAGGTGTAATAGTTTTCGTTGGGCTCGATCAGGGTGACGTCGACCGAGGAATCGGCCATGCGGATGTACTTGGCCGCAGTCGCGCCACCGGTGCCGCCGCCGACCACGACCACCTTCTTGCTGGCCGCGCCAACGATAGCCGGGAAACCCAGCGAGCTGACCGCCGCCGCGCCGCCGGCTACCTGGATGAACTTTCTACGTGTGAAGTTTGCCATTGTTGTGTTCCTCCGATTACTGCTGGCTGGCGAAGAAGTTCAGCACGGCCGCGAGCTCCTCATCGCTGAGTGCGTCGACCTGCTTCTTCATTTTTTTCGGCATTTCACGATGGCCGGACTTGAAATCGACCATCGAGAACTCCAGCCAGGGCAGCCACTGGCCGGCCAGGATGCCGGCATCGTCGTCCGGCAGTGCGCCGTTTTCGTCGTGGCATTTGGCACAGCCTTTGTCATAGACCTCGGCGCCCATTTTCGCCTTGGCGGGGTCATGCGGCACCTTGGCTTTATACACCGGCAGGCTGGCAAAATAGGCACCCATTGCCTCGATCTGCTCATCGCTGTAACCCTTGGCGATGCGGTTCATGATGGTCGCCGGGCGCGCGTCTTCCGCGTGTGTGGCGCCCTTGGGCAGCGCCTTGAAGCCGTTCATGGTCTCGATGAAATAGGCCTCGGATATTCCGGCAAGGTTGGGTGTTGCAGGGCCTACGCTTTGGCCATTGGTGCCATGGCAGCCGGCACAGGTGTCGGCCATGGCCTTGGCGCTGGCACCGGCCAGCGCCTGCGTGGCGGATACGACGAAGATAGAGCCGATTAGCGCGGCAAGCGCCTTCTTTTTGCAGCTCATAGTTCCTCCTGATTTCTCTCTGAGTGGAAGGGCAGTGGTGTGTCTGGTCCGGCAAACCGCCGGGCCCGCTTTGTTGTTTGCGATTCATTCGGTGCTGGCCTGCTTCAGGTCCCCACCGAGTCTGGCGTAATACACCGCCAACTCGTTGATCTCATCACGCGTCAGCGCCTTGGCGATAATGCGCATGCGGGAGTAGATGTCGTTGGCGCGTTTCTCTTTCGCGTAGTCTTTCATGGTATTGACGAAATACTTGACGTTCTGACCCGCGATGGCCGGCACATCGATGATGGCACCTTCGCCGCGCGGACCATGACAGGATGCACAGGGTTGGATCATCCGTGTCTTGTCGCCGCGGAATACCAGGGCGATCGTCTCGTCGCTGACCTGCTCGTCGGCGTCGACCTCGACCGAGGCGATCGGCTGCCCCGCATACCAGGCCGCCAGCGCGGCCAGCTGCTCGTTCGAAAGGCGCTCCACCGCCTCGTTCATGCGGCGGTTTTCGCGCTTGCCATCCTTGTAGTCGCGCAGCTGCTTGTAAGTGTAGGCGGCAACCTGTCCTGCCAGGGTGGGGTGCTTGTCGCGATCGGGTTCGGCGCCGCCTTTGCCATGGCAGCCTGTGCAGGCCAGGACGTCCTCGGTCTCGACGGTCTCGATTTTCGCACCGATTGTCGGGTCGCCGTTCTTGACCATCGTATAGGTCTCGACCGTCCAGGCGACGTTCGATGACGGTGCTGCATGAATCAGACCGATCGGCAGCAGACAGCAGGTCACCAGGATCAATATGCGCTTTTTCATCGCCATCAATACCCCCACGCCAACGAACCGGGTGCATCCATAATCAGCAGCTGGACAATCGGTATGCCATAGGCCACTACCATCCACACGGCCACGATGCCGTTCCATAGCGCAAAGCCGTTCATCGGCTTGGGTACACGCATCGGCGGATAGACGGCCACTGCCCAGTCGTCGTCGCTCTCGTTCTCGGCCTTCTTGGAAATATGCGATAGCAGCAGGTTGAGAACGAACAGCAGGGCCGAGAACAACAGGATGGCACCGCCGACGATCATTGCCACTTCGTGCGGGTCCCACTGTGCCACCAATGGTGAGTCATAGGGCGTCGAGGAGATCCGGCGCGGCTGTCCCAGCAGGCCGAGTGCATGCCACGGCAGCGTCAGGACCAGCATGCCGATGGTCCACAGCCAGAGCTGCATGACGGCCATGCCGCGCGAGGCCAGTTGCCGACCGGTCAGCTTGGGCCACAGCCAATAGGCGGTCGCCAGATACATGATGACCGTGGTGCCGCCGAAGATCAGATGGAAATGGCCGGTGACCCACTGCGTATTGTGCACCATGGTGTTCATCTGATAGCTGGCGTTGATCATGCCCCCCCAGCCGCCGGCGATCAGCATGAACAGCGCCAGCATGCCGGCAACGACCATGGGCTGCTTCCAATCCAGCGCGCCGATCCAGCCGAACAGACCCTTGCCGCCGCGCAGACGCCCGGCTCCCTCGAGGGAGGCGAGTACCGTGAAGCCCGTCAACAGCGTCGGGATGGCGACACCGAATGTCCCGAGCATATGTAGGAATTTGAAACCGGCGGACTGTTGCGGATCCATGTACAGATGATGGAAGCCGATCGGTACGCTGATCACCAGCAGCATGATGAAGGCAATGCGCGCCATTTCATCGCTGAACAGACGCCCACCGGCGACCTTTGGCAGGATGGTGTACATCGCGATATACGCCGGGAACAGCCAGAAATAGACAATTGCGTGCAGCGTCCAGGAGAACAGCGTGCGCGCAAGACCCGGGTCGATGGTATTCATCAGGCCAAGCGACCAGGGGATCAGCTGGAACAACATCTCGATAGCCACGCCGGCGCTGGCCCACAGCCACATGATGGCATTGGCCGTGGTGCCGTACATCGCTAGTGGGACCACTTGGCCGGGATTCTCACGTTTCCACGAGACCGTGGACATGATCATCTCCAGACACCAGATCCAGGAGCCGACCACCAGCAGTGTCGCGCCGATGTAGAAGGCCGGGTGGGCCTTCAGCGGCGGGTAGAAGGTGTACAGCACCGAGGCGTGGCCGGTGAGCAGCGGGATTGCCGCCATCACGGTGCCGCTCAGCGCGACCAGGAACGCGGCCCACGCCAGCCCCGGGCTCCAAAGAGGGCGCTTCAGTGAAGTGCTGGCCGTGTAATAGCCGAAGCCCATGATGAAAAAGGTCGTCAGCACGAAGCCCATCAGCACACCGTGGGTCGACACGGACGCGAAGTACAGCTCGTGTGATTCGATCTCCGGGAACAGGCCGCTGCGGTTCGCGACCTGGTACAGGCCGAGGATGATGGCCACGAAAAATGCGGCGAAGGCGACCCACAGGTTTGCCATCGCTACGGATTTGGATTTGTCGTACATGCTTTCTCCAAACTCCTTTGATGCCTGGCGCGATCAGCCCTTCGGAACGACTTTCAGCTTCGACCACATGTAGTCATGGCCCAGGCCGCAATACTCGTTGCAAAAAAACGTCGCCTCCCCCTCGCGCTGGAACGCGGTGGTGACCTCGGAGATATAGCCGGGGATTACCATGGTGCTCATATTCGTGAACGGGACATGCACGCCGTGCACGATGTCGGGGCTGGTGATGCGAAAGGTCACCGGTGTGTCCGCGGGCACCTCGACCATCTGTGGGTAGAAGGAGTAGCGTGCCGCGATCATGCGCACCGTGATGGAGCCGTCTTCATTCGTCGTCACGCCGAGATTGTCCTCGGCAAACTCGCCCGACAGGTGCAGCGTCTTGGGGTCGATGGTCTCGACGTTGCTGGGTGGATGCATATTCATGGTGATCGCGGCATAGGTCATCGAGCCGACCATTACCACGGTGATCAAACCCACGACGTACATCCATTTCTTTTCTAGCGGATCTATATGCATCTGCTGACACCTCTAGCTAGGAGACTGGTCCGTGCGACATGAAGAGACCGAAGAAGAAATACAGCCAGCTAAGCAGCATGGCGATGCCGATGACGAGGATCACTGCCCAAGTCCCCTTGGGGGGTGCCTCGAGGATGCGTCTTTGTTCGTCTTGCGACATTTCCGTCATGATCAAGCTCTCCAAATATCGACAATTTTTCAGTGGTTGTCGCAGCGAAATCGGACGCCGACTCTGGGGTCGTCGTCAAAGTTGCCAATTTCTGAGTTTGCGTGCCCGGGCCTGGGGTGGGTTTTGAATCGCGCAGTGGAATTGTCGTTCTTACAGCGGACCCAGCCAGGCTCGAGAGGAACGATATACGGACTAGCCGGTTTTTAAAAGGGTTTTTTGAGAATAAGTGATTGGTTATGAACAAATTTAACGTGGGTTAACGTCCCTTTACTTGGTCACGTAGAGAACGTGACGAAGACAAGTCGAAGGATTCCTCGCCGGCCTTGGCGGCCGGCGAGGGAAGTTAGTTCAGGTGTCGCAGTCAGCGACGACTTTCCAGCGGCGTGTAGGGTCGGCTCTGCGACGCGTTTTCTGGCGCACCCAGGCACTGGCGGCCTGCCTATCGACGAAGGTGAGGTAGTCGCTGGATTGAGGATCGCCGACGAAACTCCAGCCCAGCAGGCCGCGTTTTTCAACGCGATAGGCGCCTGTTTGCTCGTTATGGACGATACGGTACATAGTCAAACTCCGACTCCAATAATTTAAGAGAATCCTAATATACAGGTATTTGTGTCGCGATCAAGTTTTTTTCTTGACGGAAGCCACATTTATTGCTAGGGCGTCGCGCGGTCCATGCCTGCATGGTGGCCTTTTCTGCCCCGCAGGCGCAGCGCGTTCAGCACGACCAGCAGCGAACTCAGCGACATGCCGATTGCGGCGCCCCAGGGGGCGATCAATCCCAGTGCCGCCGCGGGAACGGCGAGCAGGTTATAGCTGGCCGCCCAGACAAGGTTCTGGTGAATGATGCGCCGGATCTTCTTGGCCAGTTGGCGCATCTCGGCGATCACGCCGAGTTCACCGCCGAGTACCAGCAGCCCACTGTTGACCTGGGCCAGTTCCGTGGCATGTGCGAATGAAATTGAGACATCGGCGCCGGCCAGAGTCGGTGCGTCATTGATGCCGTCGCCAAACATGGCGACCCGCGCGCCAGTCGCCTGACGATCGCGGATCCAGGTCAGCTTGTCGGCGGGCGTCAGGTCGCCGCGCACTTCGTCGAAGTCCAGGCCATTGGCGAATCGGTCGACGCTGACCTGGCTGTCGCCGCTCAAAAGGGCAATGTGTGAGGCCCCCTGCGCGCGCAGTGACTGCAGGAGTTCCTCGGCACCAGGGCGGATTCGATCGCTCAGCGCAAACAGCGCGCCCCTGTCCCGATCGTCGCCCAGGGCGACTACCATTTGGCCGCGCGCCTGGAGGGCGGCGATGCGCTCGCGCAGGCCCCCTGCCGCCTCGGCCGAAAGGGCGAACGTCGGTTTCCCGATCCGCCACTCGTGATCATCCAGCCGACCGGAGATGCCCTGGCCGACGTTGTTGTGCAGGCCCTTGACGTCAGCGACATCGCCGGACCAGGCGTCGCGCAAGGCCTTGCCGATCGGGTGCTCGGAATGTGCCTCGAGGGCTGCAGCGATAGCCCGCGCCCGGTCGGTCTCCAGGCCCCCGAAGACCGCTATCTCTTCGGTCGTCAGCTCGCCAGCAGTCAGCGTGCCGGTCTTGTCGAACGCAAAGGTATTGCACTGTGCGAGGACCTCGATGGCGTCGCTGCGCACCGTCAGCAGTCCGTTGTCGGCAAAGCGACCAACCCCTACCGCCGCGGCAACCGGCGTGGCGAGGGCCAGCGCGCAGGGACAGGTGACGATCAACACCGCGACGGTGTTGGGTAGGGCGGCTGCGGGATCGATCCACAACCAGGCACTGGCGGTGACGGCCGCGATCACCAGGACCACCGCGACAAACCAGGTCGCCGCGCGCTGTGCCAGCACCGCATAGCGCGGTGCGTCGCGGATTCCGCGTGCCAAGAGTCGGTGGATCTCTGCGACGGTGGAATCCGCGCTCTCTTTGGCAATTTCGATCACGACCGTCTGGTCGACGTTGCACGTGCCAGCGATGACCGCGTCGCCCCGGCCGCGCGCAACCGGCAGCGGCTCGCCGGTCAACAGCGATTCGTCGAAACTGCTGCGGCCTTCGATCAGGCGGCCGTCGGTCGGCACGATCTCGCCCGGTTTTATGCGCACCCGGTCGCCCGGCCGGAGATCCGAGACCAGGATCTCCTGTTCCCCGTCAGGCGCCAGGCGCGTTGCCAGTCTGGGCAGGATTCTGCCCACCCGGTCGAGCGCGTCGGCCGCGCGAATTCGACCGCGCAGTTCAATGCGCCTGGCGAGCAGGACCAGAAAGACGAACATTGCGATGGAGTCGTAGTAGACCTCGCCGGACTGCATAAGGGTGGTGTGCAGGCTGCCGAGGTACGCAACGCTCAGACCCAGCACGATCGGCACGTCCATGCCGAGGCGGCGATTTCGCAAGTCGCGCCAGGCCCCGATGAAAAACTCCTGGCCCGGATAGGCGAGCAGGACGGTGGTCGCGAACAGGCTGGTCCAGCGGCCGATTCGTACCCACAGGGCCAGTTTACCGGTCTCATCGCTATAGCCCATGATGTAGCCGGCAATCGCGAAGTTCATCACCGTCATGCCGATGATGCCGGCAAAGATCAGCCGTTCGGTGCTGCGTTTTCGCTGCAGGGCGTTGAGCTCCTCGCGACGCGTGGCGTCGTAGGGATGGGCGACATAGCCGATATTAAGGATGCTCTCGAGGATCTCGCTGAGCTTGATGCGCTTGGGGTCCCACCGCACGCGGGCGTGATGGCTGGTGTAGTCGAGGTCGACGTCCAGAACGCCGTCGAGGCCACGCAGCACGCGTTCATTCAGCCACAGGCAGGCGGCACAACGGATGTTCTCCAGCAGCAGCGAGGCCTCACGCGTCGCGGCCCTGTCGCGCACGAACGACTTTTGCACATCGGGGTGGTCGTAGAACGCCAGTCTGCGAACGATTTCGGGGACCACATCGGCGGTGATCGCCTTTTCCCGCCGGTGCTCATAGTATTCGTCGAGTCCGGCGTCGACGATGCTGCGTGCGACGGCGAGGCAGCCATTGCAGCAGAAGGCCCGCGCTCGGCCGAGCACGTGCGTCTTCTCGTGAAAATGCTCATCCAGCGGCAGCCCACAGTGGAAACAGCTGTCGTCGTCTGCATTGGCTGCTGTCTGAGCCGCCGCGGCGGCTCTCGTCGGCTCGGCGGCGGGGTCGAGGGCGGGTGAATGCGTCAAGGCTGGGCGCGCTCCGAGAATCTCATCGCTACCGGACACCGGGTGCCGTCTCCTGGGCGAGCTCCGGCGGTAGCTGCAGTATAAGAGCTGACCGCCGCCATGTGACCCCTACGCCGTTCGCAGGACGGGCCCACTCAGGGTCAGCGGCATGGAGCTCGCTGCAGAAAACTGACACAATTCGGGCGCTCGCGCGAATCTGCCGACGTTGCGAAGGCTCCCGGGAGCGGGCAAAGGCTACGGGATATCGAAATCCGTTAATTTGAGGCGTGGATATGAACAGAGAGATCAATCGTCTGCTGGCCGGGTTGCTAGCCTGCGCAGCAATGATCTGGGGCGGTGCGACGATCGCCGACCGGCAGGCGGCACCGGGCAAGTTCGAGATGCTGGTCGAAGTCTCCAGCCCTTTGGGCTTCGAAGAGACGCTGGAGCGCCTGGAACAAAACGCCAAGGCACAGGGTTGGAAGGTGCCCGGCAAGTGGAAGGTCGACTTCCAACGCAACCTCAAAAAAGTCACCGGGACCGATATCGGGCCGAATCGGGTACTCAAGATGTGCGAGCCGAACGCGGCGGCCAAATTGCTGCTCAAGGACGAGTACAAGCAGCTGACAGCGATGATGCCCTGTACCATCGCCGTGTACCAGAAATCGGATGGTAAGACCTACATCTCCATGATGAATCTCAAGGCGATGGGGGAGATGTACGGAGGCGATGTGCTGACCATGACCGAAGAACTGGGCCCGCAGATGGACCAGATGTTGCGGTTCGACTGATGCTACGGCGAGCGAGAAACCGCCAGGACGGCGATAGGCCAGCGGCGATAACAGAGTGTCATTGTTCGAAGTAAATTCACGTGGGCTTATATCGCTTGAAGTTCAATCGCTTATCAGGCAGCCGTTGGCCGGCTGGTGAGATTTCCAGGCTAGGGATCGTTTGACCCGTGGCTGACCTGCGCGGACTTAATCTACTGCGTAACGACCCGGAGGCCGCGGCGCGCCTGATTGCCGAGGCCGAAACGGGAGACATGGACGCCCAATATGCGGCCGGGTTGGTCTATGCCGAGGGTCGCGGCGTCGAGCCCGACCTGGTGCAGGCCTACTACTGGTTGACATGCGCATTCGAGCAGGGGGATGCCGACGCCGAAAAACTGAGGTTTTATGTCGCTGCGGAGATGCGCGACAGTGAGTTCGCCGAGGCGCGGCGCCTCGTCCGACTGGCCAAGCAGGCTTTGCCGCCCGCGGGCCACTCGCCGCTGGCGCGAGGGCGTCATTGAGACCCCGTTGCCACCCTGCCCGAGCGGTTTTGGCATTTGACGATATCGCCAACTCTGTTAGAATTCGGGCCGCTGTCGAAAGGGCGATGATTCCCGGGACAGCCGCGGTTCTCCAGGGGCCGCATCCTGGAAAACCCCAGCGATGGGGTTTTTTCATATCGTAGAGCGCCGGATTTGGGTGCGAGGGATTCAGGAATGGGCCGCTGGCCCATTTTTTGTTTTTAGGAATATGCGCAAGGCACCACCCCAGTTGACGGCCTTGGTTCAGAGCGCAGTCGATGCGCTCGGTTACGAGTTGGTCGGCGTAGAGTATTTATCGCGACCGACGGCGGGTCACCTGCTGAGGATCTATATCGACCGAGAGGGCGGTATCGGCCTGGGCGACTGCGAAAAGGTCAGCCACCAGGTGAGCGGTGTGCTGGATGTGGAAGATCCGATTCGCGGCGGGTATGCGCTCGAGGTGTCATCCCCCGGACTCGACCGGCCGTTGTTCGAAAAGGCGCATTTCGAGCGTTTTGCCGGCGAAGCGGCGCGGATCAAGCTGCATGCTGCAGTGAATGGCAGAAGCAACTACAAAGGGACCATTCTCGGAGTAGATGGTGACGACGTGTTGCTGAAGGTGGAGGAGGAACCGGTGCGATTGCCGATTGCACAGATCTCCTCAGCGCGGTTGGTACATCAGTTTTAGGTGGAAGGCGGAGCGATGAACAAAGAGATCTTGCTCGTTGTGGATGCGGTATCCAATGAAAAGGGCGTCGAAAAAGAGATTATTTTCGAGGCGATAGAGGCAGCCCTGGCATCGGCAACGCGGAAGAAAAACGGCGGCGAAATCGAGGTACGGGTCGCAATCGATCGCACCACGGGAGACTACGAGACCTTTCGGCGCTGGCTGATAGTGGACGATGCCGAGACGCCGGTCCTGGAGAACCCGATTACCGAGATTACGCTGTCTGCCGCGCGTTCAGAAGATCCCGAAGTTCGAACCGGGCGACTATGTCGAAGATGAAATCGACTCGATTGCCTTCGGGCGCATCGCCGCACAGACAGCCAAGCAGGTCATCGTTCAGAAAGTTCGCGAGGCCGAGCGCGCAAAAGTGGTGGAGGCCTATCAGGATCGGGTTGGTGAACTCATCACCGGGATAGTGAAACGTGCTGATCGCGGGTCCATCGTTCTCGATCTGGGCAACAACGCCGAGGCGCTGGTGCCCAAGAGCGAGGTTATCCCGAAAGAGGCCGTGCGCGCCGGAGATCGCCTGCGCGGCTACCTCTATGACGTGCGCTCCGAGCAGCGCGGCCCGCAGCTGTTCGTATCGAGGACTTCCCCAGAGCTGTTGATCCAGCTGTTCAAACTGGAGGTGCCTGAGGTCGGCGAGGGGCTGATCGAAATCATCGGTGCCGCACGTGACCCCGGACTTCGGGCGAAGATTGCGGTGCGCACCAACGACCCCCGCATCGATCCCGTGGGCGCCTGTGTAGGAATGCGCGGTTCACGTGTGCAGGCGGTTTCGAATGAGCTTGGGGGCGAACGGGTCGACATCATTCTTTGGAACGACAATCCGGCGCAGTTCGTGATCAATGCGATGTCGCCGGCGGATGTCACCTCGATCGTCGTAGACGAAGATGCGCACAGCATGGACGTTGCGGTGAAGGACGAAAACCTGTCTCAAGCGATTGGTCGCGGTGGGCAGAATGTCCGCCTGGCCAGTCAGTTGACCGGCTGGGAACTCAACGTGATGAGCGAGGAACAGGCGGCCGAGAAAAGCGAGGCCGAGGCTCAGGACCACATTCAACAGTTCATGGAGCAGTTGGATGTCGACGAGGAAGTCGCCGCGATACTGGTGCAGGAAGGTTTCACCAGCATCGATGAGATTGCCTACGTCGATGACGCCGAGATGGCGGCGATTGAGGAGTTCGATCGGGAGATCATCGATGAATTGCGCAACCGGGCCAAGGATGCCCTGCTGACGCGTGCAATAGCCAAGGAAGAGGTGCTCGGCGACGTCGAGCCTGCCGAAGATCTGCTGACGATGGAAGGGATGGATCGCAAACTGGCTTATCAGCTCGCCTCGCGCGGTGTGGTCAGCATGGAGGACCTGGCAGAGCAATCGATTGACGAGGTGCTCGAGGTCGAGGGGATGGATGAGGAGCGCGCCGGTGTGTTGATCATGACGGCGCGTGCGCCTTGGTTTGCAGAGAGTGCCGAGTAAAGGGGATCGAATATGAGTGAAGTCACGGTCAGCCAGCTCGCCACTGACGTTGGCATCCCAGTCGATCGGCTGCTTAAACAGCTGAGCGACGCGGGCGTGTCCAAGCAAGGAGCCGAAGACATCATCACCGAGCAGGAAAAAATGGACTTGCTCAATCACCTGCGGCGAAGCCACGGCAAACGCGAGGCGGCAGGCGGCACCGGGGCGCGCAAGGTCGCGCTCAAACGTAAGACCACCACGGAGCTACACCAGCCGGTCAGCGGTCGGGTGACAGCGCGCAGCGCCGCCGCACGTGCAGGTAAGACCGTTAGTGTCGAGGTGCGTCGCAAGCGCGCGGTCACAAAACCTAAGACCGAAGATGAGTCCAGCCAAGAGGAGCTGCTGCGCCAGGCGGAAGATGCCAAGCGCGCCCTGGCCGAACAGGCGGAGCAGCGTCGTCAGGTTGAGGAAGAGACGGAAGCCCGACGCCGCGCCGAGGAGGCGCGGCGTGAGGCCGAGGAGGCCGAACGCCGCCAGTCTGAGGAAACCAAGGTTGCTGCGGAAGAAGAGTTGCGTCGCCAGGCGGCGGAACAGGCGCGCGCCGAGGCCGAACTACAGCGCCGCGCGTTGCAAGAGGCCGAGCAGCGCAAGGCTGGCGATAAACCCTCGAAGAAGGGTAAGCGCGAGCGTGACTCGGGCCCAGCTGCGCACGGCCGACCGGGGCGCCGTGAGCTGCATGTGGCATCCGGCAAGCGCGGCCAGCGCAGCGGCAAGGCCGGACGCAAGGCGGCACGTGTGGCAGCGAGTAGTGCAGATTCCCAACACGGATTTCAGCGTCCCACGGCGCCAGTGATCAAGGACGTCCCCGTTCCCGAGAGCATCTCGGTCGGCGAGCTTGCACAGCGCATGTCTGTGAAGGCGGGCGAGGTCATCAAGTCCTTAATGAAGATGGGCATGATGGTAACCATCAATCAGGTTCTCGATCAGGAAACGGCGATACTGCTGGTCGAGGAGATGGGCCACAGCGCCGTCGCGGAGAAGTTAGAGGACGTCGAAGAGGAGATCCTTACGGCCGCAGAAGATGTTCAAAAAGGCGAGCTGTCGCCCCGCGCGCCGGTGGTGACCATCATGGGCCATGTCGATCACGGCAAGACCTCGCTGCTCGACCACATTCGCACCACCCGGGTCGCCGCTGGCGAGGCGGGTGGCATCACCCAGCATATCGGCGCCTATCACGTCGAGACCAGCCGCGGGATGATCTCGTTCTTGGATACGCCGGGCCACGCCGCATTTTCGGCTATGCGCGCGCGCGGCGCCCAGGCAACCGATATCGTCATCCTCGTGGTGGCGGCAGACGACGGTGTGATGCCACAGACCAAAGAGGCGGTTCAGCATGCACGGGCGGCGCAGGTTCCCATCGTCGTCGCCGTGAACAAGATGGACAAGCCGGAGGCAAATCCTGATCGTGTGATGCAAGAACTCGTCGCGGAAGAGGTCGTGCCAGAGGAGTGGGGCGGCGACATGCAATTCATCAAGGTCTCTGCCAAGACTGGCGAAGGTATTGATCAGCTTCTCGAGGCCGTGCTGCTGCAGTCAGAGGTGCTGGAACTAAGAGCCGTCCATGAAGGGCTGGCACGCGGCATCATTGTCGAATCCAGTCTCGATAAAGGGCGCGGGCCGGTAGCGACCGTGCTGGTCCAGTCCGGCACGCTGAAACGCGGTGATGCCGTGGTCTCAGGCGCCGAGTTCGGGCGCGTGCGTGCAATGTTCGACGAAGACGGCAAGTCGGTGGAACAGGCGGGGCCGTCGATTCCGGTTCAGGTGCTGGGCCTGTCGGGCACACCGTCCGCCGGGGATGATCTGATCGCCCTGCCGGATGAGAAAAAGGCCCGCGAAGTTGCCGAGCTGCGCCGCGTTCGCCATCGTGATTCACGTCTCGCGGAGCAGAAGGCCACCAAGCTCGATCAGCTGTTCTCGCAGATGGCGGAGGGCGAGATCGCTTACGTCAATCTCATCGTCAAGGCCGATGTGCAGGGCTCCGTGGAAGCCTTGCGCGAATCGCTGCTGAAGATCGAAACCGACGAGGCCAAAGTGCGGATCGTTGCCTCCGGGGTCGGTGGAATCACCGAGTCGGATGCCAACCTGGCGGTCACCTCAAACGCCATCCTGATCGGCTTTAATGTACGCGCCGATGCCACGGCGCGACGCGTGGTTGAAGAGCATGGTCTCGATCTACGTTACTACAGCATCATTTACGAGGTCATCGATGACGTCAAAAAGGCGATCTCCGGCCTGCTTTCACCGCTCATCAAAGAGGAGATCATCGGATTGGCCGAGGTTCGTGACGTATTTCGTTCCTCGAAGCTCGGTGCAATTGCCGGCTGCATGGTGGTCGAGGGCGCAGTCAAGCGACAAAGCCCGATCCGCGTGCTGCGCGATAACGTCGTCGTGTTCGAGGGCGAGCTCGAGTCCCTGCGCCGCTTCAAGGATGATGTCAGCGAGGTAAAGGCCGGCACCGAGTGCGGCATCGGCGTCAAGAACTACAACGACGTCAAGCCAGGCGATCAGATCGAGGTCTTCGAGCGCGTGGAAATCGCGCGCGAGCTCTGATTGTTTCGGATAGAGAGCGCTGATGCACGAATTCGGGCGTGAAGAGCGCGTTGGCGCCGAGATACATCGTGAGCTCGCCTTGCTGCTGCGCGACGAGGCCCGGGATCCGAGGCTGTCGGGGGTCACTATCCAGGAAGTTCGTGTGGTGCGCGATCTATCCCACGCGAAAGTGTACTTTACCGTCATGGACTCGGCGCAGTCCAAGACCACGGCTGCAGCGCTGAACAAGGCCGCCGCATTTCTTCGCCGCCGTCTGGCAGATAAAATGATGCTTCGGGTAGTGCCACGGCTGGCCTTCGTCTACGACAAGTCGATCGAGACCGGGATACGCCTCTCGTCGTTGATCGACCAGGCGGTGGCCAAAGATCAGGGACACGGTGACTGAGTATGGGGCGACGTGGACGCGCCCGTGGTCGCCCCGTCAGCGGCATACTGCTTCTGGATAAACCGCTTGGGCTAAGTTCCAATCAAGCGCTGCAGCGCGTGAAGCGTTTATATGATGCGCGCAAGGCCGGACACACGGGCAGCCTCGATCCCCTGGCGGACGGCATGCTGCCGATCTGTTTCGGTGATGCCACCAAGCTCTCAGCCTTTCTCCTGGATGCCGACAAGTACTACCGCTTTAGGCTGAAATTGGGCGAGACCACCGCCACCGGCGATGCCGAAGGCGACATCCTGCGGAGCCGCCCACTGATGGGCGTGACGCAGCAGCGCATAGAAGAGGTACTCGCGGACTTCGTTGGCGAGATCGAGCAGCTCCCGCCGATGTACTCTGCGCTCAAGCACAAGGGCAAACGTCTGTATGAGCTGGCCCGTGAGGGCGTTGAGGTCGAGCGAGAGCTACGCAGGGTCAGGATCCATGATCTGACGTTGGGGGAAGTCGATCTGCCGGAGTTTGAGCTGCACGTACATTGCTCCAAGGGAACTTATGTCCGTACTCTCGCTGAAGACATCGGTGAGGCACTGGGCTGTGGCGCGCACGTGAGCGCGTTGCGGCGCACCGGCGTCGGGCCTTACAAGCACCTCCCCATGCACACCATGGAGGCGGTCGAACGTGCCGCGTCTCTGGGTCAGGCGGCGCTCGACGCCCTGCTGCTGCCGATCGATACCGCCCTGAGCGATTGGCCAGAGGTGCAGGTCGGCGGGGATGCCGCCTTCTATCTCAAACAGGGTCAGGCGGTGCTGGTGCCGAAGGCGCCGACGCAAGGCTGGGTGCGGGTGTACCATGCCGAGCGGTTCCTGGCAGTAGGTGAGGTGCAGGACGATGGGCGTATCGCCCCCAAGCGCCTAATGACCGGAGGCTGACAGATCGGTGAAATTAAGCCAGAATACGCGACCTTAAATCGGCGCAGGGCCAATACCCGGCCCTGTTTTCCCATTGCCGAGGCTGCCTGAACTCATTGTTGGGGGCCTCACCAAGGCGGAATGACAGGAGAAATGTCATGACAATGAGTGCAGAGCAGAAACAGGCCATCGTCAGCGAATACGGCAAAGATGCCAAAGACACGGGTTCGACCGAGGTTCAAGTGGCCTTGCTGACCGCTCGAATTACCGAACTGACGCCACATTTCCAAACACACAAGAAGGACCACCACTCCCGCCAGGGCCTGGTGCGCCTGGTCAACCAGCGCCGCAAGCTTCTCGATTATCTCAAGTCGAAGGACGTAGAACGCTACCGAGAGCTAATTGGTCGGCTCGGACTGCGCCGCTAAGCGATCACACACCACTAGGTTTGAGGAGTTTCAAGTGACCCCGATACAAAAGACGTTTCAATTCGGCGACCACACAGTGACGCTAGAGACGGGTGAGATCGCTCGTCAGGCGGACGCAGCGGTGCTTGTCAATATGGCAGACACAGTTGTGCTGGCCACCGTGGTGTTCGACAAGAATCTCGATAGTGGCCGAGACTTCTTTCCCCTGACGGTCGACTATCAGGAGAAGACCTATGCGGCAGGAAAGATCCCGGGTGGGTTCTTCCGCCGCGAGGGTCGCCCCTCGGAAAAGGAGATTCTTACCTGTCGTCTGATCGATCGTCCGATCCGACCCCTGTTCCCAAAGAATTTTATTGCAGAGACTCAGGTGATCTGCACAGTCAAGTCGCTGAATCCGCGCGTCGACCCTGAGATCCCGGCACTGATTGGCACCTCGGCCGCGTTGGCGATCTCGGGTGCGCCGTTTCAGGGACCGATTGGCGCCGCCCGGGTCGGTTACAAGAACGGCAAATATATCCTCAACGGCCCGACCGGGCTGAGTGACGAAACCGATCTGGATCTGGTCGTCGCGGGTACCGATAACGCGGTATTGATGGTGGAGTCCGAGGCCGACCAGTTGTCCGAAGAGGTAATGCTGGGCGCCGTACTCTTTGGTCACGAGCAGATGCAGGTAGTGATCGACGCAATCAAGGACCTGGCGGCCGAGGTCAACAAGCCGGTCGTTGCAGTGCCTGAGGCGGCGGCCAACGAGGCCCTCAGCGCCGCCGTTGAAGCGGTCTGCGGCGAGGCGCTGAGCAGCGCCTACACGATCGCGGACAAGATGGAGCGCTATGCGGCTATCGACGCCACCATAGCCGCGGCCAAAGCACAGCTCAGCGAGGGTGAATCGCCCGCCTACGACGCCGATGAGGTCATGGGCGCGATCGGAAAGCTGAAAAAGAGCATCGTCCGCGGTCGTATTATTGCCGGAGAGCCGCGCATCGACGGGCGCGACACCAAGACTGTGCGGCCGATCAACATTCGTACCGGCGTCCTGCCGCGCACTCACGGCTCGGCGCTGTTCACGCGCGGTGAGACGCAGGCCATGGTGGTGACCACGCTGGGCACCGAGCGCGACTCACAGATAGTCGATGCCTTGGAGGGCGAACGCAGAGAGGCGTTCATGCTGCACTACAATTTCCCGCCATTCTGCGTCGGTGAGTTGGGGCGCGTGGGCAGCCCGAAACGGCGCGAGATCGGTCATGGCCGGCTGGCGAAGCGCGGCGTCCTTGCCTGTATGCCGTCGATCGCGGATTTTCCGTATTCGATCCGCGTCGTTTCGGAAATTACCGAGTCCAACGGTTCGTCTTCAATGGCATCGGTCTGCGGGACCAGCCTTTCGTTGATGGACGCCGGTGTGCCGCTCAAGTCACCGGTCGCCGGCGTTGCCATGGGACTGATCAAAGAGGGCGAGCAGTTCGCCGTTCTCACCGATATCCTCGGTGACGAGGACCACCTCGGTGACATGGACTTCAAGGTCGCGGGGACCGTCAATGGCATCAATGCGCTGCAGATGGACATCAAGATCGACGGTATCACCCGAGAGATTATGGAAGTCGCCCTGGGGCAGGCCAAGGCGGGTCGCCTGCATATCCTCGATGAGATGAATAAAGCGATCAACGCACCTCGTGCACAGATGTCTGAACATGCACCGCGCATCGTCACCTTCAAGATCAACCCGGACAAGATTCGTGATGTGATCGGCAAGGGCGGAACGACCATCCGCTCCATTACCGAAGAAACCGGCGCTACCGTCGACATCAGCGATGACGGTACGGTCAAGATCTTCTCCGTCGACAAGAACGCCGGTGACGAAGCGCGCAAGCGGGTCGAACTGATCACCGCCGATGTGGAGGTTGGCACGATCTACGAGGGTCGCGTCGCGCGCCTGATGGATTTCGGCGCCTTTGTCACCATCCTGCCCGGCAAGGACGGTCTGGTGCATATCAGCCAGATCTCCGATGAGCGGGTCGAGAAGGTGAGTGACAAGCTGTCGGAAGGCGATCGTGTCAGGGTCAAGGTACTGGAGGTTGATAAGCAAGGCCGCATCCGTCTCAGCATGAAGGCGGTATCGGAAGCGGCAGAGACTTAACCTGAAATACTACCCGGGATAGGGAAGCAGCGGAAACAGGGTGTCAAGCTGGGGTCACGCGCCGATTCATCACTTTCCAGTGAAGTTTCAGTCTGTTGTGCCTCAGCTGCTTTCCGGTCGGTGAGAAATGAAGGCTAGATGCAGACTCAGCTGATGTTGTGCGTATTTAGCGGGTAGCCATGATCGCGATAGAAGCGGAAGCGGTCGCGGCTGGCTGACTTTACCGCGCTATCGTGATCGACGCACTCGATTAGCCGTTCGAAGCGACTGAAGAACATCGGCACTTCGGCTGCCAGGTTGATCAAGACCTGATGCTGTTCCATATCGCTGGCGCCATCCCCGATCAGGATTGGATTGACCTGTGGGTCGGCCTGGCCAAGCAGGCCGTGCGGTACAAAACTCTGCTCCCATAAGGTCCACAGTAAACCGTCTATATGTTTCGCCTCGGCGTCGATCGGCGTATGGATCAGGACACGGCGGCCCGCCTGCCGGGCCTTCTCCGCGATTCGGCACGCGAGTTGGTAACGGTCGCCACCGGTGTGCGGTGTCAGGACATAGAAATCGACTTGCGTCATAGCTAGTCTGCTACATGTTGACCCTGCACCGACGTAACAGAAACTCTGTCAACAAGGGTACGGGGCGACCGGTGGCTCCCTTTTCTTTCCCGCCGAGCCATGAGACGCCCGCGATGTCGAGATGCGCCCAGGGGTAAGCTTTGGTAAAGCGTGAAAGAAAGCAGGCAGCGGTGATGGTGCCCGCGCCGCGCCCGCCGATGTTCGCCATGTCCGCAAAGTTGCTGTCGAGTTGACGCTGGTATTCATCCCATAGCGGCAGCCGCCAAGCGCGATCGCCGCTGCTCTCGCTCGCATCGAGCAACTCGTCGGCAAGTTTGTCGTTGTTCGCCAGCAAACCACTGGCCTGATCTCCGAGTGCGATGATGCAGGCGCCGGTCAGCGTCGCTATATCGATGACTGCCGCGGGTTCGAATCGTTCGGTATAGGTAAGTGCATCGCAAAGGATCAGGCGACCTTCAGCATCGGTGTTGAGGATCTCTATCGTCTGACCCGACATAGAGGTGACAATGTCGCCCGGTTTATTGGCGTCACCGTCTGGCAGATTCTCCGAGCTGGGGATAACGCCGACCACATTGATTGGCAGGTCCAGTTCTGCACACGCCGCAATGGTGCCGAGCACGCTCGCGCCGCCGCACATGTCGTACTTCATTTCGTCCATCGCCGCGGCGGCTTTGATCGATATCCCGCCGGCATCAAACGTAAGTCCCTTACCCACCAGTGCTACGGGCTTGGCGCCGGGCTTGCCACCCTTGTATTCCAGAACGATCAATTTGGCGGGCTGCCGACTGCCGCGCGATACCGAGAGCAGGGCGCCCATGCCGAGGTTCTGCATCTGCTTTTCGGTTAGCACCGTCACCTTCAATTTGCGTTTGCCGCGGCCCAGCGATTGCGCCTGCTCTGCGAGATAAGTCGGGGTGCAAACATTTCCCGGAAGGTTCGCGACATCTTTCGCGAGGCGGGTACCGTTCGCGATCGCCTGCGCGTGTTTCGCGGCGCGATTGCCGGCATTCACCTGCGCTCGCGTATGGACCAGAAAATCGACGCGCTTAATTGGCTTCTTCGGTGGGTTTGGCTCACTCTTGCACTGATCGAAACGGTATACCGCTGCCTCGGCTGCTGCGACCGCCTCTCTAACCAGCCGATAGGTCGTATCATCGTCATGCTTGCCGGGCAGAAGCACCATGCAGTCGGTCGCGCCGGATTGCTGCAGCAGCCGAAACGCCGGCAGCAGGGCAGGGCCATACTGGCGTGCGGAAAATTCCTTCTCCTCGCCCATACCGACCAGCATGAGCCGCGTCGCCGCGCAGTCTTGCGGGTCGTACAAGATCTGGGTCTGGCCGATATCCGCCACAAAGTCCTGTCGTTTTAGGATGCGCTTAAGATAACCATCAGTCGCATCGTCCAGTGTCTGGCCAAGTTCGGTAAGGCGGTTGTTTTTGAATACACCAACCAGCAGGCAGGCCGATTTCATTCTTTCTGGGGCGCCGACTTTGCAAACGTGTTCCATTGAGTTCTCTCGTGTGTGATGCGCGCGCTGTTAGGCGCTTTCGCCGATCAGTGGTTGGCGGTATCTTTTCGAACATTTGTCGCTCAGAGTGTAACGAATCAGGCGCGTAAAGGAAGCAGTATGGGGCTGATCGATCGGCTGTTGTTGCGGGAAATTTTGAAGACTTTGTTCATCATAGTGATGGTGCTGGCTCTGGTGCTGTTTTCCAGTACGCTGGTGCGCTATCTGGGTAAAGCGGCGAGTGGTGTGCTCAGCGCCGATATCCTGCTCCTCGTAGTGGGCCTAGAATTGGTCAAGGCGACGGGTCTGATTATTCCCCCCGCCTTCTTTTTCTCTGTACTCTGGGTGCTCGGCAGAATGCATCGAGACAGTGAGATCGTCGCGCTCGAGGCTGCCGGATTCAGTCAGGCGCGGTTGTTGCGCTCGATAATGTTGGTTGCCTTTCCGCTCGCCGTGATCGTTGCTGTCCTGGTGATGGAGCTGTTGCCCTGGGCACGCGGCAGTGTCGACAGGCTGAAAGCAGAGCAGGCGAATACAGCAGATATCTCAGGGGTGCGCCCAGGACGTTTCAGTGAGTTCAGTCGCGGTGGGCTGGTGGTCTATACCGAACGACTCGGACCGGATGGCAGCAGACTCCAGGGTGTCTTCGTACAGGATCGGCAACAGGGTAGGCTTGGTTTGGTGACCGCAGAGGGCGCATTTCAGACGACAGATCCGGAGACAGGCGAGCGCTTCGTCGTCCTGACCGACGGCCATCGCTATGAAGGGACACCGGGGGCACTCGATTATTCGGTCGGCAGCTTCGAGCAGTATGCAGTACGTATCCCGACACTCGGTCTCGGCGTTTTCAAGACGCGTCAGAGCGCCAAGCCCTGGCAGGCGCTTCTTGCCTCCGGGACCCCACGGGACTGGGCTGAGTTTCAATTTCGACTATCGATGCCGCTGGCCTTGCTGGGGTTTGCGATCCTCGCCGTGCCCCTGGCCCGATCATCACCGCGCTCCGGTATCTATGGCCGCCTGACCTTAGCGGTGCTGATCTATTTCACCTTCATGAATCTGCAGCGGGTCGCAGAGCAATGGCTGGAGACAGGCTGGATGCCGGCCTGGCTCGGCATGTGGTGGCTGCCCCTGGTCATGTTGGGGTTCGCCGGCCTGATGGTGTTGCTCGATTCAAACTGGTTCTCTGTGCACGGGCGAAGGCGGCTGGCCTGGCGGGCACCAAGTTGACCCTTTTCGAACGCTACATCGGAACAACCATGCTGAAGGGGACCAGCATCAGTTTGGTCGTGATGGTGGTCTTGCTGGTGTTTTTCGGTCTGATTGACGAGTCAGAAGATGTCGGCCAGGGCAACTACGAGCTTGTGGATGCCTTTTTCGTTGCCCTTCTGTCCGCACCTCGCTATGTGTTCGAAGTCTTTCCTGTAGCCGCGTTGATGGGTTCTCTCATCGGCCTTGGCGCAATGGGCGAGCATGGCGAGCTGACGGCGATGCGCGGGTGTGGGTTCTCGCTGCGCCAGATTATTTTGGCCGTGTTGAAGACCGGTCTGTTGATGATGTTGGCGGTCTTTCTATTCGGTGAATTTGTCGCCCCGGCCAGTGAGCAGTGGGGTGAGCAGCATCGCACCGAAGAGCTGGAGGAGAAGGTTACGCTAAAGACGCGTTACGGATTCTGGGCGCGTGATGGTCAGGCCTTCGTCAACATTCGCAGCATTCTTCCTGGAACCCGTCTCGAGGACATCTTTGTCTACGAGTTCGACGACACAAGGCGGCTGAAACTGGCCACCCATGCCGCGAGCGCCGAACATCGCGGCGATCACTGGCTGATGCGGGAGATCCGGCAGAGCGAAATCAGCGAGGAGGGTGTTCGCCAACGGCGCCTGGCGAGCGCGCGCTGGGAATCGATACTCGATCCGGGTTTGTTGAACGCCGTAGTGATTCGACCGACGATGTTGCCGATCACCGAGCTTCTTAATTACATTCAGGTGATGCGCCGCAGTAAGCTGTCGTCGACCGAGTATGAAGTTGCATTTTGGTTGAAAGTCGCGACGCCGCTGGCGACGATGGTCATGCTGTTCGTTGCCATTCCCTTCGTGCTCACGTACCAGCGATTTGTCAGCACAGGGAAACGCGTCTTTTTCGGGTTGGTCTTGGGCATGGCCTTCTACCTGCTTTCCCGCGGAATGTCTTATGTGGCGGTAGTCTACGAAGTCGATCCGATGATTAGCGCGCTGTTGCCCGCGACGGTTTTTCTGTTGATCGGGCTTTCTGTGCTGAATCGGGTACGTTGAGGCTAGTTCGAAGCTTTTTCCAGCACGACCAGCCGGGTTCCGCTGAGGCGGTCGTGCCAGCTCAGGCCCTGGGGGTCGATCCATACCCAGACGTATCCCAGGCCGAGGGCCAACAGCGACAGCCAGGCGGCGCCGTAGCGAATCAGCGATTGACGCCAGGTGACCGGGCTGCCGCTGCTGTCGAGCAGCTTCAGACGCCAGGCCCGCATCCCGAGAGTCTGTCCGCCGTGCGTCCAGAACCAGCCGAAGAATACCGCGGGCGAGAGCAGCAGGAACGCCTGCAGTGGCCAGTGGGAACCTGCGCCGCCGCCGGTTCCCAGCCCTGCGCGGATGAAGGTCTCCGCGGTGGCGCCGAGGAGCCAAATGGCCGCCACCAGCCAGCTGTCGTAAAAAATGGCCGCCAGGCGGTGCCACAATCCCGGAGGCGCCGCATTGTCGATAGGCAGTTGCGTTGTTTCCATGGTGTTACGGAGAGGCTTCAGGTGCCGTCATGGTTGCGCCCACCACCGCGACATCGGCTTTCGCTGTTCCCGATGGAGGAGGTTAACTTATTATTTCTTAAAGTAAATATAGCGATTCTAGGGAAATTACTAGGGTGATCTGGGATTGCTCCCAATGGTCTGCCCGGTGACACACCGATTAGCATACCACCAGCGGGTTGGCCAGCCACGCAATCCGATAAAGCGGCGCAGACCGCGGACGGCGGGTGCAAACTATGGGAGGGCAGGATGGAGCAGCGAAACTGTGAACGCAAGTTGGTCTCGCTCGATGCAGTCGTAGGCTGTGTGCGCTTTGGCCTGATTAGGGGGCGTATTATCGATCTCGCGCATGGCGGCCTCTATATCCAGGCAGAAACCAGTATCGTGCCAATCGGTGCGGAGGTGACGGTAACTTTCAACCCCGGAGAGGACATCTGCGACGGCTGCCTCACGGCAAGTGGTCGTGTCAGCCATCAGAGCTTGCACGGCTTCGGAATAGAATTCGATTCCCTGGAGCCTTGCTGTCGAGAGGCGCTCGATCGTCTTTTACCGAATATGTCGTCGGTTCCGCAGCGCGCGGTGCCTATTCTGCGTGCCATCTGAGCATCGGCAACCTGCGGTCGTCCGCCGATCGAGGTGAATAGAACGGTTTGGTGATTTGAGGTTCCGGCGTGATAATCCTGCAAAGGCGCCATTCCGGGACGATAAAGATCAGCAAACGGTCGCTGACACGCAGACTTCTCAGGGGGATACCCATCCCGCTGCTGGCGCTCGCCTTCGGCCTGGTGACAGGATTCGCCGTTTGGATCGTTGTGGATCGCGTGCAGACCCGCGCGCTCAGCAACATCTTCGACCAGGCACTGGAGAGTCAGCTCGATCAGCAGGCGCGTGAATCACTGATTCGTTTCGACGAGTATCGACGATCTTTCGGTTTTTTTACTCAGCTGATCGCCACACACCGCCGTATGGCGGACTATCTGGACCCCATTATCTGGTCGCGGCATCCGGTCGATATCGTCCACTACGACGCCAGCAATCCACCGCCCTGGCTGCCGAGGGATTTGGCCTGGCAGGGAGGCATCAGCGCGCGGCACTTCATGCTGGTCGACCCGTCCGGTGCTGTCAGAGAACTCTACAGTCCTGCCAACGAGAGTCTGCCCGAGGCGTTGCTCGGTGAACCCCGTAGTCACTTGGCGACCGGCCAGCAGCGTGCCTACGTCACACTGCTGGAAGATGCGCTGTGGCTGATCGTCTCCGAGCCGACCGAAGACAACGCGCGGACCCCAATGGGCAGCTTGGTATTGCTGGTGCCGCTCGATGGCGCTTTTCTTGCCGCCTCCCAAAAGTTTGTAAAGCCGACCAACGTTGTTGCCATCCTGGACCCCGATGCGCAGCGGATCCTGTCGAGTAGCCATCCCGAAGGCGTCATCCCAGGCAGGACACTCGCCGAGCTGCGCAAGGACTACCTGGTGACGGCTCAGTCGTTCTTCGATTATGACGGTTCCGACCTCAATCTGCTGTTCGCGACACTGTTGCCACGCGGCTCGTTTGAGCGGACCGGACAACAGGTGCTGGACCTCGAACGCCGGCAGCGGCTGATCGGTGCGGCGGTAATGATCTCGGCCTTCGTGCTGCTGTTTCTATTGCTATCGAGCCGCATCAGTCGACTGCTGAGCCGTGTCTCGAGTCTGTCGCGCAGGGCCCTGGAGATACCGGAGGCCGATCTCGATCGGCGTGGCAATCAGCTGATCATCCTCGAAGACTGGATTCGTGATTTCGTTCAGCTGGTGATGCGCGCGCGAGAGGAAATGCGGCGTCAGCATGAAAGCGAGTTGCAGGAGACCGAGAAGCTCCGGGTCGCGATCATGGATGCGTCCCTGGATTCTGTTATCACGGTGAATGAGCGCGGGGGGATCATCGACTTCAATCCCACAGCGCAGAAGACTTTCGACTATAGCCATGAGGAGGCCGTTGGTCGGTCATTTAACGACCTGGTAGTGGCGCCAAAGTGGCGCGAAGACTTTTGACCGGCTGCTTTATCTCTCTTTGGTGGGGGCCGATCAGGGTGCACCGCTGCAACGTGTGGAAATGCAGGCCGTGGCCCGTGACGGACGCATTTTCCCGGTCGAGCTCGTCAATCAAGCCGGTGTTTCTCGAGGAACAGCTGGTATTCACGCTGTATCTTCGCGACATCGCTGAACGCAAGGTGCGCGAGGCAGAGATTCGCAGTCTGGCCGCGATTCCCAGCGAGAGTCCGATCCCGGTGCTGCGAATCAACCGCCGGGGGGTTATCACCTATGCCAATCAACCGAGTGGTCCCTTGCTCAAACACTGGGGCTGCCGGCCGTTGCAGACGCTCCCGGTGTACTGGCGGAACCGGGTCGAGGAGGTTCTGTCTTCCGGTTCGACCAGCGAACTGGAGGTAACGACGGACGATGGGGTGTTTTCTGCTACTGTTGGCACCGGTCGCGGAGTTGGATTATGTCAACGTCTATGCGCGTGACATCACCGGTGAGCGGGTGGCCGAAGAGGAGCTGAAACGTCGCCAGAACGAACTGGTGCATGTCACCCGGCTGAGTAACATGGGCGAGATGGCCACCGGAATCGCCCATGAACTCAATCAACCGCTCTCCGCCATCGTCAACTTCGCGAACGGCTGCGCGCCGTCGACTGCGTCTCGATATGGGCGGCAAGGAAGAGCTGCTGCATGCCTTGGGCCAGATCTCCGCGCAGGCAGGAAGGGCGGGCGAGATCATCAAACGGCTGCGCGGCATGGTCAGTCGACGGCAGCCGGTGCGTGAGATCGTCGATCTGAATGTCGCTGGCGCGGGAGGCCTGCTCCATGATCAGTCACGAGCTGCAGCGCCAGGAGCTCGCGATTGAACGCCGGCTCTGCGCAACGAGAGTTATGGGTGCGGGTGGATTCGGTTCAGATCGAACAGGTTCTAATCAACCTGTTGCGCAATGCCCTGGACGCGCTGGTCGAACTGCCGGGCACGAACCGGCAGCCTGATCATCGAATCCGGAGTTCAGCCCGACGGCATGGTATTCGTCAGCGTGAAGGACAATGGCTCGGGTATCAGCAGGAAGGCGATGGAGCATCTGTTTGATCCCTTCTTCAGCACCAAGGAGAGTCCGGTATGGGTATGGGTCTCGCCATCAGCCAGACCATCATGAGCCACCATCATGGTAAGATTCAGCGCGGAGTCGCTGTCCCGGCAAGGGCAGCACCTTTACCATCGAGCTTCCACCGAGTGTTGCGAAGCCGTCGTCAGCGCAGCATCATGAACCATGTCTGAATCCCCCCTTACAAAAGCACCGTGTTCGTGGTCGATGACGACCAAGCCATGCGTAATTCCTTGAAATGGCTGATTGAGTCGGTGGGTGTGCAGGTCGAGAGCTTCTGCATCGGCCGATGAGTTTCTAGCAGAGTATCAGCCGGGTCGTGCCGGCTGTCTGGTGCTGGATGTGCGCATGCCGGGAATGAGCGGCCTGGAGCTGCAGGAACACCTGGCCGAGCGCAATATTCATATCCCGGCGGTGATCATCACCGGGCATGGGGATGTACCAATGGCCGTGCGCGCGATGAAGAGCGGCGCGATCGATTTCATCGAGAAGCCCTTTCAACGACGAAGCCCTGCTGGATGCCATTCGACGGGCGATCGCTTATGAGGAACAGCAGCGCAGCCATCATTCCGAGAACTTGCGCGATTCAGGAGCGACTGGCGCACCTGACGCCGCGCGAGCATGAGGTGATGGAAATGGTGACCGAAGGCAGGTCCAACAAGGAGATCGCCAATGCCCTGGGCGTCTCAGCGAAGACCATCGAGGCGCACCGGGCGCGGGTCATGGAAAAGATGCAGGCCGGTTCGCTGGCCGAGCTGGTGCGCATGGCCCTGGTTGCAAACGAACGCGGTTGAACCGCGGCTGTGTGACTCGGACCGCGCTTGTGGTGCCTTGCTAGCTGCCGAACTCCTGTTGCACATCGATGAGCCGCGTGTACAGTTTCCCACCGATTGCGGATGCAAGTGCCGAGCGGCTTGTGTTGGGATCTATGCCGGGCAAGGCTTCGCTGCGCGTCAACCAGTACTATGCACATCCGCGCAATGCATTTTGGCCGATTGTCGATGCCCTGTTTGGGGTTGACCCCGAGCTGCCGTACGAGGAGCGCTGTGCGCGCCTGATCCAGCAGCGCCTTGCGGTTTGGGATGTATTAAAGACTTGCACCCGACAGAGCAGCCTGGATTCGGATATCGAGCCGGCCTCAATCGTGCCGAATGATTTTCAACGTTTCTTCGAGCGGCATCCGGCGATTCGGGTGGTCTATTTCAACGGTGCGATGGCGGAGCGGAGCTTCTCGCGCTATGTTCTGCCCGACCTGCCGACAACGCTCGCGGCTCTGCCGAGAACCCGCTTGCCATCGACCAGCCCGGCCAACGCGTCCTTCAGCTTCGAGCGCAAGCTCGCAGCCTGGCGTGTGCTGTCGAAGTGAGTTCGCGAGGAAACCGCCAGGACCGCGATAGGCCGGCGGCGAAAACACAGTGTCATTGCTCGAAATCGGTTGATGTGGGCCTATACCATTGCATGTTCAAGCGCGTACCAGGCAGCCGTTGGCCGGCTGGTAGGTATCAAAGTGGGCGCAGTTCAGTGATCGCCCCGGGATTCTTCGCGTCTACCTTGGCATAGAGATCGTAAAGCGCGGCCTGGAGCGCCTCCTCGATCACCGGATGGTAGAAGGGCATCTGCAGCAGATCGCCGACCGTCAGATCCCGTTGAATCGCCCACGCGAGCAAATGCCCAAGGTTCTCTGCCTTGATACAAGCCATCTCTGCGCCAAGCATCTTGCCGCTGGCCCTGTCGGCGTAGACACGGATCAGCCCTTTATTCTTGGCCATAATGAGCGCGCGGCCGACGGGCGCCATCTGCACCTGACCCACCGCCGTTTTATCAAGGTCGAGTGAGGCATAGGTCTGACCGACCTGGACGATATTCGGATCGCAGAAGGTAATGTTCAGCGGGGTCTTGCGTTGAAAGGCCATGATTTCTTCGCCGACCGCATTCTGACCTGCGATGCGTCCCTCGTCGCCGGCCTCGTGTAACAGCGGGCGCTCGCCGGTGACATCGCCGGCGAGAAAGACCGGCAAATCCCCGAGCTGCATGGTGTTTGGATTGTAAATGGGGAAGCCGCGCTCATCGATCGGTGCCCCGATTGCGTCCAGCCCGAGCTGGTCGATATTCGGCCGGCGGCCGATGCTCGCAAACACTCGGTCGACCTCGATACTGTTCTCGCCGGCAGTGACCCGCAGTCTGCCGTTGCTGCCCTCGCTGATCTCCGCGCCATGACCTAGCCACAGCGGGAACTCTTTGCCAAGGATATCGATAGCGGTCTTGGCGACCTCGGGGTCGCTAAGGCCCCCGATCACTTCCTGAATATCGATGCCGACGACTTCGCAGCCGAGTCGATGCAACGACTGGCCGATCTCCAGGCCAATAACGCCGAGGCCGACAACCGCGATCGATCGAGGCAGCATGTCCAGCTCAAAGAATTCATCTGTGGTGATAATCCGGTCGCGGTAGCCCTGCCACGCATCTGGGACTATCGGTCGAGAGCCCGTTGCGACAACCACCTTGTCGGCACGGATGCGCTGTCCGTCTTCCATTTCCAGGAGGTTTGGCCCGACGAAACGGGTATAGCCTTCGATGAACATATCCTCGGGCATCTTGTCCGTGCTGTTGGAGATCACCCGTTCGACGAAGATATCGCGCAGATCCTGGACATACCCCATGGCCTCGCCGACGTCGAGACTCAGGGTCTCCTCGCCCTCCAGCCCGAAACGCTTGAATACCCCGCGGCGATGGAAGTCCTCGGCTACCTGAATCACCGCCTTCGATGGCATACAACCGACCCGGGCACAGGTGGTGCCCAGTTCGCCCCCGTTTATCATCACTACCGATTTGCCCGATGGCCGGACCCGGCCCATGGCATACAGACCGGCGCTACCCGAGCCGATGATTGCAACATCTACCTGGCGTTCTTCCACGCGAGCTCCTCGAAATCTGGACTGAGTATGCGACCATTTTAACCGCAGCGGCGGCGTCCGTTTATCCCGGTCCAGCAGGAATTTTTTGCGGGGGAGAGACCGGTGGAAGATCGCGTGTTTGAATTTCTGTTGTGGACCATCGCGTCCGATCCGCAGCGGGTGTTGTTAGTGCACGCGCGGCCGACAGACGCCGTCGCGGGTGGGCGGTGCGAACGCTGGCCGTCAGCGGGCCGCGGTGCGCCGATTCACCGGCCGCCACTGCATCGGGCGCGGTCGGGTATGGGGCTCCATTGCCCGCCTCGGTGGCGGTGTCTGGCGGGGCACAATCGGGGGCAGATAATACGCAGGACGTTGAAAAGCACCGCCGGGATAAGGCATCGATCGTGCAAAGCCTTTACTGCTGGACCCCAACTTCCTACAAAAGAAGGCATGCGCCGCCTGTGGCAACGTCAGCGCGGCACAGATTGTCACAATGGCGCTAAACCGTAGCGTACTGAAGGCCCGGATTGAGAATCCCAACCGGATCGAAGGTCTGTTTGATGCCGTGCAAGAGCCGTTCACGGACTCGGTCGAGCGGGTGAAAGACGGGTGTTGCGCTGTCGCCATGCCGAAACAGTATGGCACGTCCGCCGACTTTTGCGACCTGGGCGCGGATAGCCGAGGCATCATTGGTGCTGCACACCCAGCGCTGTGCGCCGCCCCAAATAGCTAAGGCTATCGTCTTGTTCGGCGCATCCCAGCGCCTTACCCCTGCGGGGCTCGCGAACAAATCGCTCCTGGCGATTTGTTCGCTCCAGAGCGGCGTCCAAACGCACCTGGCCAGCGCGATCATCCCGGATACTGGTGCAACATGCAGGCTAAACCCGGTTTGCTAACATTGCCGGAGGCGAGATCTATACCCATTGCACGAGGCCCGTTGAAGACGAGTATGTCGAATCCCTCAGGTACGCTTTTCATCATCTCAGATCGCACGGGGATCACGCTGGAGCACCTGGTTCGCATGCTGACAACACAGTTTGACGATCTGCGCTGTGAGCGCGTGGTGCTGCCGTTTCTTGACACGCCGGTGAAGATCGCGGCGGCGGTGCGCGAGATCGATGCCGTCGGTCAGCAAGACGGCGCGCTCCCGGTGGTGTTTTCCAGCCTCGTTGACGAGGCGTCTCGCGCGTTGCTGCAGACGGCCAATGCCCGGGTTTTCGATATCTTCGACACCTTTCTGCCGTCATTGTCGGATGCATTCGGCATGCCGTACATGGGGCACGTCGGCCGCAGCCATGGTATCGGTGATCTGGGGAGATATGACCGCCGCGTCGCGGCGGTGAATTTTGCGCTAAATTTCGATGACGGCGCACGCCTCCGGGGTCTGGGAGATGCGGACCTGATCCTGATCGGCGTCTCGCGCAGCGGCAAGACCCCGACCTGCTTATACCTGGCAATGCAGTACGCGGTACGGGCCGCCAATTTTCCGCTGACCGAAGATGACTTCCTTCTCGGCAAACTGCCGGGCCCAATGCTAGAGCATCGCAGCAGCCTTTTTGGCCTGACTATTTCGGCCGACCGGCTGCACCGAATTCGTGAAGAACGCCGTCCTGGATCCGATTACGCGAGTCTGGGTCAATGTCGCAAGGAGATCGCCGCCGCCGAGGATCTGTTTCAGGCGCATGCGATCTCGTACATCGACAGCACCACGGTATCGATTGAAGAGCTCGCAATCGAGATCATGCAGCGGGTCGGGGTGTCGCGACACTATTGACTGCGTGGTTGATACGTCCGAGCTCTCGGAAGATTCAACGCAGCTGGTTGTTGAGCGTGCCGACCCCGGGGATTTGAATCTCGATGGTCTGGCCATCAGCGATATCGGCCGCGCCGACCGAAGTGCCGCAGGCGATGACGTCGCCGGCGTAGAGTGGGATCTCGCGCGCAATGTGCCAGACGATCTGCTGCGGTGAGAAGATCATGTCGCTGACCGGGTAGTCCTGCTTGACTTCACCGTCGAGTATGCCGCGCACACGCAGGCCTGCGGGATCCACACCGCAGGCGATAAACGGCCCGATCGGGCCGAAACCGGGCATGCTCTTGGCCCGACACCACTGATGAAACTCGTCGTTGGCGAACAAAGACTCGGGCGCGGTGACGTCGTTGACGCAGGTGTAACCGAAGATGATGTCGTCGATGTCGGTGTGTTCGGGCTGAAAACAGGCACGACCTATCACAATGCCCAGTTCTGCCTCAAACTTGACCCGTCCGGTGAAGCCGGGTGGTCGGCTGATCGGCCGCTGGTGGGCCGACAGTGCCCCGGCAAGCTTGACGAAGAACAGCGGGAAATCAGGAATCTTGGTTTGTTCCAACTGCTGGCGCTCGTGGAAGTTGTTCCACAGGCCGAGAAACTGGCGCGGCTCGACCGGGGCTAGCCAGTTGGCCTCGGCTGCGTCGATTTCCGCCCCCGTCGCCTGCGGCTGTTCGAACAGCTCACCGCGATAGAGCGCAATCTTACCGCGGTGCAGACGCCCCAGCGTGGGATTCCCGTCGATCTCGATTCGGCACCAATGGATTGTGTTCATACGGGCTCCAAGTGTCCTGAATCAGGACACTAGGTGACGATATCCGGCGCCTGCCGGCCAGTCCGCTGTGCGATCTCAGCCAGCTGATTGGCGATCGTAATCAACGCCGCCAGCGCCGTCTGCGGGTCCTCCTGCTGACGCTCCGGGTCTGGCTCGTACGCCTCCAGGTAGACTCTCAGTGTGGCGCCGACCGTACCCGTTCCGGAGAGACGAAACACGATGCGTGAACCGTCGCTGAAGCCGATGCGGATCCCCTGATGTTCGCTGATCGAGCCGTCGACCGGGTCGGTGTAGCTGAAGTCGTCGGCATAGCTGACCGTCATGCCGCCGAGCAGACTGCCGGGCAGCTGCGGCAGGCGCTGCCGCAGTGCCGTCACTAAGCCATCTGCGGCCTTGGTCTTGATGCCTTCATAATCATGGCGCGAATAGTAGTTTCGTCCGTACTGCTGCCAATGACTGGCGACGATTTCGGCAACCGATTCACCGCGTCCGGCAATCACGTTGAGCCATGCCAGCACTGCCCACAGTCCGTCTTTCTCCCGCACGTGATCGGAGCCCGTACCGAAGCTTTCCTCACCACAGAAAGCGATCCTTCCGGCATCCAGGAGATTGCCGAAGAATTTCCAGCCGGTGGGCGTCTCGAAGCATTCGATGCCCAGTGCGGCCGCTACCCGATCCACTGCCTGGCTGGTCGGCATCGATCGGGCAACGCCGGGAATACCGTGGCGGTGCGCTGGGATCAGCGTCGCGTTGGCGGCCAGGATCGCCAGGCTGTCACTGGGCGTGACGAAAACTCCGCGACCCAGGACCATGTTACGGTCGCCATCGCCATCGGAGGCCGCGGCGAAATCTACGCCGTCCTTGCCTTGGGTCATGGCCACCAGATCGGCGGCATGCACCAGGTTGGGGTCGGGGTGGTGGCCGCCGAAATCTTCGAGAGGGACACCATTGATTACAGTGCCTGGCGGCGCACCGAGGTGTTTCTCCAGGATGCGGATTGCATACGGCCCGGTTACGGCGTGCATGGCATCAAAGCGCATGCGAAACCCGCCGGTCAACAGCCTGCGGATGGCGTCAAAGTCGAAAATGCCCTCCATCAGCTGCGCGTAGTCGGTTACCGGATCGATAATGTCGACCCGCATGTCACCGAGCTGATAGGTCCCGCTCGTGTCCAGCGGCAGATCCGGGTCGTTACTGCTGCGGTAGTCGCTGATCTCCAGGGTGCGGGCGAATATCGCCTCGGTGACTCGCTCGGGCGCCGGTCCACCATTGGCGGTATTGAACTTAATACCGAAGTCGCCGTCCGGCCCCCCGGGGTTGTGACTGGCCGATAGGATCAGGCCGCCAGCCGCGGTGTATTTCCGGATGATGCACGATGCCGCCGGCGTGGACAGCAATCCTCCCGTGCCGACCAGCACGCGTGCAACACCGTTGGCAGCCGCCATCTTCAGAATAATCTGAATCGCCTCGCGGTTGTAAAATCGCCCGTCCCCACCGAGCACCAGGATGTTGCCGACCAGCTCGGTCTGGGTGTCGAACACCGCCTGGACAAAGTTTTTCAGATAGTTGCCCCGGCGGAATATCTCGACCTGCTTTCGTAGTCCGGAGGTGCCGGGGCGTTGGTCCTTGAAGGGCTGCGTCGAATAGTTGGTGAATGACATCTATACGGGGGCTCTGCTGAGTTCTCGGACAGATTTTTACCACAGCCGACTCTTGAAATCCTCGTTTCACGGCCCCATGTGGCGGCCATCGGGAAAATTTCGGAGGATTACCACGATCATGGCCGCCACTGCACAGAAAGAAACCCTTGATTTTCAGGCCGAAGTGAGCCAGGTGCTCAATTTGGTCATTCGCTCGCTGTATTCGAACAAAGAAATATTCTTGCGAGAGCTGATCTCGAATGCCTCGGATGCGGCGGAGAAACTGCGTTTCGAGGCCCTGGGCAACGACAGCCTCTACGAAGATGATGCCAACCTGAAAATCCGCCTCTCGATAGATAAAGCGGCCGGTACGCTGTCCATCAGCGATAACGGAATAGGCATGAGCCGCCAGGAAGTGACTGAGACCATCGGCTCCATCGCGAGTTCGGGACCAGCAAGTTCCTCGAGAACCTGTCTGGCGATCAGGCGACGGACAGTCAACTGATCGGGCAGTTCGGCGTCGGTTTCTACTCGGCCTTTATCGTCGCCGATAAAGTGACGCTGACGACGCGCCGGGCCGGCATGCGGCCGGACGAGGGCGTGCGCTGGGAATCCAACGGCGAGGGCAGCTACAGCATCGAAAACCTCGATCGTGCCGAGCGCGGTACGGAGATCGTGTTGCATCTGCGTGACGACGAGAAGGAGTTCCTCGACGACTGGCGACTGCGCAGCATCATCGGTAAATTTTCTGATCACATCGCGATACCGGTGGAGATGCTCGAACAGCCAGAGCCGAGTGACCAGGGCGAGGGCGAGGGCGAGGGCGAAGCAGCCGAGAAGGCAGCACCAGCCACCTGGCAACAGGTCAACAAGGGAACGGCGCTGTGGATGCGCAACAAGTCGGATATCGGCGACGAGGAGTATCACGAGTTTTATAAGAATACCTGCCACGATTATGAGGCTCCGTTGGCCTGGTCGCACAATCGCGTCGAGGGCAAGAGCGAATATACGTCGCTGCTGTTCGTTCCTTCACGCGCACCATTCGACATGTGGGATCGCGAGCAGAAACATGGCGTGAAGCTGTATGTGCGGCGGGTGTTCATCATGGACGAGGCCGACAAGCTGATGCCGCATTACCTGCGTTTCGTCAAGGGCGTGGTCGACTCCGATGACCTGCCGCTCAATGTATCGCGCGAAATCCTGCAGCATGACAAGAAGATCGACACCATCCGCAGCGCCAACGTCAAACGCGTCATTGGTCTCCTAGAAAAGCTGGCCAAGAACGACGCCGATAAGTATCAGGCATTCTGGAAGGAGTTCGGCAAGGTCTTGAAGGAAGGACCCGCCGAAGACTTCGGCAATCGGGAGAAGATTGCCGGGCTGCTGCGCTTCGCGTCGACCAAGTCCGACGGGGACGCTGAAACCGTATCGTTGGATCAGTATATCGAACGTATGGCCGATAAGCAGGACAAGATCTACTACATCACTGCAGACACGCTCGCGGCGGCGCGCAATAGTCCGCACCTCGAGATTTTCAAGAAGAAGGACATCGAAGTCTTGTTGCTGACCGACCGCGTCGACGAGTGGCTGGTGTCGCATCTCAGCGAATACAAGGACAAGCATTTACAGTCGGTGGCCAAGGGCCAGCTCGATCTGGGCGATCTGGAGGATAGCGCCGACAAGGAGAAGGTAGAGAAGGCGGCTGAAGAACACAAACACCTGATCGAGCGGGTCAAGGCTGCGTTGGGCGACACGGTCAAAGAGGTCCGGGTGTCGAGTCGACTGACGGACTCACCGGCCTGCCTGGTGGTCGACGACTATGACATGAGTCAGAACCTGGCCCGGGTGCTCAAGCAGCTGGGGCAGGATGCGCCCATGCCGACGCCAATCATCGAGATCAATCTCGAACATCCGTTGCTGCAGCGAATGGATGCCGAGGCCGATGAGGACCAGTTCGGTGAGTTGGCCAAGTTGGTGTTCGACCAGGCGTTGCTCGCCGAGGGCGGGCAACTGGCCGACCCGGCCGGGTTCGTGCACCGCCTAAACCGGCTGATGCTCGATCTGTCTGCCTAGCCCGCATATTGCAGTGCAGACACCTTGCTTGGGTCTCACCTCATGAATCACGGGTTCTGGGATCCATCGGCGCCATGGTCTTAGACGGTACGTTTTGTCCTGATCGTTTTTCCCGGCGGCGTTCTCGGCTACTCTTGCACGGTATGACTGACGTAAAAAACATCCTGGCGAGAATGACATGCCAAGCATTGGTGAGCTTCTAGGTGATCATCGCCTAAAGGCAGCGGGGATCGCGCGGGAGCGCCACCTCGACAGCGGTGAGATCGTAATTCAGGAGGGCTCCGATGACCGGGTCGTGTATTTGATCCAGCGCGGGTGCGTGCGAGTGACGGAGCGTGTCGAACTCGAAGACCGCCGCCACATCCAGCCCGGGATCTGTGATCTGGGCGCGAATGAGGTTTTCGGCGAGCTCAGCCTGTTCGATGCCGGGCCGCGAATGGCGACCGTCATGACCCTGGAGCCTTGCGACCTGCTGGTGTTTGATG
Source organism: uncultured Gammaproteobacteria bacterium (assembly GCA_963736445.1). Taxonomy (GTDB): domain Bacteria; phylum Pseudomonadota; class Gammaproteobacteria; order Chromatiales; family Chromatiaceae; genus Thiosocius. Next base: position 92,437 of record CAVTOY010000004.1, on the reverse strand, counting down.
CCCGCACGCTGGCGGGCTATTTTGATCAACAGCCGGACTTTGGCTATCAGGTGCTCAAAGAGCTGTTTCGCGTGCTTTCGTCCCGCTTGCGTCAGACCGATCGACGCGTTGGGACTTTGTTTGCCTGGGGCCTTAAGGCGCACGGAATCGATAAGCACCTGTGAGAACCGCCGTGAGCGAGCGTTCGCGCACAGGGGAGCGGCCGGTCGTGCATCCGTGATTGTCGATAAAGCCCCTGAATCCGCCTATTGACAGCCTCGACTGGCGACCTATGTCGACGCTGTGTCAGACTCCGTTTCCCAGAATAGCCTCACATAGTGTAGGGAGTAGCTCTTATGCGCGTCATACTTCTCGGCGGCCCGGGCGCCGGTAAAGGTACCCAAGCCAACTACATCAAAGAGCGCTACGGCATCCCGCAGATCTCCACCGGCGACATGCTGCGGGCGCACGTGAAGGCCGGTAGCGAGTTGGGGGTGGCCGCAAAGAAAATAATGGATGAAGGGGGCCTCGTCTCCGATGACATCATTATGGGCATGGTAAAGGAGCGCATCACCGAAGACGACTGCAAGTCCGGCTACCTCTTCGACGGCTTCCCGCGCACCATCCCCCAGGCGGAATCCTTGAAAGCGGCCGGGGTCGCGGTTGATGCAGTGGTTGAGATCGATGTGCCGGATGATGAAATCATTAAACGCATGTCAGGTCGTCGGGTGCATCTTGCTTCCGGCCGCACCTACCATGTGGTGTTCAATCCGCCGAAGGCCGAGGGCAAGGATGATGTCACCGGCGAGCCGTTGATACAGCGCGACGATGATCAGGAAGATACCGTGCGCGCACGGCTCAAGATCTACCATGATCAGACGGAGCCGCTGATCAACTTTTACAGTGCGGCGTCGAAGGCAGGCGAATGCAAGTACGTCAAGATCAACGGCGTCGGCGGTGTCGACGATATTCGGGATCAGATCTTCGCGGGATTGGATGGCTGAGCCGGATTGACTTTGTCGACCGCAAAAGGCCCGGGATCCCCGGGCCTTTTGCTCTCTGAGCGGCCCCGCTGCTGTGCTAAGGTACGGGCCTTACTGAAGATTCTGTGGAGGCCATTATGGCTGTAGTCGAGCTGACGAAAGACACCTTTGAAGAGGTGGTCACCGATAACGACTTCGTCATCGTGGACTTCTGGGCGCCCTGGTGCGGCCCCTGCCGCTCGTTTGCCCCAACGTACGAAAAGGTCTCAGAAGATCATGCAGACGTGGTGTTTGCCAAGGTCAACACCGAGGAGCAGCAGGAGATCGCTGGGCATTTCCAGATCCGCTCGATCCCGACGTTGATGATCTTTCGCGAGAAAATCATTATCTTCAGCGAGGCCGGGGCATTGCCGGAGTCTGCGTTCCGGGAACTCGTCAAAAAGGCGGGCGAGCTGGATATGGAAGAGGTACGCCGCCAGGTCTCGGAACAGCAGTCGGGACAGGCCTGAGTCCATATTTACGCGGGGGCGTCCCGATTGGCCCACGGCGACTATACTGGGATCTGACTTTTCCCGGATCGGCATATGCAGGTTTCTGATCGGACCATCGTAAACCAATGGCTGGACAAGCGCCCCTCAGTCGGCGATCTTCAGGCCCTGTGCGAAGAAAACTACCATTTCTTGCTCAGCCTGGTACCGCAGTTACAGCGTCTACAGGGGGAGCATCGCTCGACCAACACTGACCATCAGGATTTGCACCTGACCATCGTCGAACAGACGCCCTACACCACGCTGGTGCGTCTGACCTATCGCTTCGGGCATGCCAACAACGACACCTCCGATCCCGATGCGTTGCTGCGCGTCTACCACGATGCCCGCCAGGTCGAGGTCGAACACCTGCGTCAGCAGACCCTGCCTACAGATCGGCTCTATGAGGCGCCGGGCCTGATCAACAAGTGGCGCCTGAATCTGTTCGTATCCAAATGGCTCGCGTTCTGTGTGCATCAGGGCCACTTGTTCGTCGACGACGTGACCGCGCTGCGCGAACCGGCCTGCGACATTTCCTGACGCGTCGCGAGGGTTCGCCACCAGGGCGAGCGGCGGTGGCTCGCCCTTGCGGACACCCTGGTTCGAGCACTGTATGCGGTGTCTCTGGTGGGCCCAAAAAAACCTGTCGTCTTGGTGTTTTGTTGGGCTGTCGTCGTGGAAAATTGGATAATGCGTCCGCCTTTCAGGCCTTCTCTCGGCGTTCTAGTCGACAACTATCTTGACGAAACTCAGTCAACAAAATGTTGACTACTTTGGTCGGTTACTGCTAATTTTAAACCCGAGTAAATTAGTAGGTATTTGTTGCCCAAACGTCCATACGAGGAATATGCAATGAGACTCTCAACCAAAGGCCGATACGCCGTCACCGCAATGCTGGACTTGGCAATCAATGGCACCGAGGGACCCGTAACGCTCGCCGACATCTCCGAAAACCAGGGGATTTCCTTGTCCTATCTCGAGCAGTTGTTCGCCGCATTGCGCGGCAAGGGACTCGTGCGTGGGGTGCGTGGTCCGGGCGGTGGCTACTATCTCGGCCGCGAGGCGGACGAGATCTCGATCGCCGACATCATCTGTGCAGTCGACGAATGGGTCGAATTCACACGCTGCAAGGGCCGCCAGAATTGTCACGAAGGCCAGCGTTGCCTGACCCACAACCTCTGGGATGATCTGAGCCAACAGATCTTCGTCTTTCTGACGGACATCACGCTGCACGACCTCGTTCAGCGCGGTGAGGAACGCGAAGCAGAACGTCGGGAAAGAAAGGCCGCCACGCGGGTGGTTGGCTTGAAAGAACAGGCTGCTTGAGCCCACGCCTCAGGCGGCGATATCGGCAGAGATCACCGGCAGCGTCAGGCGCGCGCGCGTGCCATTTTGCGCGTCTGACTCGAGTGCGATCTGGCCACCGTGGGCATCGACGATGCGCTGCACGATCGGCAGACCGAGCCCCGTACCGCCCGGCTTCGAGGTGAAGAACGGCTCGAAAATGCGCGCGAGCGTCTTTTCCGGTATTGGTTCCCCACCGTTTTGGATCTCCAGCTCGACCTGGTGGCCGTCGATCGGCTGACAGCGGATCTGCACCGAGGTACCGATCGGCGATGCCTGCTGGGCGTTACTTAGCAGGTTGATCAGCACCTGGCGGATGCGATCAGGGTCGGCGGATACCGCTGGACAGGGGCCCGGACGGAACACGACTGGCGTCGCGTCCTGCGCCATTGCGCCGATTACATCGGCGATCAGGTCGCTGATGTCCAGCGCCCTGCGATTGAGCGTCAGGGGTTTCGCATAAAGCAGGATATCGGCCAAGAGACGTTCGAGGCGGCGAACTTCGTTATCCGCCAGGTCGATACGCTTGTGCGCGCTCTCGGGTAAGTCCGTGAGGCCCTTGAGGTGTTCGAGGGCGAGATTGATGGTCGCGAGTGGGTTGCGAATCTCGTGCACGATACCGGAGGCGAATTGGCCGATGCTGGCCAGTCGCGTGCTTTCGACAAGCTGGATCGTACGAGCCAGGCTGACGCCCACCAGCACGCCGAGGTTGCGCAGTAGGGCGAGGTGCTCAGGTCGGTAGTTGTTGGGGAATCGGCTGGCGAACACCGCGACCCCCTGCACCGTGGCGCTGCTGCCGATTGGCAAAAATATCGCGTCGCGCCGCCCCAGGTCGGACAGCTTGCTGAGAAACACGTAGTTATCAGACAGCGTCGCGATCTCTCGTACATCCGGGATGTGCAGTGGTTCGCGGTTCCTGATGCATTCCTCGAGCAGCGTCTTGTCCGGTTCGAAATTCAGCTTGCCGAGGGGATCCGGCTTCCCGTCGCTGAACGCCTTCTCCAGGTGGATCCGGCCGTCGGGACCGAGTACCAGGACGCCGATCCAGTCGACAGGTATCAGCGGGGGCAGGGTTTCCGACAGGATACGCAGTGTTCCCTCGAGGTTTGCCCCCTGTTCGAGGCCCGTGAGTAGCCTGCGCAGCGCTTCCATGCGTCCGGATAGGTGGTTGAAGGCGGTCGCCAGCCAACCGATCTCGTTATCCTCGCGGACGGCCACGCGATAGGAAAAGTCTCCGTTCGCCACCTGCTTGAAACCCTCTACCGCAGCTGCAAGTGGTTGGAGCACGCGACGGTAAAACCAAACAGCGATACCGACTGCGACCACAAGCGCGGCGGCCAAGAGCAGACGGTTGACCAGATTGGCCTTGGCGGCGCGCGCCCTGACATCGTTTTCGAGCGTGCTCAACAGGCGCCTTGAGATCTCCTCGAGCGTTGCGTTCTGTTCCACAATCCATGTGGCCGCCCATTCCAGCCGTGGCTCTTCCAGATCGGGACCGATACGCTCATCGAGCTTCGCGAGGAAGTCTTCCCAGACCGCCGCCAGATCCTTCGCTATGGCCTGGGAACGCTCGGGCAGCTGCGGCGGCATGCGCATGGTCTCGCCGATCAGCGAGCTGTCGAAGCGGTTCGCGGCGAATGCCTCGATGATCCGGTTCATTTCGGCGCGGGTCTTCTTCTGATCCTCGAAATACAGGCGCAGGTCGCGAAAATAGCTCGGGTAATCCCTGGGGGCGTTCTCCTGATAGCGCATGGCCTGCACCGTGAGACGCTGCTGGTTGAACTGCAAACGCCCGGCGAGCTGGACCAGTACGTCATCCCCGTGTTGCTGATCGATGACGTGCAGGGAGTACAGGATGGAGACCGCGAACAGCACCGTGAGCGAGGCGATAGCCGCGCTGATCTGCAGCTTCAGGGATTGCAGTATTTTCGGCAAGGTCGTGGGCTCCAGGTCCCGCAGGCCGGTCCGCGCATGGGCTGGCTCCCGTGCGAGTGGGCGTACATTGCAAGTAGGGCTATAGTAGCCGTTTCCGACGCCCCGCCCGAGCCGCAGAACGGCGCGCAGCGGTGTCTGCGCATGGCATGAGTCGGCGGGGCACACAGGTCTGCGCATACGGCCTTCGGCCTGGGGACCAGCGAGGTGGTGGCATGCAGCTCCCACAACACAACGAACTGATCAGCATGCGCGACTGGGTACGTTGGGGTGCCAGCCCTTCAGTGCCGCGGAGCTGTCTTTCGGTCACGGCACGCAAAATGCGCTGGACGACGCATTGGCACTGGTTCTGCATGCGTTGCACCTCGATCACGCGCTCTCGGCCGACTACCTTGCGGCGCGGGTGACGGCGGCCGAGGCCGAGCGCATCGTCCGGCTGTTCGAGGCGCGGCTCGAACAGCGGGTGCCGGTAGCCTACCTGATCGGCGAGGCGCGGTTTGCGGGCCTGGACTTTTTTGTCGACGAGAATGTGCTCATTCCGCGCTCACCGATCGCCGAATTGATCGAGGAAGGCTTCGCCCCCTGGCTAGACCCGGACCACGTCACGAGCGTGCTCGATCTGTGTTGCGGCAGTGGCTGCATCGGGATCGCTTGCGCCCATGCATTCCCTCAGGCCCTGGTGGACCTGAGTGACATCTCTCCGGCGGCGCTCGAGGTCGCCGCGCGAAATATCGAGCGCCATAAGCTGGAGGACCGGGTCAGGGCGCTGCGCGCCGATGTCTACGACGGGCTGGATGGTGAGCGCTACGACCTGATCGTCAGCAATCCGCCCTATGTCAGCAGCGCGGAAATGGCGACGCTACCGCCCGAATATCGTCACGAGCCCGAACTGGCGCTGGAAGCCGGAGAAGACGGCATGGATATCGTATGCGCGGATTCTGGCCGACGGCGACGGACTACCTGCGGCCCGGTGGTATCATGGTGGTCGAAGTCGGCGCGAGCGCGGACCTGCTGATGGCGCGCTATCCCGACGTGCCTTTTCTTTGGCTGGATTTCGAACGAGGCGGCGATGGTGTCTTCCTGCTCACCGCGGAGCAGCTAGCCGAATACCGCGAAAATTTCGAGGAGAGCTAAGCATGAGTCTGCGCCGCGCGCGAAGCGCCGAGGAATATGCCGAATGGGTGAAGCAGGCGATGTTTGAGGTCGGCGATCTCAAGGACTGCCTGTTGTACGAGATCGAGGATCTGCAACGTTTTCCGGCCTACATCGAGCCGCTGGAAGAGGGCATCAAGCAGGTCTATGATGCGATGGTCGCCGGCAGCTACCAGTTTGGCCGCGAAGATCTGATGTTCATGGAGATTCTGCGCCTGTACGAAGATCAAATTCCGTTTCATACGCTGCTGAAACAGATTAACGAGACGCATCGCAAGGGCCTGGATGTCCCTGATGAGGTCTGACAGAGTTTTTGATGGGGGTCATGCCCACTACAGGCGAGACGCTACTAGACTGCAACAGATGCAACAGACACTCGTCCTCGACCAGGCCCTGATCAGCCGTTACGATCAGTCCGGCCCGCGCTACACCTCTTACCCGACGGCGGTGCAGTTTCACGACGGCTTCGGGCCGGAGGACTACCGGGCGGCGGCACAGCGCAGCAATGCCAGCGGCCGGCCGCTGTCGCTGTATTTCCATATCCCGTTCTGCGACACCGTCTGTTTCTACTGCGCCTGCAACAAGATCGCGACCAAAGACCGCACGCGGGCCCAGCCCTACCTAGACCGCGTCTATCGCGAGATCGAGATGCAGGCCGAACTGTTCGATCGGAATCGCCCGGTAGAGCAGTTGCACTGGGGCGGCGGCACGCCGACTTTCATCAGTGCCGCTCAGATGCGCGAACTGATGGCCGTGACGGGGCGTCATTTCAAGCTGCTGGACGATGACAGCGGCGAATACTCGATCGAGATCGACCCGCGCGAGGTCACCGACGAGACCATCGGGCTGTTGCGCGAAATCGGCTTCAACCGCATGAGCCTGGGCCTGCAGGATCTGGATCCGACGTGTTCAAAAGGCGGTCAACCGTATCCAAACCGCCGAGCAGACCTTCGGCGCCCTCGATGTGGCACGTCGCGAAGGCTTCCGCTCGATCAGCATGGATCTGATCTACGGTCTGCCGCTGCAGACTGCCGCAGTCTTTCATCGCTACGCTGGATCGCGTGATGGAGGCCGCAGCCCGATCGACTGTCCGTTTTCAACTATGCGCACCTGCCCGAACGTTTCAAGCCTCAACGCAGGATCAACGAGGACGAGCTGCCATCGCCTGACCAGAAGCTGCAGATCCTGCAGCAGATCGGTGAACATCTTGCGAAGGCGGGTTATGTCTATATCGGAATGGATCATTTCGCACGGCCCGGACGACGAACTCGCGGTCGCGCAGCGGGAGGGCCACCTGTATCGAAATTTCCAGGGCTATTCGACACATGCGCACTGTGACCTGGTGGCCATGGGTGTCACCTCGATCGGTATGATCGATAACACCTATGCGCAGAACATGCGCACCCTCGACGAGTACTACGCGCGAATCGATGCCGGTGAACTGGCGGTGTTTCGTGGCCTCGAACTTGACGCACGATGACGAATTGCGCCGCGCAGTCATTACCGAGCTGATATGTAATTTCGTGTTGGACACGGCAAGCCATCGCCCGGGCTTGGGACATCCGGTTCGACCAGTACTTTGCCGATGAAATGCAGCGGCTCGACGACATGGCGCAAGATGGCCTGCTGCAGTATCGATGGGTCGCATATCGAGGTGCTGCCGGCCGGGCGCCTCCTGATCCGCAATATCTGCATGGTGTTCGATCGCTACCTCGCTGGTGCGGAACAGACAGGGGCGGTTCTCCAAGGTCATCTGACGCCCCGATCAGCGCGGCGCGGTAGTCGTGCCGGTCAGTCTGTTGATCGAGACTGCTGAGGTCGTGTACTTGGCCTTCACTCAAACCATAGCTAAGGCTTGGTTTGGTTCGGCGCATCCCTGCGCCTTACCCCTGCGGGGCTCGCGCGACAAATCGCTCCAGGGCGGCGTCCGAACGCACCTGGCCAGCGCGATCATCCCGGTTACTGGTGCAACATGCAGGTAAGACCTTCCGGCAAATGCAAAGGGTAGATTTGCTTGACCAATGTCTTCCGGCTGACTGCGAACGCACCAGGCAAGCGACAAAAAACGTGTTATCGGGCGGCCGGTCTGGAGAAATACCAGAAGATCGCTGCAATCAATCCCAGCCACAGGGTCGCCAGCCAGCCGGTGATGTCGTCATAGCTGCCGATCCACGCGGAGGTCCGGCCGGCAGCGACTGTCGGTTCGGTTGCATACCTCATCAGCTTGATGATCATTACCCAGCCGGCGTGGATGCCGATCACCCACAGGATGTTGCCGGTCCGTTCGCGCACCATGCTGAGGAAAATGCCCGCCACCAGCAGGGTGAGAAGCTGTCGGCGATCGGGGCGAAATCGCCGACGCGCCCGATGCCCTGCGCCGATCATCTGGAAGGCGTTGGCGATGTCGAACTCGATTGCGCCGGGTGGTGCCGGCTTCATGAAGTGAAGACTCGCGTACAACGAGGCGGTCAGCAGTGCGGTCGGCCAGAAGCTGAGATGGCGGCGCATGCCGGAATGCATCAGCCCGCGAAAAAAGGTCTCCTCGATCAAGGCGACTGCAAGCCCGGAGAGTAGGCCGGAGACGAGCGTGCGGAAAAAATATGAGGTGTTCCATCTGTCTGCACGTGGCGCGAAGTGGTGGATGTTCAGCGCCCATTGCACGGCGTTTAGCACCACCATGATTGCGATGCCGATCAGCAGCCCTTTCGCGAGCGCCTGCCAGGCCGCCCGTCGCGGCAGGGTATAACCGGCATACTGCCAGCTGTTGAGGTGCAGGTAACGCAGGAAAAAGGGCAGGGCGATCACTGCGCAAAGCATGGCGAAGCGATACAGGCTGCTCTCTGGCCTCAGGCCAATTGGATCGAATACCCAGGGCTGCAGTATGGGGACGAACAGTGCGGCGAGCGCGAGAAAGCCGAATAAAAAAGCGAGAAAGAGCAGAAAAACGACCATCGCAGCGGCAAATTTCCGTCGAGTAGGGGCTGTTTCGGGCGGCGTACTGTTTTGTATAATGCGCGATTGGCGCACCAGCAAGCGAAAGTGGCGGAACTGGTAGACGCGCTGGATTTAGGTTCCAGTGGGGTAACCCGTGAGAGTTCGAGTCTCTCCTTTCGCACCACCGCCTTCCCGGTGTGCCGACAGCTGGCCGGCGTCGTGCCGGGTAACTTAAGTTAAACAGTAGATTACAGGCAGTAGAGACTGCCGGAGTGAATTGGAATGCAAGTTTCTGTTGAATCGGGCGAGGGTCTGGAGAAGCGTCTGCTGGTGGATCTGCCGGCAGAGCGTGTCAACTGCCGAGATGGACAAAAAGCTCAAGAATCTGGCGCGGCACGTGCGGCTGGATGGCTTTCGTCCGGGCAAAGTCCCGATGCGCACGATCAAACAGCGCTTCGGCGAGCAGGTGCGCTCAGGAGACCTTTGGCGACCTGATTCAGGAGACGCTGTACGAGGCCGCCAGCCAGCAGAAGCTGATGCCGGCGGGCGAGCCGCAAGATCGAGTTGCGTGAGGCAGCGGAAGAGGGTGGTCTGGGCTATACGGCCACCTTCGAGGTTGTGCCCGAGGTGACGCTGGCAGACCTTGCCGAGCAGTCTGTCACGCGCCCGGTGGCCGAGGTGGCCGAAGCCGATATCGATGCGATGATCGAAAAACTGCGCAAGCAGCGCACAGTGTGGACCGACGTAGATCGGGGCGCAAAGGACGGCGATACCGTCCACCTCGACTTCAAGGGCATGATCGACGGCGAGATTTTCGAGGGCGGTAGCTGCAGAGAACGTGCCGCTGGTCCTTGGTTCGGGTTCGATGGTCGAGGGTTTCGAGTCTGGCCTGCTCGGCGCCAAGCCGGGCGATGAACGAGAGCTCGAAGTGAAATTTCCCGCAGACTATCGGGCCAAGAACCTGGCGGGTAAGGATGCGACATTTGAAGTCAAGGTGCTGCGTATAGCCGAGCCACAGCTGCCGGAGGTCGACGAAGACTTCATCAAGGCGTTCGGCGTAGCGGAGGGCACGCTCGAAGGGCTGCGCGCCGAAGTAGCGAAGAATATGCAGCACGAACTGAAACAGAAGTTGAAAAGCATAGCCAAGGAACGCGTGATGGACGCGCTGATCGCAGCGAATCCCCTGGATCTGCCGCAAGCGATGATTGACGCCGAGGCCGAGCGAATGAAACAGCAGATGCTGCAGGACATGCAGCAGCGCGGGCAGCACTCGAGTATGGACCTGCCCGCCAGCGTGTTTGCAGAGCAGGCACAGCGCCGCGTCCACCTTGGCTTGCTGGTCGCCGAGATCATCAAACAACAGCAGTTCAGCGCGAGCGACGAGCGCCTGCGTGAGACCATCAGCGAATTCGCGGAGTCGTATGAGAATCCGCAGGAAGTGGTGGATTATTACATGCAGGACCCCAACGCCCGTCGAAGCATCGAAAATGTGGTCCTCGAGGACGAGGTGGTGGACTGGGTGCTCGGTCAGGTGCAGCTTTCGGACGAATCCAGGTCGTTCGACGACTTAATGGAAAACAAGGCTTAGAGCAAGCTTGCTCAGTGGCTGATTTAGGGGTAGCTTCAAGGAATTCGAGGAATTCCCGATAAGCAGGACATGAATCAATCTGAACCGATGAATCTCGGCCTAGTGCCGATGGTGGTGGAACAGAGCGCGCGCGGCGAGCGCGCCTACGACATCTATTCGAGATTACTCAAGGAGCGGGTTATATTCTGCGTCGGGCCGGTCGAAGACCACATGGCTAATCTGATCGTGGCGCAGCTGTTGTTCCTGGAGTCGGAGAACCCCGACAAAGATATTCACCTCTATATCAACTCGCCCGGTGGTTCGGTGACCGCGGGACTTGCAATCTACGACACTATGCAATTCATCAGGCCGCACGTGACGACGATGTGCATTGGCCAGGCTGCCAGTATGGGGGCTCTGCTACTCGCGGGTGGCGAGAACGGAAAGCGCTACGCCTTGCCACATTCCCGGGTGATGATCCACCAGCCGCTTGGCGGTTTTCAGGGCCAGGCGACCGATATCGAGATCCATGCCAAAGAGATCCTGTTGGTGCGCGAGAAACTCAACAAGATTCTGGCTCTTCATACAGGCCAGGATCTTGAGCGTATTGGTCAGGATACCGATCGCGACAATTTCATGAGTGCCGATCAATCTGTCGCTTACGGGCTGATAGATCAGGTATTGGACCGCCGTCCGGCTCACGAGGAGTGACCGAAGTCAAAGCCACCCGGAACTGGTGGCTTGTTATCCGAGGGCTTTCGGATATCATCAGTTAAGCGGAGCTACTGTCTGGCTTTCCGGGTCGAGGCGCTGGCAGACGAAAGGTGGATGATGTTATGAGCGACGACAAGAAACCGGGTAAGGGTGACGACGGCAAGCTGCTGTACTGCTCCTTCTGTGGGAAGAGCCAGCACGAGGTGCGTAAGCTTATTGCGGGCCCTTCTGTCTTCATCTGCGACGAATGCGTCGAACTCTGCAACGATATCATCCGCGAGGAAATGCAGGAAAACGTTGGCCAGCCAGCCGATAAACTGCCGATTCCGCAAGAGATCAACGGCACCCTAGACCAGTACGTGATCGGGCAGGCGCGCGCCAAAAAGGTGCTTTCGGTCGCTGTCTACAATCATTACAAGCGGCTCGAGGCGAAAGGTAAGAAAGACGATGTCGAGATAGCCAAGAGCAATATCCTGCTGATCGGACCGACCGGGTCGGGTAAGACCCTGCTGGCAGAGACGCTCGCGCGGCTGCTTAATGTCCCCTTCACTATCGCGGATGCGACCACGTTGACCGAGGCCGGCTATGTCGGCGAGGACGTAGAAAATATTATCCAAAAGTTGTTGCAGAAATGCGACTACGACGTCGAAAAAGCGCAAACCGGCATCGTGTACATCGACGAGATAGATAAGATCTCGCGTAAGTCAGACAACCCATCGATTACCCGCGATGTATCCGGAGAAGGGGTTCAGCAGGCCTTGCTGAAGCTCATCGAGGGTACCGTCGCGTCGGTGCCGCCACAGGGTGGGCGCAAGCATCCCCAGCAGGAGTTCCTTCAGGTCGACACCTCGAACGTGTTGTTCATCGTTGGCGGTGCCTTCGCCGGGCTCGATAAAGTGATCCGCGACCGCTCCGAAAAGGGCGGCATCGGTTTCTCTGCGGAGGTTCGCAGCAAGGAAGATCAGCGGACCGTGGGCGAGATACTCGCTAATGTAGAGCCGGAGGACCTCATTCGCTATGGCCTGATCCCGGAATTTGTCGGTCGCCTTCCGGTTGTTGCGACCCTCGAAGAACTGGATGTGGACGCACTGGTCAAAATCCTAACCGAGCCGCGGAACGCGCTGATCAAGCAATATCAGCGACTGTTCGAGATGGAGGGGGCCGAGTTGGAGGTGCGAGAAGAGGCGCTGCGCGCGATCGCGCTCAAGGCGATGGAGCGCAAGACCGGTGCCCGCGGACTGCGTACGATCCTCGAGCAGGTGCTGCTCGATACCATGTACGATCTGCCGTCTCTGGAGAACGTAGACAAGGTGGTTGTGGACGAGGCCGTTATCAAGGGTGAGTCGCTGCCCTATATCATTTACAACGGTTCTGAGCCCCGTCAGCTTGCCGCTTCAGATTGAACGGGTTGTCTGACTCGCGAGTCAGGGCGGTGATTCCCGAGAATCCGCCGCCCATCCTCGTGACTCGCTCTGCCGCGCTTTTCAGTGGGTCTACCCGGAAGTAATCGTCCTGCTTCCCCCACCAGCCCTTCGTTGCGTGACTTCTCGAGTTAACGCACCAATTTGCCGGTTGAAATTTCCGCCGCAAGTCCCCATGTTGATTAATCGAGGTCGCGCCATATCCACGGGCGCGGTCTGGCCTTACATTTTTTACCGTGCACAGGCGCGGTGACGGAGGATCTGATGGGACAGGAAGATACAGACGTGACTGCGCGCGAGGAGATGCCAGGCGCCCTCCCGGTGCTGCCGCTGCGCGACGTGGTTGTCTACCCGCACATGGTCATTCCGCTCTTCGTGGGACGGGAAAAATCGATCAAGGCGCTCGATGCCGCGATGGCGGACAACAAGCAGATTCTGCTGGTTGCGCAAAAGAGTGCGGATGTCGACGAGCCTCAGCCCAAAGACATGTACGAAATCGGCACGCTGGCCAGCATCCTCCAGTTGCTGAAACTTCCAGACGGTACCGTCAAGGTTCTCGTCGAAGGTGGTGAGCGCGCTGCGATCAAGCGTATCGAGTTCGCGGACGATTTCTTTGCAGCGGACATCGAGGCGGCCGCCGACGTCATCGAGCTGCCAGAGCGCGAGATGGAAGTCCTGATGCGCTCAGCAACCACACTGTTTGATCAGTATGTAAAGCTGAATAAAAAAGTCCCGCCGGAAGTCCTCACCTCGCTCGCAAGCATCGATGAACCGTCGCGTCTCGCCGACACCATGGCCGCACATATGGCGCTCAAGCTGGATGAAAAGCAGCATGTGTTGGAGATGTTCAACGTACGCGAGCGTCTCGAACATCTCATGGCGCTGATGGAAGGCGAGAACGACATCCTGCAGATGGAGAAGCGCATCCGCGGCAGGGTGAAGCGCCAGATGGAAAAAAATCAGCGTGAGTACTATCTGAATGAACAGATGAAGGCCATTCAGAAGGAGCTCGGCGAACTCGATGAAGCGCCCAACGAGCTCGAGGAACTGGCGGAGAAGATCGAAAAAGCCGGAATGAGCAAGGAGGCCAAGAGCAAAGCGAGCGCGGAGCTCAACAAACTCAAGCTGATGTCACCGATGTCGGCCGAGGCGACCGTGGTGCGCAATTACGTCGACGCCTTGGTCAGTGTGCCGTGGAAGAAACGCACCAAGGTACGCAACGACCTTGCCAAGGCCGAAGAAGTGTTGGATGCCGATCATTTCGGCCTCGAAAAGGTGAAGGAGCGGATACTCGAGTACCTGGCCGTGCAGCAACGTGTGAGGAAGCTCAAGGGCCCCATCCTCTGCCTCGTTGGCCCGCCCGGCGTAGGAAAAACGTCTCTCGGTCAATCGATAGCGCGTGCCACAAACCGTAAGTTCATCCGAATGGCGCTGGGTGGCGTTCGTGACGAAGCCGAGATCCGTGGCCATCGGCGCACCTACATCGGCGCCATGCCTGGCAAAATCGTGCAAAATCTTACCAAAGCGGGGACCAAGAACCCGTTCTTCCTATTGGACGAAATCGACAAGATGGCGATGGACTTCCGCGGTGATCCGGCTTCGGCGCTGTTGGAGGTGCTGGATCCCGAGCAGAACCATACCTTCCAGGATCATTATCTCGAGGTGGACTTCGATCTCTCAGAGGTGATGTTTGTCGCGACAGCCAACAGCATGAACATTCCACCGGCACTGCTGGATCGGATGGAGGTAATTCGTCTTTCGGGCTATACGGAGGCCGAAAAAGTCAGCATTGCGGAACGCTATCTGATCCCGAAACAGATCGGGAACAATGGCCTGAAAGGCGAAGAGCTGGTGATCCGTGAGCACGCGGTGCGCGACATTGTTCGTTACTACACACGTGAAGCGGGCGTAAGAAATCTCGAGCGCGAGATCTCCAAGATCTGTCGCAAGGTCGTGAAAGACGTCTTGCTGCAAAAGGGCCAAGGTAAGCGCGTCACGATAACGACGAAAAATCTCGAGAAATACCTCGGCGTGCAGCGCTTCCGTTACGGTCGCGCTGACGAACATGATCAGGTCGGACAAGTGACCGGTCTTGCGTGGACCGAAGTGGGCGGGGAACTGTTGCGAATCGAGACGGCATTGACGCCAGGTAAGGGTCGTCTGACCCACACGGGCCAGCTCGGTGATGTTATGAAGGAATCCATACAGGCGGCAATGACCGTGATTCGCGGACGTGCCGCGGCGCTTGGATTAGAGGATGATTTCTACCAAAAGATTGACGTGCATATCCACGTTCCGGAAGGTGCGACGCCAAAAGACGGTCCTAGCGCCGGTATCGGTATGGCGACATCCTTGGCTTCGGCGCTGACTAACATCCCGGTGCGGGCAGATGTGGCCATGACGGGTGAAATAACGCTGCGCGGTGAAGTGTTGCCGATCGGTGGTCTGAAGGAAAAGCTGCTCGCGGCCCACCGAGGCGGTATCCAGACGGTGATCATTCCTGAGGAGAACGAGCGCGACCTGGTGGAGATACCGAAAAACATTAAGCAGAATCTCGACATCCGACCGGTGCGTTGGGTCGACGAAGTGCTCGAAATTGCATTGGCCGGCCGACCCGAGCCGCGTGCGTCGCAAACTAAAGAAGACGTAAAGGCCGCTGAAAATAAAGAAGAAAACGCAGATGACTTAAATGATGCTTTGAGACATCATTGAACTCGACACGCAACGCTGGTAGAAGACGGTGTTGAGCGAGTCCTCGTTTGTACTTGAACGGCTTGCTTGACACCGAATTTTTTTGGCTGTTATAAAGCGGCCCGCACCAAAGCGCCGGCTTAACCGGAACACTTGAATTATCCACCAGACTGCAGCCAACCAAGGACTGGGTTGTATTCACCAATAAGGGGGCACTATCCGAATGAACAAATCTGAACTAGTTGATGCCATGGCCGAATCTGCCGACATCTCCAAGGCTGCGGCTGGCCGCGCACTGGACGGCCTGATTGACGCCATCACGGCGGCCGTGAAGAACGACGACAGCGTATCGATCGTTGGTTTCGGCACTTTCCTGCTGCGCGCCCGCGCGGCGCGTACCGGGCGCAATCCCAAGACCGGCAAGGCGATCGAGATCGCGGCATCAAAAACGCCCGCATTTAAGGCTGGCAAAGCCTTCAAGGACGCAGTAAACTAGCGCGCCTCGTTTTTGGGTGCTTAGCTCAGCTGGGAGAGCATCGCCCTTACAAGGCGAGGGTCGCAGGTTCGATCCCTGCAGCACCCACCAAGAGTTCGGAGTGGTAGTTCAGTTGGTTAGAATACCGGCCTGTCACGCCGGGGGTCGCGGGTTCGAGTCCCGTCCACTCCGCCAAAAATTCGCCCGGACGGGGTATCTTCGAGATACCCCGTTTTTCGTTTAAAAACTTCGCAGAAGACCCACGGAAACATGCTGCAGGCCATCAGAGAAAAAGCTCAGGGCTGGATCGCCTGGGCCATTGTCATCCTTATCAGCGTTCCTTTTGCCCTCTGGGGCATTCAAGAATACCTAGGCGTCGGCGCCGAACCTGAGATCGCGGTTGTCGAGGGAGAGGCGATTACTGAACGCATGCTGGATCAGCGGACACGCCAGGTCCGTGAAAGGATGCGGGCAACACTGGGTGATGCCTATCGCGCCGACCTCTTCGAGGAAAATCAACTAAAGCGGCAAACGCTCGATGCGATGGTTGACGAGATGGTGTTGATCGGCCATGCGCGGGATTGGAACATGCGCACCAGTGATGCACAGGCGCGTGGCTTTATTGCGTCGATTCCGGCATTTCAGCGTGAGGGACGCTTCGATCAGCAGATGTACGAAGCGTCGGTCCGCAACCTAGGACAGAGCCGTTCGGGTTTCGAGCAGAGTGTGCGCCAGGACATGGCGCTCGATCAGCTGCGCAGTGGGATACGTGAAACGACGTTCGTTACGGAGTCGGATCTGCGCACACGCGTCGGCTTGACAGACGAGAAGCGGACCTTCGCTTACGCGCGTATCCCAGCGGCCGCCTATCGGGATGGTGTTGCTGTGACCGCTGATGCGGTGCGCAGCTTTTATGATTCGCATTCCGACCGCTATCGCACGCCGGAGCGAGTGAAATTGAGTTATGTTCTATTGGACGCGACCAGCCTTGGCGGGCTCGTCGAGGTCAATGAAGAAGCGCTCCGGCAGTATTTCGACGATCATCGCGCGGAGTTCGTCGCACGCGAGGAGCGCGCAACGCGGCACATCCTGATCGCAGTTCCTCCGGGTGGTGGCGAAGAGGAAATCAACAGTGCTCGGCAAAAGGCCGAGGCGCTGCTGGAGCAGTTGCGCGTCGGCGGTGATTTTGCAGAACTGGCCCGAGATAACTCGGATGACCCCGGTTCGTCCGCCAATGGCGGTGATCTCGGCTGGGTCGAGCTTGGCATGATGGTCCCGGCGTTCGAAGACGCCGCTTTCGCACTTCCGGTAGGTGAAACCAGTGATCTGGTCCGCACCGATTTCGGATTTCATATCATCCAGGTGACGGATGTGCGCGGCGGTTCCGACGCGGGGTTTGACGAGCTGCGCGACCAGGTGGAAGGTGCCTATCGCAAGTTCGAGGCGGAAAACCTGTACTTCGACTACGCCGAAAGGCTCGCGGAATCCGCCTACGAGAACGCCGATAGCCTCACGCCCGCGGCCGAGGCGCTGGATCTGCAGATCCAGAGTACGGACTGGGTGACCCGAGACGCCGGACTGCCAGAGGGGCTTGATTCGCCAAGGGTGTTGAATGCCGCCTTTTCCGACGATGTGCTGCAGGCAGGCAATAACAGCGAACTGATCGAAATCGGGCCGCAGCGCGCAGTCGTTATTCGGGTTGCCGAGTATGAGCCGGCGGGTGTGCTGCCGTTCGACGAGAACCGCGCGGCGATCGATCAGGACTTCGTTGCATTCGAGGCATCAAAGGCTGCAGCGCAGACCGGCGGGCAAATGCTGGCGTTGCTCGCAGAGGGCGAAAAGACGCTGCAGCAGGTGGCATCCGATCACGCCTGGCAGATCGAGTCGCCGGGCGCCGTAGGTAGGGCCGGGGCCGGCGTACCGGCAGAGGTGTTGGCAGAGGCATTTGCAATGCAGCCGGCGCGCGATGGCGGCGCAGTGCACGGCGGCGTCGCTTCTGGTCAGGGCGATTTCTACCTGATCTCGTTGACGGCCACAGAGCTCGGTTCCGTTGATGCCTTGGCGGACGCGGAGCGGCCCTTGGTATCCGAGCAGGCTGCGGGACAGGTCGCCGGCGCCCAGATGCGCTATTTCACGCAGAGCCTGCGCAATCGATCCGACGTCGAGATAAAGTCCGTAGGTGACTAGCCTGCATCTGTCGCATCACGCCATTCCGAGGATGTGGTAACCGGAGTCGACGTACAGCACATCACCGGTGACGCCGGATGCCAGATCAGAGCACAGGAAGGCGGCCGCATTGCCCACCTCATTGATAGTAACGTTACGCCGCAGCGGCGTTTTCTTTTCGGCCTCGGCGAGCATGCCGCGGAAGCCGCTGATGCCGGACGCAGCCAGTGTGCGAATAGGTCCGGCAGAGACCGCGTTGACGCGCGTCCCCTCTGGACCAAGGGCGTCAGCGAGGTAACGCACATTGGCTTCGAGTGCGGCTTTTGCGACACCCATAACGTTGTAGTTCGGTACCGTGCGCACGGCGCCAAGATAACTCATTGTCACGATTGCACCGTTGCGCCCCTGCATCATCGGGCGGCCCGCCTTGGCGAGTGCTGCGAGGCTGTAGGCACTGATATCGTGCGCGATTCGAAAGCCTTCCCGCGTCACTGCATCGACGTAGGAACCTTCCAGTTGGTCGCGCGGTGCGAAACCGACCGAATGGATCAGGCAGTCCAGGCCATCCCAGCGCTGCGCCAATTCGGCGAACACGGCGTCGATCTGTTCATCGCTGGCGACATCCAGCGGCAGCACGATATCCGACCCGAACTCCTTGGCGAATCCGGAGACGCGATCTTGCAATTTTTCTCCCTGATAGGTGAAGGCAAGTTCAGCGCCTTCACGATGCATGGCGGCGGCGATGCCATAGGCGATCGAGCGATTGCTGGCCACACCCACGATCAGCGCGCGCTTGTTTTGCAGGAATCCCATAGAAAGTCCCTCTGGATTGTGGTTTTGTCTGGGCAACAAATGGGCTGACAGAGAACCGCAGCAATGCCATCATCCTTGCGGGAGGTCCGTGCCCATAGCCTGGTAGAGAATCTGGTCGAGAATGGCGCGTACGTTACCCCAAAGAAATCCGCTGTTCAAAGGGTCGCAAATGCGCGGCAGACGAATCCTGCATGCCATTGCGTCGCTGGGTATGGCGTTGCTTGCTGGCTGCGAAGGTCAGGCGTGGAATGACCCCTACCGGGCAGGCGCCTCGGCGGGCCCGGTGTTTTTCAGTTCCTTCTCAGAACGACCCAAGCATCTCGATCCAGCGCGCTCCTACAGCTCCAATGAATGGGCGTTCATCTCTCAGGTCTATGAGCCGCCGCTGCAGTATCATTTTCTGCGTCGACCTTATGCGCTGGTCCCACAGACTGCAGCGCAGCTGCCCGAGATTCGTCACTATGGTCACGATGGTTCACTGCTGAGTGCGGATGCGCCGGCGGCCGATGTCGCCTACACGGACTATATCCTGCGCATTCGACCCGGCATCCGCTATCAACCGCACCCGGCCCTCGCGCTGCGCGACGACGGCAGTCCGGCGTATTGGCCGCTGGCGCCGGAGATGCTGGATTCGGTCAACAGGCTCAGTGATTTCCCGCTGACCGGGACGCGTGAGCTGACTGCGGCCGACTATCTGTACCAGATCAAGCGCCTCGCTTATTCCCCAAATCACTCGCCGATCGCCAGCCTGATGGCCGAACACATCCGTGGATTCGCCGATTTCGCCGAGCGCTCCAAGGCCGCGCACAACGCCTTGCGGGATAACGGCGAGCCGGACCAGTGGCTGGATCTGCGATCGATCGATATGGCGGGTTTAGAGGAGATCGATCGTTACACCTTTCGCATACGAATAGAGCGCAAGTATCCGCAGTTCGTATTCTGGTTGGCGATGAATTTCTTCTCGCCAATGCCCTGGGAGGCAGAGCGCTTTTACTCCCAGCCCGGCCTCGACGACAAGAACATCAACCTGAACTGGTACCCGATCGGCACAGGCCCCTTCATGCTGACCGAGAACAATCCCAACCTGCGCATGGTGCTGGAGCGCAATCCTAATTTTCATGGGGAGCTTTTTCCAACGGAAGGGACAGAACAAGACCGCCGGGAAGGTCTCTTGGATGACGCCGGTAAGCCCATGCCATTCATCGAGCGCGCTGTCTACGCGCTGGAAAAAGAGGCGATCCCGCGCTGGAACAAATTTCTGCAAGGCTATTACGACAACTCAGGTATCGGCTCCGACAGCTTCGATCAGGCCGTGCAGTTCGGGAGCGCCGGGGAAGCCAGCCTGACCGACGCGATGCGGGAGAAGGGTATACAACTCAGCACTGCCGTGGAGACGTCGGTATTCTACGCAGGTTTCAATATGCTCGATCCGGTTGTCGGCGGTGACAGTGAACGAGCGCGACTGCTGCGTCAGGCGATAGCGATCGCCGTTGATTTCGAGGAATTCATCTCGATATTCCGCAACGGTCGCGGCGAGCCGGCCCAAAGTCCTTTGCCGCCAGGGATCTTTGGCTATCGAGAAGGCGAGCAGGGGGTCAATCCGGTAACCCACGTCTGGCGAAATGGTAGTGCACGCCGACGGGACATCAGCGATGCGCGTCGATTGCTTGAGCAGGCAGGCTACCCCGAGGGGCGCGATCCCAAGACCGGCGGTCCGTTGATCCTGTATTACGATACCCCGGCTGCCGGACCTGACAGCAAGGCGATGCTGCAATGGTATCGCAAACAACTCGAGAAACTTGGCATCGAGCTGGTTATCCGCGCCACGGACTACAACCGCTTTCAGGACAAGATGCTGAAGGGAACCTCGCAGATCTTCAGCTGGGGGTGGAACGCTGACTATCCTGATCCAGAAAACTTTTTTTTCCTGCTGTATGGCCCGAATGGGAAGGTGGAATCAAAGGGCGAGAATGCGGCTAACTTCCAGAATGCGGAGTTCGATCGACTCTTCCTGACCATGAAAGACCTGCCGAATGGGCCGGAACGTCAGGAGACTATCGACCGCATGGTGGAGATTCTGCGCCAAGAGTCACCCTGGATGTTCGGTTTCTTTCCCAAGGCGTTCAGCTTGCACCACGCCTGGTTCCAGAACTCCAAGCCACATCTGATGGCGAACAACACACTGAAGTACAAGCGTGTGGACGGCGCGGCGCGGACTGCTGCGCAGCAGTCCTGGAATCGGCCTGTGTTGTGGCCGCTTGGCGCGTTGGTCGTTGTGCTCGTTGTTTCGGTATTGCCGGCAATCCGGGGGTTCATTGCGCGTGAGAGGAGTAGGGCGCTGTGACCGCGTACATCGTGCGCCGAATGCTGTATGCGCTCCCGATCCTACTGGGCGTCAATGCACTTACGTTTATCTTATTCTTCGTCGTCAACTCGCCGGACGACATGGCCCGAATGCACCTCGGTAACAAGCGCGTGACGGCAGAGGCCATTCAGGCGTGGAAGCAAGAGCACGGCTATGAAAAGCCGCTGTTGATCAATCACTCGGCGCAGGGCGCCGACATGTTTACCGATACGATTCTCTACGAGAAATCACTGCGTCTGTTCCTGTTTGATTTTGGGCAATCGGACAGCGGGCGTGATATCAGCCACGATATCTCGCAGCGAATGTGGCCGAGCCTCGCAATCGCAGTGCCGACGCTACTGGTCGGTCTGGCCGTGAATATTACCTTCGCGCTGCTGTTGGCTTTTTTCCGTGCCACCTATCTCGATTTCTGGGGCGTGGTGCTGTGCGTCGCAATGATGTCGATCTCCAGTCTGTTCTACATCATCGGTGGACAGTTCCTCATAGGGAAACTGCTGAATCTGGTGCCGATATCCGGGTATGACACAGGCCTGCATGCGTGGAAATTCATGGTTCTGCCGGTCGTCGTCGGCATTGTCGGCAGCATCGGTTCGGGGACGCGCTGGTATCGGACGCTGTTTCTGGAAGAGATCCACCGTGATTACGTTCGCTCGGCGCGCGCCAAAGGTCTGTCTGAGCACTGGGTCTTGTTCCGCCATGTGCTGCGCAATGCCTTGATACCTATCTTGACGGGGGTGGTCGTTGTGTTGCCGTTGCTGTTCATCGGCAGTCTGCTGACCGAGTCATTCTTCGGGATACCCGGCCTAGGGAGCTACACCATCGATGCCATCAATCGCCAGGACTTCGCAATCGTGCGGGCGATGGTGTTCCTCGGCGCGGTGCTGTACATCATCGGGCTGTTACTCACTGACATCTCCTACACAATGGTCGACCCGCGCGTGAGACTGGACTGATCGTATGGCGTTTCAGCCGGTAATACTCTGGACCGACGCCCTGATCTACCTGCTGCTCGGGCTGGCGGCGGCGATGGTCTGGCATACGCGTCGCCACGAGCACCTCGCGGCGCCTTGGCGGCGCGTCGCGCGCAGTCGAACCGGGCAGGCGGCGATGGTGGTGCTGCTGTTCTATGTCGTTGTGGGCGTGCTCGATACGCTGCACTTCAACCCGCAGAGCGGCGTCGACGACCAGGGAGAGCCGATCTATTCAACCGAGGTGCTCAGCCTGTTTGATCATATGGCCGGATCTCTTCGCACCCAGCGCGAAAAGACCTATTCGGCCCCATTCGCCACCCACCTGTTCAGCAAGGAGAATATCGAACAGCCCGACGGCAGTGCGCTGCGTGACTACCCGCGCCTGATTTACGGCGGGGCGCATCTGCAGCTTGGTGATGACAACAAGCTGAAGGATATCGCGCTCAAGGCCCTGTCGGGTGCGCTCAAAGGCGGG
Source organism: uncultured Gammaproteobacteria bacterium (assembly GCA_963736445.1). Lineage (GTDB taxonomy): Bacteria > Pseudomonadota > Gammaproteobacteria > Chromatiales > Chromatiaceae > Thiosocius. The sequence goes on along the minus strand of CAVTOY010000004.1, from coordinate 69,928 downwards.
GTAGTGTGGTTGATACTGCTGGTCGTGGTCTGTCGCGCGGATCGTGATCGCCTGTCCCGTCTGCTGGGCGGTCGCTTGCGCAATCCCTGGCACGTCGGCGCATGGACGGCGCTCGCGTTGGCGCTTCTGTTGGGTGCGCTTTGGGAGCTGTCTGCTTTCTATCATGTACTCGGTACCGACAAAGTAGGCGAGGACGTGTATTTTCAATCGCTCAAGAGCATCCGTACCGGGCTGGTCATCGGTACCTTGACCACACTGGTGATGCTGCCTGCCGCGATCTTGCTCGGAATCATGGCCGGCTATTTTCGCGGCTGGGTTGACGACGTCATACAGTATCTCTATACGACCTTGAACTCGATACCTGGCGTACTGCTGATTGCTGCGGCTGTGCTGATGATGCAGATCTATATGAGCAATCATGAAGACGATTTCAACAGTGTCACAGAGCGAGCCGATCTGCGCCTGCTGTTTCTGTGTCTTATCCTTGGCGTGACCAGCTGGACCTCGCTATGTCGTCTGCTGCGCGGCGAGGCGCTCAAACTGAGAGAGCTGGAATATGTTCAGGCGGCCCGCGCATTCGGCGTCGGCAACTTTCGAATCCTGCTCCGTCACGTGCTGCCCAACGTGATGCATATCGTGTTGATTACGATCGTGCTCGATTTCAGCAGTCTGGTGCTTGCCGAGGCCGTGCTGTCGTATATCAACATCGGTGTCGATCCGGCCACCAACAGCTGGGGCAATATGATAAACGGTGCGCGTCTCGAGCTGGCCCGTGACCCCGTCGTATGGTGGTCGCTGCTCGCGGCCTTCGTCTTCATGTTTACGCTTGTGTTGGCGGCAAACCTGTTTTCCGATGTCGTACGCGACGCCTTCGACCCCCGACTGAGACAACAGCGATGAGCCTGATCGAAGAAGCCATGCGCGCGCAGGCGGTGCCTGCCGAAGCCTTGCTGGCACTGGATAAGCTGACGACTCACCTCGGCAGTGAAACGAGTCCGGTGCGCGCGGTGGATGAAGTCAGCCTGAGTATCCGGCGCGGTGAGACCTTTGTGCTGCTTGGTGAATCGGGATGTGGCAAATCGATGATTGCGCTGTCGTCATGCGCCTGTTGCCGCATGCGGGGCGAATCGTCGCGGGCGACATGCGGCTCGACGGGCATTCGCTGCGGGCGCTATCCGAGGCGGAGATGCGTTCCGAGCGCGGCGGACGTATCGGCATGATCTTTCAGGAGCCCATGACCTCACTCAATCCCGTGATGACCGTGGGTGAGCAGGTGGCAGAGGCGGTGCGCCTGCACGACAGGAAAAGCCGCGGCCGGATAGAAGAGCGCGTCGTCGAGTTGTTCCGCGCGGTCGGCATTCCCGATCCGCAGCGCCGCACCCGAGACTATCCGCACCAGCTGTCGGGGGGCATGAAGCAGCGGATCATGATCGCGATGGCGTTGGCCGGACGGCCGGAGCTGCTGATCGCCGATGAGCCGACGACGGCGTTGGACGTAACCATACAGGCGCAGGTACTCGATCTTCTCAAGCAGCTGCAGCGCGATACCGGTATGGCCATTTTGTTGATCACGCACGATCTTGGTGTGGTCGCGGAGATGGCCGATCGGGTAGGCGTTATGTATGCGGGTCAGTTGATGGAGATCAACGACGTCGAGGGCTTTTTCCAGAATCCGCTTCACCCCTACAGTCGCAAACTGTTCCGTTCAGTCCCGAAGGCGGAGAAACGTCACCAAGGTCTGGATGTCATTCCCGGGATCGTGCCGTCACTGAACCAGGCGTTCGATTACTGCCGATTCGCCGATCGCTGCGAGTTTGTCCATGACCGCTGCCGCACGCAGCTGCCACCCTGGCGCGGCGAGGAACAAAGCGGCTACCGTTGCCATCTTGCACCGGAGGAAGTGCCTGAATCCGTCGCGCGGGTGCTCCCGACGCGGCACAGCCAGGGAACAGCCGGTAAGGCGTTGCTCGATGTCCAGCGCCTGAAGGTGCATTTTCCGATCCACAAAGGCGTGTTGCGTCGTGTCGCTGGCCAGGTGAAGGCGGTAGACGGCGTAGACCTCAAGATCGACAGCGGCTGCACCGTTGCATTGGTGGGCGAATCGGGCTGCGGCAAGACGACGGTTGGCAAGGCGATCATCCGGCTGAATCACCTGACCGATGGCCAGGTTCTTTTCGATGGTAACGATCTGGCGAACGTGCGCGGGCGCCGACTGCGCCGACTGCGGCGTGAGTTCCAGATCATTTTTCAGGATCCGGCCTCCTCGATGAACCCGCGGATGCTGGTCGAAGACATTATCGCTGAGGGTATGATTGCGCAGGGTATCGGTGGCGACCGAAAGCAGCGACGCGCGTCGGTCGAGCGTCTGCTGGGGCAGGTGGGGATGCAGCCGACCGCCGCCGATCGCTACCCCCATGAATTTTCGGGCGGACAGCGCCAGCGCATCGCTATTGCCCGTGCGCTGGCCCTGGAGCCCCGCCTGATCGTCTGCGATGAGCCGACAAGTGCATTGGACGTGTCGGTCCAGGCCCAGGTTCTCAACTTGCTGAAAGAGCTACAGGCGGAGCTGGGGCTGTCTTACCTGTTCATCACCCACAACATCTCCGTAGTCGCCTATCTGGCGCATGAGGTTGCGGTTATGTACCTCGGGCGCATCGTCGAGTATGGCGAAGTAGGCAAGGTCCTGGAGAATCCGCTGCATCCATACACGGCCGCGCTGTTGAGCGCCGTTCCGGTGCCGGATCCGGCGCATGAGCGCGAGGTCATCAAGCTTCAGGGCGACATGCCGTCACCGATCAATCCGCCGACGGGCTGTCATTTTCACCCACGCTGTCCGCACGCTAGCGCGGTGTGCCGTGAACGCTATCCGGAAACGATAGAGGTCGAGCCCGGCAGGCGGGTAAGCTGCTGGCTGATGTCGCCGTAGGCTAGCCCGGAAATCTCACCGGGATGTGGGATTTTGGGATGATAGGGCCAAGCAGGTTGGGGGATCGTTTGAAGAAGCATAGCCGTAGCTATGGTTTGAGAAGGATCGCCGAAGATGCGAAGGCCAAATCGTTCCAAAACCCACATAGAACAGGCTGTCATTCACCCGAGAGCATAAGTCTGAATCTAACACCATGTTGCAAAGCCTATTTTCCAATTACGGTCGTTCGCCTGGTGAGATTTTCGGGCTAGGCGTCCGGTTCGATGAACAACGTGAGCCTTTCGCCGGGATGGATATACCGGCCGAGGCGGTTCCAACGCTTGAGATCGGCGATAGAGACCTGAAAACGCCGCGCTATGGTGTAGAGAGAATCCCCCTTGCGCACGAGATAACGCAGCCGTTGCCGCGCCAACGGGTTGGATGCGGTATTCGCGAAGCCAACCGTTTCCGACAGTGGGATAAGCAATACCTTGCCGGCCCGGATGCGGGAATCCTTGAGATTGTTTGCGTGGCGAATGGCAGCCACCGACACCTCGTATTGACGTGCGATTCGATTGAGGCTGTCACCGCGAATGACGGTATGGCGTTGCCAGCGCAGTCGTTCGTCGGCCGGCAGTTGCGCCAGGGCCTTTTGAAAGTCCTCGGCCTTGCTGACAGGCAGGAGCAGTTCGTGCGGTTCACCTGGCCGGCTGGCCCACCGTTTGTGGCCCGCATTCAGCTGCAAAAGCTGTTCGACCGGGATATCGGCGAGCTGCGCAGCGATCGTAAGATCGATCTGTCCGCCGGTCTCGACCGCGACGAAGAATGGGCGATCGAGGATCTCGGGAAGCACCAAGCCGTATTTCTCCGGATCCGCGACTATCGCCGTCAGTGCAAACAGGCGGGGTACGTAGCGATCGGTTTCGCCCGGTAGATCGAGCGACCAGAAATCGGTCGGCTCACCGCGTCGTTTGGCGCGTTGGATCGCCCGGCTAACGGTCCGTGCCCCGGCGTTGTAAGCTGCTAGGGCATACTCCCAATTACCCGAAAAATGCGCCTCGAGCCGTTCGAGATAGACTATCGCGGCTGCGGTGGACGCACGGACCGTGCGCCGACCGTCGAACCACCAGTCCCGCTTCAGTCCCAACATCCCGCCGGTGGCAGGCATAAACTGCCATAGGCCGGCGGCGCCATCCTGTGAATATACATGGGCCTGAAATCCGCTTTCAACGGCGGGCAGCAGTGCCAGTTCGGTGGGTAGACCGGCCTGTTCGACAGCGTCGAGTATGTAGTGGAGATAGGGGCGTGAGCGCTCCATCAATCCTTGAAAGGCGCTTGGCGAGCGCTGCAGTCGGCGGATCTCTCGCTGGATCCGCGGGTGCGAGCCCGGACGCAGCCGAAAACCTTTGCGCAGACGTGGCCATATGTCCTGGTCGGCGATAACCGCTACCGGCGTGACCACGGGAGTCAACGCTTCACCCGGTTCGTCTGCGACAATGGGACTCGCCAGCTGCTTTTGCGGCTGTGATTCTGGTTGTTGTAGGGCTGGTTGGGCGTTTAGTTCGGCGGGCCGGCTGTCTTGTGTTACGCATCCAGAAAGGGTCAACGCAGCCAACAGGCCATACAGCGCAATTAGGAACTGCGATCGTTGCTGAAGGCGGATGCTTTGTTCAGAATCAGTGGTGTGGCGCGCAGTTGTCATCACCGATGAATATACGAAATGCGGCACGGGGGTTCCAGCGTCGGCAGGAAGATGTCTCAGTCTAGAAAACGTGACAAAAAAGATAGCAGTGAAACGGCCCAGCGGCTTGTGGATTGGTTTGCAAATCAGCCGGGAACGCGGATCGCAGAACAGGAACGCGCGGTATTGGCAGCGATGGTGTCAGACCTGTTCGGCTATCAGCTGCTGCAACTGGGTGAGCTCGGCGCCGACACGGCCTACCTGGCGAACTGCTCGATTTCGCGCAAGACACTGGTCAGCCATCGCGTTACGACGGGAAGCGCCAGCGTTATCGTCGGCGAAGGTCGAAGCCTTCCAGTCGCGTCTGACAGTGTGGATGCAGTGCTCCTGATCCATACGCTGGACTTTTCGCCGGATCCCCATCAGGTCTTGCGTGAGATTGAGCGTGTCCTTATTCCGGAGGGACGGGTGATCGTGGTGGGATTCAATCCTTACAGCCTCTGGGGGCTGTGGCGCCTGTTTGGGCGTTGGCGTGGGGCGATACCATGGTGCGGGCAATTTTTGTCCTACCCGCGACTCAACGACTGGTTGACGCTGTTGGGCTTTCGGGTTGAGCGAATGGATGTCCTGGAGTTTCGGCCGCCTACCCGAAAAGGCCGTTTCGAGGTCATGGAAAACGTGGGGCGTCGCGTGTGGCCCATGCTGGCCGGCGTGTACGTCGTCAGGGCGGTGAAACGCGTGTCGCGCGTTACCCCAATCCGCCCGCACTGGTCCCGCCTGCGGGTAGTGGGTCCGCGGGCAATCGAACCCACGGTGCGCGAGATCAAGGATGTCTGATCGTGTCGCGCTGTTCACCGATGGTGCCTGTCGCGGCAATCCCGGCCCAGGCGGCTGGGGCGCAGTATTGCGTTTCCAGGATAGCGAGAAGGAGTTGCACGGAGGCGAGGCCCTGACCACGAACAATCGTATGGAGCTGATGGCTGTCATCAAGGGCCTGCAACTACTCAAGCGCCCCTGCCATGTCGACGTGACAACCGATTCGCAGTACGTAAAAAACGGGATCACCCAGTGGATCCACAACTGGAAGCGCAACGGATGGCGGACTGCGGCCAGAAAACCGGTCAAGAACGATGATCTGTGGCGCTTACTCGATGAGGCGGTGGCGCGGCACACGGTGAGTTGGCATTGGGTGAAGGGCCACAGCGGTCATCCAGAAAACGAGCGTGCGGACGCCCTCGCCAATCGCGGCATCGATAAGGTCAGTCGCTAGTGTTATCTTGAATCTATGAAACGGGTGGATTTTTCGGATGGCGTCGGCCGAGGATGCTCAATCTCCATGAGATCGCTCGCAGCACTTATGTGCGGTGCATTACTGTCTGCGCCGCCGGTGAGCGCTGATCCACCCATCGCCAGCCTGCCGCAGCTCATGCAGCTCAATCGGGCAAATCAGGAGACACTCAGGGACATTCAACAATCGCCCGCCACGGAAGAGGAAACGTTTGAGCCGGTGCCGTATGCGGTGCGCCGGCAGCGCGATCGCCAGCAACAGAGCGAGCAGCGGGTCTTGCAGGAAGGCCAGCGCCGCGAACTGCTGCTGCTCAACCGACGTGCCCGCACTGCGGAGCCGCCGCGTGGGCCCAGCCGACTTGACGGCATCGGGCGGCAGCGGCAGTTTCAACTCGAGCAGCAGTACCAGCTCAATCGATTCAGATTGCAATCGCGGGGGGCCGCGGGTGCCCCGCCCGTTACGGCGCCATCGGGAGTGTCCCGCAGCCTGCCCATTCACAGGAGCCTGACCCGCTAGCCTGCATATCTCACCATGCAGCCAAGTTCAGGCCAGACCGCATCTAAAGTCGAATCTCGAAGCGCCGACAAACTGTCTGATAGGGGCGTTTCCTGTCCCAATACAGGCGGACTCGAATGGGTGCTACCGATACATCGAACGAGCGTCGGATAGGGGTCGACGCTATCCCCAAGGATATCAAAGCACGATTGACGGAAGTGCAACGCCATTCGCTGGCACAACTGCAGGGATTCGGGTGGACAATCAAGTTCGTCCGCAGGCCGCTCTTCCAAGATCAGATCGTGGTCTTGGTCGATCCTTCGGGGAACCAGCACGCCATTCTCAGGGAAGATGGCTCAATCGATCGAGAGATGGATTTCACTATCCGGTAACGTGTACCACGCGTCAGGGCCAATGGCACTGAGTTAACGACTTTCGCCCCGGCCGGTTCGAGCCGAGGGACGCCGTGAATCCCTCCCTGGAGGCTCGACTGCAGTATCCTTGCTGCAGACGCCCTCGGCTCGAACCCCCCGGAGCGCCCGCACATTCCTCACAGTGGCGGCAACCTGCATGTTGCACCAGTCGATCGTGGACGGGCGCGAATGACTCGGCAGAGATGCGGCGAAAGTCATATTCGCGGCGCTTTCTCAAAGGAACGGTTTGTTCCCCGTCCCCGATCTATCCAGGCCCTCGCTTGTCCATGCACGCTTGCACTTGGTCTTCACTCAAGTGGTAGCTATGGCTACTACTTTCGCTCCAGCCCGGCGTCCAAGCGCACCTGGCGGGCGCGATCATCCTGGATACTGGTGCAACATGCAGGTTAACCAAGTGCCGTTTATTCTAGGGCTTGAGCGTCCGCATAATCGACTGAACGGTCGGGTTGTTCTGCAGCTGGTTGATCTTTGGATGATTCTGCAGGACACCGATCTGCCCGGACATAACTGCCTGCATGATCTGCGGGTCGTTGAGAATGGCGAGCAGGTCTGGGTCTTGCTGCAGAGACATGACCTGAGCAAGTACGTCGGGGTTCGACATGATCCGATGCCTGATCTGTTCCAATTGAGCCAGCTCCGCAGGTGCTGGCAGTGTTGAATTCAGGCCCTCCGCTGGCTCTGACCCGGGGAAGCCAGAGCGAATCGAACGAATCTGTGCATCGTCCAGCAGCAGTCTGCCAAGCGACTCTGACTCGATGGTGTAGGTACCGTTGCTGTAATCGACGATGTCACCGGATATCCGGCTTCCATCGCTCAATTCGATGACTCTACCTGCATCCGCCGAGGCCCACTGGGGCAGGGTCATGACTGCAAGCAGAGAAAGTCGGGACAGTTGCGACAATAATCTTTTTCGTAGCGGCGTCATCGGTACCTCAGGGTGCTTCAGGGGCTCCCGGCCATCTGGGACCAGAATACTCCCTTATTTGAATACCTTAAACATAGTAAAGATCAAAGGGATCTGCGTTCGCGGCGCGGTTCTTGCTGATGCCATGCCCATCAGGCATGCATACTGGTGCGCAGAGATAACTGAGGCGTGACACCGGCAGTCCTATACTCTGATGTGTGCCGGAACCGCATACCGGCTTAAACTTCGTCGAAATAGCCAGAGGATCCCGCATGCCACCTGCCGATTTCCTATCGCCCCACGCACACTCGATCGTTCAACGATTTTGCGAAGCGCAGACCGGCGTGGCCAGGTCCGCCTGATTCGTTTCGATGCGCCGCCCCGCACCGATGAAGCTGTTGCCAGGAAAGTCGTCGCAGAAGCCGCCGAGAAGCCGCTCACGCGCCTCGCAGACGGCCTTGTTGCTGCGTTTTCTTGCGGCCATCCTGCTGATCCAGGGCGTCACCGTGACGCTGACGCTGCTGACGCCGCTCGGCGCAGATGCCACCCACTGGTGGCGGCTCGCGCTGCCGTTGGGCGTCATTGCGTTGGTGGCCGCCTTCTGGCTGGTTTCACTGGCCGGGCACCTCGCGCATAAACGGACGGAGCGGCTGCGGGGGGACATGGAGCGTGAGCGCCTGGTCCTCGCGCGGGAGCGTGAAGACCTGCGGGTGAAGGCCGAGAAGGACAAGACCCGCATCGTTCGCCAGAGTCAGAAGGCCATCGCCCGCGAAACCCAAAAAGCCCATTCGCGCGCCAACCTGAAAGTGAGCGCCGCTTTCGCGGCGGCCGCGACCGTCGGCGTCGTGATGATGGTAGCCAACTTTGTCACCCTCGGGCTGCTCACGCTCACCGGTGTCGGTGGCGCAGTGAGCGGCTATCTCTTGCTCCGTCGGCAGCCCGGCGACGACCGACGCTTAAGATAGTGAGACATTGACTTGGGTGGCTAGCCTGCAAATTGCTACCCAGTCGATCACAGGCAAGTCGATTCATGCCCTAGTTGTTCGGCCAGTTCCGCGGCCTGTGCGAGATACGCCTCATAACGTTGTCTCCGTACCGCCTCAGTCAGCGCCTGCGGTTTAATCCGATCCACCTGTAGCGCCTCGTCGAGAGAGAACGACACGGACCGCTGCTGCCACTGCTTGTGACACCACGCGCCGCTCCTGGCATCGAAGTGATATTGATGGACAAAGCGGTGGCCATGCTCCGCGATGAACTCGACACAGGCCAGCAGATACTCCACTTCGGCGGTATCGAACACATAATGGAAGCCGACGCGACACCAGCCGGGTTTGACGCCGTGATATCCGCGGGTGATCCAGGACCGGTATTGCGCTGCCCTTTGTTCGTCTATGCCTAGCAACTGATGGCCATAAGGGCCAGCGCAGGAGCAACCGGCCCTGCTCTGGATGCCGAACAGGTCATTCAGCAGTGTCGTGACGAATCGGGGATGGAGATACTGGCCCTTGGGGTCCCTGATATTGAACGACACGATTCCGACGCGTCGTTCCGGGTCAGGATTGCCGAGGATCTCAATGCGAGGATTCGCACCCCAGCGGGCGAGGGCCCGGCGGATCATGTCCGCCTCGGACCGTTCGATGCGCTCGATACCGACCGCTGCCTTCACCTCAAAGGCCAGGGCCGCGCGCAGTGTCTGCAGTATGCCAGGGGTGCCGGCCTTCTCCCGCGCCTCGACATCATGGATGAAATCGTGATCTGCCGGCCCGACGTAATCGACAGTGCCGCCACCGGCAATGCTGGGGGGGAGCTCGGGGTGGTAACAGCGTTTGTTGAAGATCAGCAGGCCGCTCGATCCAGGCCCACCCAGAAACTTGTGCGGTGAAATAAACACCGCGTCGAGGAAGGCGCCCACGCCCTCCTCATCAGGCGACGGATTCATATCGATCGGTACATAGGGCGCGGACGCGGCATAGTCGAAGAACGCCAGTGCGTCATATTTATGCAGCAGTCTGGCCAGTTCGTAGATCGGTGAACGCATGCCGGTAACGTTGGACGCTGCGGAGAATGAGCCGATGCGCAGACGACCCTGATAAGCAGGTTCCTGGAGCAGTTTCTCGAGGTGCTGCAGATCGATACCGCCGTCGTCGGCCAGCGCCACCTCGACAACGGTGACCAGGCTTTCGCGCCAGGAGACCTCATTAGAGTGATGCTCGTAGGGCCCGACAAACACGACCGGCTGATGCTGCTGGCGGTAGCGCTCGAACTCCGCTGCCTGCTGCTCTCCCAGAAACCCCTGCAAGAGCCCTTTGAGCAGTGCACGACTGGTGGCGGGCAGCTTCACGCCAACCAGCTGCTGCATGCGGTCGATGGCGCCGGTAGCACCGGTCCCACAGGGGATGATGCGACCGTCTAGTCCGGCATTGACCGCCTGCTTAATGCGATCCTCCGCCTCATGCAGAAGCTCGGTGGTGGCCCGTCCACTGATATCGTCTTCGGTGTGGCTGTTGGCGTAAAGCTGCTGCTGGCGCAGCAGATAGTCCTCGACAAAATGCAGGGACCGACCGGAGGCCGTATAGTCCGCATACAGCATCAGCCGCTGCCCGAAAGGCGTCTCCACCAAGGTATCGACACCGACGATCTGCTCGCGCAGGTAGTGCGCATCGATCGCGGCGTTGCTCAATCCGTCCACGGTCTGCCTCTCTACCCCATGCCGATGATCTCGGGCGTTATGAAAGACTGGCGATTGTCTGTCGAGCGCCAGCGACGCCACGTCGAGATTAGCAGTACCGGGATCATTCTCCCTTTTCCGAATCAAGCGCCCACTGCCTGGCGCGGATCAGCTCGGCATCTGGCACCTCCAGCAGGTCCGCCAGGCGCTGGATGAACACTTCCTCGCGGCGGTGGATGTCGCCATCGGCGCAGGCCGCCTGCCACAGGCTACGGACCAGGTCGAGTTTGCGCGCTGCTGAGAAATTACGGTTGATCAGATCGATGTGCTGGTTCAGCGAACCCTTGGCATCCGATGCATCCTGCGCCACATCCATCAGGCCGTTGAGGTCAGCCTCATTGAGCTGCCAGTCGCGCTTCAGGGTTTCACGTAGGCGAACAGTCTCTTCGTCGTCGATGGCGCGATCAGACTTGGCCACTTCGATCAGGAGAATGGCGGCAGCCAGATGCAGCGCTGCCTCGTTGTCGCCAGCCTGCGCTGTGTCGCCAGTAAACAATTTACGAATCGAATCCAACATCCCCTTCTCCCCGCCTTTTCGCGATCACCGGTGCCGCCGGGTGCTAGTCTAACGCCTCGGACCGCCAGCGCGGGCAATCCGGGCGAGCCTGCAAATCTCACCGATCCCCTCGTGCAATATGCGGGCTAGGCTGGGTCCTTTACGGGCGGCGTCGGTTCGGACACACCATGCACGATAGGGATCGGCCTTCGCAGGCCTCATCGTGGCTACTGCCACAGGAGCCGCGCAGCGGACGGCCGGTGAGGAACAGGCCGAGCGCGAGGCCCAGCATCGCCAGCGCGAAAACGGCCAGGGTCGCAATGATTGCCATGGTCAACTCGCCGTGACCCGGTCTTCGCCGGCAAAGTTGTCGAAGTAGATATTGCGGTTGTCCACGCCCAGATCGAACAACAATTGCAGCACGCCGATCGAGAGGGCGCGTGGCCCACAGAGGTAGTACTCGCAGTCTTCCGGTGCCGGGTGGTCCTTCAGGTAGGTATCGTAGATGAAATTGTGAAGATATCCTGCATATCCGGTCCAGTTGTCCTCCGGCTCGGGTTTCGAGAGACAGAGGTCCCAGGTGAAATTCTCGCGCTCCGCAGCCAGCTTCTCGAAATCCTCGCGATACAGCGCGTCGCGCAGGCTGTGGGCGCGATACCAGTAAGAGATCGTGCGGCCGCTGTTCTTGCTCAACAGTTGATCGAAGACGATGGACCGCAGTGGCCCCATTCCCGCGCCGCCGCCGAGAAAGATCATCTCGGCGGCGCTGTCGGTGGCGCGGAACTCGCCAAAAGGGCCTGACACGGGCAACTCGTCGCCCGGCTGCAGTCCAAACAGATAAGAGGACATGATGCCCGGCGGGGCATCCGGCACGCCGGTGGGTGGCGGTGCAATCTTGATGTCAAACTTCAGCTGGCCTTTCTCCGCGGGATAGCTCGCCATCGAATAGGCGCGCGTCACCGGCTTGTCGCAGATGGAGACATGGCGCCAAAGGTCGGATCTGTCCCAGCTCTTGCGGAAACGTTCGGGGATGTCGAAATCCTTGTAGGCTACTTTGTGCGGCGGGCATTCGAACTGCACGTACTGACCTGCGACGAACGGCACCTCTTCGCCCTCGGGCAGCGCCAGCACCAGCTCCTTGATGAAATCCGCGACGCTCTCGTTGGATATCACCTTGCAGGTCCATTGCTTGACGTTGAATACCTCCGGCGGCAGATCCAGCTTGAGATCGGACTTCAGCTTCACCTGGCAGGCCAGCCGGGCACCCTGCAGGATGTCGCCGCGTGTCAGGAATCCTCGCTCTGTGGGCAAGGGTTCGCCGGCCCCCTCCACCTGTACCTTACACATGCCGCAGGTGCCTTTGCCGCCGCAGGCCGCCGGTACATGCACGTTGTGCGACGCCAGCGCGTTCAACAGCGTCTGCCCAGCCGGCACCGACAAGGCCTCACCGGGCTCGTCGTTGATCAGCAGCATCACGTCACCCGCGGGTACCAGCTTGAGGCGGGCCCATACCAGCAATCCCACCAGCGTGACGATGACGGCCGTGAACGTAGCGACTCCAAGCAGTATCACGTGCATCTCAAGACCTCAGAGTTGAATCCCGGAGAACATCAAGAAGCCGATCGACATCAGACCGACGGTGACGAAGGTTATGCCGAGGCCACGCAGTCCAGCCGGCGGGTTACTGTAGGTCAGGCGCTCGCGGATCGCGGCCAGCGCAACGATCGCGAGCAGGAATCCAAACCCGGCACCGAAACCGAACACTACGCTCTCGACAAAATCATAGTCGCGTTCGCTCATAAACAGCGAGCCGCCGAGTATGGCGCAGTTGACTGCGATCAAGGGCAGGAAGACGCCCAGGGACATGTGCAGGGCCGGGAAATAGCGGTCCAGCACCATCTCCACGATCTGCACGGTTGCCGCGATGGTGCTGATGAACACGATGAACGACAGAAACGTCAGGTCGACATCGGCAAATCCGGGATGCAGCCGCGCCAGCGCGCCCTCTGCCAGTAGGTGGTTGAGCAGCAGGTTGTTGAGCGGCACGGTCAGGGTCTCAACGAACACCACCGCGATGCCCAGCCCGAGGGCCGTCTCAACCTTGCGCGATACCGCCAGAAAAGAACAGATGCCGAGGAAGAACACCAGGGCCATGTTCTCAACGAAAATGGCCCTGACCGCAAGGTTGAGGTAATGCTCGAGCATCAGTCCTTCTCCTGCTGCTCGGGTTTCCAGGTGCGCAGTGCCCAGATGATCGCGGCGATAATGAAAAATGCGGCTGGCGCCAACAGGAACATGCCGGCCGGGGTATACCAGCCACCCTCGTTGACGGTCGTCAGTACCGGGTAGCCGAATAGCCGCCCGCTACCCAAGAGTTCGCGTACGAAGCCGACGATCAGCAGCAGCACCGCATAGCCGAGCCCGTTGCCGACGCCGTCGATGAAACTGATCCAGGGCGGGTTCTGCATCGCGAAGCCTTCGGTTCGACCCAGGACCAGGCAGTTGGTGATGATCAGGCCTACGAACACCGACAACTCGAGACTGATTTCGTACAGGTAGGCCTTGAGCACCTGATCGACCACGATCACCAGGGAGGAGATGATCGCGAGCTGAACGATGATGCGGATCGCGTGCGGTGTGAATTTGCGGATCAGGCTGACCACCAACGAGGCCAGGCCGGCGACCACGATCACGCTGACCCCCAGCACCAGGGCCTTGTCCATCTTGGTGGTTACCGCGAGCGCGGAACAGATCCCGAGCATCTGCAGCAGGATGGGGTTGTTGTCGAACACCGGGTCGGCCATGGCCCGCCATTCGCGTTTGCCCAGCCATTCGCCTTCGCCCAGCCATTTCATCTCAGAACACCCCCCGCGTGCGTGCCTTCTCGAGGTAGGGGCCAAAACCCTGCCCGCTGAGCCAGAAGCGCAGCAGTTCGGTCACGCCATTGCTGGTAAGGGTGGCGCCTGACAGCGCATCGACCTCATACGGGTTCTCCGCCGGGCTCCCGACCTGTCCCTTCACCAGCCTGATGGCCGGCTGCCACTGGTCGTCGAACGCCTGGCGACCCGGCCATCGCGCGCGCCAGCGCGGATTATCGACCTCGCCGCCCAGCCCCGGCGTCTCGCGGTTCTCGTAGAAGGCGATGCCGGCAATGGTGCGGGTGTCGCGCTCCAGTGCGAGGAAACCGTAGAGGGTGCCATACAGTCCCAGGCCCTCCACCGGAATCACCACCCGGCTGACTTCATCCTGGTCTTCGACCAAATACACCTTGGCCAGATGCGGTATCCGGCGTACCCCGGCCGGGTTGTCGCTAACCGGGCGGCTGCTGTCGGGATCGCTGCGCGCCGCGCGCTGTTGATAGTTCTCGACGTCCATACCGCTGACGTACTCGCCGCTGCTCAGATCCACCAGGCGGGGCTGGATACGGCGGTTGAACAGCTCAAGGGCCTGCTCGGCAGATAGCCGCTGGCCGGGCTCGGTCAGCCCCGCCGCCTGCAGCACATTCTTGCGCAGATAAAGCAGACGGTTGATCTCCTGGCGATCCTTGAGCAGCACGCTGGCGCCGGAAACGAATAGCGCGCAGACGACACACACCAGGGTGGCGAAGGCCAGGGTGTAGGCGGGCGAATCAACCTTCACTGCGGCGCAGCCTCTTGCGGATATTTGCCTTCACCACATAGTGATCGATCAGTGGCGCGAACACGTTCATGAACAATATCACCAGCATCACCGACTCCGGATATGCGGGGTTGACCACGCGCACCAGCACGATCAGCAGGCCGATCATCAGGCCGTAGATCAACTTACCTCGTTCGGTCCATGCCGATGTCACAGGGTCGGTGACCATGTAGACCGTTGCAAAGGCCCAGCTGCCGAGTACGAAATGCCACCAGAAGGGCACCGCAAACATCGGATTGGTATCGGAGCCGATGACGTTCAACAGCGATGCCATGATCACCGTCCCCACAGTGACGCCGGCCATGACACGCCACGACGCGACCCGCGTGTAGAGCAGGATCACTGCACCGATGAGGCACGCGGCCGCCGACGTTTCACCGAAGGAGCCCAGTTCAAAGCCCAGAAAGGCATCCCACCAGGACACCCCGAGGCTGTCATAGGGCAGGGCGTCCTGTTTCAGCTGCGTCAGTGGGGTGGCGCCGCTGTAGCCGTCGTACCAGTAACCCTGGGCGAGCGGTGTCCACACCTGGTCGCCGGTGATCTGAATCGGGTAGGAATAGAACAGGCTGGCGCGGGCCACCAGCGCGGGGTTGAGAAAGTTCATGCCGGTGCCGCCGAACACCTCTTTGGCGATGACCACGCCCCAGGTTATGCCGATAGCCGCCTGCCACAGTGGCGTCGTCGCCGGCAGGATCAGCGGGAAGATCAGGCCGGTGACGAAGAAGCCCTCGTTGATGGGGTGTTTGCGCACGATCGAGAACAACACCTCCCAGGCGCCGCCGACCACCATGGTCACCAGGTAGAGCGGGATGAAATAGAGCGCACCGTGAACCAGGTTGGCCAGCACGCTGCCAGGATCGTATCCGACCCCGAACAGATCGATGAGGGCGTAGCGCCAGCCGATCAGTTCCGCGGCGCGTCCCGGATCGAGCGCAAGGTTGGCCTGCAGGCCCGCGTTGTACATGCCCCAGAACACGCAGGGCATCAGCGCAATGACGACGACGATCATCATGCGCTTGAGGTCGAGACCATCGCGCAGATGGACGCTGCCGCGGGTGACCTTGCCCGAGGTGTAGAAGAACGAATCCAACGCCTCCCACAGCGGCTGATAGCGCTCGAGTCGGCCGCCTGAATCGAAATGCCTGGCCTGGTGATCGAGGAATCTGCGGAAGGCGCCCACTACAGATCCTCGCGTATGCGCTCGAGCACTTTGCGCAGCATCGGCCCGTATTCGTATTTGCCCGGACACACAAAGGTGGCCAGGGCCACGTCCTCCTCGTCCAGCTCGAGGCAACCCAACTGCTCCGCCAGTTCCAGGTCGCCGGCGATCAGTGCACGCAACAAAAATGTCGCTTCGATATCCATCGGCATCACCTGTTCGTAAGTGCCGATGGGCACCATTGGCCGCGCGTCGCCATTCGTCGAGGTGCTGAATTCGAAACTGCGCGGGCGAAACAGCGCAGACCAAAACGCGTTGGTCACAGAGAACATCCGCGCCCCGGGTTTGAGCCAGCCGAGGATCTCCCTGTGGTCGCCCTCTGGCAGCACCGATATCTGGTTGTGGTATCGCCCCAGGTAACCGGTGGTATCGCCATCGACGGCGTGCCCGCCCAGCACCGACCCGGCAATGACGCGCTGTCGGCCGGGCATGAGTTCATCGACGAGGAGTTCGCTGATGCGTGCCCCGAGGCGGGTGCGCACCAGGCGCGGTCGGCGAACGCCGGGGCCGGCGAGGGCGATGATGCGGCTGCTGTCCAGGTGGCCGGTGGCAAACAGCGTGCCGATAGCGACCACGTCCTGATAGCTGATATGCCAGACGATCTTTTCCCGGTGCACCGGTTCCACCTTTTGGATGTGGGTCCCGGGGACGCCCGCCGGATGTGGGCCTTCGAACCGCTCGTGTCGGATGTCGCTGCCCACCGGCGTGCGCAGGCGCGTGCGTGCGCGGGTGCAGAGATAGGTGTAGCCGGGCGTCAGGCGGGAGACCACCGATAGGCCTAGTTCAAAGTCCGCCTCGCGGCCTTGCAGCACCACCTCCGGATCGGGCGCCAGTGGATGCGTGTCCATCGCCGTGACAAAGATGGCGCTCGGCGCCGAGCCGGGTGGCGGAATCCTCGAGTAGGGACGCGTCCTGAAGGCGGTCCAAAGCCCGGCCTCGAGGAGCAATGCGCTGACATCGGCGCCGCTGAGTTTTTCTGGTGGCGCCGCGGTAAAGCTGTCGAAGCTGGTATCCGCACCTTGGCCGGCGCCTTCGTGCGGGGAGACCTCGATCACGACGGAGAGCAGCCTGCGACGCTCTCCACGATTGATGGCGCTGATCCGTCCCGCCACCGGAGAGGCGAAACTCACATCGGGCGCGGATTTGTCATGCAATAGGCGCTGGCCGCGACGAACCTGGTCGCCGACCTGGACCTCCATGCCCGGCTTGAGGCCGGGAAAGTCCTCGGCGAGCATGGCCACGTGGGTGACAGGCGCGGCGTCTTCGATCACCGGCTCGGGCGCCCCGGCTATCGGCAGGTCCAGGCCGCGGCGGATCTTGTGCACTCCCGACCAGGGTCGCCGGGACGAGGAAGATCGTGCGGGTTGGCTCCTGCGCGTGTGTCGCCCGATTTCCAAGTGGTGCAGCCCCATTGGTAGAGAAGATGCGACAGCCTGAGTCGCGGTGCGTATGTCAGACCACGCCCCGCGGACGCTCAGGAAGGAGTGCCGGGCACAGCATTTCGTCCATGCCGGTGTTCTCCAACCCCAAGAATTGTAGATTCATCCGCCGTAGTCAAATGCAAACCCGCAGGTGGCCCCCCGCCCGGCTGGCGGCCAGGCTAGGTGAGGGATGGGTCGGTATCGCTTATCGGGGTGGATGGTTTGCGCACTGCCGTCGATACCACCGGCGCCTTGCGCAGTCTTTCGGCGTAGATCCTGAGCCGCTCAACGTCTCGTTCAGGCACCCAGACGCAGACCTTTCGCAGCCCCGCCTCTCGCTGACGTACCTCATAGGCGCGCTCTTTGCGACTGCTCATTGGGCCTCCCGTCCGACGACAAGCGGGTGATGCTATCACCCCTGGTGCTGCACAGTACAATGCCTGCGTATCACGTCTGACCGTCAGTCCCTGAGCCGATGCCGGGGTCGCTGTACATCGGCCCCCGATCGCCACCTATGCCTTGGGCCCGTGCAGGACGACGGGCCGCGCGCGTTTCTTCCGCATCCGTATGTTCATCATCTCGACCAGGAAGGAGAAGGCCATCGCGAAGTAGATATAGCCCTTCGGGATATGCATATCCCAGCCCTCGCCGATCAGCACGACACCGACCAGGATGAGGAAGCTCAGCGCCAGCATCTTGATGCTGGGATGGGCATCGACGAATTCGCCGATACTCTTGGCCGCAAACATCATGACACCCACAGCGATGACGATGGCGGTGACCATCACGCCGACGTCGTCGACCATGCCGACCGCGGTGATGACGGAATCCAGCGAAAAGACGATATCGATGATGGCGATTTGACCCAGTACGAGCCAGTATTTGTCACTCACCTTGACCTGGTGCTCGCCTTCTTCGGCCCCCTCCAGGCTCTCCCAGATCTCCTGCGTGCTTTTCCACAGCAGGAACAGACCGCCGACAATCAGGATCAGGTCGCGACCCGAGATCTCGTTTTCGAAAATCGTGAGCAGCGGGCTGGTAAGCCGCATCATCCAGGCCAACGACAGCAGCAGCAGGATGCGCATGATCATCGCCATGGCCAGCCCCTGGATGCGCGCCGCATTGCGCTGTTCCGGGGGCAGCTTCCCGACGACGATGGAGATGAAGATGATGTTGTCGATACCCAGTACGATTTCCAGGGCCGTAAGGGTCGCCAATGCCACCCACGCCTCGGGACTCGTGATCCACTCGAACATCGAAAGCTCCTGCGCGTTAGCAGCCCCCGCGCGGGGGCTTTTTTCCCGGGATGCGCGTCATGCGGCGTCGAAAAACGCCTGCAGCAACCTTGCGCTTCGTCGTTGAAATATATCAGAGAATTTAGGGTAAAAGAATTCAAGGCGTCGGTGGCAAATGCCTCGTATTCTCAATAAGCGGTGCCCCGGCTTGGCTTCGCCAATCCTTCGATGGAACGGTCGCCAATCTGTGACTTTTGAGGGCTGCGACGCCAGCGGCGCGGCAACGGCTGGATTCGGCTAGCTGGATAAGGTCAGGTCGACGCTGTTGGACAGAAGCGATACGCGTTGATCCTGGTCGATGGACTTCACGGCAACGGAGACGTGAACCGGCTCATCCCGCGCCCCCGCTGAACCGTCGCCTGCCTCGGCAATCGCAGACAGACTCCGTTGCCATGCGATTGCGAGCTCCTCCGGCGTCGTGACCCTGCTGATCACGGTGCTACCCTCTGCGAACCGGGGGCTGGTCGACACATGCAGCAGGTACACCGCCGGATCGCCCGAGATCTGCAGATCCGGAGGCGATGCCCGAGACACCTCGGAGGCACCCAGGCTGAGCACCGGGGTCTGCGACGAGCCGTTGCCGGTTGGTTCGCCAGCGGGTAGCTCGAGCTCCTTGCCGGCCATCGTGGCGGTCAGCCTGGCCATCAGGTCCTCCGTCTTGACCATGCGGTCTGCCATGAATCCGATCCTTTCCTCCATGGTCAGGATGCGATCGGCCATGCTCCCGATGTCGTCCGACAGCTTCGAGATCAACGCGGCCGACCGATCCATCATGGCGCTGGCCAGGTCGCTGCCCTTGTCGATGGCCCTGTCCGCGACTTTTCCGCCCGTCTTGATGAGCCCCTTCAGCATGCCACCGGTCTTCCGGCGCTTGTCCTTCGTCATTCCCGGGCCCTCGAGCCTCGATATACTGCGGTAACCGGCCATAACACGGCGCTGCCCGGCGGCCTCGCAGTGGATAAATGGTGAACATCACAACAATTTACGGAGGCAAGTTAGCATGGCCCAAGACGTGGAGAAAATGATCCAGGCGGCGCTGCGCGAGATTGAGACGTCGCTGGACACCAAGCGCGTTGTCGGGGAGCCGCTCGAGGTGGGGGAGTACACCTTGATCCCTCTGGTCAGCATCGGCTTCGGGTTTGGTGTCGGCTCGGGGAGCGGGAAGAGCGAGGACCTGATGAAAGGCGAGGGTAGCGGCGGGGCCTCGGCAGGTGGCGGGGGCATCAAGCCCATCGCCGTCATTGTCATCGGTCCGGAGGGCGCGAAGGTAGAGACGCTCAAGGGCACGACGGCGTCCATGGTCGAGTCCCTTGCGGCCACGGTCCTGAACGCCCGCAACAAGCAGGAGCCCAGTAGCGACTGACGGTCCGGGATGTTGGCGATCATCGGCGCGGTACTGGCCCTGACGATCCTGCTGCTGGCCGTGCCCGTCAACCTCGTGTACGCGCTGAGGAAGGACGATGGTTGGCGGGGTCGCCTGATCGTTTACTGGATGTTCGGACTTTTGCGCATGCGCCTGCGTCCGGGACGCAGGAAAGCGGCACCCCCGTCGAAGCGCCGGCGCAAGAAGCGCGCGTTTATCGTGTCCGGCGCCAGGGGAGCGGTGCGGCGACGTCGCGACGTGCTCGCGATCCTGCGCACCCGCGGACTGTTGCGGGGGTTGGTGCAGTTTCTGCGCGACGTGCTGCGCGCACTGCGGCCCCGCCGTCTGTGCGTCGAGCTCGTCATCGGCATGCAGGACCCGGCGGATACGGGGCGCCTCGCCGGTGTGCTCGCGCCGCTGCGGGTCCTGTTCGGCAGGCGCACGCTCGGCAAGGCGTCGAATGTCTCCATCGAGGTCACGCCGGACTTCTCCGGTCCCCGCTTTCAGGGATACAGCAGCGCGAGCGTGCAGTTCGTGCCGCTCAGACTCATCGCGCTGGTCATCGGCTTCCTGTTCTCGCCGCCGGTATTCAGGGCCATGCGGTTGATGGTGCAGCGATCCCGTGCACCAAAGCGGGCTAGAGCGTGAACGCGAGGCCCTCGATCAGCGCGCCGGGCAACTCGACGCTATCACTCGAGCGTCCGCCGTAGGTGCCCGGATCGAGCAACAGCTCCCGCTCGCGGGTCAGGCCGAGCAGATTCTCGCCCAGCATGCGGAAAATGGAATCGTCGAAACGCATGACGTCGATCGGCGCACGGATCTCGCCACCCTCGACCCAGAAGCACGCGAAACGGGTCATGCCGGTGATGCGGGCCTGATTGCGGTCGGAAAAATTCAGGTACCACAGGTTGTTGACATACAGACCGCTATCCAACGCAGCGAGCACGTCGTTCGCAGCCAGGCTGCCTGGCTGCATGTCGAGCGAGGCTGGCCACTCGCCCGCAGCGTTGACAGGTGCACCGTACTCACGGGCGCTGCGCGCGCCTACCAGCGAGTCCCGGTAGGCGCCGTTGGCAACCAGGCTGATTCGCGCTGGCTTGGCGAAGCCCTCGGGCGTGAACGGCGACTCGAGACCGCGACCGTGGTGCTCGCTGAGGTCCACCGCCGGGTCCAGGCGCTGCCCCTCGGTTTGCATCAAAATCAAGGGGCTTTGACCCGTGCGCTGGCTCTTCAGACCGAAGCCTCCCCAGGCCATCATTGCCAACACCTCCTGCAACGCGCGAGGGCTGAGGTAGACCCGGTATCGACCGGGCGCGATGGTCCTGGGCGGCCGCTGCATGACCTCAAGCTCTGCCCGCGCGTCCTGCATGCGGATCTGCAGCGCTGCGGGATCCCAGTGCAGTCCGGCGTAATTGACCTTCACCGCCTTGTCCGCGGCGTGGTAGCAGCTCCAGTCGAAGTTGAAGCTCTCGCAGGCGTGCCAGTTGCGCTGTCCCAGCGAGCTTGCAAACCCCGTGTAGATGGCCCCGGCGGCCCAGATCCCCACCAGATCGAGCCCCTGGGAGGCGCCCATGATGGCCTCCAGGGCGTGTGTGCGCGTCGGGAGTTCGGACGCCACGCGGATCTCCCCGGACGGGCCATCGGTGGCGAAATTGAGGTAGGGATCGGCAGGCAGATGTGCCCGCTGGCCACGCAGATCGTTGAGCAGATCACGCAGCGGGGGCAGATCCTGCGCGAGGCTGCCGGCGAGTTGGGCCCGGCCCGCGGCATGGCGATCCCCCTCGATCAGGTCAAGGGCGAGACTGCGCCGCGCGACGCCGCCGGCCTGGCGGACCTTTCCGTGGTTGAACCGGATGAAGTCGGAATCCTCACCATCGAACGCCAGCAGCAGCGTCTCTGCGCCGTGCAGCTGCGCCTGCAACGCATCGGCCAGGGTGAAGAAATAGTCCTGCATCAGGCGCCTCCGCCGAAGACCTGGACTGCGCGGAATACGCAGGGAGGGGAGGCATGACCGACGTGAATCATCTGGTTGGGTTCGCCCTTGCCGCAATTCGTGACACCGTGGACCTCGAAGCTCGCCCGCGCACCCACCGCACTGAGACTGCGCCAGAAGGTCGCCGAGATGCCGCGGTAATTGGGATTGCGCACCACGCCTTTGAGCTCGCCGTCCTCGATCAGTCGACCCAGCTCGCAACCGAACTGGAACTTGTTGCGGCTGTCGTCGATCGACCAGGAGCGGTTGGTGTCCATCAGCACACCGTGCTCGATGCCGGCGACCAGCTCCGCGAGGCTACCCTGGCCGGGTTCGATGTTGAGGTTCGCCATGCGGTCGATCGGCGGGCGATCCCAGTCGCAGGCGCGCGCGTTCGCCGTCCCCGTCAGGCCGGCGCGGGCCTGGGAGCTGGCACCCCCGAGTGGCCGCTGCAGCAGGCCGTCGCGGATCAGGTGGACGCGCTCGGCCGGGGTCCCGTCATCGTCGAAGCCGTAGCGCGCCGCCTCGCCGTCACAACCCGGATCGAAGGTCACGTTGAGCAGCGTCGACCCGTAGCGATAGTGACCGAACATGTCCAGGGTCACAAAGCTCGTCCCGGCATAGTTGCGTTCATCGCCCAGGATGCGATCCAGCTCGAGCGGATGGCCGATGCTCTCGTGGATCTGCAGCGCCATCTGACTGGGCATCAGCAGCAGGTCCATTCTGCCCGCCGGGCACTCCGGGGCCTCCAGCAGCGTCAAGGCCTCGTCTGCCACCCTCGGCCCCTGATCGGCGAATCCCGTGGGCTTGAGCTTCTCCAGCCCACCCTGGAGCGCACCGCGCGCCCCGCCGCCGGTGCGGATCTGGGTCTGAGACCCCAGGTTGGCCACCGCCTTCAGCCCCGGGTCGATGACGTGGAATCGCTGCTCGATCCACGCCCCGTCGCCGCTGACGAGCAGGGTGTCGATCCGCCGGTAGACCAGCCAGGCCCACCAGTCCACGATGCGATCGTCGATCTTCAAGGAATGGCTCGCTGCCTGGAGCTGGCCGATCTTCTCCGCGATCGACAGCCCTTCCCAGGGTTCGGCCACCGGCGTCTCGTAGCCGCCGGTTCGGGCGCAGCGCGGATGGTCCTGCGTGCTCAGCAGGCTCCAGGGGGCGGTCAGTACCGCCCACTCGCGGGCGCGCTGCAGCGCGCCGCGCAGTCCGGACGGACTGAGATCACTGGTCGCGGCATATCCCGTCCCGCCGTCCTGGATGACGGTGATGAAGGCCCCTCGGGTGGCCAGGGTGTCGGGCGGTTGCACGACGTCCTGGCGCACCGCCAACGATTCCTTGCGCTCGCTGACCAGGCGCAGCGACCAGAAGTCCACGGCCGGGACCTGTGCGGCAAAGCGCCTGACGGTCTGTTCTAGTAGGGCTTCCATGATGGATCAGGGCACCTCCCCGAGTGCGTCAGACCCCGATAAACACGAGCTTACTCCGCCGCCCTTGAAGGAGTCTCGCCCGTGCATGAAGGGGCCTGACCCGAATGGTACTTGGATAAGGACTTGCGCCCCGGCGTATTCGATCCGAGGGACGCCGTGAATCCTTCCCTGGAGGCTCGACTGCAGCATCCTTGCTGCAGACGCCCTCGGCTCGAACCCCCCGGAGCGCCCCCAGACTCCTCACGGTTGCGCTAACGAAGTGCCATTCGGGCCTGACCCCGGTGCGCACTAGACCTGCAGCTGCCGTCGCGGTCGAATCTGGTATCGTTGTTCGTGAGCGGTGTGAGGGGTCTGACCCCTTTCGCGCTGATTCGGCGATGTGCAATACGCCAAATGAGCGGCATGTTTGCCTGAGTCTGATGCTGAGGGGGCAGCGAGGTGATGGATATCGGCTTGTGCATGGTCGTGAAGGACGAGGCGCACCAGCTTAGCGACTGCCTTGATCCGGTGCTGGATCTTTTCGATCAGGTTGCGATCACCGACACCGGGTCCCGCGACGGCACACTGGAACTGCTGCAATCCCGCTTCGGGATCCGTGTATTGCATCACGATCTGCAACCAGAGCGCTGCCATTGTCTGTGCGACGCACGATATGCGGCGCTGGACAGGCTATCCACGCCATGGGTATGTCTACTGGATGCCGACGAGCGCATCGACCGCGAAGGCCTCCTGCAGATACGCGCGATGGCCGATGACGACCGCGCTGCAGGCTACTTCGGCCACTGGATAAATCATACCGGGGGCGAGCCGGCCTTCGAAGACTACAAGCTGTTTGTGTATCGTCGCGGACTGCGGCCGATCGGATTGGTGCACGACGTGGCACAGCTGGATATCCGTGCCCGCGGGTTGCAGGCCTACTGGCTGGACGATCTCAAGGTCGCCCATTGTCCCGACCCCAACCAAGGCGCCACCAAGGTTGCACGCTACCGGCAACGTCTGCTGTGCGCGATACGGCAGCAGCCCGATTGTTTCCGCTATCACTGGTTTCTTGGGTATACGGAATTCCGCGAGGGCGACCTCGAACGGGCGGCGGTGCTGCTATCGGTAGCGGCCGAGGCCTGTTCGACAGACTATCCGGTCGAGTGTCTCAACAGCGCCATGGTACTGACCGAGATCCAGGCGCGACAAGGTGACGAGACTGGGGTGAAGACAATATTGTCCCGCGCCCGTGCTTTCCACCGGCAGGTGGCGAACGACTTCGAGGTGCGGATCAATTTTCGGATGGGGCCTTGGTTGGACGAGGCCTGGGGGCATTATTGCCAGGGCAGATGGGATCGGATTCGCGCGTACCGTTTTGCCTGCTGATGCGCGCAGTCCGGTCTCATCGGCCGCGCAACACGGATCGGCCGTCGATGTACTCGGGTATCTCCCGACCCATGAGGTCCAGCAGCGTCGCGGTCAGGTCCGTGGCCTGCACCGATTCCAGCCGTGACCCCGCGTCGATACCGGGCCCACGCGCGGCGACAAATCCGCGCGAGCAATGGCCGCCGCTGCGGAAATAGGGCAGTGGCCCGATGCGTCCGCAAAGCGGGCTGTCGACGCTGTCGGTGGGTGAGTCTTCCTGCCACAGCACGATCAGGTCCGCAGGTGGCCCCAGCGCGGTATCGTCCATGGGATCTGTGGTCGTGCGCACGATCTCGCGCACCATGGGCCTACCCGTGCGCCCGTCCTTGACCGCGTACAGATAGTCGCAGAGCTCATCGCAGGTGCTGTGGTAGTGCTCCGGTGCGATAAGGCCATCGCGCTCGCGTCCGCGCAGATTGATGCGGATCAGGCCTTCCGAGTAGGTCGGCAACGCAAACGCCTTCATGGTCGGCCAGAGGGGCCGATACCAGTTGCCGGGCTGCCAGTGCATCGGATCGCCACGGCGCTGCTGCGCGGCAGGGGATTCGAGACAAGCCGCGCCCGTCGGGGTGCGCAGCTTCCAGACCTCGTCCTTCCAGTGGCCGGGATAATCGAGCCGCGCCGCCTCGCCTTCGGCACCACCCAGCGCCTGTTGCCCGGGGAAGCTCCAGCGATACAGGAGTTCCGGCAGAAACGCCATGCTGGGCAGATCGAGCACATTGGCCGCAATCCCGTAGATGGAAAACAGCAGCACATCGGCGTCTTCGGGGGCGGCCTGCAGGATCTCACCCAGACCCGCATCGACCGCCTGGAAGACGTCCAGCAGCGGATCCCCGTTGCTGAACATCATCAACGGGCCGTGCAGGGGATGGTCCTGGCTGGTATGCCAGAGCAGATGACTGGCGGTATGGGTCTCGGAGAATACACCCAGGAACAGGTCCCAGTTTTCCCTGCCGAGCAGATCCAGCATCAGTTGCGCACGTCGCCCGGCACCGTCCACCAGACGATCGCGCAGGGCCTCGAGCGCGGGCAGGTCATAGCCGCTGGGGATACGGTAGGAGTAGACCCGCTCGTCGCTAGCGCCGGGTTGCGGTTGCGAGGCCGCAAACATCGGGTGCGGACCGTGCCGCGCGATCAGTTCGTCCATCAGGTGCCCGGGCCGGGATAGGCGCAGGCATTGATTCGCCTCCGTCCCCCAGCCCATCACCTGAACCCCATTCACACCGTCGACCGGTCGGGCCAGGGGTGGATCGAACGCCGCCACCCGGCGGTCCGGCAGGAGCGCATAGAACGGCGGGTACTTGATAAAGCCATAGGCGCTGTGCTCCTCGGCCACGTATCGGCCCGGGTCGTAGTGCACGTGTCCCCACTCCCCGGTCTGGGCCGGCAACGCGCCGGTCAGAAAGGTGATCCACGAGGTCTCGGTGCGGTAGTAGCGCACATTGTCGACCCAGCCATAGGCCCCCTGTTCGCGCAGGCGTGCCAGGTTGGGAAGCAGGCCCTGATCCATCCAGGGTTCCAGCAGTTTGGGGTCGGTGGCATCGAGGCCGATGGCGATAACGGGACGTGTCATGGGCTTGGTCGCCTGGGCTAGGTTGGCTGGTCAGGCAGGCGCGCGGTCCTGCGTCACATGGGAGACAAACTCTTCGTACTTGCCCGAGCGGCTGCGCTCGATGCGCTCGGGGTAACTGAAGCGTACCGAGAACGGGTGACCGATGCGCTTCACGATCATACCGCGCAGTGCCGCTTCCTCGTCGTGGCTCAGCGCGCGTTCGACCACCAGGCGGGCCTCGAGGTTTTCCAGGTCGTGCTGCACCACCTGGTGCTGAATGACAGGCGCGGCCTGCCGATAGAAGGTCGCGGCTAGATTCGGCCAACGCGCCTCGCCGTTGGGGAGGACCACCATGTTACGCACACGCCCGAGGATCCGGGTAAGCACGGGCAGGCCGCGGCCGCAGGGGCATGGCGGACCCACCTCGGCATAGTCGCCGATCTCGTAACGAATCAATGGCATCGCGAAGTTGTGCAGTGTCGTGATCAGCACCCGCCCGGTCCCACCCGGCGCACAGGGCTGGCCATGCGCATCGACCACCTCCAGCAATACATTCTCTGATTGGACGTGATAATGCGGATGGTCGGGGCACTGCAGTGCGAGACTGCCGGCCTCCTGGGCGGAGTAGGCATCCACCACCGGCACATCGAAGGCCTGTTGCAGCAGGGTGCGCAGTTCCATATCGACGGCCTCGGAGACCAGCCGCAGCTCGCGCAGATTACCGGGTTTTTCGTGTCCTTCGAGACACAGCCGCGCCAGCGCCGCGGCATTGGTCGGGAAGGTGAGCAGATAGTCCGGCTCGACCTCGAGCAACCACGCGAGCTGGCGATGCGGGTCGGTATGGATGTCGAGCCCCCAGCCGGGGCCGGAGGCATGCAACAGGCTCACGGGCGGGCCCCAGTCGGGTATGCGCACGCCATGCGGCGCAGCGGCATTCACCTTGTCGCCGAAGATGCGTATGGAGGCCAGCACGCCGGAGAAGTCACGTGCGTGCCAGGCGTGATCACGCAGTGAAAACGCTGCCCAGAGCAGGCGCGTGGTCTCGGTCGTGAGTACTGATATCGGTGTGCCTGTGGAGCCGGAGGTTCGCGCCTGGGCCGGCTGTCGGTGTCCGGCGGGGGGTTTCTTTGCCTGGAGTGCCCCGGCAAGTTTCTGGACCATCGCGCGCTCGAGGATAGGGACGCGTCGCCACTGCTCGGGGCTGTCGATCTGTGTGGCCTTGAGCCCCGCCCGGCGCCACTGGTTGCGGTAGAAGGGTACCTGTTTCAGCGCATGCCTGAGCAATACCTGCAATTGCTCGAACTGGGCCTGACGCAGTCGCTCTGCCGGCCACCACTGACTCTCATCCAGTTGTCGCAGCAGGGCCTTCAAGGAATCTCGGGTGGCGAGCGGAGCAGGGGGGACCTGTCCCGGTGAGGGCATGCTCGCAAACATTGGCGCAAGATCGAGCAGACCGCGGGGCTCCTGTGCCATGTGTTCCTTTCAGCGGTGTTTCGTTGCGACCGGGGTCGACGTGATTTGGGGCGATGAACTTAAGGTAAGTGGGGCCCCCCTTGGTGTCAACGCGATGGTCGGATGATCACTGAGCTTTCGCAGCCCCTGCGCGATGCTGTCAGCTTTTTTTACAAAAATGGCTCCGGCGATGTTTCAGTGCTGAGAAAAAACCCGTAAATACAATATCTTATTCCAGCGGGCGCAGAATTTGCAGACTGCGTTGAGAATACGTGACTTGATATTTTGGAGTGACCCCATGGCACGCAAGCGCAACTCTTGGTACCGACGCACCGCCCGTGTGGCCGCGGCCGCCGGTTTGGCGCTGGCCGCTGGTGCCAGCAATGCAGTGGTTATCGATGGGGCGGAAGGCATCGGCGATTTCGTCTGGGACGATTTGAATAGGAATGGCGTTCAAGATGCGGCAGAACCCGGTATCCCCGGGGTCACCGTTAACTTATATAGACAGGACGGGCTGAGCTTTATCGAGAGCACCGTCACAGATGCGCTCGGTGAATACTGGTTTGGATTCAATTTCGACGCCGGTCTTGCGAACGTGGATCTGATCGTCGAGTTCGACCTCCCAGTGGATTACGTGTTCACAATGGCAAACATAGGTGGTGACGACACGCTCGACAGTGACGTGACTGACTTCGCGACTGGGCAAACCGGACCCGTGTCGTTCTCGGAAAACGAGTACAACCGTGACGTGGATGCCGGGGCGTATCGCGAGGCTGCCGTTCCCGAACCCGGCGTGCTCGCGCTGCTCGCCGTCGGCATCGCCGGCTTGGGTGGGGTGACGCGGCGAAGATCTGGTAGACGCTAGGCGACTACCCAGGGCAAGGAGCAGCGGGCAAATCGGGGACAGAAAATCGGGGACAGACCCCGATTAACTCCATGATGTGCAATCGCTACTTCAGCGCGTGTGGTTAGGCTGTTGCAAGTCGCTTGCGAACCTCCGCCACGAAGCGCAGCAGATCCTGCAGACGGTTCTCAACGAGGTCGCGCACAATGCCGTTGTCGACCTGCTGATAGCCATGCACAAGAATATTGCGCAGCCCGGCCATCGCCTGGAGGACCGGCAGCAGGTCGGACGAAACCCAGCCGTCGCCAGCCAGCAGGCTGAACAGTTCGCGATTGGTTTCGGGTTCTCCGAGTCGCCGCGCGGAGACGATCTGCGAACTCGCGTCCAAGGCGGCCTGCAGGGCTATCTGCAGGGTATGTTGCGCGAACCTCTGTTCGCGGATGTCGCTGTCCAATCGGTCCATGTGAACGAGTTCCCTCAACTCGCGCACGCAGGTCTCGATGAAGGCCAGCTTCTTCTCGATGAGCGCCGCGTCGATCAACGCGCGCCACCTTTCCGATATTCTTCGAGATAGGGCTTCAGATCGAAATATTCGTTGCGTGCCTTCACCTCGAACTGCACGCGCTTGCTCGGGTCACGGTCGCAGACCAGGACGCCATCGCGCAGCACCCGGTGGATTAGATCCGGCGCGGCGTAGTTGAGGACCACCACATCGATTTCCCTGGACAACGCATCCTCCAGTTCGCCCTTCAGATGCGAAACCGGGCCGAGCAGGGTCGCTGGCGGCGGAGGATCGAACAGCACGGCCACATCGACATCACTGCTGCGGCCCTGCTCGCCGCGCGCGACGCTGCCGAAAAGGTAGGCGCAGACGACGGAGGGATCGGCCGCAGCGAAGCTGGCGCGAAGCGTTTCGACGATGGTGTCTCGATCCATCGGCGCAGTATAGCCCCGTCGACACGGAACCCGGCTGCGTAGGGTGCAATGGTAAATCGGGGTCAGACCCCGCTTCGTAAGACCCCGCTTGGTACGTCAGCCGATTCACGCGGCGCTCTTCCGCCACTGGTCAGAAGCGCGTTCAAGAATGATGCCTGTTCAACAAAATGCTGCATCGCCTGACGGGCTCTCTCAGGATCGGACTGCTCGGGGGTGGAGACCACGACAACCGCGGCTCTGGTATCGTCGCCGAACAGCGTGGCCTTTGCCTGCAGCAGTTTGGCGACCAGCGGACTGGCGGTGAATGTTCCATCCACCCAATACCAGTGCCAGGTGAGTCTGCGGGCGCGTTGTGGACCGCGCAGCCGGGTCTCGGCAACGCTAAACTCCTGCCCTTCGAGCATCACCGCTCGAGACTGCTGCTCCAGCGGATGCCAGAGCTCGCCGTCGTAGACCGCATTGGGCCAGCCGACGAGCTCCGCGTCGGCATCCTGATGCCAGTAGTAGGCCAGGTAGAGATCGACGATTCGGTCGTCGACCGGGTGATTAGCCAGGAACTCGGCCTGGGCACCGACGAATACCGGATGCCAGGCGTCATGGGTCTGTGCCGCGGGCTGCAGCCACGCCGGAGCCTCCAGCGCCTTCCTCGTCGCTTCCGAGCGGGCGGACAGCAGCGTGGGTGGCAACACCATCGAGGCGATGAGGGCGAGCGCCACCAGGTAGATGTAGGCGCGTTGCGGGCCATAAGACGCGCCAATGCGCGGCGCCGATGGCGCCGGCCGCGCCCGAGGGTGCGGGTCTTTGAACCGCGCGCCGATCGACATCTGCGCCACGACGAACACCAGAAAGACCAACCAGCCGAAGAGTCGATGGTCAGCCAGGAGGTCCCATGCCCCGTCAGACCAATAGGTGATAAGGATCACGCTGGTGGTGCGCACATTGTTCGCCACGATCGCCGCCAGCAGCCCGAGCGCGACATAGGCGATGCGCTTGCCGGTTCCGGTATAGACGAGGTTGGCGTAGAACAGCGACAGCACCAGGTTGCCGATCAGGAAATCCAGTGCCGAGCACTCCGCGACGATCCCCACGCGACCGGCCTCTGAGATCAGGATATTGCCGTCCGTGGTCACATCCAATCCGAACAGCGCCAGGCCACCGGCCGTGACCCAGGTGGTCAGCTCCATCAGATAGGGGATCAGTGAATCCCCGAACGGCACCAGCAGCCAGAGAAACAGCAGCGGGAACAGCAGCGCCCGATACACCTGCCAGCCCAGCAGACTCAGCAGGGCCACCTGCAGCATGCCCAGCACCGCCAGCTGCGCGCCCTGTGCGACATCCACCGCCTCCGCGACCACCCAGAGCAGGCCCAGCGGCAACATAAGCAGCACGGCGGCTGCGCTGGGCGAGGGCGTCAATGCACGCAAACTGGCGCGCCGCTCCCAGATCAGAAACAGCGACATCGGCAGCACCAGTAGCGCGAACTGATGCGTCTCACTGTTTATCCAGACGCGAAAGGTCGCGGAGACGGTCGTCGAATAGGCAAGGAGCAGCGCAACGACGAATGTGCCGAGCGCGACAAGGGTCAAGACCCAGGGCGTGCTCGCGGTCGCCGCCCAGGGCAGCGTCTTGGCGGTGGTGGTCGAAGGCTGGCTCATCGGCTAGCCCGCATCTGTCACCGGCATCACGGATGCTGGTGGATTTCGCAGCCGTTCAGGCGCCGGGCTGGAGCGAAAGTGGTAGCCGTAGCTACCACTTGAGTGAAGACCAAGCCAGAGCGAGCGAGAAGCCACCAGGACCGGGATAGGAAAGCAGCGAAAACAGCGTGTCAAGTTGGGGTTACGCATGGATTCCTTACTTTCCAGAGAAATTTCAGTCTGTTGTGCCATAGCGGCTTTCCGGCCGGTGACTGATGCGGGCTACTGCCGCAGGTCGTCGACCGGCGATCGGTCAGGTCAGCGATTCGGGGCGTTCACGCACGCCGTCGGCGGGTCGCGGCGAAGCGGCCGCCTTCGGCAGACGAAACGGCATGCTCAGTACGGCCGGCAGGGTCAGGTCTTTGGGACTGCGGAAGTACTCCACGCCGACGTCGAAGGCGTCCAGGCCCTTCTCGGGTGCCGCGCGATAGGTCCCGAACAGATGGTCCCACCAGATGAACACGATGCTGTAATTGGAATCCGTTTCCTTGCGCAGCGCCGAGTGATGCACCGCATGGGCGTCCCGGGTCATGATCAGCAGACGCAGCAGGCCATCGGCCGTCTTGTTCCAGCGGATGTTTGCATGCGACATCGTGGTCACCACGGCCGCGAGGATGGTGAAGATAAAGATGCCCAGCGGCGACAGACCGAGAACCATGACGGCGAGCGCACCGACCGCCACACTGAACAGGATCTCGAAGGGGTGATGGCGTAGCGTGGTCGTGAAGTCGACGTCGAGATCGGCATGATGCACGACATGCATGCGCCACAGCCAGGGAAAGCGGTGCAACAGCCGGTGCTCCCAGTATTTTGTCAGGTCCAACAGCAGCACAGTGGCGACGGTCGCCAGCAGCCCGGACGCCGGCGTCAGCAGATTCAGCAGCCCCCAGCCCTGCGCCTGCGCATACACCGCCAACGCGATCATCCCGCCGGGCAGCAATACCCAGGCGATCAACAACTGCAGCGCAAACAGACCGAAATTGCTGCTCCAACGCACCAGGAACGAAGACCCGTCTTCGCGTCGTGGCCAGAACCGCTCCAGTACCGCGAACAGGGCCAGCGAGCCATAGAACGCGGCCTCGAGGATGCTAGTGTCGGCGATGGGATCGGGCATGTGCTAGTCAGCGAATAATGGCGGGGACCAGGGCCGCGTGTCCCCGCCCGACGCCGTTGTTTGTTATTCCCGCCCCGCGGACCTTGTCGCTACTTGCGCGACCGGGCGACGGCGATGGCGCCGATGACGCCCAGCGCGACGAGCCCCAACACGCCGGGCCCCGGCATCTGTGCTGATGGTAGCCCGGCCATCGCTAGGTCGCAGGCCAGCAACGCAGAGAGGCCGGTGGGCAATCTGGTGGCAAGGTTTCTGAGTAATTTCATCCGATCGATCTCCGATGTCAGGCTACTTGCGCAGACGCGCGATGCCGATCGCGCCGATAACGCCCAGGGCCAGCAGCGCGAAGATGCCCGGTCCGGGAGCGGCAACTTCGGCACTGGCAAGCGCGGTCGATGTCGCAAGGGTCGCAGACAGCGCTGCAGCGCTAACGAGTGCGGTCCGATTGGTTTTCATCACGTTTAAATCCCTCTTCAACTGTTTCTTATTTGCGCAGACGCGCGATACCGATCGCGCCGACCACGCCCAGGGCCAGTAGGGCGAAGACCCCGGGGCCAGGTGCTGTTTGATCGATAGAACCGGCCCACGCGCTGGGTGCGCCGAGGGTGACGAACAGCGTACTCACCGTCAGCAATTGCTTTCGTAGCTTATTCATGGCGTCTCGGCACCTCTCTTTGTCATTGTCGTTTTTGCGGGATCGACATCTGACGCCAGCAGCTAACCGGCTTGTCGGATATCAATCTGAGGAGGTCTTTGAGCACGTTTCGCGCCAGAATTAAGTTAATTAATTAAAAACAGTAACTTGCGCGGTCTTCCTAATTCAGCGCTGTTTGATAATGTAAAGAAGGCTGACAAGATCGGGTGGCAATGGGTCCGGCCCCCTAAACTGTTTAAGACTAGCCTTGGCCGAAAACCTTATTTCTCCGAAGACCGCTCGAGGCGTTCAGCCAGCCATACCTTGATGATCGATTGGCGAGTAACGCCAAGCCGGGTGGCCTCCCGGTCTAAGCAGTCCGTAGGGGTCAGACCCCGATTAACTTGGATGGGGGGTCAATTTTCGATGCGATTCTGCAAACATCGCTCCGACAAAGAATTCGGACAGTGATCCGTTGCGCCCTCGCGATCAGCCGCCGGTCGCGGGCCCGGAATCGGCAACTCGATCGTGAATACTCCACCGGCTAAAGCCGGTGGCTTCGAGTTACGGCTGGAAGCCGGATCGATCGGCACTTCGGCCGATTGCTGTCGCTACACAACGTGAAAATCGTCGTCCGGCTCCGGCGGGGTCTGGTTCTTGATGTATTCCTTCCATACCTCATCGGTCACGTTCCCGCTCGATGCCACCCAATATCCCCTCGCCCACAAATGCTGGCCCCAGTAGCGCTTTCTCAAGGCCCCATACTCCGTCAGCAATCTGTGCGAACTCTTGCCCTTGAGAAACTGTACCGCCTTCGATACCGACAACTGCGGTGGGATCCCAATCAGCATATGTACGTGATCCCGGTTGATCGACCCCGCATAGATCACCATCTCTTTGCTGCGCGCAATCTCTCGCAACAACTCCCGGCAACGCAGCCCGACATCACCTCCCAACACCTGATACCGGTACTTCGTTGTCCACACCAGGTGGTATTTGCAGTCCCAGACCGTATGGCTTCCGCTCTTGTATGACTCCATCCACCGAGCATAATCCCACCGGACCTATCCGTCGCCTAAAGGCGAGGGGTTTACAGATCCCCTATCGGGGACTCTAAATAATGTCAGCCTGCCTTACAGCGGCGGGCCAGCATCCAGAAAAATATAAATCAAAGCAATGAGTTGATGCGTTGGCATGCTACCTGCTAATTCTCAACCGAGCTTGTGCGGACTCGTACCGCGAATTTATATCTTTTTGGGTGAATGACTATGGTTAGGAAGATTGCGTGTAGCGTGTTTCTTGGATTGTGTTCACTGGCCGCAGAGGCCTCTCTGATCGTCAACGGCAGCTTCGAGCAGGGGCCGGCGATTGGACCGTCGGGTGCGATCGTCGTGCCGAAACCCTCTGGTCCTACGATCCCAGCAACAGCGATCACCGGTTGGAACGTCACCGTGCAGGAGGTCGACTATATCCAGAACGGTTTCTTCGGTCTGGTCGCCCAAGATGGAACGAAATTGATCGACCTGACCGGTGGGGACGACGGGTTCGCGACGATTCAGCAGACGCTTTCGCTGCAGGCTGGAATGACCTATCAACTCGATTTCTGGATTGGCGGTACCGATCAGTTTTTTAATTTCGGTGACCAAGGCGATCCCGGTGTCAGCGTAGAGATTACCGGTTTGGGCCCTATGACGTTTACCGGTGGCCAGACTTCCGCGAATGACTGGCGTCTACAGAGCTGGCTGTTCGAGGCGGCGCAAGAGACCACAACGATCAGTTTTGCGGGCTTCAAGGTTGATACTGACAGTACTTGTTGCTATGTCGGGCTCGACAATGTCAGCCTCCGCAAGGTTCCCGAACCCACCAGCATCGCGCTTTTCGGTGTCGGCCTTGCTGGGGTAGGGTTCGCTAGACGGCGCAAGCTGACCAAAGCGGCATAGGACTCTATCTTGAAGCAGCCAAATAGACCCCGCCACGGCGGGGATCAGAAAATATTGCCATTGTCCTGAGAATCGCGACATCCGAGTCGACCGCCCTCGGAATCACCGCTTGTAGCCGGTAACAGACGAGAAGGGGGCCGAAGCCCCCTTTTTTCTCTATGTTTGTTGGGCTGTCTTACAGTTTCTTTTTCAAGGTAAAGGCGCCACGAACCTGGCCGGCCTTGTAGCCACGCGCCTGGTCCTGGGGATACAGTTGATCGATCACGGCGGCAGTGTTGGGATCGAGGTCCTCGCCATGGCACATGAGACAGGGCATCTTTTCCATGGGTGGCATAACGATCCCTTTCATGAAGCGAAAGTAGCTTCCATCACCTTCTTCGACCACCTCAGTGTAGACCAGGGCATCTGGACCCTCACCCCTGGCGCGTTGTTCTTCGAATTGCTGGAGCACCTTTGTCTCCCAGGCATCTGGGGCATTATCGGGATTACGCAGCTTGAGGCTGGTGCGGGCCACGTTCCAACCAGAGCGTTGCGAGTGCTCCATGGCCAATGCAGGTGCGCGGGTGTTGCAGATGCCAATCGCCGCAACGGGGCCGCCGGCCTTCAGGCCCTTGCCCAACTCGCCCTTCAACTCTTCGAAAAAGGCACCGGTAATCTGCTTGGCCTCAGCCTTGTACTGGTCGATCTCGGCGCCGACGGTGAACGGCAGACTGAACAGCACGGCGGCAATAATGAATTTCTTCACTTGATTCCTCCTGGAGGGTTGTAATGCGCTATGGGCAGTGTACAGAAAGCACAATCTTCTGGCGCGCGATGGGCGCTCCTGGTCGGGAGCTGGCCCAGCGCGGACGGTTCGACGGATTCGGATCATCCTGCAAGTACCACGCGAGGCGGCGACGGCCAAGGCGCTGCCACGTGGGACAACGTGCCGATCGGGGGATCATTCCATAGCGTTTTATGGCGCTGTTCTGGTAGAGGCATCCGGGCCATCCACGCCGGCTTGATGCTTCTCAATGCAGTTACGAATTTTCTGTTGTCAAATCTGAGGGCGGGAAAACGACATCGAGCAACCGATCCATGATGCCACCGAATCCCAAGTTGGCCCTCAAGGCCGTGATCTTGTCCTCGCTGGCGGGCTTTTCCTGTAACGCCTCAGCATTGGATGCCGAGCAGCAGCTGGGACAGATGCTTTACATGGACAGTAATCTGTCGTTGGAACGCAACCAGTCCTGCAACACCTGCCATGCCCTGCAGCCCGCAGGGGCTTCCGCAGTGGGCGAGACGAAAGCGGCAGCGGGCCTCGTCGATCCGGAGAACGTGCGCGACGGCACGGCCGTCTCGAAGGGATCGGTGGCGGGCAAGGCCGGGCGCCTGAACGCGCCGAGCGCCGCATACGCCCGGTTCAGTCCGCACTTCCATTGGGACGCCGACGAACAGCTCTACATCGGCGGTCAGTTCTGGAACGGCAGGGCGGCCAGCCTCGCCGAGCAGGCCATGGGTCCGCCGCTTAATCCGGTGGAAATGGCAATGCCCAGCTCTTGGGCGGTGGTAACTCGGCTCAAAGGCAACCCGCTTTATGTCAGTCGATTTCGTGAGCTATACAAGATCGACTTGGATAGTATTCCGGGGAACGAAGCCGCAACCGCGGACCTCTTGCCCCCGCCGGGCGTACACGAGGCCTTCGAGCGAATGGCCAATGCTATTGCCGAGTTCGAAAAGAGCAAAATTTTCAGCCCATTCACGTCGAAATACGATTACGTTCTCGCCGGACGAACTGAATTCACGGAGTTGGAACGCGCCGGCCTGGAACTATTCAACAGCGACAAGTCGCAGTGCTCCGCCTGTCACCCCAGCACGCCGCTCGCGACACCCGACGGTCAATCCATACCGCCGTTGTTCACGGATTTCAGCTACGACAACCTCGGCCTGCCGCGAAATAGCAACATCCCTGGGGACCCGGAACCCGACCTGGGTCTCGGTGGCCGCGAGGATATCGCCGCGGCGGATCCCCGTGGTGAGCAGCTGGGCAAACACAAGGTCATGGGCCTACGCAACATCACGATCACGGCGCCTTACATGCACAACGGCGCGTTGTCTTCGCTCGAGGAGGTCGTGCATTTCTACAACACGCGTGATGTGAAGCCGCGCGAATGCCATGACATCAACGACCCTGGATTCGGCAAGGACTGCTGGCCAGCGCCGGAGGTCAAGCGGAACGTGAACATCGAAGAACTGGGCAACCTACGCTTGAGCGCCGATCAGGAACAGGCCCTGGTCGCATTCATGAAAACGCTAACCGACGGTTATCCTAGTTGGGGCAACGATTCACGAGTCCCGCCGGGTACACCTTCACCGTACGTTGGCGTTGCCCTACCGCCTGCGCCTTGAGGTGCCAGCTCGGTTCGAAGCGTTGGTAAACATTGCGCGCGGCGCCTTGCGGCACGACCCTACGGCAGAAGTGCAACAACGCCTCCGCATCCCGCTGCACAGGCGCCCATAACGCAAAACGGCGCCCATCACCGAGCGCCATTTTGTCTTTCAGGCCGTCTGGCGTGTCTGCAGCGTGCCTGGGTTAACGCCCGCGACCGCCGCCCTGACTTCCACGGTTGCCGCCGTAGTTACCACCCTGCGGATAGCCTCCGCGCTGGCCATAACCCCGCGGTGCATAGGAGCCTGCGCCTTGGCCCTGACTCTGGCCCATACCCTGACCTTGGCCGCGCCCCATGCCTTGTCCCTGGCCCATTCCCTGGCCACGTCCGGGGCCATAGGCAGCGCTGCCATAGCCGGGGCCCATCCCTTGACCACGTCCCGGGCCATAGGCACCGCCGCCATAACCGGGGCCCTGTCCCTGACCGCGACCTTGGCCGTAGCGATGCTGATTTCTGTATTGATGCTGCATCTGCCTGTGGGCCTGATTACCGGCCCCACCCTGCATCGCACGGGCCTGTTCCTGCGCCGCGGCCTCGGCGGGAACGGCCGTGGCTGCGACCGGATCGGCCGCCAGAGTAGTCTGGCCGGTTACCGCAAACACCGCGATCATGCCCAGATAGATCGGACTGAAACGTTTCATAGCGTCCTCCTCCGGTATTGATGTCATTACACGCTAACGATGACACACATCCGGGATGGGGGCATTGCGAAAACGCAACGGACACACAGGGGCCTGGCATGCAGGCCCTTGCCCAACTCGCCCTTCAATTCTTCAAAAAAAGCACCGGTAATTTTCATCCGCCACCAGATCGTTGTTTCAGTCGCTTGTTCTATAGTGATTTTTGTTACCACACGCAGCTCAGCGGCAAATCAGGGGGATTCGCGACGACCGTTGGTTATTGAACACGCCTGGCACAGTGTTCGGCTTCGTTCCATGTGCCTTATTGATTCGCAGCGTGTAGTTTTGGGTTAGGCAACCTTGGCGCTTCATCCGAGACCTGCCTGAGGTACAAAGATGACAAAGCACGTGACAACATTTCGTCAATAGGTTCCGTGAGCTTCAGCAACAAACCCCGGATGAAGACTCGGGACTGCGCGACCCGGAAGATCCGGAGCGGGTCAGCGCCTTCAAGGACGTCAGCGATGAGCGCCGGTATCGGGTCGCCCGACTGGTCGTTGCGGCAGAGATCGCCAAGATCCATACCATCGAGTGGACACCCCGCATCGGATCCGGCTTTCGCCAACTGAGCGCGCTAGCTGGCCTTGAAATCTCTCCGCCAGGACCGCGATAGGCTGGCGGCGAAAACAGCGTGTCATTGTTCGAAGTGGGTTTCTATCCGGTTGAGCATCGGCGGCGGACGCGCCAGCGTCTTTGACGCGAGACAGCAGGCTTCGGCGACACGCGCCGTTGTCGGTCGCCGTCGGTGAGGACCGGACGGTCTTGCATCAGCGGCCCGCGACGGTGCCATCGCGACGCTTGTCGGCGCCGCCGATAAGATCATCGCCATCGACATGAATGATCGAGAGACCGCTTTCCAGGACATCGCGGACGATCACCGGATGGTCGCGAGCTACAAGTGATGCTTCGAGCGCGACGGCATCGTATTCGACGGTGACGCCAGGGATGGTGCGCTCGATTTCGGTTGAACCGTTGCGGTTCTGGTAATGCGGCGTGTTGATCGATTCCTGTGGGTCGAGGCCGAAGTCGATATGATTGACGATCGACTGAGCCGTGTAGCCGATGATGCGTGAGCCTCCCGGCGAACCGGTAACGAGTTCGACGTTGCCGTCTGCGTCCAAGACGATGGTGGGCGACATCGAACTACGCGGTCGCTTGTTTGCCTCCACGCGATTGGCGACCGGCATATCGTCGCTCACAGGATTGAAGCTGAAGTCCGTCAGTTCGTTGTTGAGCAGAAAGCCCCTCACCATCACACCATTGCCGAACGAGCTTTCGACCGTGGTGGTCATGGACAAAGCGTTGCCGTAGCGATCGACGATCGAGATATGGCTGGTGCCGCTGGTCTTGGCGGTGCTGTCTGGGGCCGAGGGATCAAAATCACCAGGGGGGCTTCCGGGTTGGGCCGTGCCCTTGTCCGTATCTTCGATCAGACCGGCACGTTCGGCGAGATAGTCCTTGTCGAGCATGCCCTCGACCGGAACGGTGACGAAGTCGCTGTCACCAACATAGAGACCGCGGTCTGCAAAGGCCAGACGACCGGCCTCCGCGAACAGGTGCACGTTGTATTCGTCCAGTGGATCGTCCGCGAGGGAAAAGTTCTCGAGGATGCCCAGTATCTGACCCACTGCGAGCGCCCCCGAAGAGGGTGGCCCCATCCCGCAGACATTGTACCCACGGTAGTCGATGCAGACAGGGTCGCGTTCCACGACCTCGTAAGCAGCCAGGTCCTGGACCGTCATGTCACCGGGGATCGCAAGGTCGCCCTGCACGGCATCGGCGATGTCCTCGGCAATCGGGCCCATGTAAAACGCATCGGCACCGCCCTTGCGCATCGCTTTGAGGGTATCGGCATAGTCTTTATTTTTTATCCGCGTCCCGGCCGGTTTCGCGGTGCAGTCGGGATTAGCGAAGTAAGCGAACGCGGTCGGGTCGCGAAAGAACAGGCGATCTTCGCAGGAAGCATTTCTCGCGAGCAATCCTGCGACCTGACTGGAGGTGCGCTCCGTCAGGTCAAAACCTGCCTTTGCCAGGCGGATGGCCGGCTGCAGGACGGTACTCCAGGGCTTGATGCCGTAGCGAGCGTGGACTACCTCCATGATACGCGGCGTGCCCGGGACACCGACCGAGAGGCCGCTCTGCCATGCAGGGGTGAAGCCAAGGCCGACGAACCGATCCTCGATCGCAGCGGCAGGCGCCTTCTCACGCCCGTCAAAAGTTGTTGTGTGGCCGGTGGCCGCGTCGTAGTAGACAACGAAAGCGCCGCCTCCAAGACCGCTTGACTGCGGTTCGACGAGGCCAAGCACGGCCTGCGCCGTCACCATGGCGTCGGCGGCGGTGCCGCCTTTTCTCAGGATCCTGGCACCGGCGGCGCTGGCCAACGGGTTGGCGGTGACAATCATCTCCCGGTCATAGACGACCGCTTCGGCGAGTTCATCGCTGCCGACAGAGACGGCTGGCACCAGCAGGGCGGCTAATGCGGCTGCACTCAGCAGCCGCAGGTTGATCTTGCGGCTTTCTCTCTCGCGGCCTTTTTCGGCTGGAATACCGGACATTACATTGACCTCATCTGGCGTGGGGTAATGGCAATGAAAATTGTTAACGACAACTTTAAAGTAGATTAGGTGCTGAGGCTTGTACAGGGAGCCCTGATCAGGTTCCGTCGAGCACGACAGCCAGGTGTTCGATGATGTGCTCGATGAAGAAAACGGCGAT
The DNA here is from genome assembly GCA_963736445.1 of uncultured Gammaproteobacteria bacterium. GTDB lineage: Bacteria > Pseudomonadota > Gammaproteobacteria > Chromatiales > Chromatiaceae > Thiosocius. Next base: position 29,231 of record CAVTOY010000004.1, on the reverse strand, counting down.
CGCGCTGTCTGGGCCGACTCCGCGTACCGCTCAGAGGCACGCGAGGAGCGGCTTCGTGAGCAAGGCTACGAGAGCCGCATTCACCGCTAGGGCAGCAAGCACCGGGCGCCCAACAAGCGCGAGCAGGAAACCAACCATCGACGCTCCAAGGTGCGCGCCCGTGTTGAGCGTGTGTTCGGCGATCAGCAAACGACCGCTTGGTGTGGTTGAAAGCCGACTGTTTACTGGGTAATTTGACGACCGACCGGTCGTGCTGATGGTCGCGTGCCCGGTTGCTGATGGACGAAATGCGTGTTTATGCCGCCCATCACTGAGCGCCATTCTGTCTTTTAGGGCCGTGCGGCTTGTCTGCAGCGTGCCTGGGTTAACGCCCGCGACCGCCGCCCTGACTTCCACGATTGCCGCCGTAGTTACCACCCCGCGGATAGCCTCCGCGCTGGCCATAACCCTGCGGCGCATAGGAGCCTGCGCCTTGGCCCTGACTCTGGCCCATACCCTGACCTTGGCCGCGCCCCTGACCCATTCCCTGGCCATAGGCAGCGCCGCCATAGCCGGGGCCCTGTCCCTGACCGCGACCTTGGCCGTAACGATACTGATTTCTGTATTGATGCTGCATCTGCCTGTGGGCCTGATTACCGGCTGCGCCCTGCATCGCACGGGCCTGTTCCTGAGCCTGCGCCGCGGCCTCGGCGGGAACGGCCGTGGCTGCGACCGGATCGGCCGCCAGAGCAGTCTGGCCGGTTACCGCAAACACCGCGATCATGCGCAGATAGACTGGACTGAAACGTTTCATAGCGTCCTCCTCCGGTATTGATTTCATTGCATATTAACGTTGACACACATGCGGGATGGGGGCATTGCGAAAACGCAACGGATACACAGGGGCCTGGCACGTCATATGGCCACAAAGTAAAAGTTCCACGCTAAGCGAACCGAGTATCTTTTCGCCCTCGCGAAGACAATTAGGCCAGAACGGGACGCGCGCGTGCTGGACGTCGGCAGCCACGAGTACGCCGATTGCTCCGGGGTCAGGGGCTCTGCCCTGCGGCGCGCCGAAGCGGGCCATTTTTCAGTGCCCATTTCCCACCCGGGGAAGCGCTCCGGCAAACCGACGTCAAATCCCTCGGCCGACAATGTCGAAATGGTTTCCAAGCGATAAACTAGGCAGCGTTGAGTGGGGGGCTACTGATTTGGTTGGCTCCCCATCGTGGACGTATATCGAAACCTCTGTCCAAGCCACCTTCTCGCGATCGTCGGCGCCACCGGTCAGTCGTCGACCTGACCGGTGGCGTAGCTTAAGCCACTGCCCCGAAACCACAATGCGACGGCTGCATGGGGGTCCCCCAGCGTCTAGCCTGCATGTTGCACCAGTCGATCGTGGACGGGTGCGAATGAATCGGCAGAGATACGGTGAACGTCATATTCGGTGCGCTTTCTTGAAGGACAGTTTGTCTCTCGTCCCCTGATCTATCCAGGCCCTCGCTTGTCCAGGCACGCCTGTACTTGCCCTTTGCTCAAACCATAGCTACGGCTATGCTTTTCGCTCCAGGGCGGCGTCCAACCGCACCTGGCCGGCGCGATCATCCTGGATACTGGTGCAACATGCAGGCTAGCCCGCCTGGCGAGTCGGAGCGACCGCCTAACAAGGTGCCAACATACATCGAGAAGCGAGATTGCCGTCCGCCAAAAGGGTGATTTGACGTCTCCATATGCGGCGCGCAAGGCCTCGGGAAGGACCCATTGCCCATTCCATAGTTGAGGAGCTATTGGAATGATGGAAAATATAAAATTTTCGTGATGGGACTCACCGCCTAGACTAACAATACTGCGACCGATAACCACATCCCATATCGGCCTTGCGACGACGGGGTTGCGCGTGATTCAGAATCTTGTCAGTTATTCTGCAGCATTGCTGCTCGTCGGCCCTGGGCTGATGCTGCTGGCAGCCGCCGCACCCGCGGCCTTGGCTGACCGGCATCCTCGGGCACTGGGCCAGCTGATTCAGGCCGCCGCGCTGGCGGGACTCCTCTGTACCCTCGTGGCGGCCCTCGCGGCCAAATTGGGCGAAGCGACGACGCCGACCACCCTGGTTGTGCTCGGCAGCGACACGGGCGGTATTCCCCTGGCGCTGTCGGTGCTCGCGGACAACCTGACCTTCACCATCCTGGGCCTGGTGTCCTTGATTGCCGCCATCATCGCCCGCTACAGCACCAACTACCTCGACGGAGAGCCCACGCAGGGCCGTTTCTTCCGGACGCTGGCGCTGACCGTCAGTGCCTTCATGCTGGTGGTGATCGCCGGCAACATGCTCATGTTCGCTCTCGCTATTGTTCTGACCGGCACGGGGCTAAACCGTCTGCTAACTCACTACCGGGACCGACTGCCGGCCCAGATGGTGGCCCACAAGAAGCTCCTGTTCAGCCGGATGGCGGATACCTGTCTGCTGGCGGCGGCGGTGCTGATCGCCGCCAGCGAGGGTACCCTGTCCTTCGAGGCCATCGCGGCGATGGCGGCGGCGGCGGGGGGGCTGAGTTGGCAGCTGCATCTGGCGGCCTGGCTGATCGTCGCCTACGCCATCCTCAAGAGCGGCCAGTTCCCCTTCCACGGGTGGCTGCTGCAGGTGATGGAGGCTCCCACCCCCGTGTCGGCCCTGCTCCACGCCGGCATCGTCTACAGCGGGGCCATCATCGTGCTGCGTACCCACGAGTTGCTCCTGGCGGACGGCAATGCCCTGGTGGCCCTGGCGTTGGTGGGGCTGATGACCGCCGCCCTGGCCTCGCTCGCGATGCTTACCCAGACCGCGATCAAGAGCTCCCTGGCCTGGTCCACCGCCGGCCAGCTTGGCTTCATGCTGCTCGAACTCGGCCTCGGCCTGTTCGTCCTCGCCGTGCTCCACCTCATCGCCCACTCCCTGTACAAGGCGCACGCCTTCCTGTCGTCGGGCAGCATGGTGGACGTGCTGCGAGCGCCCGGTTCCAAGTCCAAAAAGCGCGTGACGCTACCGGCGTGGGGGGCCGCCGTGGGCCTGAGCGCGGCCGTTACCTTCGCCATGGCCGCCGCGTGGGGCGTCACCCCGGCCAACGAGCCCGCCCTGGTCGCCATCGGCACCATCGTCGCGGTAGCCGTGGCCCAGCTGCTCCTCGCGGGCTGGGCGGGCACCGCCCTGACGGTGCGCCTGCTCGTGGTGTCGGTGCTGATCACGGCCGTCTACTTCGGTCTCCATACGGCGTTCGTCAGCGTCTTCACGGGCGTGCTGCCGCCCATTCCCCATGAGGTGCCGGCCGGCCACTACCTCCTGCTCGGCCTGGTGGCAGTAGTGTTCCTCGCCCTGTCTTACTTCCAGGTCGTGCTCACCAGCCGACCACCCGCGACCTGGCTCCTGCGGCTCTACGTCCACCTCTACAACGGCCTTTACACCGATTTGCCGGTCGAGCGCATGGTCTACCGGGTCTGGCCGGCGCGGTTCAGGGACCTGCCCGGCCGCCGGGGGCGGCTGCGCTCATGACGCGGTCACAACCACAGGTTAGCTTTCCGTGAGCGACCAGCTTACACAGGACGCGGCTGTCGCCGCGGGGCAGTCCGAGCGTTGGACCGACCCGGCGGTGGACGCCGTGTGCGGGCGTTTCGCGCCCTTCTGGCCCCTTGATGCTATGGTCGCCACGAACCCGTACCTGGGCTTCGTGGGTCAGCACTTCGACGCCGCGGCCGAGTACCATCGACGCATCATCGGGCGGCCCATGACCATGAACCGGGACTGGTTCCGGGAGCAGATTGCCGCCGGTCGCATCAGCGATGCCGACCTGGAGGAGGCGCTGGCCCGCAGCGGCTCCGATCTCGACCTTGCCGGGCTGCGGGCCGCGGTGGAAGAACCGGTACCCCTCGCGATCCCGCAGCTGCTGTACTCCCACATGCGGGACGGGCGTTACCGCCCCAGCCATTCGGGCTATGTCGTTCAGCAGACCAGTCAGTTCTGCGCCGCCTACTACGACCTCGGTCAGGCCATCTGGCCCCTGCCGCGTTTCGGCGACGGTCTTTACGAATCGTGGTGGAACTACACCCTTATCGACCGCAGCCCCCGGGGCATGGACATCCGCAACGTGCCCGCGGTCCTGCGCACCTTGCCGGACTCGCCGCGCGACGCCATCCAGGTGGCCGTCGAACGCATGCGGGTGCCAGCCGACCGGCTCGAGGACTTTCTTTACGTGGCCCTGGCGACCCTGGGCGGGTGGGCCAGCTACACCCGCCACCTGCGTTGGGTAGCCGAGCTGGAGGGCGGGCGCAACGACGACATCGTGGACCTGCTGGCCATTCGCGTGGTGTGGGAGGCCCTGCTCGTGGGCACCTGTGAGCGTCCCGCCCACCGGGAGCAGTGGATGCAGTCTCTGCGTTGCTGGCCGCACCGGCTCCGCCCGGCCCAGGCCACTGCCCTGGAGGTAAACCTGATCCTGCAGCGAGCCCTGGAGATCGGCTACCAGCGCCGCCTGGTGGCGGGTCTGCGCCGGGCAAATGAGGAGCAGTCCGCCGCGCCCAGGCCGGTCGCACAGGCAGCCTTCTGTATCGACGTACGCTCGGAGGTTTTCAGGCGTGCTCTCGAGACAGCAGACGGCGCCATCGAGACGCAAGGATTCGCCGGCTTCTTCGGCATCATGGCCGAATACCGCCCGTTGGGAGCAGCCCATTCGCGGACCCACCTGCCGGTGTTGCTGCCGCCACGCTACCGGGTGTGCGAGAGTGCAGGTGGCGGTGGCGGCGGCCGCACCGAGGCCTTGCTGGCGCAGCGTAAGCGGTTCCTCGGCCTGTCCAGGGCCTGGAAGCAGTTCAAACTCTCAAGCGCCTCCTGCTTCTCCTTTGTCGAGTCCGCCGGGCTCCTCTACGCGCTCAAACTAGTCACTGACAGCCTCGGCTGGACCCGCCCGGTGCCCCACCCTGAGACCGTGGGGCTCGGCCGCCTCGACACTGCGGCCCTCGGCCCCGACCTGGATGCAGGGCCCCCAGCAGGCGAGAAGGACGAGGCTGGCTGGGGCATCCCGCGCGACGAGCGCGCCGACGTGGCCGCCTTCATCCTGAACGCCATGGGCCTAAAGTCGCGCTTCGCACCCATTGTGCTGCTCGCGGGGCACGGCAGTTCCACCGTCAACAACCCGCAGCGGGCGGGCCTGGACTGCGGCGCCTGCGCCGGCCAGACCGGGGAGGCGAGCGTGCGCATGGCGACCGCTATCCTCAACGATCCCGCCGTGCGCGACACCCTGGCCGAGCGGGGACAGCCGATTCCCGACGACACCTGGTTCGTGCCGGCCCTTCACGACACCACCACCGACGAGGTGCATCTGCTGGGCACGACGTCTGTGCCCGCGACCCTACGCCCGTCGCTGGATCGTCTGCGCAGCGCCCTCGATGGGGCGGGCGACATTGCGCGCCTCGAGCGAATCCAGCTCCTCGACGAGCAGGTCCCGGCCGACGCGGTCGATGCCTTGCGCGCCGTTCGCCAACGCAGCCGGGACTGGTCCCAGGTGCGTCCCGAGTGGGGGCTTACCGGCAACGCATCCTTCTTCGCCGTGCCGCGTGCGCGCACGGCCCACCTGTCCTTGGAGGGCCGCGCCTTCCTGCACGAGTACGACTGGCGTCAGGATAAGGGCTTCGAGGTCCTCACTCTCATCATGAGCGCGCCCATGGTGGTGGCCAACTGGATCAACCTCCAGTACTACGGATCCACGGTTGATCACGACCACCTGGGAGCGGGCAACAAGCTCCTACACAACGTAGTGGGGGGGCGCATCGGGGTGCTGGAAGGCAACGGCGGCGACCTGCGCCAGGGGTTGGCGCTCCAGTCGCTCCACGACGGTCGGCGATGGGTGCACGAACCCCTGCGCCTGTCCGTCTTCATCGAGGCCCCGGCAGAGGCCATTGACGATGTGATCGCCGGCAACACCATGGTCCGCGACCTGGTCGCTCATGAGTGGCTGCACCTCTTCCGCGTCGCCGACGACGGCGAGGTGCTGCGCCGCCTGCCGGAAGGCGGCTGGCAGGTGGCACCGGAAACCTGAGCCATGGCGCGAGGCGCGGGACGCCACCGTGCTTCGGGTTGGCATCTCGTTGCTATTTGGGTTCGAGTCCCGCGAGGGGTAGGGCAGCATGCCCTCGCGGAATCGACTACTTAGAATGGCTCCCCCGGTAAGATTCGAACTTACGACCAACGGATTAACAGTCCGCTGCGCTACCGCTGCGCCACAGGGGATTATTTGCGAGCGCGAATTCTACTGTTTTCGCCGCGTTTCGGTCAAGCACTGTCGCACAGATTTGCAGTCTGCCCGCCAGTCGACCGTGCCGGGCTCGCCGGCGCCGCTCAGGTGCAGGTGATCGGCCGGTTGCCGGGGCCCGTTGGTCGACGCGGTGCGCGGCCACCGTGCCATACAGCACCACGGCGCGGTGGATCTCGGCATCTTCACCTGGCAGATGCTGAATGTGGTGTTGGTGCTCCAGGCGGCACCATCGGCGCGAAAGCGGATCGCCGGCCGCCCCGCGGTGCTGTGACAGGCGCAGGCCGGGTGCCTGAGGCCCCTGGACGCGCAGCACGGCCTCGTCCGCGGCTGCGTTTGCGGTCGCCGTCGTCGTCGATGAATATCAGGTAGCCGCGCTGCCAGCCCCTGCGGATCCCCGGAGCAGCTGGCGCCGTCGTCGCTGGGGCACAGGCTGATCTACATGATTGCGCTTGACCGCCTCGTTGCGCGCATAGCGCAGATGGGTCAGCAGTTGGTTGGCGGTCGCTGGTGATCTGGTGAGCGTTCGCGCGAGCGCCGCCCAGCTGGGTAGCAGGATCGCCAGCGAGATGCCGGCGACGGCCAGGGTGGTGAGTCAGTTCGATCAGGGTGAGACCGCGCGCGGGACGCGGCGTGTTTTCTCGACATCCATGTCGATTCACCTCCTTGTGTTTAGCGTCATCCGATCCTTGGGTGCCCGGTGAGCTGGCGCCGCGGCAGTCGCGCGATCGACTTCAGGTCACGACTTTTTCGATCCGGTCCAGCGCATTCTCAAGGTTTTCCATGCTGGTCGCGATCGAGATGCGCACATGGCCCGGCGTGCCGAACGCCGTGCCGGGCACCAGTGCCACGCCGGCGTTGACGATCAGGTGCTCGGCGAGTTGCAGGTCGTCGTGTACGCCGTCGATGGCGTCGATCATGCCCTTCACCGACGGGAACACGTAAAAGGTGCCGTCGGTCGGCAGACAGTCGATGCCGGGCATGCTGTTCAGGCGATCGACCACGTAGTCGTGCCGCTTCTTGAACTGCACCAGCATCTCGTCGATGCAGTCCTGCGGGCCGTTCAGCGCCGCCTCGGCCGCGTACTGCGAGATCGAGGTCGGATTCGATGTGCTCTGCGACTGGATCTTCTTCATCGCCTTGATGACCTCGGCCGGGCCGCCGGCGTAGCCGATGCGCCAGCCGGTCATCGAATAGGCCTTGGAGACACCGTTCAGCACCAGGGTGCGGTTGGCCAGGTCGGGGCAGACGTTGAGGATGTTCACGAACGGGTCTTCCTTGTTCCAGCGGATGTGCTCGTACATGTCGTCGGTCGCGATCACCACGCTGCGGGAATTCGCGCAGCACCTCGCCCAGCGCGGCCAGCTCGGTCGGCGTGTAGGCCATGCCGGTCGGGTTCGACGGGCTGTTGATCACCACCAGGCGGGTCTTGTCGGTCAGCGCGCCGCGCAGCTGCGCCGGGCGTGATCTTGAACTGCTGCTCGGCACCGGCATGCACCAGCACCGGTACGCCGCCGGCCAAGGATCGACATGTCCGGGTACGACACCCAGTACGGCGCCGGGATGATGACCTCGTCGCCGGGGTCGAGCATGCGCCTGCGCCAGGTTGTAGAAGCTCTGTTTGCCGCCGCACGACACCAGGATCTGGTCGGCCGCATAGTCCAAGCCGTTGTCGCGCTGGAACTTGTCGATGATCGCCTGTTTCAGGCTGGGCGTGCCGTCCACCGGCGTGTATTTGGTCTTGCCGTCGGCGATCGCCTTGCGCGCGGCCTCCTTGATGTGCTCCGGGGTATCGAAGTCCGGCTCGCCGGCACCCAGGCCGATCACGTCTTTGCCTTCGGCACGCAGCGCCGCGGCGCGGGCGGTGATGGCCAGAGTCGGGGAGGGCTTGACCGCCTGAACGCGGCTGGAAAGCTTGATGCTCATGGGCTTGCTGACTGGATCTCAGTGTTCTGGACCTTGGGCGGTCCGACAGGTTGGTATCATAGCGGATTGACTCATCATTCGATCATCCTCTTTATGGCGAAAAAGACTTTCCAGCTAAACAGTCCGTTTCGCAGCCCGCCGGCGATCAGCCTGCGGCGATCGCGCGCCTGGTCGAAGGGCTGCACGACGGCGAGGCAGGCATGACCCTGCTCGGGGTGACCGGCTCGGGCAAGACCTTCACGATCGCCAACGTGATCGACCGAGTGCAGCGGCCGACCATCATGCTGGCGCCCAACAAGACCCTGGCGGCGCAGCTCTACGGCGAGTTTCGCGATTTCTTCCCCAACAACGCGGTCGAGTACTTCGTCTCCTACTACGACTACTACCAGCCCGAGGCCTATGTGCCGGCGTCGGACACCTTCATCGAAAAAGACGCCTCGATCAACGAGCACATCGAGCAGATGCGCCTGTCGGCGACCAAGGCGCTGCTCGAACGCCGCGATGTCATCGTGGTCGCCACGGTCTCGTCCATCTACGGTCTGGGTGATCCGCGTCAGTACCTGAAGCATGATGCTGCATCTCTCGCGCGGCGAGCGGATCGACCAGCGCGCGATCCTGCGCCGGCTGGCCGAACTGCAATACAAGCGCAACGACATGGAGCTGCATCGCGGCACCTACCGGGTGCGCGGCGAGGTGATCGACATCTACCCGGCCGAATCCGACGACGAGGCGGTGCGCGTCGAGCTGTTCGATGACGAGATCGAGAATCTGTCGCTTTTCGACCCGCTGACCGGCGAGGTCCTGCGCAAGGTGCCGCGCTACACGGTGTACCCGAAAACGCACTATGTCACGCCGCGCGAGACCATCCTCGAGGCGGTCGAGGCGATCAAGGTCGAGCTCAAGGAACGCCTTGAGCAACTGCACGAGATGAACAAACTGGTCGAGTATCAACGCCTCGAGCAACGCACCCAGTTCGATCTCGAGATGATGAACGAGCTTGGCTACTGCTCGGGGATCGAGAACTACTCGCGCTATCTGTCCGGCCGCGCGCCGGGCGAGGGGCCGCCGACCCTGTTCGACTACCTGCCCGACGATGCGCTGCTGGTGATCGACGAATCGCACGTCACCATTCCGCAGCTCGGCGGCATGTACCGCGGCGACCGTTCGCGCAAGGAGACCCTGGTCGAGTATGGTTTCCGCCTGCCGTCGGCGCTGGACAATCGGCCGCTGCGATTCGAGGAGTTCGAGGCACTCTCGCCGCAGACCATCTACGTGTCGGCGACGCCGCGCGACTATGAACGCGACCACTCCGGCGCGATCGTCGAGCAGGTGGTGCGACCGACCGGGCTGGTCGATCCGGAGATCGAGGTGCGCCCGGCGACCAGCCAGGTCGACGACCTGCTGTCGGAAATCAATGCGCGGGCCGCGATGGGAGACCGCGTGTTGGTTACCACGCTGACCAAGCGGATGGCGGAGGATCTGACCGACTATCTGCTGGAACACGGCGTGCGCGTGCGCTACCTGCACTCGGATATCGATACCGTCGAGCGGGTGGAGATCATCCGTGACCTGCGCCTGGGAGAGTTCGACGTGCTGGTCGGCATCAACCTGCTGCGCGAGGGCCTGGATATGCCCGAGGTCTCGTTGGTGGCGATCCTCGATGCCGACAAAGAGGGCTTCCTGCGCTCGGAGGGCTCATTGATCCAGACCATGGGGCGGGCGGCGCGCAACGTGCGCGGCAAGGCCATCCTGTATGCGGACAAGATCACCGGGTCTATGCGACGTGCGATCGACGAGACCGAGCGGCGGCGGCGCAAGCAGATCCAGTTCAATGCGGAGCAGGGCATCACGCCGCAAACGGTGCAAAAAAACATCACCGACATCATGGAGGCCGCCTATCCGGGCGCGCCACCGACGGCCAAACGCTTTGCCAGGGCCGCCGAAGAGGCGGCCGAGTATGCCGCCATGACGCCGGCGCAGATGGCCAAAAAGGTACAGGCGCTGGAAAAGGCCATGTACCGGCATGCCAAGAACCTGGAATTCGAGGACGCGGCGCGGGTCCGCGACGAAATCAAACGGCTGCAGCGCAGTGGGGTCGCGGCTTAGATTAGAGGCCTTGAACTGCCCAGCCTCCGTATAGCCGATCCGCCTTCGTGCACTATGCGGGTCGGCGTCACAGCGCCCGAATCTTCTGCGCCTGGGCTGACAGGTCCTGCACGGCCGCCTGCTTTTGCGCCATCTTGTCATGTTCTTTCTGCACCACCGCTGCGGGGGCCTTGTCGACGAACGCTGGATTGGCGAGTTTCTTTTCGGTGCGTGCTATGTCCTGGCGCAGGCGGTCGATCTCCTTGTCCAGACGCGCCAGCTCCGCCTCTTTGTCGATCAGGCCGGCGAGCGGGATCAGCACCTTCAGGTGACCGACCAGGGCGGTTGCCGATTCGGGCCCGGGATCGCCGGATTCGAGCACGGTGATGGATTCGGTACGGGCGAGAAAATCGAGCAAGGCACGGTGCTTCTCGGCCCACGCGCGGTCATTGTCGTCACTGTCGGTCAGCAATACAGGAACCGTCTTGCCCGGCGCGATATTCATCTCGCCCTTGATACTGCGGATGCCGAGGATGAACTGCATGACCCACTGCATCTCGGTCTCCGCGGCCTCGTTGACGAGTGCGGCGCGATAGGTCGGATAGGGCTGCCGCATGATGCTGTCGGTGACCTCGTCGCCGACCGCGAGCTTGCCCGTCAGCGGCGCCACGCGCTGCCAGATCTCCTCGGTGATGAATGGCATGATCGGGTGGATCAGGCGCAGCAATGACTCGAGCGCGCTGACCAGGGTGCGCCGGGTGCCGCGCTTGGCGGCGTCGCTGGGGGCGTCATTGTTCAACACCGGCTTGCACAGCTCGAGGTACCAGTCACAGTACTCGTTCCAGGTGAACTCGTAGATGGCCTGTGCGGCCTGGTCGAAGCGATAGCCCTCGATCGCCTCGGTGACCGCGCGTTTGGTCTTCTGCAGACGTGACAGTATCCAGCGGTCGGCGGCTGAGCGTTCGAGATCCTTACCGTCCAGGCCGCAATCCCGGCCCTCGGTATTCATCAGCACGAAGCGCGACGCGTTCCAGAGTTTGTTACAGAAGTTTCGGTAGCCCTCGATACGGCCGCTGTCGAGTTTTATGTCGCGGCCGGTGGCGGCGAGCGCGGCAAAGGTAAAGCGCAGCGCGTCGGTGCCATAGGCGGGGATGCCGTTGGGAAAGTTCTTGCGCGTGAGCCGTTCGATGCGCTGTGCCAGTTGCGGCTGCATCATGCCGCTGGTGCGCTTGGCGACCAGGGATTCGAGGTCGATGCCGTCGATGACATCGATGGGATCCAGGACGTTGCCCTTGGATTTGGACATCTTCTGGCCCTCTGCGTCGCGCACCAGGCCATGCACGTAGATCTCTCGGAATGGCGCGTCGTCCATGAACTTCAGCCCCATCATGATCATCCGCGCGACCCAGAAAAAAATGATGTCGAATCCGGTGACCAGCACGCTGGTCGGGTAGAACTGCTGCAGCCGCTCGGTCTGTTCGGGCCAACCTAAAGTCGAGAAGGGCCACAGCGCCGAACTGAACCAGGTATCCAACACGTCCTCGTCCTGCCGCAGTGGGTATTCGGCAGCCAGTTTATGCTGCGCACGCACCTCCTCCTCACTGCGCCCGACATAGATGTTGCCCTCGTCGTCGTACCAGGCAGGGATGCGATGTCCCCACCAGATCTGCCGACTGATGCACCAGTCCTGGATGTTGCGCATCCACTCGAAATAGGTGTTCTTCCAGTTGTCCGGCACAAAGCGGACTCGGCCTGACTCGACGGCCTCGACCGCCGGCCTGGCCAGTGGGCCGACCTTGACGTACCACTGATCGGTCAGGAAGGGTTCGATGACGGCACCGGAACGATCGCCGCGCGGCACCATCAGCTTGTGGTCGACCACCTTCTCCAGCAGCCCCTGTGCCTCGAGATCGGCGACGATCCGGGCGCGCGCCGCATAGCGATCCATGCCGATATAGGCCGCTGGAATGAGTTCGCCTTCGTCGGCCTCGTTGGGCCGGATCGCCGCATCGATACTGAAGAGGTTGATCAGCCCGCCGTGCTGCTGGCTGCTGATCGGCGTCTCATCGCGATGGCGCTGCCACACTGCATAGTCGTTGAAATCATGCGCCGGGGTGATTTTTACACAGCCGGTGCCGAACTCCGGGTCGGCATGCTCATCGGCAATGATGGGGATGCGGCGACCGGTCAGCGGCAGTTCGACCAGTTCGCCGATCAGGTGTCTGTAGCGCGGGTCCTCCGGATTGACCGCGACGGCGCAGTCGCCCAGCATGGTCTCCGGCCGGGTGGTCGAGACCACCATGTGGCCCTGGCCGTTGGACAGCGGATAGCGCATGTGCCACATGTGGCCGGTCTCTTCCTCCGAGATCACCTCGAGATCCGAGACCGCGGTATGCAGCTTGGGATCCCAGTTGACCAGGCGCTTGCCGCGGTAGATCAGCCCCTCTTCGTAGAGTCGGATGAAGACCTCGCGCACGGCCACGGAGAGTCCTTGATCCATGGTGAAGCGTTCGTGCTGCCAGTCGAGGGAGGAACCCAGGCGGCGCAGCTGGCGCGTGATATTGTCGCCGGACTCTGCCTTCCATTCCCATACCCGCTCGATAAACTTTTCGCGTCCCAGGTCGTGCCGCGTGAGGCCGGCGGCCTCGAGCTGCCGCTCCACCACCATCTGGGTGGCGATGCCGGCGTGGTCGGTACCCGGCTGCCACAGGGTGGGGCGGCCGCGCATACGGTTGAAGCGGATGAGGGTGTCCATCACGGTGTTGTTGAAACCGTGCCCCATGTGCAGGTTGCCGGTGACATTCGGCGGCGGGATCATGATGCAGTACGCGGGACCGTCGCCGGGGGTCGGTTCGAACCAACCGCGGCCCTCCCATATCTGATACCAGCGTTGCTCTATCGCATGGGGGTCGTAGGTCTTTTCCATCAGGGCGGGGTCCGGCCAAGTGCTGCTCAGAGGCCGCAAAGTATACCGCCATACGCGGAGCGCCGGGACCGTCGCCGGCCCGCGCCGAAAAGGGAGCGGAGTCGGCGAGTGATGCGGGGGGTTGGGTGAGCACTCAGGGCATGTTGTGCGCCGGGCGCTGATTGTCGTGGGCGCGCAGTGTATGATTCGCAGTGACTAGATTTTAATCGCCAACCGGTAACCGCCCATTTGTAGTCCGATCCCCTTGTCATCCTCGCGATACAGCGACATGCCGCGCTATCTGCCTACCTCGATCCCAAGCTGGAATGGGCCAATGCCGCCTTGGCATTTCGCCGGCGTCCGCCATGGTGGTCTGACCATCACCGAGCAGCTGGCCGCGAAGGGCGCCGATTGATGCCGGCAGATCCCGTCGTAATCTCCCGCGATCAGCATACGCTCTCGCGCGCCAATATCTCGCCGAATGCGGTGAAGGTGCTGTACCGGCTGAACGCCGCCGGTTACCAGGCCCACCTGGTTGGCGGCGGCGTGCGCGATCTGCTGCTCGGGCGCGAGCCCAAGGACTTCGATGTTGCGACCGATGCGAGACCCGAGGACGTGCGCGAGGTGTTCCGCAACTGCCGTCTGATCGGTCGGCGTTTCCGCCTGGCGCATGTGCATTTCGGCCGGGAGATCATCGAGGTGGCGACGTTCAGGGCCGGTCAGAATGCAGAGGAGACGAACGACCATCAGACCGATGAGGGCCGGCTGCTGCGCGACAATATCTACGGCAATATCGAGCAGGATGCGCTGCGACGCGATTTTACGGTCAATGCGCTGTACTACAACGTCGCGGATTTCTCGATCATCGACTATGCCGGCGGTGTCGAGGACTTGCGGCAGGGGGTGCTGCGTCTTCTCGGCGATCCGGAGACACGCTATCGGGAAGACCCGGTGCGCATGCTGCGCGCGGTGCGCTTCGCTGCCAAGCTGGGATTTCGGGTAGCGGCGGAGACCGAGGCGCCGATCGGCGATCTGGCGTCATTGCTTGCCGACGTCCCGCCGGCGCGGCTGTTCGAAGAGGTGCTCAAGCTGTTCCTCGGCGGCACCGCGGTCGGCAGTTTCGAAAAAATGCGCCAGTACGGTCTGTTTGCGCAGCTGTTCCCGCAGACCGAGCGCTGCCTCAGTGAACTCGATCATGAGTTTCCGCTGACGCTGGTGTTGCGCGGGCTGGAGAATACCGATAACCGGATCCGCGAAGAAAAGCCGGTTACCCCTGCATTCCTGTTTGCGGTGCTGCTTTGGGAGCCGGTCAGACAGATCGCCGAGCGCCTTGAATCGGATGGGATGCTGCCTTATCAGGCCATTCAGCAGGGCGCGGCCGAGGTGATCGCACTGCAGCTGGACCGGGTGTCGCTGCCACGGCGTTTCAGCACGCCGATGCAAGAGATCTGGACCCTGCAGGCCCGCTTGTCGAATACCCGGGGGAAACGTCCAAGACGCCTGCTGGCGCATCCGAGATTTCGCGCCGCCTACGATTTTCTGCTGCTGCGGGCGGCGGCGGGCGAGGTCGATCCAGGGCTGGCGGAATGGTGGACTGCTTTCCAGGCCGAGGTAGGCGAGACGCCTGCGGTCGCCTTGCCGGAGACCCAGGTCAGGCGCTCGCGTCGTGGGGGGCGTCGTCGGCGCCGCAAGCCGGCGCCTGCCGCACAGGAATGAACGCCGCCGGGGTGACTGCCTTCGTCGGTCTGGGCAGTAATCTGGGCGAACCGATTGCACAGGTGCGCGAGGCGATGCGCGAACTGGACGAGCTGCCGCACACCCAGCGGATCCGCCAATCGCGTTTGTACCACTCGGCGCCGCTCGGGCCGGCCGGTCAGCCGCCCTATGTCAATGCCGTCGCGATGCTGCATACGACCCTGGGTCCGGATGCGCTGCTCGCCGGGTTGCACGATATCGAGCAGCGGCATGGCCGGCAGCGCAATGAACGCTGGGGTCCGCGAACGCTGGATCTGGATCTGCTCCTGTACGGCGAACAGCAGATTGCAACACCGCGCCTGCGCGTGCCTCACCCGGAGCTGCATCGACGTGACTTCGTCCGGGTGCCGCTTTTCGACCTCGCGCCCGATCTGTACCTGCCCGGTCTGGGACCGCTGGCCGATTATGTCGACAGTGCCGCGCAACGGGCTCTGCGGCCGGTGGCGTCCGCCGATAGTGACTGACACCCTGAGAGTGACTGACACCCTTAGATAGACACTATTTCAACCCGTCACCGCTGGCGATAAACTGACCTGGCGTGACAAACAACAGCAGGCGGTTCGACAGGAGGACAGGTGAGCAAGATCACAATCAGCACCCTCAACCGTATGAAGGCCGCGGGTGAGAAAATTGCCGTCATGACAAGCTATGACGCCAGTTTTACCCAACAGATCGAGCAGGCCGGCATGGATGTAATCCTGGTCGGCGATTCGCTGGGGATGGTCGTACAGGGCCATGAGAGCACGCTGCCGGTGACGGTCGACGACATGGTGTATCACACCGCCAATGTGATGCGCGTGAGTCGGCATGCCATGGTCATCGCCGACATGCCCTTCATGAGCCACGGCACGCCCGAGCAGGCATTGAACACGGCCGGCCGCCTGATGAAGGAGGGCGGTGCGCACATGGTCAAGATCGAAGGCGGCGCGCCGCAGATCGATACCGTCCATCACTTGACCGCCCGCGCCGTGCCGGTGTGCGGCCATCTCGGGCTGTTGCCGCAATCGATTCATCAGCTGGGTGGCTACCGGGTCCAGGGTCGCGAAGAGCACGCCGGCGAACGTATTCTCAACGACGCCGTCGCGCTGCGCGAGGCAGGGGCCCAGATGCTGGTGCTGGAGTGTGTGCCGGCGGTGCTGGCCGAGGAGATCACGCGGGCGCTGGATATTCCGGTCATCGGTATCGGTGCCGGGGCCGAGACCGACGGGCAGGTCCTGGTCTTGTACGACATGCTCGGCATTACGCCGCAGGGGACGCCGAGCTTCGTGCATGACTTCCTCGCCGATACGGGCAGCGTGCCGGGCGCGCTGGCCGCCTATGTTAAGGCGGTCAAGGAAGGCACCTTCCCGGCCAGCGAGCATCACCTGGCGTGATCACCGTCAACGAGGTCGGCCCACTGCGTGCCCAGGTGGAGAGCTGGCGACGCGGCGGCAATGTAGCCTTCGTGCCGACCATGGGTAATCTGCACCCCGGCCATTTGTCGCTGGTCCAGGTCGCCCACCAGCTGGCCGACCGGGTGGTGGTGAGTATCTTCGTCAACCCGCTGCAGTTTGGCGCCGGTGAAGACTTCGATAGCTATCCGCGCACGCTGCGGCGCGATTCCGACATGCTCGAGAAAGAGGGCGTTGATCTGTTGTTCGCGCCGGGTGTCGGGGTCATGTACCCAAAGCCGCAGGCGGAGCAGACGCGCGTCGAGGTGCCCGGTCTGTCTGGGATATTGTGCGGCGCCTGCCGGCCAGGCCACTTTATCGGTGTCGCCACTGTGGTATGTAAACTCTTCAACATGGTGCAGCCGGATATCGCAGTGTTCGGCAACAAAGACTTTCAGCAGCTGGTGGTGATTCGGCGCATGGTCGAGGATCTGGCCATGCCGGTGAGGATCGAGGGTGCTGCAACGGCGCGTGAGCCGGACGGTCTGGCGATGAGTTCCCGCAATGGTTACCTCAGCAAGGTCGAACGCGCGACGGCACCGATTCTGAATCGGGTATTGAACGGCATGGCGGCGCAGTTGCGCGGTGGCAGCGATGACTTGGCGGGCCTGCAGGCACGGGCCGCGCTGGAACTGGAGGACAGTGGTTTTCGCACCGATTACATCGCGATTCGTCGCGCCGCCGACCTCGCAGAACCCGCTGCAGGGGAAAAAGACCTGGTGGTGTTGGCGGCCGCATTCCTCGGCAAGACGCGCCTCATCGACAACATCGAGATCGCTCGCTAGCCCGCATCAGTCACCCCGTATTGCGCATCCCGCCGGCGATTGCATTGATCGATCGCAGCAGCGGATCCAGATTGGCCTCGCGATCGGTGTCGCGTGACCCTGGATGCCGGAAGCGCTGCAGCAGCTCGAGCTGGATGTGGTTCAACGGGTCCAGGTAGGGGTCGCGGCGGGTCAACGACAACTTCAACAGGGGGTTGTCGTCCAGCAGTTCGTCGATCTCCGCCACCTTTTGGATCCAGCTTGTGGTGCGCCAGTACTCGGCCTCGATCAGCCCGAACACGGAATCGCGGGTCTGTGTATCGCTGCACAGCGCTGCGTATTCCCGCGCGATGTCCATGCGTGATTTGAACAGGGCCATCTGGGTGTTACTGAGCAGGGCACGGAAGAAGGGCCATTCCCGGTACATTTCACGCAGTACCTTGAGGCGTTTTTTCTCGCCCTGACAACAGTGTTCCAACGCAGTGCCCAGGCCATACCAGGCGGGAAGGGTCTGGCGTGCCTGCGCCCATCCGAACACCCAGGCGATGGCCCGCACCGAGGATTTCGAGCGGTCGCCCTTGGCACGATGTGAAGGTCGTGAGCCGATGTTGAGCATCCCGATCTCGGATACCGGCGTCGCCTCGTAAAAATAGTCGAGAAAGCCCGGTGTCTGCTCCGAGAGCTTGCGGTAGGCGGATTCACCTCGATCGGCCAGCAGCTGCATGCTGGTGTGGAAGCTCGCCTCATCCGGCGCGATCTGGCGAATCAGCCCGGTACTGGCACTGAGCACACCGGTCAGCCCCATGGTCAGCTCATAGATCGCGGTCTCGCGGTTGCTGTATTTATAGGACAGCACCTCGCCCTGCTCGGTGAACTTGATCTGGCCCAGCAGGGTGCCCGCTGGTTGCGCACGAATGGCGTCGTGGGTCGGGCCGCCGCCGCGCCCGATCGTACCGCCGCGCCCGTGGAACAGGCGAATACGGAAGCCGTGCGACTTGCCGAGCGCGATCACGCGCTGCTGTGCCCGGTAAAGCAGCCATGCGGAGGCCACGATACCGCCGTCCTTGGCCGAATCCGAGTAGCCGAGCATGACCTCCTGCAGGCCGCCGTAGGTCTGCAACAGACGTTGGTAGACACTGTGATCGAGCAGCTCGGAGATCACGGGTTCGATGCGTGAAAGGTCGTGAATGGTCTCGAACAGCGGTGAGGCGCCGATCCGGCAGATGAAACTGTCGGATTGACGACCGGCGAGGCCGGTCAGGCTGGCAAGGAACATCACGTGCAGCACGTCCGAGGCTCGATGCGCCATGGAGATGACGTAGCGACCGATGACCCGCGGACTGATCACGCGCTGCATTTCCTCGATCACGTCGAATACGCGCAGCACCTCTTGGGTCATCTCGGACAAGGTGGTGCGGTCGCCGACGAGCGGCGGTTTGTCGATTAGTTCGCCGAGCAGCTGCAGCCGTCGGGGCTCGTCGAGCGATGCATAGTCGCTCTCGATGCCGAGCCGTGCGAGCACGTCGGCGACCGCCTCGGTGTGCACGGTCGACTCCTGGCGGATGTCCAGCCGCGCGAGGTAGAAGCCGAAGGTGCGCACCAGGCGGATCAGGTCCATCAATTCAGCATTCGCGGTATCGGCGTCGCCATGGCTGATCAGGGAGTCGCGGATCAGTTCCAGATCGCGCACGAGGGCAAGCTCGTCCGCATAACCCACGACTTCCGGGTTCCACGGCCGGCCCTCCACCCAGGCCCGTCCACGTCGCTCCAGCTGGCGCAGGCGCAGTGCGATGACGTACAGCTTCCGGCGATAGGGCTCTGCATCAAAGCGCGCCGGCCATTCCTTATCGAACGATTCACGGTAGGCATCGTCGTCCCGCAGGCTGGTCAGGAAGGCCGGTGAGGGCGAACAGAAATCTATAGACTGCGTCAGGATCCCGATCAGTTTCTCGACGCGCCGTAGATAGGCCGTCAGTATGGTCTCATGCTGTGTGAGGATGGCCTCGCGCGTGATCTCCGCGGTGACATTCGGGTTGCCGTCGCGGTCGCCGCCGATCCAGCTGCCGAAACGGATCATCGAGGGTACGTCGACGCCATGGAAGTTTGGGTGGTCCCGATAGGCGCGCCGAATGGCCGCGTCCAGTCGTCGATAGACCACGGGGATGGCGTCGAACAAGGCCTCTTGGAAGTGGTATATCCCCATGCGGATCTCGTGTCTGACATCCGGTCTTGAGGGTCGCACCTCATCGGTCTTCCAGAGTGTCTGGATATGGGTCCGCAGATCGCGCGTGTGGGTCTCTGTGTGGTCGATCGAGGTCCGTGGTGCATCCAGGGCCTCGTTGCTCTCGAAGATGCGGCGTATCTGCAGCATGATCGAGCGTCGCTTCGATTCGGT
The DNA here is from genome assembly GCA_963736445.1 of uncultured Gammaproteobacteria bacterium. Lineage (GTDB taxonomy): Bacteria > Pseudomonadota > Gammaproteobacteria > Chromatiales > Chromatiaceae > Thiosocius. The sequence continues at coordinate 9,714 of CAVTOY010000004.1, read as the reverse complement.
CGGGTGCGCGGTGAACACCGGCATGTAGCGTATCTCTTCGAACAGATCCTGCAGCTCGTCCGGATCGACGCCCATGTCACGCAGGTCGCGCAGGCAGGCGTCGAATGAACCCTTCCACAGCACGCCGCCCTTGGCCGCGATGCGCCGGCGCTGGCGATGCTGGAAGCTCTCCTCGGCGGTGTTGACTAGCTGGAAGTAGACACTGAAGGCCCGAATCACCGGACGCAGCGCATCGGGCGACAGCTTGGCGATGACATTCTTCAGCCGTGCGAGGCGCTCCGGATCGGGGTGCTCGCGCAGCTGAAGGAAACCCTTCCGCAGGCGCTCGACGGTGCGCAGGATATCACTGCCGGCCTGACTGCTGATGACGTCGCCGAGCAGCTGGCCGAGCAGTTTCACCCGGGCGCGCAGGGCCTTGTCATGCTTTACGCAGGCGTTGATGAATAAGTCGCTCACTGGTCCTTACCCGCTGATTCTGAAGTTCGCCGCGCCGCGGCGCGGAAATCCCTGGCCGGTTGGCCTGGCCTGGGTATACATGGTACAAATCGCCGAGATCCGAGCCGTCCAAGCCGGCCTCCACTTTACCCAAGCCGTCGATCCCTGTCTCATGCCACTGATCAGCCACACCCCTGAATGGAAGGCGCTCGCAGCACACTGGAAGTCGGTCGGCGGTCTGCGCATGCGCGACTTGTTCGAGCAGGATCCCGAACGCTGCGAACGTTACAGCCTCGACGGCTGCGGCATCCACCTCGACTACTCCAAGAATCTGATCACCGACGAGACCCTGCGCCGGCTTTTAGCGCTGGCGCGGGCCGCGGATCTGACCTTCTGGGGCGATAGCCTGCTGCGAGGCGAAAAGGTCAACAATACCGAAGGGCGGGCGGTGCTACACATGGCGCTGCGCAATCTCGGTCCGCGCGATTATCAGGTCGATGGTGACGACGTGATGCCGGGGATCCGGTCGGTGCTCGACCGCATGCGGGAATTCTCCGCAGAGGTTCGTGAAGGCCGCTGGCTGGGCCATACCGGGCAGCGCATCACCGATATCGTGAGTCTGGGCATCGGGGGCTCCAGCCTGGGCCCGAAAATGGTCTGCGAGGCCCTGTATCCTTATCAGGATCCCAGTCTACGGGTGCACTTCGTCTCCAATGTCGACGGGGCACAGCTGACCCAGACGCTGGGTCGACTCGATCCGGCACAGACGCTGTTTGTCGTCGCCTCCAAGACCTTCACCACCCAGGAGACCCTGACCAATGCGGAATCAGCGCGTGCATGGTGTCTTCAGGCCCTGAAGACGGAGGCCGCGATCGCGCGGCATTTCGTTGCGGTATCGACCAACGGTGCGGCGGTGACGGAATTTGGGATCGATCCGGCCAATATGTTCGAGTTTTGGGAATGGGTCGGCGGTCGTTACTCTCTGTGGTCGGCGATCGGTCTGCCCATTGCGCTGGCGGTCGGCATGCAACACTTCGAAGAGCTGTTGTATGGCGCGCATGACATGGACGAACATTTCGTCGAGGCGCCGCCGGAGCGCAATATGCCGGTCGTGCTGGCGCTATTGGGCATCTGGTATAACAATTTCGGCGGCGCCGACACCCTGGCCGTGATTCCCTATGACCAGAATCTGCAGTACATGCCTGCGTATCTGCAGCAGGTCGACATGGAGAGTAACGGCAAGCGCGTCACGCGCGACGGCGTGCCGGTCGATTACGACACGGGCCCGGTGATCTGGGGCCAGCCGGGCACCGATGCCCAGCACAGCTTTTTTCAGCTGATCCACCAGGGTACGCGCCTGATCCCGACGGATTTCATCCTGCCGCTGCGCAGTCATAGCCCGCTGGAAGACCATCATGACAAGCTGGTCGCCAACTGCCTGGCGCAGGCGCAGGCGCTGATGCGTGGTCGAACCGAGTCCGAGGCGCGAGCCGAACTCGAGGCAGGCAAGATTGCTCCCGAGACGATCGAGAGACTGGTGCCGCATCGCATTTTCCCCGGCAATCGGCCGAGTAATATGCTGGTCGTCGACCAGCTCACGCCGCGCATTCTCGGCGCATTGATCGCGCTCTACGAGCACAAGGTGTTCGTGCAGGGGGTAATCTGGGGCGTGGATTCCTTCGACCAATGGGGCGTGGAGCTCGGCAAGCAGCTGGCCAGTCATATCCTGGCCGACTTTCGCGCCACTGCATTGTCACCCAGTGTCGACTCCTCGACCGCCAGCCTGGTACGGCGCTACCATCTTACGCTCGGCGATTAGCCGGAATAGTTTCCCGCACCTGTCGATATCCGGGCGCTGCGGAGGCGCTTCACGTGATCTGGGTTCAGTTTCTGCTGTGTCTTGCGCTGATCGGGGTGGCGGGGGTGAACCTGTCGCGTTACGGCGATGCCATTGCCGATAAGACGGGCCTTGGCGGCACATGGGTCGGTGTGGTGATGCTCGCCAGCGTCACCTCGTTGCCGGAACTGGTAACGGGGGTGAGCTCGGTCACGGTCGCGAATGCGCCCGAGATCGCGGTGGGGGACGTGCTCGGCAGCTGTGTGTTTAATCTACTGCTGCTTTTCCTGCTCGATATGCTGAACCGTGAGGAGTCGATCTTCCTTCGGGCGAGCAGGGGACACATCTTGTCGGCGGGATTCGGCATTCTGCTGGTTGGCCTGGCGGGTCTCAGTATCTCGGCGGCCTCGTTCGGGAAATCCATGACCCTCGGGCACATTGGGCTTTACACCCCGGCGATCCTGATCCTTTACATGGTGTCGATGCGTGCCGTGTTTCGCTACGAGACCGAGGAGGTCAGGGAGTTCACGGAGGCCAAGATGGATTCCTATCCGGACCTGTCGCTGCGCGATGCGATCCTCAGATACAGCCTGGCCGCGCTGGTCATCCTGGCGGCGGGCGTATGGCTGCCCTTTGTGGCCAAGGCGTTGGCGCTCGAGATGGGGTGGCACCAGAGCTTCGTGGGCACCCTGTTCGTCGCGTTCGTTACCTCGGTGCCGGAGATGGCCGTCACAGTGGCCGCACTGCGCCTCGGTGCCCTGGACATGGCCATCGGCAATCTGTTCGGGAGCAATTTGTTCAACATCGGGATACTGGCCATCGACGACATCATGTATCTGCCCGGTCCGCTGTTCGATGCGGTCTCGAGCACACACGCCATCTCCGCGTTTTCCACCGTCATGATGACCGGCGTAGCCATCGTCGGCTTGCTGTACCGGCCCCGCGGACTTGTGTTCGGTTTTGTTGGCTGGGCGGGGATCTCGCTTTTTCTGATCTATCTCCTCAATACCTACCTGCTGTTCGTTTACGGGGGGATTTGATGGGCTAGACATGATCTCCCCGATTTCCTGCTGCGGCCTCCGATACCCTCGCCCTGACGGGGCGTACTCGTTGCAGGCTAGTGTCGACTGCGCCCGCACCGCCTTCCACTCCGTGCATCCCGCCATAGCGGCGTCTCGGCGTCCTCGTTACGAAAAACGGTGAGATATGCAGGCTAGGGCTTGAAATCGTGGCCCCGACTGCGGGATGCTGCCCTCCGCTATCCAACCGCAATCCTGGACACATGAGACAGATCGTACTCGACACCGAAACGACCGGACTGGAGCCCGAGCAGGGGCATCGCATTATCGAGATCGGCTGCGTCGAGCTGATGGAGCGTCGCCCCACGGGCAACAATTTTCATGTCTACCTGCAGCCGGACCGCGAGATCGACGCGGCGGCGGTCGAGGTGCATGGCATTACCAACGAGCTCCTGGCAGATAAACCGCGCTTCGCGGATATCGCCGGCGATCTCATGACCTACCTGCGGGGCGCGGAGCTGGTGATTCACAATGCCCCGTTCGATGTCGGATTCCTGGATGCAGAACTGGCGCGCGTCGATGGGTTGGGGAGGATCGACGAGTGCTGCGCGGTGCTCGATACGCTGGTCATGGCGCGCAAGAAGCACCCAGGCCAACGCAATAGCCTCGATGCCTTATGTGGCCGATACGACGTCGACAACGGCCGGCGCGATAAGCACGGTGCGCTATTGGATGCCGAGATCCTCGCCGACGTCTATCTTGCCATGAGCGGTGGCCAGCGCACGTTGTCTTTGGACGCCGCAGCCGTGTCCGAAAGGTCGAATGGGCAGCATCCGGGCATTCGGCGCATCGCGCGCGATGCGGTGGATCTCGTCGTGGTCGAGGCCAGCAGCGAGGAACTGGATGCGCATCAGGCGCGCCTGCAGGCGATCGACCAGGCCTCCGGCGGTGAGGCCGTATGGCGGCGCCTGCACTGATGAGCGTGACGTTTCGTCGGTGACTTATTCGAGGCGTGTGGCCGCTGTATCCGGTAGCGCCAGTCGGCCCTCGATTCGCCAGGATCTGTCATCGGGCCGCAGCTCGAGTTTCCATCGCGCGGGCCCCAGGGGATCGAGGCGGCCGAGGTATTCCTGCCCGTCGGATGGCGTGAGCTGAACCAGCTGATCTTGATTAGGTAGCGTGGGGTGCGTCACCTTGAGTGACAAGACAGCACTCTGTGCCGGCAGTGGCTGTTCGAAGGTCACGGCGATGGCGCCCGTCTCCCGGTCGAAGCGGACGGCCGCGGCGATGCCCAGCGCCTTCGCCATTTGCGTGCTGTTGGCGTCCTTGTGAATCCCCAGACCCTCCTTGTAGTAGTCGTCACTCACCAGACCATCATCGCTCTCAATCGCAATGTTGATGGTGAAGATCGACGCTATCACCACGCTCAGCGGCAGGCTGATCAAGAACCATGGCCAAAACTGCTTGTACCAGGGTTCGGTGTCTTCGCGAGGAGGACGCATGTAAGGCTCCGATTCAGCGCATCATCGGACCGAGGAAGCGGGCGTGCTTCTCGATGGCGATCTCGGGTGTGACGGTCGATTCGATATGGAACATGATCTCGCTGCTCGTGGATTTCAATGCGATCGGATCGACCTCGACGCGCATCGGCAGATCGGCCACGGCACCGCTTTGGATCTGGATATCTTCGGTCTTGCCGATCACACGAAGGCCCTCGAGCCCTGATACGGATAGATTGTAGCGCTGCAGCTGATCGTCCTTGTTGATGATTTTCAGGTTATATACGTTCTGCACCACACCCTCGTCGGTCTCCGTGTACAGGACATTGCGGTCGCGAAGGATGTCGACTTCGAGCGGGATGCGGGTGAGCAGGGCATACACCAGTGCGGCACTGACGAAAGTCAGGATCGAGACATAGACCAGGACCCGGGGCCGGATCGTCTTGGTCGGCTTGCCCTGCAGCGCATTCTCGGTCGTATATTTCACCAATCCGCGCGGATAGCCCATCTTGTCCATGACATCGTCGCAGACATCGATGCAGGCGGCACATCCGATGCACTGATATTGAAGACCATCACGGATGTCGATACCGACGGGGCAGACTTGGACGCACAGGCCACAATCGATGCAGTCACCCAATCCGACGCTGCTGGAGGGCGTCCCCCGCTTGCGTGAGCCGCGCGGGTTACCGCGCTGCTCGTCATAGGAGATGATCAGGGTGTCATGGTCGAACATGGCGCTCTGAAAGCGCGCATAGGGGCACATATAGGTGCACACCTGCTCGCGCATGAAACCCGCGTTTCCGTAGGTAGCGAAGCCGTAAAAAAAGATCCAGAAAGTCTCCCAGGGGCCGAGGTTCCAGGTCAGCACGCTGCCCCAGAGTTCGCGGACCGGTGTGAAGTAGCCGACGAAAGTGAAACCGGTCCATAGCGAAAACAGCAGCCAGGCGCCGTGCTTCGTCAGCTTGACGCCGAAGAAAGATGCATCGCGAGGACCCTGGTCACGCTTTTTCTGCTTACGCGATCCGCCCTCGATCTTGCGTTCGATCCACATGTAGACCTCGGTCCACACGGTCTGAGGGCAGGCATAGCCGCACCACAGACGCCCGGCCAGCGCAGTGAACAGGAACAATGACATGGCTGCGATGATGAGCAGCATCGAAAGATAGAAGAAGTCCTGCGGCCAGAAGGTCAGACTGAAGATATAAAACTTGCGCGCCGGCAGGTCGAACAGAATCGCCTGATGACCATCCCAATTGATCCAGGGCACGCCATAGTAGAGGCCGAGGAGGGCGCCCATGGCGAGCAGACGCAGCGCGGCGAACACGCCGTGTACTTCGCGTGGATAGATTTTTTCGCGTTTTTTGTAGAGCTCCTGTTCGATCGGCGCTTGATTGGCTTTCGCGGCAGTTTGAGACATCGTCTGCTGTTCCGTCGTCAGGATTGCGGGGGTGCTTCGTCGGGTTTACGCAGGTTCGTCGGCCGCCGGAAGTAACAGGTCAGCGCACAGCTGATCGATGTCAGCAACCAGAAGCAGAAGAAGCCAATGGTGTAGCCGCCGGTGCGTGTCAGGTTTGGGAAGCCGCCGATCATTGCCAGTTCGGTCGGATCGAAGAGCGTAAAAAAAATTATCGTGGCCGCACTCGCCGTCAGAAACGAAGGCCACATCACAGAGACAATCTGCTGGGTTACCGGGAGTTGGTTCTTGTCGTGCCGGGTGGCGGGCAGGGTGGACATGCGGTTTTCCTGTGAATTGGCCGGGCAGGGTCTCCCGGCATTCCGTCATGATCAGGCCACATCCTCCCTCAGGGCCTCGGCAGAAGGGGTGGCCCCTCAGGCGGGATGCAATGCCCTATAGGATGATTGGTCGCCCGCGCGCACGTCGTTGATAAATCGCATTATTCGCAGACGTGCGCGCGACCGGGCCGGATCCTATTGTCCTTCAGCAATTGGAAGCGAGCGAAAACCTTGTTGCCCAGGTTCGACAGCCAGGTATGCTGCTGTGACAGCAGAGATCTTCTACAAGAGGTAGCCAGAGCAGGCTGGGTCTGCAATGTCGAGCCCGCCACGGCATGAGATCACGCAAAGATGTAGACCTACGGGTGGCACAAAGCCAAGTGCTTCCAATTCTCAGTGTCAACAGAAAAGAAAAAAAAGAAAAGAAAAGGGTATCAAGCCATCGCAAGGCGCGCACTGCGACGCACAAGCGAACATGCCCCAGAGGGAGCTTCGGCCTCAAGCCCAGGCTCAAGAGCCTGGGGAACAAAAGGACTTGAACAGACTTGAACGCAAAACTCATGGGAACACATGCACCTGGTGTTTGAAGTACTTGCGGCTGGCTTGTCTCCCGATCCCTCCTCCTCTGCCCTGTTTGTTTCTTTTCGGTGGGCTCACTTGGTCAGTTCCTGTTTGTGCTTGCCTTCATTGCTCTGTGTCTCTGCCTTGCCATCGACGAGCGGGTGTACCAGTCACATTTAGAAAAACTCTGGTGACTGCGCAGGATTGGTGGGGTTTTCGAGTTGAATTCTAGATTGTTACAGTACAAAGACGGGACGACGAACAAACTTCGGCACATCGCAATAGGCAGTACAAAGACGAGAACTGCTCTTGCGATGTGACAACCCTTCAATCTTAGCCTTGAGGATATTTCCATCGTTGTTTTCTACGCTAAGTGGCACGATCACTTGCAGACTAAATGAGGCGAAAGACATGATTCCTCAGAATGGATACAATCAGGTGAGGTATTGCAAAGTCAGCCCAAAGAAAACATCTCCAGAATTGTCTCAGAGTTTCTAGCACTGATGCAGCAGAGCAAAAGCAGAGAGGCGGCACAATGACGGAGTGTTTTGATGTGTCTATCATATGGGGAGAATAGGCTAGACTGAGTCCTCCATTGACGTCTGGGTGTTAGGGTACCAGTATGATGCAAAAAGCCGGGAGTGTGGCTGCCCGCTCTGGTGGGTTAATCTTTGACGGCGACATCCAGGCTAGATAGTGTGTTTCAGTACTGAGTCCCACGGGCGCTTTGACCTGCCCTCTCGTGCAGATGCACAAAGTACACAAGTACAGACGAGATGTGCAAGTACAGGGTTTGAGATTGGCTCTACTGGTACCCCTGGTGCAGATCGTGGATGTAGTGTATGACGTCGTCATTGACGTCGACGACGTCGTGCAGACTCAGCGTTTCTATCGTTGGATAGCTTGAATGGCGTGCGATGATTGCGTGACGTGCACACTGAATGCCATTCGTTTAACGCGTGAAAACGATCACGACTGCGTTCAATTATGTTCAGGGTAGCGGCACATCTGCTAGCGCCGGCGTGTGGTCGATGTGGCTATGTCCAAGTCAGGGTTTGGTGGCCGTCGCCGTGCGCCACGCAAAACGCAAACGCCTGCCCGTGCATTGCAACTCCACCATTTCGAACAAATATATGTGGGTCGTGACGGGGTTTTCAAGGTGGATGCGATTACATCCTGGCTGTTGGTTGCATTGTTTCTTTTTGAGCTGCTCCGTCTGTGAGGCCGTACCATCGACAGGTGACTTTCTTGCAGCTTCGCCCGCACTTGACTCTAAAACTGAGCTGAAAGAGCACATTGAAAACAAGTAGAGGTCATAAAGTCAGCACTCTGTAGCATGTACGATGCAGAATGCATGTTTGTAGGCAAGAACTTTCACTACACGAGGGCTTGTTGCAGAAAACATCACCGAAGGCGCAGTAAAGCAGCCGCAAAGCAGCAATTGTAGCCTGGGAGTAGGTCTACCATCAGCCATACCATACCTTTTCAGAGGTAATGCCAAGGTGAGTCCTGGCAACCACACGCCTCTTGTTCCAACTGCAGCTCGTATTTCTCTTAGCAGCTATCTATGTAAGCTTGGAGACACAGGAGCTGCAGCTGGAACCCATGCGACGTCAGGAAGTTGAGGGCCTCAAACATGAGCTCCGCCACTACCCTATGTTGAAACATATCTGCGCTGGAACACCATGAACTCCTTTTGAAGGGGCTGTTTACAATCGCTCAGTATCATCATCCGAAAGAGGCTTGACCCCAAGAGCTTTTCTGAACACGCATACTCCCCGAGCAGAGAGCAGATCACATCTACATTGTAGTGGGTCTGCAACATCCAGAAATAGACATATTTACCGAACTGCAAGTTCAAATCTACCGAAAGTTGTTGAGACGCCGCCACTGCACAAAACTTTGTTCAGGTTCAAGACTTGTGAACGTTTTGTGATAGACGTGTGCGTTGCTCAGGCGGCGTGAGATGCGCGAGATGATAGTTTGCCGCACTAGCCATGTATTGATCATGCATCAAGCATGAGTTGATCGCTGTCTAGTGACTGCGTCCGCGAGTGTGTGTGCATACAAAGTGTCGCAATCACATTGATGCAAATATGGTCGTTCTTGCTTTTGTCGAAAGAAGTGTCTTACGGTGTCAGTGATCTTTGCTTATACACCTGGCTTCTAACAATACATTTGGCAACTCGCCTGCGCGCTCAAGGTTGTATGTGCGCTGAAGCTCTTGATTGCAAAACAGTCTCAGGTCGTGACAGTTCAATTTTGCAAGTGCATCTTACAGCGACATGCCATCGCTTTGTGCATCAAGATTTTGAAGCTAAGTCGCTTCAGTGCACTTCTGGAATAGTTTTTCTCTTTCAACACAAATGCGCCAGCCGCGGTGTCTGCAAGCGTCTTCGACAGATGGCTGGCGCACCTTCGAGGCAGTCGTTGCGTTCATCAACAGGACAAAAAGGCCATGCGCATGCGCATGGCTTGCGCTGTATCATTTCTCAATCTACCGTATCATCGCTAATAATTCTAACGATTTTCGAAAGATCGGTCGCGTTTATAAATGTCCGTCCGAGATTCCGAAAGATTCTGGCCAAATGATAAATGTTTTCTCTATCTAAAATTTTGGATCAGA
>CAVTOY010000003.1:0-71837 GCA_963736445.1 uncultured Gammaproteobacteria bacterium | reverse complement strand
AGAGAGAGAAGGAAATCGAGCTCATATATTCGTCAGATTGAAATGAATGAAGAGGTAACCCATCACGAATACCAGGTCTTGACAAAGAATGGCATGAGCGGATGGGTCAGCATGAAAGTAAAAATGGTTAAAACCGGCAGCGGCTCAATGAGTTTCACTCTATCGCTCATGATATTACAGACCAGAAACGGGCCGAAGATGCCCTTCGAAAAAAAGAAGAGGAATACCGAACTCAGCTTGAAGAAGAAATCGAAGAACGAACCAGAGATCTCGTACAGGCCCGCCAGGAGGCTGAAACTGCCAGAAGAGATGCAGAGAAGGCTAATCTCCATAAATCGAAATTTCTTGCCAATATGAGTCATGAATTAAGAACTCCTCTTAATTCCATTAACGGCATTGTAGAACTGCTGCGTTATGGATCATATGAAAAGGATGTTTAAGAGATACTACCTGAACTAATAAAAATCATAATCTCTTCAAGCTCCCGCAGCTATTGCAGCAATCTCATTAAGAGACGCCTTCATTTTTTTGAAGATACTTTTATCTCATCAATGATTTTTTTTAGTTCAGGTAGTATCTCTTCTGCATCCTTTTCATATGATCCATAACGCAGCAGTTCTACAATGCCGTTAATGGAATTAAGAGGAGTTCTTAATTCATGACTCATATTGGCAAGAAATTTCGATTTATGGAGATTAGCCTTCTCTGCATCTCTTCTGGCAGTTTCAGCCTCCTGGCGGGCCTGTACGAGATCTCTGGTTCGTTCTTCGATTTCTTCTTCAAGCTGAGTTCGGTATTCCTTCTTCTTTTTCGAAGGGCATCTTCTGCTGTTTCTGGTCTGTAATATCATGAGCGATAGAGTGAAACTCAATCGAGCTGCTGCCGGTTTTAACCATTTTTACTTTCATGCTGACCTATCTGCTCATGCCATTCTTTGTCAAGACCTGGTATTCGTGATGGGTTACCTCTTCATTCATTTCAATCTGACGAATATATGACTGGAGTTCCTTCTCTCTCTACGAGATTGTTCCGAGCGATTTCCGCGCGAAATCGCCCTATCCCTGGGCCAACCCGGACAACCTTCTGACGGCGGAGGGATATCGGGCACTGTTGGAGAACATGCCGGACGTCTCGCAATTCGCGCGGGAATTCGGTAAGGAACGTAAAGCCAAGCAGGCGCCCCATGACCGGTACTCCTTGGAGTACACGGAAGGAATGGAGGTGCCGGAGCCGTGGCAGGATTTCATCGATGAACTCCGCGGCGACCGCTACCGCGCAGCCATTGGCCGCCTATTCAATGCTAAGAATCCCGAGTTTCGCTTTCACTGGCACTATGCGCCGCCCAGCTGCTCAGTATCACCGCACTGCGATGCCAAGCGCGAGTTCGGCGCGCACATCTGGTACTTCAACTCCGAAGAGGAGTGGAACCCCGAATGGGGCGGCGACACCCTGGTGCTGGACGACGGTGGCCGCTTCCAACCCGACTCAGCGCCGGCGTTCGAGGATTTCGACCAGGTAATCACCTGTCGGTCGACGGGCAATTGCAGCGCGATTATCGAGCGCAGCGAACGCGGCTGGCACGGTGTGCGCGAGATCACCTGTCCCGAAGGCCTAATGCGCAAGGTGTTCATCGTGGTGGTCAATCCGAGTTCGCTGTACTGGCGAGTTCGGGACGGGCTCAAAGGTAAGCAGATCCAGCGCCTCTGAGAGCTCGGCAGTAGAAGATCATCACCCTGGTGGTGTCGATGATGCTCGCCGGGGAGCGGGATCTGGCTTGCGCCTGTGCCACCGATCTCAACACGCCAAAGGCTTTCACGCAGGGCTTCAACTACCTCGATCGTGATCAGACGTTCGGGAACGCGGACGTGATCGACGGAACTACTATGCTGCTGACGCCAAAAGACATCGAGGCCTGGCTGCACCGCAGACGGTGGGCGCGCCGGATGATACGCGAGATGCGCCAGGCCGACGGCATTGTCGTTTCCCATACCAAGAGCGGGAAGACCTGGATGCGAGTAATGATTTCGCATGTCTATCATCTGCAGTACGGCGTGCCGGCTGACGAGTTGATCAGATTGGACAACCTGCACAGACTCAACCCGGCGATCCCGACGCTGTTCTTTACTCGTGACACCAAGATCCCGACTTTCAAGCTTGGCGGTGGAGAGGTGCCGCTGCCCTACGACAGGAAGACGCTTTTCGTCATCAGAGATCCACGCGACGTGGCGGTATCCTTCTATTTCCACATCAAGAACAGGGCGGGTGATCGCGAACTCGACCGTAAAGGCCTCACCGAGGCGGACAGGTCCCTGGAACTGTATGACTTTGTGATCGACGAAAAACTCGGCGTACCGCGCGTCATCGATCACATGAACCGCTGGTGCGAGGAGATGCAGGGCATGCCCCATCGGCTGGTCGTCAAATACGAGGAGATGCAGGCGGAGCCGGTCGAGGTGCTGGATCGGGTGATGACCTTTCTCGATCGTGGTTTCGAGCGGCATGTGATCGAAGGTTCGGTCGAGTTTGCCTCTTTCGACAGCCTCTCCCGCAAGGAAGCGGATGGTTTTTTCAAGAGTAACAAGCTGAAACCGAGCAACCCCGACGACGGTGACTCGTACAAAGTGCGACGCGGCAAGATCGGCGGTTACCGGGACTATTTCAACGACGATCAGATTGCGCGCATCGACCGGCTGGTGTCGGATCGACTGAACCCGGAATACGGCTACCGTTGACGTTCCCCAATCAGCGGTCTGCTCGTTGGCCAGCGGTTGCAGCGACCGGATGAAACAGGCTGAAGCTGTACAACGCGCCGCCCATCAGAAACCAACAGTATCGACAGAGCACCTCTGCAGCGACCGCAGTGGTGCGCACGCTCAACGCCGGCTGATCGGCCTGTTGCAGATCGCGACAACATTTGCCATGGCTGCCAACTCACCGTCTATGGTGCGAATGCACTTTCAGGCGCCGCCGGGCAGCACCAGCCTGATCAGCAAATAGGTCAGTCCGACCACCACCAGGATCCCGGCGATATTCAGCCAGAAGCCCGCCCGGATCATCTGCGGGATCGTCAGTAGGCCGGTGCCGAAAATAATGGCATTGGGCGGCGTTCCAACCGGCATCATGAACGCCAGACTTGCGGCCATCGTGCACGGCAGCAGCAGCAATCCCGGCGGCACGCCGAGCCCCGATGCGAGGGCTGCCAGGATCGGCAGCATCGTCGCCACCTGCGCCGTATTGGACGTGACCTCCGACAGGAACACCGTCACCACCACTACCACGAACACTACGCCGATCGCCGGCCAGCCACCGAGTCCCTGTGTGAAGCTGCCAAGGAACGCGGCGACCCCGTTGGCCTCGATCGCACCGGCCAGGGCCAGGCCGCCGCCGAAGAGGATCAGCACGCCCCAAGGCAGCTTGACGGCCGTCGGCCAGTCCATCGCAAATAGACGCCGCTCACGGTCCACAGGCAGCAGAAACAGCGTGATCGCGGCTGCGACGGCGATGATCGTGTCCGACAGCGCCTTGAGCGGCATCACGCCGCCGATTTCTATGCCGGTGATGAGTGGCCGGAACACCCACAGAAAAACGGTGGCACCGAAGACATAGAGGACGACTTGCTCGCCACGCTTGAGCGGGCCGAGCTTGTCATACTCGGCGGCGATGAACTCCCGTCCGCCCGGAATCTCCCCCATCCGCGTCGGGAAGATCACGTGCGCGGTGAGAAACCAGCCGATCGGCAACATCGCGAGCGTCAGCGGCAAGCCGTACATCATCCAGCGGGCGAAGGAGATCTCGACCCCATAGGTCTGCTGCATGAAGCGCACCAGGATGCCGTTGGGCGGAGAGCCGACGATCGTGGCCACGCCGCCGATGGATGCGGCGTAGGCAATGCACAGCAGCAGCGACATGGCGAAGTTTCGCGCGTCGATGTCGTCCCGCGGGATGCCGCCTTGCTCGGCCAGGCCTTTGCCGGTGCGCTGGCGCAGCGCGAGGTCGATGACCGACAGCGCGATCGGCACCATCATCGCAGCGGTCGCCGTGTTGGAAACCCACATGCTCAGCAAGGCGGTGGCGCCCATACACCCCGCCACCACCAAGGGCGGGCGCGTGCCCACCAAACGCAGGGTGAGAAACGCAATCCGCCGGTCCAGTCCCCAGCGCTGGATCGCCAGCGCCAGCACAAAGCCGCCGAGAAAGAGAAAGATCACGTCGGCGCCGTAGTTGGCCGTGGTTGCACCCAGGGTCATGACGCCGAGCAACGGAAACGCGACGATGGGCAGCAGCGAGGTAACCTCGATCCCCACTGCCTCGGTCATCCACCAGGTAGCCATCCACACCATCATTGCGAGCGTGGCACGCCCTGCGTGGGAGAGTTCTACCGGCGCGCCAGCGGCGCCCCCGGCGTAGCTCTCCGGAAGCAGCCAATAGCAGGCGAGCGCGAACACCGGCCCGGCAGCCAGGGCGATGCGTCGGAACACAAGGGCGCCGCCGGCGAGCGCGTCATCGGAATTCTTCGACCCCGTCATTCAACCCTCCCTTCCGCTGCGGCCGCCTGCCCGGTAGGCGTGTTTCTGCGCCACGCCTATCTACCGGTCGGCAGAGGGCGCGTCGGGACAATCATGCCGTGGTCAATAAATCATCGCGAACCACGGTACGCCGATCCGCAGATACGCGCCGACGAAAATCACGCCGAAGATCGCGCCCAGCCGCCAGTAGTCGGCGGAGGGGATGTAGCCGCTGCCTTAATACACCGGCGACGGCCCGGTAGCATAGGGCGTGAGAATGCCCATGATACCCAGCGTCCCGCACAGCATCATCGCGAACTGCGGCATGTTCATGCCCGGGATGGCGGAGCCCACGGCGAGCGTCACAGGCAGCACCGCGGTCACATGCGCCGTAATGCTGGCGAACATGTAGTGGATAAAAAAGAACAACAGCGTCAGCACTACCATCGCCATCAAAGGCGAGAACCCGGTCATGTGCGTGCCAATCGCCTCGGCCAGCCATTTGACGAACCCCACTTGGGCGAGGCCCGAGGCCAGCGCCACCAGCGTCCCGAACCAGACCAGCGTGTTCCAGGCCTGCTTGTTGGCCAGGATGTCGTCCCAGGTCACCACCCCCAGCAGCACCATCAAAGCCACGACAACGATGGCCACCGTGGTGGCATTGATGAACGCACCACCGAAAATCCACAGTGCCAGCGCCAGCAACACCAGCATCGCCAGCAGGATCTCCCGCCGGGTCATGCCGCCCTGCTTCTCCAGCTCCGTCGCCGCCCACGCCGGCACTTCCGGCCCGCCTTTGACCTCCGGCGCGTACAGCAGGTAACCGATCAGCGGCAGCGTAAGCAGCATGACGATGCCGAACGGCGCCATTGCGGTGAACCACTGAACCCAGCTGATATCGACGTTGCTGGTCTTCTTCACCAGCTCCACCGCCAGCGGATTGGGCGCGAGGCCAGTAAGGAACATGGTGCTGGTGATGCTGGTGGCGGAAATCGCCATCCACATTAGATAGGATCCCATGCGCCGCGCCGAGGGATCGTTGGGTTTGGAGTCGTACAGTGCCGGCAGGTTGCGGATCACCGGGTAGATGGTACCGGCGCTGCGCGCCGTGTTGGACGGCGTAAACGGCGCGAGGATCAGATCAGCGATGGTGACGGCGTAACCCAGCGTCAGCGTGCGTCGGCCCATCAGCTTCACCAGCAGCAGCGCAATGCGCTTGCCCAGGCCGCTCTTCTCATAGCCGAGAGCGAACATGAACGCCGCAAAGATCAGCCACACCGTGGTGTTGGAGAACCCGGACAGGCCCCATTTGATGGCATCGGACGCCGGTTTGAAATCCGCTTTCGCCATCTGTTCCGGACTGAAATAGACGTATGGCGCCAGCACCATCACGACCGCCACTCCGATGAGGCCGACCGCTGCGCCGGGCAGCGACTCGAGGACGAGCCCCGTGATGACCCCGGCGAAGACCGCGAAATAATACCAGGCGTGGAGTGCCAGCCCGTCCGGCGGCGGGATCAGCGCCACGACGATCGCCACGACGAGTGGCGCAAACAGCTTCCAGGTGATGGTCACGAGAACCCCCTCTCATGCGATGCGGCCAGCGCTCCGTTGATGCTCCTCCAAGGCCGCGCACGGCGTATTGATCGCTGTCAAAGACGGTGCTGATCGTGCGCTGGCAGGCTATTTCATTCCCACCGCGACCATCTTTCGGCGCAGGAACGCGATCTGCGTCTGCAGCGGAAGATCCTTCGGGCAAACGTCATGGCAGCCGAGCAACGACATGCAGCCGAACACCCCATCGTCGTCGCCGATCAGCTCATAGAAGTCCTCGTCGTCGCGACCGTCGCGTGGGTCGAGACGGAAACGCGCGATCTTGTTGAGACTCACCGCGCCGACGAAATCTTCGCGCATCCGGACCGTGCCGCAGCCGGCGATGCAGCAGCCGCACTCGATGCAGCGATCCAGCAGGTAGATCTCCTCGGCCAGCTCGGGCTCCATGCGCTCCTCGATGCGGGCGAGGTCGATTTCCTGCTGCCTCATGTGGACCCAGGTCTCAAGGCGCTCGCTCATGGCCCGCATCCACTTGCCCGTATTGACCGACAGGTCGCCGATCAGCTCGAATACCGGCAGCGGCGCCAGCGTGATCTCGGGGTCGAGGTCTTTGGTCAGCGTGCGGCAGGCCAGCCCGGGCTTGCCGTTGATCATCATGCCGCAGCTGCCGCAGATGCCCGCACGACAGACGAAATCGAACTGCAGTGACGGGTCTTGCTGCTCGCGGATCTCGTTCAATGCAATGAACAGCGTCATGCCCGCGGCTTCTTCCAGGTCGTAGGCCTGCAGCCTTGGCTTGTCGCCCGGAACCTGCGGGTTGTAGCGCAGGATGCTGATCCTGAGCTGCCGATTTCCGTTGCTTGGGTCGTTCATTTGGCCGCCACCGTGTCCGTCTTGTCGTCGACCCGCTCGTTTGGCCCGCGGAAGCGCTCTGGGAGCAAGTGCTCGTAGGGCATCAGTGCCTCCTGGATCGCGTAGCGGTCCCCGCCCCGCTGCCGGATGCTCTCCACTTCTGTCGCCCGCGCAGGCGTGTCCGGGTGGTCAACGTAGTCCTTGGTCCCGTAGCCGCGCCAACCCGGCGGCAGCTCCATGCGCTTCACGTCCAGCGCCTCGTAGGCGAGTCTAGGCAGGGTGTCGCCCTCCTCGGCCCAGGTCGCCAGCGTGCGCTTGAGCCACTCGGCGTCGTTGCGCCGCGGGTAGTCCTCGCGGAAGTGCGCGCCGCGGCTCTCGGTGCGCGTGGCCGCGCCCTGGGCGACGGCCAGCGCCACCTTGAGCATCTTCTGCGTGCGGTAGGCGGTGACCAGCTCGGGATTGGCGCCGGCTGCCTTGTAGTGCACCGAGATGTCGCGGCTGCGCGCCAGCAGCTGCTGCAGTTCTTCGACTGCCGCGTTCAGATCCGCACCGCGGCGGAAGATGCCGACCTTGTCCGTCATGATGTTCTGCATGCGCACCTTGAGCTCGGTTGCGTCCTCGTTGCCACCGCCCTTGAGCAGGGCGTCCAGCTTGGCCCGCTCGCGAGCGAGGAAGTCGTGCACCACGCCCAGCGGAACGTTGAGGTCGTTCGCCGCCTCATCGCAGAAGTCCGCGATGAATTCGCCCACGATCATCCCCGCCACCACGGTCTCCGCCACCGAATTGCCGCCTAGGCGGTTGAAGCCGTGCATGTCCCAGCACGCCGCCTCGCCGGCGGCGAACAGGCCCTTCAGCGTCGGACTCTCGCCGTTGGGTTTCGTACGCACTCCGCCCATGGTGTAGTGCTGCGCGGGGCGCACAGGAATCCAATCCTTGACAGGGTCGATCCCGAGAAAGTGATGGCAGATCTCGTAGACCTCACGCAGGTTGTGGCGGATGTGTTGCTCGCCCAGCAGTGTGATGTCGAGCCAGAGGTGGTCGCCGAAGCGGCTCTTGGCGCCCTTGCCCTTGGCGATGTGCTCCTCCATGCGCCGCGACACCACGTCGCGCGAGGCCAGCTCTTTCTTCTCCGGCTCGTAATCCGGCATGAAGCGCTGCCCGTCGGTGTCCTTCAGCAGTCCGCCGTCGCCCCGGCAACCCTCCGTCACCAGGATGCCGGCCGGGAAGATGCCGGTGGGATGGAACTGCACGGCCTCCATGTTGCCGAGCGCGGCGACCCCCGTCTCAAGCGCGATGGCGTGGCCGATCCCCTCACAGATCACCGCGTTGGTGGTGACGCGGTAGAGCCGCCCGGCGCCGCCGGTGGCGATCGCGGTGGCCTTGGCGACGTAGGCGGTGAGCTCGCCGGTAACAAGGTCCCGCACCACCGCGCCGTAGCAGCGCCCGCTGTCGTGGATCAGCGCCAGCGCCTCGACCCGCTCATGCACCGGAATCTGCTCCGCGATGGCGCGGTCTGCCACTGCCGTGATCATGGCGTGTCCGGTGCCGTCGGAAACATAGCAGGTACGCCACTTCTTGGTGCCGCCGAAGTCGCGCTGGGCCACGGTGCCGTGGGCCTCGTCGCGCTCGGTAATCGTCACGCTGCTGGCCATTGATGACCACCTCGCGATCGCCTTTACGCACCCGGCTCCAGGGCACGCCCCATGCCGCCAGCTCGCGCACCGCCTTGGGGGCGGTGTTGACGAACATGCGCACTACGTCCTGGTCGGCGCCCCAGTCGGAGCCACGCACCGTGTCCTCGAAATGCACGTCCTCGTTGTCGCCTTGGCCCTTGATGACGTTGCCGAGGCTCGCCTGCATGCCCCCCTGAGCCGCCTTGGAGTGGGAGCGCTTGGCCGGAACCAGTGAGAGGATAATCGTGTCGTGGCCGCGTCGCTTCGCTGCGACGGCCACGCGCAGGCCGGCCAGCCCGCCGCCGATCACCAGCACGTCGGTGTAGACGATCTTCATTGCCGGCCTCCCTGCCCGTCATCCTGCACCCACGATGGCGTGAAGCGGTTTCCCGGGTCGTCGCGGTTCTCCCAGCCGATTTTGTAGTACACCGCCAACGTCATCAGCCCCAGCACCAGGAAGAACACGGTGAGGCCCCACTTGAAGGCGGCCAGCCGCTTGCGCGTCGCCTCGGGGTCCTTGCCGTCGAACCAGCCCCACTTCACCGACAGGCGATACAGGCCGATGCCACCGTGAAGCTCGACCGCGAACAGCAGCACCAGGTAGAGCGGCCACCAGGCGGTGAAGACGCGCTCACCCGAGGCATAGGGACCGATGGCACCGGGGTTCATCAGCATCTGGTAAAGATGCGCCGAGCCCAGGAAGAACAGCAAGAAGCCGGTAACGAACTGCACCCACCACAGCGTGGTGTCACCATGGCGGAAAAGGTTCTTGTGGCCGATGAACGCACGGTACTGGCGATAGTTGGCCGGAAACTTGCGCATTGCCAGGAAGGCATGGGCGATGAACGCAGCGAATACCAGCGCCACCACGCCAGAGACCAGGATCGGGTAGGCAGTGCCGAAGACGAAGTAGCCCTCGAACATTTTCGTGACTGCCCACATGGCGTCCTTGCTGATAAGGATGGTGGCCACGAAGAACATGTGGCCCCACATGAACAGCCCGAGGAACAGTCCGCTGGCGCTCTGCCAGAAGTCCATCCGCGCCGGCCAACGGCTCTTGCGCCGGCGATCCGCCAGGCCGACCCCGGCGATGACGTCGATGCCCTTGTTCATGTGCTGCTCCTTGCGGGGCCGGCCGGCTCACGCTGGTGCGCCTCGTCGAGATTGCGTATGTGATCGAACCGATGACAGTAGGCGATGAACTCGAGAGAGTCGGCAACACTATGGATACTATATTCCTCCTCGATCAGCGTCATGCTGGGTCTCCTTTCGGCTGACTCGCCCGTTTTTTTGGAAGTATAAGCGCTCTTTTTCGATGGGACAGCGCATCACTGCCATGCCTTGCGTGCCGCCGCTCCACCCCTCGATCTACACCGAGCACTTGGTGGCGTTTAGCTGGCCGCACCTCGACGGGGTGTGGTGTGTCGAGTGTCCCGACGGTTCGCGTTATTCCCACAGCGTCAAGAGTCGGATCCACAAGCCGGCGCCGAATCTCACCACGTGCTGTCAAACTCCCTGCTTATCATCCCTGCTTCTGCCCGAGGGTAAGCGCTTCGCGTCCTGAATCGCTGTCTGGCGTAAACCGAGACCATAGGACACGCAGCCCGATTCCCGGCACGAGTTCCGACGGATCCAGGGGTGCGGCTGGCCAGCAGAAAATCTTTGGCTCCTCAGACTCCACCGCGGCGTAACCTTCTCTGACGAAGGTGATCGGGTTCACCCGTCCCTGATGGTGCACCAAATCGAATACGCGGCGGTTCCGAACATCGACAACGGTAGAGTGATCGGCTCTACCCAGGACGGTCCACTCGCCATCCGGGTAGGCTAGCTGCGCCAGCTCCTTGGCAAACCTCGCCAGGTGGTGGGATGTGCCGACACCCGCCCACCAGATGGGGTCTCGTGCAGGGTCTGGATCAGGGAAAGGGTCGCTCTGGGTCGCCCGGTCGGCGTTGACTTCGAGCCATGCGCCGACGAAATCGGAGGTAAGGAACTGGCACGGCGCCAGGTCTTCTCCGGCAAGTGCGGCAGCCAATGACCAAGGATGGGGCTCGCGCCCGCGAGGCGTAAGGTTGACTCCGGGATAGGTGTTCAGCCAGGCGTCCATTCCCTCCTCAATGGCGGCCACCACGCGCGGATTTTGCACGTGCGGATAGATCCGCGGCCACTCCTTGGTCAGGTCGAGCACCTTGTAGTCTTCCGCGTTTTCAATCATGTTGTATCCTCACCCGAACGCGTTTCTTCGGACATAACCATACCTGACGTTTTCTCTCACCGTTCTCGCAGTTCAAGGCCGGAGATTGACAGACTCGCTGAAAACTACCAAAATTTGCCGCTCAAAAATGCGCCCGTAGCTCAGCTGGATAGAGTACCTGGCTACGAACCAGGCGGTCGGGAGTTCGAATCTCTCCGGGCGCGCCAAGCAATGGCAACGAAATCAAGCGGTTATCGGGGAACTCAGGTAGCCGCTTTTGTTTTCAGCACAACCAGTGCCGGACTTTTGCCGGACTTTTCCGCGCAGACCCGGTTGGCTGCCTCCACCAGTTCCTCCAGTTCGGGGGCAGAGTAATGGGTCGTGATGTCGCCATTGCGGTGACCGAGCAGGACCTTGCGGGTCTCCACCGGTACCCCAGCCGCGCGCAGCCGTCGACCGAAAGTATGCTTCAAGTCGTGCACGCGGACCTGCGGTAGGCCGGCATCGCGGCGCGCCCGCTTCCAGGCGCTGTTGTTAATGGTCCCGACCGGCTTACCCTTGTAGGTGAAGACATACCCCGGATGGTCACCGCGGACCTCTTCAACAACGGAACGTGCAATCCGATTCAACACCACCAAGCGGTCCTCTCGGTTTTTCACGCGTTCGCCCGAAATGATAAACACCGAGGTGTTCAACTCGGGTACCTCGACTTCCCAGTTCCAATGTAACTGGCAGACCTCCTGTTCACGGCAACCCGTGTGGGTGGCGAATTGTTGCTCAAGCGGCTACAGGTAACTGATATAGCCCGCGGCAATGTGATTGCCACTGGAATTGGTTGAGGTCGACACGGTGGCTGGTCGTTTCACCAGTGATTTCTAATGGTGTGTCGCCATCGAGCGAAGTGTGCACGCGATGCGCGTTGTAATACTGTCGGAATCCTTCCAGTTTTCGCTCCAGATCATTGGCATTCCAGAAGAACACATGGTCAAGGAATTCGCGGCGAATGGTCCCGATCACTCGCTCGATGAAAGGATGCGATAAGGGCACGTAGGGAACGGTTTTGATCTCCTGAATCGCCCGGATGCGCAGATTCGCCTGCCAGCGGTGATACCGGAACAACGGGTCATTGTCAGAGCTGAGATACTTAGGAACACCCATGGCTGAGATGGCGATATTGAACATTCGACACAAGGCCACACCATCGACATCGCCGGCATGCACACCGAAACCTACGATGCGCCGAGTGAACTGATCCATGACCACGAGCACCCAGTGGCTCTTCAGGTGAATGGATTCACACCGAAACAGGTCAATGCTCCAGAGACTGTCCTTCGTATGACCAAGGAAGGTGAGCCATGACGGCCCACTGTCACCGGGGGAACCCGGCCGGTAATGCGCGGCCAAGATCCGCCGTACCATATCTTTATCGATGTCGATACCGAACGCCTTGTTGATCTGTTGTGCGATTCGAGGGCATCCAAACCGTGGGTTGCGCTGCTTCATTGCAACGATGGCTTGGATGAGTTCGCGCGATGGTCCCTTGGGACCAGGTTTCGCTTTGCGGCGGGCTGAATACAGCAGTCGATACTTTCGCTGCTTGAGCAGGTTATGAAATTTCAACAGCGTTGAAGGTTGGATAACCACGGCAGCTCGCTGGATGCGGCGTAAATCGAGAAACAATGACCAGAAACCGAACAGGCATCGATCGAGTGCCGATAGATTCGGCGCACGTCGCCGAGAGCGATTGATTACGAGGAGCTGCTGTTTCATGAGAAGGCTGTCGGCGACGACTGCCTTCGCGCCACCCGGTCCGAGGAGCTTGGCGATTGTTGTCAGTAAACGGAGGAGTATCAGCAGATTCTTCGTGGCACTGCAGGGTAGGCAACGCTGCGATCAGGGGCAAGACTGTTCGCGTCATCGTTTTTCGGTGAAAATTGCGAATTCGCCATAGACAGGGTCAGTGGTCAATCCACCTTAACCGATTCGAGTGCCTTGCGAACGATGTTTCGCGGTATGGTGGAGTGTGTTTGTGTGTTGCTGATTGATTACGCCCGGCCAGAAGCGTGAATGGGCGGCTGGTTCAGCCAACGATGGCTTTGTAGGACACGAAGATAACCCGACAGAGATAGCGCTCGCCCATGAGGATGCGCTGTCTTGCAGGCAGCTATGGTTCCCTACCGCAGTTGCGAACGGCTTCCTTCACCGCAGGGATGGAGGGGGGTGCAACGCTGAGGGCAGTGATTCCGCACTCAATCAGTCTGGATGTGGCTCCGGTTCGACCTGCCAATTCTCCACAGATCGATAGAGGCGCATCGGGGACATCACCATGGATCATGCTAATCAGCCGAAAGATGACGTCGTGGGTGTCATCGAAATAGGAATCAACGGCTGTATTTTCCCGGTCAGCGGCAAATGAGTACTGTGTGAGGTCGTTCGTGCCAAGACTCAGAAAGTCTGCGTGTTTCATGATTTCAGGAGCAGCGAGCGCCGCCGCTGGTGTCTCAATCATAGCGCCAAGTTTTGGCAGGCCGGAAGTCTTGGCTCTTGCTGCTGCTTCCCTCAGGGCCTGCCGTATCGCCAGCATGTCGCGCGGCAGTGTGACCATTGGTACGAGAATATGGAGATCGTGATCTAATGGAAGCCGGATAAGCGCATCCAGCTGCGTGTGCAGGAGTTCTGGGTATTGCCAAAGGAAACGGATGCCCCGCTGTCCCAATGCAGGATTGCTTTCTCGGGGCATTTCAACAAAGGGTAGCGGCTTTTCTGCACCCACGTCCAATAACCTAATATAAACGGGCATGCCCTTGGCGGGCTGCAACGTGCGCTGCATTTCTGCAAGCAGTTCCGTCATGCTGGGAGGCTTCTGACGCCCCAGATACGCTTGTTCGAGGCGGTAGAGACCTACGCCATCAGCGCCGTTTTTTACCGCGACCCGCGTGTCTTCTACGTCCCCCACGTTCGCAAGGACGGCGATCTGCTTGCCACTCACTGTCACTGCGGGCTCCCGGGCGTGGGCGCGCGCCTGCGCGACTTTCTGCTCCCGCAGCCTTCCTTGCGCGCGGAACACCTGCCTCTGCTTCGCGGTCGGGTTGATGACGGCTTTGCTCTCATCCGCATCGACGACGGCAAATGAGCTTTCGGACACTGTGTCCAAGAGACCAGGGAGCCCGGCCACACACGGGAGCCCTATTTCACGAGCGAAGAGCGCTGCGTGGGAGCCCTTACCGCCGACTTCCAGTAAAGCGGCACTGACCGTATTCCGTGCGAGGAGTACTGTGTCCGATGGCAGCAAGCGGTTTGCTACGAGTACGCTACCGCGGGGGATGTTCTCCAGGGCATGCGCTTGGACGCCGGCCAGCGCAGAGACGAGCCGGCGCGCCAAGTCCCGCATGTCATCGCCTTTATGTTTCGCCACTTCAGCTTCCATGGATCGGAATCGACGCTCCCAGCGCCGGAAAACGGTCCTCACCGCACTGCCTGCACTGACCAATTCCTCTTTGATTTCCGTCTCTACTTCTGCTCTGAGGCTCGGGTCTTGCACCATGGCCAAGTGCGCGTGAAACACGCCCGAGAGCTGCGCATCAATTTCCTCCTCCACCCGGCCTGCCAATACGCTCAGGTCGTCGGAGATCCTCACAAGAGCGAGGTCGAGGCGTTTCATTTCCTCTTCAATATAGGCGTCGTCGATTTCGTAAAACTCATCAAAGCGCGTCAGTAGATCGCGGTATACGAACACTTTACCTTCACCCCAACCGGGGGAAAGCGCCGTGCCGCAGAGCGTTCTGCTTGGCTCGTCATCAGACATGTGGCGTCTCCCCTGTGCCAATCGAATTCAGTGAAAGCAGCCGTTGCCAAAGCATCGTACTGTCCTCCAGTAAGAGATCAGGAATGGTTCGATTCAGGCGTGAGACCAAGCACAGCGTATTGGGGTCCACCGCAGTTACCATCCAGTTTCAGGCATTTTGCATGGTGGAGTTCGCGCAGGGTCGAAATGCTTGTTTCTCGTCGCAAGGGGTTGCCGGTTGCCAGCCACCGCGCTCGGCGTGTCAAAGGCCGTCAGATCCAGCGTGTCCGGTGCGAAACCAAGCCAATGGCCACGCTGAGTGCACTCCCCGTTGTGAAAGTGCAGGGTATGTCCGCAGGAGTCAAAAGAGAAGAGCTTCGTGGCCGTATCCGTTCCGCGATCGATGCCGAGTCGATATCACATATACCTCAGCGCCTGATAAAGTCGGAGACCGATTGATGGTCGGCCCGGTCGATACCCGGATGGCGCCAAGGGGGCATGCCGCCGGCCGGCTTTCCGAGCCTAACTCTCTCGGCTTGGCACGTAGTGCTCCCATTTCGAGGATGTTGGGACCGGTCGATGGATCATGCCAACAAACCCGGCGGCGAGCATGAGCGGCTTAAGTGCTGCGATAGTCGTCGCCGAAGGCGTGGTTAGCCGGCGGTCTACTTGAATCGATCGGTGGCGTCCTCGAATGCCGTGGCCATCTCTTCCCAGGCCGCCTCTGCGCCCTGGCGAAAGGTCTCCCATGCATCGGTGCTGGCATTCTGTAGCTCCCCGCAGCCGTTTTGCAGCGTCGTCCCGAGTGGCCTTGAGTCGGTCGAGTTGCTGTTGAAATTTTATTTGGGCGTCGGCCTCGGCGTTCTTGGCCTGGGCTTCGAGTTTATCAATGTCGGCGTTCCATTCGTCCAGCTTTGCCTTCATTTTCTCGGTGTAGGCTTGGCGTTCGTTCATTTCTTCCTTCTCCTCGTCTCGTCTCGTTTGGTTTGGATCATCATGCGCCTGCCGACTTTGTTCGCGCGGCTGGCAGGGCTATAGTCGTCGACAATCGGGACTTCGTACAGGGCTATTTGATGCCGCCTCACAGTACTGAATTCGACTTGCCTCCACGGGCCAACAAGGATGACGGCACGCCCCGCATGGTGGGGTTTGAGCTGGAGTTCTCGGGGATCTCGCTCGACGAGGCGGCCGCGGCGGTGCAGTCGGCACTCGGGGGCAAGCTGGTGTCCGAATCCTCTGTGGAACGGGTTATTCAGACCAGCGCGTCCGGGGAATTCATCATCGAGCTCGATTGGGACTATCTCAAACGCAAGGCGAGTGAGACCGATCGTGAGGAAGAGGGCGGCGGGTGGCTCGAGCAACTCAGCCAGGCAGCGGCCCTGCTCGTACCCGTAGAGGTTGTCTGTCCACCGATGCCGTTGACAAATCTCTCGATACTGACACCTATGGTCCGCGGACTGCGTCAGGCGGGTGCGATGGGTACGGAGGAGTCGCTCATCGCCGCCTACGGCGTGCACATCAATACCGAGATCCCCCGCCTCGATGCCGACACACTGCTTTCCTATCTGCGCGCCTTCGCCGTCCTGCAGTGGTGGTTGGTCGACGCTCACGAGGTTGACGCGACCCGCAAGGTCAGCCCGTATATTGACCTCTATCCGCAGACCTACCTGAGACAGGTATTGTCCAAATCCGAAGCCACGATGGATGAGATCTTCACCGATTATCTCGAACATAATGCCAGCCGCAACCGGGCGCTCGACCTGCTTCCGATGCTGGCGGAAATCGACAGTGACCGAGTGCGGGAGGCAGTGGACGATCCGAAGATCAAGGCGCGGCCGACTTTCCACTATCGTCTGCCGAATTGCCAGATCGAACGCCCAGGCTGGTCATTGGCCGGTGCCTGGAATACTTGGTGTGTTGTGGAGCGCTTAGCTGGTCGAGAGGATGATCTCGATACCCTGGCCGGCGAGTTTCTGGCCGCGGATCGCCCCATTCTGGGGGTTGGCCGCAGCGATTGGGTCGGGTTCATCGATCGATGGCTGAAAGACCGCGCGTTGGTGTAACCGGCAACGCCAGGCGCTGGGCACCGAGTTGGTGGTGCACCTGGCTGACGCTGCGTCTGGCCGGTGCCGTCCCGGAGCGGATCAGCGTCTATCATGCCCCGAGTGGTCGCCCGCTGGCCGCGCTCGTCATTGGTGGGGGGGACGACATCAGCCCGGAGCACTACGGTGGCGATCTGAATGCCAAGGTCAAGCTCGACCCTCAACGCGACCAGCTGGAAATCGACTGGATCCAGCGCGCGCTCCAGGAGGAGATCCCGTTGCTGGGGATTTGCCGCGGTGCCCAACTCATCAATGTCGTGCTCGGCGGCAGGCTTCACCAGGATATTCGGCCGATGCGCCAACGCACGCATAATCGACCTGGGCTGTTACCGACCAAGCAGGTCCGCTTGGTGCCGGACTCGATGTTGGCCGCAGTCTGCGGCAAGGCACGGCTGCGGGTCAACAGCCTGCATCACCAGGCGATCAGGGATCCCGGAAGGGATCTCGAGGCAGTCGGGTGGGATCTTGATGAGATCATTCAGGCCGTGGAGTGCTCGAGTGGCCGAAGCATCATCGGCGTGCAGTGGCATCCTGAATATCTTTTCTATCTGCCATCCCAATTCGCGTTGTTCCGCTGGTTGCTGCGGCGCGCTACATGATTACGGCCTACCTGCTGCTGTTTAGTTCTGCGTTCCTCGCGGCAACTATACTGCCGTTCTATTCCGAGGTCGTCCTGTTTGCGCTGCTGCGCGAGGGCGGTGACCCAATCCTGCTGGTGTTGATCGCCACGCTGGGTAATACGCTGGGGGCGGTGGTGAACTGGCTGCTCGGACGGTATTTGTTGCATTTCCAGGATCGGCGGTGGTTTTATTTCCGCCGGACGCAAATCGACAAGGCCCAACGTTGGTTTCAGCGCTACGGCTTCTGGTCGCTGCTACTGGCCTGGGCGCCGGTCGGCGGCGATGCGTTGACGCTGATTGCCGGTATCATGAAGGTGCGTCTGTGGCTTTTCCTGCTGCTCGTCGGCACCGGAAAGGCCCTGCGTTATATCTCGGTCGTTTATCTGGAGGCATGGTCTTCCCCATAAACGTGTCCATGGCGAATTGTTATTCAAGCGGCTACGGGTAACTGGTACGGCCCGCGGCAATGAGATTTCCACTGGAACTGGTTAAGGCCAGTACGGCGGCTGGTGGTTTCTCCCGTGGTTTCTGATGGCGTGTTGCCGTCGAGCGAAGCGTGCGGGCTATGCGCGCTGTAATACTGTCGGAATTCTTCCAGTTTTGGCGCCAGATCATTGGCGTCCCAGGAGAACACGTGGCCAAGGAATTCACGGCGCAGGTTTGCGGTCAGTCGCTCGATGCAGGAGTGAGACAAGGGCACGTAAGGAACTGTTTTGATCGTCTGAATCTCCAGGATGCGCAGATTCGCGTGCCAGCGGTGATACCGGAACAGCGAATCATTGTCAGAACTCAGAGAGTACGGAGCACGCTGGATTGAAGTCGCGGTGTCGAACCTATGGCACAGGGCAATACCATCGATTGCCCGTCTGCATGCTCCCCAGTCTCAATAATGATAACGACAGTCAGGCGTGACCCGTCAATTCGGGCCGCTTTTCCTCCACGCTGCGTACACCTGACCGGAATCTGTCGCCGCAGGCGATCAACAGGCGCAGATCACGTCACTGCTCGCTATTCTCGAAGACCCACCGCACGCGGTGCGCTTTCAGCCCCGACAACACCAGGCTGCGGGTGTGGGAGATCGACGATGAATCGGCAAACTATGTGCATCAGTGGATCAAGCGCTAGGCGCTGATCGTGATCTATGGCTTCCTCGGTCTCCAGGCCGGTTTTTTGCTCGGTCTTGACGGCGATAACTACCAGACGCCGCTACGCCTGCTCGGCTTGTTGGTGGTGGCCCTGCTGCTGGTACTGATTGCACAGCATCGGACCAAGGTCGCGACTGCGATTGATGTCGACGAGGTCATCGAGATGATCAAGGCAATCAGCGAGGAACTCCAAGCCGATGTCGAGATCGGGCCGCTTATCCTCGAACCCGTTGAGGTCTTCGGTCTGGACCAGTTTGGTGGTTCGGCGATCGTCATTAAGTGACGCATCAAGACAAAACCGATCAAGCAGCGGCAAGTCGGTCGCGCATTCAATCGCCGGATCAAGCGCCGCTTCGATGAAAACAAGATCCAGATTCGTTTCCTCATCAGGCCATCTACTTCGGTCAGGACAGGGACAGCTCAGCGCCCCCGGCTTCCATGCGGTTTGAGCAGATGCCAGAGGCAAGGCAGGCTAGTGCCCCGGCTGCGCACGAGAATGCGGATGGCAGACGATACGTATTATATCTGGACCTGCGCAGCCTCAACGCACGTGGGTTAGGTGGAGATTGGACATATCCGAGATCATTGCGGCAAGGTGTAGCCGAATGTCCGCTTTCAGCGAGTAACAACGCGCTAGGAGGCCGACCTGCCGGCGCAGCAAAGGATGTCGTTTCAACGCTGAGGAACAGCTACTTCTCGACGGCCGTTGCGTCGTCGCTCGCCGGAAGCAGCCGGAAAGATATCGCCAACAGCAGAATGATCAGGGCGAGCAGACCGAGTTCAACCAGTGCGGCCTGAAACTTCGGGTCGGTCATGTCGACGTGCATTGCGCTCTCCGCCGTGATGACCAGCATCCGCCGAACTGCGGCAATGACCCCGATAATGAGAAAGGGTTGTACATCGAGATGACGTTTTTTGGCCATGCTGGTGACCGTATAAATGATCTCCGCAACCATCAAAGCGAGCAAAACCCGGTCGAGAAGCGTGATGACCGCGCTCGTCGACTTGCCAGCAAAGGCTAAGTCTAGCGATTCAACCACAGCTGAGAGCATCAGCCCCAACGCCGCGACGACCAGGATTACACCGCCGCCGTAGTAGATGTAGTTTTCGGCTGTCTCGAGGGTACGTTCAATCCACGTGTTCTTCGACGCGATCATCAAAAATCTCCGCAGTCAGCGAGCCGTTCCGCAAGCGTAGCACGTAGCGGAAATCGGCCCTGTATTGAAGTATCCGCTTGATGATCCACTTTGTGTGGAGAATTAGACAAGCTTGCGTGAAGGCCTCTTGATGGGTTCAATCGCACGTTGACCGATTGCCACTCATTGATGTTGGCATTGTCTACTCGGTCGGCGAATCTCGCCATTCAGACAAAAATCTATCCGCTTAAATCGGCCGGTACGGAGCATGCCTGTATTCAGATTCGGTCGCTGGGGTGTCCCTTCTGTCATTATCAAGTCGGAAAAAACAGAGACCGGATAGTCCGTCACAAGGACGGCCAGTAGCGGGTAAGCCAGAGTGCAGCTAAACCCGAAATGGCCGACAGCAAGATCGGAGCGGCGACACGCACGCCCAGGGGATTCCCGCCGACATACCACGCAAGGATGCTTTTGAAGATATCATTGCTGATGCTGGCCAATATGATCGTTACAACAGCAGTCGAAAGTTCCAACCTGTCCCTGCTCATACGGGCAGCCGTTAACGTGATCGCGTTCAGATCAACGAAGCCCGAGATCAAACCAATGATCATCATTCCGGCACTAGCATAAGTATCGTTGACATTTTGTCAGCCGCATCACCACTGACAGAAAAAACCCAAGGCGTGCGGCCGCCAATAGCGAATGGGGGTTGTCTAGCTTCAGCGCATTTCCCTTCGCACGGGCGGAAAGCCACCGCCATATGGCCAAGCTTGGCGCCAGCACGAATGCCAGCATGGCTGCTAGCGGGATTACCAAGGCAACGGCGAACGCCAGGAAAACCATGCCGGAAATGCTGCCGTCCAGGTGGCGTGCAGCCAAGCCCGTTACGCCGCCGAGCAGCCCGATCAGCCCTTACGTCCGCACACCGGGAATGTAAGATTTCTCGGCGTGCATTCCGTGCCAACCGCGCTCGAGCCCGATCAGTAGGCCGATCGACAGGGCGGTCAGCAGAAGCAGCGCGATCTCGCGTTCAGCCGTCATGACTTGTTTCGCTGTCCCGCCCCACTTGCAGATGCCTAGCCAGATAGCGTCAGCAGGAGCATCCCGCCAACATAGAAGACCAGTGATAGCATGCTCTCGAAGCCGATGTTAGCGACACCGTGTTTTTCTCGGAAAAGCATCCCCATAAGTAGAATGGCGTTGAGCAGTATCGTTAGGGCCATCAGGAAACTCTGTTGCGGTTCGACCGCCCCGTAGATTGGACCGGCAGAGAAAAGAAAGTCAGAGAGCCCAACGATCAAAACGTCGAAACTGTTACCGCCGAGGATGTCGCCGACGGCCAGCGACAATGCGCCCATGCGCACTGCTGCGACTGCGGTGACCAGCTCGGGTAATGAACCTGAAAGGCCAGTAAAAAGTCCGCCCACAACCGTCTGTGACAGTCCAGTATGCACCGAGATGGGCACTGCAGCGCGCGCCAGCAACCAACCACCGACGGCTGTAAACGCGGCGGCCAGGGCGAATTGCGCCCACAAGACAGGCAATGAGATCTGCGCATCTTTGCTTGTGGGCGGCTTGTCGCGAGCGCGGTGGTCAGCGGTTTCGTGCGTGCGGCGTGGCAGCCACATCGGGCGGCTATGCACGCGCGACACCATCCGCATGCCCTGCACGTAGGCGACAAGCAGGAGCAAGGAAACAGGGTGTATGTTCCACAGTGCGATCGTCGGCAAGGTGACGCCGGCCATGACGATCGCAAGCAGCACGATCAAAACGGCGGCGAGCAAAAGGTTTTCGGCAGAAGCCGCGGCATGCTCCAGATTAGCTCGCCGGTAGGCGATGTCGGCGACAGCAAGAAACGCCGTCTGGCCCGCCACGCTACCAACGGCGTTACTGACAGCAAGGTTGGCATGCCCATCAACCGCTGCTGTCAGCGAAGTGACGACCTCCGGCAGTGATGTTGTCGCACCCAGCAACAGAGCACCGACCAGGGTTTGCCCCATTCGGGAAACTTCGGCAACCTGAGCAGCTACGCGCGTCAACTGCACACCGAACACCAGGATGAGGGCTGTTGCCAGCACAAACACTGCCGTGCTGACGGCAAGCGACCAGTCGGTACTTTCGATCATGACGCGGTCTCGATGGCCCCGGTGGATTTGAGCCAGGATCGGTCGATATGCGCCGCTATTGAAGGGAGCCTGCTCATGACCGGCGAGGCGCGGTTTCTCGCCAGAAATCGGGGAACGTTTGCAGTTGCAAGACAGCGTTACAGGCTGAGACGAAAAGCCCAGATTGACGAGTCCGGCTATCCCCTGGTGGGAGTGTCACTTCTGAGACAGCTCTTTTGGAGCGGGCGCACCGGCCCTCGGCCGTCTTTTGGCCGCAATGCTTCCGATCAAATTGGAGAGGCCGAGTTGCCATGACTGCATCGAAAGCAATTCTGGTGCCGATCCGGGGGTGTTTGGGTGGCATGAACTCTGCTTGCATTCTGGTTATCCCGTGGGTGATGCAGCCGCGTAGCTTTTGCCGTCTCCGGCCCGCACCCGGTTTAGCTACGACCTGGATCGAAGCAACGTCCGCCATGAGGGGTCCGGAGCGATTTGGACCACGTCTGATCAAGTGGATTCTGTGGAGAATGATTTGGCAGATATCATCAGGTTGCCGGACAATTTCATCGGCACAGACGATCGTCAGCGACTCGAGGCATTTGGTGGGCACACTATTGCCCGCGGGCGAGCCACGCGATGGGCGTGGTCGAGGGGTACAGATGACGACGACAGATTCCAACTGTTCGCCGGCGGGGCTGATGAAAAGCACGTGGCGAGCGTTACACGCGACCGGGAGGCGGATTGTTTCTGCGCGTTCGATGCGGAGCAACGCCAGCTTGCCAAAGGCGACCTCAGTACTGTTATGGCGGCCCTCGAGCAGTTCTTCGCAGCCCGGCACGGAGAGCTGCCGGATGCACCGGCGTGAACGTGTCGGCGGCTGCGAGGGTATGTCAACGAGGTCATTTGGGGAAGTGAGCATGCAACAACAGCGCAGGCTGAAAAAACTGAGCGACTACACGCTCCACGCGGATGACGGTGACATCGGTCATTTGCGCCAGGTTTTTTTCGACGACCGCGACTGGCGGGTCCGATACCTTGTCGTGCACACAGGAAGCTGGCTGTTGGGTCGCGATGTGCTGCTGATTCCAGAGACGGTCACGAAGATCGATGACGATAAGCGACGGATCGACGTCGAGCTCACGCAGCAACAGATTGAAGAGGCGCCGCCGACCTCGTCGCAGTTGACGGTATCACGACATTACGAGCAGGAGTTATATCGCCACTATGACTGGCGGCCGTACTGGGATGAGGATCTATTGCTGGGACTGCGGGGCACGGTCGATCCGCTTGCGGATAGTGTGCAAGGCCAGGAACCAGTCAATCCCTATCTACGCAGCAGTAACGAGGTTGTGGGCTATACGCTGAATGGCGCAGACGGTGATCTCGGAGAGGTCAGTGATTTTGTGATCGAGGCGCCGGGGTGGCGGATCCGTTATCTCGATATTGCCACCGGCGGCTGGCTGTTCGGCAGACACATCCTGATGGCCTGTGCCTGGCTTGAAGATATCAAGTGGTCAGACCTCAAAGTGACTACTGTACTTGCGCGTGAAGCGATAGAGAGCGCACCGTCTTACGATACAGGCGAGATAATCAGTCGTGAGTACGAGCTGGCCCTCTACAAACACTACGGCAAGCACTTTGAGGATGAAGCGGGCTAGGTGGTGTAAATATCTTACGTGCGCTCATCGCGGTATCAGTAGGCAAGTCTGATGTTACCAGGATATTGCTCATTCCTGCCGCAAGGTGCAATTGCGCCATACCGCTGAAAATCCACGAGGAAGGTATCTCATTTCGTGCCGCGGCTGCTTGGCAGCCGCGCAGTGCCAAGGGCCGAAAAACCCTGCTGCGCCATGTCTATGGGGGCTTCAATAACATGCCGGCCCGGGTTGATTGTGAATTCTGCAGCGAGGATCAAATGGTCGCGACCCTTATTGGGTACATGGTGAAACGGTCCCGATGAGTGTGAGGAGATCTCAAAAACCATGCCTTACGAAAGCAACGATGATCTGCCTGACGGCGTCCGTGACAATATGCCCGAGCCTGCGCAAACGATCTATCGAGAAGCCTACAACTCGGCATGGCAGCAATATGCCGATCCCGACAAACGACGCGGCGATGATTCGCGAGAAGAGGTTGCGCTCAAGGTCGCATGGGCAGCCGTCAAGCAGCAATATCAGAAAAGCGATGGGGAGTGGCGCCATAAGGATGATTTTTGATCACGCCGGAGCGCTGACAGCTTTCCCGGTTGTGGGCCTAACTCGTTGAGGCACGACCGTATTCTTGGCACGCATCGAATAATCAGTTCCGTCGTGCGGAACCCAACGCCCCAAACGGTGCGTTCTGGCGTCAAACCCAGGCATAGAATAAGGAGCCTATGATGAACACATACGCTTGGAGTAATCGTTCACCTGCCCGCGTCGCCGCTTTGTTTGGCGATGCGGAATCGGCCTACAAGGCGGTTTCACGCCTGATGACAGAAACCGATCTGTCCAATGAGCAGGTGCTGGTCGTCGATCCACAAGATCCGCTCGTGAAAAATTCCTCCGAGCCGGATACGCGCGGCGTTGGGCGAATACTGCTGCGATCGCATCTGACTCTGGCACTGCTCGGTCTGCTGATAGGGCTCGCCTCAGCCTTAGTGCTGACTTCTGCTGGCGTCTTAATAAACGATGCCCGACCGATGATGATTTCGGTCACATTTGGGGCGTTCGGCGCCATCCTCGGTCTGCTGGTTGCGGGACTGATGACAGCTCGACCGGATCACCGCCGGTTGAATATAGCGTCGATCAAAGGCGTGCGCGTAGGCCACTGGATGGTGGTCGCATTGGCCGCCGATCGGGAACAACGAGAGCGTGCGCGCAGTGTACTCGCCAGACGTGCGGACGTCGTATAGGCGGTCGCATGACCGGCAAGCACGGTTCAGCGGGGAACTTTCACTACCGCCTCGTGTAAAAAGTAATAGAGTTAAAGTTGTGAGCAATTGCAGCATGGCGGATTTAGTCCTGCGCCCGGCACCCCGGGTGTGGGGTGGATGAGGAGGAGGCGGATGATGGACATTAACAGAACGATCATGGACAAGACTGAGCCCCAGCGCGGCTATCCGTTCGCACCGGTCGGTTGGCACGAGAAGGATGCGGAGCGTCTGGCCAGCGAGGAGGGCATAGACATGCTGGCGGATCACCGCGAAGTCCTGCGTGCGCTGCAGGAATACTTCGCTAAGCACGAAAAACCGGACCTAAATGTGCGCGAGCTGCACGATGCGCTGGATGAGCGCTTCCATTCGCGTGGCGGCTTGCGGCATCTTTACAAGCTGTTCCCCGGCGGTCCCGTGGCCCAGGGCTGCCGCCTGGCAGGCCTGTCGATCCCCGCAGGAGCAATTGACAAGTCGTTTGGCAGCGTCCAGTAAGCATCTGGCACGTCGGTATGGCCTCCTGCAGGAGGCGTGGCCATGCACGCTTTGAGCTCATCATCGGATCATAGTGGGCAGCATGTGGACCCGGTCTGCGGCATGAAGGTGTCACAGGACAGCCCATTGCATGCCGACCACGCCGATGAAACCTATTGCTTCTGCAGCGAGCACTGTCTGCACAAGTTCGAGGCTGAACCCGAGGCCTATGTAGGGGAGCGGAGTGGCGCATACGCGGCAGCGAATCATGGCGGTGCGGAAGCGGCAGATGCGAGCTGTCCGCAATGTGCCACCGTTACCCCGGGTGAGCTGGAATACACCTGTGCGATGCACCCGGAGATCCGCCAACAAGGACCGGGCGGCTGCCCCAAGTGCGGCATGGCACTCGAACCGGCATCGCCGATTCCGGTGGAAGTGCAAACGCAATATGTCTGTCCAATGCATCCCGAGGTGGTCCAGGACCATCCCGGAAGCTGCCCAAAATGCGGCATGGCGCTCGAACCGCGCGAGGCAGTGGGCGAGGAGGAGAATCCCGAGCTCGCCGATATGAGCCGACGTCTCCGGGTGAGTGCGGCACTCGCCCTACCGGTCTTCGTATTGGCGATGGTCGCCGATCTCGCACCGCAGTGGCTGCCGGACTGGCTGACGATGCACACCGTCCAATGGATCGAGTTCATGCTGGCCACGCCGGTGGTCCTATGGGGCGGGTGGCCGTTCTTTGTGCGTGGCTGGCAGTCCGTAGTGTCCTGGAACCTGAACATGTTCACCCTGATCGGACTGGGCGTGAGTGTCGCCTGGGTCTACAGCGTCGTGGCCCTGCTGCTGCCCGGCCTGTTTCCGCCGACCATGCGGCATGCGGACGGGACGGTGCCGGTCTACTTCGAGGCCGCGGCCGTGATCACGGCCCTGGTGCTGCTGGGCCAGGTGTTGGAGTTGCGCGCGCGCAGTCGCACCGGCGCGGCCATCCGGCTGCTGCTCGGCCTGGCCCCGAAAACCGCACGTGTGCTGCGCGCCGATGGCACCGAAGAGGACATCCCACGCGACCAGGTCGTACCGGGCGATCACTTGCGCATTCGGCCAGGGGAAAAGGTGCCGGTCGACGGTGTCGTCACCGAGGGCGGCAGTGCCGTGGATGAATCGATGGTCACCGGTGAGCCCATCCCGGTCGAAAAGACCGCCGGCGATCACTTGATCGGTGCGACCGTGAACGCCACCGGCAGCCTGGTCATGCGCGCCGAGAAGGTCGGCAGCGACACGCTGCTGGCCCAGATCGTCCAGATGGTCAGTGAGGCCCAGCGCTCACGGGCCCCCATTCAGCGGTTGGCCGATGTCGCCGCCGGCTGGTTCGTGCCCGCAGTGGTGTTGGTCGCGGTACTAGCGTTCGTGGTGTGGGCGACAGTCGGACCCGAACCGCGTCTGGCGCATGCGATCGTCAACGCGGTAGCCGTCCTGATCATCGCCTGTCCCTGCGCGCTGGGCCTGGCCACGCCGATGTCGATCATGGTGGGCACTGGTAAGGGCGCCAGTCTGGGCGTGCTGATCAAGAACGCCGAAGCACTCGAAGTCATGGAGCAGGTCGATACGCTGCTGATCGACAAGACGGGCACGCTGACCGAGGGCCGACCGCGGCTGGTCAGGGTGGAGACCCTTCAAGACTTCGAAGACGATGAGGTGCTGCGCCTTGCCGCCAACCTGGAGCGTGGCAGCGAGCACCCCTTGGCCGAGGCCATCGTCCGCTGTGCGGAGGAAAGGAGCCTCGCGTTGACGCCCGCCGATCACTTCGAATCGGTCACCGGCCAGGGCGTGACAGGAACGGTAGACGGCCGATCTGTCGCATTGGGGAATCTCAAGCTCCTGGAGACCCTGTCGGTCGACCCGGGCGACTTGTCGGTGTCGGTGGCGGCGGAATCCGGTCGCGCACAGGGGCAGACGGTCATGTTCGTCGCGGTCGACGGCAAGGTCGCTGGTTTGATCGGCGTGGCCGACCCGATCAAGGCGTCATCACCGGATGCGATCGCCGCACTGCATGCGGAGGGGATACAGCTTGTCATGCTGACCGGCGACAGCCGCACCACGGCCCAGGCGGTCGCCGACCAGCTCGGTATCGACCGGGTCGAGGCCGAGGTCCTCCCGGACCAGAAGGCCGAGATCGTCAGGCGGCTCCAGGCCGAGGGGCATACGGTTGCGATGGCGGGCGACGGCATCAACGACGCGCCGGCCCTGGCCCAGGCACATGTGGGTATCGCCATGGGTACGGGTACCGATGTGGCCATGGAAAGCGCCGGCGTGACCCTGGTCAAGGGTGATCTGCACGGCATCGTGCGCGCCCGGCGGTTGAGCAGGGCAACCATGCGCAACATTCGCCAGAACCTGTTCTTTGCCTTCGTCTACAACTCCCTCGGCGTGCCGGTAGCGGCCGGGGTGTTGTATCCGTTTTTCGGTCTGTTGCTCTCGCCGATGATCGCCGCGGCGGCGATGAGCTTCAGTTCGGTATCGGTGATTGGCAATGCGTTGAGATTGCGACGTGCCGAATTCTAGACTGCATATCTCTACCCGATGTCCTGCTGCGGCCCACGATACACTCGCCATGGCGGGGCTTACTCGTTGCAGGCGATTCGACGTAGTGTCGACTACGCCTTCACCTTCACCGCCTTCCACTGCGTACACCGGGCCATAGCGGCGTGTCGGCGTCCTCGTTACGAAAAACGGGGAGATATGCAGGCTAGCGGGACGACGTAGTCTTCTGTTTTGGATTGCCCTGTCCCGGTGGGCGAAGCGGCGCAAGAACCCTGCCATCCGGACACGCCGCGAAGGCATCGCGCGGGCGAGCGTCGCTGGCCCGGGCGGAACGCCCGATGGTCGATTTGCGCCGTATGCGTTTCATTTCCGCCGCCTGTCGAAGCGCGCTCGCGGCCTCTTCGCCCCTACCCTCTACCACCCCGCGGCGGCACGCTATGTGCGTGATCACCGGCAATGTTCGGACACTGAAGGGGTAGCCATGGCCTATCGGCTGAAGCGCAAGGAGACCGTCGTCGATGGCATGCGCCGTATCGCACATGAGCAGTTGGCGCGGGCAGCCGCCGAACTGGTCGACGAATCACTCGAGCCGGCGGCGCAGGTTCACCAGGTGCGCAAGCGCCTGAAGAAACTCCGCGCACTGCTGCGACTGGTGCGCGTAGACATTGGCAAGGCGGCGTTTCGACGGGAGAACCGCCGGCTGCGTGACCTTGGCAGGCGGCTGTCCGGGTCGCGAGACGCCCAGGTGATGCTCGATACCGCGGTCACCATGGCAGGCGACCATCAGGCCCTGGCGGCCGCGGGTTTCGACACCCTGCGTATCCACCTGGAGCACCGGCGTGACGGCGAGACGCCAGGCGACGACGGGAGCGACGACGGGGCCAACGGCGCGTTCGAAGGCATTTCCCGCGTACTTGCCGACGCCGATGACCGCATAGATCACTGGCCCCTAAGCGGCACCGGATTCGATATCATCGAACCGGGACTGCATCGGGCCTACAAACGGGGGCGCAAGACGTTGCGCAGGCTCGGCGGCGACGTCAACGACACACGGATGCACGACTGGCGCAAGCGGGTCAAGGACCACTGGTACCACAGCCGGCTGCTCGAGAACGTCTGGCCTGGCTTGATGTCCTGTTACATCGACGAACTGAAGCAGCTCTCGGAACTGCTCGGTGACTACCATGACCTGGCCGTGTTCGAGGCCACGCTGGTGCAGCTGCCGGACGACGTGCTCGACACGCGTGACCGGGCGCTTTGGGATGAGCACGTCGCCGGCGAGAAACGCGCACTGCGTCGCCACGCCGAACGGCTGGGTGCCCAGATCTATGCCGAGTCACCAAAGCGTTTCCGACGGCGTATCCGCCATTACTGGCGCAACTGGCGTCGACGAGGCTGAAATCGACGTTGCCGGCCGGTTGTATCGACATGCTGTGGAAAAGCGCCGGCTTGCCTGACCCTGGAGAACCAGACGCCTGAAATCTGAATCGGCGCGCGATCAGGCATCGCAGCGCTCAGCTTTGCTCGCGTCGCCCCAGCTCGAACGCAGACAGAACGACGACCGCGACACCGAGCCATTGCCATTCGTCGAGTTCGAGCTCGAGCAGGCTGGCCTCAGCAAGCACGGTGATCAACGGCGCGGTGGCGATCAGGCTCGCCACCAGCGACGCCCGGCCGGTCTCGAATGCCCGGTAAAGCGTCCATACACCGATCGCCTGGGCTGCGCCGGCCGCAGCCAGCCAAAGCAACTCCATGAGCGCGGGCACGCCGACGGCGAACAGCCAAGGCGCCAACAGCAGGACGGACACCGCACCGTAGACATTGCGTCCACAAGCCACCAGGACCGGCGAGACATGCTCCGTGAGCCGCTTGCCATAGACGTCGCTAAAACCGATCAGCGGCATGGTCAATGCGAGTAAGCCAAACCCGAGCCCGAATCGAAGATTGTCGCCGAGGCCGTTCATCAACAACAGGCCCAGCATGATGGCTGCGACGCTCAGGTACTGGCCAAGACTAAGCCGCTCCTGCAGCATCGCGTGAGCGAACAGTAGGGTCGCGGCCGGATACGCCGCCTGGAAGAGGCTGCGGTTGGTGGCGGTAGTAGAGGTCAGGGCATAGGC
The DNA here is from genome assembly GCA_963736445.1 of uncultured Gammaproteobacteria bacterium. GTDB lineage: Bacteria > Pseudomonadota > Gammaproteobacteria > Chromatiales > Chromatiaceae > Thiosocius. Next base: position 42,127 of record CAVTOY010000003.1, on the reverse strand, counting down.
GACGAGCACCGTGACCAGGCCGCCTGCCAGGACACCCAGAATCAGCAGTGGAAGGACATGCCGCCCCCGTATCAGCAGGCGGAGCGACGAAGGCTGCTGTCGCGCCAGGATTAGCAGGCTGGCGACCGCGGCGATGACGAGTGTCACCACGGCCACCTCGCCCGGGGTCGCACCGTGTTCGATCGCCGCCTTCTTGCAAAACGGCATCAGGCCGAAAGCAGTTACCGTCACCCCGATGTTGGCGAAGAGCCAATGCGACCGACCCGGAGCGTCACTTGCCCTGGCCGTCATCCACGGTGGCCGCGAGCCAGAATACGATGCCGCTCCCACGCCCGATGAGTCATCACGCTGGATCTATAATTCCCGGCTTTTTTCGTACACTCATTCGCGGCGAGCCCAGGCGACCTCGTGCGCGGTCGCATCGCGTGCGTTTTCACAGCGATCATAGCGGTGACCACAGTAGGAAGTTGGCGAGGTAAGCGGGCCAGTCGCAACCGTGTTACCCGACGCCGGGCCCGCACCCGCGCGTCAGGCACGGTCACCCTTCAGCGCTGCCGCGGCCGACTTGACTCCGTTGGCCAGCTCACTGAATGAGCGCTCAAGGCCCTGTTGCAGCTCGACCACGGCCTCGCCGCCGCTCTCGCGCAGTTCGCGCAGCTTGTCCGCAGCTGCGTCTCGCTGTTTCTCCAAATCGTCCAGCCTGCGTCCGATCGCCAGTTGGCTTTCCGCGTTGACGGCTTTGGCCTGGGCCCTCAGCTTGGCGACATCGGCGCGCCACGCCTCGAGTTTCGCCTGGTATTTCTGCTCAATAGCCTCTTTGTCGTTCACGCTTTTCTCCTCGGCAGCGCGCGGCCGCCATGGCTTGGGTTGACCCGCAGATTTTCTGCAAACACGATGCCAAACGGACGTGCGCAGCCGGCGATCGCCCCAAGCGAGCCGATGCCCGGCTTTCGACACCGGTTGCCCCGACGTGGTCATGACGTCGGTCTTGCCGATAACGGCCAGGCTTGGTGCACATGCGTCAGCCAGCGCGAAACCCGCGCACCGCGAGCACCGCATTGTGCTCAGAGACCGTCGTCGCTGCGGGACTGTCGTGCCACCAACACCGCCAGACGCCAGCCACATGAAGAGAATCAGCACGCCGCCAATCGCCAAGGTACAAAATCAACCACCCGTATCGCATATCAGCCACACCGTTGCGATCAAAGACCAGCCGGCGGCCGACCAGCCGCTGGCACTGAGCCACAGTCGGAGCAACTGGGGCAGCGATGATTTGATTCGGCGGTAGACCATGACCCCAATTCTCGTACCCTGTCTTTAACCTGCATATCTCAGTGCGTTTTTCGTAACGAGGACACCGAGACCCCGCTATGGCGAGGGTATCGGGGGCCGCAGCAGGAAATCGGTGAACTATGCAGGCTAAACTCGATGGTCAAACATCGAAATATACTGAGTATCGTTGTCGGCAATCTCTAGCGCGTGAGGCTTTGTAACAGGAGGGGTCTATGGCTGAGAAGACGCGCATTGAGCGCGACAGTATGGGCGAGGTCGCGGTGCCAATGGATGCGCTATTCGGCGCGCAGACCCAGCGCGCCGTCGAGAACTTTTCGATCAGTGGGATGCGGATGCCGGCGCGTTTCATAAGCGCGCTCGGCATGATCAAGGCAGCTGCAGCGCGAGCCAACGCCGGGCTGGGGGTGCTCGACAGCAACGTTGCCGATGCGATTGTTGACGCCGCCAACGCCGTTGCGTCCGGCAAGCATGGTACCCATTTTCCGGTCGATGTCTTCCAGACGGGCTCGGGCACTAGCAGCAATATGAATGTCAACGAAGTCGTAGCGCATCTGGCGAGCCAGGCGTCAGGCTTGGTGATTCACCCCAATGATCATGTGAACATGGGGCAGAGCAGCAATGATGTCGTGCCGACAGCGATCCATCTGAGTGGCTGTATCGCCCTTCACGAACTGCTTCTGCCGGCGCTTGCTGACCTGAAAGTGGTCATCCAGAAAAAGGCGAAAGCGTTGAGTGGCGTCGTCAAGATCGGGCGTACCCACTTGATGGATGCGATGCCTCTGCGTCTCGACCAGGAAATCGGCGCGTGGGCCGGCCAGGTGGATGACGCAGTCGCTCGCATCCGGTCTAGCCTTCCACGTCTGCAGCGTCTGGCGATAGGCGGTACGGCCGTCGGTACCGGCATCAATGCGCATCCGGAATTTGGTCGGCGCGTTGCGGGTATGCTCGCGGAGGATACCGGCCTGCCGTTTTTCTGCAGTGCCAATCATTTCCGTGACCTTAGCAGTCAGGATACGGCGGTGGAGATGAGCGGCCAGTTGAATGCTCTGGCGGTCGCGATGATGAAGGTCGCCAACGACCTGCGCTGGATGAACAGTGGACCGCTGGCGGGACTAGGCGAGATCCGGCTGCCGGCACTCCAACCGGGTAGCAGCATCATGCCGGGCAAGGTGAACCCAGTCGTTCCCGAGGCCGTGGCGATGGTCTGCGCGCAGGTCATGGGCAATCACCAGACGATCACGGTGGCCGGGCAGTCGGGCAGTTTCCAGCTCAACGTCATGTTGCCGCTGATTGCCTACAATCTGCTGCAGAGTGTCGAGTTGCTGGGCCATGCCGCCGCGCTGCTCGCCGCCAAGGCGATCGCAGGTTTCGAGATCGACCGTGACCGACTCGCCCGATCACTGGCGCGCAACCCGATCCTGGTCACGGCGCTGAATGCGGTGATCGGATACGAGAAAGGTGCCGAGATCGCCAAGCGGGCCTACGCAAGCGGACGCCCGGTGATCGACGTGGCGCGCGAACTCACCGATCTCGACGAAGAAACCCTGCGACGGCTGCTCGATCCGTCAGCCCTGACCGGAGTTTGCGACGGTAACTGACGACTGTCGCGCGCGGCTCACGATCGTCGCGCCAGGTCGCGAACGACGTAACGCAAAATGCCGCCGTGCCGGTAGTACTCCCACTCCTTTGGCGTGTCGATGCGCACGCGCACGTGGAATGTCTTGCGCTCGCTCGACTCGGACGTCGCCGTCACCGTGACGTCGCGCTGCGCCGGTGTCGGTGGCTCGATATCGAAGCGTTCGCTGCCGTCGAGTGCCAACGACGTGGCGTCCTCGCCGTCGGCAAACTGCAGCGGCAGCACGCCCATGCCGACCAGGTTGGAGCGGTGGATGCGTTCGTAGCTGGCGGCAATGACTGCACGTACACCAAGCAAAAGCGTGCCCTTGGCCGCCCAGTCGCGCGACGAACCGCTGCCGTACTCGCGCCCTGCGATGACCAGCAGCGGTACCTGTTCGGACTGGTAGCGCATCGCGGCGTCGTAGATCGTCATCTGCTCCTGGTCCGGCATGTGCCGGGTCCAGCCGCCCTCGGTGTCCGGCGCCATCCGGTTGCGCAGGCGGATATTGGCGAATGTCCCGCGCACCATGACCTCGTGGTTGCCGCGACGCGAGCCGTAGGAGTTGAACTCGGTCGGCTGCACGCCATGCTCGACCAGGTAGTGCCCGGCGGGGCTCTCGGCCATGATGGCACCGGCCGGCGAGATGTGATCGGTGGTGACGCTGTCGCCCAGCATGCACAGCACGCGTGCCCCGCGGATCGGCGTCGCTTTGTTCGGCTGTGCGGGCATGTTGTCGAAGTACGGCGGGTTGCGAATGTAGGTCGAGGTATCGTCCCATTGATACTGCCCGCTATCCGGCACTTCCATAGCCTGCCATAGCGCATCGCCATCGAATAGGCTGCGGTAGCTGTCGCGGAACATGTCGGCGTCGATGTGACGGGCGATGGTCTCCTGGATCTCGGCCGTTTGCGGCCAGATGTCGCGCAGGTACACCGGCCGGCCGTCGGGGTCGTCGCCGAGCGGCGTACTGTTGATGTCGATCGTCATATCACCGGCCAGCGCGTAGGCGACGACCAAAGGCGGCGAAGCGAGGAAGTTCATCCGCACGTCGGGATGGATGCGACCCTCGAAATTGCGGTTGCCAGACAGTACCGAGCAAACGACGAGATCGGCCTTGCGTATCGCCGCGCTGATCGGCTCTGCCAGCGGTCCCGAGTTGCCGATGCACGTGGTGCAGCCATAGCCGACAACCTGGAAACCGAGTGCAGCGAGCTCGCCGAGCAGGCCGGCCTTTTCGAGGTACGCCGTGACGACGGTCGACCCCGGTGCCAGGCTCGTCTTGACCCAGGGCTTGACGTTCAAGCCGAGTTGCCTTGCCCGCCTCGCCAGTAGTCCGGCGCCAACCATGACAGCCGGGTTCGATGTATTGGTGCAGGAGGTAATGGCAGCGATGACCACTGCGCCGTCGCGCAGCTCAAAATGTTGGTCGGCGTGTTCGACCGTCGCAACGCCATTGTGCACGGCCTCCTCGGCGGCCAGTGCCGTGCCACCACCCTCGTCGGCGAATCGCGCCGTGTCGCGGTTGCGACTGGTCCGCCCGGAGCGCTCGTCCTGCAGGCGGTGCAGTGCCTGAGTGATCTTGGCCGGTGCATCGTTGAGCGCGATGCGGTCTTGTGGCCGTTTCGGGCCAGCCAGGCTGGGCTCGACACTGCCGAGGTCGAGTTCGAGCAGGTCGCTGTAGTCGGCGGGTGCATCGCCATCGTTGCGGAACAGCCCCTGTTCGCGGGCGTAAGCCTCGACCAGCGCGATCTGCTGCGCCGGCCGGCCGGTCAGCGCGAGGTAACGGAGGGTTTCTTCGTCGATCGGGAAGATCCCGCACGTGGCACCGTACTCAGGTGCCATGTTGGCGATGGTGGCGCGGTCGGCGAGAGGCAACTGCCCGACGCCATCGCCGATAAATTCGACGAACTTGCCGACTACGCCGTGTTCGCGGAGCATCTCGGTGACCCGCAGCACCAGGTCGGTGGCGGTCGCGCCTTCGCGCAGCCTGCCTTCGAGGCGAAATCCGATTACCTGCGGGATCAACATGCTGACGGGTTGGCCGAGCATGGCGGCCTCGGCCTCGATGCCGCCGACGCCCCAGCCGAGTACGCCGAGACCGTTGATCATCGTGGTGTGCGAGTCGGTGCCAACCAGGGTGTCGGGATAGGCCAGCGTAAGCCCGTCGTCGACGCGCTCGAACACCACCCGGGCGAGATACTCGAGGTTGACCTGGTGGACGATGCCAGCGCCCGGCGGTACGACCTTGAAGTCGGCAAAGGCCTGCTGGCCCCAGCGCAGGAAGCCGTAGCGTTCGCGGTTGCGTTTGAACTCGATCTGCCGGTTCAGATCACGGGCATCGGCGCGGCCGTAGACGTCCACCTGCACCGAGTGGTCGATCACCAACTCGGCCGGAGACAGCGGGTTGACGCGGTACGGGTCGCCGCCGAGCGCACTGACGGCGTCGCGCATCGCGGCGAGATCGACAATGGCCGGCACCCCGGTGAAGTCCTGCAGGATCACCCGGGAAGGGACAAACGCGATCTCGGTGTCGGGTTTCGCTTGTGCGTCCCAGTTCAGCACCGCGTCCACGTGCTGTTGGGTAACGTCGACGCCGTCGGCATGCCGCAACAGGTTTTCGAGCAAGATCTTCAGCGAAAAAGGCAGGCGCCTCAATGCGTCGGCATCAGCAACGCTGTTCAATGGGTAAATGGCGTACTCGCGCTCGTTGACGGTCAGCGTGGCGGTTTCGTTCAGCAGTGCTGGCATCGCTATCTCCGGGGCCGCGGGTAGCGACCATCAGGTATCCAGTGCAGAACCTAGCAGGTCGCATGCCACACAAGTAACGATTAGTGCGGGTTTGGGCGGCACGTGCCAGGCGCACTTGTCGCCATTGGCACCAAGTTTGCCTGAATCTCCGCGACTGGCGTGTCACGTTTGCGGGCCGGACGCTGGTTCGGGTCCGGCGCTACTTTGCACAACCCTGATGCCGGTTGCACCGGCACGAACGACCCAGGCGCGGGCCTGGGCCGACCACCCTGTCGGGACGTCCAAATTCCACTTCGGATCATCGTCCGAATTTCAACCAGGCAAAGCGGTGGCTGCAACTATCAGAGGTCCTCGGCGACGCGGAAGCCGAGAAACGGGAACTCGTACACATCATCAGCGCCAAAACGGAGGGCCGAACGTATGTTCCACGGCTTGTTGAACCAGGCGCCACCGCGGACCACTCGACGACTACAGTCACCACCCCCTTCTTTTTTCCAGGCAGCGCCGCCGGCGGGCGCTCCTAGGTAATTGTCGTGCCAGCAGTCTGCCGTCCATTCCCAGACATTGCCCAGGGTGTCATACAAACCCCAAGGGTTCGGCGCGAAAGATCCAACGGGCGCGGTCCGTTCGCCGCCCCACTGGCTACCGCAGCCTTCGCAGTTTGCATGGTTTTTGCCGAGGTCGTCTCCCCACCAGTACCTCGTGGTGGTCCCGGCCCGTGACGCGTACTCCCACTCGGCCTCGGTTGGCAGGCGGTAGGACTTGCCCGTCGCAGAAGACAGCCAGCGCGCATAGGCCTGGGCATCTGCCCAAGAGACGTTAATGACCGGGCGCCGGCCTCGGCCCCATCCTTGATCCGAGGGCACCTCTGCACCTGTGTGCCGAGCGTAGACTTCGTACTCCTCGAAGGTGACCTCGTACTTGCCGATAGCGAAGGGCTGCACGAAGTGCACCGCGTGGACAGGTTGCTCTTCTTCTACTTCGGCTTCGGCGGACCCCATCTGAAAATCCAGCGGGGGATCGCTGAGTGGGACGCGGACCATCTGAGGCTCTTTCAGGTCAGGCACCGGGGGCATGCCGCGCAACCGCTCCGGCCTAACGGCAGTATGCCCCGAATCGCCGACTTTCCCTTGCCCGTTCACGGAGAGCGCAATTGAAGCAGTCGCGAGCAAGGCCACCAGCAGCAGGCCTGTCACCAGGCCGTTTCGATCCGTCATCATCGTTACGAATGTCCACGCAACCAATGAAGTCGCAGCCCATCTTTGAAGTCTTATTCGAATAACGGTCAGGGTCAAGAAGGGAAGGAAGCGCATGCGACGGCTTCGAACCAAATCGGGTACAAACCGGCATAGGCGCTGCACCTCAGCGATACCTATTTTTTCGTATACAGCCGTCGCCCCAGAGAACGGAAGATGTGCTTTTGCTATCTCGGATACCCGGTTCCAGTACGTTCTTGTTGTCAGCGGCGAAGCCCTCAGTACCGCCGTTGAGGATCGAGACCTGGTTGTGACCTCGAAGGTCCAGTAAACGCGGGTGGCCGCCCCCATGCTCTTGGCGTTGTTGCCGCGAGGACCGATCACGACATGCGTATCATTGTCAATGCCTAGCTGGGTGATCAGCGCTTCGAGCTTGTCCACCGGCGGCAGCATACCTGGAGTATTGTTGACCTTCCTGACTTTTATCCCCTGGAGCGGTCAGATAAATTCGGGTCGTCTCAGCCCGCGAGTTGGCTTATCGTTGCTGCGACCTCATCGAATTGCGCGCTTGCGGCTGCTGAGGGCCTTGTTCGGGCCGGCCGGGCAATGTATCGGGATTTCCTGGCAGCTGTGTCGGGGCGCGATGCGAGGAGAGGTGTCACCGCAATGGATCTATCAGGCACAGATCTAGTGCTCATGGCCCTGTCGAGCACAGGGGCGGGCGCCTGGGTGTGGGACAAGGAAACGCCTGACGCGCTGGGTGTGCAGTGGGCCGACGGTGACGCATTGCAGGACATCCGCGGATTCGTAGACGATGAGAACTGGCATCACCTGACTGCCCAGCTGCAGCAAGCGCTGGTCGTCCAGCGGACGTTCCGTACGGCCATCATGCTCAAAAGCGGCGCCAACGGCGCACACCAGCTGCAGCTGCTCGGTGGGTCGTCGGGCTCGTCGGTTGTCGGACTCTGTTGGCCGGCGGACGAAGCCGTCCGCGAGGACGGCCAATCGCAGTGGGCGCCGCTGGCAAAGCTGAGCCATGAGTTGCGTTCGCCGCTTGCGGCTATTGTCCAGCAGATGCGAGAACTGCAGGATCGCACTGACGACGCGGCGTCCGCCGAAAGCCTCGAGTCGCTGCACGAAAGTGCCGTTTACATGCTGCGTATCATCGAAGACATGCTGAATGCCTTCCGCGCCGGCGAACCAGACGGCGTGCGTGACGGCGAGCGAGTGTCCATCGATCGGCTCGTAGGGCAACTGGTGCCGGTCGCCGAGCAAAGTGCGCGACGCAAGGGCCTAGCGTTGCGCCTGCAGCGTGACGCCGCGTTTCCGTCCGTGTTCGTGACCGACCAGACAGCGCTGCGGCGTATCCTGCAGAACCTGTTGGACAATGCGGTCAAGTACACGCAGACGGGGCAGATCACACTGACTCTGGGCGTCGAAGAGGGTCTCCAGGGTAGTGTGCTGCGCTTCGATGTCGAGGATACCGGGCCGGGTATGGCGCCAGACGATATCGTGCGTGCCTTCGAGCCGTTTGCCCAGGGGCATGCGGGCCGGCGCCGGTCGGCAGGCCTGGGCATTGGCCTGGCACTGAGTCGGCAACTGGCACGGGGGCTCAGCGGTGACCTCGAGGTACGCAGCACCCCGGGCGAAGGCAGCCGTTTTCGCTTGACGATACCGGCAAGGGTGCCGGACGCGGAGGATATGTCGGCGCAACAGCCGGTCGACGATAAGCGCAAGATTAAGAATGCGACGCGCGTCCTGCTCGTCGACGATCAGCCACTGTTGTCGCGAGTGACGGCACGTGCATTGAAGCGGCTCAACTGCGAGGTCGATGTCGCTGCCTCGGCGGCGGAGGCGTTGATGATGGTGAAACGGCGCACCCCCGACCTGGTGATCCTCGACCTCGACCTGCCGGACATGTCCGGCTATGACCTGTGTCGCGAGCTTGCCCGCGATAGCGAGCTTGCCGGGTGTCGCTTCGTGGCCTACAGCGGCTCTGACGAGTCAGCCTACCGTCTAGCGGCCGAGCAGGCCGGCTTTCATGCCTACTTTGTGAAGCCAGCCACGGCCGAGGAGTTGCTAGGCAGCTGAAATCGTGGCGTCGAAGCCGCACTGTCATGACCTCCGGCGCGTTGATCGAGGATCAGATACTGCATGTCATCTGCCCATGTATGCGCATAGAACCGGCGCATGCTCAAGATAGAAGAGGCCGGGGACAAGTTGCGCGATAAAATCGAGTGATCTGCGCACGTCGGTCCTCGCGCATAGGGTGACTGCCGGTGCGACGGCCTCGGACCAAGATGTGAAACCGATGGCGATGCCATCGGTTTTTGTACGTGCCGGTCTGCGTCGCCACGGTCATCCGTCGCGGAATGACGAAGCAGACTTGGCTGACCTGCAGTCGCAAATGAACCTCGGCGGTCGATATATGCCGTCTGTCAAGACCGGACTATGCAGCACCTGCGGCGCATTACGAGGCGTTACGGGCACCCTGCTGCATGGCACGTACATGGGCCGCGGCATTTTTCGGTTCGACGTCTGCTCGTGCGACGACTACTGTAACGCGGCTGCATCGATGTGGTGCTTTGCGATTCGGTAACGCATGGTCTGCCGGCTGATGCCCAGCCGCGCGGCAGTCCGTGTGACATTGCCGTGCTCATGACGTAATGCTTCCTCGATCATGCGTCTCTCGACGTCGTCGAGGGTGACCGAGCCGTCGAGGGGAAAGCAGACGGTGTCGCCGTCGGTTGTCGTCTGCGGCCTGTCGGCGGCATTCAATTGCAGCCAACGCGTCTCCAGCGCATTGCCGCGCGATAGCAACGCACATCGCTCGATTACGTTGCGTAGTTCGCGTACGTTACCGGGCCATTCGTACTGTCGCAGCTGGTCCCAGAAATCATCGGATATGTGCTCGATACGCTGGTTGCGCCGCTTATTGAACGATGCAACGAAGACCTGGACGAGGTCTTCGATGTCTTCGACGCGGTGGGCCAGGCTCGGCAGCACGACCTGAAATACGCTCAGCCGGTGGTAGAGATCACTGCGGAAACGACCTTCGGCGACCTCTGTTTCGAGGTCTCGGTTGGTGGCCGTAATGATCGTTACGTCGACACTGATCTCGCGGTTGCCCCCGACATGGCGTACCCTGCGGTCTTCAACGGCCTTGAGCAGCTTTGCCTGCAGGCCCAGCGGCATCTCGGCGATCTCATCGAGAAAAAGAGTGCCACCGTTGGCCTGCTCGAACAGGCCCTCACGTCGATTCTTGGCGCCGGTGAATGCCCCCGCCTCATGGCCGAACAGCTCCGATTCGAGCAGTTCGTCCGGCAGTGCCGCGCAGTTGACTTCGATCATCGGACCGTCGGCGCGTGGGCCGTTGTAATGCAGGATACGAGCGGCCAGCCCCTTGCCGGTGCCGGTATCGCCGCGCAACACCAGGGCACTGAAGTCGGCCTGCGCGATCTGGCTCAGCATGAGCCGGGTCTCGGCTGCACGTTCGCTGTGGCCGACGAATTGCTCGATACGATATTTGGCGGCCTCGGTCGCCGATGCGTAGGAGAGTCGGCGTTGCGCCCGGGCGCTGCGCGCGGCCCGCTGTACCGCGAGGTCCAGGCGCGCGTCATCGACCGGCTTCTCGATGAAGTCGTGGGCGCCAAGCTGCAGTGCCCGGACCGATTCCGGGATCGTTCCGTAGGCGGTCAGGAAGATCCATTCACCGACGTCCTTTTCCGTGTGGCGCAGTTCCGTCAGTAGGTCGAGACTGTTGCCGTCGGGTAGGTTCATGTCGGCAAGTACAGCGAGCGGCGCGATCCGCGCATCCACGATTTGCTGGCGCGCGTCGGCGAGGTCCCGGCTGAGCACGACGTCCCAGCCCTGTTTGACGAAACGGCGTTGCATTTCCCGCCCGAGCAGGGCTTCGTCTTCGATAACCAATAGGGTGTCACTCATGGGAGCACGGCAGGTCGAGAGTGAAGGTCTGAATGTTCTCACCGTTGTTGGCATGTAGCATGCACCCGCCATGGTCACGGGCGAAGCGCTCGGCAACGAGCAGGCCGACGGGTTGAACCCAACCGGTCGGTGACATCATGCCGGTCGCGAGTGCGGCGTTGCTTGACATGCCGCCGACGACGCTGAAGCGCACCTGCACGCGGCCGTCGTCACTGATGATATCGACATCGACGGCGTCGACATCAGCGACTTCGGCGAGGTGATCGAGGATGCTGTAGACGGCGGCTCGCAGGCTATGGCGCGGCAGGCTGCAGTACGGTGCGGTCTGGCGGATGACACGAAACTGCGTACCGGTGGTGTGACTGGCGCGTAGGATTTCGACGACGTCTGCGGTCTCGGCGCCGACGTCGAGAGGCTCAGGCTTCTCAGACGCGTCGGGTATAGTCTGTACGGTTGCCTTGACGAAACCTAGCATGCGATCGATCTCGACCAGGGTGAGGTCGAGCGTCTCGCGCTGATCGGCATCTTGAATCTCCGCACGCAACCCGCTGCAAGCGGCACGCACAGCGGCCAGTGGGTTGCGGATCTGGTGAGCCAGTCGTCCGGAGAGCGCCCGCAGCGATGCGCTGCGCGCATCGCTGGCGAGCTGCGCCTGGCACGACAACAGGTCAAGCTGGTCGCCCTGGGGCGGCGATGCCGTGGGTGTGGCTTCCGACTGGCCTGGCTCGGGTGCTTTGTCCATGGAACTGCTGTCGCTTTTCAATAGAGGTGACCGCTCGTGCACGCATTGCCGAAGATTGTCCAGCAATCTGCGTACCATCTCGCCGACGCCGTAGCAACGGTGATTCCAGGCCCAGACGCGGCCTGCGGTGTTCGAATTGCGACGCCAGGTGGCGCAAATGCACCATGTCGAAGTGTAAAGGGACCGGCCGGCGGTTGCACGGCTACCCGCCCGCGCCCTGGCTGTCGTTGAAGACATGACCGGGAGGTCGCGGTCGACGATCTGTGCCAGCGCGAGTGAAAAGGAGTCGATGCAGCTGACTGCCGTGCCGGGATCATTGATGCCCGGTGAAAGCGCGCGAGCCGCCAACTGGTTGAGTTGCGTGATCGGGAACTCCGGATCCTGGGCCGACGTCCTCACCGGACCGGTCAGAATATGCCGGTTCAATGCCTCGACGGCGGCTTCGAGATCGTCCTGCGGACACCCGTAGACCTTGAAGACGCCGCTGCCGCCGGCCATAAAATCTCCGGCGCGCACGCGCACCTGCAGGCAACTGTCGTGTTTCTCGCACCACGAACCAGTCCTGCGTGGTCGATGCTATGGACGTAACCGGAACCGGGGTGGGCGACCAGGCGCGGTTTGTGGCCCCGCGCCCGGCGACGCCAGGCGATGACATCGTGCGAGCGGTTGTCGGCGCGGCTCTCCTCGGCCAGGCCCGCCAGCGCGTAGACGTAAGCGCCCAGAAACAACCCCAGGCTGATCTTGCTGTCGTTGTCCTCGAGGAAGTGACGCAGCACCTTGGGACCGTACTGGCCCGATGTCAGCGTCAGCGCGACCATGGTCACGGAAAACGACACCCCGCCGACGCTGATCACGGATCCCGCGATGACGCTCAACACCTGGCGCGCCGAATCGACCGGCATTGAGAACATCTGCAATGATGTGAAGCGGTAGGCCACGGTCCGGTCCAGCCACAGCATCAGCATGCCGAGCACCAGGCTTACAAGACAGAACATGGCCGGGATCAGCCAGATGCTGGTGTCCAGGCGGCGACGCAGACAGGCGAACTGGTGCAGCATGCCTGCAGCATAGGCCAGATGACGAAGGCGTGGATAGACGGCCGGGCGACCCATGAGATCGCGGGCGAGAGCTTCCGGGGGCAACTTGAACATACGCCCAGCCGGTCATTCTGTCCGCTCACTTGGCGGAAATGAACCACCTGGCCGTGCAAGGCCGGCTGGCAACCCGGGTGGGGCGGGTTTCGGCATAGTTGCATGCTGCGACCACCGTCCGGAGGCAGCGCGCGAGATATCTGAACGCTGTAGCCGCTTGGTGGGCATGTCGCTCGCCTGGGCGCGGGTGTGTCTACCGGCCACGCAGTCGGCCGGGGCTACCGAATAGTGCCGCGGTGCAGGCGGACGCCACGCATGGCACCGCTCTTGCAGCTGCTAGGTCGTCAACGACAGGGTTGCGGTTTGCCTGCCGCTTCCTGCGTCGTGTCACAGGCAACACCGCTACAGCGACAGAGCGCCCATGCAAGACCTGAAACCAAAACTCGAAAAACAACTCGACCCTCTGCGTGAACCTTTTGCCGCCTTCATCGGTGCCCAGACGACCGCGAGCGCGTTGCTGCTGTTTGCACTGTTGGCGGCTATTCTGGTCGCGAACTCGACGGTCTCCGGCGTCCTCGAAAACCTGCAGCACTACCGCTTGGGTATCGTGATCGGTGACCACACGCTTGCGTGGTCATTGCTGCATCTGGTGAATGACGGCCTCATCGCGGTGTTTTTCTTCCTGATCGGTCTGGAGGTCAAGCGTGAGTTGCTGGTCGGCGAGTTGCAGGACAGTCAGCGCCGCGGGTTGTTGCTCAGCGCGGCACTCGGCGGCATGCTTGTGCCTGCTGGCATGTACCTGGCGTTCAACGCGTGGAGCGCGGAAGGGGTCTCCACCGGCTGGGGAATCCCGATGGCGACGGATACGGCGCTGGCAATCGGCGTACTCGCGGCGCTAGGTACGCGTGTGCCGCGCAGTGTGGTCGCATTCCTGGTCGGGGTGGCCATCGTCGACGACATCGGCGCTATCCTCGTGATCGCCGTCGTGTATACAAAGAGCCTGGATATCGTCGCTCTGTCGGCCGCGCTGGGCCTGCTCGGCGTCCTGCTGGCGCTGAATCTGGCTGGTGCCCGACATCCGCTGCTCTACGTACTGGCCGGTATCGGTTTGTGGGCGGCGATCGTTCAATCCGGAATACATGCCAGTATCGCCGGGGTCATCGTCGCGGCGACTGTCCCGGCGCGGCCACGTATCGCCCCGGACAAGATGCATCGGCGCGTGCGCAGCGCTGTGGATGCAGTCGATCCGCAGACCCATCAAAGCGAAGTGCTGTCCGATGCCGGGACACACAATCGCATTGCCGAGGTCGAGCGCATTGCCCAGGCGGCGACGACGCCGCTGCGCCGCTGGGAAAACAGCCTCGAACTGCCCGTGGCGTTGCTGATATTGCCGCTGTTCGCATTTTTGAACGCCGGTGTCGAGATCAGCATGCCGGTGCTGCAGGCACTTGTCGTCGACCCGGTCGGTCTCGGCATTGCGGCCGGCCTGATGGTCGGTAAACCGGTCGGTCTCTATCTCGGCGTGCGTCTCGGTGAGCGCGCGGGTATCGCGAGCCGGCCGGACGCGCTCAGCGATGCGCGCCTACTGGGCGTGGGCCTGCTGGCCGGTGTTGGTTTTACGATGTCGACCTTCATCGCCCACCTTGCGCTGGTTGCGGACGGCTCGGCGCTCGCGGCGGCCAAGCTGGCCATCGTCATCGCCTCCGCGGTTGCCGCCGTGGTTGGCTATGGCATGCTGCGGCGCGCTACAGATTGACCCGGTTCACCGGCTGTCCATCCTGAAAATTAAATCGAGTCCCACCCTTGGCGATTCTCGAACATGGTGGATCTGCTTTGTATCGAACTGGAACGTGCTTCGGATAGATAATGACAGCGCTACGGGACTGTGGCGTGCGGCATGGCCGCCGCCGCACCAAGCGATGTCGGTAGTCTATGCCTCTTCCTTAATGATGGTGGTTTTGGCTACACCCATTTCATCCAGGGCGTCGCCGACCGCATCGATGAATCCCGGCGGACCGCACAGGTAGAACATCTGCGACAAATCGGTGATCGTCGATCCGAGCAGGTGACGATCGACCCGGCCATGGAAATAGCCTGTCTTTTCCTCCTCCGACAGGATGAAATGGCAATGCAGGGCGAAGAACTCGAACAGCTCGTTGCGGCAGATGATGTCGCGCGAGGTCTTGTTCGCGAAGATCAGGGTATTGCGGCCGGACTCGCCGCGCGCCGCCAAGTCACGGACGATCGACAAGAAGGGCGTTATACCGGCACCCCCGGCGATGAAGGTACCGGGCCCTTTGTACTGGATGGTGCCAAAGGGTTCCTTGATCAGCACCTGCTCGCCGACAGCCAGGTGGTGCAATCGCTCGGTCACGCCGTCGTGATCGGGATAGGCCTTGATGACGAACTGCAGGACCTCGTCGCCGTTCAGGCTGGTTGGCGTGAAGGGCCGCCACTGGTCACGCCAGTCGTCGAGGTCGAGCGCGAGATCCACGCCCTGGCCCGGCCTGTAATCGAGCCCATCGGGCTTGCTGAAGGTGAAGCGCTGCACGTCACGCGTCTCGCGCTCGCGCATCAGCAGCCGGCACTTGTTCGGTTCGGCCATGAGAAGTCTCCCTTCGAGTCTGCCATCTGTTGGCAATTGTGACTTTCATCAGCAGAAGTCGAGCCATTGGATTGGCAACCCAACAGCGCGTGCGCGCGGCGCCGAAACGCCCGCGCCGTCTGCGCGATATGCACCGACGCCGGTGGATTTCGTCCACCTTTCCCTGGCCCCGTGTATCGATCGCGCTGACGTCGCCCGGTCTATGCGCTGGCATCGTTCTTGCAGCGGCTCTTGCAATGGCGAGAGCGGCCACGCGCGGCGCCGCAAGTCGACAAGAGCAGGAGGACACCGATGTCGAGCAATCCCATCATCGCGATCAACATGGCAAAGATAGCCAACCGGCCAGAGTCTTACGAGACCATGCACAAGATAGGGCCGAAGGTCTGCATCACGACCGCCAAACATCCGGGTTTCCTCGGTTTCGAACAACTGCTGCAGACGGGTATCCATCCCATGGCCGGCCGCTACGGCGGCGGCGATCTCGATATGCGCGAAACCCTTAATCCGATCGGCATGTTTCAGTATACGGTCTGGAAGGATGTCGCCTCGCACGAAGAGATGCACTACCAGCAATTCGATACCATCTATGAGCTGTGCGGCCACTGCCTCGACATGGTCGTCGAAGGGCCCTGGGAGCCACTGTACGAAGTGGTCGAGTCCGACCTGCCCAACCTGGTCGGGATGATGGACGTGCCGCAGCAGCTCGGACAAAGCTTCGCCGAGGGCGGCAGGGTGCCGAAGGTCGCTTTGAGTTCTGCACGCAGCGTGGCACTCGGCGATCACTGGGTGATGCACGGCCACGAGACAGATTTCGAAGAGGGCGTGGTCAGGACCCTGACCCGGCTGATGGAGCTGGCGCCGGGCCTGATCGGCTGGATGCTTTTGAAGCAGATCGGTGTCTCGGCGATCGGTTCGTTCCAGCTCGATCCGGAGGGCATGACCAAGGCGACCCTGGGTGCGAATCCGCCCAGATACGCGACCAACTATGGCGACAAGCCGCTCGACAAACCACCGATCCCGGCGCAGACCCCGGCACAGTACTTCGTGCACATGGAATGGGAGTCGCCGGACCATGCTCACCAGGGCCTCGGCAAAACCCTCGTAAATCACGAGTTGTACCAGCTGCACAACGACGGCGTGCTGGCCCATATCGATCGTGGCCCTTACTACATGCTGTTCAACCCGATGATGGAAGAGGGTACATGGCGCGACTACCTGGTCGGTCGCCAACAAAATTCACCCGGAGGCAAAAAATGAGTCAGCCACACGTCTCGGTCCTGGGCGCGAATTTCGCCGGACTCGGCGCGGCACAGGCGATCTGCAAGCATCCCGGGCGACAAGCCGCGCGTCACGGTGGTCGACCGCAAGGACTACCTGCTGTTCGTACCGAACATTCCGGCCGACGCGTTCGCCAATGGCGACCCCGGCCTGCACCAGGTGCGGCCGGTGCGCGGCATATTTGCCGAGGATGATGTCGACTTCATCCAGACCAACTGTGCCGCATCCATGCGGACACATCCGTGTCGGCCTCCGATAGATTGGGCAATAAGCCGGCGAACATACCTCAGGCGATCCCGAAGTTGATCCCGTCCCCTCGAGCAGCAGCGGCTTGAGCAGGGAGTGGCACTCGGTGGGCTGCCCGGCCTGTGGCACTCGTCTGGTGGGCTCGACCGCGGCGTTTGGGCTTTTCTGTTGGGTTGGCATATTTCGTGTGTATTTTCAGATTAACTACCGGTTGGAGGCCTATCATGGGACCAGTCGCTGGATATAGACGGTTGCAGATGCTTCTCTTGTCTACGAGTGTCGTACTGGGCGCCTGCAGTAACGAGAGCGACAAGGTCGTCACACCATCGGAACCGGAGCCCGTCACGGCAGCCGAACGTGCAACATGGGGTGGCCCGGAGATCTATGACGAAGTTTGCGACCGTTGTCACAAGATGGGTGTCGACGGCGCACCGGAGCTCGACGACCCCACTGCATGGAAGCCGCGCATCGCCAAGGGGCGCCAGACGTTGTTGCGCCATGTCTTCCACGGGTTCAACAAGATGCCGGCACGCGGCGACTGCGGATTCTGCAGTGATGCGCAACTGGCCGCCGCCCTTGATTACATGCTCGGACAAAGCCGCTGAATCCATCATCGCCGCGTGCCGTATTGCAAGGGGAGCAGGCCCTCATCCCGGGATGGTCGACTGACAGGCGTTCGCCGGTGCCGACAGGTCGGTAGCGGTGCACAGAACCACCGAATGTGCCGGCCGTAGGCTGGCTTCTGCGTGACGACGGCGTTGGACGAAGGACGGCGGAGGCAGCTGTTTTCGAGCGGACGGCACCGTTCGATATCCAGCATCAGTGGTGCAAATCGTCCGTAAGTCGGCGTTGCCTATGATAGATGCTGCCGCTTCACTGCGTCTCAGCTGGCGCCTGGCACTACGCTTGCTTGTCAACCTGCAACGGCCGGGCGTGAATCCGGCCGTGGCGAAAGACTAACGGGAGGTAACCATGCAGACGATTTCTGTCACTCATGTCGATGTCGCCACAGTCGATGCCGCACGTGATGCCGCGGTGGCTGCGATAAGCGATCAGATCGCGTGCCCTGTCGTGTTGAGTTGGCGTGACAGGAAAACGGACGCCTTCGCACCCAGTATTCCCGGCGGTGATCCACACGAACGCTGGCGTGACTATGGTGCCAGCATGGGGGGCACCCACGAAGTCGAGGTGGGGGGCGGTTCGATTTCGTCATCGGCGACGCCGACGGATTCACTGAACCGAAGCCGAAACTGGTCAACATGAAGGATGAGCGCGGCAACACCTTTCTCTGTGTCGAGGCCAGTTGCCGGGAATCGAGCCGACGATCTCTGGAAGCGTACCCCGCCGGCGGCGGCATAGGTGACGGACAGGAACGGTTGATGGAGCTTATGGCGCCTCAGCAAATCAAATCGTCCCGGGCAGTGCGATCCTGTGGCACAACAAAAGCCGAACGAAAACCAAGTCGGTTCGAAACGCCTATCGGCGGCACCGACCCAGGGCGGGCCGGAGCGGTGGACGGAAGAGCCGTGGAGCGCGCACGCAGGTGGGTAAGAGTGAGACGACTTTGACGGAGGCTGGATCATGCCATATGACAAACTAGAAGATTTACCGGATTCCGTGCGCGCCAACCTGCCCGGGCATGCCTGTGAGATCTATCTCGAGGCCTACAATTCCGCCTGGGAACAATACCGTGATCCTGAAGACCGCCGGGGGGACGACTCACGCGAAGAGGTCGCGCACAAGGTCGCCTGGTCGGCGGTAAAGCAGAGCTATGAGAAGCGCAACGACCGTTGGGTCAGGCGCAGCAGCTAGTGCCCGATCTGGGGTCTCTTGACGCGTCGCGTCGTCGGGTGCGGCATCCTGGACATGATGGGAGATAGCTTATGTCGTTTTCAAGCAAAGTCCTTCATTGATCCCTCGCCTGATGCAATCGGCCTAATCGTAATCTCCATGGCGATTTTCGACATCCTGACAGGCCCTCCGATCAGCGCACGCGGCCGGGCCTGTCTGCCCGGCCCCGTATGCCGCGACCGGCACGCATTGCAGGCAGGTCGCGGCGTGGTTCGCGGTCACGTGTCCCGCGTCTGGTTATCTAGGTAGACGCGTGCCTCCTCGCCGGGGTTGGGAAGGCCGGCGGCCTTCCAGGCGTTCAACGGGCCCCTGAAAAAGCTGTCGATACAGTCCTCCGACATGCCGAGCTCACGGCAGATATGCCCCGTTGGCGGAATGGCCTGGCTCTCCGCATGGTGTTGGCGCAATGCATGGATGATCGCTAGGTGTGGCGCCTGCAATCTACCGATTCCCAGTTCGAAGGTGATCTGTGCAGCCAGAGTCTGATTCCAATCGCCGGCATCGATCAGAAATCCGTAGCGGTCGAACAGGGTCGGGTTTGGCAACATCGTGACGTCCTCCGCAGTGATCGCAAGGCAACCGAAGCAAGCAACGTTCCGCCGCCGTGCGCAGCGTCAATGCAGGGTTGGATTGCCGTGGATCTGGCGGATATCCACCGATATCGGTGCATATGGCCAAGCCGGCCGTTGCCCGGGTACGAACGCCGGCCCGTGACCCCCACGATTCTGCGCCGACGTGTAGGCGTCGCCTTGGCATGGCCCCTGCACACTACTGCGTGACTGGCAACGGCATGTCGCCGTGGCCTGACAGAACCACCAGCCTGCGAGGAGGAAAAGCCGATGACTGAAAAGCGAAATGCCGACAAGCCGCTGGGTGAAGGCGACCGCGAAGCGGCTCGCCGCTACAACCAGGCGACGCGTGAGTTCGTCGAGTCGGACAAAGGGGCCGATGCGCCGGACCCCGCCGGCCAGCCCGAAGAATCCGCAGAATGGGCCGAGCGCAAGGGCAAGGAACGCGCGAAGGAGCTGGACCCTGAGGTGCACCGGGACTATGACCGCCCGACGAAGGACTAGCGACTGCTGGGCCATGTTGATGCCAATCTTGCAACCCAACCCCAGCGAGGAGGAGAGACATGATCGACAGATCTATCACCGGATCTTTGGTCTGTGCGGCACTCGGTCTAATATCGCCGCTCGCCCCGCCTGCCGCCGCTGACCAGGCGACCGCGGAAGCGCCGTCGACAACGATGCAGCAATCGGAGTCGGTTGCGTCGAAGGTCGACCGGAATGCGGCCGAGCGCGTGGCCCAGAGGCGGAAAGAGGTCCTCGCCGAGGCCGTGATCGCGGTCGAGGAGAGCAAGCGGGCGCTGACCGCGCTCGAAGAGGACAGACCGGACGAGGCCCTGGATGCGTTAGCCGTCGCGACCGGCAAGCTGGAGCTGGTACTCGCGCGTGACCTGAGCCTCGTCATGGCACCGGTGGATGTCGATATCCGCACCCACGACCTGAATGCCAGCGTCGATGCGATCGAGGCGACCGTTGGGCACGCGGAAGACCTGCTCGGCGACGGTCAGATTCAGCAGGCCCGGTCTCTGATGCGCGGGCTGGCTAGCGAGATCGTGATCAGCACCACGAGGGTGCCGCTGGGGACCTATCCGGCGGCGATCAAATCGGCCGTACCGCAGATCGACCGTGGCGAATTCGAGGCCGCGAAGGCTGTCCTGTCCAATGCACTTGGGATACTGGTGGTGTCCGATGTCGTGATCCCGTTGCCGATGCTGCGTGCCGAGATCCTGCTCGATGAGGCACGGTCCCTGGTGCAAGACAACGACGAAGGCCCGGCGGCGAATTCCGGGCCCGGGGACGACACCGCCGGGGTGGCCGAGCCGCCGAGTCTGAGCGAACTGATGGCCGCGGTGCGCGAGCAATTGGCGTTGGCGCAGGCCCTCGGGTATGGAAACGAGCAGGCCTTTGAGTGGATGTACGAGCGGTTGGGCCGGCTCGAAGACCCGGACGCTGAGGAGAAGGCGGATCGCGGCTGGTTCGATGCACTCAAGGCCAAGGTCAGCGAGATGATCTGAGCGGATGCCCGCATCGGCACAACAAGAACCGCAGTGGGAGGATAATGAATGAGTGACACACAGGCCATCGTGAACGGCAGCGATGACTGGCCGTCGGAGCTGCCGCTCAATTGGGGCTGGTTGCTGGCCCTGGGGCTGACAATGCTTGCACTGGGTGGGATTGGCGTGGGCTTCGCCTTCTACCTAACCCTGGCTGGCGTACTGGCGTTCGCCGTACTGGCACTGCTCGGCGGAGTGCTGCAACTCTGGCATGCACTGACTGCCAACGAGGCGCGCTGGTCGGGCCGGGTGGTGCATGCCCTGATCGCGCTGGCCTACCTGGTCCTCGGCGGTCTGTTGATATGGGATCCGGTCAGTGGCTCCATCAGCCTGACGCTGTTGCTGGCGGCCTTTCTGGCCGTACTCGGAGTGTCCCGTCTCGTGTATGCCTGGCAATGCCGGCGACGGGGTTGGCGCTGGAGGCTCGCCCTGGCCGGTGGCCTGGTCGATCTCGTGCTTGTCGGCATAATCCTTTACGCGTGGCCAGCGGCGGCGTTCTGGGTGATCGGCCTGTTCATCGCGGTCGAGATGATCATTAACGGCTGGCTGCTCACGTTCGTCGCGCTGGCGGCGCGGCAGGCCGCAAGATGAAGACGCAAGGCCGGCAACCAGGCACATGAGATGACGGACAGCAAGTTACGCACCCCGGATGGCCGGGTCATCCGAGCCGCCGCGGGAGACGAGACCGTTGCCGCCTACCCGGATGAGGAAGGGGTTCGGGCGATGAAGCCGTTCTTCGATGCCTGCCAAGCGGTACTGTCCGACCGACCGGTGTCGGCCGGCGGCAGACTTGGCCTGTTCCTGTTTCAACTCGGCGCGGCAGATCGCTTCTGGCATCGTCACAATTTGGATGATCACCGCTTTCCCGCCTTCGCCGCACAGCTGCTGCAGTCGCAGGCAGGTGTCGGGGCGAGCGAGGCGGTGGCTATCTCCACCGCGCTGCCGCAACTGCGCGGCGTGGCCGCGGCCAACGCGGTCATCGCTGAGGGGCCGCGGTCATAGATACCTGGCTCGACAGCCACGACCCGAACGCCGTGCTATGTCTCACAGAGTTGCTGCCGCGGTGGGAGAACCTGCCCGATCTCATGCCCGGCAAAACCTGACCGCGCGCCGGGGAGACAGGCGGCTGACCTGGTGCGGGCTCCGTGGCGCGGCCGTCGGCACGGTGGCTCAGTTGTCCGCCGCGGGTGTCTGTGCCGTGACCATCCTGCCGACAGACACTCGGCCGATAGGCATGTGACGTGCGCCGATCGGGGCTGGGTGGCATCGGGCTCGCGAGATCGCTGCGGGTGATATTCCGTCTGCGAGGCGCCTGGACCGTGCTGGCTGCGGGGTAATGGTCTCGGGTGGTACACCGCAGTCGAAAAAACCTGCCCAGGTGCAATACTCGGCTGACTAGCGAAAGGTGTTTGTGATCTGCCTGTTCACGCGGTCTCTGGCCGGGCCCGAGTAGGGAATGGGCGGAAAAACCGCAGCGGCGATGTATCGATCGACGCCAGTGGGCCAGTAGCGTCTGCGAAGCAGTGCCGGTGCGGATCGGTTAGCCATCAACGTTATGCAACAGGAGCTTGCCATGGGCTTGAATATTCGGGATCTCTCAATTTCTTCACCGGCTTTCGAGTCCGGAGGGCGCATGGAGGATCGGTTTGCCAACGACAAGGGAAACGATCAGCCTGAGCTGCGTATCCATGGGGTGCCCGAGGGTACAAGGGAACTGGCGATCATCTGCCACGACCCGGATGCTCCGCTGCCTTTCGGCTTCACACACTGGTTGCTGTACGGCATCCCGCCCGACACCAAGGTGATTGCGGAGAACGGCGCAGCATCCTTCCGGGTCGGAGACAACGGGTTTGGCAAGCCGGGTTACGGTGGTCCGCAACCGCCGCAGGGTCATGGTCCGCACCACTATTATTTCTGGGTCTACGCGCTGGATGTGCAGGTCGAGGGGGCGCCCTCACGGAATGAGTTTCTCGAGCGCTACGAAGACCACATTCTCGAGCAGAATCGCCTGGTCGGTGTCTACGAGAACTGACTGCACCGGATTCGCGCAGGAGGAGCGAGTTATGCAGGATCTCGACACCTTTCGCTTTGTGCCTGAGGTCGATGCCTGGAGAACCGTCGAAACGGAGCCGGACGTGTCGCGCGACCGGCTCGTGCTCGTCACCTACAACGTGTGGTTTGAGGAATTCCTGTGGCGGGAACGGTTTGCGGCACTGCTCGGAGTCGTGCGCGACTGCGGCCCGGATCTGATTGCACTGCAGGAGGCGACCCCCCGCCACCTGCAGTACCTGCTGGCGGATCCCTGGGTGCGACGCGAGTTCCGGTTGTCCGACGTCACCGGCGAGACGCTGCAACCGCACGGCGTGCTGTTACTTGCGCGTGTTCCGCTGCGTGGCCTTGGCCTGCGTGAGCTGCCTAGCGACAAGGACCGCAAACTACTCGTCGCAGAGCTGGGTATGGGCGCGCGCTCCGCATGTGTGGGCAACCTGCACCTGGAGAGTTCCGCGTCAGCAACGACGCTGCGCCTCGCCCAGTTGGACGAGGTGCTGCCGACACTTCCAGGGAGCGCCGCATCGTTTGCTGGTGGGCGATTTCAATTTTGATCCGGCCCAGGAAGAGGAGCAGGCACGGGTGGATGAGCACTACCGGGATCTGTGGGGCGAGTTGCGCGGTGACGAGCCGGGGTATACCGAGGATACCGACATCAACCGGATGCGTCTGCTCCACAAGAACCAGCCGAAGCGGGTGCGTTTCGATCGCATCCTGTTGCGCCGTCGCGGCCGGGCTGGGAACCCGAGTCGATCGAGATGATCGGGACCCGGCCTATTGCCGAGGACAAGCCAGAAGTGTTCCCGTCGGACCACTTCGGCCTGGCCGGCAGCCTGATCTGGTGCGGTGATTAACCTGCATGCGGCACGCATGCGAGCGTGGCCGGGTATGTGTATCGCCTTCATCGAAAAGTCAGGGGCCTCTGCCGCTTCATCAGCGCCGGTCACTGCTTCCGGAAATGCCGGTACAGGCGGTCCAGGTCACCGCGAATCTTGCGGTTGTGCAGCTTGTTGACGGTCTCTTCAGGCAGCATTTTCCAGGCATCGCTTTGCGCTGCCAACGCCTCGGACAGCACCCAGCGGTAGTCGAATTCACGCCCCGCAAGTGCCTCGACAGCATCCAGCTGCGCCGCAGTGAACCCGTCCGTATCGAGGGACTCGATTTGGTCTTGCTGCAGGTCGATGCTGGCCAGGCGCGCGGCTTTCAGAACCTGGTGTTCTGCCTGGTGGCTCAGGCCTGTATCGGCGAGCAGACCGCGAAAGGCGCTGACGCCTTCGACGCGTTCCCGTGGCAACTCCGCCAGCGGTCCTGGCTCCACCCCCTGACGCTGCAGCCGGTCCAGGACCGCCGGGGACAGGCGATAGACATGATCGACGTAGACCTGCTGTTGAAACACGTTCTGCATAAAGAACAAAGAAACGAAACAGAGCAGGCAGGCGATCAACGGCGTACTGACCCAGCCGGAGGCGACGTTGAGCAGGGGGCGCCATTTGATCGCGCTGCCCCCTTTCATCAGACCGATGCCGACCACCGCGCCGACGACCGCCTGTGAGCTGGACACCGGCACGAGCGGAATGGTGGGCAAGTCGTGGCTGGCGAGGAAGTGTTCCAGGCCTTCGGAGGCGAACAGAAACAAGACGATCGAGTGCGCAACGACCACGATCCAGGCACCGATCGGGGACAGGGGCATCAGCCCAGTGCCGACCTTTATCATGACGCGGTGCGAGTAGGTGAACACACCCGCCGCGACGGCGATTGCGCCGAGCAGAAACAGCTTTTGTGTCGCCGTGAACTGGACGCCCTCGGCAACTGAAAACGTCGAGAAGGGGTTGGCCTGCAGGAAGACGCCCATGACGTTGGCGATGTTGTTCGCGCCCAGGCTGTAGGCGCCCATGGCGCCGGCCAGTATCAGTCCGGCACGTGTGTAGGCATCGAGCCGCAGCAGGTGCACCCGGATGTGCTTAAGCAACTTCGACACCACATGGTACAGAAGGGCACCAAAAAAGGCCGCGAGCAGTGGGCACGCCACCCAGGTGACGACGATCTTGACAAGGGATTCAAGATCCGTGGGGAAGCCGCTGAAAAGGTTCCAGCCGACGATCGCTCCGACGATGGCCTGACTGGTGGACACGGGCAGGCTGAGGCGGGTCATCGCGTAGACCGTGAGACCGGCACAGAGCGCGGTGGTGAACGCCCCGGCCAGCGCGTTGACCGAGCCCAGCGCGCCCAGGGTGTGCGCGGCACCGGCGCCGCTGAACACCGCGCCGAGGATGACGAAGACGCTGCAGATGATGGCCGCCGTGGCGAACCGCACCATGCGCGTCCCGACGGCTGTGCCAAACACGTTCGCGGCGTCGTTTGCGCCGAGGGACCAGCCTAGAAACAAACCACTGCTGAGAAATATGAGAACTGCGATGTCCACAGGTCGGCCTTCAAACCGAGCGCTTGATCGAGAATATGATCAGTTGGTCCGCGATATCCTCGGCAAGGTCGGATATCCAGACGATGCGCTCGGCAAAAAAGCGCAGATGGATCTTGTTTGCCAGGCTCAGGTCGGTGTCGAAGATGCGTTGGCGAAGGTGTCTGACCCGCTCGTCTGCCTGCGACTCGTAGTAGCGCACTTTATGCAGGTGGTCGTTTACGGCCTCCGGATCTCGGAAATAGGCACGCGAGGCCAATACGAGACTCTCCACGGCCTCTGCAGTCATCTCGCTCAGCTCACGGTAATCGTCCTTCATCGCATCCGGGATGTCCGGTTTCTCGATTGCGAAGTACCACAGAACCGACGTGTGCCTGTCGATGATGTCGTTGAGGGCCTCTAGCAGCTGCAACACGTCCCGTCGCGCATCCGGAATGAGCGTTTCACGGTAGAGATACTGTTCGACCTCGCGACGCAGTTCGTTGGCGCGTGTTTCGTAGCTGGTCATCTCGTCGAGCCGCTGTCTAAAACGCTCATCGGCATCGCTCTGCAGATAGAGGAATATGGACTCGCGAACCAGCAGCGCAGACTCGGATACCGTGTTGAGCAGCTCGTCGATCCAGCCTTCGACTTCACGTGTGCGCTTGAACAGAAGCATCGTTTCGGGACCTCTGGTTTGTGGCGCCTGGTACAGGCGGTTGCTAATCTCTGCTGGTGGAGTATGGCGCTGCTGCAGCTGTGCAATAAAGCTCGCCGGCAGTACATCAAGGCGCTGCTCCCGCTGGTTCGATAGTAAGAAATTTGCTGCATGTACCGCACCAGCAGCGGCATCTGGGGTTCTCGCGCGCCGCAAATCGACCAACGTGGGGCGGCCAGTGCGCGGCCACCGGGTGGCACAGCGAATCATTTTTGCTTTTCGAAGTTGCCGCGTGTGCTGCATTTCGGCTGCAGCTGGCCGATTTGGGCGGCCGGCGTGCGGCACCCACCGGATAGTGTGCCTGCACGCGGTGCCCGGGAGGTCACAAAGGTACGACACTGGCCTCGCGGGTGAAGTCCATGTATCCGACGCTCACCCCCTGCCGCCAACCGGCGCCGAGGCGAATCGGTGCAAGCACCGTGTCGCCCAATTGCAGATAGTTCATGCCTACACCACCGACGAAGAGCAGGCTACCCTCGATGCCCGGATAAAGCTGAAAGAGATCGGGAACGTCGTCGAGGCGATATACCAGGATAAAAATTTTCGATGCATTCGCCCCGGCGTCGAAACCAATCGATGGCCCTCGCCAGTGGATCTCGCGACCTTCGCCCGATTTCGTCTGTAACAAGCCCTTGCCATAGCGCACGCCGACGCCAAGGGCCGCCGAAACCTCGTCGCCGGCGATATATGCGTTCGGTTCACCATAGTCGGCGAACGCCTTCTCGAGCACCTCGGCCAGTCCCTGCGCGCCCTCGCCGAAGAAATCCTCGACCTCACGCACGATTTCGTTGTGAGAATACGTCTGGTGCTGCGGCTTTGATGGCGCGTTGTCGGCGCCAACGACCAGCGGCGTCAGTGCCGCTGCGAGTACGAAGATGAGAGAACGCATTTCTCGCCTCCTTCCGGCCGCATCGTTGCGACCAACCGTAAGTGTAGGAATCATGCCTGTCGCGTGGAAAGCCCTTCTGTCCGGGAGCGGTTTCGGCCTCATGCATGAGGGTGAGTGGATACTGAATGCGCGATGCGCCAACGGCGTCGCGCGTCCTAGCTGTCGCCGGAGTCGTCCAGCTTGTGCCGCAGCGTGCGCAACCCCGCTTCCAGGTCTTCGATTGCCAGCTCGATGCCGGCACGCAACTCGGCAACCGCATGGTGGCCGGCATCGCGTAGCTCATCGAGCCTGTTCGCGGTCTCGTCGCCGAGCCTTTCGAGCCTGCTGACCTGCGCGCCGATGTTATTACGGAGTTCGTCACGTGCCTGCTGTGCCTGCTGTGCCTGCTGTGCCTGCGACTTCAGGCCGGACAGTTGGCGTCTCAACGCATCCAGCCTTTCGGCATCTGGCTGTAGCGCTTCATCCGCATTGTCAGTACGTCGTGTCATCGCTCCCTCCTGTCGCGCCCCAGCTTTGCTATCGTCGACCTAGAATCGTGCAAGCCCGATGCCAAACAACCGGGCGCTACCAACGACAGGGGCCGTCCACAGAGTGTCGTTGCACCACGGCGCAAATGCGTCATCCCTGGTGCATTTGCAACACCGCATGGTCAGACGACACCGCGAGAGTCTGACGTCACTCGGCCGCGAAACACGCAGTACAAGGTGGGCAACGGTAATCCGAACAACCAGGCGGGTGATGAAGCTCCAGTAGACCTCCAGTTTGATTCGGCTGATTGAGTACCTGAAATCAGACCGATTTTATTGCTCCTCGGGCGCTCGCCACGCCAACTGGGATGTGCGCTGTCCTCATGGTGCCGCTGCGCTCTTTGGCGTCAAGCCTTCTACCCTGATACCGCATGAAGACCTTGAGGATCACGAAGCCGAACAGAGTGGGTTGAGAACCGATTGCCCCCGCTTTTCCCTGCAATGCCGATCTTCGGTGGGCCGAGTTCGCGACGATAGAGCCCCGTTTGTTTCTCTGCGGTCCGGGCCGCAAACTCAACAAGACCGGAAAACCACGATTCAGTAGTTCTACTGAGGCCCCGCGCGGCCAATCCGGATGGGCAGTGACGCCCGTGCCAGCTATCCTCTGGGTTCGAGGCGCGGCGGCCGCCTTTCCCGAATCTCAGATACAAGATTCGCCATCATTTGGAGAAACACTACGATGCCATTGCATGTCTCGTTGCGCGAAGATCAGGGGAGACTGAACCTAACGTTCGACGGCAATCTGGATTTCAGCATCACACCCGAAGTTTTTGCCGTTCGTCAAAACTTGAGCGCCGAGCTCGCGTCGTGCGTCATGGACTTGACAGATGTCGAACGGGTGTTCGATTCTGGTGTGGCCTTGGTTCAAATTCTGTGCAATCGATGCAGCGAGCTCGGTGTACGGGTTGAGATAAAGACCAATAAGCGAGACCTTGCCGCGCGCCTGCAGAGGGCTCCGCAGCCGTCCGAACAGCCACCGCTGTGCGTGGGGGTCTGAGCGAGACCCGGCGAGGATTACGGCGGGTCGACAGATCTGTCTGCTGGAGGACCGGGAACATAGGTGCGGGATAGCCCTAGCGCAGGGAAGCGCTTTCCGACGTGTAAAGCCACCCCGGTTCACCCCCCCTTTTTTCGAGGGCTGGTGCAACAATGGTTTCGCCGCGGTACGCTGTCTCTTCGCTTGGCGTCCGAAGGTGAGCGACAGTGCATGTAGAAGTCGTTGTTGATCGGGAATTGGCGGCGCGACGTGCGTTGATCGCGCGCGATGGCTGATTCGCCGCGTTCCTATGCGCCTTACCCGAGGGCGCTTTCGCTGCGCCTGGTGTTGTCTTTTGTACCCATCCTGGTGGCAGCCGCAGTCGCGATCGGCTTTCTCTTCGACCGAGGCCGAGTCGAGGCCTTGAAGACCCGCGAACTCGAGCTTCTTCAGCTGCACGCCGAGCGGGCGGCGGGCGAGATGACCCGGTACGTGCAGCATCTGCGCCGTGATGTTCTTTTCCTTGCCGGCACACCGCCGATCGTGGGGATCGCGCGCGCCTTGGCCGCGGGTGGAAAGGACCCGGTTGGTGCTTCGACGGTCGCGCAGTGGCAGGCGCGTCTGCAGCAGATATTCCTGTCGTTCGCCGCGACCCGTCCGGAGTATTTCCAGCTGCGTCTGATCGGCATGCACGATGGCGGACGCGAACTGGTGCGTATCGAGCGTACCGCGCAGGGTCTGCGAGTCACGCCGGCGGAGTCGCTGCAGCGCAAGGGGGGGCGCTACTATGTTCAGCGCGCCGCCACATTGACACCGGGCGCGGTCTCTCTGTCGCGTATAGATCTGAACCGCGAAAACGGTCGCATTACCGTGCCTGCCCAGCCGACATTGCGTGCAGCAACCGCGGTGTACGACCACAAGGAGCAGCTGTTCGGTATCGTCGTCATCAACATGGACATGCGTCACGTCTTCGATCGCGTGACGTCCTACCTGGATAGCGGTGAACACGCCTACGTCGTCGACGAGCACGGGCGTTTTCTGCTGCACCCAGAGACCGGACGTGCCTTTGGCCATGAACTCGGCGATGGCGCTGCGCCCGCCGCTGCCCCGCCGCGATGGATGGATGCGGTGCGCCGGATTCCAAATGGCGAGGGGGCCTTCATCGCGGATACAGGCGTCCGGCCGACCTCTGCGGTCTTCGCCAGTGTCCGTGCGTTCGACGGGCAGGAGTCCGGGCACCGCTTGATCATCCTACTCGAGAAACGCGCCGAAGACCTGTTCCAGGGCCTCGGGATCCTGCGGCGCGACAGCCTGCTTGTGACAACCGGCCTGCTGCTGATCGCAATTGCGCTGGTGACGCTGATCTCCTGGCGCATGACACGTTCGCTGAGTGCGCTGGCTTCCGTCACCGAGAAGATAGCCGCGGGCGACTATCGTTTCAGTCTACCCGTGATCCGGGGTGGTGATGAGGTAGGGCAGCTTGCTGAGGCGTTTCGTCGTATGGTCGACGAGGTCCAAGAACGCGAACAGGCGCTGACTGCGCTCACCGAAGATCTCGAGCGCCGAGTTGAGGAGCGAACGCGTGAGATTGCCGACCAGAAAGCCTTGCAGGACTTGATCATTGAAAACATCGGCGATGGTATCGTCGTCACCGACTGCGATGGCCGCTTTCTGCTTTGGAACCACAAGGCCACGCAGATCGTCGGCTCCGGGCCCGAAGAGGTGCCGCCCGCGGACTGGTCAGCGCGCTTTGGAGTGTTCCGCAATCCTGGCGGCGACCCGGTCCCGGTGGACGAGTTGCCGCTGGTAAGAGCGATGCGCGGGACGCCGTCTGACGGCGTGGAGCTTTTTCTGCAGTATTCAGAATCCGCGGAGGGTCGTTGGGTACAGGTAACCGGACGCCCGCTGCATGACGGCGACGGACAGCTGATTGGCGGTGTCGCGGCGATGCTCGATGTGACCACGCAGAAGCAGCTTCAGGCGCGGCTCGATGAACACCGCGCCGAGCTCGCGCGCGTCGGCCGACGTGCGCTAATCGCTGAGATCGCCGCGTCGGCGGCTGATGAACTCAGTCAGCCGATCGCCGCGCTGCAGACCTACGCAGACGCCGCACTGCGCGGTCAGCGCGACGGAGCGTTGGATCCCGACCGGCTGGTTGCGATTCTGCGTAAGATCGAGCATCTTTCCACCCAGTCGGGCGAGACCCTCGACCGACTGCGGGCTTTGATCTCTCATCCCGTGACGGCGCAGCCGATCGCGGTGAATGCCGTTCTGTCCGCCTGCGTGGAGGGCTTTGGTACACGGATCCAGCACGAGGGCGTGCGCCTGACGCGGCATTATGCCGACGACCTGCCGCCGGTGCGCGGCGACCCGATGGAATTGGAGCAGGCGCTGGCACAGCTACTGACGAACGCACTGGATGCGATGCGCACGACGCCGCAAGATCGTCGGGCGCTGTTCCTGACCACCCGACGAGACGAGGACGACGACAGCATCGTGATCGAGATCGAGGACACAGGGCCGGGGGTTGACGAGGAGCTGGTCGACCGGCTCTTCGAACCTTGGGGTCGTGGCGGGAGCGGCGCCGTCGCCCTCGGCCTGACGATCACGCAGAGTATTGTCGAATCGCTGAGCGGGCGGATTAGCTACCAGGAGGGTACCCATGGTGGAGCTTTGTTCCGGGTCGAACTTCCGGCGGCGACGGAAGTGCCGGCATGAGTGCCTGCCCTGTGGTCTATGTAGTCGACGACAACGCGGAGGTGCGCGAATCGATTGGCATGTTGCTGGAAACCGTCGGGCTCGAGACGATCGGTTTCGCGAGTGCCGACGCTTTTCTCGATCGATTTGCGCCTCGTGACGACCAGCCGGCATGCTTGCTGCTGGATGTGCGCATGCCGGGTATGAGCGGCATGGCGCTGCTGGAGCGACTGCAGGCGGATAAGGTCAGTCTGCCGACAATCCTGATTACCGGACACGGCGACATTGACATGGCGGTGCGCGCGATGAAGCTCGGCGCGGTGGACTTCCTGACCAAGCCGTTCAATGCCCAGCGCCTGCTTGACCTAGTGCAGGACGCCGTACGCGAAAGACGCCTGCGGCCGGCGCCTGGCATGGAGCGTGGCGAGGCACTGTCTCGGCTGCAGACGCTGACCCCCCGCGAGCGCGAGGTATTCGACCTCTTGGTCGCAGGGACCTCGAACAAGGCCATTGCGATCAATCTGGGCGTAAGCATTCGAACCGTGGAGACGCATCGCGCGCACATCATGCGCAAGCTCAACGCGCAGCATCTGGTCGACCTTGTTCACGTGTCGTTGAACTCCGGGCAGGCTCGCTGAGGCGACCTTGCGGTGATTTGCCCGGCCGTATTCCGTTATGCCTTCCGTATGCGTAGAACTACTGACCTCGGTATCGGCAAATCCTGATTGGCGCGCCTGCCGCTCTGGTCTTAAGTTGATGTTTAATGCTGCCGACCCTGCCAGGCCCTGGGCAATCGGCGGGGCCTGGCGGGCAGGTACCGAAACGTCGAAGCCTCTGAACTGATGGTGATGTTCCATTGCCCCGGTTTTTGTCGGGCAGCAACAGACACGGAGTGACCGAAACGGAACATCATGAAGCATCAGCCGTTACCCGTCGCGCCTTGTAGCGACATTAACCCGTTACGGTCAGCGACTGACAACTTCGCGCATGCCGCTTCGGTACCGCTAACCGACGCGGATTTTCCGGCCGCCGATGTGCTGACCGCGGTCGGTGCTCAGGTCGTGGTGCTCGACTGCGCCGGACGCGTCATTTGGACCGGTGGGCCGGCAGCGGCGGATCCGAATCCGACAGTGTGGCCCCTACCACAACCGGCGCTCGGCGCAGATTACCTTGAAGAGTGGCGGTCCGCGGCCGCGCGGGGGCGGATGGCGGCAGCACACGTAGCTGCCGGTATCGCCGATGCGCTCGGTAGAGACGCCCGGCATGTACGGCTGAATTATGCTTGGCCGGATACGGCTTCCCCTGCATGGTTTGAGACTACGGTCGCATGGTCGATGACTGCGTCCGGTGTGGTCGTGGTCCACAGGGATATCAGTGCGCAGAAGCGCATCGAGGGCGAGTTCGACCAGTGTCGTGCGAAACTCGCAGCCGTGACCGATGCGGTCCACGGAGAATGTGAGCGTGTTACAAGGCACCAGGCCCAGCAGGTAATCGCGAACACGGGTGCAGCCGTCGTCGTGACTGATCCACAGTGTCGGATCGTCACGGTGAACGACGCATTCAGTGGGATCACGGGATTTGAACGCGCCGAGGTGCTCGGATGCGGACTTGGGATGTTGCGCTGCCGAGATGGGGATGACGGTCAACTCGATGCGATTTGGAACGCTCTGCAGACGAAGGGCACGTGGCAGGGCGAGGTGTGCAACTGCCGAAAGGACGGCGGGCGTTACGTTGCCTGGGAAACGTTGGATAGGGTGTACGACAACGAAGGCAGGGTCAGCAACTACGTCTCGGTCTTTTCTGATATCACGGCGATCAAACGTCATCAGGACCACCTGCAGTACCTCGTTCACCACGATGCGCTCACCGGGTTGGCGAATCGCGTGCTGTTCCGTGCGCGTTTCGACCAGTCGATCGAACGCGCCAGGCGGCAGCACGGCCGGGTAGCGCTGCTGTTCATCGATGTTGATGCATTCAAGGAGATCAACGACAGCCTGGGTCACGTCGCAGGTGACGGGCTGTTGAAGACGCTCGCCGAGCGATTGAAGCGCGGGGTACGTGCTGAAGACACGGTTGCGCGTCTCGGTGGCGACGAGTTCGTGGTCGTCGCTGGGGCGGTCGACAGCCGTGCGAGTGCGCTGGCGCTGGCGAATAAGCTCAAGGCGAACATCCGCGAACCGATTGACATTTATGGGCATTGCCTAAAGGCAACAGTGAGCATCGGGGTAGCACTGTTCCCGATCGACGGCGACGGACTCGACACGCTGTTGAGTGCTGCCGATAACGACATGTACCGGGAAAAGGCATCGCGCAGTGGATGGCGGGACTTACCGCGGCCGTGCCACCTGTGAGTCCCGAAAATGGGAGCATCTTTATTCTATTGCATATTCTCAGGTGATGGCCGACCCTGTGATGCATGATCCGGTTGATTCAATTCGTTCTAATTTTGGTGACGGCGTCTGCCCGATCGCGGTTGTCGTTGCAGGCGGAGAACGCGGCGCTGAGGCACCAGTTGGCCGTGTACCGAAAGTCGGGGCAAAAGCCCGGTATCCGCCCGGCAGATCGCCTGCTCTGGTCCGTGTGGGTGGCGAATTGTTGCTCAAGCGGCTACAGGTAACTGATATAGCCCGCGGCAATGTGATTGCCACTGGAATTGGTTGAGGTCGACACGGTGGCTGGTCGTTTCACCAGTGATTTCTAATGGTGTGTCGCCATCGAGCGAAGTGTGCACGCGATGCGCGTTGTAATACTGTCGGAATCCTTCCAGTTTTCGCTCCAGATCATTGGCATTCCAGAAGAACACATGGTCAAGGAATTCGCGGCGAATGGTCCCGATCACTCGCTCGATGAAAGGATGCGATAAGGGCACGTAGGGAACGGTTTTGATCTCCTGAATCGCCCGGATGCGCAGATTCGCCTGCCAGCGGTGATACCGGAACAACGGGTCATTGTCAGAGCTGAGATACTTAGGAACACCCATGGCTGAGATGGCGATATTGAACATTCGACACAAGGCCACACCATCGACATCGCCGGCATGCACACCGAAACCTATGATGCGCCGAGTGAACTGATCCATGACCACGAGCACCCAGTGGCTCTTCAGGTGAATGGATTCACACCGAAACAGGTCAATGCTCCAGAGACTGTCCTTCGTATGACCAAGGAAGGTGAGCCATGACGGCCCACTGTCACCGGGGGAACCCGGCCGGTAATGCGCGGCCAAGATCCGCCGTACCATATCTTTATCGATGTCGATACCGAACGCCTTGTTGATCTGTTGTGCGATTCGAGGGCATCCAAACCGTGGGTTGCGCTGCTTCATTGCAACGATGGCTTGGATGAGTTCGCGCGATGGTCCCTTGGGACCAGGTTTCGCTTTGCGGCGGGCTGAATACAGCAGTCGATACTTTCGCTGCTTGAGCAGGCGATGAAAGTTCAACAGCGTTGATGGCCGGATAATGACGGCAGCTCGCTGGATGCGGCGTAAATCGAGAAACAATGACCAGAAACCGAACAGGCATCGATCGAGTGCCGATAGATTCGGCGCACGTCGCCGAGAGCGATTGATTACGAGGAGCTGCTGTTTCATGAGAAGGCTGTCGGCGACGACTGCCTTCGCGCCACCCGGTCCGAGGAGCTTGGCGATTGTTATCAGTAGATGGAGGAGGAGTGTCAGCAGATCCTTCATGGCAGGGAAGGGTAGGGATGCTTGCGTCCAGGAACAAGACTGTTTAAGTGATCGGTCTTGGGCGAAAATTGCGAATTCGCCATGGACACGGTGGACTGCGTGTCGAAATGGTGTTGCCAAAGGGCAGTACGGATTAGTCCAGCCAGTGACTATTCGTCTCCAGGCCAACCCCAATGAATGAATCGCCCCGACTATCGCGGGGGCTTTTCGATTTTAGTCACGCCGCCCTCATGTGCATATCGACGTGGATATCGCTGAACGGACAGATAAGCGCCTCATCATCTGTTCGCTCGATCAGACCAAGCTCGAGCAACACCGCCAGATCGTCATGTACCCGACGCACATCGCGCTTTACTCGTCTGGCGATCTCCCGTACTCCGACCGGTTCTTCGGCACGCTGAATTTCACGTACCAAGTTCCAGCGGCGTTCCGTCAGTTTTCCGAACAAAACAGCCGGCGATTCGAAGTTCAGAACCTCGCCTTGATACTTGCCTGACTTGACGCCGCGTTGCATTGTTGCCGCTGCTTTCTCCAGGTTCGCTTTCCAGTCGGATGACAGGGTGATCGTGAGCACTCTTTTCATTGCTTCCTCCGTTTTTCGATCTCGGCGATGAAGTCGGCCATCAATTGGTCAACAGTCGTGAAGTTGTAAGTCTGCTCAATCCCGTCAAGGTGACAGTGATCACCCTTGCCACGCTCATTGTCGAAGCCGACCACGCGCTTGCCGTTCACCACATAGACCATACGATACTTATACAGATGCTCTGAGGGTTTGACCGGGTTCGGTACCTTCCAGATGACTGCTTCAATGATGTCGCCCTCTGGCGTGATGTTTTTGAAGCGGTGGATGAGTCCGGCTTTCATTTTGACAATTATGACAACGCTCCTTCGTGTTGTCAAGAATGGCAACACTTGAGCGGTGGCCCATTGCTTGACACCCGCTCGCGGTTATTTGAACCGTGCGGAGGATGTGAACGAGCCCAAAAGAAAGCTGCCATCGAGATCGTCGACAGCCATCATTCCCATATCTCTAACTCCGCGTAATCCGCCGAAAAACCACTCCGGGCAACACTTCTGGCCGAACTATCTGCACGACAATTAATTCCTACCCGGTCTGCTACTCACGCATCAGAATCCGTAACCCCCTGATCTTACGTTTATTGTTTCGATGCGATTTGCATCCTTTGCGATCGTTCAACGATGTGAATCGAATGTCCGCTTTCGGGGAGGTGCCGATGCGATTCGTACTCGCCATGATCTTCCGCAGATGGCCCGAGTTGTCCGGTCGATGCTAGGAGTTAAAGGTCGGCTTTGGCTGGAAGCGCCAGTTCCCCGCACCAACCATTCGAGGCACTCTGGCTGTTGAATTGTCCGGCCCGGCTATGACCGTTCCTGTTACAAACCTGCCCCCTCACTTGATGTGACCCGACCGGCCGCAGTGGGTCGTGTCCGGTCGCTCAGGAAATCAGAAAGCCACCGTTCAGTGAGATTTCCTGGCCGATGTCCGGTGACCAACCCATTGCAGTCGCTGCTGGATCGGACACTGAACGACCGCTCCGGCCGACGACTTGCCAGTGGGCAGTCGCGTGGAATGACTGTTGTACTTTGTTACCGGACTTTGAGCCTCTAACGAGTTGACCGGCTGCTCGGTGTTGATTGCTGACGGCCATCGAATCGAAAAGCTGCCGCTCAGCGAGCTCTCCCGGCCAATGACCGGTCACCGACCCATTGCAGCCGTTGCCAGGCCAGATCGTCAATGACCGCTTCGGCCGACGACTTACCGACTTTGAACCTCTGACGACTAGACCGGCAGCAGTGTGTTGGGAACAGTCAATGCCCCGGAAGGCGGCGCTGCCGGGTATCCCAGCAACCTTTATAAGCGAATCCTCAAGGTCAGCTCCGCATCGCCAGCCGACTGACGCAGCGCAGCAAAGAGCGTGGTGGTTACTGGACTGATATAGGCTCGCCACACCGCGCAAAGCAGTTATCGATACAACGCTCCCAACGACCAGTGCCTTGCGATCTTTTCGGTTCGCATTCTTGGACACAGCTCTTCTGACACGCAGTCAATGAATCCCAATTTTCATTTGAGAGCCATTTCGGCTTTTTCGCAACAGCCAATGGACTTCCTTCCATTCGCCTGCAAATCGACACCGAGCCATACCTCATGTGCGGCGCTTTGCATTCGTTTTGGCATCTAATGAGAGCGCCTGCGGCGAGTTCGTCGAAATACACCTTCCCATCAGGTCCGGAATAACCGGGTTTGATATCGCAAACCCAGTACACGGCTTGACTTCCCGGAGAAAAAAAGACGGCAAACAGCATCAAATGGAAAGGGAATGTAGCCCATCGACGAAGCGATATCGAAGTTAATCTCCGAAATATCGTGAAAGGATTTGCGTCAAAATTAGTGGAGATTGGAGTGCTTCCTCACGCGACGACCGGTGCTTGCCGATCATTCGACTCTTCTCGGAATGAAGATTTCGATAACGCCACTACGATTGGTGAGTCTTATCTGACCGATATCGGCATCCAGTGGCAGAGTCAACCGCTGGCTGAAACTCCCAAACTGTATGAACACTGGCCCAAAGGTACCCTCGGGTGCAAGTCGCTCTTGACCCCCGCTGCGGATGAGCAGACTGCTGCCCTCCGCGCTCACGTGGATATCCGCCGTTCTGCGATCGGGGAGGTAGAGCCTGATCCCGTAACCAGCCGGCCCCTGCCTCTGTTCGACGTAGAAGGCGGCCGAGAATGCCGATCCGCCCTGCCACCCGGGTGCTCCGTAGAACATCTGACCATATTGCTCCAAGGCTGCCGCTTCGTTGGCGAATACGGCAAGCAAGACTGTTCCAAGGCAAGCGCTTAGTCTGTCCATGATCTTCCTACAAATGCGTTAGCGTCCAAATTCAAGACGATGGGACTTTCTCACATTCAGAGAATACTCCGCTGACCTCACGGCCATCTCAACGAACGGCGGTGGCGCCGCTTTTTTCAAAATTCAACACCAGGGACTCTCCACTGCCCACGTCCTCACCCCCTTGGCGCGCAATTTTTCAATATAGCTGTCAGCTAACCAGTTTCTCCCAGCCCTTGGGAAAGCGCCTGTCACTGACGGCCAACGGTGAGGTCCGCTATCAATGAACCAACTTTCCCTTGGGGCCATACGGGCAACCGGTAGCAATGGGTCGCCTGCTGTCGTTGTGGAAATCAGAAAGCTGACGTTCGCCGGAATTTTCGGCCGGTGACCAGTCCATAGCGGACCTATTTGGTTCGGATCTCGAGCGGCTGCTTCAGCCGAGGTGCCAAAGTAGATCAGCCGGCAGGTATCAGAGTGGAGCAGACCCTTGGGTGTCCGGTCCGTAGATAAGGTGACCGGCGGGTCATGGCCGACAACGGCGGTAGACGGGCCTTTTCAGAGCGTCCGCTGTTCAGCTACGTGCCCGAACTCGAAAGCTGACGCTGGACTGTGTGGTGCGCTAGACCGCAGTCGACCCTGAGCCGACGAAGCGTGCAGTTTCTCCGATGGGTTTAAACAACACTGACCAGTCATAACCAAGCCAAGGCCGCACCGTCGGTTGTTCGCGCATTACTGTCGCTTGCGACGATTGTCCGGAAGCTCCCGAAACTCAAAAAAATAGCCGCCCTTGAAGCGGCTGTTCGTTCTCGCTCATGCCTTTGTCAATGCGACGCCACAAAATCTGACAAGCTTCAGGCAGCTGTTGGCTGAATCTTCTGCATCACGTAGAAGTTATTCTGGAAGTCGTGATCTAACTGGCGAACCTCGACCGGGTCGAAACCAGCCATGCCCAGCATCTCGACGGCTAACTCTTCGCCCCACATTGTGCCAAGGCCCGCACCGCCCTGCGCCAGCGATACCGTCATGCAATGCATGGTCGACAGCGTATACAGTAGTGGTGCAATAGGGTGATTCAAGTTGTTTGCCAGTTCGCTAGAGGCCCGGATATCTTGCATCAAGAAGTCGCCGCCAGGTTTCAGTGTCTGATAGATGCCGTCGAGCACGTTCTGCGGTGCGGCCTGATCGTGAATCGCGTCGAAGGCCGTGACCAGATCAAACACCTCTGCTTCTGCCTCACGGTCGAATTGCGTCAAGTCACGCATCTCGAACCGGACGTTCTCCAGGCCCTGCGCGGCAGCATCTTGCCTCGCCTTTGCAACGGCATCCTCAGAAAGGTCGTAGCCAATAAACTCTGATTCTGGAAACCGAGCTGCCAAATGCGTCAGTGCGCGACCTTTGC
This sequence comes from uncultured Gammaproteobacteria bacterium, assembly GCA_963736445.1. Classification (GTDB taxonomy): domain Bacteria; phylum Pseudomonadota; class Gammaproteobacteria; order Chromatiales; family Chromatiaceae; genus Thiosocius. The sequence goes on along the minus strand of CAVTOY010000003.1, from coordinate 3,194 downwards.
CGCAGCCGACATCGAGTACACGGATGCCGCTCGTCAGCCGTTCTACAAGACCGCTGGCCAACGGCAGAATATGCTCATCCAGTGCTGCAAGCACGGTCTGCCCGCTGTCTTCGGCCATGACTTCGTGGAATCTCGGATAATGCTCGTAGGCCACGCCGCCGCCGACGCGAAAGCAATCGACAACTCGATCTTCGACCTGGCCGAGGATACCGATGTACTGCGCGAAAACGGCAATGTTGTCGGGCTCGGATTTCCGGCACAGCAGGGCCGCATGGTTTTCTGGTAGCTCAAAGTAGCGGCTGGCTGAGTCATACCTTACGACGCGTCCGGCCACCATGGCGGCTAGCCATTCCTCCACGTAACGCCTGGAGAGTCCGGCATGGCTGGCGATCTTCTCGGCGGTCGCCGGTGGCAGCTCGCTCATGCAATCGAACAGGCCTGTACGGTGGCCAATGGACACCATCAGAGACAAGGCCCCTTGATTCAACATGTCCAATAGCTGGTCGGCAAATGCGTCGACCGATTTTTCGTCGTCCAACATCGGCATGCAAGCGTTGCACATGGCCCTTTTCCCCTGCGTTGGTTTGTCTGGTGTGTTTGAAGTTTAGGAAGGACGAATTTCGGGCGGCAATACAAAAAGAAAAAGAATTTTTCTTTCTCTAAGCAACTGAAGCAGCTGAATAAACTAGTTCTCCCGTGGGGGACGGGACTCATAGCAGGCCCAAATTGGCCGGGAAACTGACCTACGGTACAAATAAAAGCACGGGTGAAAAGCCGAAAACGACAACCACAAAGGAGAGAAACCATGCCTAGAGACGGTAGCGCGACTCGGCTGAAGATCATGGATGCCGCCCAACAGATGGTGCTGGACGTAGGCTTGTCCGGCACCTCGATCGAGAAGGTGATCGACAAAGCTGGGGTTACCAAGGGCACCTTTTTCTACCACTTTAAGACGAAACATGATCTAGCAGCTGCGTTGATTAGGCGGTACGCCGAAGATGACCGGCATCACTATAACGACTTCATGGAAAAAGCTGAAGAGCTTGCGCGCGACCCCCTTCAGCAACTCCTGATTTTCGTGGGCCTATTCATCGAGATGACAGAGCAGTTGGAGGAGCCGTTCCCCGGGCCGTCTATACGCCTCATATTGCTACCAGAGCGGGGCCATCTCTCCCGACGTGATGACGCAGATCGAGGGTATGATGCGCTTTTGGCGCAAACGACTTAGCGAGAAAATTGAGCAAGCATCAAAGCTTCATACCCCAACCATCCCAGTCGAAACACATCAAGTAGCCGACCATGTGCTCACCACCTTCGAAGGAGCCTTCATTCTGTCGAAGATAATGAAGGAGCCAAAACTGGCCTCTGAACAGCTGATTCAGTGCCGCAACTACCTAGAGCTACTCTTCTCGGCGAAGTGATTTGAGATTGATCACTTTCGACCGCTTGTGGCCCAGGCCGTGTGAAATCGAAAACGGAGTCCTGAAATCGTCTTTAAGCCAGAGAATGTTTCAATCAAGGCAGGTTGACCCGTCACGGTCCGTTAACTTTTCTCACGATCGCACGCGCCCTACAGAGGCACAAGTTCGAGCCGATCCCGGCGCACCGGCGGCTCCGGAGTTTTCACACGGCCTCGGCCGGATTGAGCCATTGAAGGATCAGCTGCCTGGATTGAGTTTCTTCTCAGTATGATCCAGGCACTTCTGAATTTCGCTGCCATCGAGTACGTGCCCTGATTTTGCCTTAAGGCTCAGGCGAACTTTCCCACTAGCCGCCTCGATATTCAGCGAATCGAGTTTTTCATACTCGTTCGTTGGACAAGAGCAGCGACCTTCTTGACACGCTTGGAACTCTGCGAGCAGTTGCTCCTGTTGCCCCGAAATCTCTGAGACCTCGATGGTCAGTCCTTCAGGACTGGATTTGACAATGCGTTTCACATAGCCCTCGATACTTTCTCTGTCTTAGCTACATTCTAGGCGAAACGTAAAGGTGACCGATGACGGCTTATGGCCGAAATGAGACTGAAGCATTGAGGATCTATTCGGTCAGTTGGGTTTCACCCACCAGCGTGATAGGCGCCTTTCAAACATGCGGGCCGGCATACCCTCGTAGTGGGAAACGTCATTGAACAGCCGTAGTCGGGCGCGAACCTCGGTGGCGAAGTCCAATATCGTCAGCCCCGGTGGGCTCTGGTCAAGCCGATCCCGATAGCCGCGGGCGTCGAATCCCAGCAGACTGCTGACCAGCAGTCGGTTTGTTCCCTTGTGGGAGACGACCAGCACGGAGCGGTGCCTATGCTGCTGCACGATGCGCCGCATTACCGGCAAGGCACGGGCCAACACCTGGATGCCCGATTCGCCACCGCCTGGCGCGACGGTAAACGGGTCCTCCTGCCAGGCATCATATTCTTCGGTGAAGTCCCGCTCGACCTCATCACGTGTCAGCCCCTCCCAGCGGCCGTAGTCGATCTCGCGCAGGTCAGGCTCCTGGCGGAGCTCCAGACCATGGGCCGCACCGATGACCCGCGCAGTCTCCATCGTGCGGCCCAACGGACTAGCGTAGACCGCATCCAAAGTGTCGCCTTGGAGTCGCTCAGCAAGCGCTTCGACCTGGCGCCGCCCTTCATCAGACAGAGGCACCTCGCTCGCGCCAGCGAAGCGATCTTCCTCGGTAAGAGCCGTCGCCCCATGGCGGACCAAATAGATTCGGGTGGGCATCAGTTGTCTCCAAATGCAGCCATCACAATGTACCGAGTTTAGGCCAAGCACAAGGCGCGAGCAGGAGCTCCCAGCAGATGTCTGCCACTCTCAGGGGCGGACGCCCCACCGGCACCTCGGGAAGGACGGCTACTGGCCGGGAGCTGTCCTAAGCCGCCGCCAGTACGGCTCCCGCAGTCTTCCGCTCGGTCAACGGCAGCTACCAACACACAACGGCCCTTAAGCATCTGCTAATGCAGCTTGCACGGAGCCCTTACGGCACCATCGTCGGCAACGACTGTTCCCATCCTTGCCGTCATTAAGCCGACCATGGCTTACGGCCGGCTTCGCCCCACTCCCGTCGTTGACATCATTCAGCCGAGCGACAGCAGCTCCGAAAGATCCGACCTCAACGGCCCGTGAGCCAATGCTCGAGATCGACCAGCTTTGGACATGGGATGGAGAGAGGTGAACTTAAGCGTCATCGCGTAACATTGC
>CAVTOY010000002.1:0-115877 GCA_963736445.1 uncultured Gammaproteobacteria bacterium | reverse complement strand
GAACATGTTTAAATGAAAAATCAAATTGTTTATCAATTCCAGGATAAATAAATATATACGATGACCATAGTTATGACGAACAACAAAAATTAATTCTAAATGATATAAGTTCTCAAATCAATGATCTTCAAATCACAAACGGAAAAGGGTCTCGGAATTAGTAGTGGTGATTGGGTTACTTATTGACCAAAGAAATAATCGCCAAACTACATGGTGAAAGTAATTTTCAGGTTGGACGATATAAATCAATACGATAAACGGTTTTAGCAAAAACATTATATATGACAGGAACGATATTTTTGAGTGGGGGTATGTTATATGAGCAGGGTTTCAGAAATTTATAAAGGCTGGAAGAACTATGTCTTTGCCAATCCCGATGTGGAGGAACGAGCCAAAGAACGCTTGGAAATTTGTGTTAAATGTGATGCGGAGGCCCTGGAACACGAACGCCGTACGGGCGAGGTGAGCTGCTGCTCTTGCCACAACCTACCGATGGCCGACTGCGCATGGTTAACGCAGAGGGGTGAGAAATGAATAAGTGGACATTCGCGACAGCGTCGGGTTCACCTGGCAGTTCGACCCCAACAACATGATGGCCAAGCCGCTGCCTTGGGGCGGCGCCCCTCGGCGACGACTACGACCCATACCGCGGGCGCTGGATGCCCGAGGACAACCTGACGAAGACGGCCAAGCGGGTGGGGATGCCCTCGGCCGAGGCCTGGCCCGTAGATGAGAAGACCTGGCGGCCTGGTATGAACGTGGCCCACTGACACGGGGTCTAGCCGGGTGGCGCCCATCGATGCGAAGCGGCGTAGTCCCCGCACAAAAAGCCCCTACACCGATGGAATCGGTCGGCAGCGCAGCCGTCACCTGGGCAACGTGGAGGCGTCAGCCAGTGAAGCGACCCAGGAGTGCAACCTAACTCAACTGAAACAGGAGTAAACAAGCATGAAGTTAATCATCATCGCATCGGCTATGACGCTTTCCATCCTCACGACCCCCGTCGCTGTTGCGAGCGGTTACATTCGGTGCGAGACCCCCAACGGCTCGATCCTTGTGATTCAGGGCACGACGTGCCCGCCTGGTACCGTGTACGACGGCCCTGCGTAATACCACAACCCAGGCGCCACGGACGGCGCCGCACGCCAGGGTCCTGCGTGTCGGCAGAAGTGGGGCCTGTGCATTCTTTGACTCTGACGAAATCACGATAAACACAGACTATCGGTGGTTCGAAAGGCGATAGTCGGCCTCAGGCAGGACAACCTACCCAACGCGAGGACTATTGGGCGCGCGCTGTCCAGGGAGTTGAAGCTGCCAGGCGGGCGTGACTTGCGCATCCAGGATGTCAAGATGAAAAGTGCGAGGGGCGTTGAGGACATCAACCCGTACATCTTAAACCCGACCAAGCGTAACGCCAGCAAGGACGAGATCAAGGCAGCGTTCGCCGAGTAACACATGCCCCGAGTTGGAGATCAATACTTCAGGAACGTGGTGGCCATCAGTGGAGGTGGTAGAAAGTGAAGCTGCCAAAGATGCTCTTCGCCCGTAGCAACAAGACGGGCAAACGCATAGGGATCGGTGACGCACAGCGCGGGGCCGCCGCGGACTGCACGAGTCTCAGATGCGGGAGGCGCCGTGGGCACTCGTAAGGGTGAACAAAAGCGGCACCACTTCTACCACCTCATGCCCAAGGACGGGCAGGCTGGTACCTGTGTTGCGTACGGGGAGATGACCAACCTCCACATCAACGGGACGATCGCCGCCGTTGAGTACCGCGAGTCCCTGGTGCGGACCACCGGCGAACTCGAGGATACCGCCCAAAGGCGCATGGTCCAGGAGCTGCTGGACAAGCACGACGAAGATCCTGACCCCACAGGCGAGATCTTTTTCAACCGACTGTACCTCGAGGACGAACGCAAGACACGCGGAACAGATACCGCCGAAATGCACTTCGACACCAAGCTGAATCTGTGGGTCGACGGACCCAGGCTAGACCTAGACCCTGAAATCACCGAGTGGGTCAGGGCCGAGGACGAGGCGGCCTGGCTGAGGTTCAACGAAGAGGAAGACGCGAAGGAGGTAATACGATGAATGAGAACTACGAACAGAGACGCAGACGGATCGCCGACGAGCGCAACCCCCTAGCCTGTAGTTGGCCCTCAGCCTATGACAAGTCCTGACAGGCCCTGCGCCGTCCAGTCCTAGCTATCCTCTCGCCCCTACGCCTCGGTGACTCCGGTCATCGGGGCGCTTTTTTTTGTCTGGGGAGCTTCGAACGCACCCTATCGATGCCTTTCTCCGATATCGGCCCAAGGCCTCGCGGTTTCGGATCTAGCTCCGGGGCAGCGATCACCCCGCGCTCCTCAAGCCACCTCATCACCTCACGCTCCGACCATGCGACCCTACGCGCCCCGATTTGCTTCTGGGCAGGGAACTCGCCCTGCCTGATCATCGCGTAGATTGTTGATTTCGAGACGCCCGTGCGCTCCAACACCGTCGTCAGGTCCAGCAGCTTTTCTGTCATTGCGCCTGCTCTTCGTCTCGTCTAGGCTGGAACAAACGTGGATGAGGTTGGGGACTGGGTTTTCCTACCGCCGCCCTGAAAACCCTAATGGATGGGCTTTCGGGGGAAATGTATGGCGGAGAGAGAGGGATTCGAACCCTCGATGGAGCTATTAACCCCATACTCCCTTAGCAGGGGAGCGCCTTCAGCCACTCGGCCATCTCTCCAGAAACCATCCGCGGCGCCCCAATGGTCCTGCGGACCATGCCGGGGAGCGCGATTATTCGGGACTGCGTCCCTCACCCCTTCGGGGCCGCCGTCACTCAGTGACGGCGTTCTGCGACAGCCTTTGGCTGTCTTGTCAGCCACTCGGCCATCTCTCCAGAAACCATCCGCGGCGCCCCAATGGTCCTGCGGACCATCCCGCGGGGCGCATTTCCGACGATCAGTCCTCGGAATCCGAATTCTCTCGTTTTATGCGGTCGTAGATCTCCTCACGATGTACCGAGACATCGCGAGGCGCATTAACACCAATCCGCACCTGGTTACCCTTCACACCCAATACGGTCACGGTAACCTCGTCGCCGATCATCAGGGTTTCGCCCACCCTGCGGGTAAGGATCAACATGGAATCACTCCTTTGCAACACAGCGATCGAGCCACTTGATCCCTTTAGCCCAGCCAATGTGTCGGTTTGCCAACCGTACCCCTATTCTTGATTTTGGATCAGGGGCGCCTTAATAGTAGCAACAACCTCGCCCCCACAGAAGGCAAGACAGCCGATTAGGCTGGGGATTCCTCCGCCAAGTCAAACGAGGCGTGCAGCGCTCGCACCCCCAACTCAAGATACTTTTCGTCCACCACCACCGAGATCTTTATTTCAGAGGTGGAGATCATCTGAATATTGATGCCTTCCTGCGACAAAGTAGCAAACATCTTGCTCGCTATGCCGGCATGCGACCGCATCCCCACGCCCACGAGCGAGATCTTCACGATTCTTTCATCGCCGACAACTTCGCGCGCGCCGAGTTCATTGGCCGTCCTATTGAGGATATCCAGAGCCCGGTTGTAATCGCTGCGATTGACCGTAAAGGTGAAGTCTGTGCTGCCGTCTTCGGCGATGTTTTGCACAATCATGTCGACTTCGATGTTGGCGTCGCCCACCGGACCGACGATCTTGTACGCCACGCCTGGTTGGTCAGGCACTCCCCGGATGGTCAATTTGGCTTCGTCGCGGTTGAACGCGATGCCCGCAATCTTTGCCGCTTCCACGTTGTCTTCCTCCAGGGTGATCAGAGTTCCCTCGCCACCGTCCTCGAAACTGGACAAAACCCGCAGGGGAACATTGTACTTCCCGGCGAACTCGACCGAGCGGATCTGCAGGACCTTCGAGCCGAGGCTCGCCATCTCGAGCATTTCTTCGAAAGTAATCCGATCGAGCTTACGGGCCTTGGGCTCGACCCGCGGATCGGTAGTGTAAACGCCATCGACGTCGGTAAATATCTGGCACTCATCGGCATCTAGCGCAGCAGCCATGGCCACCGCGGTTGTGTCGGACCCGCCTCGCCCGAGCGTGGTGATGTCGCCACGCTCGTCCACACCCTGGAAACCGGCAACCACGACCACCCGCCCGGCCCTGATGTCGGCACAAACGCGTGCGTGATCAATGTCTTTGATGCGCGCCTTGGAGTGTGCGCTGTCGGTGAGGATATGCACCTGTGCCCCGGTGTACGAGCGGGCGGCGCAACCGATCTCCTGCAAGGCGAGACACAGCAGCGCAATCGTCACCTGTTCGCCTGTAGAGACCAGGACATCCATCTCACGCGGGCTGGGGTCATTGCTGATCTCGCTGGCGAGTGCGATCAGGCGATTGGTCTCGCCGGACATCGCGGATACAACCACCACGATGTCGTCACCCCGCTCGCGCTGGCGCTTCACGCGCGCGGCCACGTGTTGGATGCGCTCGATCGAGCCCACCGACGTACCCCCGTATTTTTGGACGATCAGCGCCATGTCGCTACAAGAACCCGATTCCGACAACCCCGGCGCCATGATGCGCGCGGCAAAAGTGCGCGATTTAACACTATTCCGGCGTCGACTTAAAGCCTTTCGGCGGCCCAGACATGGGCCAGTTCCAACGCCTTCGCCACACCTTGCGGATCCGAACCACCGGCTTGTGCCATGTCTGGCCGGCCGCCACCCTTGCCTCCGACCTGCTCGGCGGCGATTTTCACCAGGTCACCCGCACGACACCGATCGGTGAGATCCTTGGTCACACCGGCGATCAGGTTGACCTTCTCGCCATTTACCGCCGCGAGCAGGATCACTCCGCTGCCAAGCTTGTTCTTGAGCTGGTCGAGGGTGTCGCGCAGGGATTTCGGATCGGCGCCGTCGAGACGTGCGGCCAACACCTTGGCGCCGTTGACATCTACTGCCTGCGAGGCCAAATCCGAGCCCGCGGCCGAGGCCAGTTTGGATTTGAGCTGCTCGAGCTCCTTTTCCAGCCGCTTGTTGCGTTCGACCAGCCTGCTCAACTTGTCTTCCAGTTCCTCTTTGCCAGCATTGACCAGGCCGCCGATCCGCTGCAGGCGCTCCTCGTCGGCCTCGATCCATTCGATCGCGCGCCCGCCGGTGACCGCCTCGATACGCCTGACGCCCGAAGCGATCCCGGTCTCAACGGTAATCTTGAACAACCCGATATCGCCGAGGGCCTTGACGTGCGTCCCACCGCACAATTCAGTCGAGAAATCGCCCATGCGCAGCACGCGCACCTGGGCGTCATATTTCTCGCCGAATAGCGCCATCGCCCCGGAGGCCTTGGCATCTTCAATCGCCATGATGCGCGTCTCGACGATGTGATTGCAGCGGATCTGCTCATTGACCAATCGCTCGATGTCGATCAGCTGCTCGCGGGTGACTGGCTCGAAATGCGAAAAATCGAAGCGCAGACGCTCGGCCTCCACCAAGGAGCCCTTCTGCATCACGTGATCACCAAGGACTTGACGCAACGCCGCGTGCAACAGATGGGTCGCCGAATGGTTGAGCGCGGTATCCTGCCGCCGCCTTGTATCGACCTCAGCGGAAACGCTGTCGCCTACATTCAGTTCACCGGATCGCAGCTCGCCGATGTGCGCAAACACAGTGCCGGCCTGCTTACGTGTGTCCGTGACCGCGAACTCGCCGCCGCCGGCGATCTGCAAATGTCCAACATCCCCTGCCTGGCCGCCGGACTCGGCATAAAACGGCGTGCGGTCGAGGACGACCATGCCACTCTCACCGGCGCTGAGTCGGTCGGCCGACCGGCCATCGCTGAACAAGGCGACCACGGTAGCGGAATCATTAAGGCGTTCATAACCCGTAAAGTCCGTCTCGCCCTCGATATCGACATCGGTCGCCTGCTCCACCCCGAAGTGGCTTGCTGCACGCGCCCTTGAACGCTGCGCCTCCATCTCGCGCTCGAAGCCCTCGCGGTCGATCTCGAATTCGCGTTCGCGGGCAATGTCGGCCGTCAGATCGGTCGGAAAACCAAAGGTGTCATAGAGCTTGAAGACCAGCGATCCGGGGATCACCTTCCCCTCGAGCCCCTGGATGGCCTCATCGAGGATCTTCATACCCTGCTCGATAGTCTCGGCGAAACGCTCTTCCTCCAGTTTGAGCACGCGTGCGACCAGCACTTTGGCCCGGCGCAGCTCGGGATAGGCGTCTCCCATCTGCACGTCCAGCGCGTCGACCAGCTTGTAGAAAAAGGGTTGCTGCTGGCCCAGCTGATAACCGTGCCGAATGGCGCGCCGTATGATCCGCCGCAGCACGTAACCGCGACCTTCATTACCCGGGGTCACGCCATCGACGATCAGAAATGCACAGGCGCGGATGTGGTCAGCGATCACCCGCAATGACTTGGAACTCAGATCCTTGGTCTCGGCCGCCTCAGCCGCGGCTTCGATCAGGCCCTGGAACAGATCGATTTCATAATTGGAATGCACGCCCTGCATTACCGCTGCCAGACGCTCCAGCCCCATGCCGGTGTCGACCGAGGGCTTGGGCAGTGGCGTCGTCTTGCCATCTGCGTCGCGGTTGTATTGCATAAAAACCAAGTTCCAGACCTCGATATAGCGGTCGCCATCCTCCTCCGGGGTCCCGGGCGGACCTCCCGACACCCCGGGGCCGTGGTCGAAGAAAATCTCTGAACAGGGACCGCAGGGACCGGTGTCGCCCATCGACCAGAAGTTGTCGCTCTCGAAGGGTTTGCCGCCCGGTTTGTCGCCGATGCGCGTAAACCGTGCCGGGTCGACGCCTATCTCATCCAGCCAGATCGCGGCCGCCTCGTCATCGTCGAGGTACACGGTGACCCAGAGTTTTTCCGCAGGCAGCTGCATAACCTCGGTCAGGAACTCCCAGGCGTACTGAATCGCCTCGCGCTTGAAATAGTCACCGAAGCTGAAGTTCCCCAACATCTCGAAGAAGGTATGGTGACGCGCGGTGTAGCCGACATTCTCCAGGTCATTGTGCTTGCCGCCGGCACGCACACAGCGCTGCGATGACGCGGCACGCAGATAGGGGCGCTTGTCTTTGCCGGTAAAGACGTCCTTGAATTGCACCATGCCGGCATTGGTGAACAATAGCGTCGGGTCGTTGGCGGGAACGAGGGGGCTCGACTCCACAACCTGATGGTCCTTGCCGGCAAAAAAGTCGAGAAAGGCGGAGCGAATTTCGGCGCTGGTTTTCATACGGGACACGGTTAGCACAGCCAAACCGAAATGGTATGCAGGATTGTGCGGCTTGTCACCCGAGCAACGTCACCAAAACAACGGCATTTCAGTCAATTAGCGTGCTGTGGCGAGGGGGCAAGCGAGCTATTGCGACGACGCTATCACGCGCCGGCAGGTGCGTCGGGTCAGAAGGCGCGCACACGATCCAGGTACTGCCCGACCAAGCCGACCGGAAAACCTCGCTGCTGCAAGAAGCGCCCGCGTCTAGCCAGCGCCTGTCGATCGGTCGCTGGCTCATCGCCGAACTTCCGCAATGCAACCTCGAGCAGCAGGACCGACCAGTCGACAGCACCGTCGTCAATGTAACGCGCGGCCAGCGCGTGGTCGACGCCCCTGTCCGTCAATTCGGCGCGCAGCCGCAGTGGCCCGTATCCCCGGCGGCTGCGCTGGCTGACGTAGTTCTCGGTAAAACGGGCGTCACTGAGCAGGCGGCGACGCTCGAGTTCATCCAGCACTGGACCGATCTGCCCCTCGCCATGCTTGCGGGCGAGTTTGCGCCGTAGTTCCAGGCGCGTGTGCTCCCGACTCGCCAGTAGCCGCAGCGCTCCGCGTTCGATCGCGGTGGCCTCATCACTGTCGATGGCGTCAGTCATGCGTCGCTGTCTATGGCCTCGGCACGGCCTTCGGGTTCGTCCGTCTCCGGGATCAGCGCGGCGCGGATCTGGGACTCGACATGCCGCGCGATGTCGGGGTTCTCTTTGAGAAAGATGCGCACATTCTCCTTGCCCTGACCGATTCGATCGCCGTTGTAGCTGTACCAAGCCCCGGACTTTTCGATGAGCCCCTGGGCAACACCCAATTCGATGATCTCGCCTTCGCGCGATACCCCCTCACCATAAAGGATCTCGAAGTTCGCCTGGCGGAACGGCGGTGCCACCTTGTTCTTGACCACTTTGACCCGGGTCTCGTTACCCACCACCTCGTCGCCCTTCTTGATTGCACCGGTGCGGCGGATATCCAGACGCACCGAGGCATAGAATTTGAGGGCATTACCCCCGGTAGTGGTCTCCGGGCTGCCGAACATCACGCCGATCTTCATGCGGATCTGGTTGATGAAGATCACAATGCTGTTGGAGCGTTTGATGTTGGCAGTCAGCTTGCGCAGCGCCTGCGACATCAGGCGCGCCTGCAGGCCCACATGGGAGTCGCCCATGTCGCCCTCGATCTCGGCCTTGGGGGTAAGCGCCGCGACCGAATCGATCACGACGACATCCACCGCGCCAGAGCGCACCAGCATGTCGGTGATCTCCAGCGCCTGCTCGCCGGTGTCCGGCTGCGATACCAACAGCTCGTCCATGTCGACGCCGAGTTTTTCGGCATAGACCGGATCGAGTGCATGCTCGGCGTCAATAAAGGCACAGGTACCACCGGTCTTCTGCGCCTCGGCCACGATATGCAGTGTCATGGTGGTCTTTCCGGAGGACTCCGGCCCGTAGATCTCGACCACACGCCCCTTGGGCACACCGCCGACACCCAGCGCAAGATCCAGGCCGAGCGAACCGGTCGACACTACCTCGATGTTGCGTACCGCATTGGCATCGCCCATGCGCATCACCGAACCCTTGCCGAACTGCTTTTCTATCTGCGTGAGCGCGGCCGCCAGTGCCTTCTTGCGATTCTCGTCCATTTTTTTCTCCCCGTTAGCGGAATGTGTTGGCAGTTTCTTGCAGTCTAGTTCGTTCTCTTTTTGTTTTCTAGTGGGAATTTTTCACCTAGCTTGTAGGCTTTTTCCTGCAGCGCTGTCGGCGCGCACTCACGCGAGCGACCAGCGCCCGATGGGCTGATAGTGGGGAGCCGTACCGGGCCGCGATTCCACCAGGGCCAGCTCGGCGACCGACCAATCGAGCGGTGACAGCGGCGGCCATCCGAATCGGCGCCTTACCTTGCGCGCCAGGGTCACGTGTGGGCGGTAGCGGCGCTGCTCGGTCTCGAACCCCAGCTCGCGCAGGCCCGCGCCGAGACGCTGGTGCAATGCCCCCAGCGCCTCGGGGACAGCCGACGGACCCGCCCACAGGACCTGCGGCCGCGGCCAATAGCCAATCTCGTCGAGGATCAGCCGGAAACCGTCACCCTGGACTTGCGCACCGAGCTGGCGCAGATCGTTCAGACAAGCACACGCCACCTGGCCGAGAAAGTGCAGTGTCATATGCAGATCGGCGCGGTGCGCCCAGCGCAGATCGCCGGGCAGGCTATGGGTCTGCCAGTGGAACAACGCCTGCCGCACCGCGTCGTCCGGCCAGAGGGCGAAGAAGATCCGCCGCGTGGCCTCACTCATCGCGCGTGTTCCAGCAGGCCACGCAGCGCGACGTCGACGGCCGCCCCGCGCACCGTGGCTCGATCACCGGGTAGGTGCCTCCAGACCGCGTCGACCAGGTTTGGCGCCGCCCAGGCAAACCAGACCGTGCCGACCGGCTTGTCCGGCGTGCCGCCGTCGGGACCGGCGATGCCGCTGATGGCCACGCTGAGCTGCGCGCCGCTGTGCAACAGGGCGCCGCGCGCCATCTCGGTGACTGTCTCGCGGCTGACGGCGCCGAACTCCGCCAGGGTCGTCGCCGGCACCCCCAGCATGTCCTGCTTGGCCTGGTTGCTGTAGGTCACAAAGCCCCGATCGAACCAGGCGCTGGAGCCGGCCATGTCGGTCAACGCCACGGCAACCCCGCCGCCGGTGCAGGACTCGGCGCATACCAGCCTCCAGCCGCGCCGCTGCAAATGGACGGCAAGCTCCGCGACGAGCGTCGCGCGTCCCATGGAGTCACCGTTGCTCTTGGCCATCCGCTAAACTGCACATCCCGCATATCCCTCTCGATAGCATAACCGAATAGGAAACCCGGATGAGCGACCAGCAGATTCTGCTCGAACGCAACCCCTCGCCGATGAAGCTCGAGGTGATAGGGGTGTATGACTGGCCGATCTGGCGCAAAGAGGCCTCGCGCTTCCCCTGGACCTACCAGCAGCAGGAGACCTGTTACGTGCTGCGCGGCAAGTTCAGCGTGACCCCGGAGGGCGGCGAGACCCAGTACTTCAAACGCGGTGATCTAATCACCTTTCCGCAGGGCATGAACTGCGTCTGGGACATCGAGGAAGACGTCGAAAAGCACTACGACTTTCAGTAGCCTGGCCGGGCGGCGGACGTAGTCAAGCCAGTCGGGGATGTTGCAGGCGCCGCATGCTGCCGACCAGCCTGCCGGGCAGGCGCGGCACTGCACTGATCAGCGAGAGCAGACCCGCTGCCGCATAGGGGATACCCTGGATCAGCAGCAGGAACGACCAGACGCGCACGTCGAGCATCGCGCCGTCCTCGCGCAACAGCACCGCCCAGGCGGCCAGCAGCAGCACGGCCAAGAACAGCAGTTCTTCGCGCGCATCCAGCAAAGCGCGCACCAGGCCGTGCGCCTTCGCGTGCTTCGGCGTGCGGAAGAAGCCGATATTCCTAGTCAGGAAACCGGTCAGCATCGCGCGTGCTATCACATGCGATAGCGCCAAGCCGGCAAGGCCCGCCGCCAGGCTCTGACGCAGGCTGGCGGCAACACGCAGGCGGTAGAGCAGGAACATCTTGGACAGCTTGAATACAAACAGCGTCAACGGCAGCACGGCAAAGATGATGTGCGGCGGCGCGACCTCGTCCGGCAGCAAGATCATGCCCACTGACCAGGCGATGGCCGCCAGATTGAAGGCCAGATTGAAGCCATCCGCGAGCCACGGCAGCCAACCGGCGACAAAATGGTACCGCTGCCCCCAGCTCAGCCGACTGCGTTGCAGCCCGAGTAGCGCGGCCATGTGCCGGCGCATGATGCGCACGGCGCCATAGGCCCAGCGAAAGCGCTGTCTTTTCAGGTCTGAAAAGTTATCCGGGATCAGGCCCTTGCCGTAGCTGTGCGGGACGTAGGCCGCGGCATATCCGTGTTCGAATATGCGCAGGCCCAATTCGGCGTCCTCGGTAATGCACCATTCCGCCCAGCCGCCGACCTCTTCGAGCACCCTGCGTCGTACCATGGTCATGGTGCCGTGCTGGATGATGGCGTTACGCTCGTTACGGGTCACCATGCCGATCTGGAAAAAACCGCGGTACTCGGCCTGGCACATCGCCTTGAACAGATTTTCGTTGCCGTCGCGATAGTCCTGCGGCGCCTGCACGATCGCCATCTGCGGGTCGTCGAGCAGCGGCACTAGGTCGCGCAGCCATTCCGACGTAACCCGATAGTCAGCGTCGATCACCGCCACCACCTCGGCCGAGGGATCGGTATGGCGCAGCGCGAAATTCAGCGCACCCGACTTGAAGCCCGGCAGGGGATCGACGTGGAAAAAGCGAAAATGTTGCCCCAGGCGCCGGCAGTGCGCCTCGACCGGCCGCCACACGACCGGGTCCCTGGTGTTGTTATCGATCACCAGGACCTCGAAGTCTGGGTAATCGAGGCCGGCCAACGCGTCGAGCGTCTGCTTCAGCATCTCCGGCGGCTCATTGTACGCCGGCACATGCACCGAGACACGCGGCAAGCGATGCGCCGATGCCGTGCCAGGCAGCGGTACATGGCGCCCTTGTTTGCGCCACAGGGACTCAGCCCATTCATGCGCCTCGGCCAGCAATACGACGATCACGCCAAGCGCGGCAAAGAACAGGGCGACGCCGACTGCCAGCAGGGTGGCGGTCAGGTATTGCTGCGTAAAGTCGTATAGCAGCCACACCACGAACGTGGTGATCGCATAGGCGACCACGGCAAGGAAACCACGACCACCGGATGAAAGGCCCGCGCTGTCGCGAAACAGCAGCGCCAGGATCAGTACCGAAAGGCCGGTGCTGATCGCCGCCAGACTGAACCAGTTGGGCACCGCGACCACCGGCGAGGTAAACGCGAACTTGGCCTCGCGATCGGCATCGAACACCCCCCAGTGGCCGCCTACCTCGCCTTCGATCTGACGCTTCCAGGGCTGATCGAACGCTTCCATCAAATAGTAGGTGATGTCCGCGCGTTCGGCGGCGGCGAGAAAGCGCCGCAGGAATTTCGCCTGATTGGCGCGGCTGGCGACGGCATCCTTGCGGGTCCGGCCATGACTCGGCCAGCCTACCTCCGAGATCACAACCTCTTTGTCTGGGTAGGCCTGCTGCAATTCGCGATAGCGGCGCAGCACGTGATCCACGGCGCCCTCGACCGACACGCCCTCCCAGTAGGGGAGGACATGGACCGCGATGAAATCGACCTGATCGACCAGTTCCGGGTGGTCGAGCCAGATGTGCCACGGCTCGGCGGTGCTGATCGGCGCCCATACCGCGCCGCGCACGCGTTGCAGATGCTCGATCATCTGCGCGACCGACTGATCCTCGCGCAGAAGGGTCTCGTTACCGATGATGACGCGAATCACCTGGCTGTGATTCTCGCGATAGACATCGATCAGACGGGCGATCTCGGTCTCGTTGTCACCGGCCTGATTGCCGATCCAGGCCCCCAGCGTCACATTCAAGTCATGCGCTGCGGCCAGACGAGGCACCTCACCCAGCGTACCTCGCACGGTGTAAGTGCGCACTGCATGCGCATCACCGGCCAGCAGCGCGAGATCGGCGTCGATGTCGCCGATATCCGGGTTTGCGGAGAGTTCCGGACTCTGATCGCCGCGCATCGGCGAAAACGAGAAGCCTTCGACCTTGGCCGGCCACGGTGGCTCGATGTTGGGCCGATTGGCCATGCCCCACAGCAGCATGGTCAGGAGTCCCATCAACAGGGTGATCAGCACACTTGCACGGCTCATTATCGGATTCTCGGCCCAATCGACGATGCGAAGTTGATACCTATGGCGGGCGCCGCAGGACATCACAAGACATTGCTTACATGACACGCGTCACATCCCAGCGGCGCGCGATCGCGGCGCTGTGAACCAGGTCAAATCCGGCTGCTGCGACCCGCCCCCAGCCTGCATATCTCACCGATTTCCTGCCGAGGCCCCCGATACCCTCGCCGTGACGGTGCGTCCTCGTTAGGAAAAACAGCGAGAGCCGCAGGCTAGCCGGCCAAGATAGTGGCCTGGCGGGATGCTACTATGACGGACGGCGCGCCACAGTCGGAGCCCGTCCGCGCGTCGCTCAGCCAATCACCAACAGCGGGCATCTAGCCATCGCCGCCTTAGTACGTCCTACGCTTGCATGACAGACGCGAACGCCCAGCATACGCCAATGATGCGTCAGTATCTGAGCATCAAGGCCGAACACCCGAATCGCCTGGTATTTTACCGCATGGGCGATTTCTACGAACTGTTCTTCGACGATGCGCGTCGCGCCGCTGAATTGCTGGATATAACCCTGACCCAGCGCGGCCAGTCGGCCGGCCAGCCGATACCCATGGCCGGCGTGCCCTTTCACGCCGCAGAGGGCTATCTGGCGAGGCTGGTCAAACTGGGCGAATCGGTGGCGATCTGCGAACAGATCGGCGACCCGGCGACTAGCAAAGGCCCGGTGGAGCGCCGGGTGGTGCGCATCGTCACGCCGGGCACGGTGAGTGATGAGGCCCTGCTCGACGCGCACAGCGACAACCTGCTGGCCGCGCTTTGGCAGGCGGACGGCCACTACGGGCTGGCCTGGCTGGACCTGACCGGGGGTCGTTTTCGAGTACAGCAGCTCGATACCGACCAGGTCATGGCCGGCGAGCTCGAGCGCCTGCGCCCGGCGGAACTCCTGCTGGCCGAGGACCAGGCGCTGACACCGCTGGCCGGGCACCCGAACAATATAACGCGGCGCCCGGTATGGCACTTTGACAAGGACACCGCGCTGCGCCTGCTGAATGAACAGTTTGGGACGCATGATCTGAGCGGCTTTGGCTGTGCCGACCTGCCGCTGGCGATCTGCGCTGCCGGTGCGCTGCTCCAGTACGTAGCGGATACTCAGCGCAGCGCATTGCCGCATGTCACACGCCTTGGGGTGGAGCACCACGACGAGGGCATCGTCATTGACGCCGCCACGCGGCGGAACCTGGAGATCCTCGAGGCTACCTCGGGTAGACGCCAGCACAGCCTGGCTGGCCTGCTCGACAGCACCGCGACAGCGATGGGAAGCCGCCTGCTGCGGCGCTGGATCAGCCGGCCATTGCGCGACCAGCAGCCCGTGCGTGAACGCCATTCGGCCATCGCCTGCCTGCTCGATGGTCACCTGATCGGCGACCTGCAGAAACTGCTGCGCGTTATCGGGGACATCGAACGCATCCTGGCGCGCGTCGCGCTGCGCAGCGCACGGCCGCGGGACCTCGCGGTATTGCGCGACAGCCTAGCGGTGCTGCCGGCGCTCCAGGGGCCGTTGCAAGGTGTCGAGGACCCGGAGCTGCAGCGGCTGAGTACGGCGATCGGCGAGCACCCACAGACCCTGGACCTGTTGGCCCGTGCGATCGTCGAACAGCCACCGGTGGTGTTGCGTGACGGCGGGGTGTTGGCCGCCGGATTCGACGCCGAACTGGATGCGCTGCGCGATCTGTCGCAGAACGCCGATCAGTTCCTGGTCGACCTCGAACAGCGCGAACGCCAACGGACCGGCATCGACAGCCTCAAGGTCAGCTATAACCGGGTGCACGGTTATTACATAGAGATCGGCCGCAGCAAGGCCGGGCAGGCGCCCGATGACTACATCCGCCGTCAGACCCTGAAGGGCGCCGAGCGCTTCATCACGACGGAACTCAAGGCCTTCGAGGACAAGGTCCTGTCGGCGCGCGAGCGCGCATTGCAGCGCGAAAAGGCGCTGTACGACAAATTGCTGGGCACACTAATGGAACCGCTCGGCGAACTGCAGCAGACCGCGGAGGGCATCGCCCAACTCGATGTATTGAGCTGTTTCGCCGAACGCGCCACCCGCCTCGACCTGTGCCGCCCGACGTTCCGCGACGCGCCCGGCCTGGCGATCAGGGCGGGGCGTCACCCAGTGGTCGAACAAGTCAGTGACGCGCCGTTCATCGCTAACGATCTGGTGATGGATCACCACCGCAATATCCTGATCGTCACCGGCCCGAACATGGGCGGCAAATCGACCTTCATGCGCCAATCGGCCTTGATTGTGCTGATGGCCTACGCGGGTTGCTATGTCCCGGCAGACGCTGCAGACCTGGGTCCCTTCGACCGTATCTTCTCGCGCATCGGGGCCTCCGATGATCTGACCGGCGGGCGTTCGACCTTCATGGTCGAGATGCAGGAGACGGCCAACATCCTGCACAACGCCAGCGACCGCTCGCTGGTGCTGATGGACGAAATCGGTCGCGGCACTAGTACCTTCGACGGTCTGTCATTGGCCTGGGCCTGCGCGGTCGAACTCGCGACACGGCTGCGAGCCTTTACCTTGTTCGCCACCCACTATTTCGAACTGACTACCCTGCCCGATGAGTACCCGGGGATCGTCAATGTCCACCTGGATGCCGTTGAACACGGCGAGGGCATCGTATTTTTGCATGCGGTACGCGACGGACCCGCGAACCAAAGCTATGGTCTGCAGGTCGCGACACTCGCCGGCGTACCGCGCAAGGTGATCGAGCTGGCGCGTCAACGCTTGGCGGAACTCGAGCAGGCGGCACAGCGTCACGCCGCCGCAGAATCCAACCAGCTGTCGCTGTTCCAGCCCTCGCCTCGTGAAGTCCGGGCGGATCCCCTGCGCGAGCGTTTGGACGCCATCGATCCGGACCAGTTAACCCCGCGCCAGGCCCTGGAGGCACTTTACGAACTGCGCACCTTGCGCGATGCTGACTGACGTTCAGATGTTTCAGCGAGGGAAAAAGCGATGACCTACGTCGTCACCGAGAACTGCATCAAGTGCAAGTACACCGATTGTGTCGAGGTCTGCCCGGTCGATTGTTTCCACGAAGGACCGAATTTTCTCGCCATCGACCCTGACGAATGCATCGATTGCGCCCTGTGCGAACCCGAGTGCCCGGCCGAGGCCATCTTCGCCGAAGATGACCTGCCCCGGGATCAAGAGGCATTCATCGCGCTGAACGCTGAACTGTGCGCCGACTGGCCGGTGATCACCCAGCGCAAAGATGCGCCACCGGATGCCACCGAGTGGGACGGCGCACCAGACAAGTTGAAGCTCCTGGAACGTTGATCGTTGGCCCGCTTATCGCGTCAATCGAGGCGGGGGCGAGCGAGAATGGCGCTGATGTTGTCGTGACCGCCCGCCGCCAGGGCCGCGTCGACCAGGCTCTGCACCTGCTGTTCTAGATCGCCTTGCGGGTCGCGCAGGATGCGCGCGATGGCGCTGTCTGATACCAGACCATGCAATCCGTCGCTGCACATCAGGTAGGTGTCACCGACCTCCAGCACCGCGCTGCCGACATCCACCTCGGCCTCACGCTGCATCCCCAGACTGCGGGTCAATACGTTGTCACGGATACCTGCCTCACGTGCTGCGGCGCGGTTCATGAACATACCATCATCGATCATGCGCTGAATTAACGAGTGATCACGGGTCAGGCGTCGCATCCGACCATAGCGCACCCGATATAGGCGCGAATCCCCGACGTGTGCATGAAACACCTGACCATCCCGGAAGACCGCCACCACCAACGTCGTGCCCATGCCGCACAGCTCGGGATGGACATCGCACATCCCGCTCAGTGCCCGATTGGCTGAGTCAACCGCCTGCCCGACCAGCCGCCGGCTCTCGGCATCATCGTCCCTGTGCTCGCGCTGCGACGGCAGGAGTTGGTTAAACGCCGCCCCAACGGCGACGCGGCTGGCAATCTCGCCGGCGCGATGCCCACCCATGCCGTCCGCGAGCACCGCCACCCCCAGGTCACCGTCGACCTCCAGCCAGTCCTGATTGCTCTTGCGCAGCAGTCCGGTGTGCGTGCGGACTGCCAGTTCCATCGTATGTAACGCCATCGGGCGGCTCAGCGCTTGTCGATGTCTACGGGCCGGGTAGACCGAGTGTCAGTGTGGATTCATTTAGCGGACGCATTACGACGTTGATCCAGCGCCTGGCGCAGTTTGTCGGGAGGCACATAGCCCGGCACCGTTTCACCGCTTTCAAGCACCAGCGCGGGCGTGCCCTGAAGGCGCATCGCCTGACCCAGCGCGTAGTGCTCGTCCACCGGATTATCGCAGGTCTTGGGAGGGACCGGCTGACCGGCCTTGGCCTGGTTCATGGCCGCCTTGCGGTCGTCGGCACACCAGACGGAGACGGCCTTGTTGTAAGACTCACTGCCGATACCCGCACGCGGGTAGAACAGGTAGCGTATGCGGATGCCTTTCTCGTTGTAGCCGGCCATCTCGCCGTGCAGTCGGCGGCAGAATCCGCAATCGATGTCGGTAAACACCGTGACGGTGTGCTCGGCATCCTCGGGCCCAAAGGTCACCATCTGCTCTTCACCGACCTCCTGCAGCGCCGCCAGCTTGAGCGCCGATTGGCGCTCGGCAGTGATCTCGGTGCGCGTCTCGAGGTCTATCACATTGCCCTGCAACAGGAACCGCCCATCGCCTGTGACGTAAACCACGCGCATACCGACGGACACTTCGTAGAGATTCTCGATCGGTGTGGTACGGATGTCGTCGGCCTGCAGATCCGGCAGCAGCGCCTTCAGTGATGCGGTGATCTTATCGGCGATCGCCTGGTCGACCGCCGCCTGCGCAGGGGCGATCAGGAACAGCACGCAAACAAACAAAAATCGTCTAGTCATATTGAAAACTCAGTCGCGAAAGTTGATGAACTGCAGCGGCAACCCGAAGTCCACGCTCTTGAGCAGTGCGATAACCGCCTGCAGATCGTCGCGCTTCTTGCCGCTGACCCGCACCTGCTCACCCTGGATCTGGGCCTGCACCTTGATCTTCGAGGCCTTGATCTCCTTGACCATCTTGCGGGCTGTATCGGTATCGATACCCTGGCGGATGGTCACCGCCTGGCGCGCCCGATTGTTGGCCGTTTCGGCCTTGCCGATCTCCAGGCACCCGATGTCGACAGACCGTTTGGCGAGCTTTTTCTGCAGGATATCCATCATCTGCTCGAGCTGAAACTCGCTCTCGGCTTGCAGCATCACTATCTCGCCGTCGAGACTCAGCTTGGCATCACTGCCCTTGAAGTCGAACCTCGTGCCGACCTCGCGATTCGCCTGGTCGGCCGCGTTGCGCACCTCCTGCAAGTCGGCTTCCGACACGACATCGAACGAGGACATAGCCCGGCTCCACAATAAAACCGCCGCAAGGCTATCACATGGAGCGGCCCGAATTACCTGCAACAATCAGGAAATCCACGTGGACGGCGCCCCTGACAGTCAGGGCGCCGCCAAACACCGGGAAAGGGGTGATACCGAAATCGCTCTGCGAGAGGCGCAGACGACCCGCCAAGCGGGTTTCGTCAACATCTGCTTAACCGATACCGGCAGCGCATCGCGTCGACTGACACCGCGCAGGCCCATCACCAGGTCCGCGGTGGATGCCGCCGCGGCCAGATTCGCGCCCACCAGGCGGGAACCAAAGCGCCCTTCCGGCGCCTCCCAGGCCTGCTCCGTCGCGGTCGCGACGCCTGGCGTAAGTGCCGGGAACCCCAGCAGACTGCGCAGTGCGTTCGGATCAACCCCGCGGGTGATGGCGCGCATGCAACGCCTGCAGCCGCTCGCGTGCGACATGCGTATAGATCTGAGTGGTCGACAACGAGCTGTGGCCGAGCAGCAGCTGCACCACGCGCAGGTCGGCGCCATGATTCACCAGATGAGTGGCGAACGCATGGCGTAACGTATGTGGTGACAGTGACTGGTGGATACCGGCCGCCAGCGCATGCTTCTTGATCCGATACCAGAATGCCTGGCGGGTCATACCGGCGCCGCGCCGGGTAGGAAATAGTGCGCTGCAGGGCTGCGCGTTCAAGAGCTCGCGCCGCGCGCTTGCGACGAAACGGTCGATCCAACAGACGGCCTCTTCACCCAGGGGCACCAGACGCTCCTTATTGCCCTTGCCGGTCACCCTGACCAGTCCCTGGGTCAGGCTCAGCTGGTCGGGCTGCAATCCCACCAGCTCGCTTACCCTCAGCCCGGTGGCATACAGCGCCTCGAGCATCGCGCGATCACGCAGCCCCTCGGCAGTGGATAAATCGGGCGCATTGAGCAGGGCCTCGACCTCGGCCTCGCTCAATGACTTGGGCAACGGACGACCGAGGCGCGGCGCCTCGATCTGCGCGGTCGGGTCTACCGTGATGTCGTGTTCACGCAGCGCCCATTGGTAAAACTGGCGCAGCGTCGACAATCGTCGTGCACTGGTCCTGGGCTGGGCGCCACTGTCGACACCGGCAGCCAGAAAGGCCAGCAGCTGCTCGCGGCGCGCCTCCAGCAGATCGGTCTGAGCATTTGCCGTCAACCACCGCGCAAAATGGCGCAAGTCCGACTGATAAGACACCAGGGTGTTTGCGGACAGGCCGCGCTCCATCCAGGCGGCATCTGCGAAGCGTTCGATCTCGGCCGCTGCCGTTGCGCTGATCGGCGATTCTGTCTCACGCATGCGGTAGCCGGCCACCCCAAACTCTCCTCGAGTTAAACACACGGTGCATTGTGTAAATCCGTCGCATTGCGGCCAGTACAGAGGACCGATTGGCTGCACGCATGGCCCGCTTTGCTAGATTTCATCTCACCCGCGTGCAAGGATAACCCGACCTCGAAACTTGTGTAGGCGCCGTGCGAGATCGCTTGCTTGTGTTGCTAAATTCCCTCGAGTCCGAGCTGCGCTTGCAGGGCCGCTGGGAAAGCCTACCGCCGCCCGAGGCGGCACTGTGCAGTGCACAGCCGTTCGCCGTCGACACACTCGAATTCGATCAGTGGCTACAGTGGATCCTGCTCCCAAGGCTGCATGATCTGCTGCTGCGTCAACAGCCTCTGCCGACGAGCTGCGCCATCGAACCCATGGCGGAGGAGTGCTATGAGCCGGACGATCCCACAACTACACGCATCGTTTCAATTATCGCGCAGATAGACGCCCTGCTGAACGACTCTGCCGGCGACTTCAATTGAGCAGCGGCAACCCGTGTTTTTCCACATTGCCTGTGGAAAACTCTGTGAGCAACATGCAGAGATTGCCGTACAGACCGCATGCGATCGTATTGGTCATCAATTTGACCAAATTCTAGCCAATTTCGAATTTATTCTTCGTTTTCTGTTGGTTAGAGGGCTATTCTCAAGTGGTGCCTGGCAATAATCCCGCAACTGTGGCGATCGAAGCCCGCAATATTCGGCCTGTGCATAATCATTTCTGGCTAATATGGCTTTGAGGCAATTAAAGACTCCGGTGCAAAACATGCCGATTCCCTTCTGGCGGCGCAAAGACCTCGATGAAATGACCCACGAGGAGTGGGAGTCCCTGTGCGACGGTTGTGCCAAGTGCTGCCTGTACCGACTGGAGGACGAAGACACCCGGCAGATCCACTTCACCAATGTACATTGTCGCCTGCTCGACACCGAAACGGCTCGCTGCACCGATTATTCGCGGCGCTCTGTCCGGGTTCCGGATTGTGTGACCATCACGCCCGCCGTGCTCAAAGACCCCTACTGGCTGCCGAGGACCTGCGCCTATCGGCTGTTGGCCGAGGGTCGCGACCTGCCGCACTGGCACCCGCTGGTCTCGGGCGACCCCGCGAGCGTCATGCGCGCCGGGCAGCACGTCTGCCGGCGGTCGATTTGCGAGGATGACGCCGACGCGCTCGAAAAGCATCTGGTCGACTGGATCGAGTAACCCTCACCCCAATCAGCAACTGCCTCCGCTGGGTTCGAAGCCGTCATCCCGTGGCTGAAAATATTACCCTGCTTGAGTTTCTGGAGCAGGCTGGGGCCCAGGTTCGCGCCTACGCCATCGGTCGGCGCATCCCTGCGATCACGCGCGATGCCTTCCTCGCCTTCGAACATGCAGCGGTGCCGGCGTAGCGGACACTACGTCAAACCGGCTGTAACGAGTAAGCCTCGTCACAACGAGCATAGCGGTGACCGCAGCAGAAAGTTGGTGATATAAGCGGGCTACGAGCCTGCTCGACCTCAGGGCGAAAAGCGCGTCAGAAGGGCCATCTCACCTGCGCCTTCCGGCAGCCTGACGGACACCTCCCAGCCACCGCCGGGCGCTTCGTCCAGCGGATTTCCCTGCTTGTCCAGCATTGTTTCGAGGCGGAAACGCCGGTTGCCGTCGGGTGCAAGCAACTCCATTTCGTCACCGACGCGGAACTTGTTTTTGACCCGAAGTCTGGACAATCCCGTCGCCGGATCGATGCCGGCCACCTCCGCGACGAATTGCGACCTGGCGCTGCTCGAGGATCCCTGACGATAGTTCTGCAGATCCTGGCTCGCGTGACGCTGGAAGAAACCGTCCGTATAGCCGCGATTGGCAAGGTTCTCCAGTTCCGCCAGCAGCCCGGGATCAAACGGCCGCTGCGCGACGGCATCATCGATCGCGCGCCGGTAGACCTGCGTGGTTCGCGCCGTGTAGTAGTGTGACTTGGTTCGACCCTCGATCTTGAGGCAATCGACCCCGATCTCGGTAAGCCGCTGTACATGCTCGACTGCGCGCAGATCCCGCGAATTCATGATGTAGGTGCCGTGCTCATCCTCGAAGATCGGCATGAACTCGCCCGGGCGCTCCCGCTCCTCGAGATAGTAGACCTCGTCCGCCTTCGGATGCCGCTTGATTTCGGCCAATGGGATCTCGGCTACTGCGTCCAGGTCCTCGCGCGCGATCTTGTAGTCCCAGCGGCAGGAGTTGGTGCAGGTACCCTGGTTGGCATCGCGATGGTTGAAGTAGCCGGACAGAAGGCAGCGCCCAGAATATGCGATGCACAGCGCGCCATGCACGAATACCTCGACCTCCATGTCGGGGCATGCCTGGCGTATCTCGGCCACCTCATCGAGTGACAACTCGCGCGACAGAATGACGCGGGTTAGACCGACCGACTGCCAAAACTTCACGCCGGCCGCATTCACAGTATTGGCCTGCACCGACAGATGGATGGGCATCTCCGGCCATCGCTCACGCACCAGCATAATCAGTCCGGGGTCGGCCATGATCAGTGCGTCCGGGCGCATCGCCACCACCGGAGCGATGTCGTCCAAAAAGGTCTTCAGCTTTGCGCCATGCGGCATCACATTGGTAGCGACGAAGAACTGCCGGCCTTGGCGATGCGCCTCGTCGATGCCGACGCGCAGATTGTCTTCCAGAAAGTCGTTGTTACGCACCCGCAGGCTGTAGCGTGGCATGCCCGCGTACACGGCATCCGCACCATAGGCAAAGGCATACCGCATATTGCGCAGGGTACCGGCCGGGGCCAGCAGCTCAGGGCAGTTCATCGGGCAGTCCAGGGACTCAGCAGGGGGCTGCGGCCGCGATTGTCGCGCAGTTTCGCGGTCTCGGGAAATCGTGTCGGAGAGACGGGCATCAATAAACGATCCTGTGCCGGGTGAGGACGATCAGCAGCAGGATCAACAGCAGGATCACCCAGGTCATCCCGTAGATCAGCGTCGACTGGCGCGCCTTGCGGCGCTCGTGCCAGGTGCGGGGCTTGACGCCTTTGGCCATGAACACCAACTTGGCAGCCACGATGACACACACCACGTTGACCGCCAGCAGCAGCATGGCGCCGGCGGCCAGCTGCGGATGCCCGGCACCCAGCAGCATGCCCATGGTCGCAGTGGGCGGCAACAGCGCGACAGCCACCATCACGCCGACCAGGGTCGAGGAAAGCCCGGTACTCAGCGAGAGCACCGCGGCCGCCCCGGAGGCCAGCGCCAGCGCGATGCCATCGAGGCCGACATCGGTGCGAGCGAGGATCTCTGTGCTGGCGAGCAGCATCTCACCACGCCCGATATCGACCGGCCAGGTCACACCGATCGCAAACGACAGCGCAAAGGCCAGGCCGAGCCCGGCCAGCCCGGTCTTTAGCGATGCCAACACGAGATCTCTGTCGCCCAGCGATGACCCAAACGCGAGCGCGATCACCGGCCCGAGCAGCGGCGCGATCACCATCGCCCCGACGACCACCGCGACGTTGTCCTCGATAAGCCCGATCGCGGCAACCACCGTCGACAAGAAGGTCAACAACAAAAAATTGCTATCGACTCGCGCACCCTTTTCAATCTGCGACATCAGTTCTTCGCGTGTCGCCGCCGCGGTATGCTGACCGTCCTCCTCTTCGCGCGGCAGGACGGTATCTATCGGCAGTACGACAATGCGGGTATTTTCTGAGCCGCCGAACAGGCTCTGCAGCGCATCCATCACTGGCTGACGCGTCTTGTCGTTCACCAACATACGAAATGCACGGCGGCCGTCGTCGGCGGGCGCACCCCACCAATAGTCGGTGACCGCATGCTGGTCCGCGATGCCGGACAAGGTGTCGGTGTGGCCCGCATCGGCGACTATCTCGATCAGACGCATGGTGTTTCATCCCTTGCCGACAAACTGGAAGAATCCGGGTGATTGTACCCGCGCAATCGCCCATGGTGGGATGCCTGGAATGGCCCGTCAGCATAAGGGCCATGGATGGAATAGATGTAGTAGGCGT
Organism: uncultured Gammaproteobacteria bacterium; assembly: GCA_963736445.1. Classification (GTDB taxonomy): domain Bacteria; phylum Pseudomonadota; class Gammaproteobacteria; order Chromatiales; family Chromatiaceae; genus Thiosocius. The sequence continues at coordinate 92,131 of CAVTOY010000002.1, read as the reverse complement.
TTCGCATCGCACCGATGCGCGCTCTTTCAGCCGACCGTTTCGTAATACAGATTCTGCGGGTGCCTGGCCTCGGCGAAGAAATACCACCGCTCCGCCATCAGGCCAACATACTGGATAGCAAAGGCAAGGAGGGGAAGGTAGGCCGACTGCAGCGCATTTGACGCCGCCAGCAACGCGACGGGAAGAACAAACACGGCGACCAGGAAGAACCCCTTGATCGACGCCAGGGTCGCGTTTCCGGCACCGTGAAAGAACTCGCGGGTATTGAACGAACCACCCATGAAGCCCATCGAACGCTGGCGTATCGTGCTGTGCCGGATGCCGATCGCGGTCTGCAAGGTCGACTTCGGCTTGATACGTGCGTTGCGATACATCGAGAATCCGCGCGTGATGGCCGCTAACACAGTGAAGATGACCGCCCAAACGCCAAAGAATCCAACCAGCTCAACGCCGCGCCATGCGGAGAACGCCGCGGCGAGGGTGAAGCCCGATGCCAGGCCGAACAGCAGGAAATTGAACACCGTAAAGGGACTGTGCCATTCCTGCAGGAAACGCAGGCTCGCATAGATCATCGCGGTACACACGAACAGCACAATGGACATCAAGGCACCGATGATGCCGAGCAGCAACGTCGGATCTACCGGGATCTGCCCCATGATCACGAACAGCGGGTCCGTCATGCGAAAGTAATGGGCGGCGCCGTACAAGACAACGAGCGCCATGAACATCGGCAACGCGATCAACTCGCGCGATAGCCAGGAGGAGCGCCATTGCGTGACACCGCGCCAGGCGCGGGTGAGAAAGTAACTCGGTTTCCCGAGATGGAATACCGCAGCTACCAGGCCACCGCTCAGCAGGACCAGCGCCAGTGCGCTGCCCATGGCATAGAAGCTGACGCTGTCCTGCGGTTCGAGGAGATTGGCCAGCGTATACACCTGACCGGTCACCAGAGACATGAACAACCCTTGGCCGGCGCCGATCAGGGTGGTCAGGAAGATTACCGAGAATGCCGGATGCATGGAAAACTCCAAAATCGGTGACGGCAGACAGTAGCCGATAGAGACGCGCTGTTCGGAACGTTAACCTGCAAATCTCGCCGTTTTTCCTCGCCATGGCGAGCGAATCGCCGCCCGCAGCAGAAAATCGGTGAGATTTGCTGGCTAGTAGGCAACATCGTCCAGCGTCTCGCCTTCGGCGGCCGGCAGCGGCGCCTCTTTCTTGAGCGGGTTGTCGGCGCGCTCCAGTTCGTCATCAAAGATCTGGATGCGCGTCTTGCGCCGTGGCAGGTAGTGGTTCGCCGGTTGCGTACCCCACTCGGGCATCAGCTGGTAGCCACCGTTCTCGCGGATCGCGATCGAGACCTCGGAATCTGGATCATGCACGTCGCCATACAGCCGTGCCGTGGTCGGACAGGCCAGCACGCAGGCGGGCTTGCGCTCGTTCTCCGGGAGGCTCTGATCGCTAATGCGATCGATGCACAGCGTACATTTCTTCATCACCTTCTGCTGCTCATCGAGTTCGCGTACACCATAGGGGCAGGCCCAGGCGCAATACTTGCAGCCAATGCACTTGTCGTAATCGACCAGCACTACACCATTGTCCTCACGCTTGTGCGACGCCCCGGTCGGACATACCGGGACGCACGGCGGCTCTTCGCAATGCAGGCAGCTCTTGGGAAAGTGCACTGTCTCCGTCTGCGGATACTCCCCAACCTCGAACATCTGCACCCGATTGAAAAAGGTGCCGGTCGGGTCCACGTCGTAAGGCCGATGATCGACCAGTGCGCCCGCCCAGCCAGAGGTGTTCCATTCTTTACACGAGGTAACGCAGGCGTGGCAGCCCACGCAGACGTTCAGGTCGATTACCAGTGCCAGCTGGGTCATGAGCAATACTCTCCAGTCACGCGCCGTGGCCCTGGATGACTCGCGCGCACGATGTGCAAGAAGCGATAACGCAACACTCAAAGCTCTCCTCTAGCAACGAACCGCCGGTGGGGCGGCCGTTTACTTGCCACGGGTCTTGAACCTGCCCGCAAAATACGCCTGCCATTTGCCCCGCTTGGCGTCCTGTCCGGGCGCGCGGCGCTGCGCCTGAAACTGCGGAGAGGTCGCGCGCGGTTCGCTGTCATCGGCCTTATAGACCTTCACCCGCACGTCGAACCACGCCGCCTGCCCGGTGACGGGATCCGAGTTGGAGAGCTCGGATCCCGCCTCACCGGCGGGCAGTTCTTCTGCGATAATGTGGTTGAGCAGGAAACCCTTTTGCGCCTCGTTGGCCCTGGGCTCAAGCCCCCAGGCGCCCGCCGCCTTGCCGATGGCGTTCCAGGTCCAAACCGTGCCCGGTTCGACCGATTCGGAAAAACGCGCCATACAGCGCACCTTGCCGTGCGGTGACTCGACCCAAACCCAGTCGCCGTCGTTGAAGCCCTGCGCGGCACCCAACCGGGGACTGACGAACAGGTAGTTGTGGGTATGGATCTGGCGCAGCCAGGCGTTTTGGCTGTCCCAGGAGTGATACATGGCCATCGGCCGCTGGGTGAGTGCGTTCAGCGGATACTCATGGGTATCGACCAACGCTGACTCCAACGTCTCGTGATAGAACGGCAGCGGATCGAAGTAGGTCTCGACCCGCTTGGCCAGGCGCTGGGGCGGCTGTTTTCCCGGGCGCCTGCCCTGCGCCGCGAGGCGGAATTTCTGCAGCACCTCGGAGTAGATATGGACGTTGATGGGCTCCGCATAGCGCGTCATGCCGTGCGCGCGGGCCCATTCGAGATAGCCCTTGTTCCAGTTGCGCATGTACTGATAAGACTTCGGCAGCTCGTAGTGGAACACGCAGTTGTTGTTGGCATACATCTCCCACTGGCGCGGGTTCGGCTCGCCCTTGAGAAACTTCTCGCCACCCTTGCCCCGCCAGCCCGACAGGAAGCCGATACCGGAGCCCGGCGAGGTCTCGTAATTGATAATGAAATCGGGATAGTCGCGGAACTTGCGCGCCCCCGCATCATCGACGAAGGCCGGCAGCTTCAGTCGCGTGCCCAACTCGATCAGCACCTCCTGAAACGGCTTGCAATCCCCCTTGGGGGGAACCACGGGGATGCGCACCGAATCCATCGGGCCGTCGAATTCGGAGATTGGCCGGTCGAGCATCGACAGCGCATCGTGGCGCTCCAGATAGGTGGTATCGGGCAGCACCAGGTCTGCGAATGCGACGGTCTCCGACTGGAACGCATCGCAGACGACAATGAACGGGATCTTGTATTCGCCAGCCTCGTCCTTGTCCACCAGCATCTCGCGCACCTTGGCGGTGTTCATCGACGAGTTCCAGGCCATGTTCGCCATGAACAACATCAGGGTGTCGATCTTGTAGGGATCGCCACGCCAGGCGTTAGTGATCACGTTGTGCATCAGGCCGTGTACCGACAGCGGGTATTCCCAGGAGAACGCCTTGTCGATGCGCACCGGCTCGCCCTGTTCGTCGACGAACAGGTCATTCGGATCGGCCGGCCAGCCCAGCGGCATGCCGTCCAGTGGGGTATCCGGCTGCACGGCCTGCGGCCCCTTCGGTGGCTTCGGGCAGGGTGGGATCGGCCGCGGGAAGGGCGCCTTGTGGCGAAACCCACCGGGACGGTCGATGGTGCCGAGCAGGGTCATCAATACACCCAGTGCGCGAATGGTCTGAAAGCCGTTGGAATGTGCGGCCAGGCCGCGCATTGAATGAAAAGCGACCGGGTTGCCGATCACCGAGTCGTGTTCGCGCCCCCAGACGTCGGTCCACTGGATCGGCAATTCGATCTTCTGGTCACGCGCGGTGACGCCCATTTCATGTGCAAGGCGTTGAATGGTGGCGACTGGGATGCCGGTGATGCTCGCCGCCCACTCGGGCGTATACTCCGCGACCCGCTCCTTGAGCATCTGTAACGCGGTCTTGACTGGCTTGCCGTCGACCTCGTAGCTGCCCAGCAGATAAGGATCACAGCCGCCGCAGCGCACGTCGACCGGGCCGTTGGTATTGCGGTCCCACCACACTTTGTTCTGCGGGTCGAAACAACCCTCTTCAACCGGCCTGTCGGTGCGCAGGAACATACCGTGGTCGTCCGACGCGGTATCCAGGTTCACCAGTTCGGCGGCGTTGGTGTAATCGACCAGGAAGTCGCGATCGTACAGGCCCTGTTTGATGATCTCGTGGGTGATCGCCAGCAGCAGCGCGCCATCGGTCCCGGGCTTGATCGGTACCCATTCGTCCGCGATCGCCGAATAGCCGGTGCGCACTGGATTGATGGAGATGAAGCGGCCGCCACGGCGCTTGAACTTGGCGATCGCGATCTTCAGCGGGTTGGAGTGATGATCTTCGGCAGTGCCGATCATCACGAACAGCTTGGCGCGATCCAGATCGGGGCCGCCGAACTCCCAGAACGATCCGCCGATCGTATAGATCAGCCCTGCGGCCATATTCACCGAACAGAAGCCGCCGTGTGCAGCGTAGTTCGGTGTGCCGAACTGCTTCGCGAACATCCCGGTCAGCGCCTGCATCTGGTCGCGGCCGGTGAACAGCGCAAATTTTTTGGGATCTTCGGCACGCAGCTTGCTCAAGCGTTGCTGCAGGATCTCGAAGACCTCCTCCCAGGTGATCTCCTCGAAGTCTGAGTCGCCGCGTGCGCCGCGGTTGCGACGGCGCAGCGGCTTGGTCAGCCGCGCCGGCGAGTATTGTTTCATGATCCCCGAGGCACCCTTGGCGCATATCACACCCTTGTTCAGCGGGTGGTCGGGGTTGCCTTCGATGTGCCGAATCTCGCCGTCGCGCAGGGTGACGCGGATCCCGCAGCGGCAGGCACACATGTAGCAGGTCGTGTTCTTGACCTCCTTGCGGCCTGTCTCGGCGTCATTGGCAAGTACGGGGTCCAACATGGCTTTGGCCTTCGCGCGCGCGCATCGAGTCTACAAATCTGAAACCGCTAATATACTAATCTTACTGCGGGTCGATAGCAATTTCCCGACTGCTTTCGGGGACAGCCTGGTAGCCGCTCAAAAACTACACCGCCGGTTGGCGGGAAACATCAATGCATCGGTGGGCTTGGAGAGCGCAGCTAAGCAGTTGTCTGCGCAGAAAGCCAGCGGCGCGCTGGTCGCGCGTTCAGTATTTGAGTTGGCGGACGATCTCGTAGCCGTGCTGATCAGGCTTCCAGCCCCAAAAGTAGACCTGCAGGTCGCGCACCGCATCAAACTCGGCATTGCGGTAGGAACTACCGCTGAAACCGCAGCCCATCGCCGAGCGGTCGCGACCGCGAATGTCCTTGAATTCACTGCGGATCACGACGACAAAGGCGTGCGCGAGATCGGTGAGATTCTGCGCACGCATCACGTCGAGATGCTTTTTGTAGTCACCGTAACCCTTCGCGCGCAGCTCGGCCTCGGCCGTCTCCTGGGCCTCCACCGGGTGTGTCTTGCCATAGACAAGGGCGTGATCCAGCGTCTTTCCCTCAAACTTGGCCATCACGCAGGCCGCGCCGCCGGCGTGCGCCACGTTGCCGAGCAAGCAAAAGAGAAAGAGCAGCGGGGCGATGAGACGCATGGGATCGAGAGGCAAGGCGATAGTTACCCCTGAGAAGCGTCACGGGCCGATGTTCCTTTAACTGAGTCCACGTCGTGCATTGAAGCGTCGTCCAGGCAATCGGCCACTGCGTCGGAGTGGCCGATCACAGCTGTCAGGAAAAGGCCCACCCAGGACCGCAGTTGCAGGCGGCGTCAGACACAGAATGACTTGGGCACCCTCCGGGAGGGTATCTCGGGCGTTGTCCTCCCCGGACACCGTAGCGTCGAGCGCTTGGCTAGGCCCACAAATTTCGGCGGTCCCGTGCCAAATGTCCTAGTTTTGTCTACTTTTATGCGCCACTTTGCGCAATAATTGCCACAAATATCCTAAGGATGCCGAACTATTGTCCTGTTTCTGTAGACGTAGTGTCTGTTACTTAACTTCTTCACAATGAGGATGAGCAAATGACCGACCAAAAACGCAAGAACATGACTTCCCTGGCGGCGGCACTCGGGCTGGCGATGGCGCTCGGTCCACTGACGGCGCTGACGATGGGCGATCGCTTTGCCGACAACCAGTCGGCGGTCGTCCCGATGGCTGCCGATGACTCGGCCCGAGCCGCCCCTTACGCCGCAACCCGCAAGAGTCTGATGGACATCGTCGCGGGCGCCGGCACCTACGAGGCCTTCGAGGCCGCGCTGACGGCGACGAATCTGGAGGGCCTGCTGGGCGGCGAAGGGCCCTACACGGTGTTTCTGCCGACCAATCAGGCATTCGAGCGCCTGAGTGCCTCACAGTCGAACCCGCTCGAGGCCGGTCCTGACCGCCTGCAGGATCTACTGAAGGCACACATCGTCCCTGGGCGCCTGTCGATCACCGACCTGATGGCCGACGGTGAACTGCGCGCGCTGAACGGCAACGTAATTGCGTTGGGGGGGCAGCGTGGGCTCAAGGCGAACGACGCCGACGTGATCGTGACCGAAGTCGCCGACAACGGTGTCGTGTATGTGATCGACGCCGTTCTTTGATTCGCGGCCGCTGTTCGTCGCCAAGAATATAATTGGGGTCGGCCGCATCGCCCTGCGGCTTGCGGCCGACTCCGATCTCACTCCAACGTTATCTCCACGCTGGCGCCCGAACTGATTCGGGCGAGGCCGACATCCAGTTCGTTCCGCAGCGTATTGAACACCCCGCTGGCTATGCGTGAGACACTGAGGGAGGCCTGCGTCCCGAAGCCTGGAATCTCAAGGCCGGGCGGTAGGTCTACATCGGGGATGACGAAACCACTGCTGCCTTGATCGATGATGTCTTTCATCCGCGAGATGAGACTGCCCGGGATAACCCCGGCGCCGTCATCGGCAAATCGGCAGTCGATGACGACCGATGCCGATGACGTGGCTGCGCTGAGGTTGGCGATGACTTCACCGGTGCCAGTGCCGCCGACCCACTGCAGAACCAGCGGGTTAGATGCATCGTGGGTACTGGATCCAGAGACAGCGGGCTGCACGAGAGTCAACGCCGGGGGTGCCGCGACCGACGCCCGAAACCCGCTCAGCTGGCTTCCACCATCTCCTTCGAAGGCGTACGTTTCACCACCGCGATACACGCTGGGAGCCAAGTCAGACGCGGAGTAGACGACATATCCGGAACTGGCGGCGGCACCGTCCTTGGGCAGCACCAGGGAACTGCCGGGCGACATTAGATGCAATGCGTTGCCGGCATCGAGCGTCACCACATCCAACTCTGGGATCGCGCTGAGATCGATCGGGATCTCGTTGAGCACGCACTGATCGATGTTGGGGACCGTCCCGAGATAAGAACCCACCAGATCCTCGAGATTCCCAGAAACATCGAGGAACACGCCATCAGCCATCACATCGATGCCCGCGAAGCTCTGCTGCCGTTCGAAGTTTAGGGCGCCATACCTAGTGCCATTGCCGCCCGATGCCTCATCGACAACACTGAAAGGAACGACTTTGACGTCGATAAACTTCAGTGTCCCTGGCTCAGTCAGCGCCACGGCCGCATTCCAGGTGCCGGGGGTGAGGCCACCTGGCACCTGCGCCGCATCGAAGACGAAGGTCGCGGGAAAAGTGAAACCCGCCGGTAGCGTCAGGTTGCTGAACCAAGGCTGGAGCTTGGTATTCCAATCCGGAAACTCGTAGATCTTGCCGCTGGGGGCAATCAGGCCGACATGCACATCGACGTCCTTTCGCTCCGAGCTGAAGCCCGAGACCGAAATTGGCTGGCTAACCCCACTGGCATAGGGTAAGAAATATTCCCCGACGAATACGCCGATCTTTGTGGCTGCGCTGGCTGACGAAGCCGAGAGCCCCGCGATAATCACGATGGCAAACAAACGACGTGCCAGGAAGCGAATCTCGGTGCATGGTGTTCTCATATGAAAGGCCCCTGTTTTGCTAGACGTCTACCCACACAAGGTAACTGAATCGGCCCAGCGTTGTCATGCGATGGGCAGCCCTGCGCTACACGCAGCGGATAGGCCTTTAAAGCCTATCCGCCGGGTTTTTCAGAGACCGCGCCATAGGGATTTCTGGATACACATCGCCCATGTGCGAGGACTTATGGAAAGCCGGCTGATCGCTCACCGTGGCGAACCCGCACACTGGCCAGAGAGCTCGTTGAAGGGGTTCCGCGCGGTGCTCGAGGCGGGCGCGTGTTTTGTCGAGACGGACGTGCAGATCACGGCCGACGGCGTCGCGGTGTTGTGCCACGATGATTCCCTGCTGAGGATGACCGGCCATGACCTGGCCATCACCGAGACGACGTTGGCGGACATCCTCGAGATACCGGGCGGCTGCCCTCAGCGCTTCGGCAACCGCTTTGCCGACGAACGGATCGCCACCCTTAGCGAACTCGCCGCGCTGATTGCACACTGGCCGAAGGCACGCGCGTTCATCGAGCTGAAATCCGCCGGCACACAGGCGTTCGGTGTGAGGCCCGCGGTCGATCTCATGCTAGACGCATGCGCCGGGGCGAGCGCGCAATGCATTCCCATTTCATTCGAGTATCCGGCGCTGCAATACCTGCGTACCCGGACTGAACTGCCGATCGGCTGGGTGCTGCCCGCGTGGAACCGGGCAAACCACCGGCTCGCCGACGCGCTCGCACCGGAATACCTGTTCGTGAACCGCAGACACCTTCCCCGACCGAGTGAACCGCTCTGGTCGGGTCCCTGGCGCTGGGTGGCATACACGGCGAACCAAACCACCGAAATTCGCCGCCTTCTGACGCGCGGCTTCGACATGATCGAGACCGACGATATCCGCCGGGTCACGCGCGATCTGCATGCGGGGACCTAGCCCGTTCCGAGCGGCAGCCTGACCTAGCCTGCAATTGTGTCTCGGTAGCCCACAAAAAACGGCAGGCAGCTTACGCTGCCTGCCGGTTCTTAGGATGACCTACAGGAAGGTCAGAAGGTGACGGAGCAGCCTTGCTCGAAGTCCACTATTAGATGGAAGTCCGAGGGCGATTGGTCCTTCTTGTGCGGGAACTTTTCATCAAACTCGAACTCGAGCTTCTTGCCGTCGTCCCCCGCTTCCAAGGTGCGGTCCTTCACTTCTTTCTGCCACTCGTCGCTGGTGATCTCGGCCGGCGACATGAGTAGAACGTCCTTGAGGATGTCGCTCCCGTCGAACTTGACCTTCTCGAGCTTGCCGCGACCCGGCCAGCTCAGCTCAACGCTCTTGATCGTGGCGTCGACATCGCTGAAGTTGTCCAGCTTCCACTTGATCTTGTCGTCCTCGACCTTGTCGAGCCGATGGACACGTTGCAGGTCGGTGCCACTGCGGTGACCGTGACGCTGTCTGGCGGAGCAGCGCACGTAGCTCCGTTGGCGAGCTTACCCATCGCAGTCGCGGTGTTCGTCGTGGTCTCCAAGATCTCCGCCACGGCCTGCTTGGTGGCCTCGCCGCCCTTCAACAACTCAGGGATGATGCCGATCTCCCCCAGCTGGTCGTCCGTCACCGCGATGTCGAACACCGGGTCGCCCAGGTTTGTGACCTTGTATTGATAGGTCACTGTGCGCGCTCGAGCGCTTGCCGTCGAACGCCACCAACTCCAGGTTACCGAAGATGTCACCGGTCTCCAGCGGGGCAGAGCAGGAGGTATGGAATTCATCGAACTCCGTGCCGCCGCCACCGATCAGGGTGATCTCCGTGTTGGAGCCGAAACCACTCAGCTCGAAGGTCTCGCCGGGCGCCACCATGGTCTTCGACAGATCACCGTCGTTGACCGAGAGTCTCCACCGTGGCACCGAGGGCAGATCGCCGCTACAGGTCGGGGGCTTCTCGTCGGCAAGGGTCGCGGCGTTGTCCGTACAGTCGGACACCGGCCCAATTCCGAGATAGCGGAAGGTGAAAGGCGTCAGGCTTGCCGTCGGTCTCGCAGCTGGCCGGCCGCTGCTTCTCGAATTTGCAGCTGTCGGCAAACTCCCCTTCCTCGGCTGGCGCGCAGACCAAGCACCTTGCCCTTAGTCATCGACCAGACCCGCGAGCAGCCAGACATTGACGAGCTCCGGCTTGTCGTTGTCCTTGGCGTTGCCCTGGAACTTGCCGCAGTCCTGCCCCAGCAAGCGAGACTTGCGGTTGCGCCTCGTTGGTCGCGGTGTCGGCATCCATGTCCTTGTCGGAACACGACATGTGCCACTTCGATTCGCCGTTGAATCCACCACCAGTAATGTTGATAAGACATCGTCGGATCACCGCCATCTGGAGAAGGTGACCGCATCGCCGGTTGCACGTACCGCTCTGGCCGATGCTGCTATCCGTGAGACCCTCGCCCAGGGTCACGTTGACCGCGACCTGATCTTCGGGCCAGACCATCGTGAACTCCTGGATCTTACCGTCGCACTTCTCGGTGAAGACCGGCGGCGGCGGTGTCTCGACACGGCACTGCTTGTCGAGCAGCAGATCGCACTCCGGTGGCGTCTCCACCAGCCCCAGATCCCAGTTCGGATCGAACTCGTTGGACACCAATGTCGATTGTTTCGGTCGTCTCGCAGATGCCGTTGGTCTGGGTCCCGTCGCTGTCGATCGCCGGATCGTTGCCCACGTTCGGGGTGCGTAGCACTCGGTGAAGTCCGGCCGCGTCCACTTCACGCAGTAGCCGGTATCGGCACCGGGGGTCAGCCCCTCAAAGGAGTAGAACCCGTCGGCGTCGGTCGTGGTGCTGCCGACCAGACTGCTGCAGTCGTCACCGAACAACGCGGTCGGTACGCCCGGCACGCCCGCCTGGTCACATTCCGGACCCGTGTCGGGGATACCGCTCACGACGTCGCCGATGATGCCGCTGCCATTGGTGTCCGAGCAGTTCTGGATGCCGTCACCGTTGAGGTCCAACCAGACCCGGTCGCCCAGCGCAGCCGGGCAGTAGATGCCGGCGTCGATGGTCGGATCGAAGGTGCCCGGTGCGAGGTCCACGTTGCCGGACACGCCGGTTTCCGGATCGGGATTGCTGTCCTTGGCGGGATTGCCCTGACCCGGCGGGCTGAAGCGGGCCTCACCGAATTCGCACGCGACGTCGGTCTTGTCGAACTCGACACAATAGCGGCCCGGCTCGAGCTCCTCAAAGATGTACGTGCCTTCGCTGCTGGTGACTGTGTCGTCTCCTGTCGACACGTCATCCGGTGTGTTGCACTCCCCGTCTGCTCCAGGGGTCAGTAGCGTGACCGGCACGTCCGGTATGCCCGGCTCGCCCATGTCTTGGATGCCGTTGGCGTTGCGGTCTTCGAACACGAAGTCCCCCAAGCCCGCCAGGGGCCGGATGACGCCTGCGTCGATGGTCTGGTTACTCTGGCCCGAGAGCAGGTTTATCTGGCCGGTAACACCGTTCGGGTCGACGTTGCTGTCCAGCGCCGGATCACCGCCCTGGTTCGCTTCGGTGAACACGAAGTCACTCGGCCGCTCGAACCGGACGGTGTAGCAACCGGGGACCAGGTTGTCGAACTGATACCAACCCGGGCCTTCCGGGATCTGCGGGTTTTCGGGATCTGCCGGTGCGTCGGCCGTGAGCGTCTCCGTAATCTTGGTACCGGGAGCCGAGCAATCGAACAGATCAACTATGATGCCATTGAAGCCGGGCTCTCCTTCGAACCGGTTCAGATCGTCCTGAATGCCGTCACTGTTGAGGTCTTCCCAGAGCGTGTCGCCAAGGGACGCCAGGCAGTACAGCCCCGCGTCGATCGTCAGGTCGGTTTCGCCAGCATCGAGATCGGCCGCGTCGGTAGTCCCGTCGGGGTTGGCGTTGCTGTCGTTCTCGGAAGTGCTGCCCGGTGCCCCCTTGGTCGTGTAGGCCGCTATCGACCCCTCGGGGCACCCGAGTAAGTCAGCGAGCTCCTCACTGGGCCCTCCCTGGGGATCCACCTCGTCGGGAAACAGGACACAGTACTCACCCGGTAGCAGGTCATCGAAGAGATAACAGCCGTTCAGGTCGGTCACGTCGTCCCTTATAAATAGGGCGTCGTCGCGGACGCACTCGCCGCTATTGTTCGGTCTGTACAACTCCACCGGCACATTCGGGATGCCGCCCCCGAGCGTACAGCCGGGAATGCCGGCATCGTCCTGGATGCCGTTACCGTTGCAGTCCTCCCAGACGAAATCGCCGAGGGCCGCGACGTTTAAGCCGCCAAGCGTGCCCTTGGCCTCGCCGCTGAAATCCACTACTGTATACGCCGCTGAAGGATGACTGCTCGCTGGTCATCTTCACTCCGACGGTCGTGCACGGGTACAAGGCGGCCAGTGCACCGCCGGTGACCCTAAAAGTGAAGTCGAACACGCTAACGAAATCAGAATCGGTGGGGTCAGACCCAAAACCGGTCACTTCGCCGAGCAGTAGGTCGCCGGAGAAGGGCCCCGACGGTAGGTTGACAGTGCCGCGCACAACCAGGTCTGAGCCTACACGCCGCCACCAGGGAACCGGTATCGTCGACCACAATCTGGATGCTGAAGTCTCCGTTACTCCCCTATCGGCTCTAGACCCGAGGGCAATCGGATCGCGAGCGGTGATGTGGCGACGCTGAAACGATCGCTGCTAGCGGTATATTGCGTCGTGCCCTGATTGTCGAACACGAGCGCGGGATCGCTTATCGAAATTCCGAGCAGCTCCGCACTGACGCCGGTGGTGAGCAATGCGCTAACGGCCAGAACGACAGTCGCGGCCCGGCCGGCTGCCCACTGTCGCGACTCACGGGCAATGATTTGAAACATGGACGACCTCTTTATAGTCTCGACTTTATTCTTAAACCGCCATTCTTGGCGTGGGGCGCCGCGCTCGATTGTCGCGCTTGGCGTTTATCGCTCATCCAGACAGTGTGAGTTGCTGACTAGACTGTTTCAGGGACGGCCGCAGACACGGCCGCTCACTGAAGGTTGTTCAACCCCGGCGTTTCCGACTGCGACTGAGACCGACCAGGCCGAGCAGTGCGGAGCCAAACAGCCAGGCTGCTGCCGGTAGTGGCACTGGCGCGACATCTGCCGAGCCTAATCCAGCGTTTGCCCATGTCGAAGCGAAACTTCCCTCGAAACCGTTTTGCCCAAGGGTAAGGAGGACTCCGCCGACCGCGCCGATCCCGCCGAACAGGCCAGCCGCGTCGCCACCTGCGACGACGTCGAAGACGAATTCTAAGACCGTTCCGGCACCGCCCGAGACTGGAAAGCCGAAGTCAGTCAGGATGCCGGTGAGCAGGGCCGGACCATTAAACCCAAGTGTAGGCACAGAACCTCGGATCGAAAGCGACCCTCCGGTGAGCACGCCGGCGCTATCGATTGGCGCGATCAAAGTGAAAGTACCGGCCGAAATACTCTCAGAAGGGCTGCTCCCATCGTCATCCAGTTGCAGGGCCGACCCAGTGGCCGTAAGCGTGTTGGCGGTTGTTATGCCGTAGTCGACGTCAATCAAAACTAACGGATATGTCAGGAAAATCGGCCAGCTCTAAGCCCAAAGACGCCGCCTGTGCCGCCCCGCCCCAGGCAAACAGCGCCAGCACCAGGCCCTGAAAGTACCGAACAAGTCCTGTTTTCGTCATCGGTGTTCCCCTTTTTGTTGACCGATCGTTGCGCGGCAAACCCCCTCTCACGAGGGCAGGCCGGGCCGCACAGAAAAAAACCCTAGATAAGTATCTAAAGCAAGATTCGGACCGCTCACCGCCTGTCGTGCCGAAGATTGCCGGCCCGCTCCCTCAACTATCCAAAGAATAACGAGATTCTCTCGCTACCTTCGTGCGCGACAGAAATGTTGAAGCACGCCCCGGGTCGGTTGGATTTGTGAATGTGTAAAAAATCCTGACACAAAAACCCCGGCATTGACCGCCAAGCAACGGGCGAGGATTGCCCGCGCCGATGAAAACAGGCGGCAATCACCCGGTCTCCGCGGCCGATATCCCCGTCGCGACGGTGCGTAACACGTCCCGTTGGGTCGCCGGGGTGGTCGAGGCCGGCGAGCCGGGTCTGTAAAGAATCCTGACAAAGGCGCTCAGACCAGCAGCCTGGCCCGTTCAACCCCCACCGCGGTGGAAACCGCGATCGAAGCGATGCAGAAACTCGGCAACGCGTTCCGGATGCGCAGGGCCCAGGTCGATAGTGACCGCGAGCACCGGGAGGCGCAGGGCGCCGATCGCGCGATCCGGCCGCGGTTCGATATGGATCTCAGTCACGAGCGAGCCATCGGCCGCGCTGACCCGCCAGCGATGCGGCCCGCCGCTGACCCGCCAGTCGCGCATCGCCGCTGGCAGCACGGCGTTGAACTCATCGAGGCTGTAACCCATCTCGCGGCGAATCAGCCCGCCCTGGCGATCGCTCACCCGCCGGCCACCGGCGGCCAGACCGCGATGACATCGCCCTCCTCGAGCGCGATCTGCTCGCGCTGCGCCCGGTCCAGGAAGACCCCGTTGCGCAACACCAGGTGCGCGTGCTCCACGGGCACCCGGTAGCGATTCAGCAGCTGGATCGCGGTCGTGCCGGCCGGCACCTCGGCCCGCACCCGATGCCGCTCGGCCTCGGGCGGCAGGTGTTTCATCAGCGAGGCATACAACTCCAGCTGCACCCGCATGAGGTTTCAGATGACCTGCGTCGTCGACAGATAGGCCTCGACCAATCGGGTCGGGTCGCGCATCAGGCGTTGCTTCCAGATACCCAGCGGCGCACGGCGCTGAATCAGGCCGCGCAGCACACCGACGTGTTGATAGAGCCCGACCGCATTCGCGCCGATCAGGCGATCGTCCTGGAACTGCAGTGACAGGTAGCGATAGTCGTCCGGCGCATACAGCTCCGCCTGATCGCCGCCGTCCACGCCCTCCCAGCGACCGAACGAGCACGACAGCAGACCCAGGGTATCGAGGACGTTCATATTCACCGAGCCCTCGTATTGCGCATCCCGTCCGCTCATGTTGACCGCCGCCAGGTGGCCGTGATCGGACGCGGTCGGCTGGATCGCGTGCACGGTATAGTCACCGGTACAGAAATCGAGACCCTGGGCGACGTCGCCCGCGGCATAGATGTCCTCGACGCTGGCGCGGAACTGGCGGTCGATCAGTACGCCCTGGTCGATCCTACCCCGCTGCCGTCGAGGAAGGCCACGTTGGGTCGCACACCGGTCGCGGTGATGACCAGATCGGCCGGGACCAGGCTGCCGTCCGCCAGCCGCACGCCCTCGGTGTCGACGGCCTCGACCGCGACCCCGGTGTGCACGCTGACACCCTTCGACTCGCACCAGCGCTGCAACAGACCGCCCGCCTCGGGGCCCATCATCCGCGGCACCATGCGCTGCCCCTGTTCGATGACGCTGAGCGCCACCCCCCGCTGCGCCAGCGCCTCGAGGATGATGCTGCCGATGAAGCCGGCGCCGATCAGCGCCACCCGGCTGCCGGAGGCAGCGCGTGACTGGATCCTGCGCGCGTCGGCCAGCGTCCAGCAGCTCGACACATTGTCGCCGTCCATACCGGGTATCGGCGGCCGCGCCGGGCGCGAGCCGGTGGCGATCAGCAGCCTGTCATAGCCCAGTTTCTCGCCGTCCTCCAAGACCACCTGGTGCGCAGTGGGGTCGACGCGCGCCACGCGACCCTGGGAGACATCGATCCTGTGCGAGGTGAAGTGATCCGCTGTGTCGCGCAGGTGGGTACCCTGCTCGTCGATGTTGCCCATCAGTAGATAGGGTATCGCCATGCGCGAATAGGGTGCCTCCGGTTCGTCGCCGACGATCCGGACGGCGGCATCGTCATCCAGTTTGCGCAGCTGCTCGGCCGCGTTCACCCCGGCCGGGCCAGCCCCGATGATCAGGTATTGCATGGCTCAATCTCCGCGAAGGAAACAAAAAAACCGCCGCGCCCGGTAAAGGCGCAGCGGCGTGTTGCGGACATCTCAGAGGCCGAACCGGGCGCGGGTCTCTGGCGTAATCCGACCGTCGATTGTCCAGCCGCGCAGTGCATAGTATTCGGGCAGCATCTGATCGAGATCGTTTACGCGACCCTGCGCAGGCCCCACGTTGGCCGCCTCCTTGAGCAGGCGCTTCGGCAGGGTGTCCTGGTCTGCGGTCATCCCGGCACGCATATTGAAATCGCGTTCCAGGTTCCAGATGCGTTCGCCGACCTCGAGCATGCGATCGACGCCCCAGTCACCCTCGCAGGCGGCGTCGACCTGGGGTGCGATGTTCTCCATGCTCCAGGCGAACGTGGTGAATACGCATAGACCGGCGGAATCGACCGCGGCGGTCGCATCCTGAAACGCCTTGACCAGTTCGGCCTTGCCCTCGGTCACCAGCGGGTCGGTCTTCACCGGGATGCCCAATACCTCGGAGGCCACCGTATAACCGCGCAGATGACAGGCGCCCCGGTTAGAGGTCGCATAGGCCAGCCCCATCCCCTGGATGGCGCGCGGATCGTAGGCCGGGAACTCCTGACCCTTGACCGTCATCGACAGATCGGGCATGCCGTATTTTTCACACAGGCGCTTCGAGCCCAGACCGATATCCCTGCCGAAGCCCTCGCCGCGCGCGGTCAGCTCGGCCAGCGCGACCAGCGTGTCGGCCCGGTTGAAGCTGAGATCGATGCCGCCCGTGTGTTCGGTGGTGATGGCACCGGCCTCGAACAGCTCCATTGCCGCGGCCACGGTGGCGCCGAACGAGATCGGATCCATGCCGTCCTCGTTGCACAGGAAATTCACGTAGGTCAACGCATCGAGATCGTCGACCCCGGTATCGGAGCCGAGCGCCCAGGCGGCCTCGTACTCCAGGCCGCCGGAGTTGCCCCAGTATTCGGGCTTGTTCTTCACGCTGAAGTGGCCCCTGTCCACCGTAGAGATGCGGCCGCACGCAATGGTGCACCCGAAACAGCCGGCGTTCGTGGTCAGGTTCGGCTTGCCGTCACTCGCACGGGGTTCGTGCATCGCCTCGCCGGAGATCTTTTCCGCGCCCTCGAACTGCACCTCCCGCATATTGCGGGTCGGCATCGCGCCCATGCCGTTGATCACGTTCATCAGCACCTGCGTCCCGTAAGTCGGCAGGCCCTGACCGGTGACGGCATTGTCGGCCAGCACCTGCTTGCCGGCGTTGACCGCGGCCATGAAGCCTGCCGGATCGGCGATGTTGCCGACGCCGAGGGTGCCGCGCACCGCGACCGCCTTGAGGTTCTTGGACGCCATCACGGTGCCGACACCGGAGCGGCCGGCCGCGCGGTGCAGATCGTTGACCACCGCCGCGTACAGGCAGCCGGCCTCGGCCGAACGGCCGATACAGGCGATCCGCAGCTGCGGATCCTGGTGCTGTCTTGTGCAGGATCTCGTCGGCCTCCCACACGGATTTGCCCCACAGATCGCCGCCGCCGAGCGCAACTCGGCCCGGTCGTTTTCGACATACAGGTAGACCGGTTCGGGCGACTGGCCTTCGAAGATGATCATGTCCCAACCGGCGTTCTTCATCTCGGCGCCGATGAAGCCGCCCGAATTCGAGCATGCGACCAGACCGGTCAGCGGGCTCTTGGTGATGACCGAATAGCGCCCACCGGTCGATGCCATGGTGCCGGTCAGCGGACCGGTCGCCATGATCAGTTTATTGTCCGGGCCGAGCGCATCGCACGCCGGATCGATCTCCTCGGCGAGGTACTTGGTCGCCAGACCGCGTTGACCAAGATAGTCGTTGGCCCACGCCATATTGAGCGCTTCGGGTACGCAGGTGCCTCGGCTGAGGTCGACGCGCAGAATTTTTCGTGTCCAGGCCATGTCGTCTTCCTCCAGTTAACCGGCGCTGCCGGCCAGGCTCTGCTCGGCGTAGGCGCGCATCCTGTCGAGCCCGGTCCAGTCCGCGTCGACATAGACGATCGCCGCGGTCGGGCAGGCCTGGGCGCAGGCCGGGTCGCCGCCGCACAGATCGCACTTGATCACCTTGCCGGTCGCCGAGTTGTAGTTGACCGTACCGAAGGGACAGGCAATGGTGCAGACCTTGCAGCCCACGCAGCGCGCCTCGACGATCACCTTGGCGCCGGTCGCCGCGTCCACCTGGATGGCATCCACCGGACAGGCCTTCTGACACCAGGCCTCGGCACACTGGGTGCAGGTGTAGGGTGCAAACCGTCCCTCATGGTGAAAGGTGAACACCTTTATCCGCGACTTGGCGGGATTGAAGATGCCCTCGTTTTCATACGAGCAGGCCATTTCGCATTGCAGGCAACCGGTGCATTTTCCGGGGTCGATATGCAGGGATCGCTGCATCGGAGAACCTCCTGTGTCGGATGATAGGGCGCGTTGACCGCGCTTCTGAAGTCGCCGGGCACTTACATATTTAGCAGTCCTGCCGCCGAGTGCAATTCGCAGGCAGCCTTTTCGCGGACAGCGCACTCGCCGACCACGGCGCCGCGAAGTCGGTCTCCGGACACGGCGGGGCAACGCACGGCGTCTCTTCAGACACCACGGCCAATCCACACTTTCCCGTGCAAGCAATAGGGTATTACGGAATCATCGCAGCGATCGGCCGGGCCAGGTCGGCGCCGGCATCTGCAGGGCGGTGAACGTCTGGCCCGCCCTGGGCAGCGATACTGTACGCCTGGGCCAGTAGATTCTCGCCGTGCGCCCTGTGCGTTTCCTCGGCATACTAGGCCGCACTCGGGCCCATTGCACGCCGTCGCCAGCAGGTTGGCAGGCCGCGGTGATTTTTCCAGAATGCCGCCTGACGCCACCAGATTAAGCGACGGGTAAGGCCCGTATTTCGCGTCGCACAAGACCACTGACCTACCCCTATGACCGAGCGATCCGACGGACACTATCTACTTTTTCTCAGCATTCACGGCCTTATCCGCGGCCAAGACCTGGAGTTGGGTCGTGACGCCGATACCGGCGGACAGACGAAATACGTGGTCGACCTGGCCAGGGCAGTGGCCGCGCATCCAGACGTGGAGCGCATCGATCTGGTGACCCGTCGCGTCGATGACCCCACCGTCAGCGACGACTACGCCGTTCCAGTCGAACCCCTGTCGGACAAGGCACGGATCATCCGCATCGACGCCGGACCCCCAGAGTACATCCGCAAAGAACAGCTGTGGGATCACCTCGACAGTTTCATGGACAACCTGGCCGATTGGCTGCGCAAACAGCCCAGAATGCCCGATCTGGTCCACAGCCACTACGCCGACGCCGGCTATGTCGGCGTGCGCCTAGCCCACCACTTGGGCATCCCGCTGGTACATACCGGACATTCGCTGGGACGTGACAAGCGTAAGCGGCTACTGGCGCGTGGTCTGTCCAGGGACGAGATCGAGAAGACCTACAATATCGGGCGACGCATCGACGCCGAGGAAGAGGTGCTTGCAAATGCCGAGCTGGTAATCACCAGCACACACAACGAAATCGAACAGCAATACGGGCTTTACAACTACTACGATCCCGCACGCATGGCCGTCATTCCACCGGGTACCGACCTGGTGCAGTTTCACCCGCCGACGAAGGGAAAACCACCCGCCTTCGCCAGCCAGGTCAACCGTTTCCTGACCGACCCGGACAAGCCACTGATCCTGGCACTGTCGCGGCCCGATGAGCGCAAGAACATCCTCACGCTGATCGAGGCCTATGGCGAGTCACAACCGTTGCGGCAAGCGGCCAATCTGCTGATCGTTGCGGGCAATCGCGACGATATCCGCGATATGGACAGCGGTGCGCAGCAGGTGATGACCAACATTCTGCTGCTGATCGACACTCACGATCTGTACGGCAGAGTAGCGGTCCCCAAGAGCCACCGTGCCAATGAGGTGCCAGACATCTATCGTCTGGCCGCATCGAGCGCCGGGGTGTTCATCAACCCGGCATTGACCGAACCCTTTGGGCTCACGCTGCTCGAGGCCGCAGCCAGCGGCCTGCCGGTGGTGGCTACCGAGAACGGCGGCCCGGTGGACATAATCGCGAACTGCCGCAACGGGGAATTGATCGATCCGCTCGACAAGCAGGCGATCACCGAGGCCCTGCTGAAACTTCTGCGTGATGATGACGCATGGTCGGCCGCCGCACGTAACGGCATCGAGGGGGTGCGTCGTCACTATTCATGGCCGGCACATGCCGAAGCCTATCTGGCCAAGATCCGCGATCTCGATACCGGTTATGCCCCGCTGCCCAAGGAGCGCAAGACGTCACGCACGCTGCGCTACCGCGATCGTGCGATCTTCAGCGATCTCGATCAGAACCTGATCGGCAATCCCGGTGCCCTGCAGCGCTTCGTCGAGGTGATGCGCGAAAACCGCAAATGCGTCACCTTTGGCGTCGCGACCGGCCGACGCATCGATTCGGCATTGGCGTTGATGAAGAAGCAGGGCATCCCGGCCCCGGACGTGCTGATCAGCAGCCTGGGCACACGCATCCACTACGGACAGTCCCTGGACGAAGACGACTACTGGGCGGATCACATCGATCACGACTGGAATCCCCAGCAGGTGCGCCGTGTGCTGGCCGAGCTGCCTGGGCTAACGCCACAACCCAAGAACGAACAGACGCCGTACAAGCTCTCGTACTACTACGACCCGGAGACGGCGCCTTCGGTCGAAGACATCATCGCCCTGCTGCGCCAGAAGGACCTAACGGTCAATGTGATGTCCTCGTTTGGCCAGTTTCTCGATATCGTCCCCTCGCGCGCCTCGAAAGGCCAGGCGTTGCGCTATGTGTCGCAACGCCTGGGCATTCCGCTCGAGAACATCCTCGCCGTGGGCGGCTCGGGCGGTGATGAAGACATGATGCGCGGCAATACCCTGGCCGTCGTGGTCGCCAATCGCCACCATGAAGAGCTTTCTCAGCTGGTCGATCAGGAGCGGGTCTATTTCGCTTCCAGGCCCCATGCGTCGGGCATCCTCGAGGCCATCGATCACTACGATTTCTTCAATGCCTGCAATGTCCCGCGAGACAACTAGCCGTGCCGCTGCTCATTTGTACCGATCTCGACAGGACGCTGATCCCTAACGGGCCACAGTCGGAATCGCCTGCGGCGCGCGAGCACTTCGCGATGCTGGCGGGACATCCTGAAGTGACGGTCGCCTTCGTTACCGGGCGGCATCGTGCGCTGGTCGACCAGGCGATCAACAACTACCGCCTGCCGCGGCCCGACTTTGTGATCGGCGACGTCGGTACCACCGTCTATCAACTGGGGTCTGAAGGAGACTGGATGCGGCAGGCCGCCTGGGAGCGGGAGATCGCGCAGGATTGGGGCGGTCGGACCCGTGCGGACTTGAGGTCCCTATTGGTCGACCTGCCGGCACTTCGGCCGCAGGAGACCACCAAACAGAACGATTACAAGCTCAGCTACTATGTGCCGCTGCACAGCGACCGTGACAGCCTGTCGGAACGCATCGAAGACCGACTGCGCGCGCACGGCGTCAGTGCGCGCCTGATCTGGAGCGTCGACGAGCCTGCCGGCGTCGGACTGCTCGATGTCGTGCCGGCACGGGCCTCAAAATACCATGCGATCGAGGCGCTCGTCGCCACCTACGGGTTTAGCCATGGCGACACCGTATTTTGTGGCGATAGCGGCAACGATATCGAGGTACTCGCCAGCCCTATCCCGGCGGTGCTGGTCGCCAACTGTCAGCCACAGGTGCGCGAGCTGGCCACCCGCCTGGCGCGGGAACGCGGTTGTGCCGATCGCCTGTATGTCGCTCGGGGCGGCTTCATGGGCATGAACGGCAACTACGGCGCAGGTATGCTCGAGGGCATCGCTCACTACCATCCGCACAGTATTGAATGGATGAAATTCAGCGACGACGGATGAAACCAGGGGCTGCGCTGAGCGCAGCCGCTCTAAGAATTTTTTGATCAGGACAATACAGTGAACATCAAGACAGGCCGCCTGTGCGTTTTCGGTGAGGTGTTATTTGACCGATTCCCGGACGGCAAACGGGTGCTCGGCGGCGCGCCCTTCAACGTCGCCTGGCATCTTCAGGCATTCGGTCAGTTACCGTATTTCGTGAGTCGCGTCGGCGCTGATCCGGAAGGCAACCGCATCCGTGATGCCATGCGGGATTGGGGTATGGACCTTGCCGGCCTGCAGACCGACAGCACGCATCCGACGGGGCGTGTCGAGGTAAACATCACGGCGGGTGAACCCAGCTACGACATCGTGCACCCCTGCGCCTATGATGCCATCGCGCCGCCGGCCTCGGCGCCAGAGTGTAGCCTGCTTTATCACGGCAGCCTTGCGCTGCGATCCCCTGTCTCGCGCAGCGCATTGGAGCACCTGCTGGCAGGTCACCCAGAAACCGTATTCGTCGACGTCAATCTGCGCCCGCCCTGGTGGCACCTCGACGACGTATTGGCCATGCTGGACAAGGCCGATTGGGTGAAGCTCAACGGCGACGAATTGCTCAAGCTGGCAGCGCTCGACGGCCCTCCCGAGGACCCCACAGCCGCATTTCTCGAGCGCCACGGCCTCAGGGGTCTGGTGCTGACCCACGGGGCCCGCGGGGCCGAGGTGCTGACTGCCTCGGGTGAACGCTGTAGTGTGACGCCCGACACCAAGGTGGAGGTGGTCGATACCGTTGGTGCGGGCGACGCCTTCGCCTCGGTGATCATCCTGGGTCTGATCCAGGGTTGGCCTATGGCGTTAATGCTACAGCGCGCCCAGGCCTTTGCATCTCGGCTGGTCGGCAATCGGGGTGCCACGCTGCCCGACCCGGCATTGTACAAACCCTTCATCGACGACTGGAGACTGACGGTCTAGGCAGCCCGCAACCCTTATGTACGAACAGGTATCCCACTCTCTGCTGAATAAGATCCTCGATGAGCTTAAGCCAGAGGTCCGCAAGCAAGACCTGCGGCATTTCTATACCCGCCTGGGCGCCAACTTCTATGCCATCTATTCGCTGTTCCATCACCTCTACGGCCAGCGGGATGACTTCGAGCAGCAGATGGTGAATCTCGTCGAGGTGATGGCGCGCCAGTACATCAAACGCGATGCCGATCTCAAGCGAAGCGATATCGAGCGGGAACAGAACCACAACTGGTTCCTCAGTCAGCAGTGGGTCGGTATGGCACTCTACGTAGACGGCTTCGCCGGCGATCTGATCGGTGCGAAATCACATCTCGGCTATCTGCAGGACCTCGGCGTAAACATGGTGCACCTGATGCCGATACTGCGCTGCCCGGCGGGCGCCAGTGACGGCGGCTACGCAGTCAGCGATTTTCGCAACATCGATGCGCGCGTCGGCACCCTCGAACAACTGCGCGCGCTGGCAGGCAACATGCGGGTGCGCGATATGCTGCTCACGCTCGACGTTGTGGTGAATCACACCTCGGACGAGCACGAGTGGGCGCAACGCGCACGTGCCGGGGAGAAGAAATACCAGGATTACTTTTACATCTTCCGCGACCGCAATATCCCGGACATGTTCGAAGAGACCATGCCGGAGATCTTCCCGGAGACCGCACCTGGCAACTTCACCTTCGACGAGACCATGAACAAGTGGGTGATGACCGTCTTCAACGACTACCAATGGGACTTGAACTACAGCAATCCCGCGGTATTCATCGAGATGGTCGACATCATCCTGTTCTGGGCCAACCAGGGTGCGGATATCGTACGACTCGACGCCGTTGCCTTTCTGTGGAAGAAGATCGGCACCACCTGTCAAAATGAGCGCGAGGCGCACCTGATCCTGCAGCTGATGAAAGACTGCAGCCAGGTGACCGCCCCCGGCGTGTTGTTCATCGCCGAGGCCATCGTAGCCCCGGTCGAGATCATCAAATACTTTGGCGAGGATGCAGTGATCGCCAAGGAGTGCGAGATCGCCTACAACGCCACCTTCATGGCCCTGCTGTGGGAGGCCGTCGCGACCAAGAACGCCAAGCTGCTCGATCAGGGCATCCGCAGCCTGCCCGATAAACTGGACCGCGCCACCTGGCTCAATTACGTGCGCTGCCACGACGACATCGGCTTAGGCTTCGACGATTCCGATATCATCAAGGCCGGTTACGACCCCTATGCCCATCGGCGCTTCCTGGTGGAGTATTTTACCGGCGTCTACGATGCCTCGCCGGCCCTCGGGCAGCCGTTCGGCGTCAATTACAAGACGGGTGATGCGCGCATCTCGGGGTCTCTTGCATCCCTGGTCGGCCTGGAGTCGGCACTGCAGGGTGGCGACGAGGCGGCGATCCAGCGCAGCATCGATATCATCCTGCTGCTGCATAGCATGATCATGTCGTTCGGCGGGATCCCACTGCTTTACTACGGCGACGAAATTGGAAATCTCAACGACTGCACCTTTCTCCAGGACGAGAACAAGGCGCATGACAACCGCTGGATGCACCGCCCGCGCATCGACTGGACCAAGGCAGAACTGCGCAATCAACACGGCAGCGTGGAGCAGCGGATCTTTGACGGCCTGCAGAAAATGATTGCGGTGCGTAAGAGCACCGCGGCATTCGCCGACTACAACAATCGCTGGCTGATAGAGACCGGCAACCCGCACCTGTTTGTGTTCATGCGCAACAACCCGTTTCAGCTCAACGACAGCGTTTTAGTGGTCGGCAACTTCGACACCGCGCCGCAGTCGCTGACGCTGAGCGACCTGAGCAACCGTGGCCACTTCGAGTATGGGCAGCTGTATGATCTATGCTCCGGCGAGTCGCCGCAGCAGTTCAATGATCAACTGGTGGTACCGCCACACCGTTTTTATTGGCTGACCGACCATCGGCTTTCCTAACTTTCCAGCAGCTCCCAGCGCGTGTAGGCCTGCGCAAGATGTCGCTCGATCTGCTGCATGCGATCGTTCAAATCACTCACCCTGTCGGACGGTTCGCGGTAGAGATCCGGATCGCTGAGCGCCGCCCGGACCGTGTCGAGTTCGCCCTCCAGCGCCTCGATGCGCCCCGGTAGCTGATCGAGCTCGCGCTGATCCTTGTAGCTCAGCTTTTTCGGCCTGGCGTTGTCGTCCGGTCCAGGCCGCGGCAATTTCGGCCCCGCCGCTGGCTGGTGCGCGGCCGCCGGGGTGCCGGGCTTGCGCTTGGCGATGGACGCATCCGGGCGACGCTGGCGCAGCCAGTCCTGGTAGCCGCCGACATAGGCATTCACCACACCATCGCCCTCGAATACCAGAGTGCTGGTGACCACATTGTCGAGAAAGGCGCGATCGTGACTGACCAGGAGCAGCGTGCCATCGAACTCCAGCAGCAGTTCCTCGAGTAGCTCGAGCGTCTCCAGATCGAGATCGTTGGTCGGTTCGTCCATCACCAGCAGGTTGGCCGGACGGGTAAACAGCTTGGCCAACAGCAGGCGGTTGTGCTCACCACCAGACAGCGCCTTGGCAGGTTGGCGGCAGCGCTGGGGCGGAAACAAGAAATCCTGCAGATAGCTGATGACGTGCTTTTCCTTGCCGTTGATGCTGACCTTGTCGCTGCCGCCGGCCACATTGTCGAGCACGGTCTTCTCCAGATCGAGCTGGTCACGCAGCTGGTCGAAGTAAGCGATCTCAGATCGGCTGCCGATCTCGATGCTGCCATGGTCGGGCTCCAGTCTGCCCAGTAGGAGGTTGAGCAGGGTCGACTTTCCACAGCCGTTCGGGCCGATGATGCCGATGCGGTCACCACGCAGTATGGTGGTTGAGAAGTCGCGGATGATCGGCCGACCGTGCCATGCATAGCTGACGTTGGTCGCCTCGCAGACCAGCTTGCCCGAGACTTCGGCCCTGTTCATCGCCAGTCTCGCCGTGCCCTGCCGGCTACGCCGGTCCCCATACTCGCGCCGCATCGCTTCGAGCCGTCTTACCCGCCCTTCGTTGCGCGTGCGCCGCGCCTTGATGCCCTGACGTACCCAGACCTCTTCCTGCGCCAGACGCTTGTCGAAACGCGCCTGGGCCTGGGCCTCGGCATTGTCCATTTCGTCGCGCCGGCGGAGGTAGTTGCGGTAATCGCCGGGGAAATCGGTGATCTTGCCGCGGTCGAGCTCGACGATTCGTGTCGCAAGACGCTGCAGGAAGCCCCGATCGTGGGTGATAAAGACCAGCGTCCCCGGCCAGTTCAGCAAAAACTCCTCGAGCCAGGTGATCGATTCCACATCGAGATGATTGGTCGGTTCGTCCAGGAGCAAGAGCTGCGGATCGGCGGCCAGCGCCCGCGCCAGCAAGACACGCCGCTTCATACCGCCTGACAGGGCGTCGAAGGCGTCCTCGGCAGACAGCGCCAGACGCGAGATCACGCGCTCGACCTGCTGTTCGATGCGCCAACCGTCCGCCGACTCGAGCTCGTGCTGGATGCGCGCCAGGTGCGTCAGTGCGGCCTCGTCGGCGTCCTCGGCCAGCGCCAGACTCGCGGTATGGTATTGCTTGATCAGCTCCGCCCTGTCGCCGACGCCGTCGGCCACCACCTCGAATACGCTGCCATGCAGCTGCTCCGGCACTGCCTGCGTCAGACGCGCGATGCGCACGCCCTGGGTGACCACGCGCATGCCGTCATCGGCCTTGAGTTCGCCTGCAATAAGCTTGAGCAGCGTGGATTTTCCCTCGCCATTGCGGCCGAGCAGGCAGATGCGCTCGCCGGCCTCGATTGCCAGATCGATGCCATCGATCAACGGCGGATCACCGTAGCTCAGTTGCAGATCACGAAGTGTGAGGATTGCCATCGAGACCGAATCCTGACACAAAGTGCACCCAGCAACACCTGCTCAGCGTCGGGTCATCACATGCTGGATCCGGCCAAAATTGGCGGGGTGCGGG
The DNA here is from genome assembly GCA_963736445.1 of uncultured Gammaproteobacteria bacterium. Taxonomy (GTDB): domain Bacteria; phylum Pseudomonadota; class Gammaproteobacteria; order Chromatiales; family Chromatiaceae; genus Thiosocius. Next base: position 65,421 of record CAVTOY010000002.1, on the reverse strand, counting down.
ATCTCGGGCGACAGATTGACCGGCGCCGAATATTCCTGTCGTCAACCGCCTTGAATCCGGCGCCATTAGTAATATCTCTTAACTTACTAAAAAGCTAAGATTAAGAGATGAAGGGGAAAGTGGCTTTCAGAGAAGCGTGGTCCGGCGAGGCCGACTGCAAAAATTGCGCACTGCGCGGCTCGGTCCTGTTTGCCGGCCTGCAGGAATCGGATTTCGAGAAAATCCATCAGCCGATCAATCAGTTCGTTCTGCAACCTGGCCACGTCCTCTACCACGCGGGCGACCATGGCGACCGTCTGTTTACTATCCGCAGCGGTCTGATCAAGCTTGTGCAATACCTGCCGGACGGCTCGCAGCGCATCGTCCGCCTGGTGCGCAAGGCCGATGTCACCGGCCTCGAGGCGCTACTCGGCAAACCCTATCAGCATGATGCCCTGGTAATGCAGCCGACGGAGATCTGCTGCCTGCCGGTATCGACCGTGCAGGCATTGAGCAAAGACAACCCCAACCTGCATGTAGAACTGCTCAATCGCTGGCATCGCGCGCTGAGCGAAGCGGATGCCTGGCTGACCGAGCTGTCCACCGGTCCGGCGAGGGAACGTATCGGACGGCTGCTGCTGCGGCTGGTGCAAGACGAAGATCCGCCGGTGTGCACGCTTTTCGGGCGCGAAGACCTGGGGGCGATGTTAGGTATCACCACCGAGACCGCCAGCCGCGCCATTGCCGAATTCAAACGCAAAGGCCTGCTGACCGACCTGGGTAGCAATCGGTTCGCCGTCGATAAGGAGCAGCTCGAGGCGATGCTTAACGATTGAGAGGCCGCAAGGCGCGGCCTACATGGACATCTCGAGATCGGTCTGCACTGCCTCCACGCCCGCCTGCGCGCACTCCTGATCCGTCTCACCACTCGGTGCGCCAGACACACCAACCCCGCCCAGCAGGGATCCGCCGACCTCGATGGGCACGCCACCCGCCGACATCACCACGCCAGGTACGCGGCCGATGGGCGTATTGGCGCGGGCGGCGAGTTCCGACGTCGGGACATTGAACATCACTGCGGCATAGGCTTTGCCTTCCGAGATCCGCAGGGTGATCGCCGGCGCGATGGTATCGCGCATTACCGCCTGCGGGACGCCGTCGCGGTCGACGACCGTAACGCCGATCTGGATCCCCTTCGCACGACAGGCCTCGACGGCCGCCTTGGCGACCGCCGCTGCGGTCTCCATCGACATGCGCTTGATCTGAATCACCATGTTGTCTTCAGCGATGGCCGCGCCGGTGGCGAAGGTGCCGGCGAACAAGCCGGCGAACACGACAGATAGGAAAGGCCTTTTCACAGAATCCCCCTCGTTTTGAATGAAAAAATCGGCAGTGCGCCCTGACATCACGCGGACCATGTGCACGGCGCGCGATCAACCGACCCCCTTGGGCGAGATGGGTTGGAAGCCCTGCGCCTGAACTTGGACCTGTATTGTTTGTGGCCTGCGCGACTGACGCAACCCCAGCAGAATCGACGTAATCGGGTCGGCAATCACCACCAGGCCCCGCGTCAGCGGCGGCCTGGGCGCCGCGGGATTTGCATCAGGGTTATGTGCGGCCGCCGCCGTAGTGGCTACGGACATAGTCATCCACGATCGCCTGGAACTCCACGGCGATGTTGTTGCCCTTGAGGGTGACGGTTTTTTCACCATCCACGTACACGGGTGCGGCTGGCTGCTCGCCGGTGCCGGGAAGACTGATCCCGATATTCGCATGCTTGCTCTCGCCCGGCCCATTGACAACGCAGCCCATCACGGCGACATCCATCTCCTCGACTCCAGGGTAGTGCTCACGCCACAGCGGCATCTGCTCGCGCAGATAGCTCTGTATGTCCTGCGCCAGCTGTTGGAAGTAGGTACTGGTGGTGCGTCCACATCCGGGACACGCAATGACCATCGGCGTGAACGCGCGCAGCCCCATCGACTGCAGGATCTCCTGCGCAACCCGGACCTCCTGGCTACGATCGCCACCGGGTTCAGGCGTCAATGAGATGCGGATAGTGTCACCGACACCTTGTTGCAGCAGCACGGCAAGCGCGGCAGTCGACGCCACGATACCCTTCGAACCCATGCCGGCCTCAGTAAGGCCAAGGTGCAGGGCGTAGTCACAACGCGCCGCCAGCTGACTGTACACACTGATCAGATCCTGCACGCCGCTCATTTTGCAGGACAGGATGATGCGGTCGCGGCCGAGTCCAAGCGCCTCCGCCCTGGCCGCACTCTGCAGCGCCGAGGTCACCATGATCTCGCGTGTCATCTGATCGGCGTCCAGCGGCGCAGGCGAGCGCGCGTTTTCGTCCATCATCTGCGCTATCAGGCCCTTGTCCAGCGAGCCCCAATTGACCCCGATGCGCACCGCCTTGTCATTGGCGATAGCCGTCTCGATCATGGTCGCGAACTGGGCGTCGCGCTTGGCGCCGCTGCCGACATTGCCGGGGTTGATGCGATACTTGGCCAGTGCGCGGGCACATTCCGGAAACTCGCTCAGCAGACGGTGGCCGTTGTAGTGGAAGTCGCCGACCAGGGGCACCGTGACGCCGCGCTTGTCCAGTCCCTCACGAATCGCCGGGACCGCGCGCGCCGCGTTTTCGTTGTTGACGGTGATCCGCACCAGCTCCGATCCGGCACGGGCGAGGTCGGCGACCTGGGCGACAGTACCGGGGACGTCGGCGGTATCGGTGTTGGTCATCGACTGAACCACGATCGGCGCATCCCCGCCAACCTTGACGTTGCCGACGCATACCGGGATCGTACGATGTCGCTGGATCTTGAAAAGACTCATTGGTTGAGCACCCGCCGTCCGGCCCGAAAACAGGCCAACAGCATAGCAAACGCCGGCTTGGGCTTACCCGCGCTTTGCGCGGGGTCCAAGAAGCCCCTGCCGGAGCGGGGCCGCAATCGCGCTATTTGAGTCGGTTTATCCCCAACATCTTCAGAATATATTTCTCGTAGACCGGCTCGGAAGTGCCCTTTTTCATTTTGCGGATGAAGTATTTTTCGAACGCGATCTTTGCCATGTGCACCCACTTGCCTTTCTTCATCCAGGCAACGTTGCGCGGCGGGATCTGGGGCAGCGCGACAAACGCGGCCCCGGTGTCGCCCATGTCCGCGAGACAGATGGCGTTCCAGGTAGCCTTTTGATCGAGTTCTCGGCCTTCCAGTTCAGCGTGGATGTTGTGCACGATCGCCGAAACCATCGACTCGATCATGTAGCCGGTCTTGGGGGCGCCGGTGGGCACCGCGGTGGCCTCTACCGGGGGTATTGCGATACACACTCCGGCGGAATAGATGTTTGGATACGTCGGGTTGCGCTGGTAATCATCGACGAAGACGAAGCCCCGCGGATTGCACAATCCCTCGACATTCATAACCGCATCCACACCCTTGAACGCCGGAAGCATCATCGAGAACTTGAACTCGACCTCGTGGTCCTTGACCTTGTTGCCCGCATTGTCGAACTCCTCGACATGCATCTTCCCTGCCTCGACCTTGGTCACCTTGGCGTTGGTAATCCACTTCATGTGATGGTTACGCATCTCGCTCTCGAGCATGCCCTGGGAATCACCCACCCCGCCGAGGCCGAGATGGCCGATATAGGGTTCGGAGGTGATGAACGTCATCGGCACGCGATCGCGCAGCTTCCGTTTACGCAGATCGGCGTCCATGATGAACGCAAACTCATAGGCGGGACCGAAGCAGGAGGCAAACGGCATCGCACCAACCACGACATGCCCCGGATCATCCAGCAGTGCCTTGTACTGCTCATAGGCGGCCTCTGCATGGTCTATTGTGCAGACCGAGTGGGTATGACCGCCATGCGGACCCGCCCCTTCGACTTCTTCGAAGGCCAGTCGCGGGCCGGTCGCGATAACGAGATAGTCATAGCCCAGGGTCTCGCCATCCTCAAACGTCAAGACATTGCCGGTCGCGTCGATCCTTTCGCAGCGCTTGGCGATGAAATTGACGCCCTTGCGCTCGAGATGCGGACGGATGTCAAAGGTGATGCTGTTTCGATCGCGCCAGCCCACCGCCACCCAGGGATTGGACGGAACAAACTGAAAATAGTCACGCTCGTTGACGACGGTGACCTCGTGCTCGCTGCCGAGTTCCTCGCGCAGCTCATAAGCGGCCGGCATGCCGCCAGTGCCGGCGCCAAGGACGACGATATGTGCCATGGTTCTCTCCTCCGGAAGGTGCTTTATGTAGTCTTCACGGTGCAGGTTCGCGACGCCGCGAGGCGTGTACAGGCACCTGCTTTCTGCAATAGTTGATCCAGGTCGATTCCAGCAAGGCCGCATCGGACCCGCTAGCCGGCGTCTTGATTTTGTCGTTAGGGCCGGTTTTCTACACTTCAGTATCCCACACAGGGTCCCGCGCAGCGGAAGGCTTTTTCGCCGAAAACTTGGCCCAGATCAGAAATCCGCGCCAAAAAAAACCGGCCACAGGGGGCCGGTTCTATAGCTCCAGCTACACGGGGGGGCGGCGGTCACAGGTCGCCGTTCACCCCGGCATCGACGATCGCGTAGATGGTGTCACGCACCTGCTGCGCCAGCGGCTGCAGATCCTCCGGCAAGTCGACTGCGTGCAGCATCATGTCCATGTTCATGGTCACTATCCAGCCCTTACCGTTGCTGTCTTCCAGCACCGCAACGCGACAAGGGAGGAAGCCGGCGAAAATGATGTTGTACTCGACCATCTTCTTGGCGATCAGTGCATCGCAGAATGCCAGGATACGCATATAGTTGGCGTCTTGACCCATGGCCTGCACCTGTTCGGACAATGGCAGATCGGCCACCATCTTGAAGTTCAGCATATTGGCGCGTAGCTGCATCGACTCGATCGCATCGTCGACGCTGACATCCTCGGCCAATTCAAAACGCTGAATGCTGTTATCGATCATCTGCCTGGCGATCGTCTTGTCGAACGCCGGTTTCTCGATCTCTTTCTTGCTGCCTGCCTGGGTGGTGCCGGCCATAGCGAGGACCAAGGCCATAAAAAGGATGAATTTTCTCATTCGGTTCTTCCTCGTGGCGTCTGCGGACACCGACAATAGTGATGGAATGGTTGCCGTGTGACCGTCGGCTTGACGGGACCAGCAGCGGCGATTTTCGTCCGAGATTGTAAACGATGCCAGCCCGCTTATCTCACCGAGTTTCGTCGCGAGCGCGGCATGATACCGCTGCGACGGGGCGCGCACAGTGAAAGACAATGCCGGCGTAGCTGACACTACGTCAAACCGGCTTTAACGAGTACGCCTCGTTACAGCCAGCATAGCGGTGGCCGAAGCAGGAAGTTGGTGAGATACGCGGGCTAGATCGGCAAAATGATCCGATGATCGCGCGGCAGACCCAACAAGAAAGGATGGCCTGCGCGGGCCCGGCTAGCCGCGATTACGCGGCGCCAGACGACGCCATAGCCAACTCTGCGGGAGGTCGCGTCCGGTCTTTACATAGTCCAGGGTATGCCGGTGCGAAACCGTCCACTGCATACGGGTGAAGGCGGCGCGGTTACCGCAGATCAACAGCCGGTCGCCAGCCTTCAGCGTATCCTGCGGATCCGGCAGCAGCATGCGGTCGTTGCGCCGGCGGATAAGCAGCACAATCGCCTTTAACCCGCGCTCGCGCTGCCAGGGATCGCGCAACAGCTCGGCGACGCTGAACTGCCCCCCCTCCGTCAGGTAGTTCTGGAGCGCGCTCGCCTCGCCTTCACCCAGCGACCACTCGCGAGTTTCCGGCACCTCATCGCCCACCAGGGCACTGACGCGACTCGCCAGCTCACAGGCCCAGCTCTCATCCTGGTAGAGCGCCAGCGAGATGAATTCATACAGCACCGGTGTCGCCAGCAGCACGCGGATCTTGTCGGCGATAATCGCACTGGGATGCATCACCATGTCGGCATCCACTGCGGCGATAATGTCGCGATTGTCGGCCTGGTTCTGCCTCACCACGGCGAACACCGACGAATTGAGTTCACGTGCCGTCATCACGATGGAAAGGTTGTTCGCATCATTGTCGGTGCCGGCTACGAGCCCGGCCGCGTTTTCGATATCGGCCTCCTGCAGCGTCTCGGCCTCGGTGCCGAGGCCCGTAACCAGCTTCGTATCCGGCTGCCCGGTGATCTGCGGTCTGGCCTCGATCACGACGACCTCGATGCCTTCACCCTTCAGCCGCCGGCAGATGGCCTTGCCGAAGCGCCCATAGCCGCAAACGATCCAATGTTTGTCCTGCGGTGGATACACGGGCTCGCTCAATACCGCCCCCTCGCGGCCGGTCAGCCAGCGCTGCAACAGGTACAGACAAGGCGCCTGAAAAGCGACTGCCAGGTGGGCCGCGAAGGTGTCGAAGGGATCCACGATATGGTCGGTCCCGAACGACGCCATATTGGCCTCGATATCGTGAGAATCCGCGCGACTGATCACCTTGATCTTAGGATTGAGCAGCTTGGCGGTGATTGCGACCTTCAGGTTGACCTCGTTATCGTCAGTCAAGGCAACGACGCCGGCACAGCAGCTGTGCTGCAGCCCGGCCTCCTGCAGATAGCGCGTGACCGCCGCATCGCCCTGTAGCGCAGGGACGAACTCGCGCAGTTCCTGCAGCTGAATGATGCTGGTGCGCGCCTCGTCGATATCGATCACTACCGCATGCTGACCGCGCTCGGTAAGCGACTGCACCAACGCCGTCCCGGTCTCGCCATAACCGCACACGAGGTGGAAGGGCTCGCGCATGGCGCGGATACGTCCGGCGAAGCGGTACTCCGCAAGGGCGTCCTGGAAAGTGCGATCCTGCACCAAAGCCAGAATGGTACCGAAGGCGTAGATCCAGGCGATCACCGAGGCGTAGAGCGAAAGGCTCACCCAGAGACGCTGCGCGTCGGAGAAGGCATAGGGAATCTCACCGAAACCGATGGTGGTCGCCATGTAGCTGACGAAATAGAACGCATGAAAGATGCTCATGTACCAGACATTGCCATCGGCGTCGCGCCCTGGAATCAAGGTCAGACCGCTGATGGAGACCGCGTAGACGACCAGCAGCGTCAGCAGCGGCTGGCGCATGCGACGCAGGATCAGGAAGACGATGGTTTCCATGCGCCCGTGCAGCCGGCCGATCAGCGACGCAGCATGACGGTCTCGATAATGAGCAGGATCACGGAGATCACGTTGGCGAGCATCGCGCCGCCAGACAGTGAGACGATGCTCGCCGTCACCGCCGGCGTCAGGCCGGTACCCACAACATGCACGGCGGAGGTCCACACCACGGCGGCGGCAATCAACTGCAGGATGGCGACCAGACTGGTGGCCAGGAGCAGCGCGCCCATCTGGCTGCGATCGCCGAATTTGAGCACCGTGGCAATCAGGTTGACGACAATCACCGCGAACAACTCATAGACATGATGGTGATCAGGATTCTCGATCTCACCGACGAAGAAGCCAAAATTCAGCGTCAGAGCCAGTACGATGAAAAAACCGAAAACGACCTTTTCCGGGTTCATTAAGACTCTCCGATCGAGCGTGCGGGTACTTGTTGTAGCTGTGTATTAAAGCACGCCACGACAGGCACCCGGCCGATACGTTACTTTTAGTAACACAAGGGTACTGCTAGTCTCTCGATATGCTCCCACCGCGGTTTCCGATCAGCAAAGAGCTCGCCGTCATCCTCGGCGCATTGCTGCTGTTGTTATTCGTAAGTCCGGTGGCCGGCTGGTGGGCGACGCCGGCCATCGCTTGGACGACACCCTATCTGTTGTGGCTGCTGGTGATTCTGGGGGCGGCGCTGATCCACCGGCGGGACGACTCTGATGGGTCATGATCTGGCCACACTGTTCACCACCGGTTTCGCGTACCTCGTGGTGTTGTTCCTGCTCGCCTATGCTACCGATCGCGGTCTCATCCCGGCGCGTGTCGCCTCGCATCCGCTGACCTATACGCTGTCGATCGGTGTCTATGCGACGTCCTGGTCCTACTACGGGAGCGTGGGATTTGCCGCCCACAATGGCCTGCTGTTCCTGACCATCTACATCGGCGCGACCCTTACCTTCGTATTGAGCCCGGTCCTGCTGCGTCCGATCCTCCGTCTCAGCCGAGAGTACCAGCTGACTTCGCTGGCGGACCTGCTGGCGTTTCGCTATCGCAGCCAGGCGGCCGGAGTGCTGGTGACCCTGTTCATGTTGGTCGGTACCGTCCCCTATATCGCGCTGCAGGTTCAGGCGGTGACCGAATCGCTGCGTGTGCTCAGCAACGAGGTGCCCTCCAACATCATCGCGCTGGTCTTCTGCGCCACCCTGATATTGTTCGGCGTGTTGTTCGGCACACGGCATATTTCGCCCCGCGAGAAGCACCGTGGCCTTGTCGTCGCCATTGCGTTCGAATCCTTGATAAAGCTGCTGGTACTGCTGCTGATCGGCACTTATGCGCTGTTCGGGCTGTTCGATGGGCCGCCGGGACTCGAGCAATGGCTGGACATGCACCCAGAGGCGCTCGAGGCACTCTATCGTCCGGTCAACGAGAGCCCCTGGGCCGCATTGGTCTTCCTGTCGTTCGCTGCGGCCTTCCTGCTGCCGCGCCAGTTCCACATGCTGTTTGCCGAGAACCTGGACCCACGGGGTTTGCGCACCGCCACCTGGGCCATGCCGATATTCCTGCTGCTGCTCAACATCTCGATTCCGGTCATCCTCTGGGCCGGGCAGCGCCTCGAACTCGGCATTAATCCCGACTACTACGTTCTCGGTATTACGCTGAACAACGGCCCGTCCTGGCTTTCGCTGTTGGCCTTCATCGGCGGCCTGTCGGCCGCCAGTGCAATGGTCATCGTCACCAGCATTGCGCTGGCCTCGATGAGCCTGAACCACCTGCTGCTACCCGCCAGCTATCCCGACCCGGCGATGAATCTCTACCGTTGGATACTTTGGGGGCGCCGGCTGATGATCGGATTGATCATCATGGCCGGCTATGGCTTCTACACCGGACTGGAGCATAGCCAGGGACTGGTCGAACTCGGCCTGATCTCATTCGTCGCGGTCGCACAGTTCCTGCCCGGTATCGCGGGCCTGCTGTATTGGCGGCGCGCGACCCGCAGCGGCTTCATCAGCGGTCTGCTCGGCGGCATCGTCGTGTGGTCGCTGCTGCTGGTAGCGCCGCTGCTGTTCCGCTCGGGAATCCTGATCACCGACCTGGGCGTGCCGGACCTGATCACCGCCAGCGGGATGAACAAATGGGCCTTCGCGACCTTCGCGACCCTGACCGTGAACGGCGGTCTGTTCGTACTGATCTCGCTGCTGACGCGCCAGTCACCGGGTGAGCTGGAGGCGGCGCGTGCCTGCTGCGCCGAGACCATGATGCCCCTGTCCGGCGTGGTGGCCGCCGGAACGACCACCGAGTTTCGCGCCGGCCTGGCGGAAACGCTGGGCCAAGAGATGGCCGATCGCGAGGTCGATCAGGCGCTCAGCGATCTGGGTCTGGGGCCCGACGAGCGCCGTACCGCCGAGCTGCGCCGCCTGCGCGAACGCATCGAGCGCAACCTCTCGGGTCTGCTCGGGCCGCAGCTCGCTCACGTGATCGTGAACCGCCGCCTCGGGCTCGACCCCGTGGCCAAGATCGCACTGGCGGATTCGATGCGCTACGTGGAAGAGCGTCTCGAGGCCTCTCGCTCCCAGCTACAGGGTCTCGGCGTCGAGCTGGACAACCTGCGGCGCCTGCATCGACAGATCCTGCAGGACCTGCCGCTGGGCGTCTGCGCCATCGATAACCAAGGCAAGATCGTGCTGTGGAACCTCGCGCTCGAAATGATGAGCGGCGTCGAGGCGCAGCAGTTGATCGGCACCGGCCTCAACGATCTGCCACGCCCCTGGGACGGCCTGCTGGGTGGATTCGCCCGTTCCAACCAGGCCCACACCTATCGTATGGAACTGCCTGTGGCCGGCAAACCACGCTGGTACAACCTGCACAAGGCGGCCTATGCCGACCCGGTGATCGAGGGCGCCGGACCCTCCCGACCGGGCGTGGTCATGCTGGTCGAGGACCTTACCGACCTTGGCAACCTCGAGGCCGAGCTGGCGCACAGCGACCGTCTCGCCTCGGTCGGCCGGTTGGCGGCGGGGGTCGCTCACGAGATCGGCAACCCGGTCACCGGCATCGCCTCGCTGGCGCAAAACCTGCGCCATGAAGTCGACCCCGACATTATGCGACAGAGCGTCGAGGACATCATCGACCAGACTCGGCGCATCTCGAGCATCCTCGGCACCCTGAAGAGTTTCAGTCGCGGCAGTCGACACCTGCAGCAGCGCGAGACCTTCCCGCTGAGCGAGGCAGTCGAACAGGCCGTTCACCTGCTGCGGCTTACCCACAAGCACGACGGCATTCGATTCGAGGCCAGCTGTCCCGAAGGAATCAGTATGACCGGCAACCGGCAACAGCTGTCGCAGGTATTGGTCAATCTGCTGAGCAACGCCGCCGACGCCTCCAAACCCGGCGATCGTGTGGATCTGCTGGCGCGCGGGGGCGGCGATGAGGCGATTATCGAGGTGATGGATCAGGGACAAGGCATACCCGAGGAGATTCAAGAGAGCATCCTGGAGCCGTTCTACACCACCAAACCAACCGGCCAGGGCACCGGCCTCGGCCTGTCGCTGGCGTATAAGATTATCGAAGACCACAACGGTACCCTGACCATCGATTCACAGGCCGGATTCGGCACGCGTGTGGTGGTCACCCTGCCGCTGCAGGAGAACCAAAGACCTTATGCACCAGCTGCTCATCATTGAAGACGAACCCGTCATCCGCGGCGCCCTGCGACGACTGCTGGAGCGCCACGGCCATCAGGTCAGCGAGGCGGAGTCGGTGGAGGCGGCCAGGACCGGCGATCGGCTCTCAAGCTACGACCTGATCATCACGGACCTGCGCCTGCCCGGCGAGCCCGGCAGCACCATATTGCAGCTCGCCCCCGAGGTACCGGTGATCATCATGACCAGCTACGCCAGCGTGGCTTCAGCGGTGGAGGCCATGAAGGGCGGCGCCGCAGACTACATCGCGAAACCCTTCGACCATGACGAACTCGTGATGCTGGTCGACAAGGTACTGCGCGAGAAACAGAAGGAACGCCGCGCCGCTGCACTGCAGACCGATGTCGACCAGGCCTACCCGGTGGCCGGCATGATCGGCAAGAGTGCCGCGATGAGCGAAGTGTGCAACCGTATTCACAAAGTCGCGCCCACCGAAGCGACGGTGCTGATCACTGGCGAATCGGGAACCGGCAAGGAGCTGGTCGCGCGTGCACTACACAAACACAGCAAGCGCTGCGATGCCCCCTTCGTCGCCTTCAACTGTGCTGCGGTCCCTGAACAATCGATCGAGGCCGAGCTTTTCGGCCAACACCAATCGGAGCGCTTCCGCCCGGGGCTGATGCAGATTGCCGAGGGCGGCACGCTGTTCATGGACGAGATCGGCGAACTGCCGATGGCCGCGCAGGCCCGTTTGTTGCGCATCCTACAGGGCGGTGAGCATGACGCCGACGATGGCGGCAGCGGTCGGGCGCCCAATGTACGCATCCTCGCTGCGACCCATCGCGACTTGCGCAAGCTGGTCCAGCAAGACGCGTTTCGCAGTGATCTTTACTTCCGTCTGCGTGTGGTCGAACTGGTCCTGCCTCCGTTGCGCGAGCGCGGCGACGACGTTATCGAACTGTCGGTGTTCCTGCTCGACAAGGCACGCAAACAACTCGGCCGCCCACCCCTGACGCTGGGTCGCGAGGCCCTCGAGGCGATTCGTCGTTACCACTGGCCGGGCAATGTACGCGAGCTGTCGAACGCCATCGAGCGCGCGGTGATTCTCTGCGAGGGAGACATCATCAATCCAGACCTGCTCGCGATCGATCACCGCGTAACCAGTGCCGGCTCCGCTGCCGATCTGACCGACAAACTGTCGCTGGAGGAATACTTCCGCGTTTTCGTACTCGAGCATCAGGAACGCATGACCGAGACCCAGTTGGCGCACGCACTCGGCATCAGCCGCAAGACGCTGTGGGAACGTCGCCAGCGCTTCGGCCTGCCTCGCACCAAGAAGCGCTAGCCCGCTTGTCTCACTAGCTTCCTACTGCGGACGCCGTGTCGAAGAATTTCGTTTTGTTTACCGTTGGAAACAACGGCGTTACCAAACGTAACGTTAATCGCCAATTTGTGTTACCAAAATACCCGAATTAGCGTGGGGAAGGGGTCCTCGCGAAGGCAATAAGTCCCTGATTCCTTTTGACAATTATCAGTTGAGCCCGGAACAATCACGCAACTGGCAGCCTGGCTAGAGAACCAGGCAAAAACCCGGTGTCGCAGACCGAAAACCTCGAATTAAACGCGGAAGACCCGCGAGTAGACCGCAGACGCGCCGACAGTCGTTACCGCGACGCCCTGCACCAGGCTGGAAAGCCGACGGAATGCGACGACGCCAGGACCGGGCCTATCGAAGAATCAAGAGAACTAAATCGCAACCGCGGAGTGATCGAGTTATGGATACAAAAGCTGCGCAGTACTGGTCAGCGAACATTCGCATTGTCACTGTCCTGCTGGTGATCTGGTTTGTCGTCTCGTACGGCTTCGGGATCATCCTTGCCGAACCCCTCAACGCCATTCGTATCGGCGGTGTCGGGCTGGGCTTCTGGTTTGCTCAACAGGGGTCGATCTACGTCTTCATCGTCCTGATCTTCTTTTACGCTGCCCGAATGAACGCGCTTGATCGCGAGTTCGACGTGCACGAAGACTAAGAGGCAAGCTTCATGGATCTGCAAACACTTACTTACGTCGTCGTCGGCGCGACCTTCCTGCTGTACATCGTCATCGCCGTCTGGGCGCGGGCCAGCTCGACCGGCGAATTTTATGTTGCCGGCAAGGGCATTCACCCGGTCGCGAACGGCATGGCCACTGCCGCGGATTGGATGTCCGCCGCCTCCTTCATCTCGATGGCCGGCCTGATCGCCTTCAACGGCTATGGGGCCTCGGTCTTCCTGATGGGTTGGACCGGCGGTTATGTACTCCTGGCCATGCTGCTCGCACCCTACCTGCGCAAATTCGGCAAATTCACCGTGCCGGAATTCATCGGCGAGCGCTTCTACTCGCAGACGGCGCGGATGGTGGCGGTCGCGTGCCTGATTCTGGCGTCGGTCACTTATGTCATAGGTCAGATGAAGGGCATTGGCGTGGCATTTTCACGCTTTCTGCAGACCAGCTATGAGTTGGGTCTCTACATCGGCATGGGCATCGTCTTCGTCTATGCAGTATTGGGCGGCATGAAGGGCATAACCTACACGCAGATCGCACAATACTGCGTGCTGATCTGCGCCTACACGATTCCGGCCGTATTCATTTCGCTCAACCTGACCGGCGATGCTATCCCTCAGCTGGGTCTGATCGGGTCGATGGCGGACGGTTCCGGCCTGACGATGATGGAAAAACTCGATCAGGTGGTGACCGACCTCGGCTTCCCCAAATACTCCGAGCAGGTGATGGGCTCAAAACTCAACATGTTCGTGTATACGCTGTCGCTGATGATCGGGACCGCCGGCCTGCCGCACGTGATCATCCGCTTCTTCACCGTGCCAAAGGTCAAGGATGCCCGCAGCTCGGCCGGATGGGCGCTGGTGTTCATTGCGATCCTCTACACCACCGCACCGGCGGTCGGCTCGATGGCGCGTCTGAACCTGATGAACACCATCCAGACCGGTCCGGTCGGTGAGGTCACGGGCAACATCGAGATCGCCCAGGTGCCGCGATGGATGACCAACTGGCAAAAGACCGGCCTGCTCGAATGGGAAGACAAGAACGGCGACGGGCGCATCCAGTACTACAACGACAAGAACCCCGAGATGGCTGCCAAGGCCGAAGGGTTCGGCTGGAAAGGCAATGAGATGACCAAGGTCGACCGTGACATCATGGTGCTGGCCAATCCGGAGATCGCCGCCCTGCCCAACTGGGTCGTCGCCATCGTGGTTGCCGGCGGCCTCGCCGCGGCGCTCTCGACCGCGGCGGGCCTGCTACTGGCGATCGCCTCGGCGGTGTCGCACGACATCATCAAAGGCGTGATCAACCCCAACATCTCAGAGAAGAGCGAGCTCCTGGCATCGCGTATCTCGATGGCGGGCGCGATCTTCCTCGCCGGCTACCTGGGTCTGCATCCACCGGACTTCGCCGCCGGCACCGTGGCGATCGCGTTCGGGCTGGCTGCGAGCTCGATCTTCCCGGCACTGATGATGGGCATCTTCTACAAGAAGATGAACCGTGCCGGTGCGATCTGGGGCATGATCGCAGGCATCGGCGTCACCCAGCTGTATGTGTTCCAGCACAAGGGCATCCTGTTCATACCGGGCACCTCGTTCCTGGGTGATATGGGCCCGAACTGGTTCTTCGGCATCTCGCCGAATGCGTTCGGTGCGATCGGTGCACTGGTGAATTTCGCGGTCGCCTTTATGGTGTGCAAAATCACCGCGGAGCCGCCAGAGCATATCCAGCACCTGGTGGAGGACATCCGCGTGCCCAAGGGCGCCGGTACCGCAACGGATCATTAATAAGAATCCCTGTTAGTTCGGAATTGACCCCGCCGTTTGGCGGGGTTTTTTGTTGCGGGCGAATGCATGCCCGGATCCAATCCGTCAGGATGCCTCAGTCCACTTTTGCTAAGCTCGTGCCCGGGCCAAACGCCACCGTTCAGGAATCCGGAAGATGGAAGTCGAACTCCTTGAGATCCGCCAGTTTCTCGAGCAACGCAATCCATTCAGCTACCTCGACGACCAGTTACTCGATGAGTTGCCGCAGGACATCGAGATCCGTTACCTGCGTCGCGGCGGCCGCTTTCCACCCGCCGAGGGGTTTCTCTATATCGTGCGCAGCGGTGCGATAAAGATCTACGAAAAGTCTGGCGAACTGTGCGAAAAGCTCGGGGAAGGCGACCTGTATAGCGTCACCTGCCAGCTGGTCGACTTCAACGAGTGCAATCTTGGTGAGGCCGTCGAAGACAGCCTGCTCTACATGGTGAGCTGCGAACGACTGAAGGCGTTGTGTCGCAGCTCCAAGGCGTTCAGCGAACATTTCTCAGCGACCGTAAAGGAGCGGCTGAAGATCGCCGTAACCGCCATACAGGGCTCGCATGACCCAACAGTTGCCGCGATGATGGTCGAGGTCGCCAGCCTCGTGCGCAGACCACCGATCACCATCGATTCCGGCATGAGCATCCGCGAAACCGCAGCGATGATGAGCAACAAGGACGTGTCGTCGGTGATGGTCATGCAGGGCGAGAAACTTGTCGGGCTGGTAACCGACCGCGACCTGCGTAGACGGTGCGTGGCCATTGGCCTGAGCGGCGCCGAGCCGATCGATCAGATTATGACCCCTGACCCGGTCGTCATCGAGGGGAGCACGCTGACGGCCCAGGCACTGATGACCATGACGCGCAAACGTTTTCATCATCTGCCGGTTACTCGCGACGGCAAGCTGGTGGGTATGATCACGGCCACTGACCTGGCCAATCACCAGAGTGCGAACTCGGCCTACCTCGCAGTCGACGTACGCAAGGCCAAAACCGTGGCCGACCTGATTGAGGTCAGCACGCGCCTGCCCAGTCTGCATCTGCGGCTCGCCAATGCCAGCGCGACCGCGCGCCATATCGGCGAGGCGGTGTCCTGCCTGACGGACTCGATTACCGGTCGCCTGCTGCAGATGGCCGAAACGTCCCTCGGACCGCCGCCGGTCCCCTATGTGTGGTTGGCCGGTGGATCGCAGGCCCGTCGTGAGCAGAGTTCTCATTCCGATCAAGACAACGCGCTGCTGTTGTCGGATGATTTCCAGCCCGAGCACGACGAATATTTCGCCGCGCTGGCCAAATTCGTCAGCGATGGCCTCGACGCGTGTGGCTTTGTGTATTGCCCGGGCGATGCCATGGCGACCAACAAGCAATGGCGCCAGCCTCTGCGAGTATGGCAGGGCTATTTCAGCGGCTGGATAGAGCGCCCCGACCCGATGTCGATGATGCTCTCCAGCATCTTTTTCGATCTGCGTCCGGTCACCGGCAGCGTCGAGCTGTTCACCCCGTTGCAGACCATGATCCTCAAGAAGTCGCAGGAGAATCGCATCTTTCTCGCCCACATGATGGCCAATGCAATGCAGCACCGCCCGCCGCTAGGCTTCTTTCGCCAGTTTGTGCTGGAACGCGGCGGCGAACACGATGAGACCCTGGACCTCAAGCATCGCGGCATCGTACCGATCACTGACATCGCGAGACTGCTGGCCCTGTCGCTCGGCAAGCCGCAGGTCAACACCGGCGATCGCCTACGCGCCTGTGCCGGAACCCCGGTGCTGTCGACAGATATGGCCGAAAATCTCGAGGATGCGCTGGAATTCATTGCGTCGCTGCGCATCCAGCACCAGGCAAATCAGATCCGGCGTGGCGTAAAGGCCGATAACTATGTGCCGCCGGACCAGCTCTCCGAACTCGATCGTGAACACCTGAAGAATGCGTTCAAGGTCATCCAGTTGATGCAAGAGACCATGTCCAAGCGATTTGGTGCGGACAATCTGGGGTGAGCCCTATGCTGACGCGCTTTCTGGGCAAGGAATATCAGCGAAAAAAGGCCCTGGCGAGGGCAGCGCCGGGACCACTCGCCGATTATCTGGCTACGCCCTTCCCCGACAAGCGGAACGATTGCCGCGAACTCGAGATCGTCGCGATCGATCTGGAGACGACCGGCCTGGACCCGCACAAGGACGACATCCTGAGCATCGGTCTGGTGCATATCGATCGTTTCGCGGTGAAGCTATCCACCGCTTGGCACAGCATCGTGCGCGTCGATCGCGAGATCCCTGGGGAATCGGCAGTCATTCACCACATCACCGACGATAGGTCGGCGGCCGGCGCACCAATCGATGCGCTGCTGCCCGAGCTGTTGCGTCGCCTGGCCGGCAGACCCATGTTGGTGCATTATTCGCCGATCGAACAGAACTTCATCAGCGCCAGCTGCGAACGGCTGTATGGGGCGCCCTTCGTGGCGCCGATCATCGACACGCTGGAGATCGGTCAACGGGTATTCGAGCGGCGCAATCATCTGATTCAGCCGGGAGACCTGCGCCTGTTCAACTTGCGCCCGCGCTACAACCTGCCACAGTACAAGGCGCACAATGCGCTGAGCGATGCCCTGGCCACCGCGGAACTCTTTCTGGCGATGGCCGAAAATCTCTGTCCGGAACGCCCGTGCCCGCTGGGCCAGTTCCTGAGCAACCGTTGACGAGCCCGAGTTCGATGGCCGAGAAGACACCCAATCTGCACAAGACACTGTTGATCCTGATCGTGGTCTTCCTGCCGCCGTTTTGGCTGATTTTCACCGATGAGGGATCGCGAGTCGCGGACACGACCCTGCTCTGGCTGCTGGGAGAAAAGGACATCAAGGTCGACCTGCAAAAACTCGACAGCCACTTTTCCCAGGAAGATATCCGGAACGTCTACAGCGAGAGCGAATGGCAGTGTGGACCGCAGTCCACTCCCTTCGGCGACCAGCTGTGCGTGGCCCGGATCGGGACATTCAATGGCTATCCCTCACAGGCCATTACTTTCTACTTCAGAGCTGGCCGGGTCAGTGCCCTCAAATTAATCTATCGCGATCAGTACCATCAGCAGATCCTGGGATTCAACATCCAGCAGTTCGGACAGCCCAGCAATGTGGCTGCGGCTATAGCCGATGGCCCGGACGCCGACGAGGTACTGCAATGGGACCTCAAACAGGGTGTAATGGTGATGAAAAAGACGCTGGGCAAAAGCGATGAGCCCGCCCTGCTGTGGATGGCATCCGGCGATAAATGATTTCTGGCGGCTTGCCCTGGACATTCCCTGTCCCTCGAGAGGCTTCTCTGTCGCCGAGGCCGTCGATACTCCGTCGGCGTAGAAATTCAGCGGAGCGCCACAAGCATGCGTCAAAGCACACTCGACCCGATCTCTCTCGAAGACGTCACCAATCTCGAGCAGGCCCCGTTTGTCGTAGAGGGCGAAGGGGACAATGCCATAAAGATCTACTTCCAGTCCGAGGGCAACAAGCGGGAATACCTCGCGCTGGAGGTCCACGGCTCGAACAACAGCGCGGGCTTGAAGAAGATTTTCGACGACGCCGCTGAGAGCCCGATTACCGGCACGATCAACTGATCCTGCGGACCAGATAGCGTCCGGGCACGCCACCCTCGCGCACGATGTCCAGCATACGTACCGGGAATGTGCCCTGCGAACGGTCCGCGAAATAAAGCTTGAGCGCCTCTGAGACTGTCGGGAAGGCCATGTCGTCCCAGGGAATCTCCGGCTCGGCCAGCAGGTCCACTGCGAGACTTTCCTCCCCCGGATAGAAGTCGAGATCAAGCAGGCGTCCGCGAAACAGCATGTACACTTGGTTGATGTGCGGCAAATTGACGGTCACGTAGAGGTCATCGACCGCTACGCGCGCATTGGCCTCTTCTAGCGTTTCCCGCATCGCACCTTCATAGGTCGTCTCTCCGTTCTCCATGAACCCGGCCGGCACTGTCCAGAGGCCGAGGCGCGGCTCGATGGCACGCCGGCACAGCAGCACCTTGTCTTCCCAATGTGCAATGCAGCCGGCCACGACCTTCGGGTTCTGGTAGTGAACAGTGCCGCATTGATCACACAGATGGCGCGGGCGATTGTCTCCATCCGGGACACCGACGCGCACCTCGCTGCCGCAGACACTGCAATACTTCATCGTTCATCCATCGGGGTTTTGCGCATAATACCAGCCTCGCTCTGCAGACCACCGCCCATCCTGCGCGGCTACGCTCCGACAGGCTGCTAGCTTTCCTGGTCAGTTGAGGAAGTGCCGGTTAGCATTGCCGCAACCTCAGGGAGCTGCGAGCGCATGAGCGAACAACACGCCGACGCCGATATTCCAGAGACCGTGGCAGCGGTCGATCTCGGTTCCAACAGTTTTCATATGATCGTTGGAAAACTCGATAATAAACAACTGGTGATTGTAGATCGCCTGCGCGACGCCGTGCGCCTTGGCGGCGGCCTGCTGGATAACAAGACCCTCAGTGACGATGCCTGGGAACGTGCGCTCGACAGCCTGTCACGCATGGGTCAGCGCCTGCGCGCCTTGCCACCACATGCGGTACGCGCGGTGGGTACCAACACCATGCGGCAGATCCGCGACGGCGGCGCATTTTTACAGGCCGCCGAGGACGCGCTCGGGCATCCGATCGAGATCATCGGGGGGCGTGAGGAGGCGCGCCTGGTCTACCTCGGCGTCGCGCATGGTCTTGCGGCAGGCGACCAGACCCGCCTGGTGATCGATATCGGTGGCGGCAGTACCGAGCTGATCCTTGGCGAAGGACTGGTGCCGCGCGAGAAGGAGAGCCTGTTCATGGGTTGCGTCAGCATGACACGGCGCTTCTTCCCCAATGGCAAGATCAGCCAGGACGCGATGGACCGGGCGGTATTGAGCGGCCGCGTCGAACTCCGACCGGTCCGGCGGATGTTTCACTCCAGTCAGTGGGAGGCCGCAGTCGGCAGCTCGGGCACGATCAAGGCCATCGAGCGCGTCGTGATCGCCAACGGCTGGAGTGAAGAAGGCATCAACAGGTCATCGCTGAAACGGCTTCGGCGCGCGCTGGTCAGCGCCGGGCATATCGACGAGGTCAAGCTCGAAGAGCTGTCGGACGATCGTCGACCGGTGTTCGCCGGCGGCGTTGCCGTGCTCAGTGCGGTACTCAAGGCGCTCGACATCGACGCGATGCAGGTATCTGACCTGGCGCTACGCGAGGGTCTCCTGTACGAGTTGGTTGGCCATATCCGACACATCGATATCCGCGACTCCACTGTCAGGGCGGTGATGCAGCGGTTCGGGGTGGACCGCAAGCAGGCGAGCCGGGTGGAGGCGACGGCGCGGGCGCTCCTGCGGCAGGCCGAGGAGAACTGGGCACTAGACGATCCCGAACACACCTTGATGCTCAACTGGGCGAGTCGGCTGCATGAGATCGGCCTGATTATTTCACACAGCAGTTTCCATAAGCACGGTGCCTATATCTTGGCGAATGCCGACCTTCCCGGCTTTTCGCGTCCGCAGCAGGCGGTGTTGGCGGCATTGGTGCGGGTCCACCGGCGCAGATTCCTCGACAGCGAGTTCGTGGCCCTTCCCACCTATGCCGCAGAGAGCACCAAGCGAATGGCGGTGTTGCTGCGCCTGTCAGTGCTGATGCACCGTGGACGCAGCGGCACTCATAAACCGCCAATGAAAATCGCCGTCCAGGAAAAAGACATTCGGCTGGACTTCCCCGACGGCTGGCTGGTGGAGCACCCGTTGACCGAGGCCGAGATAGCGCGCGAGGCCGAGTACCTCTCTGCGTCAGGATTCACCCTGCAATATGCCTAGGTAATTCCGCTTCCAGCCGTTGCACACTCGCCGGTTATTACAAGAGATGGAGAGGGAGGCCAATGACCGATATCACCGAGGCCCTAATGGGCTTTGAGCTGGGAGACAACGAGAGCGAATCAGCAGTTCAGACACTCGAGAGCACCAACGCGCATGCGATGTGCGCCATGGCCTTCAGCCTGCATTGGGAAAGCGAGTTCGCGCTACACACCGACCAGCTGGTCGCACGCAAGCTGAATCTGTGGCGCGATATCCTGCCGTACGAACTCGAACCCGAACTCATCGACAAGCCCATCGACCATATCGCCAGCCGGCGCTTCGAGCCCGGCGAGTTGATCGTCCCATACCAGTCCGACCTGTGCTTCAACCTCAGACAACGCGCATTCCATCGGAGGCTGCGCAAAAACAACTTCATCGAACCACGCACCGGTCGCTTCTATCCGCGTGCCTTCATCGGCGGCTCGCGCGGTATCTTTCCCGAGGAGCGTCTGCCGTTCCGGGTAAGCAGCGTCAGCGGGGACATGATTGGCTGCGACCTTAATCATCCGTTGGCGGAAAGGGCACTCGACCTCAGCGTTCGGATCCTAGATATCTGGGCCCCAGGCGAGGAACACGGCGGCAGCTGTAACGATATCGCAGAGATGATTACGGTCAACGGACCGGGTATGCAGGCGCGCTGGCGCGGTCATCCGACGGACTTTGGGCAGGACCTGCCATTCGCGCGCGTGGCCGGGGAGCCCGACGGCGGATTCTACGCGATGCCGCGCCTGGTACCGCACGTCGATCAGACGGCCTCGGCGCAGATCAGCCAGCTTTATCAGCGTCTGCTGCCGCCGCAAGGTCGGGTTCTTGACCTAATGGCTAGCTGGCAGTCTCACCTGCCCGACGCGCACGGCCTCGGAGAAATCATCGGACTCGGGATGAATGCCGAGGAGCTTGCGGCCAACCCGCTGCTCGCCGGGCATCGGCTGCACGATCTCAATCTCGACCCCAAGCTCCCCTACGGGAATGCGGAGTTCGACGCCGTCATATGCAGCCTGTCGGTCGAGTACTTGGTCAAGCCTTTCGAGGTTTTTGCCGAGGTTGCCCGCGTGCTGCAGCCGGGAGGCCGGTTCATCGTCACTTTCTCCAACCGCTGGTTCCCACCCAAGGTGATCCGCGTCTGGGAGGGCATACACGAATTCGAACGTCCGGGGTTGACCCTGGAATACTTCCTGCGTGATGGCCTGTTCGACCAGCTCGAAACCTGGTCGGTGCGCGGGCTGCCGCGCCCCCCAGACGACAAGTATGCGGACCGCATGGCCGATAGCGATCCCGTGTATGCGGTGTGGGGCAGCAAACATTGAATCCGCAGGGGGTCGACAGCATTGCCTGGATGCAGCAGTTGGCCGGACGCATGGATCAGCTGAACAGCCGGGCCGAGATAGAGTCCGCCCTGGACGATATCGAGTACCTGATGGAGGCACTCGATCCGGAGCTGCAGGAGTCCGCCTACCAGTTGATCGAGACGCTGCGTCGCAGGCTGGAAGCGCCGCAACGGTGAGTGCGGCCGACAGCGACTCGCGGCACTATGCAGTGCGCCGGACCAATCCCTTCGAGGGCGTGTTGCAGGTCGTGGAGACACACAACGCACGTGCCTACAGCCCAAACGGTCATGTCTGGCAGGTGCAGGTATTGGCGCAGCGCCCGGACCATACCTGGCGCAGTTTTGGCGACGTAGAACCGATCGAGCAGTTTTTCAGTTTCGGACTCTGGGATGCGGTCGAGGGTCTGCACCGGATCCCAGCCAATCCCATACTGGACATAGGCGACATGCAGGCGGCGGCCGACGAGCTGACTGACGTGCTAAAGCGCGCGGTCGAAGATCTGCCCTTCACATTGATCGATGACTACGAATACTGGGCCACCGATCACGACGGCCGGCCGGTGGCACTATTGGCAACCACCGAGAATCCACGCCTGATGCACGACATCCGGGTGAGTCGCTGGCAGGCGACCCGCGTTTCCGATCACAGCTTCACCTCGCCGTCCCTGCTCGCACGCGACCTGCCGACCCAGGGGCATGTCGGTCCACGCCAACACGCCGAGCAGCTGGAGCGCCAGGTGCGCCAGCTGGGCCAGCACAAGGCCTGGTTCCGCCGCTCGTCCAAGGGCGATGGTGAACGCCTGCACCCCAAGCGCGCCGACACCGTTCTGACTGCAGAGGTCTTTCCACCGCTTGGGCTGAAGTCCGACTGGATAGACGATCTGACACGCGACCTGGCCGCAGACTACCTCGCCTGGCAGGCACCCCGGCTGCTGACGCTGCAACGTATTGACGATGCGCAGCGCCACTGGCTCGAACAACACGCCTGTCACCGGGCCGTAGAACTCGCCGCAGCCTATCGATTGATCCCGCGTATACTCGACAAGGCACGCCTCGAGGCAGCACGCGTTGAGGCAAGACTTCGCCGATCCGCCGTTTGAGATTGAAGAACTAGCGAGGAGACCGCGACCGTGTCAGCGCAGAAAGACTGGCGTGTGGACATCTTTCCCCTGACCTTTTTTGCCCTGGTGATTGCTGCCAAGACCTACTATCTGGTCGGCTACGTCAACGCGCACGCACATCTCTGGGATTTGATGACCGACGCCGAGCGCCGTCAGGCCTTCGGCGGTGCGGTGGGCTACTACCTGACGGGACAGTTCTCACACATCAGCTATTATGCGACGGCGCTCGCCTTTGATGCGCTGGTGTTCTACAGCCTCTGGGTGAGGCGCGCGGCAAAGGAGCGTCCGCACGGGTTCTGGGAAAACATCTTCCCGTTGATCACCGTGTTCGTTCCGGTGCTGGGCTTCACCTTGATGTTCATCCCCGAGGTGCGCGCGGTATTGCCGACCTATCCACCGGCATTTCTGCATCGGATGGGAGACCTGATACCGGGGTTCCCGTTCTATATGAACCTGGCCGGGCTGCTGATCGGACTGTTTGGCGCCGCGTTCAGCATCTGGGCCATTCGCCATTTACGCGCCTCGTTCGGCCTGCGCACCGCGGTGCGCGACCTCGTAACCACCGGCCCCTACCGTCGCATCCGGCACCCGCTGTACTTTGGTGAGATAATTCACATCTTCGGTGTCGTCATTCTGGCCGCCACGCCCGCGGCACTGTACCTGTTCATCGTCGCGGTCGCGCTGCAGGCGATCCGCGCCAAGATCGAAGAGCGAAAATTTCTCGCCAACGTCCCCGCGTACGCAGAATTCAAGCGCAATACCGGGTTTCTGTGGCCGAGGTTTTTTTAAGCGGTCGGCCACAGGGCACACGGGAGGCGATCCGCATTCGGCCGGCTGGTACAATCACCTCGGGTCATTTCCCGCCAATTCGTGGCGCGATGTCCGTGCAACGACACTTTAGACTGCGGCGGGCAGAAGATATCGACCTCAGGGTATGCGCCCGACCAAACAGGAACAGAGTCCCTTGAGCGAACCCAACCTGCAAAACTACCACCACGACCAGGTCGGCCGTACGGGGATCCTGCTGGTCAACCTGGGGACGCCGGATGCACCCGACCGCACATCCGTACGCCGCTATCTCAAGGAGTTCTTGTGGGACCCCCGAGTCGTCGAGGTGCCGCGGCCGATCTGGTGGTTCGTCCTGAATGGCGTCATCCTGAACACGCGTCCGGGACGATCCGCCAAGGCCTACCAGAAGGTCTGGACCGACGAGGGTTCACCGCTGCTGTCGATATCCTACAAACAACGCGACGCCTTGGCACAGCGGTTGGGCGATGCCACGCCGATCGCACTGGCGATGCGCTACGGCAGCCCGTCGATCGAGGCTGGCCTCGAGGAACTGCGCGATGCCGATGCACGGCGTATTCTGGTGCTGCCGCTCTACCCGCAGTATTCGGCGACGACCACTGCATCAATCTTCGATGCCGTAGCGGACGCACTGCGCAAATGGCGTTGGATCCCCGAGCTGCGCTTCATTAATCACTACCACGACGAGCCGGCCTACGTCGGTGCATTGGCTGACAGTGTGCGGCATCATCGCGCGCAGTTCGGTGCAAGCGACAAACTGCTGCTGTCGTTTCATGGGATTCCCGAAGAGTACTTCCACAAGGGAGATCCCTATTTTTGCGAATGCCAGAAGAGCGGCCGCCTGCTCGCGGAAGCGCTGGACCTGAAACCGGATCAGTGGCAGATCAGCTTCCAGTCCCGCCTAGGCCCGAAGCAGTGGCTGCAGCCCTACACCGACAAGACGCTCGAGACAATGGCCGGTGAGGGCGTGAAATCGGTACAGGTGATCTGCCCCGGCTTCTCCGCCGACTGCCTCGAGACCCTCGAGGAGATTGCCATGGAGAACCGCGAGGTCTTTCTCGAGGCCGGTGGCGAGCGCTACGAATACATACCCTGCCTGAATGCAGAGGCAGACCATATCGATATGCTCGCGGGACTGATCAACCAGCATACGCAAGGCTGGGGGCAGAGCGCGGAAGACCCGGCCCAGGTTCGTGAGCGGGCGTTGGCGATCGGTGCCACACAATAGCCTTATGACGACGCATGAAAAATCACTGATCAGTCACCTCCTGGTCGGCCTGCAGTTCACGGCCATTGTGATCATTGCCTGGCCGTTCATGGCGCAACCGGATGACCGCCTGCAATGGCTCGGAATCAGCGCCCTGGGAGCTATCGTTGGCCTTTACACCCTGGCGCACAACAAGCTGGGCAACTTCGGCATATACCCCGAGCCGATACCGGATGCCTGCCTGATCACCACGGGACCCTATCAGTGGATCCGCCACCCGATGTATACCAGCCTGTTGCTGTTCATGCTGGGGATTGCCCTGTACAAACATGCGTGGCCCAACTATCTCGGAATGGCACTATTGGCCCTTGCAATTCTCGGCAAGATGCGGCGGGAGGAGACCCATCTGCACCTGAAGTTTGCGGACTACTCGGATTATGTGAAACGCACTCACCGGCTGATTCCGCGGATCTTTTGACCAAGCAGCATTCGATGAGCGACAAGCCCAAGCCGACGGAAATCATCCTGCATAAGAAATCGCATTCGCTGGAGATCGCTTTCGATGATGACGCCCGCTTTGTCCTGCCCTGCGAGCTCCTGCGGGTCTACTCACCCTCGGCTGAGGTTCGCGGTCATTGGGGCCAGTACGCGAAACTGCAGCTGGATAAACAGGACGTAAACATCACCGAGATCAAACCGGTCGGCGCCTATGCGATCAAGATCTTCTTCGATGACGGCCACAACTCCGGCCTGTTCGACTGGGGCTTTCTGTACGATCTGGGGCGCAAGCAGAACCTGCATTGGAACGATTATCTGCAGCGCCTGGCAGAGGCCGGCCATCAGCGCAAGGCCCCCAGTTGGCGTGGATCTGAGGATCCGGTCGACTGACGCTGTCGCCCCTAGCCTGCATGTTGCACCAGTCGATCGTGGACGGGCGCGAATGAATCGGCAGAGATGCGGCGAAAGTCATATTCGGTGCGCTTTTCGAGGGTTCAATTTGTCCCTCGTCCCCGATCTATCCGAGCCCTCGCTTGTCCAGGCACGCCTGTACTTGCCCTTCGCTCTAACCATAGCAATGGCTATGCTTTTCGCTCCAGGGCGGCGTCCAAACGCACCTGGCCGGCGCGATCATCCTAAATACTGGTGCAACATGCAGGCTAGTGGGGCCGCCTCGACAGGCCGCCCGCAGCATGCCGCCAACCAACAATCAACAGACGAATTCCCGTTCAAAGTATCGGCGACTGGGCCGATACCTTGACGTATGCCCCTAGCCCGCTCATCTCACCGACCTCCTCCTGCGGTCGCCGTTATGCTCGCCATGGTGCTGTTATGCCCCGCAGTAGTCGCCGCGGCAGGCGCTGCGCACATACTTATGCTGCATTCCTACAGCCAGGAATATCAATGGACCAAAGGTCAGCACAACGGCTTTGTTGAGGCACTGGAGGCAGACTCGAGATTCCAGGTGGTTTTCGATTCGGAGTACCTGGACACCAAGCGCCGGGCCTATGAGCCGGCCTATGCCGAGGCCTTCGCCAGACACCTGCGTTTCAAGTACGCGGACTATGTCCCGACGGCTATCTATACGTCGGATGACAATGCACTGCGTTTCGCCCTGCAGTACCTCAGCGAGATCTTTCCCGGGGTCCCGGTGTTCTTCTCCGGGGTGAACGACTTCGGTATCCTCGAACGAATCGCCGGTCGACCGGTTAGCGGCGTGCTTGAAAAAAAGGAGATCGCGCCGAACCTCGCGCTGTTGGCGGAAATGGGAGTCGCGTCGCGCGAAATCCTCGTGGTTGGTGATGGTTCGCTAACCTATCGTGCGATCGAGCGCGAGATAAGGTCTGAACTCCTGGCGAAGCCGGAAATATCCGTACGGTTCGTCGCAGACGAGAGGCTGGATCGGATAATCGATGGAATAGCAAAGTATCCCGATGTCGGCCTGTTCCTGACCACGCTGGGCGGCGTCAAAGATCCCAGTGGTCAGACGCTGCCGTTGCGCGAGACCATCGCGAAGATTGTCGGCTCACATCGTCGTGTGATCGTCAGCATGGAAGACGCCTACATTTTCGATGGTGTACTCGGCGGCTACGTGACCAGTGGCGAGAAACAGGGCGCCACGGCAGCAGGCTTGCTGCAGCATTATCTCGCGACCGGCGCCATGCCCGCCCCGATCCTCGACAGCCCAAACCTTTATCTGTTCGATGCACGGGAGCTGACCCACCACGGCTTGAAACTGCCCGAATCGCGCTACGCAGACGCAGCCATACTCAATCAGCCACTGTCTCTCTACCAGCGTTACCGCACCTGGATCCTTGGCACGCTTAGCGCGCTGATAGTGCTGCTCACACTCTCGCTGATCGGTTTTCTGCTGATACTGTCGCGAAAGAACCGACAGATTCAGCTGCGCTCCGCTGAATTCGAGGAACAGGCCGAGATCGCCCTGCGCACCAAGGCCAGCCTGAACGAGGCCGAAAATCTGGCGCGGCAGGGCAGCTGGGACTGGCACATCGCCCAAGACCTGCTGTTCTGGTCAGAGGGACTTCGCCATCTCTGCGGCGAGACCACGCCGGGTTCCAGACAGACATTGGGGGCACTGCTCCAGCAACTGCCCGAAGACGACCGCGACGATTTGACCACGATCATCGATGAGGTGCGCGAATCGGGAAAACAACAGGCGCTCGTGCATCGCCTGCGAACCGACCGAGGGCTTCGCACCGTTCGCGAAACCATTCGTCCAATCCGCAATTCCGCGGGGATTACGCAGCGCCTGATAGGCACGATCCAGGATGTCACCGAGCAATACCTCGCCGAAAGCCAGCTGCGCGAGAGCGAGGAGAAGTACCGTCGTCTGTTCGAGCTGTCCGAAGATCCCATGTGGCTGTTGATCGATCAGGACTTCGTGATGGCCAACCGGGCGGCCAGCCGGATTCTAGGCTACGAATCGACTAGCGAACTGGCCGGGGTGCACCCTTCACGCCTGTCGCCCGAACGGCAACCCGATGGTCTCGCCTCCCGCGAGAAAGCAAACGAAATGATCGGACGGGCCTATTCGACCGGTTATCACCGCTTCGAGTGGCTGCATAAGAAAAGGGACGGCTCGGTGTTTCCCGTGGAGGTCTCCCTTACCAAGGTCCCCTATCGCGGCGGCGATGCCCTGTTCTGTATCTGGCGCGACATAACCGGGATAAAAAAGGCCCAGACGGCTCTCGAGGAAAAGACTGCCTACCTGGATGGCATCCTCGCCTCATCCGAGCGGGTAGCGATAATCGCCACCGATGCCGAGGGCACGATCCGATACTTCAACCCGTCCGCGGAAAAGCTCTTCGACATAGCCGCCGAGCAGCTGCTCGGAGAGGAACTCGCGAGGACCCATCAAGTCCAGCAAAGTGGTCAAGAGCCCATTTTAACCGGCCTCAAAGAGGCACGAGAGCAAGGCGAGTACCGCTTCACAATGAAGCTGGAGCGCGACGATGGCCGGCACTTTGTCGATTCGCGCATCTCACCCATCTACAAGGGCAGCAGCGACTTCGCAGGCTACATGCTGATGTGTGAGGACATTACCGAACAACGCCGCGCCTCGGAACTGATTGAGTACCACGCCACCTACGACCCCCTGACCAACCTGCCCAATCGCCGCCTGTTCATGGATCAACTACATCAGGCGCTGGCGCGGGCCAAGCGGCACGGTCACCAGAGTGCGCTGTTGTTCCTGGACCTCGACAACTTCAAGACCATCAACGACTCCCTCGGCCACCCGGTTGGTGACACCCTGCTGCGCGAGGTCGCCATTCGCATCAAGACGGTGCTGCGCGAAGAGGACACGGTCGCGCGGCTCGGCGGCGACGAATTCGTCGTACTGCTATCGGAACTCTCCGACAGCCGCGAAGAGGCAGTCAGCGATGTCCAAGCAGTCGCGGAGAGCATGCGGCAGACACTAAGCACGCCTTATCACATCAATGCGCATGAGCTGCATATCACGCCAAGTATCGGTATCGCAGTATTCCCTTCTGGAAAGGATACCGCAGATGATGTCTTGCGCCAGGCTGATACGGCGATGTATCAGGCCAAGGATTCCGGGCGTAACGCCGTGCGCTTCTTTCTGCCGAGCATGCAGCTGGCCGCGGAGAAGCGTCTGCGGATGATCGGCGAACTGCGCAAGGCGCTGTCGCGTTCGGAGCTGATCACCTACTTTCAACCACAGTTCAATGCCCAGCAGCAGTTGTGCGGTGCCGAAACGCTGCTGCGGTGGCAGCATCCACAGCAGGGCCTGGTCATGCCCGGCGAGTTCATCCCCTTGGCAGAAGAGGCGGGACTGGTGCTGGCCATCGGCGACTGGACGCTGCGCGAGGCGCTCTGCCAGTTCAAGGCATGGCACGGCGATACACCGGCAGCCTCTATCGGACGTGTGGCGGTCAATGTCAGCGCGCTGCAGTTCCGGCAGGACGATTTCGTCAACAAGGTGGAGCAGGCCTTGGGCGATACCGGCGCGGACCCGGCCTGGCTGACGCTGGAGATGACCGAGAGCATCCTACTGGAGGATTTCGAGGCGACGGTCTCCAAGATCCAGCAGCTCAAGCGCCTCGGGGTACGTTTTTCTATCGACGACTTCGGTACCGGCTATTCGTCGCTCGCCTATCTCAAGCGCTTGCCGGTGGACGAAATCAAGATCGATCGGTCTTTCGTGCGCGATGTCATGGTCGATGCCAACGACGCGGCACTTGTAGATACCATCATGACGATGGCGAGACATATCGATCTCGATGTCGTTGCCGAAGGTGTCGAGACGGAGCCGGTGTTCGCTTTTCTCTGCGAGCGTGGCTGCCCGACCTTCCAGGGCTATTTCTTCGGTCATCCCTGCACGGCTGAGGAGTTCACTACGCAATTCCTCGGCAGCGACCAGGCGTCTGTGATTTAAGTGCATTTTGCAGGAAGGCCGATGGACGCAACCCGGTCTGACGCCTGTTTCTCAGCTTACGGCATAGAAATCGCGTTCGGCTGCGCCGAGATACTGCAGCACCTTTTCGGAATCCAATGGTCGGGCATAGTGATATCCTTGCGCCTGCCTGCATCCCTCGCGGCGCAGGAACTCATGCTGTGCCAGATTCTCGACTCCCTCCGCCACCACCTGTAGCTTCAACCGGTCCGCCAGCGAAAGGATCGCCTTTACGATCGCCGCGTCGTCCGGGTCGGTCACTATGTCACGCACGAACGAACGATCCACTTTCAGCGTCTGAATCGGAAACTTTTTCAGATAACTCAGGGAAGAATAGCCGGTACCGAAATCGTCGATGGATATGCCGACACCCAGGCTGCGCAGGGCCTGCATCACCCTCAGTGAACGCGTCGCATCATCCATCAGCAGGCTTTCCGTCAACTCGAAATCCAGTGCCTCAGCCGCCAGATCCAGCATCTTCAGAATAGCGCGCACGTCGTCGACCAGACCATCATGCTGCAGCTGTCGCGCCGAGAGATTGACCGACAGTCGGAGCTCCGAGTGGCCTGCATCCTGCCAGGCCTTCAACTGCGCGCAGGCGGTCTCGAGCACCCAGTTGCCAATCGGCACGATCGTGCCATTTTCCTCCGCCAGCGGAATGAATTCACTCGGCGGTATCTCTCCGAGCTGCGGGTGAGTCCAACGCAGCAGGGCCTCGAAGCCCAGCACACGCCGGCTGTCGATTTCCAGCATGGGTTGATACTGCAGACGAAGCTGACCGAGATCCAGCGCCGATCGCAGACCCACCTCAATGGCGAGGCGCCGAGTATTCGCCTGATGCATTTCGGTGGTGAAGAATTTGTATCGCCCGCGTCCAGTCTGCTTGGCGAGATACATCGCCGTGTCGGCGTTCTTCGTCAAGGTCACGAAGTCCTCACCGTCATCCGGGTAGATGGCGATCCCGATGCTGGCCCCGATGTACGCCTGATGCTCGCCGATACTAAAGGCTGCCTGCAAGACCTGGATCAGCTTATCGGCGACATGACCCGCATGCACCAAGCCCTTGAGCGACGGAAGAATTACGGTGAACTCATCGCCGCCAAGGCGCGCTAGGGTGTCGCTCTGGCGCAGCGTTTGCTTAAGACGTTGCGCAACCTCGATCAAGAGTTTGTCGCCGATATCGTGGCCTAGGGAATCATTGACGTACTTGAAGCGATCCAGATCGATGAACATGATGGCAGCGAACTCTTTGCGTCGCTTCGCCTGATCGATGTGGTGCTCCAGCCTATCTCGAAACAATGTGCGATTCGGCAGCCCTGTCAGAGGATCGTAATAGGCCATGCGCTCGAGCTTCTGCTCAATCGCCTTTTGCTGTGTGAAGTCCTTGAAGATCCCTACATAGTTAGAGGCCCGACCAGCGTCATCCCGCATTACATTGATGGTCAACCACTGCAGAAAAAGCTCACCGCTGCGGCGTCGATCCCAAAGCTCGCCGGACCAGCGACCCGTCTGCTCGATGTCCTGCCACATCGCGCGGTAAAACTCCGCGTCGTGTCGGCCGGACTTTGCGATTGCCGGCGTAGCGCCAATCACATCCTCGCGATCAAAGCCGGTGATCTCCAGATATGCCGGGTTTACATCGATGATGCGACACTCTGAATCGGTTACCAGGATGGCCTCGCCGGCACTCTCGAATACCTGTTCGGCCAGCCTCAGACGCTGCACGACGGCTTGTTCCTCGCGGATATCACGGGCCACACCGAGATAGCCGGTGATATCATCGTCGTCGAACAAAGCCGTTACCGACAGGCTGACCGTCAGGCGGCCGCCATCCTTGCGGATGTATGTCCACTCGTTTTCATCAGCCACACCGTCAGCTGCCTTGGCGACGAACACCTCGAAGCCCGGGAGTATCTCGCGCCCGAGCTCCTTGCTCAGCTGCCCCGCCCGCTCGATGACCTCGTGTTCGTCGTGGATCAGCGCAGGCGTGGCGACACCGACGACCTCTTCCGCTCGATAACCGAGCATACGCTCTGCCCCTGCACTGAATGACTGGATCAGACCGGACGCATCGGTCGAAATAATGGAGGAGTTTGCGCTATCGATAATCGCTTGCTTGAGCTGCTCGCTACGCCGCAGCGCCGCCTCGTCGACAATGACTTTGTCCAACAGGCCGTCCAGCGACCTGCCTAACCGGGCCAGTTCGTCATTGCCGCTCAGATCGGTACGCTGCGTGCGAACCCCCCGTCCGAAGCCCTCCAGCACCTGCACGATCCGCGCGACGCGGACGGTGATCAGACGGTGCACGATGAGCATCATCAGCAGGGCGCTGAATGCAAAGCCTACACCGATGATCCGTGCCTGGCCGTATAGTGATTGCAGTGACTGGTCGTAGTGGTGCTGCAGATCGATCTGATGAAACAACAGGCCACAGCGCCGCGCACGGAGCCCAACCGATGCATGCGAATCGCAGACGCTCACGTAACCGGTCAACCAGTGTTTGTCCGGTGAGACCGCCACCTCGCTTATCTTGTCGCGCGTGACCCGTTCGATAATCGTGGGATCCGCACCGTAGCCCAGCGCCGTCAACGGGTGTCCCTCCTCGTGATAATTCGTCGAGGACAGCACCGTGCCATCACGGTCGGTCGTCAGTAGTACGTGCAGGTCCAGATCGGAGCCGAAGGCGGAGATGACCTTCTTGACGCCCTCGGCATCACCCAGCAGCAGAAAACGCTCCACCGTGCCCTGGGTGGCATTGAGCCGAACACGCATCTCCTGCAGCAGACTTTTTTCCATGTCTTGCAACACGAAATGGCGGCTGGTGAGGTAGGCCACCAAGGTAGTCGCCAGGAAAAACGCGGCTACCAGGCCAGGAAGGATGACGCGCAGCGAGCGGCGACTCATGACCGCCTTCATCAACGCGGAATCAGACCGCCGTAAAGCAGTCCGTCGGTCGCGGTGGCGCTGGTCAGCAGGCGCTTGCTGACCAGCGTTTGTTGCAGGCGCCAAAGCGTCTCTTGCAAGGGGCCATTGAGCAGGGCCAGGTTCTGTGCCGGGCCTGGCAGCTCGAGCCCGGCATAACTGGCCACCACCTGTTCGGGTGTGATCTTCAATCGCTGCGCGGTAAATCGCGCGGCGCCCAGCGGGTCATCGTGCAGATAGCCCAGCGTACGGAACCATCCGGCCAGCAACTCGCGCAACCTTGGCCCCTCAGCGCGCAGCGTATCCGCGTGCACGACCAGGACATCGACGACCTCGCCCGGGATCTCACGACTGCTGAATATCTCATGCGCCCCCGCGTTCAGCAATCGGGTCCGCACCGGCTCGAAGGTCACCACCGCATCCACTTTCTCGTCCCTGAACGCACCTTCATGGGCATTGACGGCGAGGGGCACGACCTCGAGCTGATCCAGCGTCATGCCGTGCAGCTCTAGGGCCCTAGTCAGAATGTAGGCGCCCAAGGCGCTGCTTTCCACCCCGATGCGCCGACCCACCAGCTCGGAAAAGTGCGCGATACCCGCCTTTGCCAGGATCACATCACCGCCGGATGAGATGTCCAATACGGCGATCACCTTCAGCGGGATGTTTGCCTCGCGCAACGTCAGCACCTCATCCAGGGTGAGCGCCGCCCCTTC
This sequence comes from uncultured Gammaproteobacteria bacterium, assembly GCA_963736445.1. Classification (GTDB taxonomy): domain Bacteria; phylum Pseudomonadota; class Gammaproteobacteria; order Chromatiales; family Chromatiaceae; genus Thiosocius. The sequence continues at coordinate 31,927 of CAVTOY010000002.1, read as the reverse complement.
GAGGGCGCGGTTGCGAAACGCCCGTATCACCTCGGTCGCCGATGGATACTCGACCATGCGGATATTGAGCTTCGACTTCCAGTTTTCACGCTCGGCGGCCAGGTAGAGCGGCTCATAGCCCGGCCACACATTGGTGCCGATGCGCAGGGGCTGTGCGGCCTGTCCTATCGCCGGCACAAGAATCGCCGCGACGGCCAGCAGCAATCCGCAGATGGAGGCTTTTCGCATATCAGATGACGCCCCGCAGCGCTTTGGTCGGTGGCCCAGAGGTCGCCGCGCACTCACTGGCCGCTAAGGGCGCAGCAATTGGTCCGTGGATTTGTGCAGCGACCGTACCGGATGGATATTCCAGAAATTAGCGACCTCCGGCGCGGCGGCTTGAGCGGACCTCGAGCGAACGTCAGCGGGTTTCCGGAAGGGGTCATCACATCATGCGGCCGACAACGGAGTCTTTCGGCGCCCCGGCCGGTCAAAGTGTCGAAGAGGAGCCTGTCCCGGCCCCTGGGCTGGAAATCTCACCGCCGGGACCGCGATAGGCCAGCGGCGAAAACAGGCTGGTATTGCTAAAAATCGGTTCATGCCAGCCTTTACCATTGCAAGTTCAAGCGCTCATCAGGCAGCCGTTGGCCGGCCGGTGAGATTTTCAGGCTAGAGAATGGAGAAGGCAAGATGTCTGACGATGGTGAATCCGGCGACCCGAGGCTGAGCCGCCGGCATTTTCTTACGCTACTGTTGGCGGCGGGTGCCGGCAAGGCCCTGGGGTTGGCGCCGCTTCCTGGGTCCGCGGACAGCCTGCACAGCCGGCCCGTCCCGAGTTCGGGCGCGAAAATCCCGGTCATCGGCATGGGCTCTTACATCACCTTCAACGTCGGACAGGATCCAGCGCTGCTGGCAGACCGCGTCAAGGTACTGCGCGCCTTCTTCGCCGCCGGTGGCGGTATGATCGACTCTTCGCCGATGTACGGTTCGTCAGAGGCGGCGATCGGCCACTGCCTCCAGCAGCTCGCCTATCCCGCGACGCTGTTCTCCGCCACCAAGGTGTGGACCTGGTTCAGTGCCGAGGGAAATCAGCAGATGCAGGCGTCACGGCAGCAATGGGGACTGCAGCGTTTCGATCTCATGCAGGTGCACAATCTGGTCAGTTGGGAAGACCACCTGCAGACCCTGCGTGACGCGCGCGACGCAGGCCTGGTGCGCTATATCGGCGTCACCACCTCGCACGGTCGCCGGCATGATGAACTCGCGACGGTGATGACCAGGCAGCCGCTGGATTTTGTGCAGTTCACCTACAATATTAGCGACCGCGAGGCGGAACAGCGCCTGCTGCCGCTGGCCTCGGACCGCGGCATCGCGGTCATCGTCAACCGGCCGTTTCGTCGCGGCGACCTGATCGACCGCCTCGCGCGTCATCCGCTGCCCGCCTGGGCCCCGGAGATCGGCTGCGACACCTGGGCGCAGTTTTTGTTGAAGTTCATCGTCTCCCATCCCGCGGTGACATGCGCCATCCCCGCCACCTCTCGGTTGGATCATATGCAGGAGAATATGGCGGTGCTGCGGGGCACACTGCCCGATGCGGCTACCCGGCAGCGTATGATCAACTATGTCGACGCGCTCTGACGATGTTGCCCTACAACGCCGAGGCCCTGCTCGCTCTCTATACGCGCTACCTGCATGAACTCTGGCCGATTACCGCGTTGCTGCCGCTGCTGACCCTGTGCGTCATCCCAGCGGCGGCATTCGGCGCGCACTATGGCGGGCGCATCGCCGGTGCGCTGCTCGCATCGGGCTGGTTGTGGGTGGGATTTGTATTCCAGTTCGATTACTTCGCCCGCATCAATTTTGCCGCACCGACGTACGCCGGCCTGTTCGTCTTGCAAGGGGTGATCTTGATCTGGCAGGGCCCGATAAGACAACGGCTCGGTATGCGCCTGCGAACCGATCTGGCGGGTTGGCTCGGCATACTGGTCGGGCTATTCGCGCTCCTGATCTATCCGCTGCTCGATTATCTGGCCGGCCAACCCGCCAGCGGCCTGCGGCTGGTCGGTCTGGCCCCCGGCCCTACGGCGCTGTTTACCCTGGCCGTGCTGCTGCACAGCGCCGGACCTATCCCGCTGCATCTGCTGGCAATCCCTGTTGTCTGGGCGTCAATCGCCGGGTTCAGCGGCTGGGTGCTCGGCATGCCCGGCGATCTGGTGATGCCGCTGCCGGCGATATTGGCGTTGGCCGCAGCCTTGATGAGAAACCGCAATGAGTCGGGGTAGCTCGCCTTACGCCCGCGCTTTCAGCGCTGGCGCTGCAAAACGCCGCCTTTGCTCAGCCCGCTTTTCTCACCAACTTCCTGCTGCGGACACTGTTGTGCTCGCTGCCCTCGCAACGAAACCCGGCGAGAAAAGCGGGCTAGCAGCGACGGCCTTTGCGCTAAGGTCTAAGTTGGAAAGCTCACCCGCCGGGCTGTCGTCGGCCAAGGCCCGCTATGCGCTACGATCCGTCCACTGAAGAGCGTCCCAGGTCCCGCGATCTGCGCGGCCTGCGCCAACTGATCGACTTTATGCTTCCCTACCGCGGGCGGCTGCTGCTCGCCGTCGCCGCGCTGGTCGTCGCGGCTGCGACAGTCCTCGCGTTCGGCGTGGTAATCCGCGAGGTGGTCGATAAGGGTATCGGCAGCGGCAGTGCCGCGGCGCTGAACGATGCGCTGCTGCTGTTCCTGGCGGTGGTCTCGCTGATGGCCTTGTCGGTGGGCGCCCGGGTGTACCTAGTCAACTGGCTGGGCGAGCGCGTCGTGGCGGACTTGCGCAAGGCGGTGTTCTCGCACGTCCTGACCCTGGATATCGGTTTTTTCGAGTCGACCCGCACCGGCGAGGTGATCTCGCGCCTGACCACCGACACGACGCTGCTGCAGAGCGTGGTCGGCTCGACGCTGGCAACCAGCGTCCGCAACCTTCTGCTGATCGTCGGCGGCATCGTGATGCTGTTGATCACCAGCCTCAAGCTCACCCTACTGGTGCTGGTCGGAGTCCCGCTGGTCGTTGTCCCGGTCTGGCTGCTGGGTCATCGCGTCCGGCAACTCTCGCGCATCAGCCAGGATCGCATCGCCGATGTCGCGGCCAGCGTCGACGAGGTCCTGTACGGGATCCGTACGGTCCAGGCGTTTCGCCACGAGGCGGTGGACCGACGCGTGTATGGTGGACACGTCGAGTCCGCATTCGACGCTGCCACTGAGCGCTCGCGCATGAGTGCGACCCTCGCCTCCCTGGTGATGCTGCTGACCTTCTGCGCGATCGGGGTCGTACTCTGGTTCGGTGGTCAAGATGTGCTGGCGGGGCGCATGACCGGAGGGGAATTATCGGCCTTTGTATTCTTCGCCGTGCTGGTGGCCGGTTCGGTGGGGGCGTTGAGCGAAGTGGCCGGCGAGTTGATGCGCGCAGCGGGTGCGACGGAACGCCTGCTGGAGCTGCTGGCGACCCGTCCCGCGGTGGTCGCGCCGCCGCGTCCGGTGGCGCTGCCTGACCCGGCGGCTGGTAGGGTGGCGTTCAAGGGCGTCTCGTTCTGCTACCCATCGCGTCCGGACCAGGCGGTTCTGCGGTCGATCGACCTGCAGATTGAGCCGGGGGAGACGGTCGCCCTGGTCGGGCCGTCTGGTGCCGGCAAGTCCACGGTAATGCAGTTGCTGTTGCGGTTCTACGATCCCCAGGAGGGCCGCATCGAGCTCGACGGTGTGGACCTACGCAGCGCGGATCCCGCGGCACTGCGCCAGCGCATCGCCGTCGTGCCGCAAGAGCCGGTGATCTTCGGCACCAGTGCGCGCGAGAACATCGCTTACGGTCAGCAAGACGTAAACGACGCCGACATACGCCGCGCCGCCGTCGCAGCACATGCGAGCGATTTTCTCGATCAGCTTCCCGACGGCCTGGACACCTATCTCGGCGAACGCGGTGTGCGTCTGTCCGGCGGGCAGCGTCAGCGCATCGCCATCGCCAGGGCCCTGCTACGTGATCCCGCGGTGCTACTGCTCGACGAGGCCACCAGTGCGCTGGATGCGCAGAGCGAGAAGACCGTCCAGCTGGCCCTCGAAGAGCTGATGGCCGGTCGCACGACCCTGGTCATTGCGCATCGCCTCGCGACGGTGCGCAAGGCCGATCGAATCCTGGTGCTGGACGAAGGCCGTGTGGTCGCCGCCGGACGACACGATGACCTGGTCGCACACGGCGGCTTATACGCTCGGCTCGCGGCGCTGCAGTTTCGCGACGGGCCGGCAAACGCCCCGTCTACGGCCCTTGCGGCCGACGCCTGATGCGTTTCCATCGCCTCTTTTCATCTTTGGTTCGTCACAGGAGGCACTGCATGCCGCGACGCTCAATCCTGGCAACGACTCTGACCCTGTCGCTGCTGTCGCTGGTGGCGATGACCGCCGTGGCCTTGCAGCCGCCGGCCGACCCGCCCCGCTACAGTCAGATCACCCCCAGCCGCGATGGCATCGGCAAGGTCTACATGGGGCGCGAGATCTCCCACGTGATGGGTCACCGGGGCGCCGGCTGGCTGGAGCGGGCCTCGCGGGCGCGAGAGGAGCTGCCCGACGTGCTGGTGGAGCACTTGCAGCTGCGCACCGACGCCGAGGTCGCCGATATCGGTGCCGGCACCGGTTACTTCACCTTCCGCATCAGCCAACGGGTCCCCCAGGGTCGCGTGTTCGCAGTGGACATCCAGCCGGAGATGCTGGCGATCGTGGAGAAGCGCATGGCGCGCCGCGGAATCGACAACGTAGTGCCCATCCTCGGCAGCATCGATGATCCGAAGCTGCCGGCGCAGGGGGTCGACGCCGTTCTGCTAGTGGACACCTATCACGAGTTTTCGCACCCGTTTGAGATGATGCATGGGATTCACAAGGGCCTGCGGCCGGGGGGACGGCTATTCCTCGTCGAGTATCGCGGCGAGGACCCAGAGCTGCCGATAAAACCGCTGCACAAGATGACCCAGGCCCAGGCGAAACGGGAGATGGCCGCCATCGGGCTGGTCTGGGAGGAAACCCTGGACCTGCTGCCAACCCAACATCTGATGGTATTTCGTAAACCGTGAAGGATGGCACCCGAAACCCCCGCGCCACGCCTCTGACAAAACACGTTTGCGTTTTTCCCTGATGCGGTGTAGGTTCTAGTTTCTCCGTGATTTTTGACCTGCCTACTAGCAGCTTCTATTCGCTGTTTCCTCGAAAGTGACACTCGAATCGAGCTACATAGTGCCTGCCAAGATTCGTGGTAGTTACCGGCCTTCCGAGGCCGATATTGTTTAGAAATTTTTCGAGGTAAAGAGAGAATGTCAGAAAGACAGACTGGGACCGTAAAATGGTTCGATAGCGGCAAAGGCTACGGTTTCATCGAGCGCCCGAACGGCAAAGACCTGTTCGTCCACTTCCGTTCGATCGTTGGCGAGGGTCATCGCTCACTGGTCGACGGCCAGAAGGTCGAGTTCACAGAGACCCAGGGCCAGAAAGGCCCCCAGGCCGATAACGTCGTCGCGCTGTAACGCATCTTCGACACCGGCCGCCCCGGTTTGCCCGGGGCGGTCCTTCCGCTTTCTGCCGTTCACTGCAGACCGCCGTGTTGCGTATCTCACGCAGCCGCAGATGGTCGCGCCCGGATCTTATTCATGATTACCCTTTTTGTACGCGGCCTGCCAAGGTCATCCACGGAAGAGAACGTCACTGAACTGTTCAACCAATACGGTGTGGTGCGCTCGATCAAACTTGCCACTGACATCTTCTCGGGCGATTGCCGGGGATTCGCGACCGTCGACATGGAAGGACACGAGGGGCGTGCTGCGATCTCGGGTCTGGACGGCAGTTTGTTCAACGGCAGTGAAATCCGGGTCGGTCCAAACCGCCCCAAGAACCGCCGCGGCGGGGGTCGCCGCTAGCAGCGATCGCTGGGTATCCGTCGCACGACATGCCTCGCTGGCGTTTTTCCTACGACCGCGAATAGCCACGAAATCCGTCGGCTATTCACTTGTAGCCGTGCGCTAGTCTTCTTTTTCGGTCGCTCTACCCAACGAAATGGAGAAAACCCAATGCTGCGCGCTGTTCAAATTCTTTTGCTGACGAGCCTATTTTCGGTCGCCTGGGCCGCAGCAACGGCTACGCCCGAGGCGTACATCGTGTCACCCAAGGACGGTGACACCGTAACCAGCCCTGTCACTGTCGTGTTTGGATTGAGGGGTTATGGCGTTGCGCCGGCTGGGACGATGAAGGAAAAAACCGGACATCACCACCTGATCCTCGATGCGCCTCTGCCGGACTTCAGCCAACCGATTCCGGCCAACGATAACTATCGGCATTTCGGTGGCGGACAGACTCAGACCACGGTGGAACTTCCGCCAGGAGAACATACACTTCAGCTGTTGCTCGGCGATTTCGCGCATATGCCACATGCCACCCCAATCTACTCCGAAGTCGTTACGATTACCGTACGCTGAACAATCCTCAGAGCTACCAGCGATCATGGGGGCGCGGAGAACAGCCTCCACCCCCCATGAGTGTCTAAGCAGTCTGGCTACTCCTGGCTGGCGAAGCCGAGCAGGTGCAGCAGGCTCGTAAACAGGTTGAATATCGCAACAAACAGCGTCACCGTGGCCATGATGTAGTTCGTCTCGCCGCCGCGCACGATCTGTTGCGTCTCGTAAAGGATCAACCCGGACATCAACAGCACGAACATCGCCGACACGGCGAGTGAAAGCGCGGGCATGGAGAACACGACCGCGGCGATGCCGGCCAGAAACGCGACCAGTATGCCGACGAACAGCATCCCGCCCATAAAGCTGAGGTCGTGGCGCGTGGTCATCGCATAACCGGATAGGCCCACGAAGACCAGGGCCGTGGCGCCGAGTGCCGTCATTACGACCTGCGGCCCGCCGCTCATGCCGATGTAGGAACTCAGAATTGGGCCCAGGGTATATCCCATGAAGCCTGTCAGCGCGAACACGAACACCAAACCCAGGGCCTGGTCGCGGTAGCGGCTGGTCATAAACAGTAAGCCAAAGTAGCCCACCAATGTGAGGATCAGCCCGGGATGCGGGAGGTTGAGTGCCATGCTCAAGCCGGCCGTCGCCGCGGCGAACGCCAAGGTCATGGATAACAACAGATAGGTATTGCGCAGTACGCGACTACCCGTTGCCTGGGCTGTTGTCGGACTGGCGTTGTAGATGCTGGTATTCACGTGATGACTCCAAATGAAGAGAAAATCGACGATCAGGCAAGGATGCCAGGCTGATCCTGTTCGAAAGACGGCCGTTCACGCTGGCGTCGCGGGCCGAGACGTTTCCCAATGCTGCGCTGTACCGCCCGACCGACCCTGTCGGCGGATCGCCGGATGGCGACGTACAGGTCCGAATCGGTGCTCTCGACCACGACCTTGGGCGCCTGGTTCAGGCGCACGATCAGCCGACAGCGCTTGTCTTGGCCGCCGCGCAGACCATTGACGTCTGACAGGTGGGCCTCCACCTCGCGGATACGCTCGCTGCCGAAAGCCAGGTGGTCCTGCAGCCGCCGCTTCAGGTAGCTGCTCATCGCGTTGCTTGTCGGGAACTGTGGCGATTCGATACGGATATCCATGCAATGCCTCCTTATTTGTTGGCAGGTCCAGCATGGCGTTGACTGCACTGATACAAAAGTCGGAATCGCATGGTTGAGACATCGAATAATTCGAACCCAGGCGGGTGCTGGCGGTGGCGCCTGGGCGGAAATGCCGGCACCGTTGACGCCGAGGCCAAAAAGCTCAGCCGATCAGATCACCCTTTACGTTGAAAAACCTGAGCTGCTCGCTGTCGAAACCGAGTTCGATCTTCTGCCCGGCGCCCTCGGCCCGCCCACCGCGCAGGCGCGCCACCAAGGACGTCTGCCCGGCACCTGTGGTGTCGGCAGTAGGCCGAACCGTGAGCAGACGCTCGTGACCCAGCGACTCCACGGTCTCGACGATCATCTCGGTCGCCGTACCCAGGCGCGGGGAAAACGCCTCCGGGCGCAGCCCGACCAGAAAAGGACCGGCAAGATGCTGTGCCAGCTCGCGGCAGCGCTGCGGCAGCTCTGCCAGCGGGATTTCCCATCCGCCGTCGCGCAATTGCAAGGACATACGATCGCGACTCAGGTCCGCGGCTAGGATATTCATCCCGGGATTGCCGAGAAACTCGGCGACAAAGGTGTTTGCGGGGCGGTCGTACAGCGCCTGCGGTGGACCGACCTGCTGCAGCTGACCGGCGTTCAGTACGGCGATGCGATCGCCGAGGGTCATAGCCTCCACCTGGTCGTGGGTGACATAGACGGTAGTGATCGCGAGCCGCCGCTGCAGACTGGCAATCTCGGCGCGGATCTGCGTACGCAGCGCTGCATCGAGATTCGAAAGCGGCTCGTCCATCAGGAACACGCGCGGTTGGCGTACCATGGCACGTCCCATGGCGACTCGCTGGCGCTGGCCGCCGGACAGCTCGCGCGGGCGCCGCTCGAGCAGCGCGGTGAGGCCGAGCAGTGCCGCGGTGTCGCTTACCCGCGCGGAAATCGCCGACCTGCCCAGCCGCATCATCCGCAGCGGGAATTCCAGGTTGCGGCGCACCGTCATATGCGGATAAAGCGCATAGTTCTGAAACACCATCGCAATGTCACGCCGCTGCGGCGACAGCGCGTTCACACATTCATCGCCAATCCAGATCTCGCCGCCGCTTACCGGATCCAGGCCAGCCAACAGACGCAGGGCCGTCGACTTTCCGCCGCCCGATGGCCCGACCAATACCATGAGTTCACCATCGCCCATGCTCAGGGAAAGATCGCTCAGCGCCCGGGTGCCATCCGGGTAGGTCTTGTCGACATGGCGATATTCGACGCCGGACATCACTCAACCCTTTATGCCGCTGGCAGCGACACCGCGCACGAACCAAGGCTGAAACAGCAGAAAAATAAGCAGCACCGGCACCACCATCATCATGCCAAACGCAAAGATATCGCCCCACTGCAGCGGCGGCAGGCCGTGGAAGGTCGCAATGGCCAGCGGCAGTGGTCGCACGCTTTCGCTGCTCGTGACCATCAATGGCCAGAGAAAGGCACCCCAATGGGTCAGGAAGGTGAGTATTGCGACGCTGGCAAACACCGGCTTGGCATTGGGCAGGATGACGCTGAAGAAGGTGCGCAGCACACCGGCACCGTCGATACGTGCCGCCTCCTCCAACTCGCGGGGCATGCCGATGAAATAGGTGAAGAATAAATAGATAGAGAACGCGTTGGCGATAAACGGCAGTATCTGCACCAGATAGGTGTCCCGCCAGCCGAACAGCGAGACCAGGTAGAACAGGGGCACGGCGATTGCTTCGATCGGGATGATCATCACCGCCATGACCAGGCTCAACATCAGGTCGCGGCCGCTCCACGCCAGGCGCGCGAAGGCATAGCCGGCGAGTGAGTTTACCAACAAGCCCAAGCCGACGATGGCGCCATTTATGAACAATGAGTTCCAGAGGAAGCGGGCAAAGTCGACGCGGGCGAACACGTCCCGATAGTTCTGCAGCGCCATCTCGGTTGGCCAGAAGGCCCGCCATTCGCCCGCCTCCATCAGCACGCGCGCATCCGGCTTGAAGCTACCGGCGAGCATGAACGCGATCGGACTGATGAACAGCAGCCCCAGCAGCAGCAGGCCGGTATAGACAAGCGGGATCGCGGCACGCGACGTCACGCCACCTCCCGTTGCTGGCGGGCCAGGCGGCGCTGGAGCCAGGAGATCAACAACACCACCACAAACAGCACGACGCTCATTGCGGCGCCGCGCGCCACCTGCTGGCGGGTGAACGCGGCCTCGACGGCCTCGAACATCACCGTCGTAGTGGCGTCATTCGGGCCACCCTGAGTCATGATCTGCACCTGATCGAACAAACGAAAGGCCAGGATGGTGGTGACCAGCACCACGAAGATCATCGTGTTGCGCAGCTGAGGTAGGGTCACATGCCAGAACTGCTGCCAGCGACCGGCCCCGTCGATCCGGCCGCCTCGTACAGTTCGGCAGGAATCGCCTGCAGTCCGGCGAGCACGATGACCATCTGGAAACCGACGCCCTGCCACAGCGACGTCAGCATAATGGCTGGCAGTGCGAGTCGGGTGTCATGCAAAAAGTCATGCGGCGTCCAGGCACCGAGGCTCACCAGCTCCAGAAAGGCATTCATCATCCCGTTGGGTCCGGGGGCAAAGATCAATATCCAGACCACGGCGACGAGAGACAACGGGAAGACAACCGGCATGAAGAACAACGTGCGGAACAGCGCGATTCCGCGCAGACGCCTGTTGAGCAGCAGCGCCAACACCAGGGCTAGCGCCGTCTGCAGTGGCACGATCGCCAGGGCGAACAGCAGATTATTAAAGAGTGCGCGCGTGAAGGAGGGTTCCGCGAAAATGCGGCGATATTGCTCGAATCCAACCCACTCGAGCGGCAGCGGCGAGCCGAGCCGAAGATTGCTGAAGCCCAGCACCACTGCCAGCAGAAAGGGGGCGAAGACAAAAGCCAGCAGCCCGAGCAGCGCTGGCATACTGATCAACACGGCAGTGCGCCCTCGCCGATCCCGGTATTGTTCGCGTCTGGCTGCCATGGTCTCGCTCGCCGCCGTCCGTCAGTTCGGCGGCGGATAGCCCTGGTTGTCGCGGATATCCTGGTCTATGACGGCGACCGCCGCATCGAGTGTGGCCTGGACATCGGCGCCGTTGCGGATATCTCGAAACGCCTGCTGGAACGTGGATGTGATCACCGGATAGGCCGGCGTCTGCGGCCGTGGTACCGAGAGACCGTCGAGCAGCTGGCGGGTGAAGAGCCGCAGTGGGCCATCGTTGCCATACAGTGGTGAGCGGTCAACGGCAGCCTGGGTGGCGGGCACCGCACCATTAGCGGTCGCCATGGCCAGCACTTCCGCGGGCTGGAGCAGGAACTCGAGCCAGCGCGCGGCGGCCTGCGGATAGTCGCTGCCCTGGTGATTCCCCACACCCAGGAACCCTGGCCGGTACGAGAGCCCTGCCCGAGATCCGGCAGCGGCAACAACAACAGGTCGTCACCAAGTGCAGCGGCGTAGCGGGCATACTCCCAATGGCCAGCCCAGGATAGCGCCACTCGTCCGCTCACGAAGGCCGCATCATCGAGGTTGAGGTCCACATAGCCGCCGGAAAACCAGTCTTGCAGCGCGCTCATCGCGGCGACCGACCGCGGGCCATTGAGCGCTCCCTCGGCGGATTGATAGGCGCTCCGATCGATCAGATCACCACCGGCCGATTGCAGCAGCGGCGAAAAGGCATAGGTGAACCATTCACCGGCGTAGTTCAGCTTCAGATCCAGCACCATGCCGTCTACATCGCGCTCGGCCAGCGTCTTCAGAATCGCGCCGAACTCGCCTGCATCCCAGCCGTCCTCTGGATCGATGGGGATGCGGATGTCGGCCGACTGCAATGCACTGCGGCGGGCATAGATTCCAAGGCCGGAATCGAAGGTCCCGACGCCATACAGCCGCCCCAGATAGCGACCCTGCTGGACGATGGACGGGAGCAGGTCTTGCTGCGTTTCGGCGGCAAGCAGTCCATCGAGGGACTGCAGTCGACCCTGCCAGACATAGTTGAACAAGAAGGGGCCGTCGAACTCCAGCACGTCCGGCAGTTCGCCGGCGACAGCCGCCGCCTGCACTTGGGCGTTGTAGGAGCGCTCGGGGATAAAGGTCAGCCGGACGTCGATGTCGGGCTGCGCGTCGCTGAATCGCGCTGCCTGCCGCTCGAGCACCTCACGCTCGGCTGCCTGTCCCGCATGCGCCCAGGCCTCGAGGACGATAGCGCCCTGCTGCTTGTCCTGTTCCGCGCTGCAGGCGGCCAGCAGCGCGAGCAGGCCGATCAGGCAACTGCGCCGCGCGGCAGGTCGCTTCGCATCTGTTTCTCTCTTGCTGGTTCGCACGCTATCAGCCTACCAGATAGCGACTCCGCCGACGGTCTGCTCATTTGCGCTGACCGGCGGCCGGATTGCGGCACCGCTTCGGACACATCCGGTCCGATGTAGCTTATGCCGCCCGCAGGTCGGTATTCTTCAACGGGAAGCGACGCACGCGCTTGCCGGTCGCGGCGAAAATCGCGTTGAGCACCGCCGGCGCGGCCACCGCGATGGTCGGCTCGCCGACCCCACCCCAGAAACCGCCCGAGGGCATGACGATCATCTCGACCTTGGGCATCTCGCCAATCAGCATGGACGGGTAGGTATCGAAGTTCTCCTGTTCGACGCGGCCGCCGCGGATGGTGCATTCCCCGTACAGCAGCGCCGACAGGCCGAATACGAATGAACCCTCGACCTGGGCCTCGATCTGCTGCGGGTTGACCGCATAGCCGGGATCGGTCGCCGCGACGATGCGATGGATCTTTAGCCGCCCCCGGTCGTCGACCGAGACCTCCGCGCAGGCCGCGATGTAACTCGCGAAGGCCTTGCAGACTGCCAGGCCACGATGCACCCCGTCTGCAGCCGGCGTTCCCCAACCCACCTTCTCGGCGACCGCATCCAGCACCGCGAGGCTTCGCGGTTGATCCGACATGAGCCCGCGACGGAACGCGAGCGGGTCCTTGCCCGCGGCATGCGCCAGTTCATCGATGAAACACTCCATGTAGATGGCGTTCTGATTGACGTTCACGCCACGCCAGAAGCCCGGCGGCACCGGCGGATTGCGCATCGCGTGATCGATCAGCAGATTGGGAATGCTGTAGCTGATGGCGTGATCACCGTCGGCAGCACGCCCTGAAAGATGAACATATCGGCACCGTCCCGCAGGGCCGCGGCCTCACCGAGGCCAGGATCGACTGACCCGAGATGCGCATGCGCAGACCGATCAGCTCGCCCTTGTCGTCGAGCCCGCCGACCAGTCTGGCCTGGGTGATCGGGTGATAGGCGCCGTGCAGCATGTCCTCTTCGCGCGTCCACAGCAGCTTCACCGGTGTACCCGGCAGCTGCTTCGCGATCGCAACGGCCTGCCGGACGAAATCGTGAAACGCGCCGCGCCGCCCGAAACCGCCACCGAGATGGATCTTGTAGACCTCGCACTGGGTGGCCGGCAGGCCGGCCGCCTCGGCGGCCGCCTGCAGCGCTGCCTCGCCGTTCTGGGTCGGACACCAGACCTCGCAGCGGTCGGCGGTCCAGCGCGCCGTCGCGTTCATCGGCTCCATGGTCGCGTGATTCTGATACGGGTAGCCGTAGACCGCCTCCACGGTCTTCGCAGCTCCCTGCAGGGCGGCCTGGACGTCGCCCGCCTGGTTACCGACGAAGGCGTCATCGGCGGTCAGCCCTTCTGCCAGCATTGCGCGATCGATGCACTGCTGAGGCCGACATTCGGGCCCTCGTCCCAGGTGACCGGCAGCGCATCCAGTGCCGTCTTGGCCTGCCACCAGGTGTCCGCGACGACCGCGACGGCATCGTCACCGACGCGCACGACGCTGCGCACGCCAGGCATCTTGCGCACCGCATCGGCATCGAACGCGGCCAAGGTGCCGCCGAACACCGGACAGGCCCTGATCGCGGCATTGAGCATACCGGGCAACTGCAGATCGGCGCCGAAGACCTGCTTGCCGGTCAGTTTTTCGTGCGTATCCAGGCGCTTCAGGGGTTTGCCGACGATCTTCCAGTCTTTCGGGTCCTTCAGCTCGACCTGCAGCGGCGGCACCATCTCGGCGGCCGCGGCCGCCACCTTGCCGTAGCTAGTCGTGCGCCCGTCGGGCGGTGCGTGATCACGCTCGTCGGCGGCACTGCACTCCCCGGCCGGCACATCCCAGGCCTCTGCAGCCGCCTCGATCAGACAACACCCTGGCCAGTGCGCCGCCCTCGCGGACGTACTGGTGACTGCCGCGGATACCCTGACTGCCACCGGTCGAAAAGCTCCGCCATACCCGATCACGTCCGAGGTTTTCACCCGGCGTCGGATACTCGGTCTTGACCTTGGACCAGTCGCATTCGAGTTCCTCGGCGACCAGCTGCGCCAGACCGGTGAGCGTGCCCTGCCCCATCTCCGAGCGGGCGATACGCACGACCACGGTATCGTCGGGTTCGATCACCACCCAGGCATTGACCTCCGGTGTCCGCGGCGCCCTTTCGCGTCTCTGCGCTGCCCAGCGGCAGATACAGGCCGAGTGACAGGCTGGCCCCGGCAGACGCCGTGCCGATCAGAAAATCGCGCCGGGAGAGCGTTATGCGTCTTGCCGTCATCAGGACCTCCCGCGCTTGTTGATCTTGGCGGCGAGATGGATGCCTTGACGCACCCGGTTGAAGGTACCGCAACGGCAGATGTTGGTGATGTCCGCATCGATGTCCGCGTCGCTCGGGCTCGGCCTTTTCGTCGAGCAGCGCCACTGCCGCCATGATCATGCCGGGCTGGCAATAACCGCACTGCGGCACGTCCAGCTGGGCCCAGGCCTGCTGCACCGGATGCCTGCCGTCGGGCGAAAGGCCCTCGATCGTGTCACCTCCTGTGAAGCGCCCAACGCGGCGACCGGGATGACGCAGGAGCGCACCGCCTCGCCATCGATATGCACCGTGCAGGCGCCGCACAGGCCGATGCCGCAGCCGTATTTGGTTCCGGTCAGGCCCAGTTGCTCACGCAGCACCCAGAGCAACGGCGTATCGCCGTCCACGTCGAGAGAGACGGGCTCTCCGTTTACGTTCAGAGTTGCCATTTGCGAGACTCCATCATTCGCGGTCGTCACGAGGCCGATTGCACGCGCACGCGGCGTCGATTCTTAGGCCGCGCCCTGAAGACGCTGCGGCCGACGGCGCTGCTCTGGACGCCTGCCCGGCAGCTTACGCAACAGCAGCGAGGGCGCTTTCATCTCGGCCGGAGATTGTAGGCCCATCAACTCCAACACCGTCGGCGCCACGTTCGCGAGACCACCTGCGCACGACAGCTGCCAGTTCTCCTCGTCTAGTACCATACACGGCACCGGGTAGGTAGTGTGCTGCGTATGCGGCTCGCCGGTGAAGGGGTCGATCAGCTCCTCACAGTTGCCATGATCGGCGGTGAGCAGCACGGAGTAGCCGGCGTTTTCGGCCGCTTCCAGCACCCTCGGCACCTCACGGTCGAGGACCTCGACCGCCTCCAGCACGGCGTCGCGTTTGGCCGTATGGCCAACCATATCGCCGTTGGCAAAATTAACGACGATGAAAGCATGGCTCCCCTTGTCGATCGCGCCGACGACCGCATCGGCAACGGCCTGTGCGCTCATCGAGGGTTTGAGGTCATAGGTGGCAACATTGGGGGAAGGTACCAGAAACTGGGTCTCGCCGGGATAGGGCTGCGTCTGCCCGCCGTTAAAAAAATAGGTGACATGCGCGTATTTCTCGGTCTCCGCGCAATGAAACTGGGCAAGGCCGAGCGTGCTGACCACCTCGCCGAGCGTGGTCGCCGGCCGTTCGGGTTCGAACGCATACGCCATCTGCAGCGCGCGATCGTAGGGCATCATGCAGGTGACAGCGGCCACCGGGACTTCACCGCGGTCGAAGCCGCTGAAACCGGAGTCACCCAGGGCGGCCACCAACTGGCGCGGCCGGTCTTTGCGAAAATTGAAACAGATCACTGGCTCACCGCCGCCAACGGGCCGATAGCTGGGCAGCAAGATCGGTTGGATGAACTCGTCGGTGTCACCGCCCGCATAGGCGCCGCGGATTGCGGTCTCGGCACTTTGGCCCTGCTGACCCTTGCCGAGCATCAGCGCGCGCCAGGCCAGCTCCGTCCGATCCCAGCGGTTGTCGCGGTCCATCGCATAGTAACGCCCCGTGATGCTGGCGATGGCACCACCGGACTCATGGAGCTGCGCCTCTACCTCGCGCAGGTAGCTCAGCGCCGACTGCGGCGGCGTGTCCCGCCCATCGGTGATCATGTGGAGTAATGGGCGGGCGCCGCGCTCCCGGCAGAGGCGAATCAGGGCCGAGAGGTGATCGAGGTGGCTGTGCACACCGCCGTCCGATACCAGGCCAAGCAGATGCACCGGGCATCCCTGACGCTGGGCCAGGTCTGCGGCGTCGAGCAGCGCCGGGTTGGTGAAGAATGCGCCGCTCGCTATCGCGTCGTTGATACGCACGATATCCTGACGAATGATGTCGCCCGCGCCGAGGACCAGATGGCCTACCTCGGAGTTGCCCATCTGACCATCCGGCAGGCCAACGGCATGACCGGAGGCGTTCAGCGTGGTGTGTGGATAGCGACTGAAATAGGCATCGAGGCGTGGCGTGTTTGCCTCCGCAACGCCGTTGTTGCGTTTGCTCGGATTGATGCCGAAGCCATCCAGTATGACCAGGACGACAGGGCGGCGTGGTACGCCAGATACATTTGCCATGCCTTGAGTGACCTCGCTTGCGACACAAGGTTCGATTCAACATACATGCCAGCGGCTGCGTATGCCCCAGGTAAAGGTAGCTGACGGCAAAAGACCAAAAAACCCGCACGGACGCCGGTTACTGCGCGGCCTGCGCGCACTACGTTGGTGCGCTCGACCTTGGCTGCACCAGATTGAGTAGCCGTGGCACGCCGGCGGCGCCGACTATATCTGAAGCTCCTCGTGCAGGCTCGGCACCACCACATTGGCCCCCCCGAGGGCCTCGGCAAATGCCTGCCTGGCCTCTTCGTCGCCGTGCACCAGTACGGTATGCGCAGGCCGACCGGTCGACCGCCACCAGGCCAGGAGTTCGTTACGGTCGGCGTGCGCGGAGAAACCGCCGATGGTGTAGATGTGCGCGCGAACCGGTATCTGCTCACGAAACAGCTTGATCACTGACGCGCCGTCGATGATTCGTCGCGCCGGGGTACCCTTGGCCGCAAATCCAACGAAGACGATACTGCTGTCGGAACGCCACAGATTGTGTTTCAGGTGATGCAGCACCCGGCCCCCGGTGCACATACCGGATCCCGCGAGGATCACCGCCCCGCCGCCGATCCGGTTCAGCGCCATGGAGGCCGCGGTCTCGCGGGTGAAATGCAGGCCGGGTAGAGAGAAGGGATCTGCGCCATCCGCAAACAGCGTCTCTATCTCCGGGTCATAGCTGTCCGGGTGACGCCGGAAGATCTCGGTTGCGGAGATCGCCATTGGCGAATCGAGAAAGACCTGCATGGTGGCCGGCAAGGCCCCGTGTTGGACGCCCTGGCGAAGACAGAACAACAGCTCTTGCGCCCGCTCCAGGGCGAAGGTCGGGATGATGACGTTGCCACCACGCCGGAAGGTGTCGCGGATCGCGCTGTAGAGTTCGTCAATAGAGGGTCCGAGCGCCTTGTGAGCGCGATCGCCGTAGGTCGTCTCCATGACCACGACATCCGCGGGCGGGGGCCGCGCGGGGTCGCGCATCAATGGCCGTCCGCTGGCGCCAAGGTCACCGGAGAACAGCACCCGGCGCCGCCGCCCGGCCTCCTCGAGGTCGAGCACGAGGCTCGCCGAGCCGAGGATATGCCCGGCCTCTATGAAGGTCGCGGCTATGCCGGTGGCTAGTTCTGTCGCATCGTCATAGCGGGCGCTGCGGCCGAAGAAATCCATGCTGTAGAGCGCGTCGAGCACGGTATACAGTGGCTGAATCTCCTTGCTGCGATTGCGCCTGGCCTTCTTGTTCAGCCACTCGGCCTCTTCTTCCTGCAGACCCGCCGCGTCCAGCATCACCAGGCGGGCCAGCTCGCGGCTCGCTGCGGTAGTGATGATCTCGCCGCGAAAACCGCGCGCAACCAGCAGCGGAATGCGCCCGCAATGATCCAGATGCGCGTGCGTGAGCAGCAGATAATCGATCTCCTTGGGTTCGAAACCGAACGGCTGCCGATTTTCCTCCTCGATCTGGCGCCCGCCCTGATAGAGACCACAGTCGATCAGGATACGCTTCCCGGCACATTCCACCAGGTGACACGAGCCGGTCACGCCGCCGGCGGCCCCATGAAACGACAGGCGCATAGCAAGCTCCGCGGAGATATCGATGCGGCCGGCATCAACCAACGGCGGCCGCTTGAGTGCCCTTAAAGTCTAGCCTGTGTGGTGGATGGGCGTCAGTCGCCCAGCGGCTCATAGCTGACGCTGCGTTCATCGAGTCCCGCACGCAGCGCGGAGAACGGGGCATCCAGATCGCCACGCCCGCGAAACCCGATCTCGATCTGGGATTCCGCGCCCAGCCGCGGCAGGCTGAAGAGCTTGGCGTCCGGGTATTGTTCGACCAGCGCCTCCATCAGGTCCAACAGACTGCTCTCGGTCACCCCTCGGACGCGCAGCGACCGCTGCCGCTCGGCGAGGCCGCCTTCGCGGTAGTGGGCATCCAGGACCCAGGCGGCCATCGGGTGCGCCATATCCGGGAAGCCCGGCAAAAAATAGTGGCGAGCGAGACTGAAACCCGGCACGCGATTGACAGGGTTTGGGATCAGCTCACTGCCCTGCGGCAATTCGGCCATCTTGATCCGCTGCGGATAGGCTTCGGCACCGAACCGCGCCTCGATCTCCGCTACCGCGGCCGGGTGCCTGTGCAGCGAGACCCCGGCGGCCAGCGCCGCGCAGGCGCGGGTGTGATCATCGGGCGTCGCACCGATACCGCCGCAGCAGAACACCGGGATGTTCTCGGCCATGGTGCGCCGTAGTTCCTCGGTGAGATAGCCGGGATCGTCCGGCAGGATGCGCAGCCAGGCCACACCGAAACCGCGTTCGCGCAGCAGGCCGCCGATACCCTCGAAATGCCGGTCGCGGCGACGCCCGTTGAGGATCTCGTCGCCAATCACCATGATGCCGAAGGCGTTCATCATCGCCGCCAGGCCGGTAGGCGCAACGGGATCGCGCCCGATGACATCTCGAGACACACCGCCAGCGAGAAATCCGCAAGACTCAAAATGCGGCCGCCTCCGCCTCGAGGTAAGCGCCGCTGATGTGCGGCCCCAGCTCGCTGTCGAATCCGGCCCACTGCTGCCAGGGCCCCAGCTTCGGCAGCAGCAGCGGACGGATCTCGAAATCCGCGAGGCCTTCCTCGACGCCCTGTTGCACCGTCTCGTAAAGGGTCTGCAGATAGTCGCGGTAGCGGGTTGCCACTTCGTTGCCGCCGCTCGGCCCGTGTCCTGGAACGAATACGGTGGCGCCGCTGGCAAGCGCATTCTCCAACGCCGTAATGTTGCCCGCAAAACTGCCGCCCTCCAGGCGCAGGATGCGTCCATGCCCTGCATTGTCGCCGAGGAACATCACGTCGAGCTCTTTGATATGCAGCATGATGTCGGTATCGGTGTGCGCCTTGTCGTTGTTCATTATCCGGTAGGTCAGGCCGCCGATGCGCAGCACATCGCCGTCCTTTACCGGATGGTCTGGGGCGACGACATCGGTCCCCAGCGTGGCGTTCTCGGTCAGGCGCAGCATCAGCTGGACCCACTCGGTCCCGGCGCCTGCCAGGACCTTGGGCCCGACACGTTCGTGCCCGTAGATCGGCACCTCCGGATACCTGGCGCGGATCGCCTGATTGCCAAGCCAGTGATCGCCGTGGATATGCGAATTGAAGACCGCAAGGATCGGTTTGTCCGCCACCTTTTCGATGTGCGCCAGCAGCATCTCGCCGACCTGCACGCTGCTGCCCGGATCGATCACTACGACACCCTCGCCGCTGACGACGAATGCCGGGTTGTTCATGAAGCCCTGATTCGACGGCGACGGCAGTTCGGTCGGACCATGAATCACATAGACGCCCGGGGCCACCTCATCCGGCCGCCATTCGCCGCGCAGCGGCGCGGCCTTCTGCAGCGCGTAGGCGGCCCCAACCAGTAACAACAGAACCATCAGCCAGAACTTTCTTTGCATCGCTTGTCTCCCGCTCAGCCTTTGCGGCGTGCGCCGACTCGCAGGCGCAGCGCATTGAGTTTGATGAAACCTTCAGCGTCCTTCTGGTCATAGGCTCCGGCATCATCCTCGAAGGTGGCGATGGACTCGTCGAACAGGCTGTGGCTGGGCGACTTGCGCCCGGCAACGATCACATTGCCTTTGTAGAGCTTCATCCTCACCGTACCGTTGACCACATGCTGGGTCTGATCGATCAGCGCCTGCAGGGCCTCGCGTTCAGGGCTCCACCAATAACCGTTGTAGATCATGCTGGCATACTTTGGCATGAGGTCATCCTTGAGATGCGCCGCTTCGCGATCCAATGTCAACGACTCGATGGCGCGGTGCGCCTTGAGCATGATGGTGCCGGCAGGTGTCTCGTAACAGCCGCGCGACTTCATACCGACATAGCGGTTCTCGACGATATCGTCACGACCGATGCCGTTCTCGCCGCCGACCCTGTTCAGAAACTCCATGGTTTCCGCCGCGGTCATCGCCTGGCCGTCGACGGCGACGATGTCGCCGTTTTCATAGGTGAGCTCGACGTAGGTCGGCGTATCCGGCGCCGCCTCGGGCGAGGCACTCCAGCGCCACATGTCTTCCTCCGGCTCGGCCCAGGGGTCCTCGAGAATCCCGCCTTCGTAAGAGATGTGCAGCAGATTGGCGTCCATCGAATAAGGCGATTTCTTGCCCTGTTGCGCGAAGTCCACCGCGATATCGTGCTGCTTGGCATACTGCATCAGCTTCTCGCGCGACAACAGGTCCCATTCACGCCAAGGCGCGATTACTTTCACGTCCGGCTTGAGGGCATAGGCACCGAGCTCGAAACGCACCTGGTCGTTGCCCTTGCCGGTCGCGCCATGCGAGATCGCGTCCGCGCCGGTCTCGTTGGCAATCTCGATCAACCGCTTGGCGATCAAGGGGCGGGCGATGGAGGTGCCGAGCAGATACTCGCCCTCGTAGACCGCATTGGCGCGAAACATCGGAAACACGAAGTCCCGCGCGAATTCCTCGCGCAGATCGTCGATATAGATCTCCCGGATACCGGCGGCCTCGGCCTTGGCACGCGCCGGTTCGACCTCCTCACCCTGTCCGATATCGGCAGTGAAGGTCACGACCTCGCAGCCGTATTCGTCCTGCAGCCATCGCAGGATGATCGAGGTATCCAGCCCGCCGGAGTAGGCCAAAACCACTTTGTTGATGCCCGAATGAGCCATGTTGCGCCCCTATTGACGAAGACTTTGCGGAAAGCTGGCGATTATACCGGGCCGCGTGGCTTTGCGATCGATATTCAAACGGCGCCTGTGGCAACCCGCTGATGCTTAGCCTGCATGCTGCAGCGAATCGATAACCGGGCGATTTCAAAGGCATGCGAATGCACGCAGCGAGGCCAGAGGACAGGCTTTCGGCACGATGGCGACTGGGCTTGGGGTACAATTCGCACACACGTGTTCGGCCGCAGATGCGCACGCTCCGCCGCCTCATCACCGATCAGCGAGCCATGCCGCCCTGCCATGTCGACCAACAAGACCCTCCGCCGCCTATTGATCGCAGGTATCCTGCTTGGACTTGTCGGCGCCTGGGCGTGGTGGGCGAATCGAGGCAGACCGATTCTGGTGGCCGTCGCCCCCGTCGAGAAGGGCAGGGTGGAGAAGACCGTCGCCAACACCCGCGCGGGGACCGTTACGGCCTGTCGCCGCGCCAAGCTGTCGCCGAGCGCCGGCGGGCAGATCGCCAAACTGCCCGTGCAGGAGGGCGATGCGGTCAAGCGCGGGCAACTGTTGCTGGAGCTGTGGAACAAAGACCTGACCGCGCAGCTGACGCTGACCAAACAGGAGGCGGCGAGTGCCGCGGCCACGGCCCGGGCGCGCTGCATCGAGGCCGAGCAGGCACGGCGCGAGGCGCAGCGTCAGCAGAAACTGCTCGGACGCAGCCTGGTCTCGGAGGATCAAGTCGATCAGACGGTCAGTGCGGCCGATGCGGGCGAGGCGGCCTGCGAGGCGGCGCGGGCAACCGCGGCAGTCAGCCGCGCGCGCGTCGGCGTCGCGGAGGCCACGTTGGAGAAGACCCGCCTGATCGCCCCCTTCGACGGGGTGGTTGCCGAGATAAACGGTGAACTCAACGAATACGTCACGCCGTCACCGATCGGCATACCGACGCCGCCGGCGATCGACCTGATTGCCGACCGCTGTTTCTATCTATCGGCGCCGATCGACGAGGTCGATGTCGCCGACATCAGTGTGGGACTGGACGCGCGCATCACGCTGGACGCCTTTGGCGAGCGGCGCTTCGCGGGCCGCGTGCGGCGCATTGCCGACTATGTCCTGGACCGTGAGAAGCAGGCGCGCACGGTCGACGTCGAGATCGAGTTTGTCAGCCCGGACGATATCGCCCATCTGCTCGCCGGCTATTCTGCGGATGTCGAGATCATTCTCGCGGTTCGCGAACAGACGCTGCGCATCCCGACCGAGGCGGTGGTCGAGAACCGCAGTGCCTATGTGTTTCACTCCGATACCCGACTGCTCGAGCAGCGGCGGATCCAGGTCGGCACCGCCAACTGGGACCATAGCGAGATCCTCGACGGCCTCAGTGAAGGCGAACTGGTGGTCACCTCGGTCGACCGTGAAGGCATGGTTGACGGTGCCGAGGCACGGCGGGAGACGGATGCCGACCGATGATCGAATTGCGTGGAATCGAACGCCGTTTCCAGGTCGGCGATGAGCGGGTCCACGCGCTGAACGAGGTGACGCTGGAGCTGCCAGCCGGCGACTATGTCTCGGTGATGGGCCCGTCGGGGTCGGGCAAATCCACGCTGCTGAACGTGCTCGGCCTGCTAGACCGGCCGGATGGCGGCAGCTATCGGCTGGACGACGTCGAGACCACGACGCTGATCGAGGAGAAGCGGGCGGCGCTGCGCCGCAGCCATATCGGCTTCGTGTTTCAGGCCTTCCATCTGATCCCGCGGCTGACGGCGGCAGACAATATCGGGCTGCCGATGATGCTGGCCGGGGCCGATCCACGGTCACGCGGCGCGCGGGTTCACGAGGTGCTCGAATCGCTGGACCTGCTACCGCGTGCGCAGCACCGTCCCGACCAGCTCTCGGGCGGCCAGCGACAGCGGGTCGCGATCGGCCGCGCGATCGTTATGCAGCCGGCATTGCTGCTGGCCGACGAGCCAACCGGCAACCTCGATCGACACGCCGGCAGCGAAGTGGTCGCGCTGCTTGAATCACTCAACGCATCGGGCATTACACTGGTCATCGTCACCCATGATCCCGCTATCGGCCGACGCGCACGACGGCAGATTCGTATGGTGGATGGACGCATCGAAAGCGACAGTGTCGACGATGCGCCTGCCTGAACTGCTGCGTTTTGTCACGGGATCGCTGGTGGGTGCCCGCACCCGCACCCTGCTGATGCTGTTGGCAATGAGTATCGGAGTCGCGTCGGTCGTCGTCCTGACCGCCCTTGGCGAGGGCGCACGACGCTACGTCATCGATGAGTTCGCTCAGCTCGGTACCCACCTGCTGGTGATGCTGCCCGGCCGCTCGGAGACTACCGGCGGCGCGCCGCCGCTATTCGGTGAAACCCCGCGCGACCTCACCCTGGCTGACGCCATGGCGCTGCTCCGACATCGCAGTATCCTGCGGGTGGCCCCGCTCACTGTCGGCAACGCCCCGGTCTCTTTCGCGAACCGCGAGCGTGAGGTCACCGTGATCGGTGCAACGCACGCGTTTTTCCCGATCCGCCACCTGACCATCGGTAGTGGTCGGCCGCTACCGATGATCGATCCCGAGCGTGCGGTCAATGTCGCTGTCCTCGGCGCGGGTCTGCGCAAGGAGCTGTTCGGCAAACAACGTCCGCTGGGAAAATGGATACGCATAAACGACAGGCGCTACCGGGTCGTCGGCATCTTGAGCAGCGGCGGACAATCGATCGGCCGCAACCTCGACGACCTGGTGATCATTCCGGTGGCTGCGGCACAGAGTCTGTTCGATACGCCGGCACTGTTCCGGGTCCTGATCCAGGCACGCAGCCAGGAGGATATTCCGCGCGCAAAGGCGGCAGCCCGCGACATCATCCGCGAACGGCACGACGGTGAGGACGACGTCACCATCATCACCCAGGATGCCCTGCTCGACACCTTCGACGGCATCCTGCGTGCGCTGACCTATACGGTCGGCGGTATCGCGGCCATCAGCCTCGCCGTCGCCGGCATCCTGGTCATGAACGTGATGCTGGTGGCGGTCTCGCAGCGGGTCGCCGAGATCGGCCTGATGAAGGCCCTCGGCGCCCCAGAGCGGCAGGTGCTGCGGCTGTTCCTGGTCGAGTCAGTGGTCTTGGCAGGCAGCGGGGCAATATTGGGTCTTGCGATCGCCGGGCTCGGCATCCTCGCCCTGGGCCAGCTGTTCCCCGGCTTTCCGATCGCCGCTCCGCTGTGGGCACCGTTGGCGGCCGTCGCGGTCGCGCTGCTGACCGGGCTGCTGTTCGGCGTGCTGCCCGCGCGCCGCGCCGCCCGGCTGGATCCGGTGCGCGCGTTGAGCCGGCGCTGAGCGGCGATGCACCTGCGCGACCATCTCCAGCTGACCGGCAGTGCCATCCTCGCCCATCGCACCCGCAGCCTGTTGACCGGGCTGGGTATCGCGGTCGGGATCGCCGCGGTGGTGCTGCTGACCGCGATCGGTGAAGGCGTACAGCGCTTCGTGGTCCACGAGTTCACCCAGTTCGGCACCAACCTGATCTCCATATCACCGGGCAAAACCGAGACCTTCGGCCTGTCCGGTGCCATCGTGAGCAACGTGCGGCCATTGAGCCTGGACGATGCCGCAGCGCTGGGGCGATTGCCGCAGGTGCTGGCGGTCGTCCCCTTCGTGCAAGGCAACGCCGCCGTCGAGGCCAATGGGCGCACGCGGCGCACGACGGTATTCGGTACCGGCTCTGAAGTCCCGGCCGTTTGGCAGGTCAAACCGGCGCTGGGGCGCTTTCTGCCCAACGACGAGCCGCGCCGTGCGCGGGCGTTCGCCGTGCTCGGCCACAAGTTGCGTGAGGAGCTGTTTGGTGCAGACTCCCCGCTGGGCGAACGCATCCGGGTCGGCGGCGAGACCTACCGCATCGTCGGCACCCTGCAGCCCAAGGGCCAGATGCTCGGATTCGATCTCGACGACACCGTATACATCCCCATCATGCGTGCCATGGCGATGTTCGACCGCGAGAGTCTGATGGAGGTGGATGTGCTGTATCGATCCGGGAGCGACGCGGGCGCGCTGGCCGAGAGCATCAAGCAGCGTCTGGTGGTGCGTCACGGCAGCGAGGACTTCACGATAATCACGCAGGATCAGATGCTCGAGGTGCTGGGCTCGGTGCTTGAGGTGCTCACACTGGCGGTCGGCGCACTCGGCGCTATCTCGTTGCTGGTCGGTGGCATCGGCATACTGACCATCATGACCATCTCGGTTAACGAACGCGTCGCCGAAGTCGGTCTGTTGCGCGCGCTCGGCGCCAGCCGCCCACAGATCCTGCGGCTGTTTCTCGGCGAGGCGCTGATCCTCGGTGGCTGCGGCGGCCTGGTCGGCCTGTTGGCCGGGGCCGGCGGCTCCTGGTTACTTGGCAGGCTGCTCCCCGGCCTGCCGACGCATGTCTCCTGGGGCTACGCGCTGCTGGCGCTGGTCGTGGCGCTGGCCATCGGGCTGCTCGCCGGGGTAGTGCCGGCATGGCGTGCCGCCGGCCTCGATCCGGTCGAGGCCCTGCATGACGAGTAGCCCATAGAACCTTGACTAAAGCCGCGCAAGCAACGCCGTCAGACAGGCCATGAACCCCTGCGGCTGGTCCGCGTATACCCAGTGCCCGGCCTGCGCCACCGGACACTGCACGGCATCCGGGAAATAGCGCTGGATCTGCGGCAGATAGCCCGGCGTGACATAGTCCGACTGATCGCCGTAGATGAAGCTGGTGGGACCGGCGAATTGCGCGCCGGCCAGCTGGGCCGGGAACCCGGTGATCTCGCCCTGCGCCGCCGCCAGGGCATCCAGATTGGCGCGCCATGCCCAACCGTCCGGACGCTTGACCAGGTTCTGCAGCAGGAAGGCGCGCACCCCACTCCCGATGACATGTTCGGCCATCTGGGCGTCGGCGTCCGCGCGATTGCGTATCGCGGTCAGATCGACCGCATCGAACCCCGCAAGCACGCCAGCGAAATTGTGGGTGTAACGAACCGGGGCCATATCAACCACCGCCAGCCCGGCGACCCGCTGCGGGTTGGTGAGCGCCAGGTGCATTGCCACCTTGCCACTCATGCTGTGGCCAACCAGGGTCGCGTCTGCCAGACCGTGCTGATCCAACAGGCCGAGCAGGTCATCGACCATCGCCGGGTAGCCGCTGTCGGGATGGTGCGGCGACTGGCCGTGGTTGCGCAGATCCGGAACGAGCACGAAGTATTGCGTGGCAAGCTGTCGTGCCACCGAGCCCCAATTCGTCGAGGACCCGAACAGCCCGTGCAACAGTGCGATCGGCGGCCGTGCGGCGTCGCCATAGGTGCGGACGTGAAGTTTCAGCATGCCTGCGAGTGTACGCCCATGCGCAACGATCGCCGGGGTGAAACCGACCCGAATGGCACTTAGTTAGCGCAACCGTGAGAAATGTGGGGCGCTCCGGGGGTTCGACCCGAGGGCGTCTGCAGCAAGGATGCTGCAGTCGAGCCTCCAGGGACGGATTTACGGCGTCCCTCGGCTCGAATCCGCCGGGGCGCACGTCCTCAACTGAGTGCCATTCGGAGCAGACCCCGACAGCGTTTGCGCCACGATGATCCCGCGCCCGCTATTCGAAAAAAACGAGGTCAACTCGGGTGGATTTCGAATTCTCCCGACGAAAGCTTGGGCGACACTTGGCAGCAGAAAATCGTTTGATCTCTGAGGGACACCATGAAACCGAACTGGAAGAAGTCCATGACACGACTGCATGACCTGGAGCGACACATCACGCGCCTCGCCGACCGACCAGCCGACGCTGGTCCCGTGATCAGTTGCCATCTCGACCTCACGCGCGGCGTGGCGGCGTGCCGACGTTTCGTCAGCGATCAGGCGTCGAGTCTCCGCAGCGGCTTGCAGGGCAAGGCCCGCCAAGATTTTGAACGCGGCCTGTCGGTCTTGCTGGAGCGCCTCGCCCCACCTCCCGGACCGCGCGCCAGCGGCCTCTCGCTGTTTATTGCTGTACGTAGCGACCCGACGGTGCTGGCAAGTCTCACCTTTGCGGTGCCAATGGCCGATCGTATGAGCATGGCCGCCACACCGGATATCTTCCCGCTGTTTTGCCTCAAGGATCGCCTTGAGAGTCATATGCTGGTGCTGGTGCAACCGGACTGGCTACAGATGGCCGAGGTCAACCTCGGCGATATCTCGGTCAAGGCCTGGGCGGCGCACTCGACATCAACCGCACCCCAGCCACTCGACATTCGGCCCGTCGATCCGGCGCCGACGGCAGCGGCCGACATGGGCCTGGGGCGCCATATGCACCTCGTCGAGCGGGTGCTGCAGGCCGCGGGACGCAGCTACCTGTTCTTGGCGGGTGATCCGCAGCTCTGCGAGGAACTTTACGACCTGCTCGCCCCCGCCCACCGCGCGCGTCTGGTGCAGACGCTGCCTCTGCCGACCACGTGCAGTCTGAGACAGGCCGCAGAAGTCTCGATGGCGGCCTTCGAAGAGTTCGAGAGCGGTGTGTCAGAGGCGACAGCGGCACGTCTGCTGCGTGGCATCCGTGCGCGGGGATCGGCGGTCGCCGGCACTGCCGCTACGCTGTCGGCGTTGCGCGAGCGTCGCGCCGATACCCTGGTGATGAGTCACAACTATGCCGCGTCCAAAGGGTGGGTCTGTAGCAGCTGCGGTGATGGCGATCCCCAGGCAATGGCACCGGGACACTGTCCCAGCTGCGGTGGGGCCAATGTCGCACCGTTGGATCTGCGCGCAGAGCTGATCCGCCTGGCCGGACAGCAGGGTCTGCCGGTCGAACTGGTCGACGGCGACACACTGCGCTATCTCGGCGGCGTCGGCTGCCTGCTGCGCAACAGTCCGGAAACGCGCGCCGCCCCTTTACCGCGCCATGTAGGTACGCTTGATCTGGTCGCCTGAGTAACGGAGGTAAACCATGCGGTTGCACATCGATGTCGACCAGGACAGTCTGGTTCCAAGGGTACGCCACCTGGTGACTTTTGCGCTGTCCAGCGTGGGCTTCGCGATCGCCGAACTGCGTATATCCAGCTGGCGCATCAAGGACTCCCGCGGGACCACTTTGACCCAGTTTAGGGTAGAGACCTACCCACGATACGGCGACCCGTTCGAGGTAGAGGAGGTGCAATCCGATCCCGAGATCGCAGCGATAAGGACGCTGGAGCGCACCGGCCGTACGCTGCATCGTCGCATGCTGATGCAGCATCGCCACTCCGCCTGATCCGTCGGCGACACGGCGGAGAAACCTCCTCCGCCTTGGTTCGCCAACGCATCGCAGCCCCCAACTGCGTGCTGAACCGCATAGTGCGCGAAGGCGCATTGGTGCCATTGGTTCGCTGCATCATTCTCAACGTCTGCGTTTGCACCGGCCTGTTTCACTTCGGCCGCACTCTTTTCTCTTGGAGCCATACGCGGGCCACCCCCCCTGGGGAACCAACGTTCCACAGGGCCACAAAACGCTGCGCTGCATACCGCCCGCGTCTGCCGCCGAGCACGCCATCGCGATGATTAACGGTTCGATTTTTTCGACTAATTAAGACTATCAATTCGATTTTTTCTTTTTCATGGCGAGCCTCATAATTTAGGCACACACAGTGGGAACGTTGCAGCGGCAGAGACTTCAAGCCGCTCGGGAAAGGCTCGATGGCACCGTTCGGCGGCGGGACTTCCGCCATGCGCCGCTGCGTTCGCCATCCAACTGGCAGAAGGACGCCCAGCGGCCCATCCCGTTGTTGTCGCTTAGCGCCGTGGGTGCGCTGTGTTTGAGCCTCTGCTCAATGCTGCTCCCGGCCATTTCATTGCCCAAACTGACGCTCCGGAGGTGAACCATGAGACGTTTCAAGAACATCCTCTATTTTGCCGACGGGATGACCGTATCCGGTGCGGCACTCGAACGAGCAGTCGACCTCGCCAGACGCAATCAGGCGCGCCTGACCCTAATCGACGTGATCGAGGCGCAGGATTCACCGCCAGGGATCGAACAGCAGTTCGGCCTGGACCTGAACGGCCTCCTGCAGGAGCGCCGCCGCGACGACCTGGAGCGGCTGATCGCACCGTTCGAGGAGGGGGATAAACTGGTCCCCACCCGCGTGATATCGGGCACGCCATTCGTAGAGGTGATCCGCGCCGTGCTGCAAAACGGCTACGATCTGGTCGTCAAACCGGCGCGGCCGCCGCAAGGTCTGTCCGGCCGCCTGCTCGGCAGCACCGACATGCACCTGTTGCGCAAATGCCCCTGTCCGATGTGGATCGAACGGCAGACAGCGTATGCCCCCTATCGCCAGGTGCTGGCCGCGGTCGATCCCGTAGAGCCGACACGCGCCGGCTGTGCCCGTCTGGTGATGGACCTGGCTACCTCGCTGGCCGAGCAAGAAGGGGCAAAGCCGAGCGTTGTCCATGCCTGGCAAATGTATGGAGAATCCATCCTCAGCGAAGGACGCGCGCGCCTGACGCAATCCGATCTGGAACAACTGGTCGATCAGACCCGTTTCCATCACGAGGAAAGCCTCGACCTATTGCTCAGCGCCTATGACATGAACAGGGAGTCGCCCGGCGTGCATTTAATCAAGGGCGAGCCCGCACCGAGCATCCGTGCGGTCGCTGAGCGCACCGACGCAGACCTGATCGTCATGGGCACCGTAGGCCGGACCGGGATACCGGGCTTCTTCATCGGCAACACCGCGGAGGAGGTCTTGCAGACCGCGGCGGCCTCGATCCTGGCGGTCAAACCGGAGGGGTTCGTCTCGCCGGTGACTGCGAATTGACGACCGCGCCGGTACCGCTCGCCTCCACCCACGGCGTCCGCGTATCCTGCACCCATCCGTCCGAGATCAAATGGCATGCTGAATCTGAAGCTGAATCTGAAGCACTTGCGCTACTTCTGGTCGGTGGCCAGCCATGGCTCCATCGCCCGCGCCGCTGAGACCCTTTACCTGACGCCGCAGACCATCAGCGGGCAGCTGCGTCGATCTCGAGGAGCAGGTGGGCGATAAGTTGTTCAGCCGCGAGGGCCGCAACCTGGTGCTGACGGAGACCGGGCGCCTGGTGTTCTCCTACGCCGACGAGATGTTCCGTCTGGGGATCGAGCTGCAGGACGTGCTCGCCGGACACACGCCGGGATCGGCGACGACCGTGCGCATAGGCGTGGCCATGGTGGTCCCCAAGCTGCTGGCGTTTCGCGTACTAGAGCCCGTCCTGAAGCTGGACCAGCCGGTGCGCATGATCTGTCATGAGGCACCGCTGGTCGATCTGCTGGCGGACCTGTCGGTCCACAAGCTGGACATGGTGCTGGCAGACAGCCCGATCAATCCGGCCTTGAACATCCGCGCCTATAATCACACGCTGGGCGAATCAGGCATCAGTTTCTTCGCCGCCCCGGCACAGGCCGACGCGCTGCGTGCGACCTTTCCCGAACAGCCTCGACGGCGCACCCGATGTTGATGCCCAGCAGCGGCAGTAATCTGCGTCGCGACCTGCAGAACTGGTTCGAGCGCAACGGCATCAATCCGCGGATTGTCGCAGAGTTCGAAGACCGCGCCTTGATGAAGGCATTCGGCGAGGGCGGCAGCGGTGTCTTTACCTCGCCGACCGCGGTCGAACAGGATGTGCTGCAGAAGTACGGCGTCAGCGTGATCGGCCGCACCGATGAGATCACCGAGCGTTTTTACGCCATCTCCGCGGAACGCCGCATCAAGCATCCCGCTGTCTCGGCTATCACCGAGGCGGCGCGCAGCAAACTATTCGTCTGAGGCCTGCCTAGCCTCGTTCGCGCCGAGTTCCTCATCGAGGCGCCGCTGCATCTGCTTTGGAGAGCCGGTGCGACGCGCCAACAGGTCATAGGCCACCGGCACGAGAACAGGGTGAACAGGGTCGCGGCCAATACGCCGTACAGGATCACCGTGCCCATCACCGCGCGGGTCTCGGCACCCGGCGCCGGACGAAAGCAGCAGGGGTATGGAACCGGCTGCGGTCGTGATCCCGGTCATGACGATCGGACGAAACCGGACCTCGGTCGCCTCGAGCAGCGCCTGGTGAAACTCATGTCCGGCATCGCGCAGCTGATTGGCAAACTCGACGATCAGGATGCCGTTCTTCGCCGCCAGGCCGACCAGCATGATCAGACCGATCTGGCTGTACAGATTGAGCGTCATGCCACTGAGATAGAGGCCGAGCAGCGCGCCGGCCATCGCCAGCGGCACGGTCAGCATGATCACCAGCGGATGCACCCAGCTCTCGAACTGGGCCGCGAGGACCAGGTACACCACCAGCGCACCGAGTACGAAGACAAACACGACCGAGCCGCCGGTCGCCTTGAAGTCCTGCGACTGCCCTTTGTAGTCGATAATGGCCTTGCCGGGCAGGTGCTCGCTCACCAGTCCGTCGAGGTAAGCCAGCGCCTCACCGAGTGACAGGCCATCAGCCAGGTTTGCCTCGATGGTGATCGCACGGACCCGGTTGTAGCGGTTGAGTGCAATCGAGTCGGCGATCTCTTCCACGCTTACCAGGTTGCCCAGCGGGATCAGCTCATCAGAGCGCTGCGAACGCACATAGATGTTGGACAGTCGCTCGGCGTGCGCTGCTCGCGCGTTCGCCCTCGAGTATCACGTCGTACTCCTCACCCTCGTCGATGTAGGTAGTGACCCGTCGCGATCCCAACATTGTCTCGAGCGTGCGTCCGAGCTCGCCGATGGTCACACCGAGATCCGCGGCGCGGTCGTAGTCGATCACGACCTGGAGCTGGGGCTTGGTCTCCTTGTAGTCCCAGTCGACACCCTCGAGGCCCGGATTGGACTCCTCGATCTTCTCCAGCAGCAGGTCCCGCCACTGCGCCAGTTCTGCGTATGTGCCGCCGCCGATCACGTACTGCACCGGTTTCTGGATGCGT
>CAVTOY010000001.1:0-268279 GCA_963736445.1 uncultured Gammaproteobacteria bacterium | reverse complement strand
CACGAGATAGAGGCCGAGCAGCGCGCCGGCGATCGCCAGCGGCACGGTCAGCATGATCACCAGCGGATGCACCCAGCTCTCGAACTGGGCCGCGAGGACCAGGTATACCACTAGCGCACCGAGTACGAAGACAAACACTACCGAGCCGCCGGTCGCCTTGAAGTCCTGCGACTGCCCTTTGTAGTCGATAATGGCCTTGCCGGGCAGGTGCTCGCTCACCAGTCCGTCGAGGTAAGCCAGCGCCTCACCGAGTGACAGGCCATCAGCCAGGTTTGCCTCGATGGTGATCGCACGGACCCGGTTGTAGCGGTTGAGTGCAATCGAGTCGGCGATCTCTTCCACGCTTACCAGGTTGCCCAGCGGGATCAGCTGATCAGAGCGCTGCGAACGCACATAGATGTTGGACAGATCGGTCGGCGTGCGCTGCTCGCCGCGTTCGCCCTCGAGTATCACGTCGTACTCCTCACCCTCGTCGATGTAGGTAGTGACCCGTCGCGATCCCAACATTGTCTCGAGCGTGCGTCCGAGATCGCCGATGGTCACACCGAGATCCGCGGCGCGATCGTAGTCGACCACGACCTGGAGCTGGGGCTTGGTCTCCTTGTAGTCCCAGTCGACACCCTCGAGGCCCGGATTGGACTCCTCGATCTTCTCCAGCAGCAGGTCCCGCCACTGCGCCAGTTCTGCGTATGTGCCGCCGCCGATCACGTACTGCACCGGTTTCTGGATGCGTGCGCCGAAGCCCTGGCGCATCACCGGAAAGGCACGCACTCCGGGGAGGTCGCCGAGCCGCTGCCTGACGTCGGCCATGATCTCCCAGGCGGAGCGCCGCTGTCCCCAGTCGGCGAGCACGTTGATCACGATGCCGCTATTGAAGATCTCGAAGTTGCTGAAGGTGCGCGGCGCGCGGACCAGCAGGCGCGAGATCTCTCCGGCCTCGACTAGCGGCAGCATGCGCCGCTCGATCTCGTCCATGTATTCCTTCATGTACTCGTAGGTGGCGCCTTCCGGGCCATTCACCAGCACGAAGAAGGCACCGCGGTCTTCTTTCGGTGCGTACTCGTTGGGGATTTCTTCGAGCAGCCACTGAGTGCCCGCCAGGATCCCGATAAAGATTAAGCCCACCAGCCATTTGTGCCGCAACGCCCCGCGCAACAGCCATTCATAACCGTCGCGGACGCGCCCGAAGACTAGGTCGACCGCATGCACCAGTCGGCCCTTTCCCATATCGCTAGGCAGCAGCTGCGAGGCCAGCATCGGCGACAGTGACAGGGCGACGAAACTCGAGAAACCCACGGCCGCGGCCATGGTCAGCGCGAACTCGGAGAACAATCTGCCGACGTCGCCCTGCAGGAACGCAATCGGCACGAACACGGCGACCAGCACGATAGTCGTCGCGATCACCGCAAAGGCCACCTGTCGTGCACCGCGAAAGGCGGCGACCAGGCGCGTCTCACCGTAGCGCTCCATCCGCCGGTGGATGTTCTCGATCACCACGATGGCATCGTCTACGACCAGACCGATCGCCAGCACCAGCGCCAACAGCGTGAGGATATTGATCGAGAACCCCAGCATCCACAGCACCAGGAAGGTCGCAACCAGTGATACAGGCACCGTGACCGCCGGCACAAGCATGGCCCGGGCGCTCCCCAGGAACAGGAAGATAACGACGACCACCAGCGCGATGGCGATCGCCAGGGTCTTGTAGACCTCCTTGATGGCGCCCTTGACGAACACCGAGGTGTCGTAGCTCTGCTTGATCTCCATACCGTCAGGCAGGCTGGCGTTGATCCGCGCCATCTCCCGCTTGGCCGCCTCCGCCACCTCGATGGTGTTGGCCGTGGACTGCTTGATGATGCCGATCCCGACCATGGGTATGCCGTTGCCGCGAAAGAAGGTGCGATCCTCGTCGGCGCCCTTCTCGACCCGTGCGACATCTGCCAACCTGACCAGGTAGCCATCATCGCCGCGCGCCAGCACCAGCTGCGCGAAGTCTTCCGCCGTGCGGAAGTTGCGTGCCACGCGCACGGTAAACTGCCGGTCGAGCGAATCCAGACTGCCTGCCGGGAGCTCGAGGTTCTCGGCACGCAGGGCGTTCTCGACATCGCTGACCGACAGCCTGCGCGCCGCCAGCTCGCGGCGGTCGAGCCAGATGCGCATTGCGAAGGTCTGACCGCCACCTACGCGCACCCGGGCCACGCCATCGAGTACAGAGAACCGGTCGACAAGATAGCGCCTCGCGTAGTCGGACAGCTCGGGCACGGTCATGCGGTCGCT
Source organism: uncultured Gammaproteobacteria bacterium (assembly GCA_963736445.1). Classification (GTDB taxonomy): domain Bacteria; phylum Pseudomonadota; class Gammaproteobacteria; order Chromatiales; family Chromatiaceae; genus Thiosocius. The sequence continues at coordinate 266,002 of CAVTOY010000001.1, read as the reverse complement.
GACCAGGTTGAGCCACATGATCACGTCTTCGTTGCTGTCGACTTTTTGGATCTCTGGCGGATCGGCCTCGTCCGGCAGATCGTCGAGCACGGTAGAGACCCGGTCTCGGATGTCGTTGGCGGCCCCGTCGATATCCCGGGCGACATCGAACTCCACGGTGATCGCCGAGCGCCCGTCCTCACTGCGTGATTCGATGAACTGAATACCCTCGACACCGGCGATGCGGTCTTCGATGACCTGGGTGATGCGGGTCTCGACTACGTTGGCGGCCGCGCCCGGATACAGGGTCTCGACGGACACTACCGGCGGATCGATATCCGGATACTCGCGCAGCGGTAGGCGGTCGAACGCGATGAGCCCGAATGCGATCAGCAGCAGTGACATCACCGAGGCAAAGACCGGACGGGTGACCGACAGGTCGGAAAGGATCATGGCTTGTCCTGTGCCGTGCCGGACTCATCCTGCAGCAGCTCGCGCAGTGGCCGCGAACCATCATCGACGGCCCGCACGTCGACCTGCTGGCCAGGGCGCACGCGTAGGGTGCCCTCGGTGATAACCCGATCGCCTTCTTTCAGACCGTCGATTACCTCGACCTCACCCGGACGCCTTGAGCCGATAACGACGCGCCGCCGCTCCACCTTGTGCAGATCGCCCTCCGGTGAGGCGACCAGGACATACTGCTCACGCCCCAGCGGCGTCAGCGCCGCTTCTGGGATGACCAGGGTCTCACGCGGGTCCTTGCGCAGCGTTACCTGCATCAGCATGCCGGGTTTTAGGAGACGTTCCGGATTCGGCAGCAACACCCGCACCTGGACGGATCGGGTCACTGGGTCGACGCGGCTGTCGATACTGCGGACCTCGCCGGTGAACTGGCGTTCGCCGTAGGCGCGTGTCGTCGCCTCGACCCCCAAGCCCGGCCGCAGGCTCCCGAGATAGACGTTGGGTACTGCCAGATCGAGCTTCATCTGCGTATCGTCATCGAGCGTGGTGATCAGGTCACCGGGCTCGACCAACGCCCCGATGCTGATCTTGCGCAGGCCCAGCACCCCGGCAAAAGGGGCCTTGATCAGGCGGTCAGATAGACGGGACTCGATCGCAGACAAGCGCGCACGCGCGGTCTCGCGTTCCCGCCGCCGTTCATCGAGCAGCGACTGTGATGCCGTGCCCTGAGTAGCCAGAGACTGCACGCGGCGGTACTGTCGCGCGGCCTCGTCGAGCAGCGATTGGGCCTCTTCCAGCTGGGCGTGTTCTTCGGTGCTGGTCATCTCGACCAGCAGTGTGTCGGCCGCAACCTGCTGCCCGTCATCGAAGTACAGCGCGCTGACCGTCTCGGTGACGGACGCAGTAAGCTCGACGGACTCGTTGGCGCGCAGCGTACCTAGCGCCTCGATTCGGTCCTCGAAGCTGACCTGCTGCACCTCGGCCACGATCACCGCGGTCGGGGGCGCGGCCCAGCCCGGGGTCGCGCACAGCGCCGCGATTGTCAGGCCCAGCCGGGTGACGCCGGCGCAAGATTTGAAAAAGGGGATCACACTTGCCTCGTCTTACAAAAGGGGAACGGTGCCGCGCGCGTCAGTGGGGCTTCTGTTGCGGGTGTCAGACCGCCATCCAAGAGGATGGTTCACGCACTACTTCAACATCCTGAAAGGCGGGACGAGCGGACCGCGTGCCGCGGCCGCGTCTGTTCGTCCGCGGGGGCGATCGTAGTATCGGAAAGCGGTCCTTGAACTGCACTCAGCGCTTTTTCGGCGGCATCAGATCCGTGATCGTACCCTCGGCCATCTCCGCAGCGAAGCACACGGTCTCGTTGAGCGTCGGGTGCGGATGGATGGTCAGGCCGATGTCCTCGGCGTCCGCGCCCATCTCCATGGCGAGCACGGTCTCGCCGATCAGTTCGCCGGCGCTGCGGCCGACGATCCCGGCCCCGATCAGGCGCTTTGTCTTGGCATCGAAGATCAACTTGGTTAGGCCCTCTTCGCGATGGATGCCCAGTGCCCGGCCCGACGCGGCCCAGGGGAAGACGCCCTTCTCGATCTCGATGCCCTGGGCCTTGGCCTCGGTCTCCGTGAGACCCATCCAGGCCACCTCCGGATCCGTGTAGGCGACATTGGGGATGGTGACCGGGTCGAACAGCGCCGGCAGACCGGCGATCACCTCGGCCGCGGTCTTGCCCTCGTGCGTCGCCTTGTGGGCCAGCATCGGGCTACCGACGACATCGCCAATCGCGTAGATATGCGGAACATTTGTACGCATGTGCGCGTCGGTCGAGATAAAGCCGCGTTCGTCGACCTGAACGCCGGCCGCCTCGGCATTGATCTGACTGCCGTTCGGCGTGCGGCCTACCGCGACCAGCACCCGGTCATAGAGCTTCGGATCCGGCGCCTGGTCACCTTCGAACGACACCTTGAGGCCGTTCTTCTGCGCCTTGATGTCACTTACCTTGGTCTTCAGCAGGATGCTGCTGACCTGCTTTTCCAGACGTTTCTGCAGCGGCTTGACCAAGTCGCGGTCGACGCCCGGGATCAGGCCGTCCAGTAGCTCGACGATATCGACCTCGGTACCCAGCGTGGCATACACGGACGCCATCTCGAGACCGATGATGCCGCCGCCGACGATCAGCATCTTTTTCGGAATGTCTGCGAGGGCCAAGGCGCCGGTGGAATCGATCAGGCGCGGATCGTCGTTGGGGAAACCGGGGATCTTCACCGGGCTGGAACCGCAGGCAATGATGCAATGCTCGAATTCGATGCGGGTCAGGCCCTCGGCGGTCTGCACCTCAAGGTGACGTGGATCCACGAACCTGGCGACACCGGTAACGACCTGCACCTTGCGCTGCTTAGCCAACGCGGCGAGCCCACCGGTCAGCTTGCCGACCACTTTGTCCTTACCGACCCGCATCTTGTCCAGATCGATCCGCGGCTGCGTGAAGCGCACGCCCATGTTTTCCAGCTCGGCGGCCTCGTTGATCACCTCGGCCGTATGCAGCAGGGCCTTCGAGGGTATGCAACCGACATTCAGACAGACGCCGCCCAGGCTGGCGTAGCGTTCGATCAAAACCACCTGTTTGCCGAGATCAGCCGCACGAAAGGCCGCGGTGTAACCACCCGGACCTGCGCCCAGCACCACCACCTCGGTGCGAATGTCCGCCACTTCGCCTTGCTTGACCATAAACACTCCTCCAGCCTGAAAATCTCACCAGCCGGCCAACGGCTGCCTAGTAAGTACTTGAACTTGCAACGGTATAGGCTCACATCGATCCACGTCGAACAACGACAAGCTGTTTTCGCCGTCGCCCTATCTCGAATCTGGGGTTTCTAACCCGCCCAGTTAAGCGGACCGTAGTCGGTATGCAATTAACGCAGCAAACCACGGATGATGCACGGCAACCGTGTCAATGTTGTGCATTGTCTGCTGCGCAGGCTCCCGCCTGTCGCTATTCTGCGTGCCGCCGGTCACAGCAACAGGCGTCGGATGTCCTCCAACAACTGGCCCAGGTACGTCGTGAAGCGCACGCCCTCGGCGCCATCGATCACGCGGTGATCGTAAGACAGGCTGAACGGCATGATCAGGCGCGGCGCGAACGCCTGGCCGTCCCACTTGGGCTGCATCGCGGCGCGCGAGATGCCCAGGATGGCAACCTCGGGGGCGTTGACGATGGGCGCAAACTGAGTGCCGCCGATACCGCCCAGGCTAGAGATCGAGAGGCAGCCACCCTGCATATCGGCCGGTGCCAGCTTACCTGCCCGGGCCTTCGCGCTGATCTCACCGAGGTCAGCCGCCAGATCGAAGATGCCCTTGCGGTCGACGTCTCGCACCACCGGAACGACCAGGCCGTTCGGCGTATCGACTGCGACCCCGATATGCGTGTACTTTTTCAGGATCAGCCGTTCACCGTCGGCGGACAGCGCGCTATTGAACTGCGGGAACTCCGCCATTGCCTTGCACACCGCCTTCATCAAAAAGGGCATGAACGTAAGCTTGACCTCGGCCTTCGTGGCGGCGTCCTTGTTCGCCTTGCGAAATGCCTCCAGCTCGGTGATGTCGGCCTCGTCGAACTGCGTGACGTGCGGGACATTCAACCAGCTGCGGTGCAGATGGGCGCCGCTGAGTTTCTTAATCCGCCCTAGCGGCTGCTCTTCGACCTCACCGAACTTGCTGAAATCCACCTCGGGCATGCCCGGCAGTGCCAGCGCTCCGGTGCCGCCGCTGGCGGGCGTAACGGCGGCGGCACCCTCGGCCAGCGACCGTTTTACGAAACCCTGGACATCTTCCTTGGTGATGCGGCCCTTGGTCCCTGAACCCGATACACGGTAGAGGTCCACCCCCAGTTCCCGTGCGAAACGGCGCACCCCGGGACTGGCGTGTGGCTTGCTGCGCTGCGCATCCGACGGCAGCGTGGCAATCGGTCTCCGTGAGGGCTTCCTCTCACCCGGCGGGCGCGACGACGCCTCCGCCGGTTCAGACGTCGGCGATGGCGCCGCGGATTGCACCGCTTCGGCAACCGCCGCCTGGCCCGTCTCGGGTGCGGCAGATACCGACGGGCCGCCGAAGGCTTCGAGTTCGGCGATGCGGTCGCCCTCGTTCACCTTGTCACCGATGCCGACCGCCAGCGACTTGACCACGCCGGCGAACGGCGCCGGGATCTCCATAGTCGCCTTGTCGCTCTCCAAGGTCAGTAGGGACTGCTCGGCCTCGACCCGATCGCCGGGACTGACCAACAGCTCGATGATCTCGACGTCCTTGAAGTCGCCGATGTCGGGTAACAACACCTCGCGGATCTGCGGTTCTCCGACCGCGGGCAACGGCGGCTGCGACGCCTGTTCAGGTTCAGATGGGGGTTCGACAGCGGGGCTGGAGGTGTCCGCGACCAGCGGCGGCGCCCCTGACTCGGTGGGTATCGCCTCCGCTTCGGGCTCGGCGGTGGTCGTCTCCAGCAGCATCAGCAGGTCACCCTGGTTGATCTTGTCGCCTAGCGCCACCTTGATCTCACCGACCACCCCGGCCTGCGGCGCCGGGATCTCCATACTGGCCTTGTCACTTTCAAGGGTCAGCAGCGGATCCTCCGCCTCGACGCCGTCACCGGGGCTGACCAGGATCTCGATGATCTCGACGTCGTGAAAATCACCGATGTCGGGCAGCAACACTTCAATCATCTGGGCCACGTCTGTCTCTCCGTATCACTGTCTGAACGCGGTGTTTCGCCTGTCAATCAGACAGTTGCAGGGTTTGGCTTATCGGGGTCGATCTTGTAGGCCTTGATCGCCTGCGCCACAAGACTGCCGTCGACCTCGCCGATATCGGCCAGGGCCTTCAGCGCCGCCACGACCACATAGTGACGATTGACCTCGAAGAACTTGCGCAACTGCGAGCGCATGTCCGAGCGGCCAAAGCCGTCGGTGCCGAGCGCGACGAAGTGGCGGTCGCCGAGATAGGGCAGAATCTGCGCCGGGAAGCTGCGGATGTAGTCGGTCGTCGCAATGGCCGGGCCCCTATGATTTTCCAGCGTCCGGGTCACATGCGGCACACGCGGCTTGTCCATCGGATGCAGCATATTCCAGCGCTCGACATCAATCGCCTCGCGGCGCAGCTCGGTGAAGCTGGTGACGCTCCAGACATCGGCCGCGACGTTCCACTCGTCCTCGAGCAGCGCGGCCGCCGCGATCACCTCGCGCAGGATGGTGCCCGACCCCAAGAGCTGCACCCGCTTCTTCTTGCGCGAGCCCTGGCGGTACAGATAGATCCCCTTGATGATGTCCTCTTCAATGCCATCCGGCATCGCCGGCTGGAGGTAGTTTTCATTCATCACCGTGACGTAATAGAAAACGTTGTGCTGTTCCTCGTACATCTTCTTCATGCCGTCGTGCAGAATCACCGCGAGTTCGTAGGCGAACGTCGGGTCGTAGGCACGACAGTTGGGGATGAACGCGGCTTGCAGATGACTGTGGCCATCCTGGTGCTGCAGGCCTTCGCCGGCTAGGGTGGTGCGCCCGGCGGTGCCACCGAGCAGGAAGCCACGGGCCTGCATGTCGCCGGCCGCCCAGGCGAGGTCGCCCACCCGCTGGAAGCCGAACATCGAGTAATAGATGTAGAACGGGATCATGCTGACGCCGTTGTTGCTGTAAGACGTCGCGGCCGCTATCCAGGACGACATCGCGCCGGCCTCGTTGATGCCCTCCTGCAGGATCTGGCCCTTGGTGTCCTCGCGGTAATACATCACCTGGTCGGAGTCGACCGGTTTGTAGAGTTGTCCCACCGACGAGTAGATACCGAGCTGGCGGAACATGCCCTCCATCCCGAACGTGCGTGCCTCGTCGGGGACGATCGGCACGACGAATTTACCGATCGTCTTGTCGCGCGTGAGGCTGGTGAGAAAGCGCACGAAGGCCATCGTGGTCGACATCTCGCGCTCGCCGCTGCCCTCGAGTAGGGCCTTGAAGGTGTCGAGCGGCGGGATCGCCAGGGGCTTGCCTTTGGCGCGGCGCGTCGGCACATAGCCGCCCAGCGCCGCGCGACGCTCGTGCAGATACTGCATCTCGGCACTGTCCGCGGGGGGCTTGAAATACGGCGTGGAATCGATCTGATCGTCCGGGATCGGGATGGCGAAGCGATTGCGGAAAGCGCGCAGCGCCTCCTCGCCCATCTTCTTCTGCGAGTGCGTAATGTTCTGGCCCTCGCCGGCCTCGCCCATGCCGTAGCCCTTCACGGTCTTGGCCAGGATCACGGTCGGCTGACCCTTGTGCCGCATCGCCGCCGCATAGGCCGAGTAGATCTTGATAGGATCGTGACCGCCCCGGTTCAGACGCCAGATGTCCTCGTCCGTCATGTTGGCAACCATGGCGGCGAGTTCCGGGTACTTGCCGAAGAAGTGCTCACGCACATAGGCGCCGCCCTTGGCCTTGTACGCCTGGTAGTCACCGTCGACGCACTCCTCCATGCGCTTGAGCAGCAGCCCGTCCTTGTCACGCGCCAGGAGCGGATCCCAGTAGCCGCCCCAGATCACCTTGATCACGTTCCAGCCGGCGCCGCGGAACACTGCCTCCAGCTCCTGGATGATTTTGCCGTTGCCGCGCACCGGCCCGTCGAGGCGCTGCAGGTTGCAATTGACCACGAACACCAAGTTATCAAGGCGCTCGCGGGCGGCTAGCGAGATCGCGCCCAGGGATTCGGGCTCGTCCATCTCTCCGTCGCCCATGTAGGCCCAGACCTTGCGATCACCGGCGTTTTGCAGGCCGCGGTCGTGCAGGTAGCGCATGAAGCGGGCCTGATAAATGGCCATGATCGGCCCCAGGCCCATGGATACCGTCGGGAACTGCCAAAAATTGGGCATCAGCCAGGGGTGCGGGTAGGACGACAGGCCATGACCATCCACTTCCTGTCGGAAGTTGTTCAGCTGTTCTTCGCTGATCCGACCTTCCAAGAAGGCCCTGGCGTAGATGCCCGGCGCTGAATGGCCCTGGAAGAACACCAGGTCACCCTCCTGGTTGTCATTGGTGGCGCGGAAGAAGTGGTTGAAGCCGACGTCGAAAAGGGTGGCGCTGGAGGCAAAACTGGCGATGTGGCCGCCAAGTTCCGCGGCGAAACGATTCGCGTGCACGACCATCGCCATCGCATTCCAACGCACGATAGAGCGCAGCCGGTCCTCCATCGACTGATCGCCGGGATAACGGTCCTGCTGGGTCAGCGGGATGGTATTCAGGTAGGCGGTCTTGGCGCTGTAGGGCAGATAGGCCCCCGAGCGACGCGCCTTGTCGACCAGTTTCTCGAGCAGGAAGTGGGCCCGGTCCGGCCCCTCGTTCTCCAGCACCGCATCGAGCGCGTCGAGCCATTCCTGTGTTTCCTGAGGATCGAGATCGGGTTTCGCTGACATATCGCTGAGATTCCGCGTCGGAGAGGGGTTGCGGTGCCGACGGTCGCGGGCCAGGCCCGGGTGTCGCACTTGCCGAAGTAAAGCAGACGCGACCCGGGCTTACCAGATCGAATTTCCTTTTTATTTTTTTTCAGTGGTTTAGCGATTTCTTTTATATAGACAATCGTCCTATAACTTTGCTCGCTAGAAGGTCGTTGGAAAGCGCATCTGACGATCCCTCGCGGAACCGACCCGGGATACAGTGGGGCCACCCGTTGCCTGTCGGGCGGTCGGCGAAACGAAAAACGCCCGGCTGCAAGGCCGGGCGCTCGTTCGATCAGAAGTGAAGACGCAGGCGATCAGTACTGCTTGGGGGCGCCGGCCTGCACCGGCACCCGACGTGCCTCCATCTGCTGCTTCATCTCTTCCATTTGGGTCTTCAATGCAGCCTGACGCTCCGCGAATCGTGCCTCCATGGCCGCGCGACGCTCCTCGGCCTGCGCCTCAATGGCCGGCGCCTGGGCTGCGGGGGCCGGTGCCGGAACGGCGGCGGCCGATTTCCCGGTCTCGGACGCCGCAGGCCGTTCGACGCGAGCCATTTCGGGCATCATGGGACGCTCTGGCCTGGCCATCTCGAACTGGGGCATCTGCGGACGCTCGGGCCGTGCCATATCGAACTTCGGCATCTCCGGGCGCTCAGGTCGTGCCATATCGAACTTCGGCATCTGCGGACGCTCAGGCCGTGCCATCTCGAACTGGGGCATCTGCGGACGCTCGGGCCGCGCCATATCGAACTTCGGCATCTGCGGGCGCTCAGGCCGTACCATGTCGAACTGGGGCATCTGCGGACGCTCGGGCCGTGCCATATCGAACTGGGGCATCTCTGGGCGCCCCGGCCTGGCAAACGCCGGGACCGGCCGTGCGGCAAAGCGCGGCGCGACATACGGAACCTGCGGTGCTTGTGCAGCATATTGCTCCGCCGCTTTGCGCTGGGCCTCCTGAGCGGCCTTGATGGCCTCGGCCTGCTGCGCAGCGAACTGCTCGGCCGCCTTACGCTGGGCCTCGACCGCCTTGGCCTGTTGCTCGGCCATCGCCTCCTGCTGCTCGGTCGTCATGGTCGGTGCGGTGGCATAAGGCGCATTGGCGCCATAGTAAGGCGCTGCCCAGTAGGGTGCGCTGTAGTTGTAGCCGCGACCCCAGCCGTCACCATAACCAGAGGCGTCGCCATAACCGCGCATGTTGGTGCGGCCGCGGCCCGAAAAGTTCATGCTGAAGTCGCCGGCACCGTAGGCATCGCCGTAACCATCTAGGAGGCCATTGGTGTAGCCATCCCCATAGCCATAGCCGTTGTTGGTATTCGGGCCGTAGCCATTACCCCACCAGGCAGAAGCGGTTGCCGAGGCAGCGGCGATAGCGGCGGCCACCGCGATTTTAGTCATTTTGCTCATTTGATCGGTCCCCAAGTAAATTTTCGACGGAAGGTTTCGGGTGGCCTTACAACCCCATCCCGGGTATCACGCCGTATCGACAGCGTGATTCCCGGACTGCGCTGCGCACATCCTTGTGCAACGATGCGTCCCAGCACGGCCGGTAGGCGATTACTCGGCGGCCTCGGCCGGCGGTGCAGGCGGAGCAACGGGTGCCATCGGCGCGCCGTAGCCATAGGGTGCATAGCCGCCGTAGGGCCCGTAGCCACCGTAGTAGGGTGCGCTGTAGTTGTACCCACGGCCCCAACCGTCACCGTAGCCATAGCCACTGCCGTAGCCGCGCATATTGGTGTTGCCACGGCCAGACATGTTCATGCTGAAGTCGCCGGCACCGGCGGCGTCACCGAGGAAATCACCCGTGGTGTCGCCATAGCCATAGCCTCGGCCATAGCCACGGTTGTAGTTGTTGTCCCAGCCGTTACCGCCCCAACCACCAGGACCACCCCAACCGCCAGGACCGCCGCCCCACCATGCGGATGCAGATGCCGAAGCGGCGATAAGTGCTGCTGCGGCAGCAATCTTTACGAATTTCATAGCGTCGATCTCCCAAAATGGAACACAAACTCAGATGTTTTACTGCAGGGCCGTCTGCCATCCGTCGACCCTGCATCTAGTATTTTAGAGTTTGCTTAAATTGTCAATTACTTTTTTTCGTGCGACCCCTTTCTCGCACACCGAGCTGCGTTGCGGTTCCGCCGCATCGGCAGGACGGCGCAATAAAAAAACCCCGTGAGCAGGGCCTTTCGATCGTAGTCCAGGGCGGCACTCGGCCTATTCCGCCGGCGGGTTGGCATCGTATTCCTCCGGCGGATAGTCGTACTCCTCTGGCGGGTAGCTGAACTCCTCCGGCGGGTTGCCGTCGTAGACCAGGTTCTCCCGGCGCTGCAGGAAGGCATCGCGCACGAACGAATAGCGATCGAGTGCCGCCTGCTCAAGTACCCGGCTCGCACTGAGCAGGTCCGCCCGCGTATCGATTACATTGAGACCGCGTAACCCCCAGCGCACGGTGTCGTCCTCGATGTAAGTGACTGGGTCGGTGAAGTAATCTCCTACCAGGCCGACCGCATCGCGACCGGAGCTGGGGCCAAACAGCGGCAGCACCAGGTAGGGGCCCGCAGCGAAGCCCCACACGCCCAGCGTCTGGCCGAAGTCTTCGTTGTAGCGCGGCAGATTCATGTTGCTCGCGACATCAAAGAGCCCCAGGATGCCCAGGGTAGTATTGACCGCGACCCTTCCGACATCGCTGAACGCGCGACCTACCTTTAACTGCAGCAGGTTGTTGATCGCCGAGCCGACATCACTCAAGTTATTGAAGAAGTTGGTAACGCCCTTGTCTACCGGAGCTGGGGTGATGATCCGGTAGCCGAGCGCCAAAGGCTCCAGCGCGGCACGATCGAGAAAATCGTTGAAGCTAAAGACCGCCCTGTTCAAGTCCTCCAGCGGGTCTCGCGGATCAGGATAGGGACCGCTTGCACAGCCGGCGATGCCCAGTATCGCCCCGAGCAAAAACCACCGCGCCGTCTTGCAGAACAAGGCAGCTGACTTCATCGATTTTTCCTTGTTTTTGGTGATCCGCCGGATCGAGTGTCCCCTCGCCCGGCTTCCCGCATTATAGGCACGCCGTCAGTCACAAGACAGCGCGGCCAGCCCGCAAATCTCACCGATTTCCTGCTGCGGGCGGCGATACACTCGTCCCAACGGGGGGCACTCGCTGCAGCCGGTTCGACGTAGTGTCCGCTACGCCTTCACCGTCTTTCACTGCGTGCGCCCCGCCATGCCGGCGTCTCGACACCCTCGCGACGAAAAACGGTGAAATTTGCATACCGGGCCGTTTCGGCGTCCTCATCCGCGCCAGCGTTCGACCCGAAATCCCTGGCCACGCAGCCCCTCGACCAGCCCCGATTCTCCACCCAGGTGCATCGCGCCGACCGCGATAAGCACCGCATTCGCCTGCAACAGCTCAGACGTTCTGGCCAACATACGGACGTTGCGTTCGTCGATCAATGCCTTATCGAACCAGCGTATGACCGCCGGCGGCATCTCGGCATACTGGGCCCGGGCGACCTCATCGATCACCGCGAGATCGCCGCGCAGGTAGGCGGAGGTCAGGTCCTCCAGGAGCCCCGGTAGCTGCTCCGCATTTTTTATCATCTCGCCCAGCAGGATCAGCTGCAGCCCTGTCGGCATACCTTCGAACACCGCCAACTGTTCTGCCGCGCTTTCCAGACCCACTACACGACGATGCCGCTCCAGCGCGGCCAGATAGATTTCCATGTCGAGGAAGCGTCCGGTCTCTGCGGCCGGCATGCCCATCACGGCCGCAGCGGCCCAGGGTTTGAGTCGATTCAGCACTTCGCTGTCGAGTCCAAGGGCCGAAGCCGCATCGACCAGCGCACCGAATTGCTCCGGCCCGATCAAGCCGCGCAGGCTCTGGTCCTGAGGCAGCAGCGTGGCCGCACCAACAGCCAGCATGGTGACCGCATCGGGCAGCAGCTCTACCGCGACCACATCCACCTCCTCGATCAAGGGCACGAACTGCGGCAGCAGCTCCGTCACCCGGGGATCCTCGCTGTGCATGGTGCCAATCAGATAACTCGGCGCGGAGAGATCGGCGCGGCTGATGCGATAGACAAGGACATCGGCGGCGGCTGGCGACGGCAAGCCCAGGGCGAGCAGCAGCGCGAAGTACAGCGTCGCCATCAGACCGGCCCGCGGTTTCGCTATCGCGCAGCGCATTGGGTATCCTGCGGCGGGTGAAAGACATCACCTATAACACGGCCATCAACCGCCGATTCCGCGGCTACCTGCCGGTGGTCGTGGATGTGGAGACCGGCGGGTTCAATGCGCAGACGGACGCATTGCTGGAGATTGCCGCCGTGATCCTGCAAATTGACGACCAGGGACGACTTGGACCGGCACAGACAATCAGCTGCCACGTGCAACCCTTCAGCGGGGCCAACCTCGATGCCAAGGCGCTCGCCTTCAACGGTATCGACCCGGATCACCCGTTCCGCGGCGCCGTGCCCGAGCGCGAGGCCCTCGACCAGGTCTTCGGACCGATCCGCGCGGCCGTCAAGGCGAGCGGCTGCAAGCGGGCCATCCTGGTCGGCCACAATGCGTTTTTTGACCTGGGGTTCATCAATGCCGCGGTCGAGCGTACGGCCTACAAACGCAATCCCTTTCACCCTTTCAGCACGTTCGACACAGTGACGTTGGCTGGTCTGGCCTTTGGCCAGACGGTACTCGCCAGAAGCATAATTGCCGCCGGCATTGCGTGGAATGCCACCGAGGCGCATTCGGCCCTGTACGATACCGAGAAGACCGCTGAGCTCTTTTGTCACATCGTCAATCGTTGGAACTCGCTGACCGACGACCGGCCTTGGCTGAGCCAAGTGACGGAAGGCTGACGGCCCGAAGAAATCAAGAGGACGGAGCGCGCGACCCTGCTCGGGCTCTCTGGGGATGAGGGATCGCACCTGCTGGTCCGCTGGCGATTAAACCGTATCGCAAAGACGGCGGCCTATGCCGCCTCGCCGCTCTGCCGACCGATCCACCGCTCATCCCTCGGATTCCTCCGCAGGCCATTTCTTCGCCGCCTCGGCGACCGCCTTTTGCAGGTCGCCGCTGCCGTGCATTTCCAGCGTGATGTCACAACCGCCGACCAGTTCACCGTCGATGTAGACCTGCGGGAACGTGGGCCAGTCGGCGAAGCGCGGTAGGTTTTCGAAGATCTCTGGATCCGCCAACACATTGACGTAGGCGAACTTTGTGCCACAGTCTTGCAGTGCCGCCGCGGCACGCGACGAAAAGCCGCATTGTGGGAACTGTGGCGTCCCCTTCATGTAAATGATGACCGGGTTGTTCTCGACCTGCTCTTTGATTCTGTCAAGCACATCCATTTCAGCACCTCAGGGTTTGCGTCGATCGGACAGCCAAGCGCGTCCGAATGATTAGGTTTTCGTAGTTATGAGTTTATCAGTCGTTATCGCACTTAACCCGCGACACTTGTCGGGCAATCCTCAAAGGCTCAAGGGACGCCGTCGATATGCCGCTGCAGCCAGAACTCCAATAGCGACAGATGCCAGAGCTTGCTGCCCATAATCCGCGTATGGTGCATCTCCGGCGCCTCCAGAAGGCGATCGACATAATCGCGATCGAATAGCCCGCGCTCGCGACAGGCCCGCGAGTCGAGGATGGCGCGCATGAACTCCAAGAACTCGCCGCGCACATATTTCAGCGCAGGCATCGGGAAATAACCCTTCGGTCGATCGATCACCGCGTCCGGCACGATGCCACGCGCGATCCGCTTCAGCAGGTGCTTCCCCCCGGACTGCAGCTTGATTGGCGACGGACACCGCGCGGCGACCTCGACCAACAGATGGTCGAGGAAGGGCACGCGGGCCTCGAGCCCCCAAGCCATCGTCATATTATCGACCCGTTTTACCGGGTCATCGACGATCAGGGTCGTCACGTCGAGTTTCAGCACCGCATCGAGAAAATCGTCTGACAGCGCATCGTCGAGACGCGCGGCGATGTAGGCGGCCGTGTGGTCGGCGCCGCGGTAGGGCTCGGTCACCATGCGCAAATATTCGTCATGGTCACGATCGAAATAGTGTTTGCGAAACCTTTCCAGGCGCGAGCCCTGAGTCTCGGCGAGCATGCGCGGGTACCAGAAATAGCCGCCGAAGACCTCGTCCGCCCCCTGCCCCGACTGCACCACCTTGATGTGCTTTGAGACCTGCTCAGAGAGGAGATAAAAGGCCACCGCGTCCTGACCGAACATCGGCTCTGCCATCGCATCGACCGCCTCGGGCAGGCGTTTGAGTACCTGGTCGTTGGGTACCAGAAACTTGTGGTGAATTGGCCGATAGCGTTCGACCACTTGATCCGAGTATTCGAATTCGCTGCCTTTTTCCTCCGGCTGGTCCTCGAACCCGACCGAAAAGGTGTGGAAATCCCGGACCCCAATTTCCGCCAAGAGCGCAACCAGGAGACTCGAGTCCAACCCGCCCGACAGCAATACCCCGACCGGCACGTCCGCGACATCGTTGCGCCTGCGCACGGCCTCCAGCAGGGCATGGTGCGTTGCGTCGACCCAGTCCTGTTCGCTGGAGGGCTCGCGACCGCGGGTTGCATCCAGGTCCCAGTAACGTTTCAACCTCTGCCCGCCATCGGCCAGGATCGTCAGGCTGTGCGCCGGCTCGAGCTTGCGCACGCCACGCAGAATGGTCGTCGGCGCCGGAATCACTGCGTGCAGCGTGTATTGGAAATGCAGACCGACCGGATCGATGGCGGTGTCGATACCGCCGCCGGCGAGCAGCGCCTGCGTGTTGGAGGCGAACCGAAATCGCTCGGCGTTCAGTGCAAAGTAGAACGGCTTGATACCGAAACGGTCACGCGCCGCGAACAGGCAACCCCGGCCACCATCCCAGATCGCGAACGCGAACATACCGTGCAGACGCGCAGGGCAGTCTTCGCCCCATTCGCGATAGGCCTTGAGGATGACCTCGGTGTCGCCGTCGGAGACGAAGCTGTGTCCCTTCGACGTCAACTCGGCGCGCAGGTCACGGTAATTATAGATCGCCCCGTTGAACACCAGGCTGAGTTCGCCATCGACCATCGGCTGATGCGAGCGGCTCGACAAATCGATAATCGACAGGCGCCGATGACCCAGGGCCACCTGCTGTGCATACCAGGTGCCAGCGTCATCCGGTCCACGCCGCTCCAGCGCCGGCAGCATGCGCTCCATCAGCCCGGGCGCTATCGCGGTCCCGTCGAGGCGCAGCTCACCGCAGATGCCGCACATGCTAGCGGGTCCCGGGCGACGACGGTCGCCCGCAGGCCGTAAGTCGGGGGGCCAGCGGCCGGATTATCGCGGTCTGGCAGAGTCGGCCCATCTCAGTGCATCCCCACGGTCAGCGTGTTGGTTTCGGATGGATGATCATAGCGCCGATCGACCTAGCAGCCAGTCGGGCTTGACCGTTTGCGGCGAGAATCACCGGGAGCGAATCGAATCATATGATCGCCTGAGGAGAGTAGCCCGGCTATTCGACAAGGAGGATAAGCGAGGTTGATCGCTATCCAGGGATTTGCAGCCAAACAGCGTTAAGTCCGACAGGCTGCTCCTCGACCCTCAGCGCTTGACCTTGCCGTGGCCCCCTCCCCCGGGTGTCTCGATGCGCAGCCGATCGCCGAGACCCAGCTCACCCTCACATTTCGCCGGCAGCGGCTGGCCGTTGAGCAAATTGACCCCCGGCTTGGCATCCCCTCCCCCCGCGCTGCCCCAGGGCGCATGGTGGCGCCGCTCGGTCAACAGTGTGAAATGTGCCGCGCCCAGAAACTCGAACTCGCGCACCAGGCCGTCGCCACCGCGACGCGCGCCGTCACCGCCCGACTCGCGACGAAGCTGATAACGCAGGACGCGTAGCGGGAAACGACTCTCCAAGACCTCAATCGGGGTATTCAGGGTGTTAGTCATGTGTGTCTGTCGGCCATCCAGGCCGCCGCCGTGGCGACCGGCGCCCATGCCCCCACCGATCGTCTCGTAGTAGTCCCAGGCGACCCCGGGGCCGGCATTACCCATCGCCAGATTGTTCATGCTGCCATGGCTGGCCGCCGGCACGCGATCGGGGATGGCCTGGGCGAGCGCGCCCAGCACGACATCGACCACGCGTGTGCTGGTCTCCACATTGCCGGCCGCCACCGCGGCGGGTTTGCGGGCGTTGAGAAGACAACCCGGCGGCGCATGCAGGCCGATCGGCCGGAAGGCACCGGCACAGGCCGGCGTTTGCGGCGGCATAAGGCATCGGAATACGTAATATACCGCCGCGGCCGCGACCGCCAGCGGACAGTTGACGTTGCCACTGACCTGCGCGGCGGTGCCGGTGAAATCCGCACGCACCTGCTGGCCGGACACCTCCAGCGTCAGGCAGATCGGTATATCGCGATGTCCCTGGCCGTCATCATCGAGATAATCCGTGAACCGGTAGGTCCCGTCGGGTATGTCGCTGAGCGATTCACGGGCCAGGCGCTCGGCATAGGAATTCAGTGCCTTTATCGCGTCGGCGAAGATCGCGCTTCCGTAGCGCGCGATCAGTTCACCGAGACGCGCAGCGCCGGCGCGGTTGGCCGCGACCTGTGCGGCGAAGTCACCCGCCGCTTCGGCACTGTTGCGGGTCGCAGCGGTGACCCGACGCAGCTGTTCGGCGACGATTACATTGCCGCGTGCCAGATGGGAAGGTTCGATCACCACCCCCTCTTCATCCAGGTGAGACGAGATCGGCATGGACCCGGGCGACGCCGCACCGATATCCGCATGATGGGCCCGATTGACGACAAAGGCCTGCAACCCAGAGTCCACGAACACCGGCGCAATCAGCGTGACGTCCGGCAGATGTGTGCCGCCGAGGTAAGGATCGTTGAGCATGACCTGATCACCCGGCTGCCAATCTATGCCGGCAACGATATCCTGCATGGCAAACGCCATGCTGCCGAGATGCACCGGGATGTGTGCCGCCTGAGCACACAACTGACCGGATGCGTCGAACACCGCGCAGGAGAAATCTAGGCGATCGCGGATATTCGGCGAGAAAGCGGCATTGCGCAGCACCAGCCCCATCTCCTCGCATACGGCGTCGAGGCGGCTGGCAAAGATACTCAGGCTCGCGGGTGTCATGTACTCCTCGCCTCTACTCGCGACAGGTCCACCACCTTAGGCAAAAAGGTCGCCGCCCATCCAGCGTTTTCTGCGCTACGCCGCCGATCCGCGATTTGCCCAGACCAATGCAGGCCGACTAGAATCCGCGGCGCCCGGTGTCCACAAGACCTGCAGCGGAGTTCGCGCGATGAATATCTTGAAAAACCCCTGGCAGACCGCTGGCGCAGGTATAGTGCTGGCCATCATCCTGAACGTTCTGCTCGGGGGGGGTGGTGGCATCAACGGCCTGCAAATTGTCACCTGGATCCATGTGGTAGTCGGCATCATGTGGATCGGACTCCTCTACTATTTCAACTTTGTTCAGGTGCCCGCGGTCAACGTCGCGCTGGCCGATGGCGACCCCGGACCGGCGGCGATCAACCAGTACGTCGCGCCGCGGGCCCTGCTGTACTTCCGTTGGGCCGCACTGCTGACCTGGCTGACCGGCCTGAGCGCGCTGGCGCAGCTCGGCGGCGGCATTCAGGGTATTGTCGATGCCTTTCTGCTGCGCAACGGCATGTCCGTCATTGGTGTGGGCTCCTGGCTGGGTACTATCATGTTGTTCAATGTCTGGGTGTTGATCTGGCCGAATCAACAGAAAATTCTCGGCCTGATACCGGCCACCGCAGAAGCGGTGGCCCAGGCCAAGGTGACGGCCCTGAACGCCTCGCGCATCAATACCCTGCTGTCGATCCCGATGCTGATGGCAATGACGGGCTATATGCACGGGCTGCCCTTTTGACGGACAATGCCGCCCCTGTTAGTGACCGCCCGTGAAGACCGGGCCAGCTGGCGCTGTCGCACTTCCGCAACTGCCGCGAGGTTGAAAGCGTCATCGTCCAGTCCCTAGAATCTTGACGTACCCAAAGGTGGGCCAACGCCCCACTCACCAAGCCGACCAAGGAGTTTTTAGATGGCGCACGAACTACCTGCCCTTCCCTATCCGATGAATGCCCTCGAACCCGTGATCTCTCAAGAGACCCTGGAGTATCACTATGGCAAGCACCACAATACCTACGTCACCAACCTGAACAACCTGATACCGGGTACCGAGTTCGAGGGCATGTCGCTCGAAGACATCATCAAGAAGTCGTCCGGTGGCGTGTTCAACAATGCCGCCCAGGTCTGGAATCACACCTTCTATTGGCATTGCCTCAGCCCGAACGGCGGTGGGGAGCCGAGCGGCGCACTGGCCGATGCGATCAACACGGCCTTTGGTTCCTTCGAGGAATTCAAGGCGGCCTTCAGCAAGTCCGCGGCGACCAATTTTGGTTCCGGCTGGACCTGGTTGTTGAAGAATGCCGATGGCAGCGTTGAGATCGTCAACACATCCAATGCCGCCACACCGATTGCCGAAGGCAAGATCGCGCTGCTAACGATCGACGTCTGGGAACACGCCTACTATATCGACTATCGCAACGCGCGCCCTAAGTACCTCGAGGAGGTCTGGAAGATCGTCAACTGGGACTTCGTGTCAAGCAACTACGCCGGCTGAGGCCCACGCTCTTCGCAGATTCCGACCCGGCCGAGGCCGGGTTTTTCGTTCCGGGCGCGCGACTTGCCAGGGATAACAACACTTGTTACATTCCCGCCCTTGCTGCGCCGAGAGCGCGCAAAGCGGTGGAGGTGGCCCCCGTTAACCGGGGCTACCTCTTTGTTTTTTTGAGGCGCGGATAACTTTCCGAAAGATTCGTTCCTGGAC
This sequence comes from uncultured Gammaproteobacteria bacterium, assembly GCA_963736445.1. Classification (GTDB taxonomy): domain Bacteria; phylum Pseudomonadota; class Gammaproteobacteria; order Chromatiales; family Chromatiaceae; genus Thiosocius. Next base: position 247,271 of record CAVTOY010000001.1, on the reverse strand, counting down.
TACCAAGCACGCCTTTTCCCCAAGGGCGAGTAGCAGCCGATGACCCACTCCCTGATGAGCACCTACCGTCGTCTGCCCGTGACATTCTCGCACGGGGAAGGCGCACTGTTGTGGGATACCGACGGCAAGGAATACCTCGATGCGCTGAGCGGGATCGCGGTGTGCAATCTGGGACATGCTCATCCCAGGGTGACTGCGGCGCTCTGCGAACAGGCCGGCCGCCTGGTACACACCTCGAATATCTACAACATTGCCGCACAGGAAGCGCTGGGCGATGTCCTCACCGGGTTCGCCGGGATGGAGTCGGTGTTTTTCGCCAATTCTGGCGCCGAGGCGAACGAGGCCGCGATCAAGCTCGCGCGGTTGTATGGTCACCGCAAGGGTATCAAGGCGCCGGCTATCGTCGTCATGGAAAACAGTTTCCACGGCAGGACCCTGGCAACGCTGAGTGCCACAGGCAGCCGCAAGGTGCAGGCGGGTTTCGAACCACTGGTGCAAGGTTTCGTCCGGATTCCCTACGGCGATTTCCAGGCACTGCAGACCGTGGCAGATCACCAGCCGGATGTGGTCGCCGTGTTGATCGAACCGATTCAGGGAGAAGGCGGCATCAACGTCCCACCTGCCGGCTTTCTTCCTGGCGTACGAGAAATTTGCAGCGCCAAGGGCTGGCTGATGATCTTGGATGAGATTCAGACCGGCATGGCGCGTACCGGTAGGCCCTTCGCCTACCAACATTACGATCTCAAGCCCGATGTCATGACGGTCGCCAAGGCCCTTGCCAACGGCGTCCCAATCGGCGCCTGTATGGCGCAAGGCGAAGCAGCCGCGCTTTTCTCACCGGGAAACCACGGCTCGACCTTCGGCGGCAACCCGCTGGCCTGCGCCGCGGCGCTGGCGGTATGCGGGGTTATCCATGAACAGCGTCTGTGGGAAGCGGCCGGCAATCTGGGAGAGCGTGTTGTTGGCGGCTTGCATGAGGCGCTGGCCGATGTCAGCGGCGTGATTGAGGTCCGCGGCCAGGGTCTGATGATCGGCGTCCAGCTCGATCAGCCGTGTGGCGATCTGGTTGGCGAGGCGCTGCGCGACGGCCTGTTGATCAATGTGACGGCCGACACGGTGATCCGACTCCTACCGCCGCTGATCATGAGCGAGGTACAGGCCGATCTGCTCATCGCCAAGCTCAGCGCCCTGGTGGCAGATTTTCTGGCCCATCATTGATCCGCCGCGCGAGGTCACGGCATGACGAAACCCGAGCAACCCCGGCACTTTCTTACCCTGTTGGACCTCAGCCCCGAGGAATTGCGGGGCCTGATCGCGCGTGCCAGTGAGCTCAAGCAGCTGCAGCGCACCGGGAAGCGGCATACGCCGTTGCAGAACAAGGTGCTGGCGATGATCTTCGAAAAGAGTTCCACCCGAACCCGGGTTTCGTTTGAGGCCGGCATGGCCCAGCTCGGCGGCGCTGCGATGTTCCTTTCGCCGCGCGATACGCAACTTGGCCGCGGCGAACCCATCGAGGACACCGCGCGTGTGCTGTCGCGTATGGCCGACTGCGTCATGATCCGAACTTTTGCGCACAGTGACGTCGAGACTTTCGCAGCGCACTCGCAAGTGCCGGTCATCAATGGCCTGACCGACCGCTGCCACCCCTGCCAACTCCTGGCAGATATGCAGACCTACATCGAACATCGCGGTGACATCGCTGGCAAGACCGTGACCTGGGTCGGCGACGGCAACAATATGTGTCACTCCTACATCGAGGCCGCGCAGCAGTTCGATTTCAGTCTGCGCATCGCCTGCCCGGAAGGTTACGATCCGGAACCGGCGATGCTTGAGCCGGCGGGCACTCGCTGCAAGATCATCCGCGACCCGCAGCGTGCGGTGGTTGGCGCAGACCTGGTGGTAACCGACACCTGGATCAGCATGGGTCAAGAAGAAGAGAAGGCACGTCGCGAGAAGGCCTTCGCCGGCTACCGTGTCGATCGGCCAATGATGCAGCGTGCCGCACCGGACGCGCTGTTTCTGCATTGCCTGCCGGCCTATCGCGGCAAGGAGGTCACGGCTGACGTCCTCGATGCGCCGGACAGCGTGGTGTGGGACGAGGCGGAGAACCGCCTGCATGCGCAAAAGGCCCTGCTGGAGTTTCTGCTGCATCCATGAACCGCCCGCACCACGCAAACATCAGCGATGCCACTGCTCAAGGTTGAAGACGTCAGCGCAGGCTATGGCGCCGCACACGTCATCCAGTCGCTGACGTTTGTTGTAAATCGGGGCGAAATCGTCAGTCTGCTGGGGCCGAGCGGTTGTGGCAAGACCACCGCATTACGTGCGATTGCGGGTTTCGAGCCGATCAGCAACGGCCAGATCCTTATCGCTCAGAAGCCGGCCTCGGCACCCGGCATGACGATCCCCCCCGAGCAGCGCTCGATCGGCATGGTGTTTCAGGATTTCGCCCTGTTCCCGCACCTGACGATCGCCGACAACATTGCGTTCGGCCTGCGCAAGTTGGCGGCTGTCGACCGTCGGGTCCAGGTGAGGCACCTGCTCGATGCCACCGGACTCGGCGGCATGGGCGAACGCTATCCACATGAGCTGTCGGGTGGGCAGCAACAGCGGGTCGCCCTGGCCCGGGCGTTGGCACCGCGCCCAACCCTGCTGCTGATGGACGAGCCCTTCTCCAATCTCGATGTCGAACTGCGTGAGCGCCTGAGCGTCGAGGTACGTGACCTGCTCAAGTCCGAGGGCATTAGCGGCATCCTCGTGACGCACGACCAGCATGAGGCGTTCGCCGTATCGGACAAGGTTGGGGTGATGCGCGACGGCCGGATTCTGCAGTGGGACACGCCGTACAACCTGTACCATCAACCCAACGAGCGGTTTGTAGCGGATTTCATCGGTCAGGGGCGCTTCATCCGCGGCATCGTGCGCACCCCCCAGGCGTTCGAGACGGAGCTGGGCCTGCTGCACGGCAACCGCGCCTGCAGTCAGGCGATCGGCACCGAGGTGGAGATACTGCTACGGCCTGACGATCTGGTGCCGGACGACCATGGCGAGATTGAGGCCAAGGTGAAAGACAAGGCGTTCAAGGGTGCGGAAATCCTCTACACACTGGAATTGCCGACCGGAACGCGCCTACTATCGCTGTTTCCGAGTCATTATGATCACCACCTCGGCGACACAGTGCGCGTGAGGATGGATGCAGAGCATTTGATCTGCTTCCCCGGCTAAAATTTCAGCAGCACGGAATCGATATCAGTGAAGAAAATCGTCACGCTTTGTCTCATGTTTCTCAGCGCCACGGTGCTGGCACAAACGGCCTATATCACCGACGAGTTCAAGATCACGCTGCGCAGCGGCGAGAGTGCGACGCACCGGATTCTGCGCATGCTGCCGACCGGCGAACGCGTTACTGTGCTGTCGAGTAACCCCGATACCGGCTACAGCAAGGTACGCACCAGCACCGGTGCCGAGGGCTTCGTGCTGACCCGACAGCTGATGGATCAACCGGTCGCGCGTGACCGACTGGCAGCGGCAGAGGCCGAAGTCAATGCCCTCAAGGCGGCCCCCGGGGAACTCAGCAGCCGCCTGGCAAAATTGCTCGAGCAGCACAAGGCACTGATGCGGGAACACGAAGATCTCAAACAGGCCAAGACCCAGGTCGACCAGGAGTTTGCTGCACTGAAGCGGACGGCAAGCAATACGGTGCGCATCGCCAACGAGCGCAATGAACTGCGCAAGCAGGTCGCGTCCATGACGCGCGAAGTGGAAGACATCAAACAGCAGAATCGGGAACTGGAGAATAAGACCGCGCAGAATTGGTTCCTGATCGGGGGCGGCGTCGTGGTCGGCGGCATACTGCTCGGCCTGATACTGCCGCATCTGCGGGTCAGACGGCGCAAGAGCTCCTGGGGGTCACTCTAGCCTAGAAGGATGGCCGCACCGTTTACTTCGGGCGGTCAGCTCGCATCGAGCCGGCCGCGAAGGCTAACCCATCACGCGCTTGATCTTGGCCATTAGATCAACCGGTTTGAACGGCTTGGCCAGGTAATCCGACACACCCGCCTCGATCGCTCGGCTGACATGATCGCGAGCGGAGTTGGCGGTCAACATAATGAACGGGAGCGTGCAAGTAAGAGGTTCGGCGCGGACCTGTTGCAGCACCGCCAGACCATCGACCGTCGGCATATCCCAATCACAGACCACCAGACCAAAGGGTTGCGCGGTCAGCAGCTCCAGTGCCTTGTCGCCATCGCCCGCCTCCTGTACGAGGAGAATGCCCATCTCGCGCAACACCGCCTTGATCATCATGCGCATCGACGACATATCGTCGACCACTAGCACCCTCAATGTCGTTCGGTCCATTCTTCTGGCCAGTCCGACCGTGTTGTTCCACAGATCGGATTAACGGCATGGATCGCGCAAGGTTGAACGCCGATGCACAGCTCCGCCAGGGGCCACAACGAGCGCCGTGAATCAGTCCTCGAGTTGCGCGAGATCGCGCACGGCGCCCCGCGCGGCCGAGGTAGTGAGCGCTGCATAGGCACGCAGCGCCTGCGATACCGGGCGCTGGCGATCGACGGGCTGCCATGCCTTGGCGCCGCGCGCCTGCATTGCCGCGCGACGTTCTGCCAGCACCTCGTCTTCGAGCACGACGCGGATCGAGCGATTCGGGATATCGATCTCTATGATGTCGCCCTCTTCCACCAGACCGATATTGCCTCCCTCGGCGGACTCGGGAGAGCAATGTCCAATGGACAGGCCGGAGGTGCCGCCCGAGAAGCGCCCATCGGTCACCAGCGCGCAGGCCTTGCCGAGGCCCTTCGATTTCAGGTAGCTGGTGGGATAGAGCATCTCCTGCATACCCGGACCACCCTTTGGACCTTCGTAACGGATCACCACCACATCTCCCGGGTTAATGCCATCGCCCAGAATCGCCTCGACCGCGGCGTCCTGACTCTCGAATATCCGCGCCGGCCCAACGAAACCACGCAGCACCGAGGTCGGCACACTGGTGGTGTAGCGCAATTTCTCTGCGTCGAACATACTCATGTCGACGCCAGCGGTCTTCACGATACAGCCATCTTCTGCGATGTTGCCGTACAGCACGGCCAGCCCCCCGTCCGTGGAATAGGCGTGATCGATGTCGCGAATACAGCCCTCGGCGCGATCGAGATCCAGATCCGGCCACTGGCTGTCCTGACTGAAGGCGACCTGGGTCGGTATACCCCCGGGACCGGCGAGATAGCGCACGCGCGCCTGCCCCGCCTCGCCGCGGACCACATCCCAGACATCGATCGCCGCCCCCATGTCGACGCTGTGTACCGTGCGGCAGTCACGATGGATCAGGCCACCGCGATCGAGCTCGGCGAGGATGCCAATCACACCACCGGCGCGGTGTACGTCTTCCATGTGGAACTGCTGGGTTGCTGGGGCCACTTTGCACAGATTGGGGACCCGGCGGCTCATCCGGTCGATGTCGGCCATGCGGAAATCGACACCGGCCTCATGCGCGGCGGCCAACAGGTGGAGCACCGTGTTGGTCGAACCGCCCATGGCGATATCAAGCGCGATTGCGTTCTCGAACGCAGCGAAGGTCGCGATGCTGCGCGGCAGTACGCTGTCGTCGTCCTGCTCGTAATAGCGCTTGGCCAGCGCCACCACCAATCGGCCAGCCTCAAGAAACAGCTCCTGGCGCTGAGCATGAGTCGCGAGCAGCGAGCCGTTACCCGGCAGCGACAACCCCAGCGCCTCGGTCAGGCAATTCATGGAATTGGCGGTGAACATCCCGGAGCAGGAACCGCAGGTCGGGCAGGCCGAGCGCTCAATGGCCGCCACGTCCTCGTCCGACTCGTTGGGATCTGCCGCCGAGACCATCGCATCGACGAGGTCGAGTTTGACCTCGCCCTTGTTGGCCAGGCTGACCTTGCCGGCCTCCATCGGGCCGCCGGAGACGAACACCGCCGGGATATTCAGGCGCAATGCGGCGTTGAGCATGCCGGGGGTAATTTTGTCGCAATTGGAGATGCACACCAGCGCGTCGGCGCAGTGTGCATTGACCATGTACTCGACGCTGTCAGCGATCAGGTCGCGCGACGGCAAGGAATACAGCATCCCGCCGTGACCCATGGCGATGCCGTCATCGACCGCGATGGTATTGAATTCCTTCGCTACCCCGCCAGATCGCTCGATTTCGCGCGCAACCAGCTGCCCGAGGTCCTTGAGGTGAACGTGTCCCGGCACAAACTGGGTGAAGGAGTTGGCGACCGCGACGATCGGCTTGTCGAAATCACCGTCTTTCATCCCTGTGGCACGCCACAGGGCGCGTGCACCCGCCATATTGCGGCCGTGCGTGGTGGTGCGTGAGCGGTACTGGGGCATCGCTGTCTCCCGACGGTGGTCTGAACGACCGTCGATTATGGCGTCTAGCCGAGGGTGAGGGAACTGCCTCGAGGCTTTCGTACGCTAGTCCGATCGCAGTCTATACTGAAGATGCAAGAGAAATAATTCGTACGTCCGTCTGATTCATAGTTGCCATGCCCAAGAAAAGCGAGCGCACGCGCCAACGGATCGTCGAGGCGGCCAACCGCCTCTTCTACCACAAAGGGTATAACCAGACGTCGTTCAGCGACGTCGTGCTGGCCGCCGGCGTGCCGCGCGGCAACATCTATTATTACTTCAGGACCAAGGATGAGATCCTCGAGGCATCGATCAAATACCGCACCGAACGCATCCGCCAGATGCTGGATAGCTGGTCAAGCAAATACCGCACGCCCATCGAACGGCTGCATCGCTTCATCGACATCCTGAGCGACAGCGCCGATGCCATCATGCGCTATGGCTGCCCGATGGGGACGCTGAATACCGAGCTGGGCAAAAACCAGGACCGTCTGCAGGGACAAGCGGAGACCCTGTTCAGAGTGTTCGAAAACTGGCTGTCTGATCAGTTCGCCGAACTGGGTTATGCGGGTCGGGCCCGCGAACTGGCCCTGCGCCTGATGTCACAGGGCCAAGGCATCAGCGTGATGGCCCACGTCCACAATGACCCCGGGCTGCTGCGCCGTGAGAAAGAACACCTCGGCCGCTGGCTGGACCAAATCGCCGATGGCAATGACGCCTGCGCCTAACCGGCGCACCGACCGGTTTCCGGGCCCCAATAGAGGCACTGGCCGAAGACCATCTTAAAAACCGCGACGAGCGCGGATTCGAGCGACGCCAGGTTAGTCTGAGACTGCCTGCACAGGCGATGTCACCAGCCGACTGGACGACTACCGACGGGTGGTTCAATCTTGCCCGATGCGCCAACCCACCCTCTACGAAATGATGCAGCGCCTGATCGGCTCACCCTCGGTCAGCAGCGTCAGCCCCGCATGGGATCAATCCAACGCCCAGGTCGTAGACCACCTGGCGGACTGGTGCGAGGCCCGCGGCTTCGCCGTCGAGCGTCTTCCGATCGCCGGCCATCCGGGCAAGTTCAACCTGGTGGCAAGCGCCGGTAGCGGCCCAGAAGGCCTGGTGCTGTCCGGCCACACCGACACCGTGCCGTTTGATGAAAAGCGCTGGGGCAGCGACCCGTTCCGGCTGACCGAGCGCGACGGCCGCTGGTACGGGCTCGGAAGCTGCGATATGAAGGGGTTCTTCGCCGTAGTCCTGGACGCCATCCGTGACCTGGATACGGCGCGCCTGCGGCACCCGCTGATCCTGGTCGCGACCGCGGACGAAGAGAGCAGCATGTGCGGCGCCAAGGCACTGCTCGATACTCACCGTCAGCTCGGGCGGCACGCGGTGCTCGGCGAACCGACCGGGATGAAACCTGTCCGACTGCACAAGGGTATTGGCATGGAGGCGATCCGCCTGACCGGGCGGTCCGGGCATTCCAGTGATCCGGCGTTGGGGGTCAGCGCCCTCGACGGGATGTATCACGCGATCGGTGAGCTACTCGCCTGGCGCGACGAGCTGCAACAGCGCTACCGCAATCCGCTGTTTGCAGTCGAAGTCCCCACGCTCAACCTGGGCCACATCCATGGCGGCGACAATCCGAATCGCATCTGCGCCGAGTGCGAGCTGCATTTCGACATCCGCCCGCTGCCGGGCATGGACCTCGGCGAATTGCGCGGCGAGATCGATCGGCGCATCAGCCAGCGCCTGCAGGGGAGCGGGCTGCAGTTCGAGCGCGTCTCTCTGTTCGAGGGTATCCCCGCAATGGATACCGCCGCCGATTCACCCATTGTGAGGGCCGCAGAGTCACTCACCGGCCATCGCGCCGGTGCCGCCGCGTTCGCTACCGAGGGGCCGTACTTCAACGGCCTCGGCATTCAGACGCTGATCATGGGGCCAGGCAGCATCGACCAGGCGCACCAGCCGGACGAGTACCTGGCGCTGGATCAGATCGATCCGGCCAAGCGCATCATCCGCGACTTGGTGGCGCGTTTCTGCATGACCTGATTTTACGAACAGGTCACAATAGCCAACACTCGATCACCTGAGTGACGCTTGCGTCGTGAGCAGAAAGAAAAATACCGATCCGGGTTTCGTCGACTGGTTCCGCCGGTCCTCACCCTATATCCATGCACATCGCGGCAAGGTGTTCGTGCTGTCGTTCGGCGGCGAGGCGGTCTGCGACGACGGCTTCGCCAACCTCATCCACGACATCGCCCTGCTCAACGGGCTGGGCAGCCGCCTGGTCTTGGTCGCCGGCGCGCGCCCGCAAATCGAACAGCGTCTGTCCGCACGCAATGCGGCCATGCAGGTTGTGAACGGCCTGCGCGTGACCGACGATGCGGCGCTGGCCTGCGTCAAGGAGGCGAACGGCGCCGTGCGCGTCGAGATCGAGGCCCTGCTGTCGATGGGACTTGCCAATTCACCCATGGCCGGGCTGCGGATTCGCGTCGGCTCGGGCAACTTCGTAACCGCCAGGCCACTTGGCGTAATCGATGGCGTGGACCACCGTCACACTGGCGAGGTGCGCCGGGTCGATGCCGCTGCGCTGCACCAGCTGCTCGACAGCGGCAGCATCGCACTGTTGCCCGCATTGGGCTATTCGCCGACCGGCGAGGTATTCAACCTGAGCGCCGCCGATGTGGCAGGCGCCGTCGCGGCCGCGCTGGGCGCCGACAAACTGATCTTTCTCACCGAGAACAAGACCGCCGATGGACGAGGGCGAGTCATCAGCAGCATGGTGCCACGCGAGGTCGATGCGCTGCTGGCGCGGCGCCAGCGCATCCCCGAAGAACAGGCCCGGGTGTTGCACAATGCGGCGACGGCATGCCGCGCCGGGGTGCATCGCGTGCATGTCCTGAATCGGCACCAGGACGGCATACTGCTGTCCGAACTGTTCACCCGAGACGGTGCCGGCACACTGGTCACCGCCGAGCCCTACGAGCTGGTCCGTGAGGCCGGCATCGATGATGTCGGTGGCATCCTCGAACTGATCGAGCCGATGGAGGCCTCGGGGGTGTTGGTCAAACGCTCGCGTGAGCTGCTGGAACAGGAGATTAACCAGTTCACCGTGGTCGAGCGGGATGGCGCAGTGATCGCCTGCGCCGCACTGTATCCCTACCCCGATGACGGCCTGGCCGAACTGGCCTGTGTCGGCGTGCACCCGGACTATCGCGGCGCCGGCCGGGGCGAAGTCCTGCTGCGGCACATCGAAGACAGGGCCCGCCAGCTCGATCTCGGCGCGCTGTTCGTGTTGTCGACCCGCACCTCACATTGGTTTCGCGAACGCGGTTTCCAGATAGCATCCGTCGAACGCGTGCCGCGGCGCAAACGAGATCTCTACAACTGGCGGCGTGGCGCCAAGGTCTTCATCAAACCGTTGTAATCCTCGGATATCCTCTGCAGAAGCCGCTGCACCACGGCTACCCGCACGCTACGCCACTTTGCACCGATCAGGTGCGGAATTGTGCGAAAAACGGCGTTTTTACCATGGCATGACTCATGCCTGCTTACAACGACCACTACCGGGGAGGATAACGATGCCACACCGGAAACGTCATCCCAGAATCGCCGCGATCCATCATCGGCACACGCTGCTCGCCGTGTTGTATCTGTGCGGCGTGCTATTGCTGATCAACGCCTGGCTGGTCAGCCAGCAGATGGTCAGTTTCTAGCAGGAAAAGGCCCACCCGGCAGTGTCCATGTTAGCCGGTCGGCAACCGTTCGCGGATGAGCCTGATGAAGGCCTCGGCGACCGGGTTATCCAGATTGGCGCGGGTACGCGCGATCCATAGGGTACGCATGATTCGCAGACCCTCGATGCGGATGTGGTGCAGTTCACCGGCGTCGATTGCGCCCCGCACTGCAAAGCGGGGGAGAAAGCTCACGTGGCGCCCGCGTTCGAGCATTTCGACGATAGTGTCCGTCGAACCGACCTCCATGGCGACTGGAAGCTCGCTGATCCCGATATCGTCCAGCGTGCGATCCAATGTGATGCGCATCGATGATTCGCGCTCTCGCAGCACATAGGTCAACTTTGGGATCTCGGCCACCGCCAGCAGCTCACGGGTCCCCAGCGGATGGCCTGGCGAGCACACCAGCACCAGTTCGTCATCGAGCCATTTCTGTACCAATACGTCCGGATGATCGGGCTGAATCTCGGTCAGCGCGAGGTCGGCCAGTCCGGTCGCCAATCGGGTGTGTATGCTCCGGCTGTAACCGACCCGGCTGTCGATGCGGTAATCGGGGAAGGCGTCAGAGAATGCCAGCAGCAGTTCGGGGAGCAAGTGCTCGCCGATCGACTGGGTCACCGCCAGCCGCAGACGATCGCGTCCGGCCTTGAGTTGGTTGAGGTCACCTACCAGTTCGAGCTGGTGATCCATGACCAGGCGGGCAAATTGATAGACACGCTCGCCGGCAGTCGTCAGTCGCAGACGGCCGGCCTCGCGCACCATCAACTCGAGGCCGAAGCTGCGCTCGAGCGCGCGCAGGCGCTTGGTCACGGCCGGCTGACCCACGTTCAGTGCGCGACCCGCCTCGGCGACACCGCCGCGCTCGACGATCTCACGCAGGGTGGCCAGGGCCTTGAGATCCGGGAGGGCTTTATATTCCATATAGGAATGTTAGCGTGTAAGTATTCATTAGCAATACTCAGGGATTTCCCTCAATATCAACCGTGTTTACGTCGTGTCGCAGGCCCTAACCCGCCATCCGGAGGGTTAAAACGGGCCTCGTATCGGTTTCCTGTAGGGAATTTAGTGCGCTGCCGTGCCTGACTTGCGCGACGCCGCTTGGCCGGCTGTTTGCCTGCACGCACCATCTGCGCTAATCCACGGCCGCCAGCTACGTCGCCGCGCAACGCACCACGCGCCCAATGAGGTATCAGATGAGCAACGGATCAGAACAGACGGCACCCGCAGGGCTGGGCGAATCGACCGAGACGCCTGAGACGACACCCAAGGCCGAGCCGGATAAGGCTCCTGTTAGCAAGTCGCGACTGATCCCGAATCTGAAGCAACTGATCGCCGGCGTGTTGTTCGCGCTGGTGGCGATCTATCTGACGTCCGTGGTGCCCTCAGTGGAGATCGCCTGGGTCACCACCATCTTGTTATTGACCATCTACCTGTTCGCGTTCGAGATCGTCGGCGTCGATGTGGCCGCGGCCTCCATCATGGTCCTGCTTGGTCTGACGTCGTTGTTGGCACCATGGATGGGGCTGTCGCAGGGACTGGTCGACAACAAACACCTGTTCGACGGGTTCGCCTCCAACGCAGTAATCTCGATCATCGCGGTAATGATCATCGGTGCAGGGCTAGATAAGACCGGCATTATGTCGAAGGTCGCGAGCTTTATCCTCAGGGTTGGCGGGACCACGGAAACGCGCATCATCCCGATCATCTCTAGCACCGTGGGTTTCATTTCCTCGTTCATGCAGAACGTCGGCGCGGCCGCGCTGTTTCTGCCGGTGGTCTCGCGTATCTCTGCGCGCTCCGGCCTGCCGATGTCGCGCCTGCTGATGCCGATGGGCTTCTGCGCCATCCTCGGCGGTACCATGACCATGGTGGGTTCCAGTCCGCTGATCCTGCTCAATGACCTGATACTGACCTCGAACAAGGCGCTCCCGCCCGCGCAGCAGATGGACACCTGGTCGCTGTTTTCGGTCACTCCGGTCGGTATTGCACTGATTTTCACCGGCATCATCTACTTTGTGGTGGCCGGTCGCTTCGTCCTGCCGACGAGCCAGGCGGTGAAAGGCAGGGACGACGCGATGGCGCAATTTCGCGACATCTACGGCCTGGACTACGAATTGTTCGAGGTCGAGGTACCGCAGGATAGCGAACTCATCGGCAAGACACTTGACGACGTGGAGCACGAAGACCGCATTCGGGTCATCGCCTCAGCGAGCGGCAGCAGCCTCAAATACGGCCCGGGGGCCATCTCACGCGACACCGATATCCGGGAGGGAATGGTATTGGGCATCATCGCCTCGCCGAAGCCGTTGCTCGAGTTCGTGGATAAGTACGACCTCTTCCTGCACAGCAGCCTCGAGGACCTCGGCGAGATCCTCTCTCCGACCCGTTCCGGGGTGGCCGAGGTGGTCATCCCCCCGGGCTCCAACCTGGTCGGCAAGAGCGCGCGTGACGTCTGGATGCGCAAGGTCTATGGCCTTGCAACGATTGCCCTGCACCGCAACGGCGAGACCATGCGCGAGGGCGACAGCATACGCGACATCCCCTTTCAAGGTGGCGATACCCTGATCGTTCACACGCACTGGGATGCGCTGGCGAGACTTCAGAAGGACCGCAATTTCGTCGTCGTCACCACCGAGTTTCCGCATGAGGAATTACGTCCGCAGAAAGTCGGTTATGCCGGTCTGTTCTTCGCGATCGCACTGGGCCTCGTGCTGTTCAGCGACCTGCGCCTGTCGGTCGCATTGTTGACCGGCGCCATTGGCATGATCATCGCCGGCGTGCTCAAAATCGACGAGGCCTATCAGGCTGTGAGCTGGAAGACGGTCTTCTTGCTCGCCTCGCTGATTCCGCTCGGACTAGCCGTGGAGACCTCGGGCACCGCAAAATGGATTGCCGAACAGACCCTCAGCGTGGTCGGCACCATGCCGATATGGGTAATCCAGGCATCGGTCGCGGTACTGGCGACCTTCTTCACCCTGGTAATGTCAAACGTCGGTGCAACGGTACTGCTGGTCCCGCTGGCGGTGAACATCGCCATCGGCGCCGGAGCCAACCCCGCGGTGTTCGCCCTTACCGTGGCGATTGCCACCTCCAACTCGTTCCTCATCCCGACTCACCAGGTAAACGCCCTGATCATGGGCCCAGGCGGTTACCGTGTGCCCGACTTCATGCGTGCCGGCGGCATCATGACGATTCTGTTCTTGGTGGTCATGATGCTGATGATGCAGCTGGTCTTCTGACTTGCCGGACCGGCGCCCGATCAGGGCCCGATCCGCCCCCTCCGCTTCGCTGACTGGGAGGCCCGATGTCCTCTGTCAATGCTGTGCCGCGTGCCCGCATGATTTCCCTTGCCGGTTTGATGCTTTGCCTGATGTCGCTGATGCTCCCCGCGATCACGCTCGCCGCCGGTGCGTCGGAACGCCTCGATCTCACCCGGCATTGGGCCGGTGTTTTCAGCATTTCAGTGTTTGCGATCGCCTATCTGCTGGTAATGGCCGAGGAGTTCACGCATCTGCGCAAGTCCAAGCCGGTGATGATCGCGGCCGGCCTGATCTGGGCGGTTGTCGCCTGGGTCTATCAGGCGCATGGCTACACTCACGCGGCAGAACAAGCGCTGCGACACAACCTACTGGAATACGCCGAGCTGATGCTGTTCCTGCTGGTGGCGATGACCTACGTCAACGCAATGGAGGAGCGGCAGGTATTCGAGGCGCTGCGCTCGCGCCTAGTCAGTAGCGGTTTCAGTTTTCGCTCGTTGTTCTGGATCACCGGCGCCCTGGCATTTCTAATTTCGCCGATCGCCGACAATCTCACCACGGCGCTACTGATGTGTGCGGTAGTACTCGCAGTCGGCGGTGACAATGCGCGGTTTATAACCTTGGCCTGCATCAATATCGTCGTCGCGGCAAACGCGGGCGGCGCCTTCAGCCCTTTCGGCGACATCACCACGCTGATGGTCTGGCAGAAAGACAAAGTCGACTTCTGGCTCTTCTTCACGCTGTTCCTGCCCGCTTTGGTGAACTTCTTGGTGCCGGCCGCACTGATGCATTTCGCGGTGCCGATAGACAGACCGCATGCCGGGGAAGACTGCGCGATCATGCAGCGCGGTGCCAAGCGCATCGTTGGCCTGTTCCTGCTGACTATCGCAACGGCGGTCTCGTTCCACAACTTTCTGCATCTACCGCCGGTGATCGGCATGCTGACCGGCATGGGTTACCTCGGCCTGTTCGGCTATTACCTGAAGAAGACTCCCTGCCGCTTCGCACCCGCGGACTGTGAAGAGATCGGCGACCTGGTTCCGTTCGATGTATTCCGTCCGGTCGCACGCGCCGAGTGGGACACCTTGTTTTTTTTCTACGGCGTGGTGGCCTGTGTCGGTGCCTTGGGCTTCATCGGCTATCTCGCCCTGACCTCGGAGATTTTTTACGAGCAGTGGGGAGCGACCAACGCCAACATAGCGATCGGCGTGCTGTCGGCAATCGTCGACAACATCCCGGTGATGTTCGCGGTGCTGGAGATGGATCCCAGCATGTCACTCGGGCAGTGGCTTCTGGTGACCCTGACCGCGGGCGTTGGTGGTTCGCTGCTGTCGATCGGCTCGGCCGCGGGCGTAGCACTGATGGGGCAGGCGCGCGGCAAATACACCTTCTTCGGCCATCTAAAATGGAGCCCGGTGATCGCGGCTGGCTATGCAGCCAGCATCGCCACACACTTCTGGGTCAACGCACGACTGTTCTGAGTTGCCTGGCGCGCCCCACCCTGTTGCGATTGTTGCTATATTGCGGCGCCTGATCCTTGCCTGGCTGCGCCGATGAGCGATTTTCTGCTACGCGCCGAAGAACTGGTCGAGGCCGGCCGGTATCTCTACACCCGGGGCATGGTGCCGGCGACCAGCGGCAACCTCTCGGCGCGGCTCGCCGACGGCAGCATCGCAGTCACCGTATCGGGCCGCCACAAGGGCAGACTGCGTACCGAGGACATCATGCGAGTCGACGCGGCGGGTCAGTCGCTGGACGGCCGCCGACCGTCGGCTGAGACACTGCTGCATACCCAATTGTACGCCCGCTTCGCGGACGCCTCGGTGGTGTTGCATCCCCACTCGGTGAACGCGACCGTTCTGTCGCTACTGTGCGCAGATCCACTGGTGCTACAGGATTACGAATTACTTAAGGCCTTTCCGGACGTCGCCAGTCATGACTGCAGCGTCGCCGTGCCGGTATTCGACAACGATCAGCGCATGGCCCGTCTGGCAGCTGTGGTCGATACCCGGCTCGCCACGGCTTGCGATGCACCCGGCTACCTGATTCGCGGCCATGGGTTCTACACTTGGGGGGCATCGATCGAAGACGCCTTGCGTCACATCGAGGCCTTCGAGTTTCTGTTCACCTGCGAGATACAGCTGCGCCGCCAACCGAGAGGGTAACCCAATGTCTGCACTCACCATCCAGTCGGCCGAGGGCCAAACACTGGAGACACTCCGCGATCATGCGGCCATTGCCTCAGTTCTCGGGAACCTCGGCGTGCGCTTCGAACACTGGGAAGCAGGCCAGGTGCTCGCAGATGATGCCGACCAAGATGCCGTACTGGCCGCTTATCGGGCTGATGTCGACCGACTGAACCAAGACTACGGCTTTCAATCGGTCGACGTGGTAGCGCTGGGGCCGGACCATCCACAAAAGGCCGAGATGCGCCAGAAGTTTCTCGCCGAGCACACCCACGCCGACTTTGAGGTGCGCTTCTTTGTCGACGGTAGCGGCCTCTTCTATCTGCATATCGACGACAGGGTCTACCTGGTGCTGTGCGAAAAAGGCGACTTGATCAGCGTACCGGCCAACACCACCCATTGGTTCGATATGGGCACGAGCCCGCGTTTCAAGTGCATTCGGTTTTTCACCACGCCAGACGGCTGGGTCGGCCACTTCACCGGCAGCGATATAGCGACACGCTTCCCCGACTTCGACAGCCATGTCGCCAGCCTACCGTGATCCAGGCGGTCCTTACCGACATCGAGGGCACCACGTCGGCAATTTCGTTCGTCAAGGACGTACTATTCCCTTACGCGCGACAGCACATGGCGGACTACGTCACCTCCCACCTCGATGAATCCTCGGTCCGACAGGTACTGGATGATGTTGATAATGAAGTAGGCCGGCTGCTGAACGTCGACGAGGCGATCGAACGACTGATCGCCTGGATTGACCAGGACCGCAAGGTCACCCCGCTGAAGGCACTACAGGGAATGATATGGGAGGCGGGCTACCAAGATGGGGACTTCCACGGCCACGTCTATCCGGATGCCGTCGAGTATCTGCGTGCGTGGCACGCGGCGGGTGTCGACCTGTATGTGTATTCCTCCGGTTCAGTGCATGCGCAGAAACTGTTGTTCGGCCACACCGAGTTCGGCGACCTTACACCGCTGTTCAGCGGCTATTTCGACACCAAGATCGGTGCCAAGTTAGAGGCCGATTCCTATCGCCGCATCCAGCAGAACATCGGTCTGGCCCCGGGCGCCATCCTGTTTCTCTCCGACATCCCGGGTGAACTGGATGCGGCACGCGCTGCGGGCATGCAGACGATACAGCTGGTGCGCGAGACGGCCACCTCGCCATCGTCGCATCCGACCGTCCGCGATTTTGCCGAGATCAGGCTCGACTGAGCAAGTCGTCGCGCATGGTTTCGGATAGGAAGTAATTGCGCTACGCCGCCTGTGTCGCGGGAGTCGGTGATCAAGTGTGGCGGCCAAGCACCCGGAGAACGGGAATCGCGCTCCTCATGGTGTCAGCTGGCTTTACACTTCACACATCGAGGTCCATCTTCGTTTGCCGCAAGCAACTGGCAGGTAAGGATATTCCGCAGCACGGCACGTTAATTGCGTCTCTCGTTATGTTAGCCAACGACTGCAACAGATGAGAGAGCTGTAATGGAGAGGCGCCGATTTCCCCGCCGGCCTGTCGACGGCGTGCAGGCCTACCTGTTCGTCCGGGGAGAGCGCACGCAGCGCTGCAAGATTCGCAGTCTCAGTCGTGCAGGGCTGTTCATCGAGATCGATGCATTCCTCCCACGAGGACTTGCGATCGAGTTGGCATTCACCCGTATGTACACGAAGCAGGTGATTAGACTATACAGGCGGTCCGCATACGTAACGCGTATTTCGGACCAGGGCGTGGCGGTGTTGTTTTTCGCAAAGCAGGAAGCCCCGAGAAAGAGAACTGAATCGCAGCGGTAGTTGAGATCCTAGAACGCGGCCGGCCCACGGCTGCACGGTTAACTGGGGAAGTCCGACATGACGAAACAAGACCCGCGCCATCCGCCCGAGGCTGCTATGTTTAGACGTTGGATCGCACCGATAAGCAGTGCGGCAAGGCGGCATTGGGAGAACGGCCAGCGTTGCTGGCTTGAACGTACAAACAGCCAAACGGTAGTGCCCGAGACTGCATGGCTGGGTTGGGATGGCTGGGTGCGCACGGAGGAGACCCACAGCCAGCGTACCCGACGTTGATCCCCTAGCCTTCTGCCACCATCTGGAACTGCATTGACATGCGCGCCTTTTTGATCGCTCCCGAGGAACAATCGATACGGCCGGTCGAGATCGACGGATCCGATGACATCGCCGCATTGATCGGTTTCGCGACCCTGGAGTCGGACGCCGTCGGCGCTGACGGGGATCGTCTGTATTTTGATGAAGAATGCTTCATCCGCGGTACTTCTGGGCGCTTTCAGATCGACAGCATCATCCCCGTTGCGGGACGAGGCGTGTTGGTAGGCACAGCGGAGGATGGCGAGCGCTTGCGTGACGTGTCGGTCTCAATCGAAGACCTGCGGGCGCGTACCAAGTTCAAGTGATGGGCCCGCCTATCGCGCGAATCCTTAGGCTGCACTGCGCTTCCTTACCGTGACGCGCCTCATAGGCGCTGCACCTGCACCTGGACCTCCATTGTGGGTTTCGGCTCCGCCGGGCCGATGAAACTGCCCGATACCGGAGGGATGGCCTCGGGGTGGCGGTGCACCGCGACCGCAATGTGGTCACCGCCGACCAGCTGTCCGCCGGTGGAATCGAAACCGCGCCAGCCGGTACCCGGCAGATAGACCTCCGCCCAGGCGTGCGTGGTCGCGAGATCCTCGACCGCCGCGCTGGACACCAGGTACCCACTGACGAAACGACTGGCCAGGCCGCAGCTGCGGCAGGCCTCGATAAACAGCGTAGCGACATCGCGACATGAGCCCTTGCCTAGGCTCATGGTTCGCGCCGGCGACTGCACGCCGGGCTCATCGCGCACGATGTAGTTGATCTCACTGGCGATACGTTGGTTCAACGCGTCCAGGAAGTCCAGAGTGTCCGTGACGCTGCCCGGCTGCCAGATGTCCTGGATCCAACACTCGACGTGCGCCCGGTCGGCGCCAAACACCACGGTCTGGTATGGCACCAGATCGATCTGCTCCATCGGATCATAGGCGAACGGAAACTGCCGCGCCTGTGCAGCCAGCGCCAGGGACGCCACCGGCCCTTCGTAGTGCTCGACCACGACGGTGCTGAACAGCTCCAGGCTCTGGTGCACGCCATCGAAGGTGACGATGGCGACCGAATTTCCGTAGACGTCGCGTTGCCAGCTGATGCGGTAATCCGGCGTGATGCGCAGCCCCGAGGACTCGATACGGATGTCATGCCCCTCGCGTGGACGAACGTGCAGCTTGTGCTCGAGGAATCGGACCTTCTCGTGGTAGAGATAACGGGTGCTGTGGGTGATCTTGATGCGCTGCATGATTCTGTCTGGACGGACGGTCCACGCCATGGCCCGGGGTCGAGAGCCTGATGGCGTGGATAGTAACGAAACTCGGCGCCCGGATCCTCACGGGGGCACCGTCCCAGGCTGGGCGCACCCCTTTGGCACAGAGCCACTGCACAGAGTGCGGCAAATTGTGCCAAAGTTGTGCACTCGTGACCGCAGTGCTGGCAACCCTGCAGCACAGCGACAGACTCCACTGCGCACGAATCTTGCAGTCCGCAGTGCCGTCTCAGCGCGGGCCCTGCCCCAAACCAAACGACGGAACCGACTATGCCATCCGACATCGCCGTCCTCGGCCTAGCCATGGGGCAAACTATCGGCCCCAAATCGGCCCGCACCTGTATCCGCGCAGTGACCCTGCCCCAGATCTACGCTGGCATAATCGCGGCATCGACAACCGCGGCGAGGCAACGCTGAATGACTGACACCTGCACCCTGATCATCTTCGGCGCCACCGGGAACCTGGCGCAGATCAAACTGTTGCCGTCGCTGTTTCATCTAGAGCGTGCGGGTCTGCTGACGCCGGCAATGCGCATCGTCTGTTCGGGGCGCAAAGACTTCACTAGCGACACTTGGAGGAAATACGTTCGTAAGGTGCTCGCCGAGCATGCGCGCGACAAGCCAACCGCCGCGCATTGCGACGACTTTTGCGACCGCATGCACTACCTTCGCGGCGATCTTGGCGATGACGCCACCTTTCGCGCCTTGGCCGACTTGCTGCGCGGCGAACAGTTCCCGGACAACCACGTCTTCTACGCCTCGATACTGCCGACCGCCTATGGCCCTCTCGTCGAATCCCTGGACCGGCACGGCATGCTTGAGGAAGACGGCGCCTGGCGGCGGGTAGTGATCGAGAAACCCTTCGGCTTCAGCCTGGAGAGTGCGCAAAACCTGCAGCGCAAGATCAGCCGTCACCTGCGCGAAGACCAGACCTACCGCATCGATCACTACATGGGCAAGGCGATGGTGCAGAATGTCCTCGTCTTCCGTTTCGCCAACCTGATGCTGGAGCCGCTATGGAACCGCAACTACGTCGATCATGTGCAGATCACCCGCACTGAGACCCTCGGCGTGGGTCGTCGCGCTGCTTTCTACGAGGGCACCGGCGCACTGCGTGACATGCTGCAGAGCCATCTGATGCAGCTGATGGCGCTGGTCGCGATGGAACCCCCGGTGTCGATGGACGCCGACGACCTGCGTGATGAAAAAGTGAAGGTACTCAAGACAGTGCGCCCGATACATCCGGCCGCGGTGCCGGCACAGGCCTACCGCGCGCAATATGCGCAGGGCTATGTCGACGGTCACAAGGTACCCGGCTATCTCGAGGAGCCTGGCGTCGACCCAGGCAGCGTGACAGAGACCTATGCAGCGCTGCGCCTGTATGTGGACAATTGGCGTTGGCGTGACGTGCCCTTTTATCTGCGCACCGGCAAGCGGATGGCCGAGGCACGCACCATGGTGGCGATCTGCTTCAAGCAGCCGCCGAAGCATTTCTTTCGCAGTGCGCACATCGAACGCCCGCCCCCCAATTGGTTGATCATGAGCATCGCCCCCGAGGAATCGCTGCGCCTGGAGATCTCGGTCAAGGAACCGGGCCTGCAGATGAATACCCGGCAGATCAGCCTCGACGCACCGTTCCGCTGCGAACATCACGCCCGCACCGATGCCTATGAGGGCCTGTTGCTGGACGTCATCGAGGGCGACCGGTCGCTGTTCCTGCGTTACGACGAGG
Organism: uncultured Gammaproteobacteria bacterium; assembly: GCA_963736445.1. GTDB lineage: Bacteria > Pseudomonadota > Gammaproteobacteria > Chromatiales > Chromatiaceae > Thiosocius. The sequence goes on along the minus strand of CAVTOY010000001.1, from coordinate 226,632 downwards.
TCGAGTGGGCCTGGCGCATCGTCGATCCAGTGCTGGGCGTCTGGGCCAGCGAAAGGGACTACATCCCGACCTACCCGGCCGGCGAGTGGGAGCCGGGCGAAGCGAGCCGGATATTCAACAGAGAGCACCAATACTGGCGCCAACTGGTGGATCCATCGTCATGACGACCTGGCAGACCGAAGTGGACGCCGCGGCAGTCGCCGATACCGCGTGCCGACTGATCGGTGTCGCGGCACGCGAGGCGATCGCTGAGCGCGGCCGGTTCCGCCTGGTGCTGGCAGGCGGGGGCACGCCGCGCGCGGCATACACGCGCCTCGCGGCCAGCAGCCAGAGCTGGAAACGCTGGTCGCTGTATTATGGCGACGAGCGCTGTCTGCCGGCCGAAGACCCGGAGCGCAACAGCCAGATGGTGACCATGACCGGACTGGCGGCTTGCGCCGGCAAGCACTACCCAATACCGGCCGAACTCGGCGGCAAACCGGCCGCGGCCAAGTACCGTGCGAAAATCGCGGCCGCGCAACCGTTCGACATGGTGCTGCTGGGGATGGGCCAAGACGGCCACACGGCGAGCCTCTTCCCTGGCCTTGATTGGCCTGATAAGCCGGTGTTTGCGGTTAGAGGCGCCCCCAAACCACCGCCAGAACGAGTCACCCTCGGCGTCGCCGCGCTGCAGAACTGCAGGTCGATGCTGGTCATGGTGACCGGCGAGAGCAAGGTTGCAGCGTTGCGGCAATGGCGTGCGGGTGCCGATCTGCCCATCGCACGGGTCAGCGCCGTCGAACACGCACTGGTGCTGGTGGAGAGAAAATGCCTGGAACTTGCCGATAATCCGTCTGCTGAGGCGTCCGAATTGGTAGGACAAGCGACATGACCTCCCTGGCAGCGGATATCGGCGGCACCTACAGCCGACTTGCGTGGTCCGGTAGCGGCGCGACGGCGAGCGCAAACGAACAGTCGTTCAACAACGCCGAGTTTGACAGCCTAGAGGCGGTAATCGATCGTGGCCTGAGCATGCTCGGCAGCTCCGGTAAGCCGATCGATCAGATGGTTTTGGCGGTACCAGGACCAGTGCATGACGACCCCATCCGGCTCACCAACATCAACTGGCAGCTGCGCCGAGAAAGCCTGAAGACCCGCTTTCAAACCTCGCAGCTGAAGATCGTGAACGACTTCCAGGCCGCCGCACTCGGTGCGATCAATGAACCCCTTGAACACCTGAAGATCCTCAACGCCGGGGTCCCGGAAGAGGGCCCGGTAGTCGTGGCGGGCGCGGGAACCGGCCTGGGAATGGCCTGGCTGCCAACCAGGCACCACGAGCGCCTGCCGCAGGCCACCGAGGGGGGGCATCTGGATTTTGCCCCGAACAACGCAGCACAGCTCGCGGTATATCAGCGACTGGCCGAGCGCCATGGTCATGTATCCTATGAGCGGATACTGAGCGGCGATGGTCTGCTCGGCGGTTATCGCGACCTTGCCGGCAGCAATGCGCAGGCCAGCAGTCCGGCCGCGGTTGCAGCCGCTGCCAGACAAGGTGACCGGATAGCGGTCGAGGCTGTCCAGCAGTTCATCGACGTCTTCGCAGCTTATGCCGGCAACCTGGCACTGGCCTTCAACCCCACTGGGGGCATCTATTTGTGCGGTGGCCTAACGGCACACCTCGCAGACTGGTTCGACCCGACGGCGTTCACCCTTGCGTTTACGGCCAAAGGCCGTATGGCGGACGTAGTCAGACGGATACCCGTTTATCTCGTCACCCGCCATGATGCCGGCCTGGCGGGGGCCAGTCGCATATTGCAGAGCTTACACAGGGCGGAGATATGAGCAGTAGCAAGGAACAGCACCACCTCTATAAGTACTACGTCGAGCCTCAGGCGGTCAGTGACATGACCCGCCGCACCCTGGTGCTGGTGCTCGCCGGAGGCGAGGGTTCACGACTGAAGAACTTGACCAAATGGCGCGCCAAACCGGCGGTACCCTTCGGCGGCAAGTACCGCATCATCGACTTTGCCCTCTCGAACTGCATCAATTCGGGGCTGCGCCGGATCGGCGTGTTGACCCAGTACAAGTCGCACTCGTTGATCCGCCACCTGCAGCGCGCCTGGGGATTCATGCGACCGGAGATCGGCGAGTTCGTCGAGATCATCCCGGCCCAGCAGCGCCTGCGCCCAGAGTGGTACCAGGGAACCGCCGACGCGATATACCAGAACCTCGACATCATCTACCGACACGAACCCGATTATGTCCTGGTCCTCGGCGGCGATCATATCTACACCATGAACTATGCACACATGCTGGCTACGCACGTCCAGGCCGGCGCGGAGCTCACGGTGGGCTGCATCGAGGTCCCGCTGGATGACGCCAAGGCATTAGGCGTGATGTCGGTTGACGAGGAGTACCGCATCACGCGCTTTCGCGAGAAGCCGACCGAGCCCGAACCGGTCCCCGGCAAGTCGGACCACGCGTTGGCATCGATGGGCATTTATATCTTCTCGATGGAATTCCTCACCAAGGCGCTGATCCATGACTCCGAGGACGAGACCTCGCAACACGATTTTGGCAGGAATATCATTCCGGCGGCAATCCTGCACGCCAAGTCGATTGCCTATCCGTATCTAGGCGCCGAGGGCGAACCCGCTTACTGGCGCGACGTGGGCTCGTTGCACTCCTACTGGAAAGCGAATATCGAACTCTGCGATATCGAACCGGAGCTGAATCTATACGAACGAGACTGGCCGATCTGGACCTACCAGACGCAGAGTCCGCCGGCCAAGTTCGCATTTGACGACGAGGGACGCCGCGGCCAGGCGATCGATTCACTGGTGGCCGGAGGCTGCATCATCTCGGGCGCGAAAATCAAACGCTCGGTGATATTTTTCAACACCCAGATCGAGACTGGATCGTACGTCAAGGAGAGCGTCATCCTCCCCAAGGTGCGGATTGGTAAGAACTGCCTGCTTCAGCGCTGCATCGTGGACAAGGGCACGGTGATTCCGGACGGCTTTCAGATCGGCGTGGACCACGAGGAGGATCGCAAGCGCTTCCTCGTGACCGACGAAGGCATCGTGCTGGTTACGCCGGGCATGATGAATCAGCGTCTGCATTACGAGCGAGACTGAGCCATGAGCACGAAACAAGAAACTTGCGTCAATCTTGTCCTGTGCTGGCATATGCATCAGCCCTGGTACCGCGAGAGTCAGCAGGGAGACTACCGCCTACCCTGGGTCTATCTGCATGCCCTTAAAGACTACGCAGATATGGCCGCCCACCTCGAGGCCCATCCGAAGATGCGCTGCGTCGTGAACTTCACGCCGGTTCTGCTGGAACAGATCGACGACTACGCCGTGCAGTTCAGAGAGCATCTGAGAAGCGGACAACGTTTCGCCGAGCCGCTGCTCAATCTGTTGGCCGGTGTCGATGCAATACCGCCCGACCCGGCGGCGAGGGCTGAGATCGTGCGTGCCTGCCGGCGTGCACACGCGCCGCAGATGATCGATGTCTATCCAGGGTTCCGCGGCCTGTTCGAGATGGTGATGTCGCCGGATGGCAACGACGTCGATTCCAGTCGCCTCACGTACATGAACGATCAGTTCTTTATCGACCTGCTGAGCTGGTATCACCTCGCCTGGCTCGGGCATTCCCTGAAGCAGCTGCCTCGCGTCAAGGGCCTGTTGGGAACCGACGGCACGTTCAGCGGCGAGGCGCGGCGTGAACTGCTGGAGATCATGAGCGAGACCTTCGATCGGCTGCTTGATCGCTATCGGATACTCGCCGACCGCGGACAGATTGAGCTTTCAATGACGCCTTATGGCCATCCGATTGTGCCGCTGCTGATCGATATCGACGCCATGCATTGTTCACTGCCCGAGGCCAAGGGGCCGGAGGCCGCGATATACCCCGGCGGCCTTGAGCGCGCGCGCTGGCACATGCGCGAGGGACTGCGGGTGTTCGAGCACTACCTTGGCCGGCGGCCGAAAGGCGTTTGGTTGTCGGAGGGCGGCGTCAGTGACGATGCCCTGAAACTGCTCGATGAGTTCGACATGGCGTGGAGTGCGTCCGGTGAGGGCGTATGGAACAATAGCCGCTGCCTCTCCGGGCTCGAAGCGCAGGGTGAAGAGGCACGACGAACACTGTTCTGCGTGAGTGCCATCAACGACTGCGAGACACGCATGTTCTTTCGCGATGACGGCCTGTCCGACATGATCGGCTTCGAGTACCAGCAGTGGGACGCCCGCGATGCCGCGATCGATTTCGCCCGTCATCTCGAGAACATTGGAACCTACCTCGGCGATGAATGCGATCAGCACGTGGTCAGTGTCGTCTTGGACGGCGAGAACGCCTGGGAATATTACCCGGACAATGCCTATCACTTCCTCGGCGAGCTCTACGAGCACCTGAGCAAGAGCGGGCACATTCGCACCCTGACCTTCAGCGAGGCGCTGGTGCAGTGCCCCCCGCAACCGCTGCCGACGCTGTGTCCAGGCAGCTGGGTCTACGGCTCCTTTTCGACCTGGATCGGCGAACACGACAAGAACCGCGCCTGGGATCTGCTGATCGCCGCGAAGCACGTCTATGATCGCGCGATGGACAAGAAACGATTCAAGAAAGGGGAAAAAGCCAGACTCGAGCGACAGCTGGCGATCTGTGAAGGCTCCGACTGGTTCTGGTGGTTCGGCGACTACAACTCAGCCGACAGCGTCAGCGATTTCGACCGCTTGTATCGCGAACAGCTCAAGAATCTCTACCAGATGCTCGACGAGCCGGTGCCGGCCGAACTAGATCGCCCGATCTCGCGCGGCGGTGGCGCTGCCGAGAACAGCGGGACAATGCGACGCGGCCATGGTTGACTGGCTTTCCGTCCGCCGCGCGGGAATCCTGCTGCACGTCACCTCACTGCCATCGTCACGACTGGATGATGACGCTCTGCGCTGGATCGACTTCATTGCATCGGCAGGGTTCTCGGTGTGGCAGATACTGCCTTTGGTCATACCCGACACAAACGGCTCGCCCTACCAGAGCCCATCGGCCTTTGCCATGAATCCGGACCTGCTGCCAGCCAACGACGCGAAGGTCAATGAATCCGAGTTCGAAGAATACTGCGCGGTCGAGGCCGCCTGGCTGGAGGACTTCGCCCTGTTCGAAATGCTCAAACAGCGCTTCCAGGACCAGACCTGGGTACACTGGCCAGAACGTTATCGGCATCGCGACGTTGCATCGCTGCGCGACATCGCCCTAAAAGCCCGACCTGAGATGACCCGCATAAAACAGCAACAGTACCGCCTGGATCGTGCCTGGAAACGCATTCGTCAGCATGCCCGCGATCGGGGCGTTGCATTGTTCGGCGACATCCCGGTGTTTATTGCGTACGACAGTGCAGACACCTGGTCTCAGCCACGGGACTTCCTGCTCGATGACGATGGCCAGCCGACCTATGTCACCGGCGTGCCGCCCGATTATTTTTCCGAAACCGGGCAACGCTGGGGTAATCCGCACTACCGCTGGGAGCGCATGCAGCAGGAGGACTATGCGTGGTGGATCGCACGTATGGCGCGGCAATTCGAACTGTTTGACCTGGTGCGCATCGATCACTTCCGCGGCCTGGTGGCAGTGTGGATGATCGAGGCCAGTTGCGACACCGCGATCGACGGCTACTGGCAGGAGACGCCCGGCGACGCATTGCTGGGCGCGCTGCGCGCGAGATTCCCGGATCTGCCAATCGTAGCCGAGGATCTCGGCATCATCACCGAGGAGGTCAGGGCGCTGCGCCGTAAATATGGTTTCCCGGGGATGTCGGTGCTGCAGTTCGCCTTCGACCATTTCGACGACAACCCGCACAAACCGGCCAATATCACATCCGATACCGTGGTCTATACCGGCACCCACGACAACGACACCTGCGTCGGCTGGTTCAACGGTCTGCAGCCAGAGGAAAAGGACTTCGTGTTCCGGGTCCTCGGGGTGGAGCCAACTGAGGATATCGCCCGACTAATGATCGAAACCGCAATGCACAGCCGCGCCGAACTTGCGGTCGCCCCGCTGCAGGATTTTCTCGGCCTGGGCAGCGAGGCTCGCATGAACACGCCCGGCGTCAGCACCGGCAACTGGCATTGGCAGTTCCGTTGGGACATGCTGGATGACGGACTGGCAGGGCGGATCAATGCAAAGATTGCCGACAGCGGGAGGCTCCATGGCCGCTAAGCTGCCCTATCCCCTGGCGATGCTACAGCACGGCGAGGCGCACGATCCATTCGGCATACTCGGCAAACACCCCGATGGCGACAAGACACTGGTGCGGGCCTTTATGCCCAGCGCCGAGGAAGTTCAACTGGACGGCATCGGTCTCATGCAGCGGTTGCCACAGACCGACATCTTTGAGATTCGCCTGGATGCCTCGCAGGCAGAGGCCCTGCCACGGCACTATCGGCTCAACTGGCTCGAGAAAGGTGACGGTCAGGAACACTCGGTGATCTCGCCCTACAGCTTCGATCCGCTGTTATCGGATCTCGATCTGCACCTGTTCAGCGAGGGTCGACATCACCATGTCTACCGTCTGCTCGGGGCTCACCTGATAGAAGTTGACGGGATTCTCGGCTGCCGCTTTGCTGTGTGGGCACCGGCGGTCAGACGCGCCAGCGTGGTGGGCGACTTCAACGGTTGGAATGGCCTGCGCCATCCAATGCGTAACCGTGGCGGCTCGGGGGTCTGGGAGTTGTTCATTCCGGGTCTGCATGCCGACGATCTGTATAAATTCGAGTTCTTCAGTCGTACCGGGCAACGGATACTCAAGGCAGACCCCTACGGGCGGGCGATGAACCTTCGCCCCGACACCGCCTCGCGGATTGCGGCGCCGACGGCCTTCGAATGGCAGGATCAGGAATGGTTGGCGCAGCGCGCGCAATGGCAATGGATGCATGAGCCGATGAGCACCTACGAGGTGCATCCCGGATCCTGGCGACGCACGGCGGACGGTGGTTTCCAGAATTTCCGCGACCTGGCCGACCAGCTGGTGCCCTATGTGACCGATCTCGGCTACACACATATCGAGCTCTTGCCGGTGATGGAACATCCATTGGACGAGTCCTGGGGTTATCAGGTCTCGGGCTATTTCGCACCCAGCGCACGTTTCGGCAGCGGCGATGATCTCCGCTATCTGATCGATCGTTGCCACAGGGCCGGCATCGGTGTCCTCCTGGACTGGGTACCGGGCCATTTTCCCAAGGATGACTTCGCGCTGGCCCGTTTTACCGGTGACCCTGTCTACGAGCATGCCGATCCCCGCCGCGGCGAACACCGCGATTGGGGCACTCTGGTATTCGACTACGGACGCCGTGAGGTAGCCAACTTTCTTCTCGCCAATGCGGTGTACTGGCTCGAGGAGTTCCATATCGACGGGCTGCGAGTCGATGCGGTCGCCTCGATGCTGTATCTCGATTACTCTCGCGACGACGGCGACTGGCTGCCCAATCAGTATGGCGGTCGCGAAAACCTCGACGCCATCGAGTTCTTGCGCCACGTCAACAGCGTGCTGCATGCGCGCTTCCCCGGTGCGCTAACCATAGCCGAGGAGTCTACCGCCTGGCCGATGGTGTCGCGACCGACCTGGATGGGCGGGCTCGGGTTCAGCATGAAGTGGAACATGGGCTGGATGAACGACACGTTATGGTACATGGAGCGCGAGCCGGTTCATCGCCGCTATCACCATGACAAACTGACCTTCAGCCAGATGTACGCCTATACCGAGAACTTCGTCCTGCCGCTGTCGCATGACGAGGTGGTCCATGGGAAGCGCAGCCTGCTCGACAAGATGCCGCATGACATGTGGCAGAAGTTCGCGAATCTGCGCCTGCTATATGCCTGGCAGTACGCACACCCGGGCAAGAAGCTGCTGTTCATGGGCGGTGAATTCGCACAATGGCACGAATGGCGCGCCAGCGAAGCGATCGATTGGCCGCTGCTGGAACACGCCAGCCACCAGGGCGTACATGCCCTGATACGGGATTTGAATCGGCTCTACCGTGATCTGCCCGCGCTGCATCGCCATGATTTCGAACACCAGGGGTTCGAATGGATCGACTGTCATGATGCCGACCACTCGGTCCTGAGCATGATCCGCCACGGTGAAGGCCAGGCGCTGGTCTGCCTGTTCAATTTCACCCCAGTACCACGTGAAGGCTATCGCGTCGGCCTGCCCGGCGAAGGTACTTATCGCGAGGTACTCAATACCGATGCGGCACTCTATGGCGGCAGCAACCTGGGTAATGAGGGACGCGTCACAGCCGACGCCATGACGTGGCGCGAGCGCCCTTATTCCGCAGCGGTCAATCTGCCGCCCTTGGGTGCTGTTTTTCTGCTGCGCGACGCATGACCATGAACGTACTGTTTGTGGCCAGTGAAGTGTTTCCACTCATCAAGACCGGGGGTCTCGCCGACGTTGCGCACAGCCTGCCCAACGCGCTGGCGGCGCTCGGCGTCGATATGCGACTGGTGCTGCCAGCTTACCGACAGGCGCTGTCCGGGATCAGCGGTTTGCGGGTGCTCGGTTGGATCAAGACCTCCACGGGGCGCGAGGTGCGCATCCTCGAGGGCAGCCACCCTGAGGTGGCCATGCCGATCTGGCTGGTCGATGTGCCAGAGCTGTTCGATCGTCCAGGCGACCCGTATACGGACGCCAGCGGCCACGACTGGCCGGACAACCCAGTGCGTTTCGCCTTGTTTAGCCAGGTTGCGGCCTCGCTTGCCATGGACGCCCTTGCGCTGGGCTGGCGGGCCGATGTGGTGCATGCCAATGACTGGCAGACGGGTCTGGTACCGGCCTATCTGGCGACCGAGTCAGCGCCGCCACGCACGCTGTTCACCGTGCACAACCTCGCCTATGACTGCCAGTTCGATTTCACGGTCTTTCAGGGCCTGCAGCTGCCCAGCTACTGGTGGTCTTTGGAATATGGGGAATTCTACGGGCGTTTCTCCATGCTCAAGGCCGGGGTCATATTCTGCGATCAGATCACCACGGTGAGCCCGCGCTATGCCCAGGAGATTCGCACGACAGAGCTCGGCTATGCCTACGCGGATGTTCTCGAGGCGAATGCGGGCAAGCTGGTCGGCATCCTCAACGGTATCGATGACGTCACCTGGGACCCGCGCACCGATCCACATCTCGCCGCGCGCTATCACGTCGATGGCAAGATCCGCGCCGCAAAGCGGTCCAACCGGGAGGCCCTGCTAGAGGCTCTGCACGCATCCGAGGAGGCGCGCGAACAGCGTGGCCCGCTGGTCGGCTCGGTAGGACGCCTGGTCTATCAGAAGGGCACCGATCTCCTGCTCGACACGATTCCTGCGCTGCTCGCCGACAGCGATGCCCAATTCGTGATTATCGGCAGCGGCGAGACCAAGCTCGAGCAGCAGCTCAGCGAGCTGGCGAAGGCGTGGCCGGATCGTCTGTTCTGTCACATCGGGTATTCTGAGCCCCTGGCACACCAGCTCGAGGCGGCTTGCGACATCTTCGCGATGCCGTCACGTTACGAGCCGTGTGGACTCAACCAGATGTACAGCCTCCGCTACGGCACCCCACCGGTGGTGCGCGAAACCGGCGGCCTGGCCGACACCGTCGAAGACGCCGATCCACGTAGCCTGGCGCGCGGTGAGGCAAATGGCTTTGTGTTTCGGGAGGCCAGCAGCGCGGCCCTGAGCGAGGCCTTGCGGCGTGCTTTCGCACTACATGCAAAACCTAAGCAGTGGATGAAACTTATCAAGACGGGTATGCGTGGAGATTATGGCTGGCGCAAGAGCGCGCAGGCGTACCTGCAGCTATACCGAGCCGAATAACGAGCAGGAGGTAATTCTCGTGGCAGAACAAGATACAACAGAGGCCTGCGTATTACCGAACATGCCGGCATTACCGGCGACACCGCAGGACCTGAGCCAGGACATCCGGCGCTATCTCGAGTATCACCTCGGCCGCTTCCTCGGCTGCGATCGTTTCTATCTGTACGAATCGCTGACCTACACGATCCGCGACCGCATCATGAGCGATTGGCGCAACACCTGGTGCCTGTACAAGCGGGTGGGTGTGCGGCGCGCGCATTACCTGTCGCTGGAGTACCTTATTGGCCGATCGTTGGGCAATCATCTGCTCAACCTAGACTTGCGCGAGCCCGTAAATAAGGCGGTCAAAGACTTCGCCATCGGCCTCGAGGAGATCGAGGATACCGAACCGGACGCAGGCCTCGGCAACGGTGGTCTGGGGCGCCTGGCGGCCTGTTTTCTCGACAGCTGCGCCACGCTCGGGCTGCCGGTAACCGGCTATGGGCTGCGCTACGAATATGGCATGTTCAAGCAGCATATCGACAACGGCTATCAGGTCGAGGACCCGGACCACTGGATGCGCGATGGCCACCCATGGGAGGTCGAGCGCCCGGAGTACATGCAGGTGGTCAAGTTCGGTGGCCGAACGGAACGCTATATCGATCTGCAGCATCGACCGCATGGCCGCTGGGTGGACACCGAAGACGTCGTTGCCGTCCCCTATGACGTCCCGGTGTCCGGCTATCGCAACAAGATCGTGAACACGCTCCGCCTCTGGTCGGCCACGTCGACAGACGCCTTCAACCTCAAGGAGTTCAACGCCGGCGACTATACCGAATCGGTCGCCAGCAAAAACGAGGCGGAAAACATCACCATGGTGTTGTACCCCAACGACGCCAGCGAGAACGGCAAGGAACTGCGCCTGCGCCAGCAGTACTTTCTGACCTCGGCCAGCCTGCAGGACGTCTTCCGTCAATGGGGTGATCAACCACTGGGGGAGTTCGCCAGATACAACGTATTCCAACTCAACGACACGCACCCCAGCATCGCAGTGGCAGAGATGATGCGTATACTGCTCGACGATCCGGACAAGCACCTCAGCTGGAACGAGGCCTGGGCCATTGCCCGGCAGTGCATGGCCTACACTAACCACACGCTGTTACCCGAGGCCCTCGAACGCTGGCCGGTGCGGCTATTCAAACAGCTGCTGCCGCGTCTGCTCGAGGTCATCTACGAGATCAATGCACGTTTCCTGGCCGACGTGCGCCAGCGCTGGCCGGGAGACACCGATCGCGTGCGCCGCATGTCACTGATCGAGGAAGGGCCAGACCCGCAGATCCGGATGGCATGGCTGGCAATCGTCGGCAGTTTCTCTGTCAATGGTGTCGCCGCGCTGCATTCCGAGCTGCTGACCCAGGGGTTGTTCAAGGACTTCTATGAACTTTGGCCGGAGCGATTCAACAACAAGACCAACGGCGTGACACCGCGCCGTTGGCTGGCGATGGCCAACCCGGAACTGGCCGAGCTGCTGAGCGAACAGCTCGGCGACGGCTGGCAGGCCGATCTGGGTCGGCTGTCGGCACTGCGCCCGTTCGCGGAAAACGGCGATGCGGCCTTCATCGAACGTTGGCAACGAATTCGTCGGCATAACAAGCAGCGTCTCGCCGACATGGTGAAAAAAGAGACCGGCGTGACATTCGACCCCTCGGCCCTGTTCGACGTCCAGGTCAAACGCATCCATGAATACAAGCGCCAGTTGCTCAACATTTTGCACGTCGTTCATCTGTACAACCGCATACGCCACGGTGACACCAACGAATGGGTCAATCGCTGTGTGCTGATCGGTGGCAAGGCGGCCCCGGGGTACCAGCGCGCGAAGGAGATCATAAAGCTCGTCAACAATGTCGCCGGCGTGGTCAACAACGACCCGGCGGTCGGCGACCGTCTCAAGGTGGTGTTTCTACCCAATTACGATGTGACGAAGATGATGACCATCTGTCCGGCCGCGGACCTCTCGGAGCAGATATCCACGGCCGGCAAGGAGGCCTCCGGTACCGGCAACATGAAGTTCATGATGAACGGCGCCATCACCATAGGTACCTACGATGGCGCCAATATCGAGATCTTGGAAGCCGTCGGCGAGGATAATTTCTTCCTGTTCGGACTCAGGGCCGACGAGGTCGCCGCGCTGCGCGGCAACTACCAACCGCAGCAGTACATCGACGCCGACGCGGACCTCGCACATGTCCTCGCGCTCCTGGAGAGCGATCATTTCAGCGGCATCGAGCCGGGCCTCTTCCGCCCGATCATCGACGGCATCAAGAGCCCTGACGACCCCTGGCTGACGCTGGCCGATTTTCGCAGCTACGTGGACGCCCAAGCGCGCGCAGAGCGGGCATGGCGCGATCAGGAGGCCTGGGCACGCATGAGTATTCATAACTGTGCGTCCAGTGGCGGATTCTCCACCGACCGAACGATCGGTGAATACAACAGCGACATCTGGCGCCTCGAGCCGTTGATGACGCCGGCATGATCACCGACCCGCCAGGGACAATCGACGCCGCATAGGTCACTGGGCCGGCCAAGGCTAATTGTATTGGCCCTCGGTGGTCTTTGCGATCAGCCGTGTGGTGAAGAGGCTCCCGCGAGGGCGAAGGTGACGGTCTCGTTAGTCTCCCCGCCGATGAGGCGATCGCGTCTCACCGTTACCGAGATCTCACTGCCCGGTGGCTGGTCGAGCATCGCGATCTTGAGGTCCGTGTAGTGTTCGATCGGGTCACCATTTATGGCTAAGATCTGGTCGCCCTCCTCGATGCCTGCGGTCTCCGCTGGACTGTCTTCCGTAAAGCCCTTAACGAACACCCCACCGTCTCGTTCATCGAGTAGTACCCGCATCAGACCGGGCGGCGGCAACACCTGCTCGTTGGCCAGGACCAGGAAGTCGGCGCTATTGAACATCCGTGATGCCGGGTTGAAGGTCGCGATCGTCGTCCCTTCGATGCCCGTACGTCGCGTCACCCGGTTTGGGATACCGCTGCGCCCCGAGACATGTCCCTTCCCAGCGAGCACCAAGATGCGCCCGCCCGACTTGGCAATCAGATAATCCGCAACCCGCTGCGCCATGCTCTCGTCCCATGTCAGCTGGACCTCGAGGAAACGCTGAAATAGCGCATCATCACGCTGGTGCAGATTGAACATCTCCCGCAGCTGACCCTCGTAAACCTTGTCCTCGAAGTCGTAACCGTCCGGCAGCTGCTTTTTTGTATCCTCCGACAGGTCATTGATCCCGACCCTTTGTATTTCATCGGTCAATTCTCGCGACGCGTTGAGCGCGATGATCGGGATCCCCTTTTCTTTTGCGAACTGAATGATCGGGCGATACAGCCGGTAGTCGAAACGCCACCGGTCGTAGTACTCCGTGCGCCGCAATAGCTCGGCTTCGTCTATCTTGCTGGCCAGGTAGTCGTCCAGCACTGGCTGGAAACGCGACTGAAACCACTCGACGCCCACGGCGAGCCTCTCGGGTCGCGCCGCCATGCCGCGCAAGACCTCGAGCTGCAGCAGATGATCCGCGAAGGCGGTGTGGGTCTCGCCGACGTAGATCAGGCGCTCTGAGCGCAGCTTTGTCATCAGTTCCGGCAGGGTTGCGGATTTTGCCGGTTCGACAACAATCGGCCTCATGATATCCGCCTCCTCCGCCGCTGCATTGGCCGACAACATCATGCCAGCCACCAACCCGACGATCGTCCCAACCAGGGCCGCGACAGCGGCCATTGTCATGCTGTGTTTGTTTCTCATTTGCGCACCCTTGTCTGCGTCAGCGCAAAGACTAACCCATGAGCTCGCGGTCGATGTGCGTCCGGATTCTGGGGAAATCTCCGTCGAAGATAACGTTCGGGTGGAAGATCCGACGGCCGCCTTCGAGTTCGTACTCAACGCCGGCCTGTCGGTGCAGACCGCGGACGGCACGCTGCAGACGCTGGCCACTTCCGCCGACGGTCTGCGCAAGGCCTACCGCGTCAGCATGCAGACACCCGGGCGATCGCTCACATTGCGTTACCAGGGCCGCCCGCGGTTTTCCGGTCAGCGCACGCACGGCGGTATGCCGATCGGCAGCGTTTCCGAAGAGGGCGTCTATCTCGACGGCGCCTCCGCCTGGTTCCCACTGTTCGATCTCCCCATCGACCGGGTACGGATGGCCGTATCGCTGCCCGCGGGCTGGCAGGCGGTCGGGGTGGGCGGGCGAAGTCGACAAGACGGCCAAGTCAACTGGACCTCCGACCAGCCGCACGACGCCCTGTATTTGATCGCCAACCGCTTCACGCGTTATCACCGCAGCCATGGCGCTATCGATCTGTCGGTCTGGTTGCTCAAGGAAGATGCTGCACTGGCGGAGACCTATCTCGGCGTCATGGGTGACTACATCGATCACTACAGCCGGCTGATCGGTGACTACCCTTACGAAAAATTCGCCGTGGTGGAGAATCCCTGGCAGACCGGTTTTGGGATGCCCTCGTTCACACTGCTGGGTTCGCAGGTGATGCGCCTGCCATTTATCCCCTACACCTCGCTACCGCATGAGATCCTGCACAACTGGTGGGGCAACGGCGTATGGGTCGACTATCAGAAAGGCAACTGGAGCGAGGGCCTGACGGCCTATATGGCCGATCACTGGATGCAGGAGCGGCAGGGCAAAGGCCGGCAATACCGACTCAAGGCCCTGCAGCGCTACAGCAATTTCGCCGCAGATGGCGAGGACATGCCGCTGCTGCAGTTCGTCAGCCGACACAATGACACCTCACAGTCGATCGGCTATAGCAAATCGCTGATGTTGTTCCACATGCTGCGCACCGCCATGGGGGATGCGGCCTTCAGCGCCGGTCTGCAGCGCCTGTGGCAGCAACACCGCTTTTCACCGATCGGTTTCGCCGACGCCATCGACAGCATCACCGGACCCGACCGCGAGCTGGCGGCCCAGGCAAGGCAGTGGCTGGAGCGCCCCGACGCGCCCAGACTGCGCCTGGTCGATGTAGGGGTCGAAGCCAGTAGCGGCACCTATAGACTCACGCTCGATATCGCCCAGGAAAACGCGCCGCCGTTCGCGTTCGACCTGCCGGTCGCGGTCAGCCTGAGCGGCGAGACATCGGCCAGACTGCTGCAGGCCCGCGTCGACAAGCCGCGCAATCGCCTGGTCTTCGATCTCCCGGGCGAGCCGCTGCGCGTCGATATCGACCCTGAATACGACCTGTTGCGCTATCTCGATCCGACCGAGCAGCCGCCGGCGCTCAACCAGCTGTTCGGCGGTACCGACAGCTGGCTGGTGATACCCGCAGCGGCGCCCGCGCCGATGCGCGAGGCCTGGATGGCCCTGGCCAGGCAATGGCAGGCGCGCTACCCGGGGCTCCAGGTGGCCGACGACGGGACGCTACTGCCGCCCTCGGCCAACCGTCTGTTGCTCGGCTGGGAAAATCGTCTACTGGCACGGGCGCGGGCGGGCTTCGCACGCGACGGGCAGACGCTGGAGGACGACGCAGCGGTTGTTCGCGGCACCCGCTACGGCGCGGACGAGGCGGGTGTCGTGTTGGTCGCCAACGATGCGAGCGGGGTCGCGACCGGCTTCGTCGGTGCCGCGACGCCGCAGGCGGTCGCGAGCCTGGCGCGCAAGCTCACCCACTACGGGAGCTATGGCCGCTTGGTATTCGATGCGGACAGCGGCGCGAACCAGGTGCGCGACAGCCTGACCTCGGTGCACTCCAGATTGTCGCGACAGCTCGGGCAGGCCCCGGTGCCGCTGCAGCTGACCCCACGTGCGGCGCTTGGGGAAGCGGACACGGCTACCGCACCTCCGGTCGCGGGGCGTCAGTCGTCCGCCCGGTAGAAGGCCGGCGCCGCGACGCAGATATCCGCTTCGAACGCGCGGCCGATCGCCACGATGCCGATGCGTTGCAGACGGTCCACGCGCAACGCTGAGTCCGTTCTGTGGGGCTCGAAGCCTGCAAACGGAAACTCGATGCGCCGCCACTGCGGATCTGCATTGAAGCTCGCGCGGTAGGACTGCCACGGCCGCCATAAGTCAGCCGTGCGAAGGTGGACGTTGTAGGACTCGCCGTTGCCGGCCACATCGAACGCCAGGCCGTCGTAGGCCTTGGCTTGCCGCGCAAGCGCGTCGTCAAGGTCGAGCGCCAGCTGCAGGAAGCCGCCGTTGTTCTCAGTCCGCACGATGCCCTGCAGGCAGGTCACCGGGACGCCCGCGCGATCCGTGCGCCGCATACCGCCAGCTGACAAGCCACCCATGACGCGGTCGCTCACCAGGCGCCAGTGGGCTGCATCTATCGGCAGCCGCTCGCGCGGCTGAGTCGCCTTCGAACCACCCCCGTGCATCAAGCAACCTCCGATGAGTACGCCGACTGCGGCAGCTCGAGAAGCGTTAAGCAGGCGAGATGTGCAGCCGCGATGTCCTGAACCCGGCCCTGGCCCATCTCGGAACGATTCCTCAACCCCGCGGTCCACCGCTTTGAGTCGGGATCTGATCTTTCGCCAAGGACGGCGATTGCCCGGCGGGGCGGTCGTGTATTCCCTCTGCCTTCCCATGGTCCGACTGCCTCTTGCCCCCGGCTCCGCCGGGGGATTTGTTGTTGGATCAAATGCCGCATCGGCGCGCCGAGCCATCCGCAGGGGGCGGCGTGTCGCCCGCCGGCCCGGACGCAAACACCTCGACCGCGCCTGGTGCGCAACGGCTACACCGCGAGCCGCAACCGGGCTGCATCTCCAGGCGGTGCACCAGACCCTTACGCTGCAGCGTTTCCAGCATGCTGCGTACCGCTGGCGGTGGCGAACCGACGGCGCGCGCAATTTCATCCAGCGTCGCCGTCTGCTGCTTGGCCAGCAGGTCCAGGATCCGCGAAAGGATCATCGCTCGGCCCAGTCGAGTGTCTCCGGCGTGCCACCGCCGCGCCTCCCCCACCAGCGCAGTGCAACCACCGTCAACGTGAAGATCGCTGCCAGACCGAGGATCCAGGCGAGCGAGCTCCGCGGATGCGCCGCATAGGTGGCGGTCTGATAGAACAGCGTCGCGACCGTATAGGCCACGCCGGTGGTCCATGCCGCGACGAACAGCGCCCAGGCGGTGCCGGTCTCGCGCCGGATCACACCGATCGTCGCCGCACAGGGGAAGTACAGGAGCACAAACAGCAGATAGGCAAAGGCACCGACCTGGCCGTCGAAGCGCGCATGCATGGCCCCGAATACCGCTTCGTTGACACCGTGCGCGGCCGCGTCACCGGCTTCCAGGCTCGCCAGGTCGAGCGGGTCCAGCAGCGCCCGCGATGCGGCGGCCAGATTGATCGGCACCGTCCGCGCGGCGTCCTCCAGGCTCTGCAGCAGGTCGAACGGCGCCTCGCTCGGTGGCGCGCCAGATGCGGCGACCCGGCTGTAGAGGTTATCGAGCGTGCCGACGATGACCTCTTTGGCAAGTACGCCGGAGAAAATTCCAACGACTGCAGGCCAGTTGTCCTCACGCAGTCCCATCGGCGCAAACGCCGGGGTCACCATGCGCGCCGTCTCGCTCAGCACCGACCGCTCGCTGTCCTGGTTGCCGAACGTACCGTCGGTGCCGAGCGAATTAAGCAGATTGAGTACGACCACCATGACCACAATTACCTGGCCCGCCTCACGGACGAACAATCGCACCCTATCCCAGGCGCGCAGCAGAATGCCGCGCAGCGTCGGCAGGTGGTAGGGCGGGAGTTCCATGACAAACCCGCTGCTGCTGCCGGGCAACAGCGATTTCTTCATCATCAGGCCGGTCAGGATCGCGACCGCGATCCCGGTGAGGTACAGCACGAAAACCACGTTCTGACCCGAGGTCGGGAAGAAGGCCGCCGCGAACAGCGCATACACCGGCAGCCGGGCACCGCAAGACATGAATGGATTCATCAGGATCGTGAGTTTGCGTTCGCGCTCATTCTCCAAGGTGCGGGTGGCCATGATCGCGGGCACATTGCAACCGAAACCCACAATCAGGGGCACGAAAGCCTTGCCCGGCAGGCCGATTGCGCGCATCGAGCGGTCCATGACGAAGGCCGCGCGTGCCATGTAGCCCGAGTCTTCCAGAACCGACAGGAATAGATACAGCGCAGCGATGATTGGGATAAAGGTGGCCACCACCTGCAACCCACCACCGACGCCGTCCGCGAGCAGCGTCCGCAGCCACGCCGGCCCGCCGGCCGCGCTGATCAGCTCACCAAAGCCGTCGACGAACAGCGCGCCGGCGACGCCGTCGAACAAGTCGATGAAGGCCCCGCCGAGATTGATGGTGAACAGGAACATCAGATACATCACCGCCAGGAAAAGCGGGATGCCGGTCCAGCGACCCAGCACCAGACTGTCGATACGGTCACTCAACGTGCGTCCGAAGGAATCCGCATGGCGGGCCACCTCACGGGCCAGGGTATGCGCATGCGTGTAGCGACTGTCGGCGATCGCGAGGCCGACATCCTTGCCATAGCGGTCCTCAACCCAGGTCCGGACCTCGCCAACGGCAGAGGAGAGTGCCCGCGGCGTCGCATCCCCGCTGCCGTCTTCGAGCGCCTTGAGGGCCACCCAGCGGCGATTCTTCTCGTCCACGTCGGTCAACAGCGGCATCAGCCGCAAAAGCGCCTGTTCGACCGCCTCGTCGAGCGCCAGCGGAAAACCGGGCGCCTGCCGATTGTCAGCGACCGCCAACATGCGCGCCTGCAGTTCGCTCAGGCCCTCGCGGCTGGTTGCCACTATGGGCACCACCGGACAACCAAGGCGGCGCGCCAGCGCCTCGGTGTCGATCTGAATACCCTGTTTGCGCGCGACGTCCATCATGTTCAGCGCGACCACCAGCGGCACGCCCATCTCGAGCAGCTGCACCGAGAAGTAGAGGTTGCGCTCGAGATTCGCCGCGTCGACCACGTTGACCACCAGGTCTGCGTCGCGCGACAGCAGATAATCTCGCGTGATCTGCTCGTCCAGCGAGTCGGCATCGAACGAGTAGATGCCGGGGAGATCGACGACGGTGATGTCCCGGCCGTCGATGCGGCAGTTTCCAGCCTTGCGTTCGACGGTGACACCCGGCCAATTCCCGGTCTTCTGGCGAATCCCGGTGAGGGCATTGAACAGCGCCGATTTACCGCAGTTCGGGTTGCCCGCGATGGCAATGGTCAGTGCGCCGCGTGGTGTCTCGGCGGTAGGTGGGGCACTCTTCAATCCAGGACCTCGGCAAACAGTCGGAGCGCCACGCCCTCGCCGAGCGCAACGCGATTACCACCGCTCGCCAGCACCACGCCGCCACCGCGTCGCTGGACGAGTTCCATCTCACGGCCGATGCTGAGGCCGAGAGCCAGCAGGCGACGTTGCAGTCGCTGACCTCCTTCGACACGCACCAGTCGCAGGCGCTGACCCACGGCCAGTTCGCTCAAGGCAAGGATTCGGGACAAGGCGAGCAACCCTAATGAGAACCGTTCTCAATTTCTAGGATATCGCTAGACCGTGTATCAGTAAACAATGAATTTCACGATGTGCCGCGAATCGTCGCGCGGCGCGGGTTAGTGGCCGGTGCCTGGGTGCGGGTGCCGTTCGCGCAATACATGCGGTACTCTGCGCATTCGGAGCGATGTGTGCAAAGGCCCTGGCCTCGCCGCCGCGCCGATCATTTTCGACGACGCATGATGAGAAGCCCGAATGTCCGCATCCCACTCTCGTACCCTGGCTTCAGCCGCAGCCTTGCTGCTGCTCGGCGCCTGCTCGCAAGAGTCGGCTCCGCCGCCCGCTGTCGAATCGGCGGCCAGGCCGGCGATCAGCGACCTTCGCACCGACCTTGGTTCCGCTGACGATGCCGCCACCGCTGTCGCGCCAACACCAACGCCCGTGCCCGGCGGCGACACCGCGACAATAGAGCTGGAGTGGGATTCGCTCATCCCCGACGATTTTCGTCCAGACAAGCTCCTGGAGGAATTCCAGGTCGAGGACATGGCCGACGATGATCCACGCGCCCAGGAGCTCATGGACCGGCTCAAAGAGGTCTGGGACCAGGCCCCGGTGCGCGAGGACCTCGACGGCCGGCTGGTCAAGCTGCCCGGATTCGTCGTGCCCGTCGAGGCCGACGCGGACGAGACCACCGGTTTCCTGCTGGTACCCTACTACGGCGCCTGCGTCCATGTGCCGCCGCCGCCCGCCAACCAGACGGTTTACGTAGTTACCGAGACCGGCAAGGGAACCCGCCCGGAACTCTTCGACGTGATCTGGGTGACGGGCACGATGAGCGTCAAGCGCATCGACAACGACATCGCGGAGGCCGGCTACACCCTCTATGCCAACGACATCGCACCTTACGACTAGAGCGGCCATGGTCACGATCCTACTGGCCGGTCTGCCTTGCCGGGCCGTGGCCGCACCACCGATCAGCTGCCATATTCATCCACCCGGCTCCACACCCGTGCGCCCGGTCGGTATCATCGGGCCGTTCGATTCGATCAAGGCATGCGAGACCGAGCGCCTGACGCGCTTCGGCGCGGCGGGTCGCTGCCATTGCGCAGCGGATTTCTCCCCGCGATGGCTCGACCCACCGGCACCCGAACTGCCGGGACAGTCGCCGCTGGGTTGAAACCCCCCGCGCCGTGAGAACCGCAGGACCTCGCCGCTAAGAATCCCGACCGCGTTCGTGCGATCATGCCGCGAAGCTCTCGCGGCGGTCCTCGAGCCCGGGGATCTCTCGGCCCGATCAACAGTGGCTCGATGAGCGGAACAACGGACAGTCAGATCACCGACTTATGGCCACAATCAAGACAATACCCTTGCATCGCAGCCGCTGCCCTGCACCGGTGAGATCTCCAGGCTAGGTCATGGACACACTCGCGCCAATTGACCTGTCGGCCATCGACATCAACCATGTGCTGCCGCTGGCGGTCGCGTTCCTGCTCGGGATGGTCGCCAGAGTGGCCGGCCTGCCGCCGCTGATCGGCTTTCTCGTCGCGGGTTTCGTGCTCGGCGGACTCGGCATGCAGAACACCGAGATGCTGCAGAAGATCGCCGACCTCGGCGTCACGCTGCTGCTATTTACCATCGGCCTAAAACTGCACGTAAAGGACTTGATCGCACCGGTAGTGTGGCTGACCGCCAGCGTGCACATGCTGGTGATAACCGTCCTGGCGATGATCCTGATAAAGGGGCTGGCGATCCTTGGACTCGGGATGATCAGCGATCTCTCCCTGCCCAGCGCGCTGTTGATCGGGTTCGCCCTGAGTTTTTCCAGCACGGTCTTCGCCGTGAAGGTCTTCGAGGCGCGTGGTGAGATGGGTGCTGTACACGGCCGCGTCGCCATCGGTCTGCTAATCGTGCAGGACATCTTCGCGGTCGTGTTCATTGCCGCCTCGTCGGCCAAGATACCGAGCGTTTGGGCGCTGCTGCTGTTCGGGCTGATACCGCTGAGGCCGCTGCTGCTGCGGGTGCTGGAGAAAGTCGGGCACGGTGAGCTGTTGGTGCTGATGGGCTGGATACTGCCGCTGGGTGGCGCGGCGCTGTTCGAATCGGTAGGCGTCAAGGCGGACCTGGGCGCACTGGTGCTCGGGGTCGTGCTGGCGGGCCACCCGAAGACCAACGAACTGGCCAAGTCGCTGCTGAGCTTCAAAGACCTGTTCCTGATCGGCTTCTTCCTCTCCATCGGTCTGTCCGCCGATCTCAGTTGGGCCACGCTGGGCGCAGCCACGCTGCTGTTGATACTGATCCTGCCGATCAAGACGGCGCTGTATTTCCTGCTGATGACGCGCCAGCGCATGCGTGCGCGCAGTGCAACGCTGGCGTCGCTGGGCCTGAGCAACTTCAGCGAATTCGGCCTGATTGTGGGGGCCCTGGGGGTGAGTCACGGCTGGCTGGGCAAGGAATGGCTGGCGATCCTGGCGGTCGGCCTGTCGATCAGCTTCCTGCTCGCGTCACCGCTGAACGCGATGTCCAAGCAACTCTATGCGCGCCTGCGCCACCCGCTGCACCGGTTCCAGACCCGCACGCGTCTGCCCGGCGACGAAATGATCAGCGCCGGCAAGGCCCGGGTCATTGTGTTCGGCATGGGACGTGTCGGCACCGGCGCCTATGACTATCTGCATCGGCAGTGGGGCGACGTGGTGTTGGGTGTCGACATCAACGAAGACTACGTCGAGCGTCATCGCGAGGCCGGACGCCACATCGCCCACGGTGACGCCACCGACGCCGACTTCTGGGCCCGTGCAGAGCGTACCGGCCAGGTAAAGCTCGCCCTGCTGGCCTTCTCTGATCACGCCTCGAACCTGGCGGTGGCACGACTGCTCCAGGAGCAGGGCTACGAATTCCAACTGGCGTCGGTAGCCCACTACCCCGACCACGAGCAGGCGTTGCGCGACGCCGGCGTGCACGCCGTGTTCAACTTCTACGCCAGCGCCGGGGAGAGCTTCGCCGAGCATGTCGCCGAGGCCTTCGGTGATCTGGTCACCGAGGACGCGCCGGAGGCCGCATGAACTGAGCGACGCGCCCCCGGTCCCTGTGGTATCCTCGTCACTCACAGCGCAAAGTCGGTCTGCGCCTGATCTCTCGCCGCCCTCGCGTGGCGCTACTTACCCACACCCCTCGACCGCATCAGGCGATAACGCCTGTGTGGGTGTCCCAGGAAACTTAATCTTCATGTCGTTCGATTCTCTCGGCCTTTCGGAGGCCCTGTTGCGCGCGCTTGCCGACCAGGGTTACACCACCCCCACCCCTATTCAACAACAGGCGATCCCGGTCGTGCTGCAGGGCCGCGACGTGCTCGCCGCCGCGCAGACCGGGACCGGCAAGACCGCCAGTTTCACGTTGCCTATGCTGCAGCGTCTGACCACCGCCCGGGCGAAAGGCGCCGCCGATCACCACCCACGGGCCCTGATTCTGGTGCCGACGCGCGAACTGGCCGCGCAGGTTGCCGAGAGCGTCAGCACCTATGGCCGTCATCAGCATCTCCGGTCCGCGGTGATATTCGGCGGCGTCAAGATCAATCCGCAGATCGCCCAGCTGCGCCGGGGCGTCGACATCCTGATCGCGACCCCGGGCCGGCTGCTGGATCACGTGCAACAGCGCACGCTCGATCTGTCCGCGATCGAGATCCTGGTGCTGGACGAGGCGGATCGTATGCTCGACATGGGCTTCATCCACGATATCCGCAAGGTGTTGGCGCTGGTGCCGGACAAGCGCCAGACGCTGCTGTTCTCCGCAACCTTCTCGTCCGAGATCCGCGCGCTGACCGACAAGCTCCTCAAGAACCCGGTGGCCATCGACGTCGCACCACGTAACAGTACGGCCGAGAGCGTGGCCCAGGTGGTGCATCCGGTCGACAGGGAGCGCAAGCGGGAACTGTTGTCGCACCTGATCGGTGCCAACAACTGGCGCCAGGTGCTGGTCTTCACCCGCACCAAGCACGGTGCCAACCGCCTCGCCCAGCAGCTGGAACGCGACGGCCTGTCGGCCGCGGCAATCCATGGCAACAAGACGCAGGCCGCGCGCACCCGTGCGCTGGCGGGCTTCAAGGACGGCTCCGTGCGGATCCTGGTGGCGACCGATATCGCCGCACGCGGGCTGGACATCGACCAGCTGCCGCACGTAGTCAACTTCGAGCTGCCGAACGTCGCCGAGGACTATATCCACCGTATCGGCCGCACCGGACGGGCCGGCAACGCGGGCGAGGCCATGTCGCTGGTCTGTGTCGATGAACACAAGCTGCTGCGTGATATCGAGCGGCTGCTCGGACGCAGACTGCGCAGTGAGACACTCCCGGGGTATGAACCCGACCCGAGCATTCGCGCCGAACCCATCCCGAACGGGCGAGGCAACACGGGTGGGCGCAATCAGGGGGGTCGCGACGGGCGTCCCGGCCAACGGCGGCCGAGCCGCCGCCCCGAGAACCTGCCCAAGCCATCCGGCGGCACGCAGGCGTCGCGACCGAAGGCGGGCGAGGCCGACGGCAATCGCAAACGTCCCGAGAAGGACGTCGACGGCAATCGGGCGCACAGGGCGGAAAGTAGCCGTGTCAAACAGCCGCAGCGTCCGTCGCGTCAGCGCCGCGGTGACAAACCCGCGCTGCTCGGTGGCTGACGGGATCAGACCGGATACCCTGCCGCATATGAGGCAATCTCGTAAGGTGCTGACAAGCAAAGCGCATCGCACCGATACGGGCAGGTCTTCCAAAGCCGTGAGGAACTATTGACCGCCAAAATTTTCCTGCCGCTCCATTTGCGGGCATAGTACGGCTCATCCGCGCAGGCTGCGGTTCTCTGCTAACAACCGCTGCCCATCAGCTAGGAGCCAATTATGTCTGACACCTTCAAGGCCCTCGTGTTGACTCAGGAGGACGGCAAGACTGTCCACACCATCCAACAACTGCGCGATGAAGACCTGCCCGAGGGCGATGTGCTGCTGGCGGTGGAATACTCCAGCCTAAACTACAAAGACGGCCTGGCGATCACCGGCAAAGGCAAGATCGTGCGCCAGTGGCCACTGGTGCCAGGCATTGACCTCGCCGGCAGCGTGCTCGAATCCTCCAGCCCCGACTACAGACTCGGCGACCGCGTGGTGCTCACCGGCTGGAGCGTGGGCGAGAAATACTGGGGTGGCTACAGCCAGCGCCAGCGCGTGCAGTCCAAATGGCTGGTGCCCCTGCCGCCCGGCATGGACAGCCGACAGGCGATGGCCATCGGTACCGCCGGATTCACCGCCATGCTGTGTGTGATGACGCTCGAAGACGCCGGGATCACACCGGACAAGGGGACGGTCGTGGTCACCGGCGCGTCGGGTGGCGTAGGCAGCATCGCAGTCGCCGTCTTGGCCAAGCTCGGCTATGCGGTTGCGGCGGTCAGTGGCAAGGCGGACGCTGAGGGCTTCCTGCGTGAGCTGGGCGCCAGCGAGATCCTGAGCCGCGCAGAAATGAGTGAGCCGCCGCGCGCACTGGAAGGCCAGCGCTGGGCAGGGGCGGTCGATACCGTCGGCAGCACCACGCTGGCCCGGGTGCTGGCCGAGACCAGCTACGGTGGCTGCGTAGCCGCCTGTGGGCTTGCCGGCGGCGCCGATCTGCCGACCACGGTGATGCCGTTCATTCTGCGCAACGTCAGCCTGAGGGGCGTCGATTCGGTAATGTGTCCGCTAGACCGACGCCGTGCCGCCTGGGGCCGCCTGGTCGATGACCTGCCGGCCAAGGCACTGGGTGAGATCGGCCAGACCGCAAGCCTGGAACAACTGCCCGAACTGGCCGAAAAGATCACCACTGGCGGCATCCGCGGCCGGGTGATCGTCGATCTCAACGCCTGAGGCGACGCAGCACCGGCGGTCTGGCGGCCAGAGCGCCATCGGTCGCGTCCAACGGTTCCCTGGGCGCCCCACCGGCTGACATCAGGCGGGGGCGTCCGGCCGCCATCGGCGAGCGATGCCCCGGGAGCGAAAGCGGCGGGTTCCTGAGCGTCGGATATGGTGGCGCGCAAGCATCCTCCCGGGGCGGCTGGACTTCCGCGATCGCCTGCAAGACACTGCCGATTCGCCCCCAGGATGACCCATACGCCACTGCCGCGTTACGCATGAGCCGACCCACGTCCGCCTTTATCGACATCCAGGCCTTCGTCGCCAACTATCGCTTCGCCCAGTCGCTGGCGCCTGGCGCCCGGGCACTGGCCGTGGTCAAGGCCAACGCCTATGGCCACGGCGCCGTGGTGCTGGCGCGCGCACTCGCCGATGAGGCCGACGGGTTTGGTGTGGCCTGCAGTGAAGAGGCCATGGAGCTGCGAGAGTCCGGTATCCGCAACCCGATCGTGCTGCTGGAGGGGGCCTTCGATCCGGCCGAGATAAACCAGGCCGCCGCACAGGGTTTCACACTGGTGATCCACACTCACACCCAGCTCGACTGGCTGCTGGCGGCGCGCCCGGTGCAGCCGCTCGGGGTGTGGTTGAAGATCGACACCGGGATGCATCGGCTCGGCTTCACCCCCGACCAACTGGCGACGGCGCATGCGCGCCTGGCGGCCAGCCCCAATGTGCGCGACATCGTCGTGATGACCCATTTTGCCCGTGCCGATGAGCCGGATGATGCGGCCACCGATCGGCAGCTGACGCGGTTCGCAGCGACGGCGGGCGGGATCGGGGGCCCATTCAGCCTGGCCAATTCCGCCGCGATACTGAACTGGCCGGCGACCCACGGCGACTGGGTCCGCCCAGGGATCATGTTGTATGGCAGCTCGCCGTTCAGTGAACCGCACAGCGCCGCGGCTGCGCTCGCGCCGGTGATGCGACTCGAGTCGCGCCTGATTGCCATACATGACCTGGCGGCCGGCGAATCCGTCGGCTACGGCGGGCGCTACACCTGCGAGCGCCCGACCCGCGTCGGCGTCGTCGCGATCGGCTATGCCGATGGCTATCCGCGGCATGCCCCGGACGGCACCCCTGTGGCCGTCAACCGTCGCGTGGTGCCGTTGATCGGCCGCGTCTCCATGGACATGTTGACCGTCGACCTGAGTACCCAAGCTGAGGCGAAGATCGGTGATCCAGTGCAGCTGTGGGGCGACATCGTCAGTGCCAACGAGGTCGCCCGCCGCAGTGGCACCATCGCCTATGAGCTTTTCACCCGCGTGACCCGCCGGGTGCATCTCGTCTATCGCTGACCCGCCCGCATGCGCGACGTGATGCAGTCGCAGCAAGCCCCGTCGGATTGCCCTGCCCACCCGGTTGTGCGCTCGTTCTCACTTGCGGCAGTCCACGCCGGCGTTCCCTAACAAAACCCGAAGGCACGGCCGACACTTGCCCGCGTAACCACGCAAAAGGGTAGGTGACGACGCCATGCATTCCCCCCGGATCCCTGTACTCGCCTTTCTGTTGATCCTGATCAGCCTGTGCATCACGGCCGGCGCGTTGGCCGAGGAGGGCTTCGCGGAGGGCCGCATCCTGGTCAAGCCCGCCGCCGGAATGAAGAGCGAAAAGTTCGATAGGCTGCTGAAAAAGATCAATAAAAAGCTGAAGCGAAAGCGCAAGCTGCGCGGCTCGTCGGTGCAGATGATCGAGGTGCCGCCGAAGGCCGAGAAGGCCATTGCACGGCTGTTGAGAAAGCACCCCCATATCGCCTTCGCCGAACTCGACGAGCGCATCCCGCCCGATGCCGTGGTCAACGACCCGGAGTTCGGCCGCCAGTGGCACCTGCCGACCATGGGCGCAGACGCCGCCTGGCAGGTCACCGACGGCAGCGGCGTGATCGTCGCCGTGCTCGACACCGGCGTGAACCCGAACCACCCGGATCTCGCCGGCCAGGTGCTGAGCGGCTGGAACACCGTGTCGAACAACACCGATACCGCCGATATCCACAACCACGGTACCTGGGTCGCCGGTGTGATCGCGGCCAAGACCAACAACTTCACCGGCGGGGCCTCCGTCGCCCCGGGCGCGAAAATCCTGCCGATTCGTATCACCAACAGTTCGGATGGCTGGGCCTATTTCAGCGACATGGCCGAGGGGATCGTCTGGGCCGCCGACAACGGTGCCCGCGTCGCCAACCTCAGCTTCGGCGGCGCCGCAGGCAGCGCCACTATCGCCAACGCCGCGAGCTACATGATGAGCAAGGGCGGCGTGGTGATGGTCTCGGCCGGTAACGACAACACCGACTACGGCTATGGCAACCACCCCTCATTGTACGTGGCCGGGGCGACCACCAGCAGCGACGTCAAGGCGGGCTACTCCAGCTTCGGCAATTTCGTGGATATCTCCGCACCCGGCTCGGGCATCTTCACCACCGCGCGCAACGGCGGCTACAGCTCGGTCAGCGGGACGTCCTTCGCCAGCCCGAACACCGCCGCGGTGGCCGCGCTGATCATGTCCGCCAACCCGGGCCTGTTGCCGACCGACGTGCTGGCGGTGATCACCAACACCGCCGTCGACCTGGGGGCCCCGGGCTGGGATCCGGGCTATGGCTTTGGCCGGGTGAACGCCCAGGCCGCGGCAGAGATGGCGGCGGGCGTCGAGACCTCGGACGACGTCGCGCCGGAGGTCACGATCGTCAGCCCGGACGCAGAGGCATCGGTCTCGGAGACGGTCGCCATCGTGGTCGAGGCCACCGACGGATTCGGTGTGGCCCAGGTCGATCTCCTGATCGACGGCAGGGTCGTTGCCAGCGAGACCCAGACCGTGGGCGGCAACGAATACCGCTTCGCCTGGGACTCGACCGAGATGGTCGACGGCATCTATCGGATCAGCGCCAAGGCGTTCGACGAGGCCGGCAACGAGGGCAGCGCCGGCGAGATATCGGTCGAGGTCATGAACACCATACCGGATGAGATCGCGCCAGAGGTGACGATTCTGAGCCCGGCGCCTGGCAGCATTGGTACCGGCAGTGTTCAGCTGTCCGCCATGGCCACGGACAACGAGGAGGTACAGCAGATCAGCATCTCGGCCGGCGGCAAGGTGCGCTGCGCCGCAACCAGCAGCGTCTCGTGCAGCTGGAACCTGAGCGATGTGGCCGCCGGGTCCCACCCGATTACCGCGACCGCCGTGGATGCGGCTGGAAACAGCGCCAGCAGCACGGTCAACTTCACCGTCGAGGCGCCCGTCCCGGATGAGCCAACTCCCGAACCGGAGCCTGTGACGCCGCCGGTACCGGACGAGCCGATCGAGCAAACGCTTCCGGTCGAGCCGCCGCCTGAAGAGCCGATCGTGGAAACAAAGCCGGTCGAGCCGCCGCCCAACGAGCCGATCGTGGAGCCGAAACCGGTCGAGCCGCTGCCGGACGAGCCGATCGTGGAGACGAAACCGATCGATCCGCTGCCGGACGAGCCGATCGTGGAGACGAAACCGATCGATCCGATCGAGGACCAGATCATCGAAGACAAAGTGATCGAAGACCCGAGACTGGAGCGGCAACGCAAACGGGAGTTGCGTCGGCAGATGCGCAAGGAAGAACGACGCCGCAGAAAGGCTGCGAGGAGCGCGCGCACCAGCCAGAGTATTAGCAAGATGCAGAGCCTCGACAATCTGGGGCGCTGGGGCCGCTGAGCGCGAGGCCGGGTCCATAACGGAGCCCGGCCTTTCCTCACTCTTCTCTCCACCCGGTGGCGCCGTCTTGCGCCACCTTTTGCATGATCGGCCTAGTACCAGACAGACCCGATACCTGCGGACGGACGGCATCCCGGCGCGGCTTACCGCTTCGCCAGGGAATCATCCGGTCAAGAAACCGCCTAGCGCGCCGCCAAAAACTCGGTGAGAGACCTGTGAATGCTGCCTATCGTGGCAAGCGCCAGGACGATTCCATCGGGCCGTCTCGCAAGGCTTGGGCGGTGAACCCCCCCAGTGGTGCGGACCGCACTGAAGACACTGTTGGATGAACACCATGAGCCGTAACACACTTGCCCTTCTTGGGTTGATCGCCGTGTCCGTCTTTTCCCCCGGGGCCTCGGCCGCCGATCCCCAGGCGGTGCGCTATTACGAGGACGCCGTCGCTCGCTTCAACAGCGGCGACCTGGATGGGGCAGAGATCCAGCTGAAAAACTCGCTGACGCGGGACCCGGGTCAGCTATCAGCGCGCATCCTGATGGGGCGGGTGCAACTGGGACTTGGAAACGCCGAACAGGCGGAAGAGGCGCTGGACACGGCAAATAAGCTGGGCGCCGATACCTCTGTCACGGCACTACCCCTGGCGAGGGCACGCAACCGACTCGGCAAACAGCAGCTGAATATCGACAGCCTGGTGCCGACCGATTTTGCGGTCGATCAGCAGCCTGATCTCTGGGTCGAACTCGGCATTGCCAGACTAAACAGCAATGACATAGCCGGCGCCGGCATCGCGTTCGAGCAGGCCCTGAAGATCAAACCGCTGCACGCCGGTGGCGCCCTGGGTCTGGCACGAATCCCGCTGGTAGAGGGGGACTTTGCCGAGGCGGAACGCCTGGCCACGGCCGCGGTTGAAAATTTTCCGAACGACGCGCAAGCGTGGTTCCTCAAGGGCTCTGCATTGCATGCCCAGAGCAAGAATATGGAGGCGGCAGAGGCCTATGCGCGGGCCAGAGATATGGACCCGGGAAACAGCTCGGCCGGCCTGGGAGAGGCCACGGCCTTGTTGGATGCCAATCAGACGACGAGGGCTGAGGCGCTGCTGCAGGAACTGCGCGCTGCCTACCCGTGGATGCCGGAGGCGCCTTACCTCCAATCCAAGGCACTGAAGAGGCTTGGGCGTGATGAAGAGGCGGAATCAGCCCTCAGTGCAGCGAGCGACATATTGAATCCGATCACTCCATCGGATCTGGCCGACAGCCCGCCACTCCTCAGGTTGGCGGGTACGATCGCCTACGAGAACGGCCAATCGGAGCGGGCCTTTCAGGCCATTTCGCTGTATCTGCAGGCCCGCCCGGAAGACGTGAGTGTCCGGAAACTCCTCGCCCGGATAGCCCTTGGCATGCAAAAGCCTGACGAGGCCAAGCGGGCCCTGGTCCCCGTGGTCACGGCGGGGCAGGCAGACGCCGAAACGCTGGGGCTGCTGGGCGACGCGAATGCGCAGCTGAACGATTACATCGCGGCGGAAAGCTACTATCGCGACGCCATCGCGAACTACCAGGGCGGACCCGCGCTGATCGGGCGTCTCGGGGCCCTGCAGTACCGTCAGGGCCAGCGCGAGCAGGCGCTCGACATCCTGCAACGGCTGGTCGGCGATGAACAGGCGGGAGCTATAGCGGGTGTTTCGCTCTACACCGCCATGTTGCTATTTGCGGAGGGCCGGCTCGATGAAGCCCGTAAGATTGCCGACCGGCTGGTCGAAGAACAGCCGGAGAATCTGTTGGTCCTCAACCTGCAGGCCGC
Organism: uncultured Gammaproteobacteria bacterium; assembly: GCA_963736445.1. Lineage (GTDB taxonomy): Bacteria > Pseudomonadota > Gammaproteobacteria > Chromatiales > Chromatiaceae > Thiosocius. The sequence goes on along the minus strand of CAVTOY010000001.1, from coordinate 195,999 downwards.
GCTGGCCATCGCAAGGGGCGACCGGGCCAATGGTCACCGCATGCTGACGGCGCTGCTCGCCAAGGCCCCGACCTTTCGGCCGGCCAGGTACAACCTCGCCAAGCTCTACGTAATCGAAGGGCGGTATCGCGAGGCCGAGGGTATCCTGGACCGGTTTCTTGCCGAAGATCCGAACGACGTGCGGGCACTCCAGGAATCGGCCCGCTTGGCAAACGCCATGCATGATCCCCGTTCTGCGATCGATCACTATGAAAAGATTCGCCAGATCGACGTGAAGGCGCTGATCCCGACCATCGAGCTAATCGATCTCTATCTGGCCGAATCGCGACCCGCAGACGCGATGGGTACTGCTGCGACCCTAAATCGTGCCCTCCCGGATAACTTTTATGCGCAAGAGACGCTCGCCCGCGTGCAACTGGTCCGCAATGAGCCCGAAGATGCCCGCTCTACATTGATAAAGACTGCACAGCTGGCCGGTTACGACCCACGAAAGCTTATGCGTACTGCGAGGCTGCAACAGGCAGCCGGGGCCTATGACGACGCAGCCCGGACACTCTCGAAGGTATTGAATGAGCACCCGGACGCAATCGCGGCGCGCAGGGCATTGGGAGAGACCCGGTTTCGACAAGGAAAGACGGAGGAAGCACGCCAAGAGGTCGAGCGGTTGCTCGCGGCGGCACCAGACGATCTCTTCGCCCTGGCGCTAAAGGGTGACATCGAACTGGCGCAGGGTGAACCCCAGCAAGCCGCCGAGAGCTATGCGCGCGCGGTGCAGCTGAACGAACGCCCCGCGTTGCTGGTCAGCCAGTTCCGCGCGCGCACCCTGGCTGGCCAAGGCGAGGCGGCGCTCGCCGACCTGCAGGCCTGGCAAGATACCCATCCCGATGATCCTCTTGTGCTCCGCGCGCTCGCCGAAACCCACCACCAACGGGGTGCGACCGATGCCGCATTACCGCTGTATGAGCGCCTCATCGAGCTGACTCCAAATGAGGCCTTGGTTCACAACAACATGGCCAATCTGTTGTTGCACGTAGACGGTGAACGCGCCCTCAAGGCCGCACAGCGCGCGCATCAACTGGCGCCGTCGAACCCCGCGATAACGGACACGCTCGGCTGGGCACTGGTGCAGGTGGGGGAACTGAATGAAGGATTGTCACTTCTGCGCGAGGCGGTCGCCCGTAACGGGCGATCGGCGACGATTCGCTACCATCTAGGCGTTGCGCTGGAGGAGTTCGGCAGCCTCTCAGAATCGAAGCGCGAACTCACCCGGGCGCTTCGATTGGCCGGCGGCGCACCCTGGGCGATTGATGCGAGGCGGCGCCTGCAAAGACTTCAATAGTCCGATTGAGCGGACCGCAGGAGCCAACGTGTCTGCCTCAATGCCCGCATTTGCCTCGTCTCGCGGATTGGATTGCCAAACGGACCGGCGCGACTGCAGATTATAGGGGACCCAGAAAGGGTAGCGGTGCGTACAACAGGCCCAGGCCAAGCGCGCAAACAAGGATGCACACCCCTTCGCCGGTATCACGACTCCCAGATAAGAAACGGCGTCTCTATGACGCCGTTTCTTGCGCAAGTAGCTCTGCCGGCTACGCGTTTCTAGAACGTTGGAATCGCCTGATAAGAGGAAGACCAGCGATCATCAAGAAAATACTCGCTGGGAGGGGAACACCATTGCTGGGCGGGCTACCGGGCAACGCAGCGATATGAGCGAGTTTGACTTTATCATCGCGGTCAGCGCCATTAAATGATGAGGCCACGATCCACCAACTCGACAACGTGGTACCAGCGCCCACGCTTTTTGGACTCGTACCTGCATTGGATATATCGAAGCGTTCCCATCCGCTGTTGGTATTCGTCAGTGAAGAAAGCTTCACTCCCGCCAACCCAGAGGGGCTTACTGATGATGCACCTGGGTCGGTAAATGCCATCACAGTCAGATCAGAGTCATAGGGCGCCCAATCGAGATCCACGGTGGAAAGAGTTACCGCTTGATTAGCATTTGTTGCCGCATCCTTGAACTCGAAAAGAATGAAGTCGTAGTCATTTCGGTTGTCCATCGAATGTTCGCAACAACCTTGATCTTCGTTATTTCCATTCCGATTGCGGACGCCAAGTCCCCCGGAAAAATGGTCTAACTCTGCATTTTCTATTTTATCTGATCCGCTTACTTCCCAAGTATCTGCCCAAGCCGTGGCAGTCACTGCGTAGTCACCGGAAGCAGAAGTATACGACCAAGCGTTTCCATTTCCCGTTGCAGCCCCGTGGCTGAAAGTGAAGGTCTCATCAGCCAAGGTCGCACCGGAAAACGCGACGGCCGTGAGACCTGTAAGAATGGAGACAGAGGTGAAAATTTTGAGTTTTCTCTTTAACTGCATGATCTTGGACTCCAGGTAGCGCGCCGAACAGCATTTTCAGCACTGCGAAATCTTTTAGCTCTGGAGATATAGAAGCAGTAATCATGCCGTTATAATTTTTTCTCTTACTTTCATTAGTTTATTTGAAAAAGTAAATAAATTCTTGCCAAAAAAAAGACAGTTTGTGAAATTTATTGACATAAATTGGGATCATGGTTCGGAGTGAGATACCTCTAGATCCCGCTACATATGAACGGCGGTCCTAGATGCACCGAAGCCAGGGGTCGGAAGCACTAAAAACAGTATAAAGAGGGTCAGGCTCAATTTATCGAGACGGGATCGGAAATGGGCAAGTTCGTCGACCGCCTCAGAAGGTAATGATCCACCGCCTCCGGCGCATCACGATCGGCACGGCCGGCTACCCGCCAATCGGCATAGAATTTGGTGCGGGATATCCCGCCGGGGACCCCACCCGGTCGAAGCTCCGACCCGGTGCTGCACTTTGCTTATTGCACTCGGCCTGCCGATAGGCCCCACCTCAGTCCGGCAGGATGATATTAAGCTCCAGGATCTCCTGGCCACCGTCGCGTTCGACATTGACGGTCACCGCATTCTTGTCGATCGCCACGTACTTGCGGATGACCTTGAGGATGTCCCGCTGCAGCTGCGGCAGATAGGAGGGCCCGTCGCCGCGGCGGTCGTGCGCGACCAGGATCTGCAGGCGCTCCTTGGCGATCGCGGCGGAGTTGCTCTTGCGTTGCCTGAAATAGTCGAGCAGCGCCATATTCACCCCCCGAACAGTCGGCCAAGCAGGCCTTTCTTTTGCACATGCAGAAAGCGATGTGGCAGCTCGTCGCCGAGGTAACGCGAGACCATGTCGCTATAGGCCTGGCCGGCGCTGCTCTCACGGTCGAGGATCACCGGCACGCCGGCATTCGAGGCATTAAGCACGGCCTGTGACTCGGGGATCACGCCGATCAGCTCCAGCGACAGGATCTCCTGCACGTCCTCCAGCGACAGCATCTCGCCGCGCTGCACGCGCTCGGGCGAATAGCGCGACACCAGCAGGTACTCGCGGATGCCCTCAAGATTCTGCACAGCCCGGCGCGATTTGCTCGACAGGATGCCGATCATGCGGTCGGAGTCGCGCACCGAGGACACCTCCGGGTTGGTGACCACGATGGCGTCGTCGGCGAAGTACATCGCCAGCGTGGCGCCCTTCTCGATACCGGCCGGCGAATCGCACACAATGAACTCGAATTCGCGTCCGAGCTCCTCGAGCACCACCCCGACGCCCTCGATGGTCAGGGCCTCTTTGTCGCGTGTCTGCGAGGCCGGCAGGATGAAAAGATTGGGGTTCCGCTTGTCCTTGATCAACGCCTGGCCGACATTGGCCTCGCCATTGACCACGTTGACGAAATCGTAAACCACGCGCCGCTCGCAGCCCATGATCAGATCGAGATTGCGCAGACCTACGTCGAAGTCGATCACCACCGTCTTGAAACCGCGCTCGGCCAGGCCCATCGCGAAGGCCGCGCTGGTCGTGGTCTTGCCCACGCCGCCCTTGCCGGAGGTCACCACGATAATTCTCGCCAACTGCCTACTCCTTTGGACCACGAGGTCCGCATCCGTCAGGTTGTGTCCGCGTCTGCCTTCTCAGAGCAGCTCAAATTTCAATGCCTCGTCGACCAATGAGATCTGCACCGCGCGCCCGAGGTAGCGACTCTCGAGGTTCTCGCTGACGCGATAGCACCCCGCAATCGAAACCAACTCGGCAAAGAGCTTACGGCAGAAGATTCGCGCCTTCAGGTCGCCCGAGACCCCGGCCATCGCGCGGCCACGCAGGGCCCCATAGGCATGGATGTGCCCCTCGGCCATCACCTCGGCCCCGGAGCTCACGCCCGCGAGCAGGACCAGGTCGCCGGTCTCGGCGTAAATGCGTTGACCGGACCGAACCGGCTTGTCGACCACCAGGGTGCGAGGGCTGGGCGGCGGCGCGGCACCCGGCACCGCCTGCGGCCTGGCCGGCGCGGCCTTGCGCGCCGTGTGGATGATCGCCAGTTCGAGCGCAAGTGCCTGATCTCGCTGCTCGTCCGAGGCGCCACGCACCCCGACTGGGATCATGCCGTGGCCGCGCAGCATACCCACGAGCATCGGGAACTCGGCGAGCGGCTCACCACTGGGGAGCGCGGACAGGTCGATCGCGACCGGGGCCTGGTCGAAAAAGGACGGAAGGCGGGCCACCTGCTGCGCCAGAAAGGCGTCGAGGCCGGTGATGTCGTGGTCTCGCAGTACCAGAGTCGGCAGCGTCAACTGCCCCGCCTTCATATCAAATCGGGGCATTTGCTGGACGTTGCGTACAGAAACCTCGGACACTGGAAACGGCTCCGCTAGGGGCGTTGGCCTCGCCCTATATTGCCTGTGGAGTTTATACGAATCTAGCCCGCTTTACTCACCAACTTCCTACTGCGGTCGCCGTTATGCTCGCTACAACGAGTACGCCCGGTCTCAGCGGCATCTCGCCGCCCTCGCAACGAAGCCCGGCGAGGAAAGCGGGCTCGTGCCGCCCGGTGAACCGGGCACCACATTTTTGCACTGCCGCGGTCAGACAGCGCAGCGGCAGGGGGCGCCTGCCCGCGTCAATTCGGCAGAATCGGGTTCATCGCCCCCATGGGGCCGGAGAACTGGCGGACATTCAGGCGCATAATCCCCATCGCGCCAGTCATCTCGCCCATGCGTCGGTTGATGCCGCCCATAGCCCCCGTCATGAAGTGCATGTCGCGGTCGATGACCGACATGTCGTCGTTGAGCCGGCCCATGTTCTCGCGCACGCCCGGCATCTCCTGGCTGATTCCCTGCATGTTCGCGGTGATCGGCGCCATGCTCTGCATGTGACGCTCGAAGCGATTCACGCGCCCGGCGATCAGGTCCATGTCGTCGCTGACGCGGTCCATGTTTCGATACATGGAATCCATGTTGTCGACGATGCCATCGAGGTCCTGATAGAGCACCGTCACGTAGTACACGTTGACGAATGCCAGAAAGATCAGCAGGAAGGAGATGATCAGGATCACCTTGTCGGTAATCTTGAAGTGCCGGTGACGCTCATCCAGGTGCAGCTGGGTCTCGCGCCCGAGGCGCGCCATTACCTGGATAATCGGACGACGTGGATCGACAGCCATGCGCTCTCCTACGGAAACGGAAAGATGTTGTTCATCGTTCGTGCGGGTTTGGCCATGCGGTGCATCTCGGCCCCCATCCCCTGCACCTCGTTGTTCATCGCACCCATCGTCAGCGAGATGTTCTCGACGTTCTGGCGCGCACCGGCCATGTGGGCGCCGATATTCAACACGCTCGCCTGAATAGTCGTCATATTGGTACCGATCTGCTCCATTTCGACCTGCATCGTGGCGGTGCTCTGCTCGATGGATTGCAGCTGAGCGACCTGTACCTCCATGGACGCGAGATTCTCGGAGATTTCATCCATGCGCAGCGTTATCGCGGAGAAATGGGTGTTCATCGCCCCGACCACGCCCGAGATGCGATTGATCTGCGAACTCAGGGTAAGCAGCAGGATGAGGATGGAAAAAGCGATCACCGACAGGATGATCAGCCCGGCGCGAATGCTGTAGTTGAGGCGGTCGCCAAGCGCGTTCTTGACGTCGATCTGGCTGAGAACAATGCCCTCGAAGGAACTCAGCGCGCGCAGATATTGCTGCTGCAGTACGGTGTCGTCAGCGCCGGTAGAGGGTTCCTGGGGCTCGCCTGCCATTGTTGGGCCGCTTCCTCATGATGCTCGAACCACCTCGTACCCGCGGCACGCGGGTACAGCGCAGGCGGCGAGGGCTAATTTGCAATTTTGGCACATTCGGCGACGGACCGCTGGAACGACTCCTGGGAAATGCCCAACAAAAAGGCGCCCCGATCGACCCCAAACGCCTCAGTGTCCTGCACTGCGGGCCTGTCGCAGCAGTTCACCGGCCTCGGTGGGCGGGACAGGCCGCGAAAACCAAAAGCCCTGGGCCTCGGGACACTGCAAGGATACCAACGCATCGATCTGACTCTGCGACTCGACGCCCTCTGCGACGACGTTCATATTGAGCATGCGTCCCAGGCCGACGATGGTGCGGACTATCGCGAGGCTCTGATCCTCGCTGCCCAGACTCTGCACGAAGGAGCGATCGATCTTCAGGGTGTCATAGGCGCAGCGCTGCAGATAGGACAGCGAAGAATAGCCAGTACCGAAGTCGTCCATATGGATACTGACCCCGAAGTTGCGCAATTCGCTCAAAACCGCCTGCGTGGCCTCTTCGTGATCCATGCAGTCGCGCTCGGTCAGTTCCAGTGACAGCGTCTGCGGTGCGATGCCGCTGTGGCGAACGACACTCTTGAGGCGCTCGGCCGCGTGCTCGGCGCGGAACATGCTCGCCGAGACATTCACGCTCATACCCAGCGGGGTCCCGTTAACGAACAGCGTACGCCACTCCTGGGCCTGTGCACAGGCCTGTTCCAGCACCCACCAGCTGAGCTTTGCCAGCATGCCGGAGTCTTCCACGACCGGCAGAAAGCTCTGCGGCAACAGCAGGCCTTTTTCCGGATGCAGCCAGCGCAGCAGGGCCTCGAAGGCGACGATACGGCGTTCAGTCAGGGTCACGATCGGCTGGTAATAGACCAGGAACTCACCGCGCGCGAACGCGCGCCGCAGGTCGGTCTCCATGTTGAGGCGCGAAACGGCAGCCTGATGCATGGTGGTATCGAAAATCACGGTGTTCTCGGTCTCCGAGCGCTTGGCCCGATACATCGCCAGATCCGCGTCGCGCAGGACCTCTTCCGGCGACTGATACTGGTTAGTGGCGATCGCGATACCGATGCTGGCACTGGAGTACATGCCGCGACCGGCGATGGAAAACTCCTGCTGAAACAGCGTGTGGATGCGTTCGGCAACCTGCGCGGTATCCGACTCGTCCTCGATGTCGCTGACCAACACCGCAAACTCATCGCCGCCCATTCGGGCAACGGTGTCGCCCGGTCGGATCACGCTCATCAGGCGGCGTGCAATCGATACCAGCAGGCTGTCGCCGGCCGAATGGCCGAGGCTGTCATTGACGAACTTGAAGCGATCGAGATCAAAGTAAAGCACGGCGAAACGCAGTTGATTGTTGCGCTTGAAGCGGCGCAACGCCTGCTGCAGGCGATCGATAAAGAGCACACGGTTTGGGAGCCCGGTCAAGGCGTCGTGCAGTGCACGGTGGATCAGTTCGTGCTCTGTCTCCTTGCGCTTGGCGATGCTGCTGATCGAACCCGCCATGCGCACCACCTTGCCACTGTCATCAGCAAGAATCATGCCCCGCGCGTAGACCCAGATATAGTCGCCACTCTCGTGGCGCAGCCGGTGCTCGTGCTCAATATGGCGACGCTCGCCCTCTGGCCTGGCCGCAATGACACGGCGCAGCTCGGCGATATCTTCCGGATGCACGCGTTCGAACCAATCTTCCAGGCGCTCTATCGTGACGTCCGGCGGGAGGCCAACCAGTTCGTTCCAACGGGGCGAGAAGTACGCCACATCGCTGGTTGCATCCCAATCCCAGATGCAGTCGTTAGCGCCCGCCACGGCCAGTGCATAGCGCTCCTGCACCTTCACCAACGCACTTTCTGAACGCTGTCGCTCGATTGCATACAGGATCGCGCGATGCAATAGCGCGGCATTCACCTCACGCTTGATGAGATAGTCCTGCGCCCCATTGCGCACCGCCCTGGCCGCGATGCTCTCTTCGTTGAAATTGGTTAGGATGATGATCGGTATACCGGGGGCCGCCGCGGCCACGTGCTTAAAACCGTCTAGCCCTTGCGTATCGGGCAGATGCAGATCGAGCAGGATCACGTTGGGCAGTGGCCCTGCGTCCAGCTCCGTCAGTGCGCCGCTGATGCTGCGGACATGCCGAATGGTGTATTTATGCGAATACCGCTTAGCCAAGTAAAGACGAACGATTTCCGCTTCCTGCGGGTTATCTTCCGCCAGAAGGATGTCAATACTCTCGCCGTTCATCTAAACCTTTCGACATCGCCTGCCGGACCTGATTGTTATTTGATTAGTTCCTCGGCCGCGTTATCCGCCTGTGGTACCGAGAATATGAACACACTGCCGCTACCGAAGGAGGAACGCACCCAGATCTTCCCGCCGTGGTTTTGCACGATGCGCTTGCAGATTGCAAGTCCCATGCCGGTGCCCGGATAGTCCGCTGCCGCGCTGCCTCTTTCAAACATATTAAATATCCGGCCTGCATCCTCCTCAGAGATGCCGATGCCGTTGTCCTTGATGCCGATGCGCCATTCATTGCGCACGCGCTGAGCACGCACCGCAATATGCAGAGGGCGGTCACTGCGAAACTTGATGGCGTTGCCGATCAGATTCTGGAATACACGCAGGAACTGTCGACGGTCCACCACCAGGGTGGGCAGGCTTTGCTGCCGGACGATGGAACCGCCGATCTCATCCAGGGTGATTTTGTACAGCGCGATAACCTCATCCAACAGGTCGTTGAAATCGACCGGCTCTTTTTCGGGGCGCGAATACTGCAGGCGAGAATACTCGAGCAGTTCGTCGAGCATCTCCTGGGTGCGGCCCAGATTGAACTTCAGGTGTTCAAGCACCTTGGCACCCGATTCGCCCAACGAATCCTCGAAGTCTTCGTCGAGGATGTCTGCGTAGCGACGCGCCAGCTGCAATGGATCCTGCAGGTCATGCGACACCGCATAGACTAGCTTTCCGCGTTCTTCTTCAGCGGCCTCTTCTGCTTCGTCGGTCGCCTCGGCCTCCTGTCGCAGACTGAAGCTGCGCTCCTGCGCGGCGAGTTTTTCGACCAGCTTCGTCAGCGCAATCAGACCGGCACTGTTGCGAGGGTAGACCGCCGCCACCCCCTGGCTCAGGGCCGATTCCTGCGGCCGCTCGGCGCTGGACAGCAGTGCCAACAGTGCATCAGGCTGATTTTTGGCGCAGGTCGCGATGATCCCCGGCCAATCCGACCACGCGTGGCGGTCATCAACCACGATAATCTGGTAGCTCCGTTCAGAGTAGAGGGCATCGTAGAAGGCCTGAGCCGATGCTGCGGCCGACAGCTTGACGCCCTCGCCAATCTGCTCCCGGGCGAGCAAGGTGGTCAGCACCGTCTCATCAGACACAGAGGCGCTAACGAAGAGAACGTGAATTGCGGCGTTCACTGTTTATTGTTTTCGGCACTTGTCGTTTTAGTTCAAGGTCGCCGGTGCCCATCCGCATGGAGGCGGTGTCGGTGCGCTGAAAAAACGGATGGTTTGTTATACCCGCTTTTGATCCCAAAGCGCCCGAACAAGTCACTGTTCGCCTTGATTTTTCTTTGCAAATCATACCCTAACAACGGGTACTTTGCGATTCGGCTGATTTGATTCTCGCAGAAATCCCGCGCGGGTAAATGGCGAATATTCGGCGCCAAAGAAACCTTGACGCAGCGCCAGGCCGGAGAAGAAGGCCCTTCACAAAAGTGGCAATGAAAGGCATTTTCTCAGGCATCTGGATCCGATTCGGCCGATGGCTGCCCCAGCATGGCGCGTGATTGGTGACTTTAAGATCCCTCTCGGCCGCCGACACGGCCGCTGATTACGAGGCCCGGGCCGCCGCAAAGCCCGGTGAAACACGGGCCAAGGGCCCCTCGAATAGCCACTGTTGACGGAGTCCCCACAGGTGAAGCTCAACGACCCCTTCGGCCGTGTGTCGCGCAGACAGCAGCAGACCTATGCGGCACTGTGCGCGCGTCTAAAACAGCAGGGCATCAACGATGTCGCGAGCGTGCAAACGTCCATCGCCCGGGTGCGGACACTCGCGTTCGGTTCGGTGATCGGGGTCATCGCGGTCACACTGATCCTCGCCGCCCTGCTGCCCACTTTGGGGGGCCTGATCGGCGTGCTGGGCGTACTCGCGCTGATCTGGCTGGCGACCAGCTACCTGCAGACACGCATGTACCTCAGGCGCTACCTTAACGAAGAATGTCGCGACGCTTGAGCGATACCCAGCCAGCGCGTCGCGACGAACGAGACACCGAGAAGGCGAAGGCATTGCCTGCATCAAGACCAACTAACCCGTGGATTCATGCGCTGCGGACAGGCCCGTGCTGGCTCGTCCTCACCACCCTGTTGGTCGGATGCAGCGAATCACCGCCGCCGATCGCCGAGCTTTCTGGTCAGACAATGGGGACCGGCTACAGCATCAAGCTGTCGCCCGCCCCGGGCGAGGACCAGCAGGCGCTGCTGCAACAAAAGGTCGAGAGCCGGCTGGAAGCGATCAATGCACAGATGTCGACCTATCGGTCCAACTCCGATCTGATGCGCTTCAACCAAGCGCGCAGCACCGACTGGCTGGCGGTGCCAGGGTCGCTGGTCGAGCTGGTCAGGCGCGCCGCGACCATAAGCCGTCTCAGCGAGGGACGCTACGACATCACCGTCGGGCCGCTGGTCAACCTGTGGGGCTTTGGCAGCGAGGGTCCGCGGGACTCCCCGCCGGCGGCGGCCGATATCGCGCAGACGCTGGCGCGTATCGGCTATCAGCACCTGGAGGCGCGGGGGTCGCCGCCTGGGCTGCGCAAGGCGATCCCGGACCTGCAGCTCGATATCTCCTCCATCGCCAAGGGCTGGGCCGTCGATGAACTCGCCGGCCTGCTGCAGAACCAGGGCTACGCGAACTTCCTGATCGAGATCGGCGGTGAGGTGCGCGCGCAGGGTACAAAGGTATCGGGCCAACCCTGGCGTATCGCCGTCGAACGACCGCTGCCCGATCGGCGTACGGTGCAGGGGACCATCGAGGTCAGGAACTTCGCGGTAGCGACCTCCGGCGACTACCGGAATTTCTTTGAGGACGCCGGCCGACGCTATTCGCACACCATCGATCCGCTCAGCGGCCAGGCGGTACAACATCGCCTGGCGGCGGTCACTGTGGTCGCCGATGACTGCACCGACGCCGATGCCTGGGCGACCGCGCTGATGGCCCTCGGCGACCAGCGCGGCCCGGCATTGGCCGATGCGCTCGGTCTCAAGGCCTTGTTCAACATCCATGGCGAACGCGGCTGGCGCACCGAGATCAGCCGTGCCCTGCAGACGGCGGCTGTATGGCGTGACGCCGGCCTGCAGTAGAGCGCCTTGGCCCTAAAGAACTTCGACGTCGGGGTCTCACCAGATGGCGCTGGCGGCCGAGAATGAAACGTTATAAAGTAACGGGCATACCGGATCGGATAGGCCCAGCGCGTCCGATTCTCTCCCGAAAACGACTGAGGGCCCCGAGTCAGACATGCGCGCCCTGGCCTGCCTGCCGCTGCTCCTGCTGTCCGCCATCACGATGGCCGAGCCCCTTGAGGTCTTCGTCAGCGTCGCGCCCCTGAAGACCTTCGTCGAGCAGATCGGCGGCGCCCATGTCAGGGTGCGCACGATGGTGCAACCGGGCTATAGCCCGGCCACCTACGACCCCTCGCCTCAGCAGATCGCGGCCTTGTCGAAGGCCGCGCTCTATGTGCGCACCGGTGTGCCATTCGAACTTGCGTGGATGGCACGGATTCGCGCCGCCAATCGCGACATGCGGATACTGGACGCGCGGATCGGCATCGACCTGCTCGGCCTGCCACGCCACGCGCATGCCGGCCATGCAAGGGGTCATCCTGAGGATGCGCACGATCCCCACGTCTGGACCAGCCCACCGCTGGTCAAGCACATGGCCCGCAACATTCACGACGTCCTGGCCGAACTCAACCCGGCGCATGCGGCCGACTTTGCTCGCAACCGCGACGCCTTCTTGGAGGTGCTGGATAAGCTGGATCGCACCATTCGCGGGCTGCTCGAGCCGCTGAGCAATCGGCGCTTCATGGTGTTTCATCCGGCATGGAGCTATTTCGCCGCCGCCTATGGCCTGACCCAGGTCCCGATCGAAGGTGAGGGCAAGCAACCTGGTGCGCGCACCCTGGTAGCACTCATCGAACAGGCGAAACGCGAGGCTATCCGCGTGGTCTTTGTGCAACCGCAGTTCGACGACCGCCTGGCCGCGCAGGTAGCGCGCGCCATCGACGGCAGGGTTCTCGTCGCCGATCCGCTAGCCGCTGACTATGTCGGCAACCTGCGCCGCGTGGCGCAGCAGTTCGCTCAGGCGATGCAGTCATGACGATCGAGCCATCGATCATCGACGTCGAGAATGTGACTTTCTCCTACGGCAACGCGCCGGTGCTAGAGCGGGTGAACTTGCAGGTGCGCGAAGGCGAATTCCTCGGCATCGTCGGTCCCAATGCGGGCGGCAAGAGCACGTTGCTGAGGATCATCCTGGGACTGCTGCAACCACAGGCAGGACGCACCCGGGTGCTCGGCCGGCGACCGCGCCAAGCCAGCCGCATGATCGGTTATGTGCCCCAGCACCCAAGCTTTCCGCGTGATTTCCCAATCACGGTCGAACAGGTGGTGCTTTTGGGCCGCCTGGGCGTTAAGCAATCGGGACACTGGCTGGGCGCCATTTGGCCCAGCTTCCTTGGCATGCCCGATCGGCAGGCGGCGCGCTGGGCGCTGCGCGAAGTCGAGGCGGATGACCTGGCCGACCGCCAGATCGCCAGCCTGTCCGGCGGGCAGCTGCAGCGCGTGCTGATGGCCCGCGCGCTAGTCAGTGATCCGAAGATCCTGATCCTGGATGAGCCGACGGCGAATATCGATCAGCGCCTCGAGGGCGAGATCTTCGATCTGCTCAATGCGTTCAACACCCGTATGACCATCCTGGTGGTCTCGCATGACATTGCCTTCATCTCCAGCTATGTCGGCCGGGTGGCCTGCATCAACCGGACCCTGGTTTGTCACGGCACCGACGCCGTCGACGGTCAGGTGATCCAGGACCTCTACGGCGAAGACGTGCGCATGATCGCGCACCGTCACTAGCCTGCAGATTGCGGCATCCAGGTCAGCGAATGAGCGAGTTCTTCTCTGCACTAATAGAGCATGGATTCCTGCAGACCGCCGTCGCAGCGGCGCTGCTGGCGAGCATCGGTTGCGGCGTCATGGGCAGCTACGTGGTGGTTAAGCGCATCGCCTTTATCGCCGGTGGCATCGCCCACTCGGTGCTTGGCGGTATGGGGGCCGCGGTCTACTACGGCGCCGATCCGCTCAGCGGCGCACTCGCGGCCGCGATCCTTGCGGCGCTGCTGATCGGTTGGGTGCGGCTCTCCTGGCAGGCGCAAGAGGACACCCTGATCGGCGCGCTGTGGGCCATCGGCATGGCGATCGGCATCCTATTCATTGCCAAGACACCGGGCTATCAGGCCGACCTGATGAGTTATCTGTTCGGCAACATCCTGCTGGTGCCCAAAGAGAGCCTGTGGTTCATGCTGACGCTGGATGTGGCGCTGCTGCTGGTCGTCGGTGCCTATCATCGCCAGTTCCTCGCGGTAGTATTCGACGAAGAGTTCGCGCGTCTGCGCGGCGTGCCCGTGGCCTTTTTCTACCTGCTCCTGCTGGTATTGGTCGCGGTCACCGTGGTGCTGCTGATTCAGGTGGTCGGACTGATCCTGGTGCTTGCGCTGCTCACGCTGCCGGCGGCGGTGGCGGGGCATCATGTGCACTCTCTCGGCCGCATGATGCTGGTTGCCACGGTCCTCGGCAGCCTGGTCAGTCTTGGTGGGCTGGCGTTGTCTTATGCACCGGACCTGCCGGCGGGCCCGACGATCATCCTGCTGGCCGGCGCCATGTATGTCCTGTCGGCGCTGGTCACACGCCTGATGTCGCGACGGCGCGCCCAGACTTCGGTTTCCACATTTGATATCAAGGGAAACGCCAATGACTGAACAGGAGATCGCCGCCGTGCTGCAGCGCGCCGAGCATCTGTGTCGCGGCCGCGGCGCCAGTCTCACGCAACAGCGCCGCACCGTGTTGAGTCTGCTGTGTGCATCCGATAAACCGCTCAGCGCCTATGAGCTGCTGGACCGGATGCGCGGCAGTATAAGAAACCCGGCGCCGCCCACCGTCTACCGCGCGCTGGACTTTCTGCTCGAGCACGGCCTGGTGCACAAGCTCGAGAGCCTGCATGCGTTTGTCGGTTGTGCCCACCCCGAGCACACCCACGCCGGCCAGTTCCTGATCTGCTCAGATTGCGGTGAAGTCAGTGAACTGGAAGACAGCGCCGTCGCCAGGAGCCTGCAGGCAGCCGGCAAGGCGGCCGGATTCAGAACCACGCGCCCGGTCGTCGAGTTACTCGGGACGTGTGCGCAGTGTGACGACAAGAAACAGGCATGAGCACATCGTTATCCCTCACCGCTGGAGACACCAACAGGCGCGGCGGCGCATGGCGCCTGCGGTGCTGGCTGGCGGCCATTGCCGTCTTGGTGATGGCACTGATAGCGGCGAGCAGTCACGCTGACGACGCGCCGACCCATCGGCAGCATGCCGCACATGCCCACGGCATCGGCAGGCTGAACCTCGCACTCGAGGATCAACAGCTGTATGTCGAACTTCACAGCCCGGCGTCCAATATTTTTGGCTTCGAGCACGCACCCTCGTCGGACGGCGAGCGCGAGAAGCTGCGCACTGCGGTGGAGACCCTCGAGCAGGGCGACCGCCTATTCCGTTTTGCCGAGGCCGCCGGATGTCGCATGACTTGGGTTGACCTTGACTCATCGTTGATCGACGCTGCAACGGCGGAAGGACCTGGGGAGCGCGCACAGGGCCCTGGCGACGACCACCGTCACGACGCTGATCATGCGGATATCACCGCCGGATATCGCTTCGCCTGTGCCCGGCCGGAGCGCATCGATCGGCTGACTGTGGGGCTGTTCGAGGCCTTTCCCAGCACCGAGCGTCTGGCAGTCCAGTACATCGTTGGCGGCCAACAGGGCGCGGCTGCCTTGACCCCGGCGAATCCCGTCCTGCGTTTTTGATCCATCAGCCCCGCGCGAGCCTGATCTGCATGACGCCCCCGAACCCACATCCAGAGCTTCCAGATGGCGAACCGCAAGCGGTCGTCACGATCCAGGATCTGATGTTTCGCTGGGACGCCAGCGGACCCATCGTGATGGCCCTAGAAGAGCTGCGTCTCACATCGGGCGAGCATGTCTTCATCGAGGGCCCGAGCGGCAGCGGCAAGAGCACCCTGCTGAGCCTACTGGCGGGCGTCACGACGCCGCAGCGGGGCTCGGTGGAGGTCTTGGGGAACAGGCTCGAACAGCTCGGCCATATAGAACGCGACCATTATCGCGCGCATCACGTCGGTTACATTTTTCAGATGTTCAACCTGATCCCTTATCTTTCCATGCTGGACAATGTGCTGCTGCCCTGCCGATTCTCCGTGCGGCGCCGGGATCGGGCGATCCAGCGGGCCGGCCGCGTCGAGGACGAGGCGCTGCGGCTGCTGGACCATCTGGACATGGCGCACGCGGAGCTTCTCTCGCGGCCGGTGACCACGCTGAGCGTGGGGCAACAGCAGCGGGTCGCGGCCGCTCGAGCTCTAATGGGATCTCCCGAGCTGCTGATTGCCGATGAACCGACGTCGTCACTGGATGCGGATCGGCGCGAGTCCTTCGTCAGGCTGCTCTTCAATGAATGCCGTGCCGCAGGTTCGACACTGATCTTCGTCAGCCACGACGCCGCGCTCGAGCGCCTGTTCGACAGGACCATCAATCTCGCCGCGCTCAACCAGGCGACCACCGCGCGCTAGCCATGGCGATCGTCTCCCTCGCCTGGAAGAGCCTGCTCAACCGCCGCTTCACGGCGGTACTTACGGTGATATCGATCGCGCTCAGCGTGGCCCTGCTGATCGGCGTGGAACGGCTGCGCACCGAGGCGCGCGCCAGCTTCGCCAATACCCTCTCCGGCACCGATCTTATCATCGGTGCACGCAGCGGAACGGTCCAGCTGCTGCTGTACACGGTCTTTCGCATCGGCGACGCCACCAATAATTTCTCCTGGGAGAGTTACCAGGCGCTGGCCCAACACCCGAAGATTGCCTGGACCGTCCCGATCTCGCTCGGTGACTCACACCGTGGCTATCGGGTACTCGGCACCAATCGCGACTATTTTCGCCACTACCGCTTTGCGCGCGACCGCGAGCTGGAATTTACTGCCGGCAAGCCGTTCGAGGATCTCTACGACGCGGTTCTCGGCGCCGAGGTGGCCGATGCGCTCGACTATGCGGTCGGCGATGCCATCGTCATTGCGCACGGCGCCGGTGACGTCAGCTTCGCCCGCCATGACGACAAGCCCTTCCGTGTGGCGGGCATCCTGCAACGCACCGGGACACCGCTCGATCGCACGGTGCATGTCTCGCTGCAGGCGATCGAGGCTATCCATGCCGACTGGCAGCGCGGCGCCCCGCTGCCCGGGGTCTCGATCTCCGCCGAGCAGGCACGCGCGCTGGATCTGACACCCAAGGCGATCAGCGCGGCACTGGTAGGCCTCAAGTCGAAAATCGCCACCTTCCAGGTGCAGCGCCTGATCAACGAGTATCCGCAAGAGCCGCTGACGGCGATTTTGCCCGGCGTGGCCCTCAGCCAACTGTGGGACCTCATTGGAATTGCTGAAAACGCACTGCTGATCGTTGCGGTCTTCGTCGTGGTGGTCGGTCTTTTCGGGATGCTCACCGCACTGTTGACCAGTCTGAATGAACGCCGCCGCGAAATGGCTATCCTGCGCTCCGTTGGCGCGCGGCCGGCGCATGTGTTTACGTTGGTCATGGGAGAGGCCGGCTTTCTGACGCTGCTCGGGGTACTACTGGGACTGACGCTGCTCTATGGCCTGCTCGCATTCGGCCAGCCGATCATCGAGAGCCGCTTCGGCCTGTTCATCGCGCTTGGCCCGCCATCTGCCCACGAGGCCTTACTGCTCGGTGCCGTCACGGCCGCGGGTTTCTTGGTCGGCAGCATCCCCAGCTATCGCGCCTACCGCCTGTCGCTCGCCGATGGGCTTTCGCTGCGCGTTTAACCTGGAAATCTCACCGGCATCGCGGCGACAGCAGGAAGTTAGTGGGATAAGCGGGTTCAGGACCGCTACCGGGATTCTTGATCCTACTGCGCCGCAGATCTCCGCCGTCAGAAGTACCCCGATGGCGCCATTCTTCCGCACGCCTGCACCTTAGCCGGCACAATCGGCCGACTACAGAAAGTCGCAACGCTGCCGCAAAAACCCTTGTCGAAGTGCATCATGGTCGACAGCAGGAATCCAAATCTGCCTGGCGGCGGGCGGGACAAAAGAGCAATGGCTTGCGTGCCCCGACGGGCGGCAACTCCAGCGACGCGTGTAGCTGACACAAACATGGCCTATCTTCGAATATTCATGGGTGATGCGTTGCTCGAACAGCGCGAGCTCAACGCCGAACGCACGACCGTCGGTCGGATGCCGGACAACGATATCGTGCTGACCAGCCACGGTGTCTCAAAGCACCACGCAATCATCGAGAGACAGGGCGAGTCCTTCGTGCTGATCGACAACGGCAGCGCCAACGGCGTGTTCATCGGCGGCAAGCGGATCCGGCGCCATCGCTTACGCTACTGGGACGAGATCCAGGTGTTCAGCTACGTTCTCAAGTTCATGGCTGTACCTCGACTCAAGGGAGAGGAGGCCGGAGTGCCCACCTCGTCCGTGGCAGCGCAGGCGCAGGAGGCGACCATGGAGATTGATATCTCGAGTGTTGGTGACCTGGCCAAGCTGCGCCGACGTGTCAAAGTGCCGACCCTCTCGGTCATCGACGATGCCGCAAATCTGCGCTGCTATACGCTGGATAAAGTCAACTTCAGAATCGGCAAATCGACGGACTGCGACATCAAGGTCCCCGGCTGGTTGGCCCCTCGCCTGGCCGCATGCATACAGCGCCGCCACGATGGCTGTTATCTGCTCCCCAGTCGCCGCGGCAGGGTCTCAGTCAACGGTGCGCGAGTGTCGAAGCCGGTAGCGCTGCAAGATGACGATGACCTGAGGGTGCGCGGTCTGGCATTGAAGTTCCTGAATCGCACCGTGGATATCCGCTGAGCCGCCCGCATGGAGATTCCCGGCTATCGGATCGAACGTCTGATCGCCGAAGGCGGTATGTCTTCGGTCTTCCTGGCGGTCCAGGAATCGCTGGGGCGACGGGTAGCGCTGAAGCTGCTGAAGAAGTTCGACAGCCCGCAGCATGCCACGCGGTTCCTCGAGGAGGCACGCATCATCGCCTCGCTCGAGCACCGCAATATCATCACCATCTACGATGTTGGCGCGATTGGCGAGAGACACTATATCGCCATGGAATATCTGGAAGGCGGCTCACTGCAAGACCGAATCGACCAGAGGATCCAGTCCGAGGTGGCAATCGAACTGCTCGAGAACATCGCCGTCTGCCTGCACTTCGTGCATCGCAAGGGCATCGTTCACCGGGACGTCAAACCCAGCAACATCCTGTTCCACGTAGACGGTACCCCAAAGCTGACCGATTTTGGGATCGCCGTTCAGCGCGACAGGAACCAGGAGCAGACCATGGACGGCAGTGCGTTCGGCAGCCCCTATTACCTCAGTCCTGAGCAGGC
This sequence comes from uncultured Gammaproteobacteria bacterium, assembly GCA_963736445.1. Classification (GTDB taxonomy): domain Bacteria; phylum Pseudomonadota; class Gammaproteobacteria; order Chromatiales; family Chromatiaceae; genus Thiosocius. The sequence continues at coordinate 177,110 of CAVTOY010000001.1, read as the reverse complement.
GGAAGGCCGAACACTGGACGGCCGCTCGGACATCTATGCGCTAGGCATCGTGTTCTTCCAGATGCTCACCGGGCGTAAACCCTACGCGGCGCGCTCGCACATCGAGACGATCGTCGCGCATCTGAGCCACCCGATCCCGATGCTGCCCGATACACTGTCCCGCTACCAAGGACTGCTCGAATGCATGATCGCCAAGCGGCCGGAAGATCGTATCGCCTGCGCGGCACACTTGGTTGAGGAGATCCGCGAAACGCGCCTGCTCGAGGGGCAGCGCCAAGTCGAGGCGCGCGCTGACCCGCAGCAGCGCGCGTCAGACCTGCTTACCCGGTTCATTGGGGTCCTCCGCGCTGCGCCGGTGGCGGTGAAGACCTCCGCCGCCCTCGCCGTTCTGCTGATTGTCATCCTCGGCACCCTACCGTCGACGGATATGATCGACGGCGATTCAGCGCCTGGTTCAGTTGCCGCGCCCGTGACGCTCGCCGATGCGCCCGCACGATCGGCGGCGATCATCGAGACGTCGTCTCGCGAGTCTGCGCCGGCGGTCAGGGAATCGCGACTTGCGCCAGCGCACCCCCTCCCCGCGCCACCTGTCATCGCGGACCTCGACACCGAACAGCCGGACAAGGCGCCATCGGGGCCGCCTACCGAGGTCACCATGCCATCACCGGCGCTCACGCCACAGCAGTCGCCGGCCGGCGCGTTGGAATTCACCGCGGATGAACAGGTGCAATCCGACACAGACGGTGCGCCCAGCAGCGCTTTGTCGACAGTGCCGCAGGCAGCTGCCGAGATCACCACAGACGGCCGGCCGACTGGCAGTGCATCGCCAACCATTTATAGCCAGACCGTCATCGCGGCGCACCTGCGAGCCGGCGACGAGGCGCTACAGGCCAACCGACTTACCACACCGGTAGACGACAACGCCTACAGGCATTATTCAAAGGTCCTCGAACTCGCCCCGCGACACGCAGCGGCCACAGCCGGAATCGACCGCGTCGCAGATGGTTATCGTGTGCTGGCAAGAAAGGCACAGCGCAAGGGAGACGACCGATTGACAAGGGTCTACCTGGAGCGCGGCCTGAAGGTGCGCAAAGATCACGCGGGCCTGCTGGCCCTGCGCGCCGAACTGGATAGCGCGGAACAGATCGCGGTCGCAGAACTGGTGATAGCGCCGAGCGAACCCAGCAAACCAAGCGAGTCACCGCCGCAGGCGACGCTCGAAGACCTGCGTGGGCGCGACGGCACCGGCAATATCGTCAAGGATTTCATGCATGTATGGCGTACCGTTTTTGATTGAGCCAGATCGCGATGGCCTGGCCGCCCGGGGGTACCCGCGATGACCTGGCGCTTCGATCTGGCGACGGCGATCGGTGGTCGTGCAGAACAGCAGGACCGCAGTGAGGTGTTTGCCTTGCCTGGAAGGCCGAATGACCATCTCGTGGTCCTCGCCGATGGCATGGGTGGACAGCAGCACGGGGCGCTCGCTGCGCAGACCGTATTGGATACCGCACGTCATGCGTTGGAAGGGCTCGCCACACGCAGCCCGCGGGAAGGCCTCACCGATCTCTGTCGCACCGCACATGAGGCGATTCGCAGCATCGGCCGGCAGGACGGCAGCAATCCCGCCAGCACCTTTACAGCGCTTTTCCTGCGTGGCGACGAGGCCTATTGGATACATGTCGGCGACAGTCGCCTGTACCACTTCGATGGCGATACCCAGCTGTTTCGCACCCCAGATCACACCCTGGCATCGCTGCTGCAGGGCAGACAGGGGGTCAGTACGGCGACCCGCTCCGGCAAGCGGCGCAACAGCCGACTGTACATGTGCCTTGGTGGCAACAATGAATTAGAGCCGGCGTTCGGCGCAACGGCGATCGGCAAGAACGACTGGTTCCTGCTGTGCAGCGACGGCTTCTGGAACCAGGTCCAGAGCACCGAGGCCGCACACCGCGTGACCAGCACGCCAGCCGAGTCGGAGAAAGCCGCTGACCTGGTTGCTCTGGCCGCGCAGCGCGGCGGTCCACGCGCCGACAACGTCAGCCTGGTGCTGGCGACGCGCACCCGAAAGGCACGTAAACGGGCGTGGTGGCGCCCATAGTCTTTGTAGCGCGTGCGCGCCTGCCAGGGCATCGTTGGCTTGAGGCAGAGCCGAGCTGCAGGCGCCCTTGATCAGGGTGCGCGCTCCCGCGAACCGATATCCAGATTGCCGGCAATGGGCCGTTTCCGTGTGCCAGCCGGCGGCGCGAACTCCAACACGGGCACCAGAGAAACGCCCTCTGCCGGGCCGATTTTTGACGCCCTGTCGATGGCCGCCGACCCGCTCGGCGCAGACCAACTCCGCTCTACCCGTTCCCGCAGCGGAAGTCGCAGATTATTTCGCTCAGACCCCTTGCCAACGAGCATCTCGGCTTTCCCGAAGACAAGATTGTTCGACACGATTACATCGCCGCCGGCAAAGTTCCTCACGAAGGACCCACTCGACGCCTCGTTGATGAAGGTGTTGTTGATGACATAGAGCCTCATCTGTCGCTCGTCGCGCCTTTCGCAACCCTCGGGACCATAGCCAATCGCATTGAGGTTCTCCGAAGTCTCGGCCTGATGCAGATCATTGCCGACGACGAAACTCAAACCGCAGTTTGACAAGTCGATCAAACGGCTGGAGTTCCCTTGTCGCACATCCTCGATTCGATTGTAAAAGATGTGGTTCTCGAGGGCGCGTGACTTCACCTGGTGCCCCTGGTCCGTGCCCATGAAGTGATTGCCGATCAGCGTGAGGCGGCGTACCTGACCGATATAGATACCGTGGCTGTGTCGACGCTCGCGTTTTTGAAACCAGAAACGCGAAGACCTTATCACCACATTTGCGTTCGGTAGCTTACCCGTGAGGATGGAGAATTCATTGTCGTGAAAGAATGCATTCTTGAGCGTCAGGTCACCACCCTGATGGCGTATGCCGGCACCGTTGGTGTCATTTACCGAGGCACCAGAAAACTCCACATTCTCGATCGTGACGTTATTACCGTTAGTGATCCAGATCGCTTTTTTGTTCGGGATAAGCCCCTTTGACTTCAGATGCGCCATTCCTCCGACGCCGCGGAGCGTCAGGTTGTCTTGCTTCCAGAGCGCATAATCGTTGTGATAGATGCCGGCATCTATCTCGATGGTATCGCCGTCTCTGGCGATGCGTGCCGCATCGCTGGGATACTTGATTTCGCGATCGTTACCGACACGCAGAATCCTGCCACTGCCTGCAGCGCCTGCGCCCGGCATTTTCGAAGTTGGCTGGTCTTGTTTGCCCTGCCCGCGCGCGCCGCCCGAGCGTGTGAAGGTAATGCTCTTGATGTTCTGCTCGTCGACCGGGACCACGATGCGCTTCCCATCGTTCAGTTTGATGATCAAATCAGCATCGACCTGCACGGGCACCAAAGCCACGAGGCCTCCGATCATTACGGCGGAAATCGAAAACGTTCGCAATTTACTCATGATCCGTGGTTCATCCAGAATAGTGGGGCCGACGGCATGTCCTGTCGAACGGGCTCTAACCGTGGCCGGCGACGTCGTCACGGTCCATCGCTGCGGGCCATTTCGGCCAGAACCGCGCGTGCGTCATCGGCAGAGGTAATAGAGCGGGTCAGGGGCAGACGGATCAGATCTTCTTTGACGCGCAGGTCCATACCCTCGGCGTCCAGCCCCACCATCTCGATCGGTTCGTTCGACGCGACGGTCGACCGGCCACGCAGGTAGAGCCGCAGCGCATCGCGATGATCGCGGTTCATATGCGCCAAGACACGCAGTTGGGTTTCACGGTTTAGGGGATTGATGCGCACGATGCGATCGGCACCGAACCAGCGAGCCGTGGCGAAGCCACCATTCCAATGAAAGCGCAGCGGGTCAAAGCGGTAGAATCGGAACCCCAGCTCGTCATAATAGGCCCGCGCCTGCGGAAAGTAGTCAAAGTACCTGTCCGTCTCGGGGCTCGCCGGTAGGGAGGTGATATCGCCTATTGCACTAACCCGGCCCAGCTGCTGCACATCCCCCGGGCCCTGTTGAACGACGGTAAGACCGCTGCGGCCGTCTGCATCAACGTTCTTTGTGTGCTGGGAGAGGTGGCTGAGCAGCAGCAACGGGCGGCCGTCCTGTCCAAGCACGTATGGAATCAGCGAACCGAAAGGATAACCCGGGTGCTCCAGCGAATGCGTCGAGATTACGCTGCGGAAGGCGCCCGCCAGCAATTGACGTGCTGCATAGGCATGTTCATCACCGGGTCGCACAGCAAGAGTCCCTCCGTTTGGCTCCTCGTTATCGCCCATTTCCCACATGGCCCCAATCTTGCCGGGGATACCCGCAGACTGAAGCGACCCGTGGCTACCGCGCCGATGACTGCATCGTTATTGGACATCGGCTATGGGTGCTGCCCTGAATTCGTCCACGCTCGTTGGGAGAGGCCAGCTTGAAACTGAAAAAGTTCTTAAACAAGACCCATTCGGTCAAAATTGTGAACGAACCCTTGGATGTCGGGCTCATCGCGAAACCCTACCTGATCACGGTATTCGAGACCAGGGAGGTCGCTCCGCATAGCAGCGCGCTGGGCCCCTTGGGCGGACTCGATCTGACCGGTTACAGCGAATACCGCCCGACGCTGCACTTCGTCGGCGACTAGGGCACACCCTTTTCGATTCAGGAGATCTTTGGTCCGGCAGGGGCCATCGATCAAGTCAAGTTTGAGATCGGCGGCGGCAAATCGGCCCCAAGGGGATCCTGAACTATCGCGCAACTTTTGATATTTTCGGGCCGAAGAACCTGTTCATTCAGATATCCAACGGCGGCGACACGCCGTTTCAGGTGAACGGCACGCTCTACGCTGTCCACTGAGCCTGCCCGAGCCTGCAAATCTCCGCGATGCCGATAGTATTTCCAGGCTAGGGCTCGGCCGGAGGCAAGGCCAACAATGCGGCCAGGTGCCCTGCATACCAGAAGGGTTCCGCCTGCGCCTGCGGCCGGGCGCCTGCGGCGGCGCTCGCGGCCCTGGCTGCTAACGCAGGGTCATCACTATTCAACGCCAGTCGAATCAGCACCGCAGACGGCGCAGGCAACGGACCTTCCAGCAACGCTGGCTCGTCGCCCAGACCGGGAATCAGTGGCTGATCGTCGCGACGCCAGCCACCGGGCCCATGGAAACGCTGCCAGGCGAGATTGAGCAGCACAGCGACAAAGGTGCGGTCGGCCGGGTCACCACTGAGCCTCGCGTATTGCGCCATGCCGTAGGCGACATAGGCATAGTCTTCGAGGGTCGCCTTGCCCAGCGCCCGATCGCCCGCCATTGCGCGGCGCAGGCCCGCGCCATCCCACAGACGGTTGCGCAGGAAATCGCGAACTCGATCGGCCGCGGCGCGAAATTCGGGGTCGTCCCAGGCAAGCGCGGCGCGAGAGAGGGAGGCCAGCAGCAGGCCGTTCCAACCGGCAAGTTCCTTCTGATCCACCGGCAGCACCCGCCGCGAACGGGTATCCAACAGGCGCTCACGAATCGATTGCAGCCGCGCCATGACTGCCTCGTCAGGCTGCTCAATCGCCTCGGCGATCTGGCTGACCGACTCGCCACGACGCGGCAGATGCCCCCCGTCCAGAGCGGCTATATCGAGCATACGCCAATAGCGACGCGCCAGCGCCGTGTCTTGCTCACCCAGCAGGCGATGCAACTGATCGATCGACCACAGGTAGACCCCACCCTCTTTTCCGGCCCCGTCCACGGCAGAGAAACTGGCGACGAAGGAACCCTGGGGACCACCCATCTCTTGAATCACGAACGCCAGGGTGTCACGCGCCACTGCTGCGTAGTCGTCGCGCCCGAACACCTGCGACGCGCGCAGGTAGACCTCGGCGAGCAGGGCCTGGGTGTAGAGCATCTTTTCGAAGTGCGGAATCTGCCATGTGGGATCGACGGTATAGCGAAAGAACCCGCCCGCCAGATGATCACGCAGGCCCTGTGTCGCCATGCTATCCAGGGTCAGGATCAGAAACTCGGCCAGCCGTTGATCCGGCGCCTGTGCCTGCAGATCCAATAGCATCAACAATTGCGGGGCCATTGGAAAGCGGCTCTGGTCGCCAAAACCGCCGGCCAAGGGGTCGGCGAGCGTCAGCGTCTGTTCTAGCAATGCGCCCTTCAACGCGGGGGCCGACCAGGGATCGGCGAATTCCGGCGGCGTGTCGAGCGTCAGCTCCAGCAGCGTGCGCCTGGCCAGATTTCGCAGGCGACCGCGCTCGTCCCGCCAGGACTTGTTCAGGCCCAACAGCAGCGCCTGAAAGCGTTCTGGCGTCAGGTAAGTCGCCCCGATCAGCGGATAGCCCTCGGGTGTCAGAAAGACGTTGAGCGGCCATCCGGCCCGCCCCTGGGTCTTCTCAACGAAACTGATCAAGTGGGCATCGAGTGCACCATGCAGCTCACGGTCCAGTTTCACCGGCACGAAGTGGCGGTTCAGGATATCGGCAATCGCGTCGTTCTGATAACTCTCGCGCTGCATCACATGGCACCAGTGACAGGAGAAATAACCGCTGGAGACGAACAGCAGTTTGTCCTCGGCGCGGGCGAGATCGACGGCGGCCTCACCCCAATCCTGCCATGCGACCGGGTCCTGTCCGTGCATCGCCAGATAGGGTGAGGGGTGCGCACCGAGCTGGTTGTCCAGCGCGAACGCCGGCGCCGTCAGCAGCACCCCGAGCAATAATGGGATCGCCCTAGCCTGCATATCTCACCGTTTTTCGTAACGAGGGCGCCGAGACGCCGCTACGGCGGGGTGCACGCAGTGGAAGGCGTAGCTGAGACTACGTCGAACCGGCTTTAGCGAGTACGCCCCGTTACGGCGAGCGTATCGCCGCCAGGAGCAGAAAATCGGTGAGATTTGCACGCTAGTCAACGGACTCAGCTATCGAGCTGGTCGAGGATGTTGCGCGCCACCTTTACCTGCGTCTCGTTGCCGTCGGAAAGGACTTCATAGAGCATGCGGCGCACCTCGTCGTCGGCCCCGGTTCCTCGCAGCGCCGCAATGTGTTGCAGCTTGGCGTCAACCAACGCCTCGATGGCAGTGCGCGATGGGAACGCGACTTCTTCATCGAGCATATCGGCCGATTCGTCCGCGCTCGCTGCCGGCCCTGCGGCGTCGTCGGCCTCGGCAGCCTCTTCCCGCGCTGCGTGCTCTTGAGCCGACTCGTCAGTGGCAAGCTCATCGTCCTCGGATTGTGCGTCCATGGCATCAAACTCGCGCTCGATGCGATCGAACTCGTCTTCCACGTCCTGGTCGCTTCGGGTCTCGGCCTCCCCGGCCGCGGAAGACGCATTAGCTGCTGTCGCGACGGCCATCACCGGCTCGTCGCCCGCCTCCTCACGACGCTTGCGCTCACGCATCACCAGGCGCGAGAAAATCAGCCCTATCTCGAACAATACCCACATCGGCAGCGCCAGCAGCGTCTGCGAAATGATGTCCGGCGGCGTCAGCAACATACCGATGACGAACGCGCCCACGATCACATACGGCCGTTTTGTAGCCAGCTTTTCGGGCGTGGTCGCACCGGCCACTACCAGCACGATGGTGGCGATAGGTACTTCGAAGGCAAGGCCGAAGGCGAAGAACAGGGTGAGCACGAAATCGAGATAGTGAGTGATATCGGTCATCACCGCGACACCCTCGGGTGCAACGCCGGTCAGAAAGACGAACACCAGGGGAAAAACTACCACGTAGGCGAAGGCCGCCCCGAGATAAAACAGGAACACGCTGGACGCCAGCAACGGTAACGCCAGGCGTTTTTCGTGCTGATACAGCGCGGGTGCTATGAACGCCCAGAACTGATGAAGGAGATAGGGCATGGCAAGGAACACCGCCGTCACCAGGGCGAGCTTGAACGGCGTCAGGAAGGGAGACGCCACCTGCGTGGCAATCATGCTCGTGCCCTCCGGCAACACCCGCATTAGCGGATCCGCGACGAACACGTAGATATCGTTGCCGAACGGAAAGAGCGCCAAGAAGATAACGAGTATGACGAGCACCGAGCGCATCAGGCGATCGCGCAGTTCGATCAGATGGCTGAGAAACGGCTGCTCCGGCAGCGTCGGGTTGTCACTCATGTTTGTTATCGGAGGCGGACGGCTTGTCCTTCATCCCTACCGCGGATTCGGTATCAGCCTTTATTTCATCGAAGCTTTTCTTGGTGTCCTCGACAATCTCATGCAGCGGGTTGTTCTGCTTTTGCTTTTCGAGGACCTGTCTGAGTTCGTCGGCCCGGATCTCGCGATCGATATCCTCCTTGACCGAACTGACGAAGCGCTTGCCCCGCCCAAGCCACATGCCGACAGTCCGGGCGAGCTTGGGCAGGCGCTCTGGCCCGACGACCAGCAGCGCCACGACGCCAATCAGCAGGAGCTCGAAAAAACCGACGTCGAACATGCCACTCTGCCCGTTAGCGGGACCGCTACTGCTTGTCTTTTTCGCGCGTCGCTTCGCCTTCGATCACTTTCTCGTCGGCCTTCTCGAGGCGCTCAGGCTCGTTCTCGGCCTTCTTCTCCTCGTCACCCATCGCCTTCTTGAAACCCTTGACTGCATTGCCCAAGTCACCGCCCAGGTTACGCAGCCGCTTGGTGCCGAACAACAGCAGCACGATCACAAGGACTATGAGCAATTGCCAGATACTGATTCCACCGAAACCCATGTCGCTCTCCGCAGCTACCCCACGCTGTAAAACGGTGGGTCAATTAATCTCGAGAGGGCATGATAACCCAAGCTAATCGCCCCGGTTGGCCTTTTCCTCGAGGCCCGACAAGCCGAACCGCCGGTCGAGTTCATCGATCACGTCGCGCGGATGCAACCCCTCGTAGGCCAGCAATACCATGCAGTGAAACCACAAGTCTGCCGTTTCGCAGATAATCTTCTCACGATCACGGTCTTTGGCGGCCATTACCGTCTCGGTCGCCTCTTCACCGATCTTCTTCAGGATGGTATCGAGACCCCGGTGATACAAAGTGGCCACGTAAGAGCCTGCAGGATCGGCCTGCTTGCGCTGCTCCAGCACTGCAGCAAGTTGGTTGAGCGTGTCTTTCATTGGATCTCCCGCTAGCCCGCTTATCTCACTGTCTTCCTGCTGCAGTCACCGCTATGCTCGCTGTAACGGGGCATAGTCGTTACAGCCGGTTTGACGTAATGTCGGCTACGCCGGCACCGCCTTTCACTGCGTGCACCCCGTCACAGCGGCATCCCGCCACCGTCGCGCCGAAACCCGGTGAGATAAACGGGCTAAAGCCTCACCTCGATTCCCTGATCGGCCATAAAGCGCTTCGCCTCGCCAATGCTGTGCTCGGCGAAGTGGAAGATCGACGCCGCCAAAACCGCGTCTGCGCCACCCAGCTTCACCCCGTCGACGAGATGCTGCAGTTTGCCGACACCACCGGAGGCGATTACCGGGACCGGGACTGCTGCCGCCACCGCACGCGTCAATTCATTATCGAAGCCGATCTTGGTTCCATCGCGATCCATACTCGTCAACAGGATCTCTCCAGCGCCGAAATCCGCCATCTTGCGCGCCCACTCGACCGCATCGATGCCCGTGGGCTTTCGCCCCCCGTGGGTGAAGATCTCCCAATGGTCGCCCACCCGCTTGGCGTCGATCGCAACCACGATGCACTGCGAACCGAAGCGATCGGTGACCTCTTTGACGAAGGGCGGATTGAACACCGCGGCGGAATTGATTGCGACCTTGTCCGCACCTGCATGCAGCATGCGCAGCACGTCCTCGGCCTTGCGGATGCCGCCACCAACCGTCAACGGGATAAATACCTCGGATGCGACCTCCTCGACGACATGCACAAGGGTCTCTCTGTCGTCAGCCGTCGCGGTAATGTCCAGGAAGGTGATCTCGTCAGCGCCCTCCTCGTTGTAGCGGCGCGCGACTTCGACCGGATCGCCGGCATCGCGGATATCGACAAACTTGACGCCTTTGACCACGCGGCCGGCATCGACGTCGAGACACGGGATGATCCGTTTGGCTAAGCCCATAACAAGATTCCTGGTAGGGCAGACATTACCTGCCGAATGACCTCAGATGCTGCCCAACCCGGGCCACCCCCTCATCCCTGACTCAGCGCATCCGCCAACTTCTGTCCCTCAGCCAGATCCAGGGTGCCTTCATAAATCGCGCGGCCGGTAATTGCACCGATGATATTTTCGCTGCGCGCCTGGCATAGAGCGCGGATATCTTCGATGCTGGTGATCCCGCCCGATGCGATAACCGGGATGCGCACGGCGTTCGCGAGTTCGCTGGTCGCCTCGACGTTGACCCCCTGCAGCATGCCGTCTCGACTGATATCGGTGTAGACGATCGCCGCCACGCCGTCATTTTCGAAATGCTGCGCCATGTCGATGACGTCATGTCGTGAAAGCTTCGACCAGCCCTCGACTGCGACCTTGCCGTCTTTGGCGTCGAGGCCGACGATAATGTGGCCGGGAAACTCCAGGCAGATCTCCGAGACGAAATGCGGCTCTCTCACCGCCTTGGTGCCGAGGATGCACCACTGCACGCCGGCATCCAGATAGGCCTCGACGGTCTCGGCGTCTCGGATACCGCCACCGACTTGGATCGGCAGATCCGGGAAGGCATCGGCGATCTCCCGCACCGGCCCGGCATTGATCGGGCGCCCGGCGAAGGCCCCATTCAGATCCACCATGTGCAGGCGGCGCGCGCCGGCATCGACCCAGCGCTGGGCCACCTCCAGCGGGTTGTCCGAGAACACCGTATCGTCTTGCATGACGCCTTGGCGCAGGCGAACACACTTGCCGTCTTTGAGGTCGATTGCCGGTATCAGGATCATGTTTGCGCCTCTAGCACTCGCTGGGTCGCGGCGGCAGGTTCTCCTGTCCGGGTTACCTGCGGCCAGCGCTCGGCGTGATTCTCAAATAGCCCAATTCACGAAATTGCTCAGCAGCTGCAGCCCGACGTCTGCACTCTTCTCCGGGTGGAACTGCGTAGCAAACAGGTTGTCGCGGGCGATTGCGGCGGTAAACCGCACCCCGTAGTCGGTGGTTGCCGCAATCAGTGAGATATCTTCCGGCACCACCCGGTAACTGTGCACAAAATAAAACCGGCTCTGGTCGTCGATACCCTGCCACAGCGGATGCGTCATCACCTGGCGCACCGGGCTCCAGCCCATGTGCGGAATCTTCAACGGCAAGCTATTGTCACCCATTGCCAGCCCATCGAAGCGCTTCACACGGCCGTCGAACAGGCCAAGCAGCTCGGTACCGTCGTTTTCGTGCGAGTACTCCATCAACACCTGCAGCCCCATGCAGATGCCGAGGAATGGCTTGCTTTCCGCTGCCTGCAGGATCGCCCGGTTCAGATGGTGTTCGCTAATCGCCGCCATGCAGTCGCGCGCGGCTCCCTGCCCCGGAAACACGACGCGATCGGCGGCGGCGATGAACGTCGGATCGTCCGTCACGCGCACCTCGGCACCGCCGGCGACGTGCTCGACCGCCTTGGATACCGACCGCAGATTACCCATGCCATAGTCGATCACGGCGATCTTTTGAGCCACGCCGGTATCTCCTACAGGCTGCCCTTGGTCGATGGAATCACGTCACCCAGCCGCGCATCCGGCTCGATGGCGACGCGCAGCGCGCGTCCGAAGGCCTTGAAGATAGTCTCGGCCTGATGGTGCGCGTTGACGCCGCGTAGATTGTCGATGTGCAGCGTGACGGCCGCGTGATTGACGAATCCCTGAAAAAACTCATGGAACAAATCAACATCGAATCCGCCGATTGCGGACCGCGTAAAGGCCACCTCGAACACCAGTCCGGGCCTGCCGGAAAGATCCAAAACCACGCGCGACAGCGCCTCGTCCAATGGCACATAAGCGTGTCCATAGCGCCGAACTCCCTGCTTGTCGCCGATCGCCTGGGCGAACGCCTGACCTAACGTGATCCCAATATCCTCGACCGTATGATGTGCATCGATATGCAAGTCACCCTTGGCGACGATGTCGAGGTCGATGAGGCCATGCCGCGCGATCTGGTCAAGCATGTGCTCGAGAAACGGGATCCCGGTGTCCAGACGCGCCGCGCCGCTGCCATCGAGATCGATCGAGACAGTGATCTGAGTCTCTAGAGTATTGCGTTCGACGCGGGTGCTGCGGGCCACGGTTGCTTCCTGGTTGGCTCGGGTGATCATCCCCTGATTCTACGCGAAATCCTAGCCTATGGCGCCGCCTCCTGCCGCGCAAAAATCACTCAGGTCTCCAGCCAGAAGGTCACCGGGCCGTCGTTGACCAGGCCTACCTGCATATCGGCCCCGAAGACGCCGCTGTGCACCCCGGTCAGCTGGGTGTGTGCCTGCGCGACGAGGTAGTCGAATAATTCTGCGCCCTCTTTCGGCCCAGCAGCGCTCGAAAAGCTCGGCCGCCGGCCCTTGCGGGTGTCTGCCGCCAAGGTGAATTGCGGCACCAGCAGCAGGCCGCCGTTCACGTCCCGCAGGCAGAGATTCATCTTGCCGGCAGCATCCATGAAGACACGATAGCTCAACAGGCGCTCGAGCAGACGGTCGGACTTGGCCCGGTTGTCGCCCTTCTGCACGCCAACCAGCACCAGCAGACCGCTTTCGATCCTGGCGACAGACTGATCGTTGACCCGAACCTCAGCGCGCCGGACGCGCTGCAACAAGCCAATCAAGTCCCCTTCTCTTTCATAATCGCTGCACCTCCGGAGTTCGACGATCCCTCTCAAGTAATCGCGGTCGCCTACCGATGTAGTTACTTAGTATGATGCAGAATCCCGAACAGCATTCCCACCACCGCCGGTATCCAGGACCCATGCAGACGAGCATTAAGAACACACTGCGGGAATGGGAGAATGAAGTCGCCCAGAGCCTCACTGAAGGTCTTCGCCAGCTTTTTGCGTCCTCCAGCGAGGTGTTGCTCGAATTCGCGGACGCAGCCGAAAACAATCGGCTTCAAAGTATGTTCTTCGACGCTCAGCGCGAGTTCTATCTCAAAGAAGAGACCATCATCGGCGAGTTCGAACGCAATCTGCGGGACCAGCTGCTGCTGATCACCGGCAGTTCCGGCGGCGCCGCGGGACTCGGCGCCGATACGCTCAGCCTGGTCGAGGTGGAAGACTACGAACGCTCCCTGGCGCTGGAGACGATCGCCAAGCGCACCATCGATCGCCAGCTGAGCGAGCTGCATGGCCTGGCCCAACGCCTCTCGGCTTTGCTCGGCGGCCGCCCGTTACCGATCGACCAGGTCCCGGGCAATCCAATGCAGATCATGCGCGTTTTCGATCCTGCCAGCCGCAAGCTCGACGTCGAAAAAGAGGTCCGTCTGGTCTTCTACACCCTGTTCGATCGCTATGTCATGAGCCGATTGGGGGCGCTGTACGGCAGCCTGAACCAACGCCTGGTCGGTATGGGCATACTGCCCAATATAAAGTTTGAATATCAGCGGTTTGGCCGTGGCGGCGGACCCAGCGGTCACGCGGCAGAGGGCGCCGGACAGCCCGTCGACGAGGCCGGCGAAAGGGGCGACGCCCAGGAAGCCGGCGCCGCGAGCGTGCCGCTCCTTCACCCGACCACCCCAACCTCCGCCGAGACCCTATCGGCCATCAGCTCCCTGCTTGCGGAGCGGCGCCGCCACGAGGCCAGCGTCGAGCACCTCAGCACGTCGGTACCGATCAGCGCGACAGCGGCCAACGTCGATGAGGCGATTGCCGACGAACGTGTGTTGAGCGAGGCACCGAACCCGCTGCCGATCCCCAGTGGCCCCCCGGGGGCCAAGGTCGTGGCGATAGACGCCGCCTTGCTGAGAAGGGTGCAGATGGCCCTGGAGAAACAGCGCCAGATAATCAAGAACCTCGTTGGCAAAGACAGACTAGACCGCCGCGAAGAAGACGTTATCGATATCGTTGGCATGCTGTTTGAGGCCATGCTGAACGAGAAGCTGCTGGCGAACTCGGTAAAGACTCTCCTCAGCCATCTGCATACGCGATATCTGAAGATTGCCGTGCAGAGCCAGGATTTTCTGGAGAACAGCGCGCACCCGGCGCGCCGCCTTTTCGAGCGCATGCTCGACTCCGGCATTAAATGGGTGCGCGAAGACAAGCTGCGCGCCGGGATCTATCCGCAGCTGCAGGAAATCGTCACCCGGATACTCGGACACAAGACCCTCGAAGACGCCTTTTTTGAAGCCCAGATCGCTGAACTCGACAGCGCCGAAAAGAAGCTAGAACAACAATCGACGGCCGCCGAGGACAGGACCCTGGAGGCTGAGCGCGGACGTGCTCGTCTGGAGCAGGCCAAGGCGATCGTCAAGCAGACGGTCGATGAAATCAGTGCCGATATCGAGGTATCCTCGGCCGTCATCGGCTTCCTGTCGACGACCTACGCCGATTACCTCACTTTGCTGCTGTTGCGCAGCAATCTCGATACCGAATCCAATGCTTGGAGCAATGCCTACAGTGTTGGCGAGGCACTCATCGCCGCGGCGGTGTACGTTGCAGGTGGTCAGCCGCTCGGGCAGGAGATGCGCGAGGACCTCACTCGACGTCTGGAGGACAGCGTCGGCAGCCTGATCCCACATCACGAACAGAATATCCGCCGGGTCATCGAGGCACTCGACACGCAGCCCGAGAAGGCCGTCAAGGTGCCCGCCAAGGCCTCCGCCGTGACCGAGGAGCAGCCAAGGCCGCGACCACAGGCTGTCGAACCGACCGCCGCGGCGGCAAAAGCGGCGCTACCGGAGAGGCCGGTCGGCACCGAGGATCAGAAGGTCGCCGACAAGCTCATGCGCGAAGCCGGTAACTGGTTCGTGATGCAAAACACGGAAGGCACGGGCGAGCAGGCGGTCAAACTGCTTTGGGTCAATCCGCATACCCGCAACATGCTGTTTGTCGACCAGCATGGCGCAAAGGTCGCGCTGATGCCTGCGATAAGCGTCGCACAGAAGATCCGCGAGGGCGCGATCCGTCCCAAGCAACCCGAGGCATCGAGCTTCGTTGTACGCTCGCTGCGGCGCATCCGGCGCGCGCTCGAGGATTCCGTCAACGCCTGAATCAAGGAGGGCGAGCTATAGTGGATGACCGCCGCAGAAACGACAGAATCGACGCTCACGACGTCGGGTTACAGGTCATCAATGGCGTTGATGGCGAACAGTTGGGTGTCATCGGCAATCTGTCGAAAGGGGGCATGATGCTGATCTCGAGTCGGCAGCTGTACGCGGACGGCATCCTGCAGCTGACGATTCAAGCGCCCAGCGACCTGGACTGCGGCCCCATTTCTCTCGGCGTCAAGATCCTATGGTGCACGCCAGCGAACAGCCCGGAGGAATACTGGGCCGGCCTGGAGACTATTGATATCGGGGCGTCCGAAGGCGCCTCGCTGGATCAGTTGCTCAATTACCTTGCGAATTAGGGCGCGTTAGGCGCTGGCAAAATAGTCCGTTGCCTCGACTAATCGCCGCCGGATACCCGGTTCGGTAGCTGAGTGACCCGCGTCGGCGATGATCGATAACTCGCTGCCCGCCCAGGCCTGATGCAGGGCCCAGGCATTCTCCAGCGGACAAATGGCGTCATAGCGGCCGTGCACGATCAGACCGGGGATACCGCTAAGTCTAGCGGCGTCATCGAGTAATTGATTGGGCCGCAAGAAGGCCCCATTTACAAAATAATGGCATTCGATCCGCGCCATGCTCAACGCGATATGCGGCTGGGCGAAGTGCGCAGCGACCCGTTCATCCGGCAGCAGGGTGGCGGTTCGCCCCTCCCAGACCGACCAGGCCTTGGCGGCAGCCAGGCGGCGCAGCTCGTCCTGCCCGGTTAACAGGCGATGGTAGGCCGTCAACAGGTCGTCGCGCTCGGCGGGGTCGACTGGACTGACGAAATCCTCCCAGTAGTCCGGAAACAGGCGGCTCGCCCCGGATTGATAGAACCAGGCTATCTCATGCGGTCGACAGAGAAATATGCCCCGCAGGATGAGTCCCCGCACCCGCTCGGGGTGGGTCTGCGCATAGGCCAGCGCGAGCGTCGATCCCCAAGACCCACCAAAGATCAGCCAGCGGTCGATGCCCAGGTGCTCGCGAATCCTCTCCAGATCCGCGACCAGATCCCAAGTGGTGTTATCGGTCAGTTCGGCATGTGGTGTCGAACGTCCCGCACCGCGCTGATCGAACAATACCAGGCGATAGCGCTCAGGGTCGAAGAACCGTCTGTGGTAGGGCTCGCAACCTGCGCCCGGTCCACCATGCAGAAACACCGCGGGTATGCCCGCCTCGCGACCTACTTCCTCGATATACAGCGTGTGAACGTCGTCCACCGCCAGATGTTGCGCGCGAAATGGGCGGATCTCGGGATACAGATCTTTCATGGCCTAAAGTCTAACGCCATTAGTCGTTAAACGGTGCGTCGCTAGCGCGGCCGACCCGCTCCAGCTGCAAGGCGCCTGACGGGTAAGCGCGCATCAGCTGCGCGCCGATCGTTTGCGTTCATGCTCCTTGAGGAATTTCTTGCGCAGCCTGATCGCGGATGGGGTGATTTCCACTAGCTCATCATCTTCGATGAACTCCAACGCCTGTTCCAGCGACAGCCTAATCGGCGGCGTCAGCATCAGGGCGTCGTCCTTACCCGAGGCACGCACGTTGGTCAGCTGCTTGCCCTTGAGCGGATTGACAGTGAGATCGTTATCGCGCGAGTGGATGCCGACGATCTGTCCCTCGTAGACCTCATCACTCGGCTTGGCAAACAGCCGCCCGCGTTCCTGCAACGTCATCAGAGCGTAACCCAGCACCTTGCCGGTGCCGTTAGAGATCATCACGCCGTTCTTACGCGGGGCGATGCCGCCGTGCTGCGCCTCACCGTAGTGATCGAAGACGTGATAAATCAGACCGGTGCCCGACGTAGTGGTCATGAATTCCGTCTGAAAACCGATCAGGCCACGCGACGGGATGATGTAGTCCAGGCGCACTCGACCTTGGCCATCCGGCAACATGTCGCGCAACTCGCCCTTGCGGCTTCCCAGGGCCTCCATTATCGCGCCCTGATGCTGTTCCTCGACGTCAACTGTGAGCTGCTCATAAGGCTCGCAGACATCGCCGTCGATCTCGCGGAAGATCACCTCGGGACGAGACACCGCCAGCTCGAAACCCTCGCGACGCATGTTTTCGAGCAGTACGGACAGATGCAGCTCACCGCGACCCGATACCTTGAATTTCTCCGGGTCGGCACCTTCCTCCACACGCAATGCCACGTTGTGAATCAGTTCGCGCTCGAGGCGATCCTTCAGTTGACGCGAGGTCAGGTACTTGCCCTGGCGACCGGCGAATGGCGAGGCATTGACCTGAAAGGTCATCGACACCGTCGGTTCATCAACCGTGAGCGGCGGCAGGGCCTCGACATGATTTGGGTCGCACAGGGTATCGGACACATTCGGCGCCTCGATCCCGGTGATGGCGATAATGTCACCTGCGCCGGCCTCCGGTACTTCGTGGCGTTCCAGCCCGTGGTAGCCATACACCAGGCCAATCTTGGCCTTGTAGGTCTTGCCGTCATACTTGGTGACTGTGACCTGCTGATTGGGACGCAGGCTGCCACGGGTGACTCGACCCACCGCAATCGCCCCGACATAGCTGTTGTAATCGAGGTTAGACACCTGCATCTGCAGCGGACCATCGGGATCGACATCCGGTGCCGGGCAGTGTTCGATGATCGCCTCGAACAGCGGTGTCATATCGCCCTCGCGCGCACTGTCGTCCGACGATGCATAACCATTGATCGCCGAAGCATAGATGATCGGGAAATCGAGCTGGGCGTCATTGGCACCGAGCTTGTCGAACAGATCGAACACCTGATCGATCACCCAGTCGGGACGCGCGCTCGACTTGTCGATCTTGTTGATCACCACGATCGGGCGCAGGCCGTGCTGGAACGCCTTCTGAGTGACGAAGCGCGTCTGCGGCATCGGCCCTTCCTGCGCATCGACCAGCAGCAGAACTGAATCAACCATCGACAGTACGCGCTCCACCTCGCCACCGAAATCGGCGTGTCCTGGAGTGTCGACGATGTTGATGCGATATTCCCGCCAGCGCAGCGCGGTATTCTTCGAAAGGATCGTGATGCCACGCTCCTTTTCCTGATCGTTCGAATCCATGACACGCTCGACCGTGCCGAAGCGCTCACCGAGCGTGCCGGACTGCTTGAGCAGTTCGTCGACCAGGGTGGTCTTGCCATGGTCGACGTGGGCGATGATCGCCACGTTGCGAAGGTTCTGAATCACGCGAGTACCGCCAGCAGTGAAAGCGAAGGGCGCGAGATTATACCCGCGACCGACTCCCAGATGTCACCGATCTTGGTCGACGGGTTCTTTATCGCGCAGGCGCTGCAGCAGCGACGCGGCATCGCTATTGCCGTTGACCGCGGCCCGTTCCAGCCAATGCACTGCCCGCTCGCGGTCGGCGGGTGCGCCAATCCCCTCGACCAGCATCACACCGGCCAGATACTGGGCGCTCGCCAGGTCCTGTTCAGCCGCCTTGAGCATCCAGGCCAGGGCGTCGGCGTCGTCACGCGGCGTACCATTACCGGTCGCCAGGCAGTGCGCCAGGTTGAACTGCGCCTCGGCCAGCCCTGCCTCGGCGGCGCGCCGATACCAAGCTACTGCACGTACCGGATCGAGCGGGAAACCAGCCCGACCGTGATCATAGGCGGCACCGAGATTCAGTTGATCCCATGCCGATCCGGCCTGCGCACGGGCGATCAGATCTGCGGCCGAGACCGGCGGGGTGTCAGCGACGAGGCCACTCGCGCACAGGCTGCAGAGCAACAGCACCAGGCCCCGGATCCCGCCAGCGAACGTGCATCTGGGGAAGATCCGATGGTCTATTGGCAACTGTGTGAAATTCGCTGGGCGTATCACTCTGTCCTCTGATCACCGTGGCCGTGCGGAACCGCTGCCGGTTTTTTATACTACTCGCAGGCCGCCATCTCTGGCGGCCATCTTGCCCGTTTTTGGGCTTGCATCATCTTGGCACCGGCACATCCGATCCCGGTGGCGAAATCTGAGGCGACAGATGACCGACGACGTAGTACAGGACTGGCTCGCAAATTTCCGACAGACCGCGCTGGCGCGCGATCTGGAGGGCCACATGGCGATGATATCGCCGCAGGTCACGGTGTTCGGCGTGCCCGGGTTCGACACCCTCGAATACGAGGACTGGTACAAGCAGTGTTCCCATGAATTCCCACAGGGTCTGATCGTCGCCCTCGACTACAGCAGGATCGCGGTACGCACCGCCAACGAATTGCAGATCCTGTTCAAGGCGCTGGAGACGACAGCGACCGCCGAAGGCGGCCAGATAAGCCAGGCCGTGGAGATGCTGCTGCAGCGCGACGAAGACTCCTGGCGGCTAAAACAGCTGCGCATCCTGCCGGCGGATGAGGCGCGCCATGACGGTCTCGTCTAGCCGGTCTTGAAGGTGGTGATCAGCTCCTGCATGCGTGCCGCGACTGAACTCAAATCCACGGTAGACGATTCCAATTCCTGCGCGCCCTGACTGGTCTGGTCGGCGATCTCGCTGATCGATCCCATGGTTCGGTTGATCTCGTCGACGTTGTGGGTCTGCTCAACGGCGGCAGCAGCGATGCTGCTGGACGCGTCGCTGATGGTCGACACACTGAGAATAATTTCCTCCAGACTCTGCCGCGTCTCCGCCGCATGCTCTACGGTCTCGCGGGCCTGCTCTCTACCCGTCCCCATCACGTCTACCGCCTGTCGCGAGGCCTGCTGCAGGCGCTCGATCATGCCGTGAATCTCCTCGGTCGATTCCTGTGTTCGGCTCGCCAGATTGCGGACCTCATCGGCGACTACCGCAAAACCGCGGCCCTGCTCGCCGGCACGTGCGGCCTCGATCGCGGCATTCAACGCCAGCAGATTGGTCTGTTCCGCGATTCCGCGGATGACATCGAGCACCCCACCGATTCTTTCACTGTCCTGCTCGAGGTCCAGGATAACCGTGGCGGCCTTCTCCACATCGGCGGCGAGGCGGTCGATCTCGGACTGCGTGGACGCAAGCACGGACTGACCGCGCTCAGCCGATGTCTGAGCCGATATTGCCGCATCGGCACCCGCCTGCACCATGCGCTGAACCTCGTGCGCAGCGGAGAGCATCTCGGCGGTGGCATGCGCCACGCGCTCGGTCTCTTCGCGCTGCCGCATGGTGCCTTCGTACGACCGGTGGCTTACCGTGGCCATCTGTTCAGCGGCGCGGCTGACGCGGAGGGCCGTATCCGACACCTCGCTGATGGTGTGGCGGATCTTGGCGAGGAAGGCATTGAACGAGGCCCCAAGCCGGGCCATCTCGTCCCTGCCCTGCAGATCGAGCTCACGCGTCAGGTCCGCATCACCCGTCGCGATCTCCTGCATCGCCACGACGGCGGCGTTGATTTTTCCGCTGATGCTGCGGCTCATCAACAACGAGACGCTAAGACCCACCACCAGACCGCCAAGCAACAGGGTAAAGACCAGACTCCGGGTTGCCGCGGCATGCTCGGCAAGCACAGTGCTCTGGCTGTCTATTTGTTCGCGCAGGGCGACCACAAGATCGTGGCTCTCTTGCGATAGAGCGGCCACCAAAGGACTAATCTCTGTGCTGACCAGATAGACATCGGTGTAGGCCTTTTCACTGCCGTGCACTGCGAATACCATTTCTAGCGCGGCAACGTAGGCTGCGCGCGCCTCGGTCAGGCGCTCCAGCGCATCTGCCTGTTCGAAAGTCAGTCGTTCCTCACCCGCCGCGGCGCGTAACTTTTCCAGGGCGCGCGCATTTTGCTCCAGGTAGATCTGGGTATTGTCACGCAGTGCGGAGTCGCGGAAGGCAAGGAAACCGCGCATACCATTGATAACCTGCCCCCAGGTATAGCGCATGTCCTGAATCGCACCCATGACGTCAATGCGTCCTTTGAGATAGGAAACGGCCGCCGGGTCCAGGCTGCGTTGTATCGCATCGAAGTCATCGCCCTGAGCAGCGGACATCGCGGCGGCGAGAGTCTCGATCGCCTCTTCGTGCGCATAATGCTCCGAACTCAGCATCTCCCCCAGCGCCTGAAGGATCTCCATATGCCGCGGGTTGAGCTGCTCTTCCGCCAACGCCATGGCCGGCATGTTCTTGGCGCTCTCGCTCATCAATTCGACGATCCTATTTTCGTAGGCAGCGAAAGCAGTAACCTTCGCTGACAACCCTGCGAAGTTCTTCAGAACGGCCGGGTCGTCGAGTGTCTGCAGCGCGCGACGGACCTGCGCCAGGGCCGTATTCAGGCGCTGGTTCTCTTCGAGATAAAGCGCCTCGTGCGCCGCCTTACCGCTCTTCAGATAGAAACCCATGGTTGCGGCGGTTCGCTGAACGAGATTCTCAAGTTCCATCACGGCCAACACCGCTGGCTGGATCTTTTCGACCACCCGGCGCGCGTTGTCTTCCGTGCGCGAGGCACCTGTCAAACTCGCCAATGAGACCGCCAATAGGATCACCAGCATAATGCCGAAAGCGGCATCGAGCTTTCCTTTGATCGACCAGGCATCCAGAAAACGTGTCATTGCATCCCCGCTGCCATTAGCGAATCCGGGGACTTTGTCGGCCCCTTCAGGGCCTAGCGGCTTGAACTTGGCGGTCTTGAGCGGCGACCCTAGTCGGAAGAGCGATATCCCATTGACTTCGAGCCGGTCAGATCCCAAGAAAAGGTGCAATCGAGTTCGGAGAGCACCGCGATCAGGCCGCTCTCACCATCGCGCAGGATCATCGACAGCGGCGAGCGGCGCCCAAAACGGCGATGGCCTTGGCGCAACCAGCGACCAGACATTCGAGGATTACGGGGGTAGGTGGTCCGCAAGGCATCGGCGATACGCAGCAAATAGCGGGCCCGGCGCAGCACTACCGGGTCATCGGGCAACACATCGGCGCCCTCGCGATACTTATTCAGCGCTCGGGCGCGCAGGTTCTCGGGCAGGCACAACACCGCCTGAATCTCGCGGGTGTCGAGATCCCAGGAATCCAAGAGACCCATTACCGCGAGTGTGACGTCGCTGAGGGCCTGATTTTGCTCTTCGCCCATTGGGGTTGCTCCAGCCGGGTTCGAGGGGATCTGCGGCGCGTTTGCGGGCGCCTGACGGAATACCGACGCCCGTGCGACGGCATAATGGTAACATGGCCAGCATCAGCGACTTGTACCGGCAGCGCCAAGGCCGTCGATTAACACGTTTTAACCGCGAAGCAGGCGCTGCCACCAGCGTCGCCGTCCCGCCGGCTGCCGCGCGGTCTCCAGATTGACCGGTGCGAGGCGGCTCAGCACCCAGCCGGGCAGCGGTGGGTTGTCGCTATAACCACACGACACCCCGAGGTTGGCCGGATCGTAGATCTTGACCATACGCGGCACCGCAAGGTCATCCGCATAGACAATGCCGCAATAGTCCTCATCGTGTTCCGCACGTAACAACGCGTCCATCCGGTCAATGAAACGCAAAAGATCGTGGGCCGTCGCCGCAGAATTCGGTGGTGGCTCTCCCACCGCATAGACGTACCAGCCCTCCGGCTGCCCGCGCAGGCGCTGCCATAGCGCATCGAGCTGCGGCCAGCGCAGCGTCGAGGTAAAGCTGCCGCGAAACGCAATCAGAAAAGGGTTCTCGGCCGGAGCGGATTCCGGCACGCGGCTGGGCGGGCGGTGGATGGGGCACATGCCCGAAAGATGCCATCAATCGGCGACCGAGGCTATACTCGCGCACTTTGCAGACACGCGAGCGAGCCATGGACGCCCTGCACCACTCGACGCTTGCCACCCTGAAACTGATTCATCGTGGCAAGGTACGGGACATCTATGAAGTCGACGACGACCGCTTGCTGATCGTCGCGACTGATCGCCTGTCGGCATTCGACGTAGTCCTGCCACAGCCGATCCCAGGCAAGGGAGCCGTGCTCACGCGGGTCGCAAATTTCTGGTTCGAGCGCACCTGCGGGATTGTGCCGAATCACCTCAGCGACCAGACAGTGACCGACGTCGTCGTTGATACCGCGGAGCGCGCGGCGCTGACGGACCGCGCGATCGTGGTGAAACGCCTAAGGCCGTTGCCCGTCGAGGCGATAGTGCGCGGTTACCTGATTGGCTCCGGTTGGAAGGACTATCAGGCCAGCGGCGCGGTGTGCGGCATCCGCCTGCCGCCCGACCTGCAGATGGCCGAGCGGCTGCCGGCCGCCATCTACACACCCTCTACCAAGGCGGGGGCTGGAGACCACGACGAGAACATCGATTTTGCGAGCACGGTAGAGCTGCTGGGGCCAGAGCTGGCCACGCAGATTCGCGATACCAGCCTCAAGATCTACACCGAGTCTGCCGCCTACGCGCTGCAGCGCGGCATCATCATTGCCGACACCAAGTTCGAGTTCGGCGTCGACGGCGCGGGCAGGATGCATCTGATCGACGAGGTGCTGACCCCAGATTCCTCGCGTTTCTGGCCGGCCGAGGAATACCGACCAGGCAGCAGCCCACCCAGCTTCGACAAGCAGTTCGTCCGCGATTACCTGGAGACGCTGGACTGGGACAAGACAGCCCCCGGTCCGGAACTGCCGGAGGAGATCATCGATAAGACGGCCGCAAAGTATCGTGAGGCAGAACGCCGGCTGACGGGGCGCTAGCTTCCTGTGCTGACGGCGAGTGAGCAAAACCCTTGGCGGCCCCGCGAATAACGCTCTACACCATCCGCGCCTGCCCGCAATGCCGGCAGGCGAAACACTATCTACAGCGTACGGGATTGCGCTTTCAGGAGTTCGATGTGCAGAACAGCAGCCGTGCAAAAAAGGCCTTCGCCCGCCTTGGCGCGCGCGGTGTTCCGGTGATAATCGTTGGTGAGACGCGGATAGACGGCTTCGATCTCAAGCGCCTGGATGGCCTGCTGAAGTCTTGAACCATCCCTACGAAAGGCTGGTTCCCGACGTCATCCTGGATGCCGTTGCAGGCGTCGGATTGATCCCCGATGGTCACCTGCTGGCCCTAAACAGCTACGAAAACCGTGTGTTTCAGATCGGGATCCAGGACGCATCGCCGCTGGTGGCGAAGTTCTATCGCCCGGACCGCTGGAGCGATGCGGCGATCCTGGAGGAGCACCAGTTTTCTGCTGAACTCGCCGCGGCCGAGATCCCGATTGTCGCACCCTGGCGAGATGCAGATCAGAAGAGTCTCTTCCGACAAGCAGGTTTCCGCTTTGCACTGTTCGCGCGACGTGGTGGCCGTGCGCCGGAACCCGGCGACCTCGACCAGCTGAAGTGGATTGGGCGTTTTATCGGCCGTATCCACCTTGGCGGTCAAGCGAAGCCCTTTATTCATCGCCAGGACCTGGATACGGGCATGGGTTGGCAGGCGCGCGAGGCCGTGCTGCAAAGCCCGCTGCTGCCCGGTCACGAGCACGACGGTTATTCGAGCGCGACGTCAGCCCTGCTCGACGCCATCGACCAGGCCTTGGCAGAGGTCGCCGCACAGCCCATTCGCCTGCACGGCGACTGCCACCATGGCAACATCCTGTGGACCCAACAGGGCCCGCATTTCGTCGATTTCGATGACTGTCGCAACGGCCCGGCAGTCCAGGACCTGTGGATGCTGTTGCACGGCGAACGCAGCGAACGCACGGAGCAGCTGAGCGCGCTGCTCGAAGGCTATCGCATGTTCCACGACTTTAATCCCGGCGAACTCGCCCTGATCGAACCGTTGCGCGGGCTGCGCATGGTCCACCATAGCGGCTGGCTGGCTCGACGTTGGTCAGATCCCGCGTTTCCTGCGGCCTTTCCGTGGGCCGCTTCCGCTCACTACTGGTCGCAGCACCTGAGCGATCTCAGGCATCAGCTGGAGGTATTGCGCGAGCCGCCGTTGCGCCTTTTTTAGCCTGTCAATCTCACCCTTTATTTGTCGCGAGGGTGCCTAGCCTGCATGTTGCACCAGTATCCAGGATGATCGCGCCGGCCAGGTTCGGTTGGACGCCGCCCTGGAGCGAAAAGCATAGCCGTAGCTATGGTTTGAGCGAAGGGCAAGTACAGGCGTGCCTGGACAAGCGAGGGCCTGGATAGATCGGGGACGAGGGACAAACTGTACCTTCAAGAAAGCGCACCGAATATGACGTTCACCGCATCTCTGCCGATTCATTCGCGCCCGTCCACGATCGACTGGTGCAACATGCAGGCTAGCCCGCTTATCTCACCGGGTTTCGTCGCGAGGGCGGCGAGATGCCGCTGCGACGGGGTGCACGCAGTGAAAGAAGGTGAAGGCGTAGCCGACACGGAGTCGGACCGGCTGTAGCGAGTACGCCCTGTTAGGCCGAGAGTATCGCCGTCCGCAGCAGGAAATCGGTGAGATTTGCAGGTCTAGTGACCGGTCAGCCGACGATCCGTCGCCAATAGGTCGAACGCCAGTAATACAGGACTGTGGTGTCCTCGTAGGGATAGGAATCGGCATAGCCCTGACCGCGCTGTGGCTCCTCGATGTTGTCGCGCGCAATATCGATCGGACGCCACTGTTCGTCGCGCGGCTCACCCTCGATCGGGGCGCGCGTCTGGCCGCGATTGCGACGTTCCGTGGAACCGTAGGTCACATAGTTCTTCTGCGCCTCGACCAGGCTGACGTGATTGGCGCTGCCCGGCATCGTCGGGAAGCGCAGCTGGTCGAGGCTGTCCTCCCAGCCACATATTGGGCAGAGCTGATTGAATCCAGGTTGATGATCGAACACGCGATGCCCACAGCAAGGACAGGGGAACTTGTCAGAGTACACAGGCGCTCCATTTGACGCTTAATTACACCATACCTTCATCATCATACGCTCGGCAGAGTGCCGCACGCGCGCCCACGAGAACAGGTAGACTACTGGGCTTGGGGGGTGATGAAAAGTGAAGGAATCGCGACGTATCGTACCAAGGATCCTGGTTCCCACCGACTTTAGCACCGCCAGTGAGCGGGCATTTTTTTGCGCCCTCGCGCTTGCAGTCGCCAGGCAGGCCCGGCTGACCATGCTCCATACCGGGCGAGAAGGCCGCGACGCCATTCCCTGGGATCAGTTCCCGGGTATTCGCGAGACCCTGACGCAATGGCGGCGGCTGCCCGCGAACGCACCGCGCACGGCGGTCGCAGAGACCCTCAATGTCGGGGTCGCGAAGATGGGGATGCGCGAGAGCACCCCGCGTCGCGGGATTGTCGAATATCTAGGCCGACATCCGGCCGATTTACTCGTCATGGCGACTGCGGGTCGCCGCGGCCTTGCCCGGCGGCTGTTGGGGCCGTCTGTCGCAGAGACGGTCTGTCACGTAAGCCGCACGCATAGTTTGATGCTGCCAAAACGCGGCCCGGACCTGATCGATCCGGCTACCGGTCGGGGGTGCCTGAGACGTGTGCTGTATGTCGTTGCCGCGAAGCACGATCCGCGCGCCGACTTGATCTTCATTGGACGCTGGCTGCCACCGTTGAGTGACGGCGATCTGCAGGTAGCGCTGCTGCAGCCGGAGGATGCCGACGACAGTGCGACAGATGCGCTGCCGCAGATACCTAGGCTGGAATGGCGATGGGAGCGACGCGAGGGTGAGCGCAGCGCGGCGATCATCACCGCGGCGCAGGCTACGGACGCCGAGTTGGTTGTGCTTCCGACACGGCTGCGTAGCCGCGATACCGAGGAGACACTGCGTTCGCTGCGCCTGCCGCTGCTGGTGATTCCTGCATTCTGAGTTATCCGCAGGCCCAGCCGGCCGAAAAAAGGGGCGCCACAGCGCCCCTTTTGTATACCGCCGCCGCGACGGATCAGTTGACCTTAGGGTCGAGCTCTCCCGACAGATAACGACCGGTCATTGCATCCAGGCTCAGCGCCTTGATCTTAGACGCATTGCCGGCGGTACCGAATGCCTCGTAGCGCGCCTTGCAGATGTCTTTCATCGCTTTGGTGGACGCGGCCAGAAACTTACGTGGATCGAAGTTTGAACGATTCTCGTGCAGGTGCTTGCGGATCGCACCGGTCGACGCCATGCGCAGGTCGGTGTCTATATTGACCTTGCGCACGCCGTGCTTGATGCCCTCCTGGATCTCTTCGACCGGCACGCCATAGGTCTCACCCATATCACCGCCGAATTCGTTAATGATCGCCAGCCAGTCCTGCGGGACCGATGAGGAACCATGCATCACCAGGTGGGTATTAGGAATGCGGGTATGAATCTCCTTGATGCGCTCGATCGCGAGGATGTCGCCGGTCGGTGGCCGGGTGAACTTGTAGGCACCGTGCGACGTGCCGATCGCAATCGCCAGCGCGTCGACACCGGTCTTTTTGACGAAATCGGCAGCCTCTTCCGGGTCGGTCAGCAGCTGACTGTGGTCCAGTTTTCCCTCGGCACCGATGCCGTCTTCCTCGCCGGCCATGCCGGTCTCGAGCGAGCCCAGGCAGCCCAACTCCCCTTCGACCGAGACGCCACAGGCATGTGCCATTTCGACGGTGCGCCGGGTGACGTCTACATTGTAGTCATATGAGGCGGGCGTCTTGCCGTCCTCGCCAAGCGATCCGTCCATCATGACCGAGCTGAACCCCAGCTGGATGGAGCGTTGGCAGACCGCTGGAGAGGTGCCGTGATCCTGGTGCATACATACCGGGATGTGCGGAAACTCCTCGATAGCCGCCAGGATCAAGTGGCGCAGGAAGGGCGCACCGGCGTAACTGCGAGCACCCGCCGAGGCCTGCACGATGACCGGCGCATCGGTCTCGTCGGCGGCCTCCATGATTGCGCGCATCTGCTCGAGGTTGTTAACGTTGAAGGCCGGAACGCCATAGCCATGCTCGGCGGCGTGATCCAGCATTTGACGCAGGGAAATCAGTGCCATTTTCTGCTCCTTTTACTGAAAGACTCAATCAAAATTTATTTCGCCACCGTTCGCGATGTGTTCCCCAACGCGCACGATCTTGAGTACGTTGGTTCCGCCCGATACGCCATTCAGGTCACCTTTGGTGATGATGACGAGATCGTCGTCGCGCACCGCGCCGCGACGCTGAAGCTCCTCGATGACCTCGGTGTTGGCCTGGCGCGAGTCTATGCCTGGCTCAAGGTCGAAGCTGACAGGATACACGCCCCTGTACAGCGTCACTTTTCTACGCGTGGCAACCTGGCCCGTCAAGGCGTAAATCGGAATCCCGGACGAAATACGCGACATCCACTTACAGGTCGAGCCCGATTCCGTCAGTGCGGCAATCGCGGCCACGCCGAGGTGGTTGGCCGTGTACATGGTGGCCATCGCAATCGCCTCGTCGATGCGGCCGAATACCGTGTGCAGACGGTGATCCGACTGACGCGTCTGGGACTGCTTCTCCGCCTCCTTGCAGACCCGGTCCATGGCTTCGACCGCCTTGGCTGGATATTTACCGGCCGCCGACTCACCCGACAGCATGACCGCGTCGGTCCCATCGATCACCGCATTGGCCACATCAAACACCTCGGCCCGTGTGGGAATCGGGCTCTGGATCATCGACTCCATCATCTGGGTGGCGGTGATGACCACGCAGTTCAGCGACCTTGCCTCACTGATCAGGCGCTTCTGGACCGCCGGTAGTTCGGCATCACCGATCTCAACCCCCAAATCGCCGCGCGCGACCATGATCACATCGGAGGCATCGATAATCTCTTCTATGGAATCGAGCGCCTCGGCGCGTTCTATCTTCGAGACGATGCCCCCCTGCCCCCCTGCCTCACGCAGCAGCTGCCGGGTTGTATGCACATCGTCGGCCGAACGCACGAAAGATACCGCGACGTAATCGGCCTGCAGACGGGCCGCAAAGCGGATATCTTCTTTGTCCTTTTCGGTGAGCGCCGGTGCCGACAGGCCGCCACCCAGCCGGTTGATGCCCTTGTTGTTCGAGAGGGTCCCGCCAACAACAACCTTGCAGCGCACCTCGGTCGCCTCCACCTGATCTACCCACAACACAATGTGGCCGTCGTTGAGTAACAGGGTATCGCCACGCGCCACTTCTTCGTGCAGGGTCGGATAGGTGACGCCAACGCGCTCCCGGTTGCCAGCGTCGAGATCCCAACTGGTATCGAGGATCAAGCGATCGTCAGGTGCGAGCTCCACTTTTCCATCGACAAACTTGCCGCAACGGATCTTGGGACCCTGCAGGTCGATCAACACACCGACCTGGCGACCGCTGGCGCGCGCGCGGTTACGCACCCAGTCCGCGCGCCGCTCATGGTCCTCGTGCGTGCCATGCGACATGTTGAGGCGCACGACGTCGACACCGGCGGCTATGACTTCGTCCAGCACCTTCGGGTCATCTGTTGCCGGTCCCAGCGTTGCGACAATTTTGGTGCGTCTAAGCATTTGTCCTTCTTGCGAATCGGCTTTCGCCTGGCCGCAGTGATTCAGTTCGGTTCATCGACTGTGCCATCGCTTGGTGCTCTGTCGGCATAGACCGAGGATTCCGATCTCTCGCCCCCGAGGACTCGAATTCGTCAATCGATCTTGGCGGCAGACTTGCGTTGACCGCAGACACTGCGCCAGCGGCAAACTGGTCCGCCGCTATTTGCGAGCGGCTTCTTCGAGCATTGCCACTGCTGGCAGCGTCTTGCCCTCGAGGTATTCGAGGAAGGCGCCGCCCGCGGTCGAGATATACGATACTTTGTTATAAATGTCGTATTTTTGAATGGCTGCGATGGTGTCACCGCCACCGGCGAGGCTGAATCCATCGGCGTTAGCGATTGCCATCGCCACAGTCTTCGTACCCTCGCCGAACTGATCGAACTCGAAGACTCCCACCGGACCGTTCCACACGATCGTGCCGGCCTTGGCGATGATCTCGGCCAGTTCCGCGGCCGATCTCGGGCCTATGTCGAAAATCATTTCGTCGTCAGCCACCTCGTCGGCGCTTTTCAGCACCGCCGGCTCATCCTCAGCAAAGTTCTTACCGACCACCACGTCGACGGCGATCGGGATGTTGGCGCCGCGCTCATGCATCTTCTTCATCAGGGCCTGCGCAGTTGGCACCAGGTCATCCTCGCACAGCGATTTGCCGACGTTCTCGCCGGACGCCTTGAGGAAGGTGTTGGCGATTCCCCCGCCGACCACCAGCTGATCCACTTTTTCGGACAGCGCCTCGAGAACGGTCAATTTCGTCGAGACCTTGGAGCCACCGACGATCGCAACCATGGGACGCGCCGGCTTGGCTAGTGCCTTGCCCAAGGCGTCCAACTCCTCAGCCAACAGGAGCCCGGCACAGGCGAGCGGCGCAAACTTGCCCACACCGTGCGTAGAGGCCTGCGCGCGGTGTGCAGTGCCGAATGCATCCATCACGAACACGTCGCACAGCGCGGCATATTTCTTCGCCAGCCCTTCGTCGTCCTTTTTCTCACCGACATTGAATCGCACGTTTTCCAACAGCACGACCTCGCCCTCAGAGACATCAAAACCGCCGTCGAGATAGCCTTTGATCAGTCGAACCTCACCACCGAGTTTGACCGACATATCGTCTGCGATCGGCCGCATGGAGTTTTCCTCATCCATTTTTCCCTCTTCCGGGCGGCCTCGATGCGACATTACCATCACCCGGGCGCCCGCGTTCGCGCAGTGCACAACCGTCGGCATCGATGCGGTAATGCGGGCGTCAGAGGTGACCTTGCCGTCTTTTACCGGCACATTGAGGTCGGCACGAATCAATACGCGCTTGCCCGCTAGATCAACATCGGAAAGCTTGATGAATGCCATGGTACGAACTCCTTCGTCGTCCGAAAATAAAAAGGTGAGTTTTGCGTTGGCGCCGCGCACAGGACCAACGCAAAACCCACAATGCGAGACACAGACTTAGGCAACGAGGGGCCGCAGCGACGGCGTCGCCACGGCCCTATCGTCTTTACCTGGAAACGTGCTCCACCATGCGCAGCATATTGCAGGTGTAGCCGTACTCGTTGTCGTACCAAGCCACGACTTTTACGAAGGTCTCGTCCAGCTGGATACCCGCGCCCGCGTCGAAGATCGACGGCGTGTTGCGCCCGCGAAAATCGGTTGCGACCACTTTATCTTCGGTGTAGTCGAGCACGCCGGCCAAATCCCCGGACGCGGCAGCAGCCTTCATCGCGGCGCATATGTCGTCATAGCTGGCACCTTTCTCAAGCTCGACCGTCAGGTCGACGACAGAGACGTCCGAGGTAGGCACGCGGAACGCCATGCCGGTGAGTTTGCCATTCAGTTCCGGCAGTACCTTGCCGACAGCCTTGGCGGCCCCGGTCGACGAAGGAATGATGTTTTCCAGGATGCCGCGACCACCGCGCCAGTCTTTCATCGACGGGCCGTCGACAGTCTTCTGGGTAGCGGTTGCCGCATGCACGGTGGTCATCAGGCCACGCTTGATGCCCCAATTGTCGTGCAACACCTTGGCAACAGGTGCGAGACAGTTGGTGGTGCAAGATGCCGCAGAAACGATGGCCTGGCCGGCATAGGTGTCGTGGTTAACGCCGTACACGAACATCGGCGTCGCGTCCTTGGACGGGGCGCTCTGAACCACCTTCTTCGCACCGGCGTCGATGTGCTTCTTGCAGGTCTCCTCGGTCAGGAAGAAACCGGTACACTCGATGACCAGATCTGCACCGATCTCGTCCCACTTCAGATTGGCCGGGTCGCGCTCTGCGGTCAGACGTATCTGCTTGCCGTCAACGATCATGTGACTGCCCTCGACCGCGATGTCGCCATTGAAGTTGCCGTGAACTGAGTCGTACTTGAGCATGTAGGCGAGGTAATCCGGGTCCAGCAGGTCGTTGATACCGACGACCTCGATACCAGGAAAATCTTTGGCGATTGCGCGAAACGCCATGCGGCCGATGCGGCCAAAACCGTTAATACCTACTTTGATTGCCATGTGAATAATCTCCTCGAAGGGTTACGCAATCTTGGAAAAATGCGTTTATGACGAGGCGGCCGACCGTCAACGCAGCCGGCCACCTCATTGGATCCGTCTAGCCCGCGACCTCATCGATCGCCTTGCCCACGTTTTCCGCGGTGAAACCAAACTGCTTGAACAATTCACCTGCCGGCGCCGATTCACCGAAGGTGTCTATGCCGATGACCGTGCCGCTGGCGCCGACATACTTCCACCATCCGTCGGTGGTGGCCGCCTCGACGGCGACACGGGCCGTAACGGCGGCCGGCAGGACCGATTCCTTGTACGCCGCATCCTGGGCGTCGAACAGGCTGGTGCAGGGCATCGAGACCACACGCACCTTCTTATTGCTGGCCGCGGCAGCCTCGACCGAAATCCCG
Source organism: uncultured Gammaproteobacteria bacterium (assembly GCA_963736445.1). Lineage (GTDB taxonomy): Bacteria > Pseudomonadota > Gammaproteobacteria > Chromatiales > Chromatiaceae > Thiosocius. The sequence goes on along the minus strand of CAVTOY010000001.1, from coordinate 144,804 downwards.
ACCTCCGAGCCGGTAGCGATGACGATCACATCCGGGGTGCCGTCGCAGTCACGCAACACATAGCCGCCGCGCTCGATATTTGCGATCTGCACGGCATCGCGCGGCTGGAACGGCACACCCTGACGCGTGAACGCAAGACAGCTGGGGCCATCCTTTTTTTCGATGGCCTTGCGCCAAGCAACCGCCGTCTCAACCGTGTCGCAGGGGCGCCATACGTCCATGCGCGGAATCATACGCAGGGTCGGAATCTGCTCCACTGCCTGATGGGTCGGGCCATCTTCACCCAGGCCGATGGAGTCGTGCGTGAAGACGAAGATTGAGCGTATCTTCATCAGGGCCGCCATGCGCAACGCATTGCGCGCATACTCGGAGAACATCAGAAAGGTCGCGCCAAACGGAATAAACCCACCGTGCAGCGAGATGCCGTTCACGATGGCTGCCATACCGAACTCTCGAACGCCGTAGTTGATGTAGTTGGCGGCAGGCTTGTCGGCCCGCATTGGCTTGTGTCCCGACCACTCGGTCAGATTCGACCCACCCAGGTCGGCCGATCCACCGAACAACTCTGGCAACGACGGCGCATAGGCCTCGATAGCGTTGAGTGACGCCTTCCGCGTCGCCGGGGAATCCGCCTCCTCGTTGCACTTGGCGACGAAGGCTTCAGCAGTGCCGGACCATTCGGCCGGCAACTCGCCCGTCATACGGCGCTTGAACTCGGCGGCCAATGCCGGATGCGCCACCTCATAAGCGGCAAATTTCTCGTTCCATGCGGCCTCGGCAGCAGCACCTTTCTCTCTGGCATCCCATCCCTGGTAGATCACCGACGGCACCTCGAAGGCGCCGTGATCCCAGCCCAGCGCGGCCTTCGTAAGATTGATCTCGTCCTGGCCCAGCGGTGCGCCGTGGCAGGCATGGCTGCCGGCCTTGTTCGGTGAGCCAAAGCCGATAGTGGTCTTGCAGCAGATCAGGGTGGGTTTGTCGGTCATCGCCTTGGCGAATTCCATCGCCTTGGCAATTGCCGCCGGGTCGTGACCGTCGACGTCTGGAATGACGTGCCAGCCATAGGCCTCGAATCGTTTTGGTGTATCGTCGGTGAACCAGCCTTCGACATGCCCGTCGATCGAGATGCCGTTGTCGTCCCAGAAGGCGATCAGCTTGCCGAGCCCCAGCGTACCGGCCAGCGAGCAGGCTTCGTGCGAAATGCCCTCCATCAAACAGCCGTCGCCCAGGAACACATAGGTGTGATGATCGACGATGTCGTGGCCGTCCTTGTTGAACTCAGCCGCCAGCGCGCGTTCCGCGATGGCCATGCCGACCGCGTTGGTAACCCCCTGACCGAGCGGCCCGGTGGTGGTCTCGATACCCGGCGCATAGCCGTACTCGGGATGTCCCGGCGTCTTGGAGTGCAGCTGGCGGAAATTCTTGAGATCCTCCAGCGTCAGGTCGTAGCCGGTGAGATGCAGGAGGGAATAGATCAGCATGGAGCCATGGCCGTTCGACAAGACGAAACGATCGCGATCGGCCCAGCCCGGATTGGTCGGATTGTGCTTCAGGTGGTCGTTCCACAGCACCTCGGCGATATCCGCCATGCCCATCGGGGCACCCGGGTGACCAGAGTTGGCTTTCTGGACGGCGTCCATGCTCAACGCGCGGATAGCGTTGGCAAGTTCTCTGCGTGAGGACATGAGTCCCTCCTGTAGAAGGCTTTAATTTAGTGAGTTCTTCGCCGCCGCCGAGCAGCCGACGGCGAGGTAAATCGTGTCGTTACGGGCCTCGTGCGGCGGGGCATTGGCCAGCATGTCCCGCGTCTTCGCAAAGTTCTTCGCTGCGGACGCGACCTACTCGCGAATAAATGGCGTAAGAAAGGTCGGGTATTTTGACCCAGTCGCTAGAGGGTGGGCAACAAAAGTTGCCCCGAATATTCAAATACGCCCATAACCTCACGAGATCAGTGGCCGGAAAAACGCTAAGCAGTTGTTTTACAACAATTCATCGGGAGCTACGCGATCCACTTGATAGAACAGCCCATGCTCGGAATCTGCTCAGCAGGGCCCTCGCCGGTCTCCGCGACCTGCTTCATCGCCTCGAACAGATCACGCCGCGCATCGGCCGGGGCGGCCTCTTTGCGGCTCGCGTCGAGCCGGCCGCGGTACTGCAGTTCACCGGCGGCGTTATAACCGAAAAAGTCGGGCGTGCAGACTGCACCATATGCCTTAGCGACCTGCTGATCCTCGTCGATCAGGTAGGCAAAAGAAAATTCATGCCGCTGCGCGACGCTCCGCATGTTTTCGAAAGAGTCTTCCGGATAATCCGTGGGGTCATTGGACATTATCGCAACGCTGTTCACCCCAAGCGCCTGGAGCTCTGCGGCATCGCGGATGATGCGATCGAGTACCGCTTTCACGTAGGGGCAGTGGTTGCAGATGAACATCACCAGGAGGCCTTTTTCGCCCATGCATTCATCGCGGGTCCAGCGACGGCCGTCAACACCGGGGAGATCGAAGTCCGGGGCGGCCTTGCCGAACTCACACACTGGCGTTTCCAGAGAAACCATTGAGAATTTCCTCCTCTTTGCGGGCACCGGATTCTTTCAGAATGCGCGCGGCTGCTCAAGCATGTAAAATTCCGCGCCCGAGCCCGATCCGAATCTGCACAAGGCAGAAAAATCTTGCATTCCCAGGAGTAGGCAATGTCGCGCGATTTCATCTTCACCTCTGAATCAGTCTCTGAGGGGCACCCCGACAAAATGGCTGATCAGGTCTCCGATGCCATCCTTGACGCGATACTTGCCGAGGACCCGCATGCCCGCGTCGCCTGCGAAACACTGTTCAAGACGGGTATGGCGATCATCGCCGGAGAAATAACCACGACGGCCAAACCGGACTACGAGCGAATAATCCGCGAGACTATCCGCGGAATCGGCTACACCAGCTCTGAGATGGGCTTCGACGCCGACAGCTGCGCGGTACTGTCAGCCATCGGCGTACAGTCACCGGACATCAATCAGGGGGTCGATCGAGCGCGGCCGGAAGATCAGGGCGCCGGCGATCAAGGCCTGATGTTCGGCTACGCGACCAACGAGACCGAGGCACTGATGCCCGCAGCCATCCTGTACGCGCACCGGCTAGTGGAGCGCCAAGCCGAGGTGCGGAAAAAGGGCATGCTGCCGCTACTGCGCCCGGATGCAAAATCACAGGTCAGCCTGCGTTACGCCGACGGCAAACCCGTGGCGATCGATGCGGTGGTGCTGTCGACGCAGCACGCCGCCGAGTTCAGCGGCGCGGCGCTGAAGGAGGCGGTGATGGATGAAGTCATCAAGCCGATCCTCGAGCCGACCGGGCTCCTGACCAAGGAGACTGAATACCATATCAACCCCACCGGCAGCTTCGTTATCGGCGGGCCGATGGGGGACGCCGGTCTGACCGGGCGCAAGATTATCGTAGACACCTATGGCGGCGCGGCACGCCACGGTGGCGGCGCCTTCTCCGGCAAAGACCCCTCAAAGGTAGACCGCTCTGCGGCTTATGCCGGTCGCTATGTCGCCAAAAACATTGTTGCCGCCGGGCTGGCCGAAAAATGCGAGATCCAGATCTCCTATGCGATCGGCGTCGCCGAGCCGACATCTATCATGGTCGACACCTACGGCACGGGCAATGTCAGCGACAGTCGTATCACCGAACTGGTTAGAGAGCATTTTGACCTGCGCCCCTACGGCATCCTGCGCATGCTCGATCTCCTCAACACGAGCAGGATCAGCTATCGCAAAACAGCCGCCTATGGCCACTTCGGACGCGAGAACGAAGGCTTCACCTGGGAGGCGACGGACAGGGCGGAAATGCTCAGCTCTGCAGCCGGCCTCTGAGATAGATCACCGCCGCGGGCATCATCCGGCGCCGTCTCTGGCATCAGCGCTGAGCGTGTCTCGGGTCGATCACTTCACGGTCTCGCGATACGCGTGCCATGTCGCATGGCCGATCAACGGCAGGACAATCGCTAGGCCGATAAATGCGGTGGCAAACCCGACCAACACCAAACCAAAGATCAACACCGCCCACAGCAACATGACTCCCCGGTTGTGGATAACGCCGCTGATGCTGGTCAATGCGCTGGTGATGGCATCAGTACCCCGATCCAGCATCATCGGCAACGACACCACACTTGCGGAGAAAACAATAGCGGCGAACAGCGAGCCGACCGCACTGCCGACCGCCAGGAACTGCAGCCAGCCGATCAAGCCAAGCTCTTCTCCGACCGGGAAGAATACATGCACCATCGAGGCAGCACGTGCCCAGACAAGCAGGATCACCAGCATGACCAGGGCGAAAAGAAGCTCGTTGCGTAAATGATTGCGACTCTCTCTCCAACACATCCCGAGTTTTGGCTGGCGACCTTGTTCGAGCTGGCGGCTGATCGAATAAAGGCCAAAGGCCAGTACGGGACCGCTCAGGATGAAGGCCATACCCAGCGTGAACAGCGCCAGGGTATGGCCCTCGTCCCAGGCCAGCCAAGTGATCAGATAGCCGAATAGCACCAAGCCCGCGCCGTAGGTGAGGCTTTGCCGCCGGGCGCGAATGAGGTCGCGCCAGCCAAGCTTCAGCCAGCGCAGCGGGGCATCAAAGCCCAAGCGGTTGGTTGGGTAGAACAGGGGTTCGAGATTCGGGTCCGTATCGTTCGGACGCGCTGTGCCTGGGTCGGCCATGGTCTGCTCCTTTGTTGGTCTTCAAGCCCCTTACCCGGGGTCTATTTTGTGCCGCCGAAGCGGCAGATTTTCGGCAACAATAGCCCAAAACCACGACCGATGGTTGGGTAATTGACCTGTCAACCTCCTGGCGGCGCCGAAAACGGCCCCTAGCCTGGAAATCTCACCAGCATCGCGGCAACTGGCGGATTTCGCAGCCGCACTGGCGCCGGGCTGCAGCGAAAATGGTAGCCACAGCTACCACTTGAGTGAAACCCAAGCCAGGGCGAGCGAGAAACCGCCGGTACCGCGATAGGCCAGCGGCGATAAATAGGATGTCATTGTTCGAACTGGGCCCATTTGGGCTCATACCGCTGCAAGTTCAAGCGCCTACCAGGCAGCCGTTGGCCGGCAGGTGGGATTTCCAGGTTAGCTCCCAACAAACCCGCGCAAACGCTGGCGTTGGCTGCGCAATAGGACCGCGGACGTGTAAAATCCGGCCACGAAAAACGGCGATTCCCGAGCACGGCCGACCGAAACGACGGCCGCGACACATCGGGTACCGCGGTTACAACTCCCAGCCGAGGGGCGCTGCGACCTGATTCATCAGGCCAGGCTCGGCGACGGATACAGACTAGTTGAAACGGCGCTCACTCACGTTTTTTGAACAGGAGTCAACAATCATGAGTGAGTTCACCGACTACAAAGTAGCCGACCTGTCCCTCGCCGACTGGGGCCGTAAAGAAATCCGCATTGCAGAGACGGAGATGCCCGGCCTGATGGCACTGCGCCAGAAGTACCGCGACAGCAAGCCGTTGAACGGCGCGCGAATCACTGGCTCCTTGCACATGACTATCCAGACCGCGGTCCTGATTGAGACACTGATCGAGCTTGGTGCCCAGGTCCGATGGTGCTCCTGCAATATCTTCTCGACTCAGGACCATGCCGCTGCCGCAATCGCAGCCGCCGGGATTCCGGTCTACGCCTGGAAGGGCGAGACGCTGGAGGAGTACTGGTGGTGCACCGAACAGGTACTCTCCTGGCCAGATGGTGAGGGGCCCAACATGATCCTCGACGACGGCGGCGACGCAACCCTGCTGGTCCACAAGGGCACTGAGTACGAGAAGGCCGGGGTTGTCCCCGATGCCGCGACTGACGACCCCACTGAGTGGAAAGTCATCATCGGAACATTGCAGCGCTCGCTGACCAAAGATCCGGAGAGGTGGACCAAGATCGGTCAGGGCATCAGGGGCGTTACCGAGGAAACCACCACCGGCGTGCATCGGCTCTACGAAATGTTCAAGAACGGCGAGCTGCTGTTCCCGGCGATCAACGTCAACGACTCCGTAACCAAATCCAAGTTCGATAACCTGTACGGCTGCCGCGAATCACTGGTAGACGGTATCAAACGCGCCACCGACGTCATGATCGCTGGCAAGGTCGCATTAGTATGCGGCTATGGGGACGTCGGCAAGGGCTCGGCGCAGTCGTTGCGGGGTCTCGGCGCCACCGTCTGGATTACCGAGATCGATCCGATCTGCGCCCTTCAGGCGGCCATGGAAGGCTACCGCGTAGTCACCATTGAAGATGCCCTGCCGATTGCCGACATTTATGTCACCACGACCGGCAACAAGGACATCATCACCTACGAGCACATGGCGGCCATGAAAGACGAGGCCATTGTGTGCAACATCGGCCATTTCGACAACGAGATTCAGGTGGACAGGCTGAAGGACCACGAGTGGATCAACGTGAAACCGCAGGTCGACCAAATCCTGTTCCCGGACGGTCATCGGATCACCTTGCTGGCGGAAGGCCGCCTGGTGAACCTCGGCTGCGCCACCGGCCACCCCAGCTTCGTGATGTCGAACTCGTTCACCAATCAGGTGCTGGCACAGATCGAGATCTTCACCAAGCCGGAGGAGTATCCGGTCGGCGTCTACGTGCTGCCGAAGCACCTCGATGAAGAGGTCGCCCGTCTGCACCTCGAAAAGATCGGCGCCAGGCTGACCAGATTGACCCAGGATCAGGCAGACTACATCGGGGTGTCAGCCGATGGTCCCTACAAATCCGATCATTATCGCTACTGAGCAAAGCGACGCGCAGCCTGCAGTAAAGGGAAACGCGCCGGGGCGGCCGGTACTTCTTGCGGTCGAACGGCGAGGGCCCGCTGCCCCCGCGCGCATCTCTTTGCTGGCCGGCGCCCATGATTCGAGGGACACGCAATGACACCAACACAGATCGCTGAACGAACGTTCAGTTTTGAGCTCTTCCCGCCAAAGACCGATCAAGGGGCAGCCAAACTGCGCGACACGGTCTCCACGCTGAATGCACGGCATCCGGCCTTTTTCTCTGTCACCTATGGCGCGGGCGGATCGACGCAGAGCAACACCTTTGCCACAGTCGACTGGATAAAGAGCCAAGGGATGGAGGTCGCCCCACACCTTTCCTGCGTAGGCAGCAAGCGAAGCGAAATCGTCGATATCCTGTCGCGTTATGCATCGCAGGCTATTCGACGCATTGTTGCGCTGCGAGGCGATCTTCCATCCGGGGCAGGCGCGGGATCGATGGGTGAACTCAACCACGCCAACGACCTGGTCGCGCTGGTGCGCGACCAGTTCGGCGAAGGCTTTCACATCGAGGTAGCGGCATACCCAGAGATGCACCCGCAGGCGCTCAGCTTCGAGCGCGACCTGGATAATTTCAAGCGGAAAGTGGAGGCAGGGGCGGATTCGGCGATCACCCAGTACTTCTACAACGCGGACGCCTACGAGCACTTCAGCGACGCCTGCATTCGGCGCGGGATCCATATCCCAATCGTGCCGGGGGTAATGCCGATTACCAATTTCAGCAATCTGGTGCGCTTCTCCGATGCCTGCGGTGCGGAGATTCCGCGTTGGCTGCGCAAACGCCTTGAGGGTTACGGAGATGACGTCGCCGCCATCCGCGCCCTGGGCACTGAAGTGGTCAGCAAGATGTGCCAGCGGCTGCTGGATATGGGGGCGCCTGGCCTACACTTCTACACCATGAACCAGGCCGACCCGACCTTAGCGATCTGGGACAATCTCGGCCTGGGCGGCCCGCTGTAGCGGACCAGCCTGACCGTGACCGGCCGACCATGCGCGTTCCCCGTATCTTTACCGACCAGCCGCTACAACCCGGCAACCGGGTGCAGCTGGACGCGCGCGCCCAGCGTTATGTCAGCCAGGTGCTGCGACTGCGCGTCGGGCAGCACCTGATACTGTTCAACGGCGATGGTTCAGATTTCGAGGCTAAATTGTCGCATTGCGGTCGAAAGAGTTGCAGCGCAGACGTGGTAGCGGCCGTCTCCACGGGACGGCCGACGGCATTGCAGGTCCACCTGGGTATCGGTGTATCGCGCGGCGAGCGTATGGACTTCGCCTTGCAAAAGGCCGTGGAGCTTGGTGTCGAATCCCTGACACCGCTGTTCAGCGAACGCAGTGTGGTGCAACTCAGCGCACAGCGCCTGGAGCGGCGTTTTAGCCACTGGCGAGGAATCGTCATTAGTGCCTGTGAGCAAAGCGGTCGCCATCACTTGCCAGACCTGCGCCCTGCTGTTTCGCTGCCCGACTGGCTTGCAGCTCATCGAGGCGGGCTAATGCTTTATCACCGTGCGACCCAGAGCCTGGCCGACTTGCCCCCGCCATCGCGCTCGGCGTTAAATCTGTTGATCGGCCCCGAGGGTGGCCTCAGCGAGAGCGAGCGCGCGCTGGCGCTAGCCAACGAGTTCGTCGCTGTCCGTTTGGGTCCACGTATTCTGCGCACCGAGACGGCACCAATCGCCGCTTTGGCCGCAATTCAGGTGCTGTGGGGGGATTTTCGCTAGCCCGCTACGCAGCAGGCAGCTGCGCCTGCAGATACGCGAGATCGGGAACCATCAGATCCTCGCCCCCAATCGTCAGGCGCAACTGAATGGGCGCGGCATCCGACGGCGCAGAGGAGGCAGACTCGATCATCTCACTGTTGATCCGCAACAGGCGCGGAATACCTTGTGCAACCAACCCCAGCAGGGGCCACTGCCCATCGGCGTCGAGGGCGTAGCACACCACGATCCGCTGCCGGATGCCGGCGCCGGTGACCGGCAACCCGAGCATGCGCTCGAAATCGATCACCAGGATGTTTCGTTGATGCCAGCTTACCTTGCCCTGCAACCAGGGATCCCCAGGCCCGACCGGATCCGGGTCACGATAACCGATGACCTCTGCCACAGCCGCGTTCGGCAAAACAAGTCGCCCCTCGCGCAATGGGATCAGCATACAGCGCAGTTCCTGGGCGACCTGACTCACAGCGCCGTATCCGCCAGGACCGTGTAGATATTTTCGAGGAGGTCGGCCTCCTGGTAAGGCTTGCCGAGGTAGCGCTTCACACCAAGCTCCAGGGCACGTTTGCGATGTTTGTCCCCACTGCGTGAGGTGATCATGATAATTGGTATGTCACTCAACTCCGGTGTGCTGCGCATGTGGCGCGCCAACTCGTAGCCGTCCATGCGCGGCATCTCGATGTCCAAAAGCATCACGTCGGGCTGGTTCTCCTGCAGCACGGTGACGGCATCGACGCCGTCCTTTGCTGTCAAGACATGCATGTTGTGACGCTCGAGCAGCCGGGTTGTGACCTTGCGCACCGTGATCGAGTCGTCCACTACCATTACCGACACGCCTTTACTGGCAGGCGCCGTGGTGGGCAATACCGGCGCGGGCTGCTGTGTACCATCCATGCGCACCAGCCGATTCACATCGAGAATCAGGGCAATCTGGCCATCAGCGAGGATAGTGCCCCCGGTAAACCAGCGCACGCTGCTCAACTGAGCGCCGATCGATTTCACCACAATCTGGCGGTTGCCCATCAAAGTGTCGACTTGGATCGCTACGCGGTGCTCACCGGAACGCACGAGCAGCAGCGGTAGCCAGCGCGCGCCCTCGCTCAAATGCGGCGCATGCATACCCAGCATGCTGCCGAGATAACGCACGCTGTAGTCGCGATCGTTGTAGTGAAAACCTTCCTGTTCGCCTGCATAGATTCGGCGCAGCTCGTCCACTGGGACGCGCACCACGCCATCCATGCTGCTGTGAGGAATAGCGAAAATGTCGTCACCCACGGTTACCAACAGTGCATCGGTTATCGCCAGCGTGAAGGGCAGGCGAATCGTGAAACTGGTCCCCTGCCCAGGCTTGGAACCGATCTCCAATGTGCCGCCGAGCTGCTTGACTTCGGTCAGCACGACGTCCATGCCCACGCCGCGTCCCGACACCTGAGACAACTCTGATGCCGTCGAAAAACCGGCTTGCAAGATCATCTGATAGAGGTCTTCGTCCTCGACGGCTGCATCGGCCTCGAGTAGACCGCGTTCGATCGCTTTGGCGCGGATGCGTTCGTGATCGAGACCCGCTCCGTCATCAGACATTGTCAGTACGACGTCAGAACCCTCTCGCACAAGATGGAGGACGATTGAGCCCTGCGCCGGCTTGCCCTTTTCGAGGCGTACAGCGGAATCCTCGATACCGTGCGAGACAGCATTTCTCAACAGATGCTCGAGCGGGCTCATCATACGCTCGAGTATCGCCCTATCCATATCCTCTTCGCCGCCCTTGACGACCAATGAGGCCTGTTTGCCGAGCCCGTGACTGGTCTGACGCACAACCCGTTCTAGACGGGGTACGCGGCTCGAGAACTTGACCATTCGCGTGCGCAGCAGGCTGTCCTGAAGGTCCGTATTGACCCGTGCCTGCTGAAGGAGCAGCGTATCGGTGTCGCGGCTCAAATCGTTCAGTGACTGCCCGAGATTGGAGAGGTCCTCCACTGTCTCCGACAGCGCTCGCGAGAGCTGCTGAATGGTGGAATAGCGATCCAGCTCGAGCGGGTCGAAATCTGCGCTGGCCTCGCCCTCCCTTTCGTGCCGCGAAAGGATCTGTGCCTCTGTCTCGAGTTCCAGATCTCGCAGTTGGCTGCGCAGGCGATCGATGGTCTGGCTTAGCTCCCCGAGGTTGAACGAGAAACTGCTGTTCTGTTGTTCGATACGCGCTCGATAGATGCTTACTTCGCCCGCATTGTTGACCATCTGGTCCAACGCGTCGGAGGACACGCGTACTCGCTCGGTGCCGATCGTCGTTTCCTGCTCTGGCTGCGGCAGCGCTCGGCGAGGGACAAAACCCTCCCCCTCGACGGGCTGATCTGCTGCAGGGAACTGCACCACATTGGAATCCGTATGCAGCACCGTGCCGATAGGTGCTGTCTCTGAGGGGTCCGGTGGCGCAGCGGTCAGGAAACTTGGCTCCGCCAGGAGTTCCGAATCTGTCATCAGCTGCGAATCGGAAAGCAATTCCGAATCGGCATCAAAGTCGTCGGTGGGCGACCGCTCAGTTTCGGGCACGGGCGCAACCCATTCTGGCTTGCGGGCAGGACTCGCAGCAGATGCTTCAGCGACTGCGAGCTCAGCGATGGCTGACGGCGCCTGCTCTTCGGGAACGGCGGCGGTTTCGAAGGCCGCAACGTCTTCCCACTCACGGCCGCGAGCCGCCGCCTCGAGGCGTTCGATCATCGCTGGACGCTGCACCGGCATCGTACCAACAATCAGTTTTTCGATGTCCTGCGCCAAGGCATCCGTGGCGTGCTGAACGAGTCCGCGCAGGGCTTCACTGCTGTCGATGCGTTGTTCGGTAACGCTTTCGAAGACAGACTCGAGCGCATGACTGAGGTCACCCACCGGCGTGATTCCGGCCAGACGGGCTCCCCCCTTCATGGTATGCAGCGTGCGCTGCAGCTGGGCCACGGCCAGTTGGTCGTCGTCCGTTTCCTGCCAGTCGACAAGCTCGTTCTCGAGCGCTTCAAGCAGCTCCCCCGCCTCCTCGAGAAAGATATCCAACAGCTCGGGATCGGGCGGCTCATAGCCAGTCTCGGTTTGCGTCGCGGCGGGCTCCGCCGGCTCCGTCTCAGTCTCAGTCGGTCCACCTCCATGCATCGCCCGTTCGACGAACCCAGTAATCTCATCGCATAAGGTCTGCCAACCTTCTGCCGCCTGACGCGGGTCTTCCAGATGATGAATCAGGTCAGACAGCATGGCGTGACTGCGGTCCAGCAGATTCAGGATTTCCGCATCCGTATGGCGGTCCAGGCCGTGCAAAGTGTTGCCGAAATTCTCCAGCGCGGCGGCCAGTTCCGCAATCGGCTGCACCTGCGCGGTGCGAGAGCTGCCTCGCAGGGTATGCATGGCACGTCGCAGGCCCTCATCAAACACGCAGCCATCAGCCTCTCGACGACCTCGTTCGATGAAGTCTTCCAGGACTTGCACGTGTCCCCTTGCCTCATTGAGAAACACGTCGCTCAGCATGGAGTCGGCGCCGTTCAGATTCGAATTCTCCGCCTCGGCAAACTGGGGATCTTGTCCCTCGCCGTCGGTAAGAATCGATTCCTCGAGCGATTCCGTGCCAGCGGCCAAAGTTTCTGTGGCGGCAGGCTCCACATCGGGCTGCTCCTCGGGCTCAGGCAAGGCCTCGTGTGGCGACGTCGTCGCTTGAAATTCTGCATCGCCAGTCGAGTCCGCGGCGCCGACCTCATCCATCACCGTGGGCGGTTCGACGCTAGCTTCTTCGGCCGCCGCTGCCGTCACGTTATCCGGAGACGCGGCCTCCTGGCCGGCCGTGGGTTCGGCCTGCGTGGACGAAGCCAGAGCGGAGGCGCGCTTCGACAATGCCGAAACGTCGACCGCATCATCTCCCGGCGTGCGGCTCTCGGCCACCAACTCGGGCAAGACCTGGACTACCCGATCCATCACCTCGGTGACATCCGAGGACACTTCAACCGTTCCATCGATAACGCGGTTCAACAGATTCTCAACCAACCAGGCAAATTCACCGAGCTTGGTCGCACCCACGATCCGTCCACTGCCTTTCAGGGTATGAAACGAGCGACGCAGGGTGGTCAGCGACTCGCTATCGTCCCGATTGTCACGCCACTGCGGATAGCAGCGCTGAATGGACTGCAGTTCCTCTTCCGCCTCTTCGGCGAAGATCTCGAGGATCTCGGCATCGACCAGATCTCCTGTCGTGTTACCGGCATCCCCGGCCGATGGCTCAGCAATGGCCGCCTCGGGAGAATGCTCAGGCTCCTTGACCGTTGCGTGTTCCGGAGCCGACTCGCCAGGCTGAGCAGCGAAGGCATCTGCGGGAACCTCCGGATTCGCACCGGTGAGCGCTTCGTCGCCAGGCGGGGGGCCGGCGGCCGGTGCTTCGACGGCATCAGTGGTGGCTACGTCAGTAGCCAACTCCGCGGACTTGCTGCTCAGTGTCGGCAACTCGGTGACGGATTCTCGCAGCCCCAGTGTCTCTAGCCCCCGGTGCGCATAGCTCAGCAGCTTGGATCGGTCACCCCCCAGCTCCACTGCGCTCTGCATGTAAAGCTCGGCGCTGATAATGACGTCCGCCAGGGCATCCCGGCGTTCGGCGTCAGGCACCGGCTGCTGACCACTCGCAAGACCGTCGACATAGGGCTCTAGCGTATCTAAAAGCTCAGCCGCATCAGGCAGATCCAGCATCCGCAAGGCCCCGGCAACGGCGTGTAGACGCTGCGGTACATCTTGCAGGAGGGCATTCTGTTCAGGCGTGTCCAGATACTGGAGTATGCTGTCCTTTATCTTGGCAAGCTCAACCAGCGATTCATCCACAGCGGTGCGCAAATGCTGGTGCATTTCGCCTTCAGAAAGCACCTGCGGCACCGTACCTTCCATGGTCTCATCAAAATCGGCGACTGGTGTTTCAACCGAAGAGAGACTGGCAAGCGATGACTCGACCAGCAACAGATCGCCAGCCAACGCCATCAGGCTGTCGTCCGAAGGTATTTCACCCGACCGCTCCACCTCGCGCAGTTCATCACCGCGGTGTTTCAGTCGGCTACGCAGCTCACCTCGACCTACCATACCGAAGGTATCGCCGATTCGTTGCAGCGCCGGCGCGAGACGCGTCAGGCGATCCAGCTGGCTTCGGTCGCTGCGCATGAACAGGTCGAGCTGATCTTTGATGTCGCGCAGATCTTGTGAGAGCGCCTCACCTACCGCCTGGAAAAGCTCACGATCCGGACCACCCAAGGCACGGACCGTCATACTTTCGCCCAGCTGCTCCGGGAATGCATTGCTAAGATCCGCCGCCTGCTTGACCGCGAGGACCGCCGGGTCCTGAGAATCCGACCGGGCAATGTAGTACAGGAGGTTCTTCAGCACGTCGATCGGGAAATCCAGCATCGCTGCTTCTTCGCCCTGATCCATCACCCGCTTGAAAACCCGATCGATCTTGCCGAACAGCGGCTTGACGGCGAGCGCAGGCGCCTCGTCTTGCTCGAGTAATGCCGTCGCCAGGGCCTCACCGGCATCCAGCAGGCGCCGCAGGCGAGACGTTCCCGATGCACTGTTGAGCAGATCCAGCACATCGCGGATCTGCGCTAACGCTGCACGTTCATCCTGTCCACGGATCCAGTTCAACAGCCCCCGGTGATAATGACTGCGCTGATGTTGAATAATGCGCGGCAGATCGCGGTTCCCCGAGCCTGGGCGCACCGTGTCCGCCGCTATCACAGAATTGAGCTTGGGGGCGAACAACGATGTCTCGGTAACAAGCGCAGCATCACGTGCGGCGCGAAGGTCGTTCATCAACGGCAGCAACGCCAGCGGAATATCCGCGCTACCGCCCTCGATTTTCTCGAGATAGGCCGGCAGCTGGACCATCCCCAGCATCAAAGCCTCAGCGGCAGATTCTGGGCGCTTGACCTGCCCCTGCGATAGAGCAAGTGCGAGCTGCTCCATCTCGTCAGCGAGCATCGCGGCGCCATGCACCTGCACCATCTCCAGTGCACCATGCACGTGGTGCAGGCGATCAATACACTCGCCGAGGCGATCATTCTGTCCCTCGACGAAATCCTCGAGCGAATTGCGCGCCTCGCGCAGTGTCTGGTTTAGCTCGCCGCGAATCCAGCGGAGAGTGCTTCGGTCCTGGCGCAGTTCTGGCATCATGATGACGTAATCCTCAGTTAGCCGACCATGGAATCGTCGTCGGGCAGCTTGAAGCGCGCGACGGTCTGGCGAAGCTGCTCGGCCATCTGCGCAAGGGTCTCGATGGACTGCGTCGTCTGCTCGGTACCGTCCGAGGTCTGGCTGGTAATCTGCTGAATCACGCTCATGGTGTCGTTGATCGACCCCACATCGCGCGACTGTTGCTGGAGATGTTCTGTCATCGCTTCGGTTGCCTTGGCGATATCCTGTGAAACTTCTTCGATTCGCTGCAGGGCCTCACCGGCGTCTTCTGCCAGCTTGGCGCCACTTACAACTTCTGTCGTACTGGCCTCCATCGAGTTGACCGCCTCGTTGGTGTCCGCCTGAATGGTCTTGACCAGCGCATCGATCTGCTTGGTCGCATTCGCCGAGCGTTCTGCAAGACGCTGCACCTCATCGGCTACGACCGCAAACCCGCGCCCGGACTCACCCGCCGCGGCCGCCTGCATCGCCGCGTTGAGGGCCAGAATATTGGTCTGATCCGCGATATCCTCGATCAACTCAACGATGTTGCCGATCTCCTGCGAGCTTTCACCGAGACGCTTGATACGCTTCGAGGTCTCCTGTATCTGCTCGCGTATGTTGTCCATGCCGTGAATGGTGCGACGCACGGTAGAACCTCCAGCCGCTGCGATATCGACTGACTGCTGGGCGATTGCGGCGGATCTGCTCGCCTCGGCGGCCATGTCGCTCATCGCCTGCGACATGGCTTGCACCGTCGCTGTCGCATTTTCGATCTGGTTGCGCTGATGATCCGATGCCTCCTCAAGACGCAGTGCTGTGCCGCGCGTCTCCTGCGCTGACGCGGAGACCCGCACTGACGTCTCGTTTATGGTGGTTACCAGGTTGCGCATCTCCTCGACCGCTTGGTTGACTGAGTCTGCTATCGCGCCGGTGATGTCTTCCGTCACCGTGGCTTCGATCGTCAGGTCACCATCGGACAGATCGACCATCTCATCGAGCAGTCGACGGATCGCTGCCTGATTGCGGAGGTTCTGCTGGTCTGCCATTTGCGCACGCGCCCGAGCACCGCGCAGCAGCGCAAGACCGAGCAACAGCAGCAGCACGATGGCCAGCAGTCCAAGCACGGTCACCAGCGTTGGTCCCAGGCTGATCGGACCCAGCGTGCTTCCGTACTGCCCGCTGTTAAAGGCGGCCCGCAGATCGCTGGTGGCTTTATCGAGCGCGTCGGATGCCGACGTCACTTCGCCGGTCGCCTCGAGTGCCGGGAGCACATCAGGAGACAGATCGACTATCTCCGTAATGAGGTCGTTGATCGAGCGGAACTGCCTGGTCGCTTGCTTGATTTTCGCTTCCGCACCCGCATTGCTGACACGGGCGACGCCCAACGCGGCGTCGCCCGTTGACATACCGTTGAGCACTTGGCCGAAGCGGTCCGCATCTGCGCTGAACTGATCAATCGCTGCGGCCGTCTGTGTGCCACCGGCCAGCGCCCGGCTGACGTTATCCCGCAGACGCTGCGCGAGCATGAGCTGGCGTGCGGCGACGAATACCTGCTGTGGGTCGGCCCGGGCGCTTACCAGGGTGCGCACAATGTCCTCGGAGACGGTTTGGAGTTTGGGGATGCCAGCGTTGATAACATCGACATATTTGCGCATCGAGAGGATCGCGTTCTGGTTGGCCAGGATCTCGTCGACATGGGCCCGCAGCGTCAGCCAGCGATCCTCCACCTCGCGCAACGGTTCAAACATGGAATCCGGCGACGCCGGGAGCCCGGCGTCGCTCGCGCCGCTCTTGAGCTCATCGAGCAGCGTAATGAAGCGGTCCCGGTCACTTCGCAGACGCTCGAACGAAGCCAGCCCCCCAGCCGAAGCCTCGAGTGCGTATTTTGCGATCTTCTGACCGAGAACCTGCTGCTCCGCGACGCGCTGCACATACTGCTCTCCATGTTGCTCTGCGCGCGACAGCAGCGTGAAGGCCGCAATCGCCGCTATGAAGGTGACGAGCACCAATACGGTAAGCAAAGGTATTGTCCGATTGCTGTCCACCGAGGTTTTTGCTGTTTTTCTCATAACATTAGTCCTGAACCGGTTAGCATGGCGCTATGCAGGCTTTCGACGGTGCGATTCCTTCGGCAGTAGTGCGTGCATTCTGTGTACATCTGATACCCTCAGGCAGCGGCGGTGCGAAACTCGGGGTCTGCCGCCAGCGCCGACATACTGAACACCGGCCAGACGGCGCCATCGATACTGAACGCTTCGTAGACATAGGCACCAAGCGCACCCTTCATGCGGGCGTCCGGCAAACGATTACTCAGATTGAAATGCTGCATCCCCTGTACAGAAGGGACCAGCAGTCCGGCAACGAGTCCGCGCAAACGCAGCACCAGGATCCTCGCCGCCTTGGACGCCACGACCGTCTTGCCCCCGAGATAGGCCTGCAGGTCGATTACGGGCAGCAGACTTCCCCGCACATTTGCCAGACCGATCATCCACGGCCGCGAGCCGGGCACGCGGGTGATTCTGTCCTGATTGGGCAGCATCTCACTGACTTCATTCATGGCGGCAACAACGCGTACGCCTGCAATGCTGAACACCAGACCGTCCCAGACGTCTTGCGCTGCGTCCGTTTCCGGCAGTCGCTGCGCCGCCAGCCGACAACGCTGCTCTACATCTGCCAGCAGGGCCATTGCATCGGCACTCGTCAGCACATGCTGTGCCCGTTCCACCATGAGACTCATCTCAGTAACTCGTCGATCTTGTGCAACAGCTCACCGCTGTCGACCGGTTTCACCAGATAGCCCTTGGCCCCCTGGCGCATTCCCCATTCTCTGTCCGTTTCCTGATCCTTGGTTGTGACCATCAAGACCGGGATATGCCGAGTTTTGGGATCGCGGCTGAGCTTGCGGGTCGCCTGGAAGCCGTTGATGCCGGGCATTACCACATCCATCAGAATTGCATCCGGAAACTGTGATTTGGCGGCGGCGATCCCGGCCTCGCCATCTGCGGCGGTCAATGCCTGATGCCCGGCCTGCTGCAGAATCTTTGCCAGCACGTGTAGTTCGGTCGCTGAGTCGTCGACGATCAGAATCTTGGCCATAGGTCTCGATTAGTCCTGTCAGCGGAAATCCGCGTCAGGCGGCCTTGGCAGCGTGTTTCTTTATCGCCCCAAGCAGCTCATCGCGGGTAAATGGCTTGGTTAGATACTGCTCCGAGCCAACGATTCGCCCGCGCGCACGATCAAACAAGCCATCCTTACTGGACAGCATGATCACCGGTATATCGCGGTAGACCTCATTATGCTTGATGAGCGCACAGGTCTGATAGCCGTCGAGGCGGGGCATCATGATGTCGACAAAGATCAGATCAGGATGGTTGTCCGCGATTATCGACAGCGCCTCGAAGCCATCTGTAGCGGTCAACACCTCGCAGCCGGCCTTTTTCAAGAGCGTCTCTGCGGTTCGACGAATCGTCTTGCTGTCGTCGATCACCATGACCTTCAGTCCGCCAATATTTGCTGCGTCATCACTGCTCACACGCTATCCCCTGTCAATTCTGAATAGAGCCCGATCATTAATTCGGCATGATCGTGGTCAGCCCCCAAAGCTGCCACATCTGCATACCGCCCCGGTAGTATTTGATCTTGTCTTCGGGATAGCCAACATCCAAAAGACCGCGAATTGCGCGCGGCGACTGGCCACATGCAGGCCCATTACACCAAAGCACAAGATCTTTCGCCGCGCTGAAGTCCCAATCCTCGGTCTTGTCGCGCGCGTCGCCCCATCCCCAGTCTTCGAGCAAGCGCTCGACTGCGCCCGTCTCGGCACGCTCCTTGGCACCGAGCTGTTCGAGTATTGCGGTCAACTCAGACGCGTCCTTCTCCATGGTGAACAGGCTGAAAGGGTAGTTTACCGATCCCGGAATCGTGCCCTTTCTGTACCAAGCATCGGTACGTGCATCGATCAATACGCCGCTGCCATCGCGCAGCTTTGTTTCCATGAACTCGAATAGCTCAACCTCGCCAATGGTCGCCACTGATGGCGCGGGAGAGATAGGCTGAATACAGAAGGGCGGACACTTGCGGGCGGTCTTGGCGAAGTATCCCTTGAGTTCGTAATCTGGGTCTTGGACGCGCTGCACTTTCACCGAGCGCCCCTGATGAATCACATGCAGATAGGGCTTGCCCTCGACCAACGGGATGAGCTGCGCCGCCTGACCGATCTTCAGCTCGTCTTTGGCATACGCCGAGCTGATAAATACAGCACAGGCGATCGTCAACCATTTGACGACATTTGCCATCTTGTTGTTGGTGCGACTCGCCGCCACTGCGCCAAACTCGAACATCACGGATGCAAATACCTGTCTACTATCTTTCCGCGCAACGCCTCCAATGAGGCGCCATCGCTATAGTCGAGAAAGATCTCTTCGCGGCTCCGCTCTGGCAGTCGGCGGTAGAAACTGTAGGTCCCCACGCGCGTCTGCTTCAGCAGTGTCTCGAATCTTTCCCGCGACACCGGTTGTGGGGCCTGGTCTCGACTGGTCGGCCTGGACGACGCGGCATCATCGAGTCCTGTATCGGTCGCAGGCTCCTCGACCTTAATGACTTCTTGATCCAGCAGCTGCAGATAGGCATCGTCGGCAGCATGGGCCTGCGGCTGCAGGACAGCGAACAGCATCGAGCCGCACAGAATGCACAAGCGGTCGGTTTTCGATTTACAGCCAGATTTGACAGACGTGGGGGCGGTCATCGCTCCTCCGAATAGTGCGCCATGCGCCGCATCGGCTCACGTGTTCGATCGCAAACGGCCGCTAGCGCTTCGACTAACGTCTCCGGCGTCTCATTTGGCAAGGGGCCCCGCGGCAAGGCCCTGCGGCAGGCGCCCTCGGGCGGACCGACTGTGTCTGCGAGACTCCTGCCGAGGGTATCGGCCGCGGCCTGGCTGACCTTAGTGGCAGGCAACGCGTCGGCGGAGGAACGCCGGCTCCGCAAGGATCTCCACCGCCGCCGCGAAGACCTGTTTCCCCAGGTCGCATCCTGGTTGCTAGCCTGCGTCGAACGTGGCTGACTGGCCATTCGATGGGTTCGCGCGGCCGAGGTGGTGATATAGGCACCGAGCCGTCGCATCCGCCGGGTGGGAAGGAAAATAGCAAGCGCCCTGTTGGTCTGCAACAATAGCCGTACACTGTGGTGCCATCGAGCGGCGCCCGGGTCAAAAATGTTAACCCTGTAGGCAGCTTGGAGATATCTGGCCAATGGCTTTTTCGCTCGGCGTGGTGATGGATCCAATCGCTGGCATCGCGACTTACAAGGACAGCACCTTTGCCATGCTGCTCGAGGGCCAGCGCCGCGGATGCCCACTGTGGTACATGGAACAAAAAGACCTCGCGCTGCATGACGGGCGCTGCGTGGCGACGATGCGGCGGCTGGAGGTGCGCGACAACTTCGACGACTGGTTCACGCTGGACGAACCCTGCACCCAGGCGCTGGACAGCTTGGACGTGGTGCTGATGCGCAAGGACCCGCCGTTCGACATGGAGTACGTGTATACCACCTACCTGCTGGAGCAGGCCGCGGCGCGCGGCAGTCTTATTGTCAATCGGCCCAGTGCACTGCGCGATGCCAACGAGAAGCTCTATACGGCATGGTTTCCCGAAGTCTGTTCACCGACGCTGGTCAGCCGCAGTCACGAAGAATTCATTGGCTTCATCAACTCGCATCGGGATGTGATCATGAAGCCGCTGGCCGGGATGGGCGGGACCTCCGTGTTTCGCGTCCGGGTCGACGACCCGAATCGAAACGTCATAATCGAGACGCTAACCGAACACGGAACCCGCTATAGCATGGCGCAGCGCTTCATCCCCGAGATCCGCGAGGGCGATAAGCGAATTATTGTCATCGGTGGTGAACCGGTCCCCTACGCACTCGCGCGCGTTCCCGCCGCCGGCGAAAATCGCGGCAATCTCGCCGCCGGCGGCAGCGGCATCGGTGTCGCATTGAGTGACAGAGACCGACAGATAGTAGAGACTGTGGCGCCACGCCTACGCGAGCAGGGAATCATTTTCGCCGGCCTCGATGTCATCGGTGACTACTTGACCGAGGTCAACGTCACTAGTCCTACCTGTATACGAGAGCTGGACCAGTTGTACGGCCTGAATATCAGCGCCACCCTGATGGATTGCATCGAGCAGAAACTCGCAGTATGAGCATGCCTGCCTCGCCGCAACTGCGCGGCGCCCTCTTCGCCGTGTGGATCGTAGCGATCGGCGCACCCGGCTGCGAAAATCATGATCCGGTCGCACGCGGACAGGTGTCGGCCTTCGACACCACTTTGGAAATTACCCTGATCGGCATAAACCGCGCGCGTGCAAACCAGATCTCCGATATCTTGCAGGCCGATATGCGCCAGCTGGGAAGCGCCTGGCATGCCTGGGAGCCTGGCCCGGTATCACGCATGAATGCCTTGTTCAACGCGGGCGCCGAACCCTTTGCCGCACCCCCCTCCGTGTTACCGCTGCTGCGCCTGTCAAGGCGACTCGAGGCACAGAGCGAAGGGTTGTTCAACCCGGCGATCGGTCACCTCTTCAGGGCCTGGGGGTTCCAGGGACAGCCGGCCGACTGCCTGCAGCCGCCAGCCACGGACCTTATCCAACAGGCAGTGGCGGCTCGGCCAAGCATGCAGGACATCGAAATTGACGGCTTCCGGCTGTCGTCGAAAAATCATTGGGTGAAGCTCGACTTTCGCGGCATACAGCTGGGATACGCCATTGATCAGGCGATTGCCCGTCTGCAGGACCTCGGAATTAACAATGCAAGCATCTCTGCCGATGGAAATCTACGTGCGATCGGCTCACGGGACGGCCACCCGTGGAGCGTCGCGGTGCGCGGGCCTGCAGGTCGTGGGATTCTGGCCACCCTGGAGATCCGAGGCAACGAAGCCGCCTTCACCACTGGTCCCGATGACTCCAGCTTCGCCTGGGCGGGTGATACATATCATGACATCATTGATCCAAGGACCGGCTATCCGGCGACCGGGACCGCCTTGGTCACGGTGCTGCATCCCAACGCCTCGACTGCCGATGCAGCGGCGACAGCGCTATTCGTGGCTGGCCCCGAAGACTGGCATCGGGTGGCCAAGCTGATGGGTATCCGCTATGTGATCCTGACGGACGACGCCGGACGTATCCACATGAACCCGGCGATGCAGGCACGTGTTAAGCTCAAGGCGTTGAATCGCGAAGTGATTATCAGCCAGCCACTCACCTAGGGCCGGGCGACGCGTCTACCGTATGGATATCAACGGCTTCCTGACGACCCGGCATTCCACCGACCCCATCGGGTTTGCGCTGGTATTGGCGCTGACCATTCACGCCTTCATCCTGTACAGCATAAGCTTCGATGTCTCGCGCGAACGCCCGCCGGCACCCGAGCGCACGCTGGATATCACACTGGTGCAGCCCAAACCCAAACCCAAACCGATTGAAAACCCGGATTTTCTGGCGCAGCAGGACCAGGAGGGCGGCGGCGATCAGACCCGCAAGGAGCGCCAGACCAGTCCTCTAGGTAATCCGGAGGCGACCCCCAAACCCAAACCCGCGCTGGAGCTGGAGAGATCCGGTGCCGAGGAGATGCAGCCGCGTCGGACCGCAGAGATTATCACCACCACCGAGGCGCCGCGCGCGGAGGTGGTTCCACCACCGAAGCCCAACGTAAAGGCAAAACCGCGCACCAAGATCAGCCAGCTGCTGGCCAGCACCCAGCAGGAAATCGACCGACTGACCGCCGAGCTCGACCGACGTTCGTTGTCGGCATCGCGGCAGGATCGGCGCAAGGCGGTGAATGCAAGCACACAGGAATACAAGTACGCGTCCTATCTCGAGGCCTGGCGTAGCAAGGTCGAGAAGATCGGCAATCTGAACTATCCCGACGAGGCCAAACGCAACAAGCTGTACGGCAACCTGTTGATGCACGTCGCAGTGCGGGCTGACGGCAGTGTGGAGCGGATCCGGGTCGTGCGCTCGTCGGGCCACAAGTTGCTCGACGACGCGGCAGTACGAATCGTCCGCCTGGCCGCGCCCTTCGCCCCGTTTCCGCCGGAAATCCGACAGGAGGTGGACGTTCTCGACATTACACGCACCTGGCAGTTTCTCGACGGCAACACCCTTTTCTCTGCCAGGTGATCGGCTTGCCGCGCAGAGCATAGCGCAGGATACTGTGCCTATGAGTCAAGCAGATTCCCTAAAGAACCAGCTACTGATCGCGATGCCGAGCCTTCAGGATCCCAACTTCTCGCGCACCGTGACCTATATCTGCGAACATGGCGACCACGGCGCCATGGGCATCGTAATAAACCGACCGACCGAGTTGCGGCTAGTCGATGTCCTCCGGCACATGCAGATCGACGGCGGCCTCGGCGGCGCGGGAGAGCAGATCGTCTACTTGGGCGGGCCGGTCGAAGAAGAACGCGGCTTCGTCTTGCACACCCATACCGACCCCTGGGACTCGACTCTGCCGGTCGATGAAACCATCAGCATCACGACCTCTCGCGACATCCTCGAGGCTATGGCACGTGGCGATGGGCCGCAGCGCACCCTGGTGGCGCTGGGCTATGCCGGCTGGGGTGCCGGCCAGCTGGAGCGCGAGATGCAGGACAACGCCTGGTTGAGTGGACCCACCGACCAGGCGATCCTGTTCGAGCTGCCGGCCGACCAACGTTGGGAGGCGGCGGCACGCCTTCTGGGGGTCGATGTCAATCTGCTGAGCAGCGAGGCTGGACACTCCTGATGGCGGTGCTGCTGGGCTTCGACTACGGTACGCACAAAATTGGCGTGGCCGTGGGACAGGCCTTGACGCGCACTGCCACGCCGCTCGAGACCCTGGGCATGGTCAACAAGAAACCCGACTGGCAGCGGATCGCCCGACTCCTCGACGAGTGGTGTCCGCAAGCCGCAGTAGTCGGCCACCCTTTCGAGATGACGGACCGGGAAGCCGACAACGCGGCAGGAGCGAAGCGTTTCGCGCGCCAGCTGCAAGGTCGCTTTCACCTGCCGGTTCACTTGGCCGACGAACGCCTGACCAGCCGTGAGGCCTGGGTGCAACTTGGTGAGAAGGCCAGCAGAGATCCGACCAGGGTAGACTCTTATGCCGCCAAACTGATCCTGGAAACCTGGCTCAATGAGTGAAAATACCCTGTTCATGCGGCATGCCGCGATTGTCGACCTGATCGCGGGGATGGCCCAGGTACTCCGCAACCGGCTAAGTGAGCGACACCTGGAAAATCCTGCGATGATCGGCATCCATACCGGCGGCGCCTGGGTCGCCCAGCATCTCAACGCGCTGCTTGGACTGCAGGAACCCAGCGGGCTCCTGGACATCAGCTTCTACCGTGACGATTTTACCCAGATAGGCGTCAATCCACAGGTAAAGCCCTCGCAGATCGACTTCGATGTCGATCATCGCAATATCATCCTGGTCGATGACGTCCTTCACACCGGACGAACGATTCGCGCAGCGATGAACGAGATCTTCGATTTCGGTCGCCCGGCTACGATTCTGCTGGTGACTCTGATCGAACGCAGCGGCCGCGAGTTGCCCATCCAACCCGATGTGATCGGACTCAGCCCCCCGTTGGGCCTGGATGACCACATCAAACTGAACGGCCCCGATCCGCTCAGTCTGGAAATTCTGCATGGCCCCCGATCTGCCAGATGAACGAGGCGTGAGATCAGACGCAATGCCTGCCCAAACATCGCGTGATCTGCAGCTCAACGAGCATGGCCGACTGCGCCACTTTCTTACGATAGAGGGACTGGGTCGCGAGCTGCTGTTGCAGATACTGGACACCGCCGAGTCGTTCGCCGCACTTCCCGGGCGGCCCGTCAAAAAGGTTCCGCTGTTGCGCGGGCGGATCATCACCAATCTGTTCTTCGAGACCAGCACCCGAACGCGCACGACCTTTGAACTCGCTGCGAAACTGTTGTCTGCAGACGTGATCAACTTCAACATCAACACATCGGCGACCGCAAAGGGTGAGACGCTGCTCGATACCTTGCGCAATATCGAGGCCATGCACTCTGATATGTTCATCGTTCGTCATGCGCAATCCGGTGCCGCGCATTTCATCGCCGAGCATGCGTCGCCGCGGGTCAGCGTGATCAACGCCGGCGATGGCCGCCATGCCCATCCGACTCAGGCGATGCTCGATATGTTCACTATCCGTAAGCACAAGGGTGATTTCACGCCGCTGCGGGTGGCGATCGTCGGCGACGTGCTGCATTCGCGCGTGGCGCGATCTCAGATCCTGGCCCTGAATACACTGGGTGTCAGCGAGGTGCGCGTCGTCGGCCCGCTTACGCTGCTGCCCACCGAGGCCCGGGCGCTGGGGGTGCATATATTTCACGATCTCGAGAACGGTATCAGGGATGTCGACGTGGTTATCATGCTGCGACTGCAGAGCGAGCGTATGGACGGTGCGCTGCTGCCCAACGAGCATGAGTATTTTCGCCTCTACGGCCTGACCGAGGAGCGTCTGGAGGTCGCCAAACCGGATGCCATCGTCATGCATCCCGGCCCAATCAATCGCGGTATCGAAATGGACTCGGCAGTGGCCGACGGGCCACGTTCAGTGATTCTACAGCAAGTGAGCTACGGCATTGCCGTACGTATGGCAATCATGTCCATGGCGATGCAGTCACAGGCAGATCTCGGTGGCGAGACGTGAGCATTAGCATCATCAATGGCCGTCTGATCGATCCCACCCACGGCATCGATGATTTCCTCGATCTCCACATTGACGGCGAAACCGTCGTCGCCGTGGGCGATGCCCCTGCCGAATTCGCCGCCGATGAGATCATCGATGCTCGGGATTGTGTGGTCTGCCCGGGACTTGTCGACCTCGCAGCGAGCCTGCGGGAGCCGGGCTATGAACACAAAGCCACCCTGGCCAGTGAGACTGCAGCTGCCGCGCGCGGCGGTATCACCACCCTGTTGTGCACCCCCGACACCAATCCCGTAATCGACAATTCCGCGGTCGTCGAACTCGTGCATCGGATGGCGCGCAAGCTCGGCCAGGCCAGGATCCTGGCGACCGGCGCCCTGACCCGGGGGCTGAAGGGTGAACAACTGTCCGAGATGGCTGCCCTCAAACAGGCCGGCTGCGTTGCAGTCAGCAATGCCCATCACCCGCTGGCCTCGACGCTGGTCGAGCGGCGCGCGCTGGAGTACGCCACCACATTTGGGCTCACCGTCTTCCTGCGCTCCGAGGACCGCCATCTAAGGGCCGGAGGCTGTGCCCATGAGGGGGCGGTGGCAGCCCGTCTTGGACTGCCGAGCATCCCGTCGGCGGCGGAGAGCGTCGCGGTTGCGCGCGATCTCGCGCTCGCCGACCACACCAAAGCCAAGGTGCATTTCCGCAATCTGTCGACGCAGACGGCGGCCCGTATGATCAGCGAGGCCCAGGCGGCCAGTCTCACCGTCACCGCCGATGTCGCGGCCCATCAGTTGCACCTGACCGAGATGGATGTAGATGGCTTCGTGGCCGAGTGTCATGTGTCGCCTCCGTTTCGCACCCTCGGAGACCGGGCGGCGTTGCGGCGCGCGGTGGCCGACGGCACCATCGCAGCGATCTGTTCCGATCATCAACCACACGAACCAGACGCCAAGCAGCGCCCCTTCCCCGAGACCGAACCCGGCATCTCTGGCCTCGAAACGCTGCTTGGCCTGACCCTGCGATTGGTTGAGGAAAAGGTGGTCGATCTGCCCACGGCGATTGCTCGAGTAACCAGCGGTCCGGCAGATATCCTGGGTCTGCCCTACGGCAGATTGGGCATAGGCTCGCCGGCCGACGTGTGCGTGTTCGATTCAGAGCGGCGCTGGACGCTGGATACCGAAACCATGCGCAGTGAGGGCCGCAACACCCCATTTTCAGGCTGGGACTTCGCTGGATATATCACTCACACCCTGTTCAACGGACGCATCGTCTACCGCGCAAGTGATAGCGACTGATGGACAGACCGCATCGCAATACCATCCTGGTCGAAGACGCCGAGATCCTCAGCCACGAGGCCATGGCAGGCGATCAATACATCCTGCGAGTGCATGCGCCCGGATGTGCGGCGCGCGCACGCGCCGGTCAGTTCGCGCATATCACCGTCGACCCACAGCGTCCGATGCGGCGGCCGATCTCGATCATGCGGGCCGCAGCGGACGCAGGCTGGCTGGAATTTCTGTACAAGGTGGTAGGCGACGGCAGCAGCCTGCTCGCCAGGCGCAAGCCCGGCGAGCGCCTGAGCGTCATGGGTCCAATCGGCATTCCCTTCACCATCGCGCACCAGCGGCCCCTCCTGATCGGCGGCGGGGTCGGCATGCCGCCAATGATATTTATCGCCGAGTCGCTGCGCCGTGGCGACCGACGACCTTTGGTCATTCTCGGTTCCGAGGTGCCCTTCCCTTTCACCCCGCGGCCCTCACAGTTCCTGCTCGGAGGCATCCCAGAAGGCGTCATCGCCGCAATGCCGTTAATGGAGGACTGGGGTATTCCCAGCCGACTGGCGAGCCTGCAGGACTATGCCGGGTGTCATAGGGGCTATGTGACAGATCTCGCCCGGCATTGGCTCAACGGTCTCGGTGAACAACAGCTTGCGGACGTCGGCATCTACGCCTGCGGTCCCCACCCGATGCTGCAGGCCGTCGTTAGCCTTGCCCGCGACTATGGGCTGCCGGTGCAGGTCTCACTCGAGGAGTTCATGGCCTGTGCAGTCGGCGGTTGCGCGGGTTGTGTCGTTGAGGTCAGGACACCGGACGGCCCGGCGATGAAACGCGTTTGTGTCGATGGTCCGGTATTCGACGGTTACAGCGTTTTCTGAGCGCTAGCCCGCTCAGCGGCCACCGCATCAACGGACCGCACGGCGATTCGCTCACGCGCGTGGCGTAGCACCTTGTCGACAAGCGCCTCCGGCATCACGGGTTTGACCAGTTGATCGGTCATCCCGGCGGCGATTGACGCCTGCCGGGCCTCCGCCGAAACGTGGGCGGTAACGCCGATAATTGGTATATCGAGCCCTCGTTCACGGACCTCGGAAGTCGCCTGTCGGCCGCTCAACCCAGGCATTTCAACGTCCATGAACACAATGTCGAACCGGCTGCCTCGGCTGTCGGACAACAGACTAACCGCTTCGGCGCCCGTGCTCGCCGTCCTGACTGTGGCACCTTGAGAGTGCAACATCATCTCCAATATCAGACGGTTTACCGCCACGTCGTCGACAACCAGAATCCGGATGCCCACCAGCGGTTTCGCCGTCTCGAGCAGAGCGCGCTGGGTCCGTCGGGTTTGTGCAATGTCCGGCGCACTACCCGCCGGTAAAGGCAGGCTCAGTATGAACTGACTGCCGTCGCCCGGTCTGCTGTGCACCGTGATGTCGCCGCCCATCAGGGTCGCCAGCCCTTTACTGATACTGAGCCCGAGACCCGTCCCTTCACTAGCCATAGGTCCCTTGTGCAGGCCTTGCTGATAGGGCGTGAACAAGCGATCGATCTGTTCAAATGACATACCGAAGCCGCTATCGATCACCCTGAAACAGAGCATCGGAGCTTCCAGAGACACCTCCAGCTGCACCGAGCCGCGTTCAGTGAACTTGACGGCATTGCTCAGGAGGTTGAGCAGGATCTGCTGCAGCCGATGGGCGTCACCGATAACCCATTCGGGGACATCGGACGCGATATCAAGCGCCATCTGCAGAGACTTTGCCTCGCCCGGCTGCTGCAGCATCTGCATGCACTGAGATAGAATCTTGCGCAGTTCGAAGGGACGCGCCTCAATGGTCAACTTGCCCGCCTCTAACTTCGACAACTCCAGTATCTCGTTGACAATCCTCAGCAGCAGCTCTCCAGCATCGATGATCTGGTGAAAAGTCGCCGCGATCTCTCGATTGTAGCTTTGCTGCATACCGATCTGTGACAGACCCAAGACCGCGTTCAGGGGCGTACGAATTTCATGGCTCATGTTGGCCAGAAAGTCACTTTTCGTCTGCGCCGATTTCAGCGCTGCATTACGGGCGCAATTCAGCTGCGTCATTCGTTCCAGCACCGCAGTCTCCAGCCGTTCATGATACGTACTGCATATCCGTTCCGCTGCACGCAGATCCGTCACGTCCTGCAGCATACCCGCGGCGCGCGGGCCACGACGGGATTTCGAGCCCGCGAACTCAGCCATCGCATGCAGATAGATGACTCTCTCACCGATCAACAAGCGAAACTCGATATCCATCGCGCGCACCGCACTACAGCGTCGCCAGGCGGCTTGAACACGACTGCGATCTTCCGGATGTACCAGGCGCTGAAACTCGGCCCATGTACCTACCGAAGCAAGCGCCTGGTGAATGCGCCCCGCGCCTTCGGTTATCCGAAAGATCCCGGCGCTGGGCTCACCGGCACAGCTCGCCACTCTGGCCATCGACTGTGCTAGCTGAAGACGCTGCTCGCTGTCACGCAATCCCCGCTCCGCGACGCTGCGGGCGCGCTTTAAGCTGTCGACCTGTCGAGAGAGCTCACGCATGGCGCTGAAAATGCCATCGATTTCGTCGGACAGAACCGGCGCCTTATCGAGCTGGGTCAATTCACGGTGCAACTGCGGACGCGAACTGTCGGCCAGCGCGGGTAGAAGCCGCATAGCATCACGGACCCGCTGCGTCGGGCGCCATAGCAGAACCAACACGATGAGTCCGTACAGCAGCGCACCAACCATACCTATGAGCAAGCTCTCGCGGGCGGCTTTCTCGATTGCAAGGACTTGCCCTGTTACGCGATCGATGATTACGGCATCGAGACCAGATTGCCCACCAGCGACTGGCGTTCGGAACACCTCATACCATTCGTCAGCGTCGCGAAACCTTTGCGGCGGCTCTGACAGTCCACTGACAATGGACGCCACCTTCGGTGCTCGCAGAATTCGCGCCACCACCTTGGCATGGGTCGCCGCATTATCCACCATCCGGGATGACGCGCGCAGGCGATCGCCGGCATCGCGACCTGTGTAAGCTGGATCGAGCAAGATGAAATCGGCACCGGACAGTTGCGAAAACCTCTTCTGGCTCGCAGCGATCGTGCGCTCGACGACCAGGAGGCCGGCTAGCCGACTTTGGTAAAAGACCGGCGAGACCACGATCTGCGCGCAGTCGTAGTCACAGACAAGCCGTGCTTGCGTGCCCTGACTGCGGTGCCCTTGCTCCAGTAGCGTCTCGATTTCGGGGGCTGCGCGCTGCGCAGGCCAGGTAAAGGCCGCTGTTCGGATATCGTCAGCGGCGAAGTAGTAGACGCCGTCCATACCCGAGCTCGTGCCGAGCGCCTCGCCCTGCACTGGTAGGATTGCGGACATCCAATATCGTGGGGAATTGGTACCTGTCTCGGGCATCGGGATCATAAGCTGGGACAAGAAAGCGGCCAAGTCTCCCAATCTGGCAAAGCTGTTGGACAAGACCAGATTCAGATCGCGCACCTGCTTTATCCGCCGATTCGCCAGTTGGGTCTCCAGAAGTCCCGCGGTTTTACGGTAAACAACGAAAGCGGAACCCCCGTTGACGACGAGGAAAACGAGGGTCAGCACCAGGAACATCTTCCACTTCAAACCGAGGAAGATTCCTTTCTGGCCGTCGTCCATGTCACCGCACTTTTGCATAACGTCTGTCAGGATCGAAAAATTTCGGAGAACAGAGGCCTGCGGTAACCACCCGTCGGGGTCGAAGCGGCGGCTGAATTGTGCAAATCAATGGGCATCAAGGCGCCGGCCATAGGCTGATCTCCGGCGCTTGGCAGATCTTGGGAGTGAGAGCGCACCCTGGGTGCTGGGGCGAGAGTCAGAGACGAGTTGCTAACGGAAACAGGGACTCGCGAGCCAATCGACCACGCGATGCTGGCATCAGGCAGCGAGCTGAAGCGGATATGAACCAAGCGTCGTTTCTTCCCTAAAACAGTCCGGCAGCTCGACTAGCTGGCATACTTCGGTGTGGCGCCGGCCGGTATCCGGGACCTCACGGACGAGCCGCGAGGGCGACGGTCGATCCGCCGCCTGCACCGCTTGAGACGTCATGGTGGTAGAAATTAAACGACTAGATCACTTCAGGCAACTGAAAATTAAAGTGCGGATCAAAGCCTGGCGGATGGATTACTCGCGAAAATCCAGGGTTCCGGCCTCTCGAGCCAATGCACTCGGACTGGTGTCTCCCAACTTGATCATCAATCGTACTTCGTTGGAAGAATCGGCATAGCGCAGCGCGTCGTCCTCGGTTATTTCACCGCGCCGGAAGGCATCGTACAAGGCTTGGTCAAACGTGATCATGCCTTGCTCCGTCGATCGTTTCATCAGTTCCTTTAGCTTGCTCACCTCGCCCTTGACAATGAGGTCGGCAACCAAGGGGGTATTCAACAGTATCTCCATGACCGCCTTGCGGCCATTGCCCTGGGGCCGCCGCACCAGCTGTTGAGCGACGACCCCGCGCAGGTTCAATGACAAATCCATCAGGATCTGATCGTGCTGGTCCTCTGGAAAGAAATGCAGCATGCGATCCAGCGCCTGGTTGGCATTATTGGCATGCAGGGTGGTCAGGACCAGGTGACCCGTCTCGGCGAAGCTGATTGCGTGTTCCATGGCTTCGCGGGTTCGGATCTCGCCAATGAGAATGACGTCCGGCGCCTGACGCAATGTGTTACGCAACGCGACTTCATAAGACTCGGTGTCAATCCCGACTTCACGCTGGGTGACGATACATCCCGCATGGTTGTGCAGGAACTCGATCGGATCCTCGATGCTGATGATGTGGCCGGTGCTGTTTTGATTGCGGTAGCCAACCATTGCGGCCAGCGATGTCGACTTGCCGGTACCGGTCGCACCGACAAAGAACACGATCCCGCGGTTGGCCATCGCCAGCTCGTGGAGCGCCGGTGGCAGACCCAGTTCTTCGAAGCTGGGGATGCGCGTCTCGATTCGCCGCAGCACCATGCCGACGCAATCGCGCTGCACAAAAGCGCTGACGCGGAAACGGCCAATGTTTTTTGCCGAAAAAGCGAAGTTGCATTCCTTCGTGTGCAGAAACTCGTCGCGCTGTTCGGGCGTCATCAGCCCCAGCGTCAGTTCCCGCGACTGCGAGGCGTCTAGGCGGGTCTTGGAAACCGGCATGACCCGACCGTGCACCTTGATACTGGGCGGTATATCAGCGGTGATGAAAAGGTCAGATGCCTTTTTTTCGACGACCATTTCCAGAATGTCATTGAAATCCATGCGATGCTCCCGCGTCAGCACGCGTCCGATTCTAGCCGATGATTACTCCATGACTGACCAGACCACAAACCGATCATGGCGTCCAGTGTACGGAATCATGATTTCAGGCTAGGAAAACATCTCCTTGTTCACCGCGCGTGCGATAGCATCCTGCTTGGAGATCAGACCCTTCTTCAGCATTTCCTGCATGCCCTGGTCGAGCGTCTGCATACCATGCGCCTGGCCGGTCTGGATGGCCGAATACATCTGTGCGACCTTGTCTTCACGAATCAGGTTACGAATCGCAGCCGTGCCGATCATGATTTCATGACAGGCCACGCGCCCTCCGCCGGTACGCTTCAGCAGCGTTTGCGAGATGACCGCGCGCAGCGATTCCGACAGCATCGAGCGCACCATAGATTTCTCTCCGGCCGGGAAAACGTCGACGATACGGTCGATGGTCTTGGCCGCCGAACTGGTATGCAAAGTCCCGAAGACCAAATGGCCGGTCTCCGCTGCCGTCATCGCTAGACGGATGGTCTCCAGGTCGCGCAATTCGCCGACCAGGATGATGTCGGGATCCTCACGCAGCGCTGAGCGCAGCGCCTCGGCAAAGCCCAGGGTATCCCGGTGGACCTCGCGCTGGTTGATCAGGCATTTCTTGCTTTGATGGACGAATTCGATCGGGTCTTCAATGGTCAGTATGTGGCCATATTCCGTATCGTTCTTGTGGTCCATCATCGCAGCCAGGGTGGTCGATTTGCCCGAACCCGTGGGTCCCGTTACCAGCACCAGGCCGCGGGGATTGTCGCAGATATCGCGGAAGACCGATGGGCAGTTGAGTTCCTCTAGGCTCAGAATCTTCGAGGGGATGGTTCGAAAGACCGCGGCGGCGCCACGGTCCTGGTTGAACGCGTTGACACGAAAACGGGCGAGCCCGGGGATCTCAAACGAGAAATCAACCTCGAAGAACTCTTCGTAGTCCTTGCGCTGCTTATCGTTCATGATGTCGTAAACGAGTTCATGAACCATCTTGTGGTCCAGCACCGGGACGTTGATTCTCCGAATATCGCCATCCACACGAATCATCGGTGGCAATCCCGCCGACAAATGCAAGTCCGACGCGTTGTGCTTAACACTAAAAGCGAGCAGCTCAGCAATATCCATAATGTTCCTGCAGCAACCAGAGTGAAAACAGAAAGCAACAGCCGGTTATAGTTAGCGACAGCGTGGCTCTGGAGTTGAATCGTATTCGCACGATCTCGGCTGCCTCAGCGCGCGCGCTTCTATAATATCCATTTGATGAATGAAATTCCTCAAAGATTGGCCGAGGTTCGCCGACGAATCCGCGCCGCTGCCCAGGCCTCTGGCCGGGAGGCCGACGAGGTCGCCCTGCTGGCGGTCAGTAAGACCAAACCGGCCGGCGACATCGTGGCGGCGTATCGCGAGGGCCAACGGCAGTTCGGCGAGAATTACCTGCAGGATGCCATACCCAAGATCGAGGCACTGGCGGACCTCGCCATCGAGTGGCACTTTTTAGGGCGGCTGCAGAGCAACAAGACCGCAGAGATCAGTCGACATTTCGCCTGGGTGCATGGGATCGACCAGCGCAAACATGCGCTGCGCCTCAGCGACCATCGCCCAGTGCAGGCACCACCGCTTCAGGTCTGTATCCAGGTCAATCTGTCGGGTGAAGCGACCAAGGGTGGCGTACAGCCAGCCGAGTTGCCCGCGTTGGCCCATACCGTCGCGGGGCTACCGCGTCTCAGACTGCGCGGCCTGATGACCCTGCCCAGCCCGACCACCGATTTGGGAGACCAGCAAGCTGTATTCGCGCAGCTGCGCAGGCTGCTTCAGGATCTGCAGCGCCGTGGTCTCGAACTCGACACCTTGTCGATGGGGATGAGTGCCGACATGGAGGCCGCCATCGCGGAGGGATCGACCATGGTGCGCATCGGCACCGATATCTTCGGCGCCAGGGGCTGACCATCCGGTTCGGCAGGCGTGCGACTGACCTGGCTCACATCCGTTAGACTTGGCGTTAATTAACAGCAGCGGTCTTTAATTTGATGACGAATCACATCGCGTTTATCGGCGCTGGCAACATGGCGGGCGCCCTGATTGGCGGTCTGCTCGCGGACGGCATCGCGCCCGATCGGCTCATCGCGACCGACCTTTCGGTCGAAAAGTGTGCGTCGCTGCGCGAAGCCACCGGCATCCGCACCCTGCAGGACAACCGCGAGGCCGCGGCCATGGCCGACGTCGTCGTGCTGGCAGTCAAGCCGCAGGTTGTCCGCCAGGTCGCGGAGGAACTCGCTGAGACGATAAGGAAAAGGCGGCCTCTGGTCATCTCCATCGCGGCCGGCATCCGTTGCGACAGCCTGCAGGCCTGGTTGGGGGGCGCCGTAGCCCTGGTTCGCAGCATGCCAAACACCCCGGCACTGATCCAGTCCGCGGCCAGCGTGCTGTACGCGACGCCGCCGGTAGACGCCAGCCAGCGCGAAAAGGCCGAGTCGCTGTTGCGCGCCGTCGGTCTGACCCAATGGGTGGAGGACGAGGCCATGATGGACGCGGTGACGGCACTGTCCGGAAGCGGCCCAGCGTATTTTTTCCTGGTCATGGAGGCCATGGAGGATGCCGCCAAGATGCTCGGATTACCGGATGAGACAGCTCGACTCCTGACCCTGCAAACTGCCTTTGGGGCGGCACGGATGGCGCTCGAGAGCAGTGACTCCTCGGCGATCCTGCGCAGTAAGGTCACCTCACCGGGTGGTACGACCGAACGTGCTGTCGCAGTACTCGAAGAAGGTGATATTCGCACGCTCTTTCAGCGCGCGCTGGCGGCGGCGCGCGACCGCTCCATCGAAATCTCTGCTGACCTGGGGGCACATTAATGGGCGACAGCTATCTCACCCAGCCTGCAGTGTTTCTCGTTCAAGTGCTGTTCGGACTCTATGCTGCGCTGGTCGTTCTGCGATTCCTGCTCCAACTGGTCCGCGCGGATTTCTACAATCCGCTCTCCCAGTTCATCGTCAGAGCGACCAAACCGCTGCTCAACCCTTTGCGTCGCGTGATCCCCGGCGTCTCCGGCATGGATATCGCTGCGCTGGTGCTGGCGTGGCTTGTACTGACCCTGGAACAGCTGGCCATACTTGGCCTGGCGGGCGTGGGTCTTCAGCCGCTGGCCGCCGCGCTGCTTGCGATCCCGGAGCTGATCTCGCTGATCATCAATATCTTCCTATTCGCTATACTCATCCAGGTGATCATCAGCTGGATCAATCCAGGAAGCTACAACCCGGCGATCAGCCTGATACATAGCCTGACGGAACCGATGCTCGGTTCTGTGCGTCGCCGCATGCCGGAGATGGGCGGACTGGATCTATCTCCCATGGTGGTGATGATTGGGCTGGTGGTGCTGGAGATGCTGCTTGTGCCACCGCTCAAGGATCTCATTGCGCAGATGATCTGATGTCCAGATTGATCTCCGTTCGTGGATTGAGCTGCCGCTACGGGGGCGGAAGCGCCGCGCTGTTCGACGCGCGGCCATTGGCCGCACCGCCTGACGTATACTGACGGCACCAAGAATACTGAGCGCCGCTCCCCTCACGTTCACTACAGGCCTGATGTCAAAGACCAGACTACTCGACGAGCTCGAGGCCTTCCGCGCCTGGACGCGTTCGCAGATCCGCCTGCTACAGCAGCTGCAGCCCTGGTTGAAGCAGCAGGGGCTGCACGCGCCGGAAATCAAACACGCGATCGGGCGTGCCCTACACAGCCTGCGTGACGATCGACTCACCGTGGTGGTCGCCGGTGAGCTTTCGCGCGGTAAGACCGAGCTGATCAATGCCCTGTTCTTCGCCAGCTTGGGCTGCAGACTGCTGCCTACAGATGCCGGACGCACCACGATGTGCCCGACCGAGATCTACTGTGACCTGGATGCCCCGCCGCAGTTAAGGCTGCTGCCGATCGCGACTCGTGCAGACGACTGCGCGTTGGGCGATCTGCGCGATCATCCCGAGCGTTGGCAGGCATTCGATCTCGATCTCGAGGATCCGGAGATGCTCACTCAGCGGCTGCAGATGCTGACCGAGGTGAACCAGGTTTCTCGACAAGAAGCCGAGGCCTTAGGGCTATCGCCGGCGCTCGAAGACGGCACACCCGAACTGATCAGCATCCCACGATGGCGCCTCGCACTGGTAAATATCCGTCACCCTGTCCTCGCCAAGGGTCTGCGGATCGTGGACACGCCCGGACTGAACGCCATCGGCAGCGAACCGGAGCTTACTTACGAGATGCTGCCGACAGCGCAGGCGGTGCTCTTCGTGCTCGCCGCCGATACTGGGCTGACCCAATCCGACCTGCAGATCTGGCATCGCTTCATCCAGCGGCCCGGCCAACAGCGCCGCCGCGGGGTCATGGTGGTACTCAACAAGATCGACACGCTTTGGGACGAATTACGCACCCCGCTGCAGATTACCGAGAGCATCAGTAAGCAGTGCCGCAGCGTATCTCTAAGCCTGCAAGTCGCCGCAGAAAGAGTGTTTGCGTTATCTGCGCAAAAGGCACTGGTGGCGCGTATCAAACAGGATCGCAGCCTGGAGGATCGCAGCGGTATCGACCGCCTGGAACATTATTTGGCACGGGTGATTACCGTGAATCGGATCAAACTCGTCCGGCAAGAACACTCCTCGCGGGTCTGCGAGGCCATTGACATGCTGGAATCGATTATCCGGGCGCGCCTGCAGCGTAATGAACAGCAGCGTGTAACACTGCGAAACCTCGCCGACCAGAGCCATGATGCCATCGAGCAGAAACTGATGGCTGCCCAGGCCGACCACCAGGGTTACCAACGCAGCCTGGACGCCTATAAACACAGTCTGACGTGCTTTGAGGAACATGCGCGAACCCTGTTGTCCGCTTTGGACCCACGCAGCCTGGATCAGACGCTGGACGCTATCCGCGAATCCATGACGGGCGCCTGGACGACCTATGGGCTCAAGGATGCCATGGGCAAGCTGTTCGAACAGATAAGCGACCGCATCGACCTGGCGGGTGAACAAACCCGGGCCATGCGGCGGCTGCTGCGCGCCACCCATCAGCGTTTTCAGTCAGAGCACCACTACAAGCTGCTGGTGCCCTCGATGTTCTCCATCGTCCGGTACCAAGTCGAACTCAGCCTGCTCGATCAGGAGGCGCAGGCGTTCCGGAAAAGCGCGCGAACAGCGCTCATGGAACAACACTTTGTAACGAAACGCTATTTCGCCACCATCGTAAGCCGCGCGCGGCGAATCCTGCGCATGGCTCACGATGATGCGCAGCACTGGAGCAGGACGGTACTGGCACCGCTGTCCAGCGAGATTAAGGAAAACCGTGATGCGCTCGCCCAGCAGATCGAGGACGTCCGCCAGGCAGCGGATTCACGTCGCACCATTGAGCAGCGTATCGCTGCGCTGAAACGCGAAAATTCCAGGCTACAGGCGCAGTTGACCTCGATGCATAAGTTTCGCGACCTGCTAAGCGGCGATACGGCCGGCCCACCGGCCGTCGCCCGCGCACTGGCCTGAGTAGGGTTTCGCGCTGCAGATGTCGCCGATGCCGATACTGCACACTTTTCCGGCCGACTCTGGTCTATATTGTTGATTAATGATCGGACAAGAACATAGACCATGCAGGAGGAATCATTGATGAATATCCTGGTCAGAACGCTCTGCTCGCTCGCCCTGCTTGCGCCATTACTCGCGACAGCGGAGAACAGCACGCATACCGGCGGCTACACCATTCACCACAATGCGATAACCACCGACAGCCTGCCCGCTCAGGTAGCCAAGTCCTATGGCATCCAACGCAGCAAGAGCCGGGCGTTGCTCAACGTGAGCGTGATTCATGATGAACTCGGCACCATGGGAACACCGGTCCGGGCCGAGATCCGCGCCGTCGCCAAGACACTGTACGGCCAGATCCGCCCTATCGAGCTGCGCGAAATCCAGGAAGACCAAGCGATTTATTACATCGCCGATTTTCCGATTGCGCACCGCGAGATCTTGAGATTCGAGCTTGAGGTCATGCCCGAAGACGGCCGCTACCCGCTGCGCGCCGGCATGCGCCAGGAATTCTTTACGGATTAGACGACGGAGGTCGTGACCGCGGCGGATTTGCAACCAAACAACGTTAAGTGCGACAGGCTAGCTAGCCTGAAGCCCCCAGGCGTCGTACAACATTGCCAACCCAAATAGGATGACCAAGCTGCCGGCCAGGGCCCGCACGGCCGGAATTCTCACCCAGCGGCCAAGCTGGGAGGCAGCAGCGCCCATCAGCAGTAGATTCGGCAGAGTGCCTAGGCCGAAGACGAGCATCAATAGGGCGCCCTGTGCAGCGCCGCCAGCCGACACTGTCCACAGCAGCGCACTGTAGACCAGGCCGCAGGGTAGCCAACCCCAAAGCAGACCCAGGAGCAGGGCCTGACGCACCGAGCGCACCGGAAGGAACCGGCGACCAAGGGGTTCGATGCGCCGCCACAGCAGTCCACCCGCCCGCTCAATGCGCGTCAGCGCATTCCACCAACCAGCGAGATACAGTCCCATCAGGATCAGGAACAGCCCGGCGACCGCCATCAACAACCGCTGCCCGGTCTGCACTGGCAGCAGCCCCGAAAAATAGAACCCCAGCGCACCCATCACCCCCCCGGCGAGCGCATAGCTCGTGATCCGCCCGAGGTTATAGGCGAACAAAATCGGCCAGCGATTCCGACCCTCGGGTAGCCCCAGAGAAAGTGCACCCACGATACCGCCGCACATCCCAACGCAGTGCACGCCCCCCAATACGCCCACTGTGAAAGCACCGAGTAGGCCTAAATCAGTCATTCGCTGCGGTCTCGGGCGTCGGACTAAAACGCCAGGCCAGCATGATCAGGATCAGGACCGGCACGCCGAGCAGGGCGGTGAAGCTGAAGAAGTCCGCATACCCCCAGGTCTCGACCAGGACACCGGAGAAACCGCCAAGAAACTTGGGCAACAGCAGCATCAATGAGCTGAAAAGCGCGTATTGGGTGGCTGAGTAGACCACATTGGTCAGGCTGGACAGATAGGCGACGAAGGCGGCGGACGCCAGCCCCGCACTCAAGTTGTCCATGCCGACTACCGCGACCAGCCACCAGAAGTCGTGGCCGATCCCGGCCAGCAGCGAAAACAACAGATTGGTTGCCGGCGCCAGGAGCCCCCCCAACAGCAGCACAGGCATGATGCCGAATCGATAGACCGCTATTCCCCCGATAGCGGCGCCGATCAAGGTCATCACGACGCCGAAGAACTTGGAGACGTTGGCGACCTCCTCTTTGGTGAACCCCATATCTTGGTAGAAGACGTTGGTGATCACCCCGAGCACGATGTCGGAAATCCGGTAACTGCCGATCAACAAGAGCACCAGCAGTGCGAACCAGCCAAAGCGCTGGAAGAAGTCGATAAAGGGCTGAACGACGGCGCGCTGCAGCCAGCGGCCCAGCCTGACCCATCGTGTCGCACCGGGCGCATGGCGGACCCTGCTGGCCTCGGCCGGGACCGCCGGCTCCGGGGCAAGCAGGGTCGTCAATACGCCGATCAACATCAGACCCGCCATGACCGCATAGGCGGTCGCCCAGGGGGCATGCTGATAGGTCGTCTCATCGACATCGACCGCTGCGGCGATCCACAACACGCCGGCGGAGGCGGTGATCATCGCCAAGCGATAACCCAACGAATAGGCGGCCGCAAGAATGCCCTGCAGCCGCTGGCCGGCCGATTCAATACGGTAGGCATCGATAACGATATCTTGGGTGGCCGAGGCAAAAGCGACCAGCAGCGCCAGCCAGACAAGGCGCTCGAGATCCATGGCCGGATCCGTCATCGACATTGCGGTCAGTCCGAGGACAAGTACACCTTGAGATAACAGCAACCAGCTGCGTCGCCTGCCCAGTCGCCGCCGCAGCCAGCCCAGCCCCATGCGGTCGACCAACGGCGCCCACATCCACTTGAATCCGTACGCCAGCGCCACCCAGCTTATGTAGCCGATGGTGGCGCGATCAACACCGGCCTCACGAAGCCAGTAAGACAGGGTTCCGAATACCAACAGCAGCGGCAGGCCGGAAGAGTAGCCGAAGAAAAACAGGCGGCGAACACGGGCATCGTCGCGAATATGCTGCCAGGCATTCCGCCAATCATGCGTCTCCGCACCCTCCCCTGAAAGCCTGAGTTGTGTCACTCCCTGCCATCCGCGTTCGATCCGGCCCACGCGAAACACCTGCTCCATCTAGCGCGCCAAGGATCGACTGTCTGACGTGCGACGGGCGAGAGCCGGCCCGCTGAGCGGCACGCATTAAGGTTCAACATCGTAGTCCATGATCAGGGGTGCATGATCGGAAAATCGCTTGTCCCGGTAGATCCTCGCAGCCCGAATGCGATCACGCAGCCCTGGTGTAACGACCTGATAATCGATCCGCCAACCGACATTGTTCGCCCAGGCCTGGCCCCGATTGGACCACCAGGTGTATTCATCCGCCCGCTGATTGACTACACGAAAGGCATCGACCCAGCCCTGGTCACGGAACAGACTGTCCAACCAGGCCCGTTCCTCAGGCAGGAAACCCGAGTTTTTGAGATTGCCGCGCCAGTTCTTGATGTCCGCCTTGGTGTGGGCGATGTTCCAGTCGCCGCAGATTATGTATTCGCGGCCGTCTGCGCGCAGCGTCTGCAGATACGGGGCCAAACGATCCATGACGTCGAACTTCACCTGTTGGCGAAGTTCACTCGACGACCCGGACGGCAAATAGAGTGACACCACGCTGAGTCGGCCAAAGCGCGCCTCAATCCAGCGCCCTTCGGCGTCGAAGTCCGGCCAGCCGAGTCCCTGGAACACCTCATCCGGTTCGCGCCGCGCATACAGGGCGACGCCGCTGTAGCCCTTTTTCACGGCAGGGTGATAGTAACACTGGAAACTCGGCGGCCAGAATGTCTTGTCGCTGAGCTGCTCGAGCTGTGCCTTTAGCTCCTGCAGACAGACCACATCGGCGCGCTGACGCCGCAGCCAGGCGTACAAGCCTTTGCGCGCAGCAGCGCGGATGCCATTGAGATTGAGACTGATTACGCGCATGCGGCGCATTATAGGGAAAGTGGCTTGTGCACGCCCTTGCCATTTGGGCATGCCATTAAGCAAAATGCCGGCCTCTCGGAGGGCTCCGTTTATGCAGACCCATCAGCGCGAATTTCTCGATCTCGCCCTACAGCTCGGTGTGCTCCGCTTTGGCGAATTCACCCTCAAGTCAGGCAGGGTCAGTCCCTACTTCTTCAACACCGGACTGTTCGATAGCGGCGCTGCCCTGGCAAAGCTCGGGCGTTTCTACGCGCGGACCATCGTCGACTCCGGAATCGATTTCGACGTGCTCTACGGCCCCGCTTACAAGGGCATTCCCCTGGCGACGGTAACTGCGGCCGCGCTTTACGATCAACACGGGCTTGACGTGCCCTATGCCTTCAATCGCAAAGAGGCGAAGGATCATGGCGAGGGTGGCAGCATTGTTGGTCATCCGCTGAGCGGCAGCGTTTTGATCATCGACGACGTCATCACTGCAGGCACCGCGATTCGGGAATCCATGGAGATCATCGCCGCCGAGGGCGCCGCCGCGGCCGGGATCGTGATTGCCCTCGACCGGGAGGAGCGCGGTCAGGGCGAACGTTCGGCGATTCAGGAGATCGAGGCCAATTACAGCCTGCCGGTGGCGCCGATCGTGCGTCTGGCCGACTTGGTCGATTTCATCGCACAGCGCAGCGATGTAGCCGCCGGGTATCTGGAAAAGATCGAGGCCTACCGACGCGAATACGGCGTTTAACCCGCTTATCTCACCGTGTTCCGTCGCGAGCGGTTCGAGACGCCGCTGTGGCGTGGCGCACGCAGCGGAGGCCGGTGAAGGCGTAGCCGACACTACGTCGAGCCGGCCGCAACGAGTACGCACCGTCACAGCGAGCGTATCGGGCCGCACAGTAGGTAATCGGTGAGATAAGCGGGTTAACCCAGGGCCAGCTTGAAACCCACCAGCAAAGTGACGGTCTCGAACGCGCGTTTGATCCAGACATTCCCTTTCAGAATCGCCAGATGGGCGCCCGCATAACCACCGAGCAGCGAGCCGAGCAGCAATGCCGGCAACCAGTCCCACTTGACGTCTCCGAGGATGCCTAAGGCGATCGCCCCCGTGCCATTCCAGAACATCCCGACCAACACCAGGGTATAGGCCACTGCTTGCCGATAATCTGCACCGAACCAACGCACCAACCACAGGGTGACGAACAGACCGGTCCCCGACGTCAGCGAGCCGTTCAGTGCACCGATCGTGAACAGCCCCAGGCCACCGATCCACAACCCCCGCCCTTGCCGGTTGCGCGGCTCCTCGGACAGACCCATCTGACCCTGGAATACCGAGTAGAGGCCGAGTCCCAGGGTCAGTATCCCCAGGGCGACCTCCGCGTAACGCCCGGGAACTTGCAGGATGATGCTGGCACCCAACAGGACACCCGGCAGGCCGGTCGCGAGGATGAACAGTACAAAACGACGACGCAGTCCATGCTCCCGCAAGTGGCGCAGCGTAGCGCCAAGTCCGAGCGCGACAGAGGCAATCTTATGGGTGGCCAGGGCGACGCCGAATGGTAGACCGAGAAATATCAGCGCCGGCAGCTGCAACAGCCCCGCGCCGCCCCCCGCGAAAGCAGAAAAAAGGTTCGCAAACAGGGCGACCAAAAAAAGTATGAAATGTTCCACAACTTGGCCGCTAATAGGGGGCGAGGAATTATTATAATGGTGGGTGTAGCGTCCGCCGATTATGAGTAGCTATGAAATCAATGATCCGTTTCGTTATCGCCGCCGGCCTCGCCATCGTCGTCATATCCGCGCCCGCATCCGCAGGCAACATAAAGAAATGGGTGGATGAGAACGGCGTCACCCACTACGGTACCGCGGTACCACCGCAGTACAAGAACAAGGCCCATACCGAGCTCAACCAGCGCGGGATTGCGATCAAACGCCATGAACGCGCCAAGACCGCGGAGGAAATCGAAAAAGAGAAGGCGCTGGAGGCACTGCGCGCCGAGCAGCGCAAATTGTTGCTGGAACAGCAGGAGCGTGATCGGATTCTGTTGAGCCTGTACCGCAACGAAGACGACCTGGTCATGGCGCGCGATGGCAAGATCACCCAGCTGGATGCGCAGATCAAGCTCAAACACGGCGACATACGCCGTCTCAAGAACCGGCTTTCGGAATTCCAGTCGGACGCCGCGGCAACGGAACGAAGCGGCAAACAGCTCAACGAGCGTCAGAAGGCGAATCTGGAAAGCACCCAGCGTTCGATCGAAAAATCATACGCCATGATCCTTGCCAAGGAAGACGAAAAACGTGCCATCCGCGAGAGCTATGACTACGATTTGACCCGCTTCCGTCAACTGCGGCAAGGCGGCGCCCGCGCGGCCAACGCCGACGTCATTGCCAAATCGGACATCCCCGATCTGGTGGACACTGCAGTGCGCTGCACCGGAGCCGAATGCAGTCGCTTATGGACGATCGCTCAGGAGTACGCCCGCAAACATGCAACGACACCGATCGATCTGGCCGCCGAGCGCATCCTGGTGACCGCACCGCCGCGCGACATTCGGGATATCAGCATTACGGTATCCCGCCTCGAGGACAACAGTGCCGGCGGCGAACGCATCTTCCTCGATGTCCAGTGTGCGAATTTCACCGAGGCCCGCGAGTTCTGCCGCGGATCGGAAGTCTCGGAGATTCGCAACAGCTTCCGTCTCGCACTCGAGCCCTAGCCTGGAAATCTCACCGGGCGTCGAAATTTCCAGGCTAGTGCCCCGGATGACAGTTTCGAATCGTGTTGGCCGCTTGCTAGGTGGGGAAACGTGATGACGGGGGAACCGCGTACTGGCATCGAGCTCGGCCATCTGGTGCTCTATGTCCGCGACCTAGAGAGCTCACTGCGGTTTTACCGCGATGCGCTGCGCCTGGAGGTCACTGCGACGCTGTTCAAGGGGCGGGCGGCGATGCTCAG
Organism: uncultured Gammaproteobacteria bacterium; assembly: GCA_963736445.1. GTDB lineage: Bacteria > Pseudomonadota > Gammaproteobacteria > Chromatiales > Chromatiaceae > Thiosocius. The sequence goes on along the minus strand of CAVTOY010000001.1, from coordinate 100,799 downwards.
CGGGGGTCGTAGCCATCACGAGATCATGTTGATCGCGATCGGCGAGGCCCCGGGACCGCTGCAGGGCAAACGTCTCGGCCTGTATCACTTCGCATGGAAGGTCGGAGAAGATTTGGCGAGCCTACGCGTGATCTATCATCGGCTGCAAGAAATGGGCGTGACCATCAATGGCATGGCCGACCACACCATCAGTCAGAGTCTTTATCTGCGTGATCCGGACGGCAACGAGGTCGAGCTCTACGTCGACGACCCGTCCGTTGACTGGCGCAACGACGTCGACTGGGCATCGGCCCCGGTCAAGCCGCTTCAACTGGACTAGCCTGAAAATCCCATCAGCTTCCTGCTGCGGACGGCCGCAAGCGCTGCGAAACGATCACGAGGCGTCGAAAAGCCCATGTTTCAACACAGGCCAATCGGCATCCCAGGCTGACAAGGAACTCTGCGCAAAACGCGAACGCAAAAACTGCTGCATGCGGCCCTCGACAAACGCGGTCAACAGTGCGGCGGCCTCCTCGGGGCTGCAGCGCAAATGCACATCCTGGCGCAATTGTGCCTCGCGAAGTATCTGCCGCAACTGGAGATCGATGCGTTCGAAAAACTGCTGTACGCGTTCGTGAAGCCGCTCGCGTTCACCGATCAACGCACCCCCCAAAAGCACGCGGGTGATCCCGGGATTCCGATCGGCAAACCCGAGCAGCAGATAAATCACCTTGGCGACGCGAGCCTGGGTATTCTTCTCCTCAGTGAGGATCTGATTGATCCGCGCAAACACGTTTTCTTCAGCAAATCCGATCAATCCCTCGAACATGCGCGCCTTACTCGGAAAATGCCGGTAGAGCGCAGCCTCGGATACGCCCACTGCGCGCGCCAGTGCGGCAGTCGTGATGCGGTCACCCGGATGCTGCTCCAGCTCACTGGCCAGGGCCTCGAGGATCGCTTGCTTGCGGGACGGGCGCGGCATGTGTTCGACTTATCGGCGCCGGATCAGGGTGCCGATACCTTCGTCAGTGAACAGCTCGACCAGTACCGCATGCACCACGCGTCCATCAATGATGTGGGCCGAATTTACCCCCGCCTTTACCGCATCCACGGCACATCCGATCTTAGGCAACATCCCGCCTGAAATCGTGCCATCAGCGATCAGGGCATCGACCTTGTCCAGGGTCAGGCCGGTCAGGAGCTTCCCCTGCCTATCGAGCAGCCCCGTCGTATTGGTCAGCAGGATGAGCTTTTCTGCATTCAGCACCTCGGACATCCTGCCCGCGACCAGGTCAGCATTAATGTTGTAGGAACGACCGTCATCGCCGACGCCGATCGGCGCCACCACTGGGATAAAATTGCCGTGCACCAACATGTCGACCACGGCGGCATCAATGCTTTCCACCTCTCCGACATGCCCTATATCGATAATCTCAGGCGCCTGGGCCTCCGGGTTGGCTCGGGTCAGGTTCAGTTTTCGCGCGCGGATCAGGTCACCGTCCTTGCCGGTCAGACCAACAGCAGACCCGCCGTGGCGGTTGATCAAGTTGACGATCTCCTTGTTGACCAACCCGCCAAGCACCATCTCGACCACGTCCATAGTCTCGGCATCGGTCACACGCATGCCCTGCACGAACTCCGATTGTTTGCCGAGGCGTTTCAGCAAATCACCGATCTGCGGTCCGCCACCGTGCACGATCACCGGATTGATCCCGACCAGCTTCATCAGGACGACATCGCGCGCGAAGCCGGCCTTCAGTGCCTCGTCGACCATGGCATTGCCGCCGTATTTGATCACGATAGTCTTGCCGCCGAATCGCTGGATGTAGGGCAGCGCCTCGGAAAGGACGTGGGCGACATTACCCGCTGCTTGTGCCGTCAAACTCATGGTTGTTCCGATGGTCCTTTCTGCTGAATGTCGTGCGCCGGACTCAGAGTTTAACCTGATTGGTGAAACATGCAGTTCGACCCGCATGATGCACGAAGGTGGATTGAAGCAGCCGGGTTTGCTGCATTATTCGCCGCGGCTGAGTTTGCGCTAGCCCGCTTATCTCACCAACTTGCTACTGCGGCCGGGGATATCTGGACGTCACTCAATAGGAGCGAAGATGGCGCGGTCACCGTTGGCCGGGGATAGATTGCACCTGAACATCGGCTGTTGATGAACGTGGGGCTCAGAATGGCGCATGCATATCCGGCGCCACGCGGCGCAACAGATCGCGGAAACGCGCCTTGATCTCTTCCAGCGCGCCCTCATCGTCTGCCTCGAAGCGGAAGGTCAGCGACGGCGTGGTGTTCGAGGGCCGAATCAGGCCCCATCCGTTGGCGAACTCCACGCGCAGGCCATCGAGTTCGACCAGGCGCGCGTCGTCGAACACCTTGTGCGCATCCAGTGCGCGCATCAGTTCGCGGCTCTGGCCTTCCTCGAGCAACAGCTGGTACTCCGGGGTCGCCGGACTGGAGGGCAACTCGGCAAACAACTCGCTCGCCGAACGTGCCTCGAGCGCTACGATCTCCATCACGCGCGCGGCGGCATAGATGGCGTCATCGAATCCGAACCAGCGTTCCTTGATGAACAGGTGGCCCGAGAACTCACCGCCCAACAGTGCGCCGGTCTCCAACATTTTCGCCCGCATGCGCGAGTGCCCGGATTTCCACATGATGGGGCGTCCCCCATGACCGAGGATGAAGCTCGCCAGATGCCGCGAGGACTTGACGTCGTACAGAATATCCACCCCGGGATGACGACCAAGGATGTCTCCGGCGAGCAGCATCAAGACACTGTCCGGCCATAGCTGGTTGCCGGCGTTATCCACCAGACCCAGGCGGTCGCCATCGCCGTCGAAGGCGACCCCGAGATCGGCATCCTGTGCCTGCACCTCGAGCATCAACGGCGCCAGATTGTCCGCCTGACCGGGGTCGGGGTGATGATTGGGGAAGTTCCCGTCCGGCTCACAGAACAGGGGCACGACCTCACACCCCAAACCCTCGAACGTAGCGATCGCCAGATCACCTGCAACACCGTTGCCCGCGTCTACGACCACCTTCAAAGGTCGCGCCAGCTGCACCTCTTGCAGCACCGCATTCACATAGTCGGCGAGCAAATCGACACTATCGACGATGCCGTTGCCACGGGTGAACACGCCGCCGAGCAGGCGCTGCCGCAAGGCCAGCAGATCGTCTCCATCCAACACGCGATCACCGACGACGATCTTGAAGCCGTTGTAATTCGACGGGTTGTGGCTTCCGGTTACCATCACGCCGGCCTGGACCTGCTGCGTGTGGATGGCGAAATACAGGAGCGGCGTCGGCGCCTGACCGATGTCCAATACATCGCAACCGCCGGCATTCAGTCCGCGAATCAGTGCGCTGGTAAGTTGCGGGCTGGACAGTCGCGAATCGCGCGCCACGGCGACACGCTCGCCGCCCTGCTCCCGCACCAGGCCCGCGACTCCTTGACCCAGGAGCTCGGCAAGCGCCGGGGTAAGCGCCTCGCCCGCGACGCCCCGAATATCGTAGGCGCGAAACAGGGACTCGGGCACCTCGATCGTCGGCTTGGTCCCGGCCCCAGCCGCCAGCAGCTCTGCCGGGTCATTGATCTCTTCGACCTCGACACCCTGGGAGGACTGGCGGTCGACGCCGGCCGCCGGCATCGCCTGTCTGGCCGGCGGTGGCGTCACAGCACCGCCACGTGCCTGGCGCGTGTACTCACCCAGCAGTGCAATCGCGTCACTGCTGCTGGCGACCCTGGCTTGCCGAGGCGGTGAGTTCTCACCACGCAGGATGGCCTCGCCCAGGCCGACCAAGGTGCTCATATCGGCACGCAGGTCACGCGACAGCATCCGCCACTGCAGAAAAACCGCCAGCAGCAGCGCCACGGTGCTTACACCGATCAGGATGAGCATGGTCAACACACCGGTGAAGCCGCCAGCGTTGGGATCCAGGCCGAAACTGATCTGCCAGATCGTCTCCGGCACATCGACATTGCCCTCGTTCATCCCGCCTTCGTATTCGCCGGGGCCCTTGGCCAGTACATAACCGGACGTGCCACCCTGGACCAGTTGCAATCGCCCCTGAAACACCGGCGAGCTCTCGATCAGCGCGGTAAGAAAACGCATGTCCCATGCGCCAAAGGCGATCCCTACCGCGCGTTCTGCGTCGCGCACCGGGTGCGACAGTGCGAGATAAGGCGCGGCCGATTTCAACTGATGAACCTCCGCCGCGGACGGTCGACCGCTGTCTATCGTCCGCCGCAGCATGTCGAGACCGGCATAACTCAGCGGAGCGGCGCCGGATGGATCGGGCTTGCTCGCATCCGGAGGCAACAGCCGTACCTGCAAGAGTCCCGGCACACGCTTTGGCAGCTCCGCCTCCAGGGCGGCAACCTGAACCCTGTCGCCGCTGGCCAAGACCGCAGTGGCTCGACCATCCGACAAGGCCAGAGTCAACAGGTCGCGCCGCGCCTGAATCGCGCCTTCAATGCGTGCAGCAACTGCCGTCGCGACGCTCTGGGCCGCGCTGCGCGCGGACTCCTCAGCGGAACTCTGCATGTTCTGATAGGCGAGGATCGCCACCAGCATCACGAGCACCACCGCCAACAGAACGATGGGCACAAAGTAGCCGATCAGTGATTTGCCACCGTGGGCTGCGGCCTTCTCCGGCGTCGCTTGCTGACGCTTCTTTCCTAGTAGAGCCACGTGATCCTAGTGCCTTCCGGAGTGTCCAAATCCACCTGCCCCGCGGTCGCTGTCGCTGAATTCCTCGACTTGCTCAAAGACCGCACGGACGACCGGGATCAGCACCAGCTGCGCGATGCGTTCACCGACCGCCACCCGAAAGACGGCCCGTCCGCGGTTCCAGCAAGAGACGTACAGCTGCCCCTGGTAATCGGAGTCGATAAGCCCCACCAGATTACCGAGCACGATACCGTGTTTATGCCCGAGTCCGGAGCGCGGCAGGATAACCGCGGCCAGCGATGGGTCGGCGATATGGATCGCGATCCCGGTCGGTATCAGCTCCGTCTGGCCCGGTGCGAGTTCCAGCGGACCGTCGAGCATGGCGCGCAGATCCATGCCGGCAGACCCCGCAGTGGCATAGTCGGGCAACGGAAAGCTGTCGCCTAGTCGATTGTCAAGAATCTTTAGCTGCAGTCTGTGCATCGAAACGATCTGCTATCAAGTCCACGAGTTGCGCGGCCAGACGCGTCTTGGGCTGCCGGGATAGGGCGTGCCGGCCCCCGTCCCAAATCACCAGCAGCGCATTGTCATCTGCCTCGATACCGGTTGAGGCGCTGACCTGGTTAGCGGCAATCATATCGAGCCCCTTAGCCCGGCGTTTTTGCTCCGCGTAGGCCGCCACGTCCTCGGTCTCGGCAGCAAATCCGACACAGAGGGGGCGCCCCGCCGGCAGCGCAGACACCTCACCCAGGATGTCAGGGTTGCGAACCAGTTCGAGAGTGAGGGTCTCCTGGGTCTTCTTGATCTTCTTCGTGCTGATCTCGCGCGGACGAAAATCGGCAACGGCGGCGCAAGCAATAAAAATGGCAGTGTCGGGCAAGGAAGTAAAGACGGCATCGCGCATCTGCGCGGCGCTCTCGACGTCGATCCGCCGCACCCCCCCAGGGGTAGGCAAGGCCACCGGACCGCTGATCAATACCACCTCTGCCCCCTGCGCAGCCAATGCCTTAGCCAACGCAAAGCCCATTTTTCCCGAGCTACGGTTGCCCAGAAAGCGCACCGGATCGAGTGCCTCCCGGGTCGGGCCGGCGGTCAGCACCACGCGCCGGCCAGCCAGACGGCCAGCGCCGAGGAGGTCGCACAAGGTGGACACGATGACCGGGGGTTCGAGCATCCGGCCCGGGCCTGTGTCACCACAGGCCTGCTCGCCGTCATCAGGCCCGAGCAGGGTCGTGCCCCGGGATAACAGCCGCTCGACGTTCGATCGGGTCGCGGCATTCCGCCACATCGCCTGATTCATGGACGGCGCGAGCAGCAGTCGCGCGGTCGATGCCAGGCACAGCGTGCTGAGCAGATCATCGGCCATGCCGGCGGCGAGGCGGGCGAGAAAATCGGCGGTCGACGGCGCCACCAGAATCACATCCGCCCAGCGCGCGAGCTCGATATGGCCCATGGCGGCCTCGTGTTGCGGATCAAACAGCGTATCGCGCACCGGACGGCCGCTGACCGCCTGCAGCGTCAGCGGACCGATGAAGGCCGCCGCCGCCGGGGTCATCACGACCTGAACCTCGGCGCCATCCTTGACCAGCAGCCGAGCCACCTCGACCGATTTGTAGGCAGCGATACCTGCGGTAATGCCCAGCAACACCCGTCGTCCGTTCAATCGCTGCATGCGCGGTGGCATCCCTCGTGTTGCAGGTTTCAACGACGAAAGGGTAACCGACGCTGCAAGTATGACAAAGCCGGCTTTACCCGTCTGGCCGGGTTCGGGTAGGCTGCTGCCACTTCATGGACGAGGTCACGACTATGGCGATAAAGGACTGGCCGGCCGCAGAACGGCCGCGTGAACGTCTGTTGACATCAGGTCCTGCAAGCCTGAGCGACGCAGAACTCCTGGCGATCTTCTTGCGCACCGGCGTGCGGGGCAAGAGCGCAGTGGACCTGGCACGCGAGCTCCTTGCACGTTTCGGTGGACTGCGACAATTGCTCTCGGCACCGCGCGACGCCTTCTGCGCCGCGCCGGGACTCGGGTCGGCGAAGTTTGCCCAGCTGCAGGCCGTGCTGGAGATGGGGCGCCGCCACCTTCATCAGCGCCTGGAACGCGGCAGCCCGCTGCTCAGCCCGGAGCACACCGCGGAGTTTCTGCGCGCTCGTCTCCGCGACCACCCCTACGAGGTATTTGCCGTGTTGTTCCTCGACAATCGTCATCGCGTCCTGGCGTTCGAGGAGCTGTTTCGGGGCACGATCGACGGTGCCAGCGTGCACCCCCGCGAGGTGGTGCGCCGCGCGCTGCATTTCAATGCCGCAGCTGTGATTCTCAGTCACAATCACCCATCGGGCGTTGCCGAACCCAGCCCGGCGGATCGGCACATCACGCTGCGATTGCGCGACGCCCTCGCCCTGGTCGACATCCGCGTGTTGGATCACCTGATCGTCGGCGACGGAGATTGTTGCTCGCTGGCGCAGCGCGGTCTGGTATGAGCCCGACCCGCGGACTGCCCAGTTCGCCGAGACACCGCTGCGAGAACTTCGTCGGCAACGGCGATCGCCGGCCTAGCTTGACCCTCCAACGGCCTTCCGGTATAAAGTGCGGCCTTTCCGCCAGCCTCCCACAGGGCGGTGGATACCCAATTCAGCCCATATTTTCGAGGCTTTCAAGCATGTCCAAAGTCTGCCAAGTCACAGGCAAACGGCCGATTACCGGGAACAATGTCTCGCATTCGCACCGGAAGACGCGGCGTCGGTTCCTCCCGAACCTGCACTATCACCGCTTCTGGGTGGCGAGCGAGCAGCGCTTTGTGCGCCTGCGCGTGTCGGCGGCCGGAATGCGTGTTATCGACAAGAAGGGCATCGACTCGGTGCTAAACGAGCTGCGCGCGCGCGGCGAGAAAGTCTGAGAGGGGCTCCGTCATGGCCAAGTCCGTTCGCGAAAAAATTCGTCTCAACTCCAGTGCTGGCACCGGACATTTCTACACCACGACAAAAAACAAGAAGACCATGACCGGCAAGATGGAGATCAAGAAATTCGATCCCGTGGCGCGCAAACACGTGATGTACAAAGAAGGCAAGATCAAATAGCTGCGCTGTCTGAGGCAAAAAAAGACCGCCGATCGGCGGTCTTTTTTTGGGCCTTTACCAAGGCCCTGACGTGGGCTCAGCCGGCCGCCGGATAATAGCAGCGCAGGCCGCGCGCAAAATCCTGCAGCGCCTTGATCCCGCTACTCTCTGCCTCTTTACACCACTGCTGCAGGGAGGCCAGCAATGCCTCCTGGCTGGACGCGGTGCGGTCCCACACCTGCTGCAGCTGTTTTCGAGAGCGGTACACAGTCGCCAGTACCTGGCTGTTCTTGAGGATCGACTCCAACTTGTTCCTGCTCGACTCGTCCATCGATGCCTCATCGCGCATCAAGAGGCGACGTGCCTGGCGCGCCATGCGCCGACAATGCCGCTCGCTGCGACACAGCTCGGCAGCCGCGACCGGCTTGACGACATCACGCGTATAGTTGGCGAGGATATGCATGCGGTGCGTAATCACGGCCTTGACGGTCTCCATGTCGATCGCACTCTTCGCCGCATCGACCGCCGGCTTGCGCGCCACACGCCTCACCCTGGCCAGGCCAAGCACCGAAAAGAGCCGGATGTACATCCAACCGATGTCGAACTCCCACCAGCGCGACGACAGCTTCGCCGAGCTCGGGAATGCGTGATGGTTGTTGTGCAGCTCCTCTCCCCCGATCAGGATGCCCCAGGGCGAGATATTGGTTGCCGCATCCGGTGACTGGAAGTTGCGGTATCCCCAGAAATGGCCGATGCCATTGATGACACCGGCGGCGAAGAACGGTATCCAGAACATCTGAATCGCCCAGACGGCGACCCCCGGGATACCGAACAGCACGAATTCGATGATCAACAGCAGCGAAACGCCAAGGACACTGTGCGCTTGATAGAGCCTGCGGTCGATCCAATCGTTGGGAGTGCCATGCGCATAACGTTCGATCAGATCCGACCTTTCGACGGCATCGCGGTACAGCTCGGCGCCCTCCCACAGCACCTTTTGCAGACCCAGCACCTGCGGACTGTGCGGATCCTCCGCGGTCTCACAGCGGGCATGATGGCGGCGATGCACCGCCACCCATTCGCGGGTCACCATGCCGGTCGTGAGCCACAGCCAGAAACGGAAGAAATGCGCCAACACTGGGTGCAGGTCCAGGGCCCGATGTGCCTGGCACCGGTGCAGATAGACAGTGACCGCCACAATGGTCACGTGCGTCAGTCCCAAGATCACCAACACCAGCTGCCACCAGGTCAGATTAAGTAAGCCGTCGGTTATCAAATGTGCTCTCCTAGTCGCCTATCACAGGCCTTGCCCCTGTTTTGAAATCAGAGGCGCAGAACCCGGATTGATTCTGTTGTCATCATACCCCTTGCCCGCCCCTTGGCGTTACAAAAGACCCAGCAGCCTGTCGGATCTGACCGTTTGCGGCGCAAATTACTCGGCGCGAATCAAATCGGATAATCGTCTGAGGATAATAGCCCTACTATTCGACGAAGAGGATGAGCGGAGTTGATCGCTATCCAGGGATTTGCAGCCAAACAGTGCTAAGTCCGACAGGCTGCTACCTCAAGCCACGGTGGGCACGGCCGCTAGCCAATCAGGGCCCTGATCCGACATACAAACGAGCCGATGCAGTCCTCCTTGCCGTCCGTCGAAAGCCCAGGCGACATGATTCAGGTCGCTCGGCAGGCGATTTTCGACCGTGATCTCCAGGTCTTCGGGTATGAACTGTTGTACCGGGATGCCAGCGGCAACTGCAGCATCACCGACGGCAATCAGGCCTCGTCGATTACCCTGCTGAATGCCTTCATGGAGATCGGCCTGGATCGGCTCACTGGGCCGCACAAGGCCTTCATCAATCTCACCCGGCATTTTTTTGTCGACATGCCACCGATCCCGTTCGATCAGGGCCGGGTCGTTCTGGAGGTGCTCGAGGACGTCGAGGTCGACGACGCCCTGCTTGCCGGGATCACCGGCATGGCCCACCAGGGTTTCGCGCTGGCCATGGACGACTATGCGTTTCAGCCGCACCTCGCCCCCATCCTGCCGCTGGTCGACTACATCAAAGTTGAGATAACGGCGGCAGGGATGCCGAGCTTGGCGCAGCGCCTGCCCATGCTGCGTGCGACGGGGGCAAAGCTGCTCGCCGAAAAGGTCGAGACCTGCGAACAGTTCGAACAGCTCAAGGCGCTTGGATTCGATTATTTTCAAGGGTACTTTTTCGCCCGCCCCAGTCTGGTGCAGTCGAGCCGCGTCGGCGAGAATGCCGCCATGGTGATGGAGCTTTTGGCCCGTCTCAACGATCCGAATGTCCAGATGGCGGAGGTCGTCCGCCTGGTCAGCCAGGATCCGGGCCTGAGCTTCAAGGTGCTGCGCTACGTAAACTCTGCCGCCTCGGGTCTGCGCAACCGCATCGAATCGATCCAGCATGCCGTAGTATTGATGGGCCTGGAGCGCATCCGTGCCTGGGCAACCCTGTTCGCCATGGCCGGCCTGGGCAGCCGCCCGATCGAAATCCTAAATCTTGGCCTGCTGCGCGCGAATCTGTGCGAGCGCCTGAGCAAATTGTGCGGCAAGGGTTTGCCCGAAGCGGCCTACACGGTCGGGCTGCTGTCCGTATTGGACGCCATGCTGTCGCGTCCGCTCACCGAGCTGACAGCACAGCTCCCGTTGCCTGAAGATGTCAAGCGTGGGCTGACGCATCACGAGGGCAGCTACGGCGAGCTGCTCGAAGGCGTCCTACGATTGGAGCGCAACGAGTGGCCGAACAAGCTGTGCGCCGCGGTGTCGCCGGCCGACCTTAGCGAGGCCTTTGCCGCGAGTTCCGAGACGGCATTCAGCATCATGGCGATGCTGGACGACGACTGAGCTGCAGATTCCCTACGCCGTCGACGGCCAACTCCCACCCGGGTGCGACCCATGTCGTCGCCACACGCTCACAGATCAGGGCTGGACCATCGATCACCTGCCCGGCAACCAGGCCGTGACGCCAGTATTGTGCCGACTCGGCAGCGATGCCGGACACGGTGCAGCGCGCGAACGGCTGCGCGGCCAGCGCTTCTGCCAGGCGCGGCAACACTACCCGGGTGGCGGGCCCGCGCACCCACTGCCGGAGATTGACCAGCTCGACCGGGAGGTCCAGGCGATGGCCATAGCGCTGCAGATGCATCGCATGGAAGGCCTCGATAGTCTGCCGCGGGCCCTGCCAGGGCAGATTAAGTGTGTAGGATTGCCCCAAATACCGCACATCGACCGAGGCCAGGGCATCGCAGTCGCCGATCTCGAAGCCCTCGTCCTGCAGCGCATTGAGTCCCTGTCCGCGCAGCTCGGCAAATGTGGCCTCCAAACTCGACACGGACAGCTCAGACAATAGCCCGATCTGCGTGCGTGACAGCTGGCGCCCGGGCCGCGCGGCCAGCATGCCCAGCGCAGACAATACGCCGCCGTGCACCGGCACCATGGCGGCCGGCATCTCTAACAGCTCGGCCAGCGCGCAGACATGCAGACCCCCTGCGCCACCGAAAGAGACCAAGACGTGTTCCCGCGGGTCTGCACCACGCTTGATAGAGATGCTGCGCAGCGCCTGAGCCATCAGTTCATTGGCCACCGCAACGATATCTGCGGCCGCCTGCTCGACACTGCAGTGCATGCCCACAGCAAGACCCTCGATCGCCTTAACGGCCGCGGCGCGTTCCAGGCGCATGTCGCCGCCGAGGAAGGCGTCGGGCTGTAGCCGCCCGAGCACCAGATTGGCGTCGGTCACCGTCGGCAGGTCGCCGCCACGCCCGTAACAGGCCGGCCCGGGTGCCGCACCGGCGGAATGCGGTCCGACCTGCAGCATACCGCCCGTATCCAGCCAGGCAATCGAGCCGCCACCCGCGCCGATGGTATGCATATCGACCATCGGGACGGCAACCGGAAAGCGCCCGATGCTGCCCTCGGTGGTCAACCGCGGTTCCGCGTCGACCAGCGCCACATCGGTCGATGTGCCGCCCATATCGAAGGTCAAGAGTCGCTGATGACCACCCGCTGCGCCGACTTCGCGCGCAGCGACCAGACCGCCGGCCGGACCGGATAACAGCATGCGTACCGCATGGTCGGCCGCCTGCTGCGCCGCCACGGTGTCGCCCGAGCTCTGCATCACCGAGATCGGCACATTACGCAGACCGCCGCGCAGGCGCGCCAGGTAACCCGCCACCCTGGGGCCAATCCAGGCATTGAGCCAGGTGGCCATGCCGCGTTCGTATTCGCGGATCTCGGGCAGGACGCGCGAAGACAGGGATACGAACACACCGTCGGGCATGGCCGCCGCGATACGTTCCTCGAGCGTCGGGTCCAGATAAGAGAACAACAGATTGACCGCCACCGCCTGCGGCGCCAGTCTTTCCACCTCGGCACACAGGTCGGCCAGATCGGCGTCGGACAACGACTCGATCAGGCGGCCGTCGGCACCCAACCGGCCGCCGGTCTCTAGGCAGTGCTCTGCCGCGACCGGTGCCTCCGCGACCGGCGGCTGCAGATCGTAGAGCGCGGCGCGCTGCTGGCGGCCAATGGTCAACAGATCGGCGAAACCGCGGTTGGCGATATACAGGGTCTCCACCCCTTTACCCTCGAGTACCGCGTTGGTCGCCACCGTCGAACCGTGCACCATCTGCACACGCGATACATCCAGGCCCAGTTCGGCGACGCCACGCAGAATGGCCGTCTCCGGCGCCTCGGGCGTCGACAGCACCTTGTGCACGCGGACCCGACCCTGCTCATCGAGCAATACGAAGTCGGTAAAGGTGCCGCCAGTATCCACACCCAGTCTGATCATGCGCGCCATTCTACGGACGATTCACGCGCAGCGACGGCTTGGCGCACTGAGATTTCCAGGCTAGGCTTCGCAATCGGCGTCGCGCACGGTACTCTGCCGCCGCATGGAGACCCTGCTGCGCGCGCGAGACATCAGCTACGGACCGAAACGGCGGCCGCGGCTCAAAGGCATCGACCTCGAGCTGCAGCCAGGCGAACGGCTCGGCCTGCTGGGGGTGAACGGTGCGGGTAAATCGACCTTAATGCAGGTCCTCGCCGGCGTGGTTGCGCCCACCTGCGGCGAAGTCTTTGTCCTCGGTCAGCCGCTGCGCCTGGCGCCGCCCCTGCTGCGCCGACATATCGGCTTTCTGCCGCAGCGTGTGCCCGCCTACCCCGAACTGACGGTGACCGAGAATCTGACCTGGGCCGGCAGACTGCGCGGCCTCCGGCACCAGGTCTTGCGGACCGCAATCGACGACGCGTTGCAGCAGGTGCAGCTCGACAGCGTCGCGGCTCGCCTGGCGGGCAGCCTGTCGGCCGGCATGGCGCAGCGCCTCGGCCTGGCGCAGGCGGTACTGCATCGCCCCGACATTCTGATCCTCGATGAACCGACTGCCGGCCTCGACCCGTTGCAGACACAACAGATCAGGGAGCTGTTGCAGCAACTCAGCGCCGAACGCAGTCTGATCCTTTCCACGCACCTGTTGGAAGATGTACAGCTGCTGTGCAGCAGCGTCATCCTGCTCGACAGCGGACGTAAGACCGCGCAGCACGCGGTCACATCGGAGACCGACCTGCTGGCACATTTTCGTCGTCGTGCGGACACCGACGGGATGGGGGCGGGCACATGATCTGGGAGATCGCACTGCATGAGTGGCGACGCCTGCGCGCCGGCATGATGTTCTGGCTGCTGTTAGCGTTTGGTCAGCTGATCATCGCCTGGCTTGCCTTTGCGCAACTCGAGAGCTTCGCCAAGATTGCGCCTCAGCTCAAGGCCGGCGGATCGACGCTCGGCGCTACCGACCTGGTGGTGATGCCAAGCTTCAACAGCCTGACGCTGCTGTTGCTGCTCGGCATACCGCTGCTCGCGATGGGCAGCCTGGCCGGCGAGATCCGTAGCGGTCGCATGGCCGTTTGGCTGTCGTCTCCGGTTGGCAGCGGCCAGATTGCGCTCGGCAAGACCCTGGGATTGTGGCTGGCGAGCCTGCCGTTGGTGCTCAGCGCCAGTGTCACGCTGGCGGCGCTGGGTATGGGTATCGCGCTGGACTGGCCACGCCTGGCACTGGCCGTTGCCGGTGTCTTGCTGTTCAGCCTCTGGTTGTGTGGCCTGAGCCTGTGCATCTCGGGACTGTTCGATCATCCGGCGGCCGCGCTGGCCGCCAGCTATGGCATCCTGCTGTTCCTGTGGTTACTGGACTCACTCAGCGGACCCGAGGCCGCCTGGTACTGGCTCGCGCTGCTGCCTCATACAAAACCCTGGCTGCAGGGCCTGTTGCGCAGTCAGGACATTGTGTTTTTCCTCTGCACCGGCATCGGCGCGGTGTGGCTGGCCAGCTACACGTTGGCCCGTCGGCGGGGGGAGATCTAATGCTCAAACGCCTGTTCTTTCTGACGCTGCTGATCGCCTGCGTGATCCTGGCTGCGCGGGTCAGCCAACAGCATGGCTGGCAGCTGGATCTCACGGCGCAGCGCAGTCACACGCTCAGCACGGCTGCGGCACGGGCCCTCGACGCGCTTGCGGCACCACTCGAGCTAACCGCGTTCGTGCCGGACTATGCGCTGACGCGCGCGCAGCTGCGGCGCCTGTTGGCACCCTATCTGGCCCATCCCAGCCGACCCTCCTTGCGCTTCGTCGACCCGGTGGAGGAGCCGACCCTGGCGCGCGAGGCTGGCGTCGCGAGACACGGTGAACTGCACCTGCGTAGCGCCCAGCGCCACGAGGTTATCGCCGAACCGACGGCCGCAGCGATCGACGCAGCGCTGGCCCGCATGGCCTTGCGCGGCGAACGCTGGATCGTCAATCTCACCGGCCATGGTGAGGCCGCGATCGACCCATCGCCGGGTGGCCTGGCGACCTTCGCCGGGGGTGCCGAACGCCTCGGCTACCGCATGCTCTCTGTTGATCCGGGGTCGATCGACAGCGTCCCGGATAACACCGCGGTGCTGTTGGTCGGTGGCCCGCAGCGGCGCTATGCGCCACCTGTCGAGGACCTGATCTCGCGCTTTCTCGACGACGGCGGCAGTCTGCTGTGGCTGGTCGGTGACGGCCCTTCACCCTGGATCAATGACCAGTTCGGCATCAGTCTGCTGCCGGGTATCGTGGTGGATGCGGCAGCCGCCAGCTATGGCCTGGAAAGCCCCGACAACGCGGTCATCAGCGATTACCCGGTGGCGCTGTTGCCTCAACCGCCTGGCGGCCACAGCGTCATGAAGCATGCGCGCGGACTGCGCGTCGGCGAGCACCCCGACTGGCGACCGACGGCGCGTCTGGAGAGCAGCCCGCGCAGTTGGAACGAAACCGGCGACCTGCGAGGGCAGATCACGCGGAACTCCGAACTGGGAGAAAACGCCGGCCCGATAACCCTCGCTGTCGCGCTGCAGCGCAGCGGCGACGACCAGCGCCAGCGGGTCATGATCCTGGGCAGCCGCGAATTGCTCGGCAACGATCAGGTGGGGCAGGCCGGCAACCTGACGCTCGCGCTGGGCCTGCTGCACTGGTTGAGCGACAATGAGGCGCTCGCCGCACCTACCCCGGCACAGGACCTCGATATCGACTGGTCCCCGCAGATAGCCGGCGTTCTGGCACTCGCGCTGATGGGCCTGATCCCAGCCGTCTATCTCGCGCTCGGCCTGTGGTCGCGACACAGGCGGCGTCAGGCATGAACCGCTGGACCCAGGCCAATGTGGCACTCGCCGCCTGTGCGCTGGTCCTGTTGGCCGTCGATCGCTGGCCGGCTGATTCCGCACAGACCGCCACCCTGACCGACCTTTCGCCCTCAACGGCCACCGCACTGCGGGTCGAACGCGGCCGCGAGCTGCGGTTCGCCTTGCAGCGTGAAGGCGAAGGCTGGCGGCTGGTACATCCGCGAGCGGCCGCGGCCGACGAACACCGTGTCGCACAGTTGCTGGCGGTGGCCCGCGCACCGGTCCTGAGCCGCTTCCCGGCCGGGCCAGACCTGGCGCAATTTGGTCTCGACCCGCCGAGCGCAGTGCTGCAGATCGACGACACCCGACTGACATTCGGTGACCGGGACCCCACCCAGAACTACCGCTATGTACTGTTCGACGACGAGGTGCGGGTGATCGACGATGTCTACTTCAATCTGCTCTCCCTGCCATCGCAGCACTTTGTCAGCCCCTAACCTGAAAATCTCACCGGCCAGCCAACGGCTGCCTGGTAAGCGCTTGAATATTCAATGGTATGAGCCCACATGAATCCGCTTCGCACAATGACACCATGTTTTCGCCGCCGGCCTATCGCGGTGCTGGCGGTGAAATTTCCAGGCTAAAGATGCCCGAACTGCCCGAGGTCGAGACCACTCGCCGCGGTATTGCGCCCTATTTGATGCGGCGGGTCATCACCGGCGCGGTGGTCCGCCAACCGCAGCTGCGCTGGCCGGTACCGCCGTTGGGACGGCTGCTGGTGGGACAGCACGTACAGGCCGTTGAGCGGCGCGCCAAATACCTGCTGATACGCCTGGAGCACGGCACCCTGATCATTCATCTCGGCATGTCCGGCAGCCTGCGTCTGCTACCGGCAGCCAGCCCGCCGCGGATCCACGACCATATCGATATCCTGTTCGGCGAGCAGTGTCTGCGTCTGCACGACCCGCGTCGCTTCGGCGCCATGCTATGGACCGAAGACGACCCGCTGGCACACCCGCGGCTGCGGGGTCTGGGCCCGGAACCCCTGTCTACCGCATTCGATGGCGCCTACCTGCACGCCATCGCGCACGACCGACGGGTCGCCATCAAGTCGCTGCTGATGGATGGGCGGGTCGTGGTCGGTGTGGGCAATATCTACGCCACCGAGGCCCTGTTTCGCGCCGCCATACACCCGCAACGCAGCAGCCGACGGATCTCACGTCCGCGGCTCGAGCGGCTGGTCAGCGAGGTCAAGTCCGTGCTCAATTATGCGATTGCACGCGGCGGTACGACCCTGCGCGACTTCCTAAACGAATCCGGACAGCCGGGCTACTTCGCGCAGGAACTGTTGGTCTACGGGCGGGCGGGGCAGCCGTGCAAACGCTGCGGAACACTGCTCAAGACCCGCCCGATCGGGCAGCGGGCAAGTGCCTACTGCCCGTCGTGCCAGCACTGAGCGGTCGCCGCCCTATAAGCTGTGCTTGCAGCCGCAGCAAAAAAGCTTGCGCCCAGTGCCTATGCAGTGACCGTCTGGGTCTCTAGAATGCCCTCGGGTGGGCCATTCCCGCCCGGACGGGATGTACCGCGTGACCATGACGAACCGCACAGGAGAAAACACCATGAGATCCCTACTCGCTGCAGCCGCGGTCAGTCTGCTGGTTGCACCCTCGGCCGGGTCGGCCGCCGGCGATGCCGCAGCCGGACGCGTCAAGTCGGAGTCCTGCCTGGGCTGCCATGGCATCCCCACTTATCACAATACCTACCCGACTTACCATGTGCCCAAGCTCAGCGGTCAGCACGCCGACTATATCGTGGCCGCGCTCAAGGCCTATCGGGACAACCAGCGCAAACACCCGACCATGAATGCCCAGGCGCAGAGCATGAGCGAACAGGACATGGTGGACATCGCCGCGTTCTGGCAGGACCAGGGAAAGTGAGGGGGATGACGATGAATCGATTATTGGTTTCGACCGCGGCCGCATTGGCTCTCGGCGCATCGCTGGCCCACGCCGGCGGCGATCCTGCGCTGGGTAAAGAAAAGGCCACCACCTGTATCGCCTGCCACGGCGAGACCGGGGTCAGCGCAGTACCGATCTACCCGCATATCGGCGGGCAGTACGAAGACTATCTGCTGCACTCCCTCAAGGCGTACAAGTCAGGGGAGCGTCAGAATGCCATCATGCAGGGGATGGTGGCGGCGTTGTCCGAGGAGGACCTCGAGAACCTCGCGGCCTACTATGCGAGCCTCGAAGGGGTGCTCAAAGAGGGCGACGTTCAGCCCTGAGGCGTGTCTCGCCTAGGTATAGCCGGAACGGAAGAATCGGGCATCAGGGCCGTGCTGCCGATGCCGCGAGGGTCAGAGGCCGCCGTTACCTCACCGCTGCGACGATCCCATAGGATGGCCTGCATATTGCCATAGGTATCGTCGAGTTGTCGGACCTGATGCCCACGCCGCTCCAGGTCACCGATGACCTCCGTGCCCAGCGCCCCCGGTTCGATGTCGATTCGATCGGGCAGGTGCTGATGGTGAAAGCGGCCGCCAGCCACCCACTCCTCAACCGGACGACCATCGATCGCATCGAGCAGCCCAAGCAGGACCATGCTGATGATGCGCGATCCGCCCGGCGTGCCGAGAATCACCACGCGCTGCTCGCTCTCGACGAAGGTCGGCGACATACTCGACAGCATGCGTTTACCGGGTGCAATCGCATTGGCCTGATTGCCGCGCAGGCCATAGGCATTGGCGGCGCCAGGCTTGGCGGAGAAATCGTCCATTTCGTCATTCAGCAGTACGCCGGTGCCGGCGGCCACGAAACAGGCGCCAAAGGGGTAGTTGATACTGAGCGTCGCCGCCACCCGATTGCCTTCACGGTCCAGGACCGAGAAATGTGTCGTATCCCGTCCCTCGTCTGCCTCCACCGATGCCGCAACACTCGGCATCGCCCGTGCCATATCGATGGTGTGTGCGCGACGATTGGCGTAGGCAGGGCTGAGCAACCCGACCAGCGGCACCGGGACATAATCGCTGTCGCCGAGATAGGTCGCGCGGTCGGCGTAGGCGCGGCGCATAACCTCCACCAGAAGATGGGTCCGATCTGCCGCGGTCAGCTCGTCGAGCGGTCGTGCACTCAGCATATTGAGCATCTGCGCCAGCAGCACACCGCCGGATGATGGCAGGCTGGCGCTGACTACCCGGTGGTTGCCGTAGTGCACGACGATCGGTGCACGCTCGACCACGCGATACGCCTGCAGGTCTTCAGCCGACCATAGCCCACCTGCGGCGCGTACCGCAGCGACCAGCCGCGCGGCAATTTCGCCACGGTAGAACCCGGCAGCACCTTCCGCAGCAATCGCCGTTAAGGTCGTGGCGAGCGCTGGCTGGTGCAGCACGTGTCCTAGTGGCGGTATCTCGCCGTCGACCAGGAATTGCTCGCTGGCCGCGGGGAAGCGGCGCAGGGCATCCAGGCGAAAACCGGCCATCCGGCGATAGACGGCATCGATCGGAAATCCCTCACGCGCCAGACCGATGGCCGGCGAAAGGCTCACCTCCAGCGGCAGGCGACCATAGTGCCGCGCGATATGCGCCAGCGCCGCCGGGGTGCCCGGGATGCCGGCAGCCAGTGGCCCATCGATCGACGCACGGGGGACCACATTGCCCTGCGCATCGAGGTACATGTCGGCGCGGGCCGCCAGCGGCGCACGTTCGCGGCCGTCGATCATAACTTGGCGGCCGTCGCGTACGCGGTGCAGCAGCCAAAACCCACCGCCGCCGAGTCCCGACCCATAGGGCTCCACGACCGCCAGCGCGGCGCTGATCGCGACTGCGGCGTCAAAGGCGTTTCCCCCGGCCTCCAGGATCAAGCGCCCGGCCTCGGTTGCGAGCGGGTGGGCAGTCGCAATCGCGTCGGACGCGGGTCTGCCGGTCGCGCCTGCAGCAGCTGCAACAAGAGTCAGGTAGAAAACGAAAAGGCTCCGCAGAGGAGCCTTGCGCAAGCGACGGATACGCTGTCGGTCAGGCACTGGCAGCGGTTATGCGCTCGTACTTGGCCATCAGCTCTTCCTGGGTCTCGACCCTATCCGGGTCGTGCGGGATGCAGTCGACGGGGCAGACCTCGACGCACTGCGAGGTCTCATAATGCCCGACACACTCGGTGCACAAGGCCGGATCGATCTCGTAGATCTCATCTCCCTGAGAGATTGCGCCATTTGGGCACTCAGGCTCGCAAACATCACAGTTGATGCATTCGTCGGTGATCATCAGGGCCATACCGGCAACTCCCTAACACTGTTCGGAGAATCTAGCTTTAAATACAGCGCTTGCTATCGAACAGACGCTGCACCTCGGGGTGCACGAAGTCTGACACATCCCCACCCAGTCGGGCGATTTCCCTTACCAAGGTCGAGGAGATAAAGGCGTACTGCTCAGCCGGCGTCAGAAAGATTGTCTCAATCTCGGGCGCCAGGCGGCGGTTCATGCTGGCCAACTGAAACTCGTACTCGAAGTCTGAGACCGCCCGCAGGCCACGGATTACGATGCCTGCGCCATGACTGCGGCAAAAATCGACCAACAGACCCTCGAAGGGCACGACCTGGACATTGGGGATGCCGGCCAACGCCACCCGCGCCAGGTCTACACGCGCCACGACGTCGCAGACCGGGGCCTTGGCGGTGTCTTTCGCCACCGCGACTACGATCTGGTCGAACAACCGCGCTGCACGCGACACCAGATCGCTGTGGCCGTTGGTGATAGGGTCAAAGGTACCTGGATAGACAGCTTTTTTCATTGCGCATCATCAGGGCCGCAGGGCGCATCGCGGCGGCGGCACCCCCGTCCTCGTGTTGACAAGAAGCTTTGACATTCTAGCCTGGGCTGTTGCGCCGCAACAAACGCTGTGCGGACTGGCCCGCCCTGCCCTCCCTGTAGAGAGACCAGTTCGGCGGGAGTTCAGGCCAGGGTCGGACGGCATCCTGTTCGAGATAGATCCAGGCCTCGGGCGCCAGCCAATGCTGGTTCTCCAGCAGCCGGCAGGCCGCCGCCAACAGGTCCTGCGCAAAAGGTGGATCGAGGAACACGATTCCGAAGGGCACGGGTGGGGTCCTGGCCAACAAAGATAGCGCATCGCGCTGCAGTACCTCAGCCGCAGCCTGTTCGTTCAACAGCGCGATATTCTCGCGCAACCGTTGCGCGGCCGCACAATTCTGTTCGACCGCCAGCAGTACGGAGGCGCCGCGTGACAAGGCCTCCAGACCGAGCGCCCCGCTGCCGGCAAACAGGTCCAGGCAGCGGGCCCCGTGGATCTCGGTCTGCAGCCAGTTGAACAGTGTCTCACGCACCCGGTCCGGCGTTGGACGCAGTCCGCGACCCGCCGAGAAGCCCAAGCGGCGGCCGCGGTGGCGGCCGCCAATGATGCGGACCTGGTTGGCCGTCGCGGGCAAGCGTCAGCCGCTTCCGCCGACTATGACGGCGATGCCGCTGGGTGCGTTGATGCGTCGCGCAAAGGCATCGCGAACTTGCGCGACGTCGACTGCAGCGAGCTTCCCGGGGAGTGTGTCGAGCCAGTCCAGCGGGTAATCGTAAAAGCCCATCATCGCCAGATACTCGACGATCTTGGCATTACTGGCGATACGCAGCGGGAAGCCGCCGATCAGGTTCTGTTTCGCGGCCTCGAGTTCCTTCTCGCTCGGTCCCTGTTCGACAAACCGCAGCAGCGTATCGCGCATCACCTGGAGTGCCTCGTCTGCCTGCTCGTTCTTGGTCTGGGCGACCATCAGAAAGGGACCTTCTACGCGCATCGGGCTGAAGTAGCTGTACACGCTGTACGAGAGCCCGCGCTTGTTGCGCACCTCTTCACCCAGGGTAGAGACCAACGAGCCGCCGCCGAGCACATGGTTGCCGACATACAGGGCGAAATAATCGGGGTCATGGCGGGCCATACCGCTCTGGCCAACGTAGATGTGGGTCTGGGTGGAGGGAAAGGATTCACGCAGCTCGCTGCCGCTGACCGCCGGCGGCGCGGGTAGTTCGGGGGCGTGTTCGCCGACTGGGAGACGGCTCGTGACCCGCTCCGCAATGTCCTCGGCGGTCTGACGGTCCACCGCGCCCACGATGGCGACGACCGCATTGGCGGCGGCATAGTAGCGGCGATGGAAGCGTTCCAGGTCGTCGCGGCTGATCGCCGCCAGGGATGCCTCTGTCCCGCTCGGCGGATGGGCGTAGGGATGATCGGCATACAGGGTCTGGAAGAAGCGCTGTTTCGCGACGGTCGATGGCGACTGCAGACTGCGCCGAACCGCAATCTGCATCTGCTGGCGGACACGCTCGAGTGCATCGGTGTCAAAACGCGGTTGGGCGAGGACGGCCGCGGCGCTATCCAGCGCGACCTCTAGGACCTCGGGTTCCGTCAGGCTGCGCAAATTGACCCAGGCCATGTCGCGCAGCGATCCGCTGCCCAACTGGATGGCCCGCTCCTCCAGGCGCAGGGCCAGGTCATCGGCATCCCATTCTCCGGCGCCCTCGGTGAGCATGGCGCTGGTGAATCCCGCCAAGCCCGGCATATCGCCGTCGCGCGCGCTGCCCGCGTCGAGGACGACCCGCACGTCCACCATCGGCAGATCCGGGGCATTGACGAACATGACTTTGGTCCCACGGGTGGTCTGCCAGGACTCGACCGTCGGACCCGCATGCACCGCGGTGGCCAATGCCAACAGCGCTACTGTTATCAGGTGTTTAACTCCCATGACGGCCTCCTTCGGCGGCCACTGTGGGAGGCGACGGCTGCTGCTCCATCGGCAGCGGCGTCAATGTTGCGACGGTGAGATTCTCGTCGACCAGGTAGCGCTGTGCCACGGTCCGCACCTGTTCGGGCGTCACCGCCCTTAGGGCCTCGATCTCGCCCTCCAACAAGCGCCAATCCAGACCGATGGTCTCCAGCATGCCGATCTCCATCGCCTGGGCAAACAGTGAGTCTGCCTGGAACACCTTGCTGGCAATCGCCTTGGTTACGATACGCTCGAGCTCGGCCTCGTCGATCAACTCGGTGCGCAGACGCGCCACTGCTTCCCGCAGCCCTGCCTCGACCTCGGCGATGGTGCGTCCGTCGCGCGGTGTGCCGTCTAGCAGCAGCATGCCGGGCAGCCGGCTGTAGGTGTCATAATCCGCCCCCGCGGACGCCGCGATGCCCTTGCCGCGTACCAGTTCGCGGGCCAGGCGCGCGCTGTCGCCTCCGTCGAGCACGCTGGACAACACAAACAGCGCATGCGGCTCCCAGGGCTCTTCGGCGTGCCCTACCACGGGTGTCTTGTAGCCCATCAGCAAATAAGGTTGGCGCGCCGGCACCTTGACCTCCACCCGGGTCTCGCCGCGCTGCGGCGGCTCGGCCGGTGCCTTTTGCTCGCGCAGATCACTGGCGGGTAGCGGGCCAAAGTGCCGCTTTGCCATTTCGAGAACGGCCTCCGGCTGCACGTCACCGACCACCACCAAGATGGCATTGTTGGGCGCATACCAGCGGCGGTACCAATCCGCGAGGTCCTCGAGCGTCATTTGTTCGAGGTCGTTCATCCAGCCGATAATAGGGGTCTGATACGGCGAAGCGCGCCACGCCACGGCGTTGAACTGCTCGTATACCTTGCCGCTGGGCTTGTCTTCGGTCCGCAGACGCCTCTCCTCCTTCACCACCTCAATCTCTTTCGCGAACTCTGCTTCATCGAGCAGCAGATTGCGCATGCGGTCGGCCTCGAGTTCGAGGGCCTTGTCAAGGTGCTCAACCGCCAGGGTCTCGAAATAAGCGGTGTAGTCTCGCCCGGTAAAGGCGTTTTCGGTGCCGCCGAGAGCCGAGATGGTCTTCGAGAACTCGCCCGGGCCGACGTCGTTGGTGCCTTTGAACATCATGTGCTCGAGCGCGTGCGAAATACCGGTAATCCCATCCGGCTCATAGCTGCCTCCGACGCGATACCAGACCTGCGACACCACGACCGGGGCGCGGTGGTCTGGTTTGACGATAACCTTCATCCCGTTATCGAGCTGAAATTCGCTGATCTTCGCAGCGGCGGGCAGCGCGGCCAGCAATAGGGCCGCCAGGCAAGTCCGAATGCACAACATCTTCAAGTTAACTTCTCCCGGGTGTGGTAGCGGCGCGTCGGGTGGTACGATGCGGCATCGCTCACGCTTGTTGCGATTGCTGTCGCCGGATTCTTGCAACAAGCCCTGGCGCCATCAACCATGTTCCGGATCTGGATCCAGGTCCAATTGACCGGCGTTTTCCTTAAACAGTTCCCCTAGCGATACCAACATGTTCGGATTCCGCAAGAAACATTCCCAGGATACCCCGGCACAGGAAGACCAGGAGCAAAAACGGGGCCTTTTCAAGCGACTGCGGGCCGGCCTTGCGCGAACCCGTGCCGGCCTCAGCGATGCGCTGGGCGACCTGCTTACTGGGCGGCGCCAGATAGACGACGAGCTCCTGGACGAGATCGAGACTCTCCTGCTGACCGCCGACGTCGGCGTGAACGCGACCCGGCGGATTATCGACGATCTGGCCTCGCGGGTGCGCCGCAAGGAGCTGGCCGACCCGGAGGCCCTCGGTGCCGCATTGCGGGAACGGCTGACAGAGATTCTGCGCGGCACCGAGGCGCCGTTCGCGGCCCCCACCGCCGGCCGACCGCTGGTGGTACTTATGGTGGGTATCAACGGCGCCGGGAAGACTACCACCATCGGGAAACTGGCGCGGCGCTTCAAAGAGGAAGGAAACAGCGTCATGCTCGCCGCCGGTGATACCTTTCGTGCAGCGGCGGTAGAGCAGTTGCAGGCCTGGGGCGACCGCAATGACATACCGGTAGTCGCACAGGCGAGCGGTGCCGACGCGGCCTCGGTGATCTATGACGCGCTGGAGGCGGCGACCGCGCGCGCCGTGGATGTGCTGATTGCGGACACCGCCGGCCGTCTGCACACCAAGGGCAAGCTCATGGACGAGCTGAGCAAGATCAGCCGTGTCATGCAAAAGATCGATCCGCAGGCCCCGCACGAGGTGATGCTGGTAGTCGATGCCGGCACCGGCCAGAACGCACTCAATCAGGCGCTGGAGTTTCACCAGGCGGTCGGTCTGACCGGGATCATCCTCACCAAGCTGGATGGCACCGCCAAGGGCGGCATTATCTTCGCGATCGCCGACCGCCTGGGTGTACCGATCCGCTTCATCGGCGTCGGTGAAGCCATCGAGGATCTGCGCCCCTTCGATGCCGATGAGTTCGTCAAGGCGCTCTTTGGATAGACGCGACGCGCGGTGTTTCAGGGCGCTTCGTTAAGGCCGGCCGGGAATCTTGTGATCCGATTCGATAATGTTGCCAAGCGTTACGCCAACGGCCATGAGGGCCTGTCGGGCGTCGACCTGCACCTCGAGCCCGGTGAGATGGCCTTTGTCACCGGCCATTCCGGTGCCGGCAAGAGCACGCTGCTGCGACTGATCGGGCTGCTCGAGCGGGCGACGCGCGGTCAGGTCTGGGTCAACGGACGCAACCTGAACAAGCTGAGGTCACGCGACATCCCCTATCACCGGCGTGAGGTTGGGATGATCTTTCAAGATCACCGCCTGTTAAACGATCGTACGGTATTCGACAATATTGCTCTGCCGCTGGTCGTCGCCGGTATGGCGCATGCCGAGGTCGCGCGCCGGGTGCGCGCCGCTTTGGACAAGGTCGGGCTGTTGAAAAAGGAGAAGGTGTTCCCGATCACCCTGTCGGGCGGCGAGCAGCAGCGGGTTGGCATAGCGCGTGCGCTGGTCAGCAAACCTCCGGTGCTGCTGGCCGATGAACCGACCGGCAATCTTGACCCCGGGTTGTCGCGCGAGATCATTGAGCTGTTTCTGCAGTTCAACCAGGTCGGTGTCACATTGCTGATTGCGACCCATGACGTCGACCTGGTGAATCGGCTCGGACAGCGCATTATCAATCTGCGCGAGGGGCGCGTGTCGAGTGACAGCGTCAGAGAGTTCGGATGACGCGGCAGGGCAGGTCACCCAAATTCAAGCGTAACCGCAATCCCGTTACTTGGCTGCTGCGTCATGCGCAGATGTCGCTCTCATCGCTCGGCCGTTTGAGCCGCAACCCGCTGAGCACCCTGATGACTGCGGCAGTAATCGGCATTGCGCTGGCGTTGCCCAGCGGCCTGCATCTGCTGGTCGACAATGTGCGTAAGCTGAGCAACAGCTGGGACGACTCAGCCAGCCTGTCGTTGTTCCTCAGCGCAGCGGCCAGCGGCGAACAGGCGGAGGCCGTGAGGCGCCAGGTCGACCGGCGTGACGATGTCGCGGAGACCCGTCTCATCGATCGCAATCAGGCACTGGCGGAGTTCCGTCGCCTGTCCGGATTCGGCGAGGCCATCGACCTGCTCGACGATAATCCGCTTCCCGCCGTGGTAATGGTGCGACCACACGACAGCGTCGAGGGTGTAGAGGGCATCGCCAGGATGGCCGCTGAGCTGCAGGCCTATCGTGAGATCGAAATGGCCCAGGTGGATCTGCAATGGGTAAAGCGCCTGAGTGCGATCACCGTGACCATTGAGCGCGGTGTCGCCATCCTCGCAACGCTTCTCGCTGGCGCGGTGCTGTTGATGGTCGGCAACACTATTCGCCTCGACATCCAGGGGCGCCTCAGCGAGATCGAAATCGTGAAACTGGTCGGCGGCACCGATGCCTTCATCCGCCGCCCGTTCCTGTACGAGGGTCTGTGGTACGGCCTGCTCGGCGCCGCCATTGCCTTGCTGCTGGTGTTGCTCTCGCTGAACCTCCTCGACGGCCCGGTGCAGCGCCTGGCGGGGCTCTACGAGTCGAATTTTTCCCTGGCGGTGCTCGACCCATTGAGCTTGCTCGGCACGCTGTTCGGCGGCCCATTACTTGGCCTGGGCGGCGCATGGCTGGCGGTCGGCCGCCACCTGGCCGACATTCAGCCGAAGTAGACGATAGAAATTCGGGCGCGTCGGCTGCGATCTCGCGGCCGGCTTGCGGCTTGCGGCTTGCGGCTTGCGGCGGCAGATTGGACTTGCGGTGCGAATAGAGTGACTATTCGACGGAGTCTCCGAGGATCCAAGCTCGCGTTGAATCGATGATGAAGACGATCTGTCTGCTGGCCCAGAAAGGGGGAACCGGGAAGACGACCCTGTGTCTGCACCTGGCGGTGCTGGCGGGTGAGCTGGGACGCCACGCCGAGGTCGTCGACATCGACCCGCAGGCCAGTGCAAGTGCCTGGCGGCGGCGACGACAGGGCGACGTCCCGCCGGTCTCGCGCAGCGGGGCTGCACAGCTGGACAGTGTCCTGGCCGATCGCCGCCGCCAGGGCATTGACCTTGTGTTGATCGATACCGCCCCGCACAGCAGTCACGAAGCGGCACTGGCCGTGCAGCTGTCGGACCTCGCGCTGATCGTCAGCCGGCCGGCGATCCTGGACCTGGAGGCCATCGGCGCGTCGGTGAAGATCGCCCAACAGCAGGCGACCCCGAGCGCGGTGGTGTTGAATGCCTGCCCGCCGCCACAGCGTGACAGGGAGACCGCCATCGTGCGTGAGGCGCGCGAGGCACTGAAGGTCTATGGACTGCCGGTCTCGCCGGTCAGCATCTCTCAGCGCGCCGCATTCAGCCATGCGCTGATCGACGGTCGGGCGGTCACGGAGTTCGAGGACACCGGAAAGGCTGCGAACGAGATACGCAGCCTCTGGCAATGGGTAGAGAGCCGATGGTGATGACCGCATGAGCAAGCGCGCGCGCATTACGCTGCAGCCAATCGATGAGCCTGACGCCGCGCCGCCGTCGGAAGAGCCCGCACCCCCGCAGGCTGCACGGCCGCGTGCCGAGAGGAACGTTTCGGGCACTCCTAAACCGCAGACCGCAGCGACCGAGACGGCCAAGTGGAGACCGGCCACGGGCCTGATCGTGAAGGCCGTGCTCGCTGGTCTGGCGATCGCGGCCGTGGTTCTGTTGATTCGGAAGCGGCCCCTCTGAGATCTGCCGCGGTCCAGCTAATCCCCAGTCGGCAGCCGAGAATCACCCCTGTGCGCTACCGGCAGCAGAATTCCACACCTCGCAGCCTTCCCGGCTAACCGCTTCGTGCAACATTGCAGCTAAAGGCCTGGGGACCCAAACCGGCTACCCTTGGGCCTTTCGGCACTTGGCGGGACCCGGGAACACGCGGGACACTGACCGCCACTAGCCTGCATGTTGCACCAGTATCCGGGATGATCGCGCCGGCCAGGTGCGTTCGGACGCCGGGCTGGAGCGAAAGTGGTAGCCATAGCTACCGCTTGAGTGAAGACCAAGTACAAGCGTGCCTGGACAAGCGAGGGCCTGGATAGATCGGGGACGGGGGACAAACTGTTCCTTCGAGAAAGCGCTGCGAATATGACTTTCGCCTCATCTCTGCCGATTCATTCGCGCCCGTCCACGACCGACTGGTGCAACATGCAGGCTAGACGCAGTACTTGAGAACCCGTTTTAACTTTTGATTTTCTGCAGGTTGGGATACATCCGGAACTTTTTTCTGCGGTTAGCACTCCCATCACAGGACTGCTAAAATGTGCGGCAAACGGGGGGTTCGAGGGCCGAATCCAGGCCGCAACAGGGAAACGGGAAGGGAAAAATGATCAAACAGCTCGCGATTCCGATGACATTGCCGACCGGCAGCATGGATGCCTATGTCAGTGCAGCGTTTCAGCTGCCCATGCTGTCGGCCGAGGAAGAGCATGATCTCGCCGTGCGTCTGCGCGACAACCAGGACCTCGGGGCTGCACGCAGCCTGGTCATGTCGCACCTGCGTTTTGTCGTGCGCATTGCTCGTGGCTACAACGGTTACGGCCTGCCCCAACATGACCTGATCCAGGAGGGCACGGTCGGCCTGATGAAGGCCGTGCGCCGGTTCGATCCGGAAATGGGCGTGCGCCTCGTCTCGTTCGCGGTGCATTGGATCAAGGCGGAGATCCACGAATACATCCTGCGCAACTGGCGCATCGTCAAGGTGGCGACGACCAAGGCACAGCGTAAGTTGTTCTTTAACCTCCGCAGCGCCAAGAAGCGCCTGGGCTGGTTTTCACAGCAGGAGATTAAAGAGGTCGCAGAGGACCTCGGCGTCAAACCCGAGACCGTGCTCGAAATGGAGTCGCGTCTAGCCAACTACGACGTGGCCTTTGACGGTGCTGACAACGGAGACGACGACATACCCAACGTTGCACCGGCGGCCTATCTGCCTGACTTGCGCCACGAGCCCTCGGCGCTGCTGGAGCAGGCCGACAGCGAGACCGCGCAGCGCGACGAGCTGTATCGGGCGTTGGAGGCGCTGGATGCGCGCAGCCGCGACATTCTGCAGCGTCGCTGGCTGAGTGAAGGCAAAGAAACCCTGCACCAGCTCGCCGACGAGTACGGTGTGTCGGCCGAGCGCATCCGCCAGATCGAGGCGGCCGCGCTGAAGAAGCTGCGCCATTCCCTGGCCGCCTGATCGGCCCGCCGAAAATGAGCACCCTACCGCCCGCGATCGTGCGGGCGGTAGACGTTTCAGCGCATCCTGAACCCTTCGGCCCGCAAGAATGACAGACAGGAAATTAAGCCAGAAAGCGCGATAAGGAGTACGACAATGGCCAGGGTGAAGTATTCAAAGCTGAACAATCCCCCTTAATCGGAATAACACTCGGCCTTCAGTCCGCCGAATCGTCGGTGCGATCCTGGCCTGCCGCGCGGCACGTTTTCGCCGCCCTCTGTTTCCGCTCTGCGTTACCCGGGATCATCGGATCGTCGTCGTCCATCAGGATGCGATGGGCCGGACCCTCCAGATCATCATACTGTCCGGTGCGGACCGTCCACAGAAAGAACGCAATCGCGACCCCCATCAGACCGACCGCGAGGGGAATCAGCAGATACAGAATCGACATGACTAGCCTCCTTTCAGTCTGAGTGCGTTGAAAACGACGACCAAGGAACTGAACGACATTCCGATTGCCGCCATCCACGGCGCCACCAGGCCGGCTGCAGCCAGCGGCACGGCCGCCAGATTATACAGAATCGCCCATGCCAGATTTTGTTTTATGACCTTACGGGTGGCGCGCGCCTTGCGGAACCCCTCGGGCAGCGTCGTCAAACGCTCCGACAGCACGACCATATCGGCGCTGGCGTGCGCGAGCTGCGCGCCCTGACCCATCGCGATAGACACGTCGGCACCGGCCAGCACCGGGGCATCGTTCACGCCATCGCCGATCATCGCGACACAATAACCGGCGGCCTGCAGCTCACGCACCCGTGCCAGCTTGTCATCGGGACGCATCCCGGAGCGCGCATCGGTGATACCCAGCTGGCCGGCGACGCGCTTCACAGCGCCGGCGGCATCGCCGCTCAGGATCTCCACCTGGAGTCCCAGGTCGCGCAGCTGGCGGATCGCCAGGTCGGCGTCGTCTCGCAGCTCGTCGCGAAGCTCGAAGCGGGCCATCGGCCCCTTGCGATCGCCGAGCAAGACCTGGGTGGCGTCATTGGCGAGCAGCTCGGGCGCCTCACGCCCACTCAGTGCCGCCACATAGGCGGGATTGCCGACGCGATAGTGGTGCCCGTCGATCACCCCTTCGATCCCCTGCCCTGGCTGTGCGCTCAACTCGCTCACCCGGGGCGTCTGCGGCGCATGCGCACACAGCGCCTTGGCGACCGGATGCTCCGAACCACTCTCCACCGCTGCGGCCAGCGCCAGACAACGCGTACGATCGGCCCGCTCCGGCGCCAGCAGCTCGACGTCACCCAGCTGCAGCATGCCGCGGGTCAAGGTCCCAGTCTTATCGAACAGCACGTGGCTGGTCTGTGCCAGGGTCTCCAGCGCATGCCCGCGCGTGGTCAACAGACCCAGGCGGGTGAGTGCCCCTGAGGCAGCGGTGACCGCCGTGGGGGTGGCCAGCGACAGCGCACAGGGGCAGGTCACCACGAGTACCGACAGCGTGACCGCGAAGGCCTGCTGAGGTGCATGCAGCCACCACCAGAGCGCGACGGCGGCGGCGACGATCAACAGCGCGGCGACGAACCAGCCGGCCACGCGGTCGGCCAGCCGTGCGACCCTCGGCTTCTCCGACTGCGCGCGATCCAACAGCCGCACGATGGCGGATACCAGGGTGTCCTCGCCGACCTTGTCGACGGTTAGCTGCAGCGGGCTTTCGACGTTGACGCTGCCGCCGACCAGCTCGTCGCCGATCGCACGCGGTCGCGGCAGGCTCTCGCCGGTGAGCAGCGACTCATCGACAGAGCTGCGTCCATCGACGACCCGACCGTCGGCCGGAATGGTCTCGCCCGGTCTAACCAGCACCCGGTCGCCCGGTGTCAGTTCTGACACGGCGACGACCTGCTCACCCGCGGCGGTCAGCCGGGTCGCAGTCGCCGGCAGCAATTTGACCAAGGCCTCGGCGGCCTCGCCGGCCCTGTGACGGGCGCCCATCTCGAGGTAACGGCTGGTCAACAGAAAAAAGGCGAACATGCAGACCGAGTCGAAGTAAACCTCGCTGCCATGGCTGATGGTCGACCACATGCTGGCAGCGAAGGCGCCACCGATCGCCAGCGACACCGGCACCTCCATACTGAGCTGGCGATGTCTCAGGTCCCGCCAGGCGGTGGTAAAGAAACCGGCGGCGGAGTAAAAAACCACCGGCAGGGTCAGCAGCAGACTGACCCAGCGCATGAAGGTGCGCATATCGTCGTCCATATCGCTGTAGTCACCGGAGTACATGGCGATCGCCAGCATCATTACCTGCATCGCCCCCAGACCGGCGACCGCTAGGCGCCGCAGTGCGGCCGACTTTTCCTTCTTGTACAGCGTCTCCTGGCGGCCTGGATCGAATGGGTGTGCGATATAGCCGATCTCGCCGATCGCCTTGAGAATGTCGGACAGGTGGATCTGGCCATCATCCCAGCGCACGCGCGCACGATGAGTGCTGTAGTTGACCGAAAAATCGAGCACCCCGGGCAGCGCATTGACATGGCGTTCATTCAGCCAGACGCAGGCCGCACAGGTGATGCCCTCCAGGATCAGAGAGGCGGTCCTGGTCGATGGTCCTTCGTCCTGCACGAAGCTGCGCTGTAGCGCAGGCTGATCGTAGAGTTCGAGACGTTGGAGCGCCTCGGGGATCAAGTCCTGCGGTTTGCGCGACGGGGTCTCGCGGTGTTCATAGAACGAGGTGAGGCCACCGTCGACGATTGCCTGGGCGACCGCCTGGCAGCCATGGCAACACATCGGGCGCTTTTCACCATCGATCGTGACTGAATAATCGGCGCCATCGGGCACCGGCAGGCCACAGTGAAAACAATGTGCCGCAGCTGCCACCCGGGTCAACCCAAATCCCGCTGAGAATCGACCGCGCTCTCGGCGCGGTCGCTTATCGAGACGACGAAAGTCGCCGGTTGCAGGGGCGCTGCGCAGCACCGATCAATTGCACAGGGCCTGCCGTTGCGAAGCCCAATACAAGACATGAACGCAGAGGTCAGCCGATCAGCGCCATCAGATTCGGCACGTAGTGATCGACCAGAAGCAGTGCGAAGAGTGCCATCAGGTAGGTTATGGAGAAGCCGAACGTCCGCATCGGCATACGATCATCATCGCCGCGATAGAGACGCACCGCGTAGTACAAGAACCCGAGGCCGAGTACCATGGCGCCGCCCAAATAGAAGCCCCCGCTCATGCCGTAGCCATAGGGCAGCAGCGTCACCACCAGCAGCAACACGGTATAAAATAGGATCTGCAGCCGGGTGAAGTCTTTGCCGTGCGTCACCGGCAGCATCGGCATGTCCACCTTGCGGTACTCTTCTTCGCGTTGGATCGCCAGGGCCCAAAAATGCGGTGGCGTCCAGGCAAAAATGATCAGGAACAACAGCAGAGCCCCCGGATCGACGCTGCCGGTCACCGCGGCCCAGCCCAAGACCGGCGGTGCCGCCCCTGCCGCGCCGCCGATCACGATATTCTGCGGCGTCGCCCGCTTCAGGTACATCGTATAGACGACGGCATAGCCAATAAGCGAGCAAAAGGTCAACAGCGCGGTCAGCGGATTGACCAACAGCACCAGGATCAACATCGCGACGACACCCAGGGCGACGGCGAAAACCAGGGCCTCGCGTCCATTCACCGCACCCTGCGGCAGCGGTCGGCCACGGGTGCGCCCCATGACCGCATCGATCTTCTGATCGACGACGTGATTGATCGCTGCGGCAGACGCAGATGCCAGCCCGATCCCCAGGGTACCGAAGACTAAGGCGTCCAGCGGCACCATGCCGGGCGAGGCCAGAAGCATGCCGACCACCGCGGTAAACACGATGAGTGCGACGACGTTGGGCTTGCAAAGCTCCAGATAGTCGCGCCAGTTGGCGGTAGTATTGTTTAGTGCTGTTGTCGCCATAGTCGGTAATTCAGGTAAATCATTGAGACCAGCAGCAGCGCCGCGACGCCATTGTGCGCCGTCGCCACACTCAGGGGCAAATGCAGCAGCACATTGCCGATGCCGAGGGCAACCTGCACCAGCAACAGGCCGCCGACCAGCAACGCCGCCCCCGTCATAGCCGCACCGCTGCGCGCCACAGCAACTACCAGCCAGGCGAGATAAGCGAATGTGACTAAGGCACCAATGCGATGGGTGACGTGTATTGCCGTACGCGCCGGGTGCTCGAGCACGCCGTATTCATAGTCTATGCCCAGGCCCCGCCACATGACAAAGGCCTCATCGAAGTCCATCTGCGGGATCCAGCTACCGTGACAGGTGGGGAAATCCAGGCAGGCCAGCGCGGCGTAGTTGGAACTCGTCCATCCGCCCAGTGCAATCTGCGCAGTCAGAATCACGATGCCGATGGCGCCGGCCAGACGCCACTGCCTCACGCTGCCGGCGGGCGGCATTTCGCGCGCCGTTCGCAGCGCCAACAGCACCAACAGGCCGAACGTGGCGAAGCCACCCAGCAGGTGTCCCATGACGACCACCGGCTTGAGCAGCAGGGTGACCGTCCACATCCCGAGTGCCGCCTGAAAAATCACCAACGCCAGCAGGAACGTCGGCAGCCACACCGGCTGCGCGGGATCGCGACGCCGGCGCACCCAAGACCAGATAGCGATTGCCAGGATGAACAGGCCCAGCGTACCGGCGAAATAGCGATGGATCATCTCCATCCAGCCCTTCTCTGGTTCTAGCGCGCGCTGCTCTAGATAGGTCTTGTCGACCACCTGCTCCTCACTGTGCGGTACCGTGAGTTGTCCATAGCACCCGGGCCAGTCCGGGCAGCCCAGGCCGGCATTCGTCAGCCGCGTATAGGCGCCCAGCACAATGACCACGAAGGCAAGGAAACAGGCAAAGATGACGGTGCGATGGTAAGCCATAGCGTTTTATTCAACCGATCTGAGAGACCTTCAACAGCTTGCGAAGATCGTTCATCATCCCCTTGGTCGGCACCGAGAGATCGTAGAACATCATCAGATTCCCCAGGGGATCGACCAGGAAGTACTGTTTACCCTCGGGGGCGAAACCCTCGCCGCGAAAACGCGCGCGCAGCGACTCGGCACGATTATCGCCAACAACCCAGCGCAGATCGGCATGCTCTTGGGCGAGGCTCTCGATCAGCGCTGCATTGGGGCGCTGCGCAAACACCATTAGGCGTTGAACGCGCGACACGTCTTTGTTCATCGCAAGGCGAGTCTGCCGGGTCAGGAACAGCTGCTCCTGACAGCGTTCATCGCAGGAGGCTTCGGGCGCAAACAACACAAACGTCCAATAGCCACGCAGATCGGCATCCGTCAAGGGCGTCCCATCGGCGTTCAACAACCCGCTGATCGCCAATGGTCGCGCCGGCGACACCAGGGTGCCGGCGTTGGTCGTCGAACCGACGCCGGCATCCCCGAGGTAGAGCCAGGCGACGAATGCCGACAGCGGCGCCAGCAGAAACAGCGCAAAGATCCCCAGCAGCTTGAGCCGGTTGCGGCGCACCAGGACCGGATCAGATGCGAGCATGGTTGCCTCCGTCATTATCACGTCTGCGTGTGTTCACGCCGACGTAAATGATTAGCAGGGCAACCGCAAGGCCGAACCACTGCACTGCGTAACCGAGGTGTTTCTCCGGGCCCATTTCGGGGATTGGAGACCAATCGTATTGCAGGCCGCCGGGTTGCCCATCGTCGATCACCAGCGCATAACGAAGCAGGTCCATGTTGCGGGCCGCGCTCAGCGCGGCAATGTCGAGACTCTGCACCAACACCTTGTCGGCGACGCTTTGCAGAGGCACTTCACCGATCACCAGGCCAACCGAGGCGGGCGAATCGAGTCGACCCGTCAAGGTCACCGGGCCTTCCGGAGCCGGCAACATCGGCAGGAACTCACGCGATGCCCCAACGGCGACCCAGCCACGGTTGATCAGCAAACGCGGCCGATCATCATCGGCCAGCTGAAAGGGGGTGAAGACATGGTAGCCAGGCTGTCCACGGTACACCCGGTTATCGAGTAGCCACTGTTGCTCGGCGACGTACTGACCCTGTACCTGTGCCGGCCGGTATCGATCGGACTCTGCCAACTGCGCCTGCCCACGCAAGCGCAGCGGCGCCGTCACCTCGCTCGCGGCACGCCGTTCTACCAGGGACTGTTTCGCGCCCGCCCGCTCGGTCTGCCAGACCCCAAGCGCCAGCAGCGTCGGAAACACCACCAGGAAGGCCAGCGTCGGCCACAGCGACGGCGCAAAGCGATAGGGGCCAAAAGTCAGCGTCGGGATCTGCATGTGAGGAGGGGCTGATATACTGCGAGGTCTACAGAGAGGAAAGCATCGTCGTGTGGATCAAGATCGTCATTGCACTCATGTTTATCGGTATCGTCGCCAGCCTCGCGTCCGGGTTGTTCTATCTGGTCAATGACAAAGGGGATTCGCGCCGCACGCTACGCGCGCTGACCGTGCGCATCGGCCTGTCGGTCGGCCTATTCGTCTTCTTGATGATCATGATCGGCTTCGGTGTTATTGAACCGCACGGCCTATATCCGGAAAGGCCTGCAGTCGAGTCGATTCAGCAATAGCCACTTTCTGAGGCGGTGACCACCATGGCCGAGCCTCCCGAATAGCAGGCCCGGCCATGCGGCTATAGCACGTAAACGAAAATAAAGAGACCCAACCAGACGACGTCAACGAAGTGCCAGTACCAGGCGACGCCTTCGAACGCGAAGTGGCGCTCTGGCGAGAAGTGCCCTCTGGCCGCTCGCAGGGTGATGACGATCAGCATGATGGTCCCGATGGTCACATGCATGCCGTGAAATCCGGTCAGCATAAAGAAAGTCGAACCGTAGATACCGGATGACAGCTTGAGGTTCAGATCGTTGTAAGCGTGAATGTACTCGTAGGCCTGCAGCGAAAGGAAGACCAAGCCAAGGATAACGGTCGCTATCAACCAAAGTACGGTCTTGCCCTTGTCATTGGCCTTCAGCGCCCAGTGCGACAGCGTAATGGTCACGCCGGAGGTCAACAGCAGCAGCGTGTTGATTGCCGGGATACCCCAGGGGCCCATGGTCTGGAACTCGCCGCCGACATTACCCGGGCCATTGGTCGGCCAGGACTCGCCAAAGCCGCGCCACAGGTACTCGTGGGTGGAGAAGTCCTCACCGAGCAACCAGGGCACCGAGAGCACGCGCGCGTAGAACAATGCGCCGAAAAACGCGGCGAAGAACATGACCTCGGAGAAAATGAACCACATCATTCCCTGACGGAATGAGCGATCGACCTGCTCGTTGTACATGCCCTTCAGGCCTTCGTTGATGACGGTGCCGAACCAGCCGAACATCATGAAGGCAATGAGGCCCACGCCCACGAAGAGCATTATCTCGCCCGAGGCATTGCCGTTGAACCAGTTCGCTGCGCCGACGACGCCGACGGTCAGCGCCACACTGGCCACGATAGGCCAGTGACTGCCATGCGGCACATAGTAGTGATCACTCGCGTGCGCCATATCTCCCCCTGGGTTTTCCTGTTTCGTCTGATTTCAAAATTTATTCGGGCATGCCGGGTTCGGTAAGCGATCGACCTCAGTTGACCGCCACCTGCGTCACATCGAACACCGTGTACGCAAGCGTCAGGGTGCCGACATCCTTGGGCAGATTCGGATCGACGATGAAGCGCAGTGGCATCTCTTTGGTTTCACCGGCAGCCAGTGGTTGCTGCGAAAAACAGAAGCATTCGGTCTTGTTGAAGTACCGACTGGCCTTGCCAGGCGCAACACTGGGCACCGCCTGTCCGACCATGTCCCGCGTTGTGGGATTGCGTGCCTTGAACACCGTGGAATATACCTGGCCCGGATGCACCTGCATGCTGGCAACCGTGGGGCCGAACTCCCAAGGCATGCCGAGGTTGTTGTTGGCGACGAATTGCACCGTCACGCTGCGTGACAGGTCCGGCTCGTAGCGCGCAACGACCGCGGCCTCGTCGATACGGCCCGTCTTGCCGTTCAGCCCGGTGATCTCGCAGAAGACGTCATACAGGGGCACCAGCAGGTAGCCAAAGCCGAACATCGCGACCGCCACCAGTGCGACTCGCAGGAATGAGCGGCCGTTTCTCTGCTGCAGCCCTTCGTTCATGCGCTCAGACCTCTCTGCCCAACGCGAGGTACAAACCCAACACGAAAAAGCCGAGCGCAACCATCCCCAGAAAGAGGGCTAGGCGGATATTCGACTTTGATCTGTCAGGTAGCTCGTTCATGGGCAGCATTGAGGCCGCTCCCGCCAGGCGGAAACGGCCCGCGGGTCACTTGATCTGCGGCGCCTCGGTGAAGCTGTGATACGGCGGTGGCGACGGCAGGGTCCACTCGAGACCGTCGGCACCCTCCCATACCTGGTCACTCACTTTCTCGCCGCCACGGATGCACTTGATCACGATGTAGGCGAACAGCAGTTGCGAAACGCCGAAAACGAAGCCGCCCAGTGAGGAGATCACATTCCAGTCGGTGAACTGGACCGAGTAGTCCGGGATACGCCGCGGCATACCGGCAAGACCGAGGAAATGCTGGGGGAAGAACAGCACATTGACTGACACCGTCGAGACCCAGAAGTGGATCTGACCCAGCCTTTCGTCGTACATGTTGCCGGTCCACTTCGGCAGCCAGTAGTAGACCGCGGCCATGATGGAATAGACGGCCCCGGTGACCAGCACATAGTGGAAGTGCGCCACCACGAAGTAGGTGTCATGGTACTGGAAGTCTGCCGGCGCGATCGCCAGCATCAGACCGGAGAAACCGCCAATGGTAAACATGATGATGAATCCGACGGCAAACAGCATCGGCGTCTCGAACGTCATCGCGCCCTTCCACATCGTGGAGACCCAGTTGAACACTTTCACACCGGTCGGCACCGCGATCATCATGGTCGCGTACATGAAGAACAGTTCGCCGACCACCGGCATCCCTACCGTGAACATATGGTGCGCCCAGACGATGAATGAGAGGAAGGCGATAGAAGCGGTCGCGTACACCATCGAGCTGTAGCCGAACAGCGGCTTGCGCGCGAACGTGGGCAAGATCGCCGAGATGATACCGAACGCCGGCAAAATCAGGATATAGACCTCGGGGTGGCCGAAGAACCAGAAGATGTGCTGATACATCACCGGGTCGCCGCCGCCGGCCGCGCTGAAGAAGCTGGTCCCGGCGAACTTGTCCGTCAGCAACATGGTCACCGCCCCGGCCAGTACCGGCATGGTGGCGATCAGTAGGTAGGCCGTGATGAGCCAGGTCCAGACGAACAGCGGCATCTTCATCAGGGTCATGCCCGGTGCGCGCATGTTGAGCACCGTCACCACGATATTTATCGAGCCCATGATCGACGATATGCCCGCCAGGTGGATCGCGAAGATCATGAACGGGAAACCCTCACCCATCTGCAGCGAGAGCGGCGGATAGAGGGTCCAGCCACCGGCCGGACCGCCGCCATCCATGAAGAACGTCGAGAGCAACAGCGTAAAGGCGAACGGCAGGATCCAGAACGAAAAATTGTTCATCCGCGGCAATGCCATATCGGGGGCGCCGATCATCATCGGGATCAGCCAGTTCGCCAGGCCGGTGAACGCCGGCATCACCGCGCCGAAGATCATGACCAGCGCATGCACCGTGGTCATGGAATTGAAGAACTGGGGGTCCACCACCTGTAACCCGGGCTGGAACAATTCGGCGCGGATCACCATCGCCATGGCGCCGCCGACAAAAAACATAACCAGCGCGAACAACAGATACAGCGTACCGATGTCCTTGTGGTTGGTGGTGGTCACCCATCGCATCAGGCCCTTGGCCGGCCCGTGATCGTGATGTTCGTCGTGAGTTGCTGTTGCTGTACTCATTGGATTTAACGCTCTCTCGATTTACGATTTAACGGGCTGCTTGAACGACAGCGGGTTGGATGATGCCGGCAGCATTGCCCCAGGCGTTGCGCTGGTAGGTCAATACCGCGGCCAGATCGGCGTCATTGAGGATGCCACGGTAGGCCGCCATCGCGGTGCCGGCCTTGCCGTTCAGCACGAGGTCGATGTGCGCCGCGGGATCACCAGTGGCGATGGCGCTGCCCGCGATCGCCGGAAATGCAGGCGCTACGCCCTGGCCGCTCAGCTGGTGACAAGCCGCACAGCTGGTGGCATAGACTTCTTCACCCCGAGCCATCAGCTCTTCCTTATCCCATTCGCGGGCTACCGAGGCTACAGCGGCCACGGAAGCTACCTGTTGTTCAGCGACCCACTTCGCATAGTCTTCCGGCGCCTTGGCGACGACGACGATCGGCATAAAGCCGTGGTCCTTGCCGCAGAGCTCAGCGCACTGGCCACGATAGACGCCCGGCTCGTCGACCTGTGTCCAGGCCTCGTTCACGAAGCCAGGAATCGCATCCTTCTTCCAACCGAGGTCCGGCACCCACCAGGCGTGAATCACATCGGCCGCGGTCAGCAGGAACCGCACCTTCTTTCCTGTCGGTATCACCAGCGGGTTGTCGACGTCTAGCAGATAATTCTCGACCTCATCGACGTCAACGTCGGAACCAAGCAGGCGTGCCGCATTGTGCTTGGGGTGCAGCGAGCTGATAAACGAGACGCCGGCGCCCTCGCCGTCGACGTAATCGTATTTCCACTTCCACTGAACGCCGGTGACCTTGATGGTCATGTCGGCGTCGCTGGTGTCTTCCATGGCCAGCAGCGTGGTCGTGGCCGGGATGGCCATGCTGACCAGGATTACGATCGGCACCACGGTCCACATGATCTCCATGGTGGTGCTCTCGTGGAACTGCGCGGCAGCCGCCCCCTTGGACTTTCGGTGGTAAATGATCGAGTAGATCATGGCGCCGAACACGACGACGCCGATCGCACAACAGACCCAGAAGATGATCATGTGCAGGTCGTACACGCTCTGACTGGTCTGCGTGACCCCCTGACGCATGTTCAGCGCCCAGTCGGCATGCGCCGACGCGAACGCCGCCCCCAGAAATGCCGTCGAAACGCCGGCCAATTTGCGCATTGCTCTCACTGCTTCGGACCCCCAGAGTAGTTCTTTCAGTTGCCGTGTCGCCGCGATCTAGACCCACAGACCACTGACATGATTCATGCGGAGAGCAGCCGATGCAACTCCGCGGCGAGTTTCGCCTTCTCCCCATCGACGAGAAATTCGCCGATCTCGACGCGTCGGCCAGATGCCCCGATCCACAGGCGGCGCGGATACCAGTGGCGCGTTTCTGTCGACAGTTCGACCCGTACCCAACCACGGGCGAAGTCGAACCGCTGCAATGGCCCGCCCCTATCGGCGCAGCGCCCTCGTTCCAGGCCCTTCTCGACTGTCACCACCGAATCCCCGATCGAAACGACCTCGCAACGACGGGCCGCATGGGCTACGAGGTAAATACAGGCAAAGAGCGCCATCATTTCCAGCCCGGCGAACGGCAGAATCAACCAGAATCCCTTGACCGACAACACCACAGAAACCAGCGTCAGCGGCACTGCGATCGCACCGAGGAAGACCATCGACTGGTTCCAGCTGAGAGACCGATTTGGGCGAATTACCACCCGGCGAATATCGCGGTCGGGGCAACGGTCGGAAATCACCATCGTCAGCGTATTCCGGCGGTCCACGCGACGTTCGATGCGCAGTCACGGCCATGCCGGTTCATTTTTTCACGTCCGGAGGGTATCGCGCCGCACAGGCACAGCCAAGCAAATTTAATCGTCACAGATCAAAATCCTTTTTATGGTATTCAAATTCGTGAATATTCGAATTTGCATATATTCATCCCTAACGTTCGGTAGCGGGAGTATAGCCGTCCGGGCGGCGCGGTCTCAGCAGCGCGTCTATTACAAGCGGCCGCGCGCAATCGGCGACGGCCGGCGCGCCCGGGTGGGTGAGAACCCCGAGGCAGGGCCCGTGCAGCAACGCCAGCAGGGTCTGCAGATTCTCGCGCACGCGCTGCATTGCCGGGTCGATCTGGGTGCCAATCCAGCCCAACAGAGGGGCACCGCTGGCGCGGATGGCCTGCTCGGTAAGCAATGCATGGTTCAGGCAACCTAGGCGCAGGCCAACCACCAGCACCACGGGCAACCTCAGGGTCAATGCAAGGGCCTGGATATCAAGGCCCGGCGCAAGTGGCACGCGCCAGCCACCCGCCCCCTCCGCAACAACGAAATCGCCCGTCTCGTCCAGATCGTCGAGCGCCGCGACGACGGCCGCGGGATCTATCCGAACGCCGGCCTCGGCAGCCGCCAGATGCGGCGCAATCGGCGCCTCGAAACAGTAGGGATTGACGGCGCGATAGCGCAGGGCGAGACCGGTCGCGGCCCTTAACGCCAATGCATCGTCGTTACGTGGTTTCCCGTCACGGTACACTGCACCGGCGGCGATCGGCTTGAAGGCGGTCACCCGCAGCCCCGTATTGCGCAGACCGCTTATCAGGGCCGCGGCCACATACGTCTTCCCGCAGCCCGTGTCCGTACCGGTGACGAAGACGCCGCGCATCAACGCTTTCGCTGCAGGATATCGAGCGGCACCCGTGTCTCGCCCGCAACGCGCCGCTGTGCGGGGCCCCAGGCATGGCCATGCACCACCTCGTAACTGCACGGCAGTCGGCCGTCCGCGTCCCGAAACTGCTCGTAGGCCTCACAAACCGCTGCGAGCCGTCGGCGGCCAAGCATGCCACGCTGACGTTCACGCTGCGCATTCGCGGCGCCGATCAGCTTGATCTCGCGCATCAACTGCATTGCATCGCCATAAGTGACCGTCATTCGCTCGACATCCATTACCGGGTCGGCGAGGCCGGCTCGCATCATCATGTCGCCATAGTCGTGCATGTCGATAAAGTCATGCACGTGCGATCCCCCGTCAACCTCGGCCCAGGCGGCACGCAGTTCGCGCAGGGTATCGGGCCCGAAGCTGCTAAAGATCACCAGGCCGCCCGGGCGGAGCACGCGCCCGATATCGGCGAAGGTCTCCACGGGCCGCGTGCTCCACTGCAGCGCGGCATTGGCGAATACGAGATCGACGCTCTGATCAGCCAGCGGTAGATAGTCGAGATCTGCGCATAGACAC
This sequence comes from uncultured Gammaproteobacteria bacterium, assembly GCA_963736445.1. GTDB lineage: Bacteria > Pseudomonadota > Gammaproteobacteria > Chromatiales > Chromatiaceae > Thiosocius. Next base: position 58,896 of record CAVTOY010000001.1, on the reverse strand, counting down.
CGGGGCCGACGCAGCCAGCGACCGCGTCGGCGTGCGCGCTCGAGCATCGGCAACGAAAAATCCAGCGCCACGATCTGCGCCTTGGGATAACGCTGCAGCAGCGACCCGGTGATCACGCCGGTGCCGCAACCGATGTCGAGCACTACCTTGGGGTCGACGCGCATGGTGTCTAGACGCTCCAGCATCTGCCGACCGACAGCGTGCTGCAGCACCGCGATATCATCATAGGCTGCCGCGGCACGGCCAAAGCTGCGCTGCGCCTGGCGTTTATCCAACGTGGCGGGACCTGCGTCAGGGGCCGGCTTCACGCAACCACCACCGCCGGGACCACGGCATCCATGACAACCCCCGGGTGAGAAAGGAAGGGCGCATGGCCCGCGCCGGCGATCACCTCGATGCGCACGCCCGCCAATTGCCGGCCCAGCCAGTCGCCCAACGCCGCCGGCACCAGGGTGTCGCGGGCGCCAAACAGCCACTGGCTGGGACATCTCAGCTGTGCAAGCCCCTCGCGCAGGTCGCTGTGCAACAGCAGTGCGAGCCCCTGCTGCAGGCCGCTGTCGCTCGCTGCCGGGCGTTGTGCCAGCTCCGCGCGGAGAAGCCTGAAGGTCTCGCGGGCATGCTCGGCACCCTGCACTTGCAGTGCTAGAAAGCGCAGCAGGGTGTCGTTGGGATCCATCGCCAAGGCATCGGCGAACTGCCGGAAGGCCTCGGTCGGCATCGCGCAGGACCAGTCTGGCCCCTGCACGAACCGCGGCGTAGCGCCAATCAATGTCAGGCCAGCAACCCGCTCGGGCGCATCCAGGGCCGCACGCAGCGCAACCTGTCCACCCAGCGACCAACCCAACCAGTGCGCGCGCAGCGGTGCAACCCTGAGACAACGCCTCGCCCAGTCGGCGAGATCTGCTGCCTCCGCGGCCTCGCTCGCACCATGCCCAGGCAGCTCCAGGACCGTTACGCGGAAGCATTGTGCGAGTTCGGGGAGCAGGGGTTCCCAGACCGCAGCACTCATCCCCCAGCCGTGGACAAGTAGCAGGTCTGGACCTGTGCCTAGCTGGCGGTGATACAGGGTCATGCGGGTTCGTCCGCCGCGATCTCGGCGAGCACGCTGAGCAAGGCCTCGACCTGGGCGATGCTATGTGTCGCCGTGAGGGTGATGCGCAGACGCGCGCTGCCCTCCGGCACCGTGGGCGGGCGGATCGCTGCGACCAGGATCCCTGCACGCTGCAGTGCCTTGCTCCAGCGGTGGGTCCGCTCGGCAGCACCCAGCAATATTGGCTGGATCGGTGTCGACGATTCGGCCAGCGGCAGGCCGATGCGCCGCACGCCATGGCGGAAACGCTGGATCAGCCCCTGCAGGCGCTCGCGGCGCCACTCCTCCGCGGCGGCGATGCGCAGACTCGCGCGGGTGGCCTCGGCCACCGCTGGCGGCATTGCCGTCGTGTAGACATAGGTGCGCGCGAACTGGATCAGGCCCTCGATCAGCACCGCCGAACCCGCCACGAAGGCACCCGCGGTGCCGAATGCCTTGCCCAGGGTACCCATCAGGATCGGCACCTCTGCCTGACCGAGGCCGGCCGCGGCGACGCTGCCCTGCCCCTGCGTGCCGAGCACACCCAGACCGTGGGCATCATCGACCATCAGCCAGGCGCCCGCGGCCCGGCAGACTGTCGCAAGCTCCGGCAGCGGTGCCACGTCACCGTCCATACTGAATACGCCGTCAGTGGCCACCAGGGCGTCGCCGCTGGCACCGGCGAGTTGCACGGCCAGCGCGGCACAGTCCGAATGCGCATAACGCCGCAGGTGGGCCCGCGAGAGCAGTCCTCCGTCGATCAGCGAGGCGTGATTGAGGCGGTCTTCGAACACGCAGTCGCCGCGCCCTAGCAGGCCGCTGATCACGCCGAGGTTGGCCATGTAGCCTGTCGAAAACAGGAGCGCACGCTCGCGTCCGGTGAACTCGGCGAGTTCCTCTTCCAGGTCATGATGGGCCCGACTGTGACCGCAGATCAGGTGTGCCGCACCACTGCCGACCCCATACCGCGCGATGCCCCGTCTCATTGCCTCGGCCAGCCGCGGATCAGCGGCCAGCCCCAGATAGTCATTGGCGCAGAACGCCAGCGTGCGCCGACCATCGATTACCAGCTCGGGCCCCTGTGGGCCCTCGGTCACCCGCCGGGAGCGATATAGCCCCTGCGCCCTGCGCCGTGCGAGTGCTGTCTCCAGATCGAGTCCCATCGATTCAGACCAGATGCGAAGGACGCTGCGCGGGCGCCAATCCGCTTATCGCAGGTTCGAACCCTCTCACTCAGTGCCCCGAACCGCCGCAAGTCTGCCGGTCGGCCTCGAGATCGAGCGCTTCCCTGGCGATCCCGAGGCGGGCAAACAGCGCCTGATCATGATCGGCGTCCGGGTTACCGGTGGTCAGCAGCCGCTCGCCGTAAAAGATCGAGTTTGCCCCGGCTAAGAAACACAGGGCCTGGGTCTCGTCACTCATCGCGGTGCGGCCCGCCGACAGACGTACATAGCTCCTGGGCATCAGGATGCGGGCCACAGCGACACTGCGCACGAAGGCCAGCGCATCGATCGGCTCGCTGCCGTGCAGCGGCGTACCCTCGACCTGCACCAGCATGTTGATCGGTACGGACTCCGGGTGCTGCGGCAGGTTCGCCAGCTCCTGCAGCATGCGCGCGCGATCGATGCCGCTCTCGCCCATGCCCAGGATGCCGCCGGCGCAGACATTGATCCCTGCGTCGCGCACATGCCGCAGTGTGTCAAGACGGTCCTGGAAGGTGCGCGTTGTGATCACATTGCCGTAAAACTCCGGGGAGGTATCGAGGTTATGGTTGTAGTAGTCGAGGCCGGCGTCGCGCAGGCGCCGCGCCTGGGCCTCGCTCAACATCCCCAACGTCACACAGGTCTCCATGCCCAGACTGCGCACCGCCTGGATCATTTCGATCACCCTGCCGAGATTCTTGTCGGTCGGATTGCGCCAGGCGGCACCCATGCAGAAGCGTGTCGCACCCTTGGCCCTGGCCGCCTCGGCGGCCGAGATCACCTCCGCCAGCGGCAGGAGCCGCTCGCGCGCGAGGCCCGTGTCGTATTTTGCGCTCTGTGCACAATAGGCGCAGTCCTCGGCGCAGGCCCCGGTCTTGATGGATAGCAGGGTGCTGACCTGCACCCGATTAGGATCGAAATTCCGGCGATGGACCGTCTGTGCGCGAAACAGTAGGTCGTTAAACGGTAGCGCGAACAGCTCGCGGATCTCCTCCAGCGACCAGTCGTTGCGCACCTCATCGGCAAGGGCGGCAGTGGTCATTTCAGCTCTCCTCAACAGGGGCGGGATCGCCGTCGCGCGCGACGGCGATGTCGGATCGGTCCTTGCGACGAATCTGGACGATCGCCCACAGCGACCAGGGTATGATCGCCGCCAGGCCGATCGCTGGGGATGTTTCTGCTTCCACGGTGTTGAAAGGCCTACTTGAACCGGAGATGCGTCATAATTCGTGTGCCGCGCGAAGCTGTCAACCGAAAAGGAATTCTATGGTTAACGGGTGGAAACTATTTGACCAGGCGATCGGCGGCAGGTGTCCCCTTTGCCGGGCCCCCGGCGACACAATCTGCCCCGCCTGCCGGGAAAGCCTGCCGCTCAACCGATATGCCTGCCCACGCTGCGCCCTGCCGATGCCTCAGGACCTTGGGCCCGCAGTCCTGTGCGGCGATTGCCGGTCGCAGGCGCCGGCCTTCGACCGCGCGCTCGCCCCACTGCTGTACCAGGCCCCGATCGACGACCTGGTGGCGGGATTCAAGTATCACCATCGACTGCACTGGGGACGGATTCTGGGCGACCTGCTAGCCGATCACCTGGCTCACATTGCCGAGCCGCCGCAATTGCTGCTACCCGTCCCGGCCACGGCTGCGCGGTTGCGTGAGCGGGGCTTCAACCAGGCCGCCGAACTGGCGCGCCGGCTGGCACTGCGGCTCGGCATCGCGTGGCGGACGGACCGTCTGCTGCGAATTCGGGAGGCCGATCACCAACAGGGGCTGAGCGGAACTCAACGCCGGCGCAATGTGCGCGGCGCCTTCGCCTGCCGCGGCAGGCTGCCGGCACGGGTCGCCCTGATTGACGACGTGATCACCACCGGCGCCACGGCCCGGTCGGCGAGTGTGACGCTAAAGGGCGCTGGGGTCGAGTGGGTGGAGGTATGGGCCGTGGCGCGCACGCCGAAGGGCAACTAGCCTGGAAATCTCACCGAAATCGAGGGGACTTGCGAATTTCGCAGCCGACCCGGCGCTGGACTGGAGCGAAAGTGGTAGCCATAGCTACCACTTGAGTGAAGACCAAGCCAGGGCGGGCTAGCGATCTGCCAGCACTCGCTCCTTCATCTCGCGGCGTTCCTGCGCATCGATGGTCAGCGTGGCAATCGGCCGCGCCTTGAGACGCAACACGCCGATCGGTTCGCCAGTATCTTCGCAATAACCGTAGGTGCCGTCGTCGATGCGTTCGAGCGCCTGTTCGATCTTGCGTTGCAGCTTGCGATAACGATCTCGGGTACGTAGCTCCAGTCCATGCTCACTCTCGCGGCTGGCACGGTCGGCCTCGTCACCGACCTCCTGGTACGATTTGTCGCGCAGGTTGTCCAGGGTTTCCTGGGCCTCAGTCATCAATTCTTCACGCCAGCGAATCAATTGGCGGCGAAAATATTCCAACTGTTGAGGATTCATGTAGTCCTCATCCGGGCTAGGCTCATACCCTTCCGGCAGTTCCATGGTCATGTTCGTCCGACTCCGAAAGATTGCTTAAGGCCGCGGGTTTTTAGCCTACCCGGGCGGCATAATCAAGCCCGCCGCGCGGAAACTGCGCTCGATGGGTGGGGAACTACAGCTGCTCTAGACACGCCGGGGTGTCGCTCGCCAGTGGATCGGCGAGAAAATTGCGCACCAGATCAGCGGCACAGACATGGCTGTCCAGCACCCCGTGGCCAAGCGCGGGAAATACGAACACCCGGCCGTTGCTAAGGTGGCGACCGGCCTGCGACGCCCACTCCGGCGGCGTTACCGGGTCGAACTCGCCGGCCAGAAGAAGGGTCGGGACGTCCGATACCACAGGGGCCCGAAAACTGGCGGGTGCCTCGCCGGAGGCCCAATAACGGCAGCTGTGATACTGCCAGTCCAGGCGTTTGATGTCGGCCGCGCGAGGATACAGCCGAAGCTGCCGCTCGGCATCCCGCAGGTCGATCGGACCGCCGTCGTGACAATCGACCGAACTGGCCACGGCATCGCTAATGGTGTCGTCGAGCAGGGCGTCGACACTGTCCTGTATCAGACCGCGCATGTGACTGTCCAGGCGCCCCTCGCCCAGAGCCGCCACGCTCTCGGGCAGATCGGGGATGGCGTCCCACTGGTACATCGCCTCGAATAACAGCCAGGCCAGGTCCTCATGATCGTATACCACCGCGATATCCCGGCCGTTATCAGGATCACGCACACTCAGCTTGATCGACGCCTTCTCGACCTGGACGAATGCGGCCTCCAGGTCCTGACGCAACTCGTCCGGTGATTGCGTACAGTCGTCGGCTAGCTCACAGATCCGGGCAAAAAGCTCGAACGAGCGCTGCAGCAACCAGGCATCGCTGAGCTCGGCGTTGACCTCGGGCGGGTAAGGCGAGTCGAGGATCACCGCGCGCAGCGCCTCGGGCGCGATGCGCATCATCTGCAGCGCCACGCGGGTGCCGTAGGAGATGCCATAGACGTCCCAACGTTCGAGCCCCATTGCGCGCATCAGCTGGACCGCGTCCGCCGCGTTGAGACGGGTGGTGAAACGGCGTAGATCGAGGCCTTCGCCGGTGAGCCGATCGTGGCAGGCGCGAGTCGCTTCGCGCACCCGCCGGTAGGCCTCTTCGGTAGGCAGCGGCAGCGGCAGGAGTTCACGTCGCAGACTGCGCAGCTCGGGACAATCCAGCGCCGGCTCGGAGAGGCCGACGCCGCGTTGGTCATACAGCACCAGATCGGCCGGCCATTGGGTCTGTTCAACCCATTTCAGCCAAAAGCCCATGCCCTCCTGGTCCAGCCAGGCCGAACCGCCCGGGCCGCCAGCGATATATAACACCGGTGGACCCGTGCGCAGCCAGAACCACCGCGGGATGTAGACCACCGGCAGGACGAAACGCGGAGGATCGGCATCCGTCTCGACCTCGGTGTGAAAACGCCCGCAGTGCACCGGACGCCACAGCGGTTTATCGAACCAGCAGTCGACCCACTCGAGCCGCGCACCATTCGGGAGCTGCACGGCATTCGGCGCTGCATGCAAGGCGTGCCAAGACCACCACATCGCCGGCAGCAGCAGGATCGGCCAGACTATCCATCGCACGGCCCACATCAGGCAGGATCGATCGCGTAGTCGACCAGCAGGCCCAGGAACACCAGCATACCGACGTAGTGGTTGTTCAAAAAGGCATGAAAACAGGCCGGTCGCTCGCGGTCACGGATCAGCCACTGTTGATAGGCGAAGAGTACCGCAGCGCCGATCAATCCCACCAGGTAGGCGGCGCCGCGCCCGGCCATCTGCCCGACCTGCCAGAGCAGCGCGAGCATCAGGATCTGCAATAGACCGATCACCAGGCGATCGAAACGACCGAACAGGATCGCAGTCGACTTGATCCCGGCCGCGAGATCGTCTTCGCGGTCGACCATGGCGTACATGGTGTCGTAGATCAGCGCCCAGATCACGGTCGCCGCGAACAGCACCCAGGCCACCGCCGGGATGGCGTTGTGCAGTGCGGTGAAGGCCATCGGCACCGCCCAGCCGAAGGCGACCCCGAGCACCAGCTGCGGCACATGGGTGTATCGCTTGGTAAACGGATAGACGGCTGCCAGGCAGACGGCGACGAACGAATGCGCAATGGTCTTCGTATTGAGCGTCAGCACCAGCGCAAAGGCCAACAGGCTCAGCGCAGTGAATACGCCCAGCGCCTCGCGTGTGGTGACCAGTCCACTGGCCAGGGGACGTTGCGCAGTACGCTCGACCTGACCGTCGAAATCGCGATCGGCGTAGTCGTTGATGGCACACCCTGCCGACCGCATCAGCACGGTCCCGAGGACGAAAACCAACAGTATCCACCACGGCGGCATACCCTGTGCGGCCACCCACAACGCCCACAATGCCGGCCACAACAGCAAAAATATCCCGATGGGCCGGTCTGCACGCACCAGCAGCCAGTAATAGTGGAAACGGGTGCGCCAGTCTTTCAACCCCGCAGTATGGCCGACCGAGTTCACCGACCCAGCTCCGGTATCTGCGGCAGGAAGATCTCGTTCACCAGGAGGCGTTCGCCGCAGTACTCGAACAGTGTGCGCCGACCCCAAAGTGCTGGCGGAAGGCGTCGGAGATGGGCGGTGGCGGATGCGTAAAGATTATGCCGGGGCGTGATTCGGGCGACCTCCACCGCCAGTCGGCGGGTGGTCGGATCGGAAAACAGCACCTCCCCCAAGGGCCGCCGGCCGAGCCGGGTCAGCACATTAACGGGACCTCGCAGATTGGCCATGGGAATCAGGGTGCGTGCGAACACCCAGGCCTCGTCGCCACAAAACAGCTTCACCTCGCGCACCAGTGTGGCCTGCGGCGAACCAGACCCCAATAGCGCGTCTTCGCTCGGCAGCGCGCGGCCGCGTCGCTGGCCCACGACGTCGACCCGAAAACAGTCGTCGCAGCTGGCGATAACAGAGCGGGTGAGCGAGCCGCCGTCGCGCAACCAGGCATGCATCAGCAGCCCAGTGCCCGGCAGTCGGCGTGCACCCAGCGCGGCCCAGCGCGCCTCGCGGCGGCCGGTTAGTGTGAAACGATTACGTCGAGACATCATGGTCGCACCAGCGGGAAGCGTGAATTATCGCATGCTGCAGCCGGCGTTCAGCAAACAATCGCCGCAGTTGGCGACACAGCAATCTTGCATCCATCGACCGCCTGCGCGGCACAGCGTCATACGTCTGCGTACTGCACCTTGTGCCCAATCCAGCGATGCACCAATGGCGCGACACAGGCGGGGTGCTCCTCCAGCAGCCTGTCGGCCAAGGCCTGCACCTGGGGGACCATGTCCTGATCACGCAGCAGGTCGGCGATTCGAAACTGCATCTCACCGGTCTGTCGGGTGCCCAGCACCTCACCCGGGCCACGCATCGCCAGATCGCGACGCGCGATCTCGAAGCCGTCGTTGGTCTCGCGCATGACCGCAAGGCGTTCCTGCGCCAGCTCACCCAGCGGAGGATGATAGAGCAGGACACAATGGCTTTGTTGTGCACCGCGCCCGACTCGTCCGCGCAGCTGGTGCAGCTGCGACAGGCCGAGACGCTCCGCATTCTCTATCACCATCAGGCTGGCATTGGGCACGTCGACTCCCACCTCGATCACCGTCGTGGCGACTAATAGACTGATATCACCATCCTTGAAGGCGGTCATCACCGCCTCTTTCTCCGGCGCCTTGAGGCGACCATGGACAAGCCCCACACGCAGCCCCTCTAGCACCTCGGCGAGTGCGGCTGCGGTGTCTTCTGCGGCCTGACACTGCAGCACTTCGGACTCCTCGATCAGGGTACATACCCAATACGCCTGGCGGCCCTCTACACAGGCCCGGGCGACCCGTTCGACCACTTGATCGCGGCGCATGTCGGCGACCACCACGGTCGACACTGGCGTTCTGCCGGGCGGCAGCTCATCGATCACCGACAGATCAAGATCGGCATAGGCGGTCATCGCCAGGGTGCGCGGAATCGGCGTTGCAGTCATCACCAGTTGATGCGGCACCTGCCCGGCGGCGCCCTTTTCGCGCAGCGCCAACCGCTGATGGACACCGAAGCGATGCTGTTCGTCAACGATGGCCAGGCCCAAACGATCGAAGACGACATCCCCCTGGAACAGCGCATGGGTGCCGACAACGACCTGGATCGAGCCATCTGCCAGCCCTTGCAGCGTCGTATCGCGGCGCTTGCCCTTATGGCGGCCACTCAGCCAACCCAGCCTGACACCCAATGGTTCCAGCCAGGCGCCGAAATTGCGCAGATGCTGCTCGGCCAGCAGCTCGGTCGGCGCCATCAGCGCGGCCTGGTGACCAGCCTCGACACAACACAAGGCCGCCAGCGCTGCGACAATGGTCTTGCCCGAGCCGACGTCGCCTTGAATCAGGCGCAGCGCCGGATGCGGTCGTGCGAGGTCTTGATTCAGCTGCGTCAACACACGCCGCTGCGCCCCGGTCAGCGTGAAGGGCAGCCGATCCAACAGGGCATGCTGCAGGTGCCCCCCGTCCCGCAACACTGGGGCACGGCGCCGACGCTGGCGCTGGCGGAGTGCACGCAGACTGAGCTGATGGGCCAGCAGCTCTTCCAGTGCCAGCCGACGCTGGGCGGGGTGCCCATTGTCCGACAACAGTTGTCGCGACTGGTCCGGCGGCGGGCGATGCAACAGGCGCACTGCGTCGGCCAACTCGGGCATCGCATGTGCGATCCGGATCTCGTCGGGCAGCAGGTCCTGGAGGCCGCCTTGCTCCAGCAGTGCCAGCGCGTGTCCGGTCAGGTCACGCCAGGTCAGCTGATGCATGCCCTCGGTCGTCGGGTAGATCGGTGTCAGAGCTTGTTCCACCGCGGCTGCCTCACCTTCGGCTACCCGCTGCACCTCCGGATGCACCAGCTCATAGCTATTCGGCCCGTTGCGCACTTCGCCGAAGCAACGTAACCACGCACCGCGTGACATATTTGCCTGCTGTGCCGCGCTGAAATGGAAAAAACGCAGCGTGATGCCGCCACTACCGTCGATTAGACGCACCAGTAGCGAGCGCCGTCGACCGAAACGGATCTCCGCCAGCTCGACCTCGCCCTGTATCACCGCCTGGTCTCGCGGGCGCAGGCTGCCGATTGGCACGATACGGGTGCGATCCTGATAGCGAATCGGCAAGTGGAACAGCAGATCCTGGACGCTCTCGATGCCAAGCCGCTGCAATCGTTCGGCACTCTTTGGGCCAACGCCCTTGAGGGCGGTGACCGGGGTCTCGGCGAGGCCCTTATGCGCCATAGTCAAGGCCGCAGCATTCGAAAGGGGCATGCCACATGCCGACTCTAATGCTCGACGAAAACCAGCTTATCGGTGTCAAAACCCAGCTGCTCCGATAGAGCGATGAACTGGGTCAGGACGTCATCGCTGACCGTTGGTGTCCGCGCCAGCAGCCAAAGATACGATCTGTCGTAACCCGTGACGAAGGCATACTGGTAATCCTGTGCATCCAGCCCAAACACAGCATAAGAGGCATAGAAGGGCCCGAAAAAGGATACCTTAAGGTGGCCCGCGTCCTTGCTGTCCACGAAATAAGCCTTTCCCTCCACCTCGCTCCACACATCCTTTTCGGCGGAGTAACCCCGGTTGACTACGCTTACGCCGCCGTCATCGCGCAGGGCGTATTCGGCCGTTACGCGCTGCAGCCCGCGTTCGAAGGAGTGATCGAGTCGGGCGATTTCGTACCATTTTCCCAGGTAGCGATCGAGATCAAATCCGCGTACCGGCGTCACGCCCTCGGGGAGGCCGGTGCAGCCACCTAGCAGCAGAGCTAGGGCGAGCACACAAAGCAGGCGCATCGTTGACATCATAAATCCTCGGCTGAACTGTCGGCGGGGCGCTGAACGGCGGCGGATAACCGACTGGCTGCGCCGGTTGCTAAGCTATCTGAGCTGAACATCCAGAGACGCGGCCATGACCCATCAGGACATCATTCAACAATCTACGCGTGGGCGCGGCACCTACGATATCACCCCGCAGGTGCATGACGTGGTGCGCAACGCCGGAGTGCAGACCGGGTTGTGCCATCTTTTTCTGCAGCACACCAGCGCGTCGCTGATCCTCTGTGAGAATGCCGACCCAACGGTGCGCAGCGACCTCGAACGCTTCCTGGCCCGGTTGGTTCCGGATGGCGATCCGATCTACGACCACAGCCTAGAGGGACCGGACGACATGCCGGCGCATGTCCGCACGATCCTGACCAAGGTGGAAATGACGTTACCGGTGAGCCAGGGGCGCTGCGCCCTGGGGACCTGGCAGGGAATCTATCTCTACGAACACCGCCATCACGCCCATACCCGCCGGGTGGTCGTGACCGTACGTGGTTGACCGGCGCCGCAGCAGCGATCAGCCACGCAGGCCGGCGCCGCTACTTCTTTTCTTTCAGCACCGCTTCCGCCTTGGTAAAGCCGTTCAGCGACAGCGGCAGACCGACCACCTGCTGGTTCGGTGCAGCGATGCGGACCACGGCCTGCTCGCCCTGCTTCATCGCCTTTACCATCTCCGGCGGCAACGGTGTGGCGACCGTGGTGCAGCCCTCATTGGCGCACAGGAAAAATACCATCTTGAGCGGTTCGACGCCCTCGATCACTAGCGCGGCACCCGGCGGCAACAGCGAACCCAGCGGCACAGTGACTACGATCAAGGGGTCGGCCTGGCCCTCTCGGTACGCGACCCGCGCCGCCAGTACCAGCTGCCCGCTGTCTTTCTTGGTCACGTTCTGGAAAACGAAACACAACTCCTCCTTGCCGTCGGGAGACTTATCGCATTTATAGCCCCAGTCGCCATAGGTCGGCACTTCGGGCTCGTCGGCAGCGGCGGCCTGTTGGGACAACAACAAGGCCGCGAGCAGCAGAAAAACAATAGAGATTCGTTTGTGCATCATGCGTTCCATCGAAGAAAAAGTCCGCGCAGTCTACCGACAAACCCGGCCCGCGAGAATGACCGTCAACTGACGGCGGAACCACTGGGTGACCAAGAGGGCAAAAGGCGTTGGCGGCGTGCGGCCGGCGAGGCCTGCGTTCGTGCGCTACTTGCGATAGTTAAAAACTAACTGCTTATTCTAAATAAACAATTTTACCTATCGTCGAGTCGCCCCGATACTTTGCGCTCCCAACGTTAATCCACCGTTTCCATGGAGCATCCAATGAAACTCGAAAACCGCGAAGGCCAGAAGGTTCCAAACGTCATTTTCCGCACCCGCCGCGACCATGAGTGGGTCGATGTCGGCACCGATGAGGTGTTTCGCGGCAAGACGGTCGTAGTGTTCGCGCTGCCCGGCGCCTTTACACCGACCTGCTCGTCGACCCACGTCCCGCGCTACAACCAGCTGGCCGCCGAACTGAAGCGCCACGGGGTCGACGACATCGTCTGCCTGTCGGTCAACGATGCCTTCGTGATGAACGAGTGGCGCGCTGAGCAGAAGGCCTGGAACATTACTTTCCTACCCGACGGCAACGGCGATTTCAGCCGTGGCATGGGCATGTTGGTGCCGAAGGCAGACCTCGGGTTCGGCGACCGCTCCTGGCGCTACTCGATGCTGGTCAAAGACGGTGTGGTCGAAAAGATGTTCATCGAGCCCGACCAGCCGGGCGACCCCTTCGAGGTCTCCGACGCCGACACCATGCTGAACTTTATCGCTCCGCATGCTAGCAAGCCTCTCGACGTGACGGTCTTCACCCGCGAGGGTTGTCCTTTCTGCGCCCGTGCCAAGGGCATGTTGCGTGAAGGCGGCATCCAGTACGACGAACTCGTACTCAACCGCGACTTCGGAGAGGTCACGCTGCGCGCAGTCGCAGGCGCCTCCCTGGTGCCGCAGGTGTTCGTCAATGGTGAGCACATCGGCGGCTCCGACGACCTGGAGCAGTTCCTCGCTGGACGCGATCAGGCCGCAGCCTAGGCGAAAAGCGCGCGGTATGCGTGGTCCGACACCCCCTACCGCCACCAATCGAATTTTTGGAGTAGCGCCATGAATACGCATTTTGACCTCATCGCCATCGGCGGTGGCAGCGGCGGCCTGGCCGTGGCCGAAAGGGCCGCGCAATACGGCAAGCGGGTCGCGATCATCGAACCACGCAAGCTGGGCGGGACCTGCGTGAACAATGGCTGCGTACCGAAGAAAATCATGTGGTACGCGGCCAATCTCGCGCACGCAGTCGATGACGCCGCCGACTTCGGCGTCTCAGCGACCCGCGGCACCACCGACTGGGAAAAGCTGGTAGCAGGTCGCGAGGCCTATATCGGCCGCATCAACGACTATTGGGACAGCTATATCGTCGACAGCGGTGTTGTCCGGATTGATGGAGCCGCGCGCTTCATCGACGCCCGCACCGTCGAGGTGAAGGGGCGGCTTTATACCGCCGACCATATCGTTATCGCCACGGGCGGTCGCCCGATCGTGCCACCCGTATCCGGCGCTGAGCTCGGTATCACCTCAGACGGCTTTTTCGCACTGGCTACGCAACCACGCAAAGTGGCGATCATCGGCGCCGGCTATATCGGCGTCGAGTTCGCCGGCGTGCTACGCGCGCTGGGCTCGGCGGTCACCCTGGTGGCGCTCGAGGGCCGGGTGCTTGAGAGCTTTGACGACATGATCGGCGATGTATTGCTTGGCGAGATGCATAAACAGGGCATCACCACTCATCTTGGCTTTCAGGTGGCAGGTTTGGCGCAGACTGCGCAGGGCATCGCGCTGGATGCCAGTGATGGGCAGCGTCTGGACGGCTTCGACACCGTGATCTGGGCCGTGGGCCGGGCACCGAACACGCACGACCTGGATCTTCACAAAGCCGGCATCGTGGCGCGCGCCAACGGCATTGTGCCGACCGATGAGGCACAAAACACCAATGTGCCTGGCATTTATGCGCTCGGCGATATTACCGGTCGTACGCCGCTGACACCGGTGGCCATCGCGGCCGGGCGGCGTCTCGCCGCCCGCCTGTTCGGCGGCCAACCCGACAGCCGGGTCGACTACAAAAACGTCCCGAGCGTTGTGTTTGCTCATCCGCCGATTGGCACTGTCGGTCTAACCGAACAGCAGGCACGTGAGCAATATACCAAGGTAACCGTCTACAAGACCGAGTTCACACCGATGCGTCATGCGCTGTCAGCTCACGGCATGACCACTGCGATGAAACTGGTCTGCAGCGGCGAGCGTGAGCAGGTGGTCGGGATTCACCTGATCGGGGACAACGTCGACGAAATGCTCCAAGGCTTCGCGGTGGCAATGAAGATGGGTGCCTCCAAGGCCGACTTCGACGCGACGATACCGATCCACCCGATCAGTGCCGAGGAGCTGGTGACGATGAAGGTGGCGGAGCCGGACCCGCAGACACACCACAGCGTCGACAGCGGCGTGGAGTGGAGAGAGGCGGGGTAATTGCAACTTCGCGCGGCGCCAGTGCGTTTGCACCGGCGCCGCGGATCAGGGTCCGGTGTCGGAGTCCGTTCGATCGGCGTGATCCCTGTCTTGCTTTTTCGGCTTGGTGTCTCTTTTCAGGTCAATAAGCTGCCAGATGCCGAGCGCGAATACGGCGCCGAAGAACAGCAGACCGTGCAGGGGCTTGAAGACGCCGTACTCCACTACTCGCCCTCGCTTGATTCACAATACCGGGTTGGATCCGTCACCAACGGAACAGTATCCATTGGTTGATGTTGTTGCGTACTGGCTCTCCTGGCCGATAATCGAGTTCGCCATCACCATTGGTATCTATGAAATGGTACGGTGGGCCGATTCGTGGTTGCACCCGCACCAGATACAGCTGCCCATTGACTCGATACTCATAGACGGTCTCGCGGGGCGTTCGGCGGATGGTGACCTCGGGCTCCAAGGGCTCACCGGACTGCAGCTGCGGCGGAGGCGCCGGTGCCTCGATAGGCTGCCTGTCGTCCGCGAACGGGACGCCAGTGGCGACCAGCAGAGCCAGCGCGCTGGGCCAACCCCTCCTTGCTCCTGTTTTCTTCATCGCCGCCATGATTCCCCTCCCTACCGGGCTAGCTACTCCTATTCTTACTAGTCTGGCACAGTGCGATGCTAAGAAAACCGACGACCGTCACCGCTTTACAGACCGGCACGCAAAGGCACCTGATTCATACCATCGGCAAAATTGCGCCAAAGATACACTATGCCACACCGGCCTCGCCCGATTCGTCGGCGGTATGCCGCCATGGGCGATCAGACCGCAGCCGATCAATTGTGACTTGGCCGCGCCCACATCCACCAGTAGGATGACGGCACTTGTCGGGGACGCCCCGGCCATTCCATCTTTTCGCGAGAGCACACAAATGAAGGCCACCGTCATCGGCCTCGGCGCCATGGGCGCCGGCATGGCCGGCAATCTGTTCCGTGCCGGGCATCTGAAACTTGCCTGGAACCGCTCGCCCGAGCGCGCCCAAGCGGCCGCCGCCGCGCATGGCTTCGCGATCGCGGACTCGCTGGAGGCCGCAGCGGGTCAGTCAGACCTGGTCATTACCTCAGTATCGGCCGACAGCGACCTGCGCGAGGTAGTCGATCGCCTGGCCCGGGTGATGACCGCTGGCAGCGTCGTGCTGGACACCTCGACGGTCAGCATCGAGACCGCCCGTGAGATCTCGGCGCGCCTCGCGGCACATGGCATCCATTTCCTCGACGCGCCGGTATCGGGTGGCAAGGAGGGTGCGGAAAAGGCCAGCATGGTAATGATGGTAGGCGGCGACCTGAGCGTACTGGAGCAAGTCATGCCGATCCTGCAGAGCATCAGCCGCAAGGTCGTGCATATGGGAGCGGTCGGCAGCGGCCAGGCGACCAAGGCCGTCAATCAGATCATGTGCGCCGGCATCAATCAGGCAGTGACCGAGGCACTCGCGTTCGGTCAGCATCAGGGACTCGACATGGACAAGGCGGTCGACGTAGTCAGCAGCGGTGCCGCCGGCAACTGGTTCGTCGAACACCGCGGCCGCAGCATGACGCAGGACAGCTTCACGCCGGGGTTTCGAGTGGCGCTGCACCACAAGGACCTCAAGATCTGTCAGGCGATGCTGGCTGCCGACCACACCCAGCTGCCGATGGTCGAGATGACGCTAGTGCATTACGAGCGCCTCATGAACGGCGGCCACGGTGACGAAGATATTTCGGCGCTCTATCGACTCAAGCGAAAGCTGTTCGGCGAAGGCGTCTAGCAGATTAGTTCCCCTCTAACGAGATGTAGAAGCGCCTGCCGAGTGAGGCGCTGAACCTTAAGTGCCCAGCCGAATGATGTACGATTCCAGCCGCCGTTCGAGTTCCGCCGGACGGCACACGGCGCCATGAGCGACCTCAATCCGCGCCAAAGCGAGGCGGTACGCTACCTTGACGGTCCCTTGTTGGTGCTGGCCGGTGCGGGTTCCGGCAAGACGCGGGTGATCACCGCCAAGATCGCGTATCTGATCGACCAGGCAGGGATGCCGGCGCGCCATATCACTGCCGTTACCTTTACCAACAAGGCAGCGCGCGAGATGAAAGGCCGAGTCAGCAGGCTCCTAGGGCGAGAAGCCGGCCGCGGCCTGACCATCTCGACCTTTCACACGCTCGGCCTGAACATGCTGCGCCGCGAACGCGAGGCCGCCGGCCTGCGCGAGGGCTTCAGCATCTTCGACGAGCAAGATGTCGAACAGGTGCTGCGCGAGCTGTCGAAAAAGAATGAGGCCGACAAAGACGCGCTGCAGCGCGCGCGGCGGCAGATCTCGGCATGGAAGAACGACCTGATCGATCCCGCGACCGCGCTGGTCCAGGCCACGGACGATAGCGAGGCATTCTGCGCGGCGCTGTACAACGCCTATCAGCGCGCGCTGCGCGCCTATAACGCGGTCGATTTCGATGACCTCATCATGCTGCCGGTGACTCTGCTGCGTGGTGACGTCCAGCTGCGCGAGCGTTGGCAGAATCGCATCCACTATCTGCTGGTGGACGAATACCAGGATACCAACGGCGCGCAGTACGAACTGGTCCGACTCCTGGTCGGCGTGCGTGGGGCGCTGACGGTGGTCGGTGACGATGATCAGTCTATCTACGCCTGGCGCGGCGCGCGGCCGGAAAACCTCGCCCGACTGCGCGAAGACCTGCCGCACCTGCACCTGATCAAGCTCGAGCAGAACTATCGTTCGACCGGGCGCATCCTGCATGCCGCCAACACCCTGATCGCCAACAATGATCATGTGTTCGAGAAACGCCTGTGGAGCGAACTAGGCCCGGGTGATCCGCTGCGCGTGATCACCTGCCGGGACGAGGAGGACGAGGCGGAGCGAGTGATCAGCGAGATCCTTAGGCAACGTTTCCAGAGCAGCGCGCCGTTCAGCAGTTTCGCCATCCTGTACCGCGGGAATCATCAGGCACGGCCTTTCGAAAAGGCGTTGCGGCAGCAGAATATTCCCTACTTCCTCAGCGGCGGGACCTCGTTCTTTTCGCGCACTGAGGTCAAGGACGTAATCGCCTACCTGCGTCTGCTGGCCAATCCGGACGACGACCGGGCCTTCCTACGCATTATCAATGCGCCACGCCGCGAGATCGGGACCACCACACTGGAGAGACTCGCGCTGTACGCAGGTGAACGCCGATGTTCGCTGCTGCACGCGATCGACGAGCTGGGGCTGGCCGAGCGCCTGCAGCCACGCCCACTCGCCAAGCTGCGAGAGTTCGCCGAATGGCTCGCGGGGCTACTCAAAGCGAGTGTCGAAGATACCGCAGTAGGCACCGTCCGCAGACTGCTCAATAACCTCGATTACCGTGATTGGCTCGATCGGACAAGCACGAGCGATGCTGCCAGCGAGCGCCGCTGGGAGAACGTCGAAGACCTCATTGCCTGGCTCGACCGGCTGCAGGACGACGAGAACGGCGCCGAGTCGCTGGCACAGATGCTCAATCGCCTCGCCCTGATGGATATCCTGGAACGCCAGGATGAGGACGCGGGCGGCGATCGTGCAGTCCTGATGACCCTGCACGCCGCCAAGGGCCTGGAGTTTCCGCACGTCTTCCTGGTCGGCATGGAGGAGGAACTGCTGCCACACCGAAGCAGCATCGAAGAGGACAATATCGCCGAGGAGCGGCGCCTCGCCTACGTCGGCCTGACGCGGGCGCAGCGGACTCTGGTCATGACCTGCGCCGAGCGCCGCCGGCGCGGCGGGGAGATGGCGCGCTGCGAACCCAGCCGCTTCTTGCCCGAGCTGCCGGCCGAGGATCTGAACTGGGAGGGGCGCGGCGTGACGCTGTCGACGGAGGAGAAACAGGCTCGGGGGAAGGCGCATCTGGCGGGTTTAAAGGCCATGCTGGACGAATGACGATACGTCATGCACACCCCCAGGCCGCCCTTCGCCATTTCTGCGTGGCGCAGCCTAAAGAATCCCCACCCTCGTCACGCTACTCAGAAGCCTTGACCATGTAGGCCACGGCTGCCTGGATGTCGGCATCGGGCAGGTCGACGCGCCCCCCTTTCGGCGGCATCGCGCCCTTCCCGTTGATTGCGCTGGCATGTAGCACCTCCATCCCCTGGGCGATACGGGGCGCCCAGACCGCCTTGTCGCCCAGCTTGGGCGCACCTGCCGCACCAGTGGCATGGCAGGCGAGACACGCCATGCCGTAAACCGATTCGCCCTTGGCCAGATCCACTGGCGCCCCTGCGCTGGGCGGGCTGGCCGGTGCGGCAACCGGCATCACCGCCGTGGCCGTGGGCTTTTCAGATATCGGCGCAGGCGGCGCGGTGACCGCAGCAGGGGCGTTGGCTGCGGCGGGCGCAGCGCTAGCTGCAGCGTCAGCCGGCGCGGTGACGTTTACCTCCCCTATCGGTCTGATGCGCTCTGCGACCGCAGCGCGCATTCTAGGATCGTCGCCCCGCGCCTCTTCGACGGAACCGGTTATGGTCGAGGCAGCGATCATGATGAGCACAGTGAAGACCACCAGTGCCCCCAAGACCAGCAGAAACATGCGCAAAAAGGTGGCGTCGTTGTGTGCAGACACGATAGTCGCTCCTCGGATTCAACTTATCGCCGGTTTCGTCCCGGCAAGTTCGACACCGAATTATAACGACTTGCGTTTGCCCCGGGTACCTTCGGCAGAGTCGGATGACTTAGTTTTCACGGAATTCGCCGATCTGCAGCAGACGAGGCAGGTCGAGTATCGCTACGCGCTGGCGCTCGCAGACCATGACACCGTCGGCTCGGAGCCGGCGCAGCACCCGGTTGGTGTGAACAGGGGTCAGCCCCGTAAGCTCGCCGAGCATCTCCTGGGTGAGCGGAAACGGCATGCTGTGGGACCGCCCCCCGTTGCCCTCGGCACGCGGCTCGAGGCGATGAAATAGCTCGGCTATCAGATAAGCTATGCGCTGCTCGGCCGACTTGCGCCCCAGACTAAGTACTTTCGACTCGCAGGTGGCCAGGTAGCGTGCCTGAATCCCGGTGATATGGCGCGCCATTTTGGTGTCCCGTTCGAGCATGGCATGCAGATCGGCCTGCCGAAAACCACACACCACGGCATCCGTAATGGCCATGGCGCCGTGACCATATAGCCCGTCGTTGTGTGCAGCATAGCCGACGAAGTCGCCCGGCAGCGCCACTCGAAGGCCCTGTCGAGCACCTTCGGAATCGCTTCGGTAGAGCATCAGCCAACCCGAGAACAGGGTGTAGGCCATTGTGGCGGGCGCCCCTTCCTCAAAGAGATGGCCGCGCGCGGAGAGCTTGTACTGACCCGTTCGTCGTGACTCGGCTTCGTGCAGATACTCGTCGTTTATGACCTGAAACAACGCCTTCTCACGCACCGGGCAAACGGCGCATCGGGTCGGTGCGGGACGCACCTCAGCCATTTTGTTGGTCTTCACCGCCGTGTCTCTCCGGGCATGTAACCGTCGATGTCTGCCCGCGCGAGGCTGGTTCATGCGCGCGGGCAAGCAACCGTCCGCGTGGCGCGTCGTCTCGAAGGCGACGGCTTCGCGATAGCGTACGCAGGGAACGCCGAACAATTTCCCTGCGCCCCTCAGGGATTGCGGGCGCAGTGCCGCCAGGGGGCGCCAGGATTTCGTGTAGACTGCCGCCCGTCCGGCGATCGAGAACCCCGCGCGAATGAGCACTGGCAGCACTGACCCCGCCTTGCAGATTGACGCCCTGAGTTGCGTGCGCGGTGACCGGACGCTATTTCGCGATCTCGATTTCGACCTGAAGGCCGGCGAGTTGCTGCACCTCAAGGGCGAGAACGGCAGCGGCAAGACCACCCTGCTGCGCGCGCTGGCTGGGCTACTTCTGCCCGAGTCGGGCGAGATCCGCTGGCACGGGGATAACATTCGTCGCCTGCGTGAGGAATATTCCCGCCATCTGCTCTACCTGGGTCATTTGAATGGGATCAAGGGCGACCTGACCGCAGTGGAGAATCTGCGCATCGCCGCCGTGCTGGATGGTTTTCGACTGACCGAATCGCGCGCCTGGGAGGTTCTCGGGGAAATCGGGCTGCGGGGGCACGAGGACCTGCCGAGCAAGCATCTATCGCAGGGGCAGAAAAGGCGCGTTGCCCTCGCCCGGCTGCTCGTCAACCGAGCGAGCCTGTGGGTGCTCGACGAGCCTTTCACGGCGCTGGATGTCGCCGCGGTGCAGCTGCTGCAGGAGGTCATCCGCCGCCATATCTACAGTGGAGGACTGGCGGTCGTGACCACCCACCAGACGGTGGCGATGATCGGCGAACAGACCCGCAGCATCACCCTCGGTAACCGAGCATGATGGAGCCACTCTATTGGATCGTCCGCCGCGATCTGACGATTGCGCTGCGCCGGCGCTCAGACATCTTCACCACCCTGGTATTCTTCGTGATCGTGGTCAGCCTGTTTCCCCTCGGTATCGGTCCCGAGCCCGATACACTGCGCCTGATCGCACCGGGGATCGTCTGGGTCGGTGCGCTGTTGGCATCGATGCTGGCGCTGGAACAGATTTTTTCCGCCGATCACCGCGATGGCACCCTGGAGCAAATGCTGCTCACACCGCAGCCGGTAGCGCTTCTGGTCACCGGCAAGGTCTTGGCCCACTGGCTAGTCAGCGGCGTGCCGCTGGTATTGATATCACCGATCTTGGGGTTGCAGTACGACCTGTCGTTCGATGCCCTGCTGACCCTGATCCTCTCCCTGCTGCTGGGTACCCCGGCATTGAGCCTTATCGGCGCCATTGGTGCGGGTCTGACGCTCGGCCTGCGCTCCGGCGGGGTGCTGCTGGCGCTGCTGGTGCTGCCCCTCTACATCCCGGTGCTGATCTTCGGTGCAGGCGCGGTCGAGGCCACGGTCTCGGGTCTCGGTGGTCATTCTCATTTAATGATGCTTGGCGCGATCCTGCTGGGCAGCATGGTGCTTGCGCCGCTGGCTACCGCCGCTGCGCTGCGCGTCGCCGAAGACTGAGGTTCAAATCGGCGAACTAACGCATTTTGCACCGGTCTAGTGAGTCCGGTAGTCTCTAGCGCCCCGCGAGATGAAGTGCGGGGGCGGAAATCCCGTCGTCCAGGTCCTCTTAATGACGGATAGTGCGGGATAGGATGAATGCTTAAACGGTCGGCACCGGCCGGCTCAACACACACCGTTTGCCGACCAAGACAGGGTAACCCAAGGCACGATGGCTTCTCGACTCGCCAACTGGTTCAGATTCTCCTCACCGGCGACCTTTTATCCGCTGGCCCACAAGATCGGTTTGGTCTCCACCGCTATCGCTGTGGCCCTGATCGCGGTAGGCCTGTACATGAGTTTTTTCGTCGCTCCCACCGACTATAAGCAGGGCGAGGGCTACCGGATCATCTTCGTGCATGTCCCCGCATCCTGGATGTCCATGTTTATCTACGTGGTAATGGCCGGCTGGGCGGCGCTCGGCCTTATATTCAACACCCGGCTGTCGATGATGATGGCGCAGGCGCTCGCGCCAACTGGCGCGATGTTTGCTTTTCTGTCGCTGTGGACAGGGTCCTTCTGGGGCAAACCGATGTGGGGCACCTGGTGGGTCTGGGATGCCCGCATTACGTCGGAGCTCATCCTGCTGTTTCTCTATCTCGGCTACATGGCCCTGCGGTCCGCCATCGACGATCCGCGCCGCGCCGACCGGGCCAGCGCGATATTGCTGCTGGTCGGTGTGGTAAACGTCCCGATCATCTACTACTCGGTACAATGGTGGAATACCCTCCACCAGGGGTCGACCATCCGCTTGAATGAGGAGTCGACCATGGACGACACCATGTTGATCGCTATGCTGATCATGACGCTCGGTTTCTGGGCCTATTCGATCGCGGTCGCGATGTCGCGCCTGCGCACCCTGATACTCGAGCGCGAGCGCTCGGCCACCTGGGTGCGCGAACTGGCAAGCGGAGAAGGCTGACGTGGCGGAATTTTTCCATATGGGGGGCTATGCCCTGTACGTCTGGGGTTCGTTCGGCGTTACGGCGCTGCTGATGATCGCCGAACCACTGATTTTGCGCAGCCGCGCCCGCCAGGTCAGGCGGAGACTCGCGCGCATGGCTCGGTTGGAACAGGAGGCGACTCGATGAAGGCCAGGCATAAACGATTTGGCATCGTATTGGTTGGGATGGCCGCGCTTGGAGTCGCCGCCTACCTCGTGCTGAACGCGCTGGAGGGCAACCTCTCGTATTTCTTCTCGCCGACCGAGGTCGCCAATGGCGAGGCGCCGGGCGAACATGTGTTCCGCCTCGGCGGCCTGGTCGAGGCCGGCAGCGTGCAGCGCGAGACGGGTGAGTTACGTGTCAATTTCATCGTCACCGACATGGCGCAGCGTGTCAAAGTGGCCTATGACGGCATCCTGCCCGACCTGTTCGCCGAGGGTCAGGGCGTTATCGCGCAGGGCCGCATGGGTCCAGACGACGTCTTCATCGCCGAAGAGGTCCTGGCCAAGCACGATGAAACCTATATGCCACCCGAGGTGGCGGCGGCCCTGGAGGCCGCGGGCAAGATGGGCGAACGTCACCCCGGAGGCAAATCGCTATGATCCCTGAAATTGGTCAGATTGCGCTGCTGGTCGCGCTGGCGTTATCGGTCATACAGTCCGTCTTTCCGTTGATCGGTGCACAGCGGGGAATCACCAGTTGGATGCAGCTGGCATTCCCGGCCGCGCGCCTGCAGCTGCTGTTCGTGTTTGTCGCCTTTGCGCTGCTGACCTACAGCTTTTTGGTACACGACTTCAGCGTGGCCTACGTCGCGGAGAACTCGAATACGCAGCTGCCGACGCAGTATCTGTTCTCCGCGGTCTGGGGCGGCCACGAGGGCTCGCTGCTCCTGTGGGCGCTGACGCTGTCGGCGTGGACCGGTGCCGTAACCTTCTTCAGCCGCAGTATCCCACTGGTGATCGTTGCGCGGGTGATCGCCGTGATGGGCCTGATCGCGGTAGGCTTCTTGCTGTTCATGCTGATCACCTCCAATCCGTTCGACCGCCTGGCGGTGCCACCTGCCGACGGACGCGACCTCAATCCCCTGTTGCAGGACTTCGGCCTCATCATTCATCCGCCGATGCTGTACATGGGTTATGTCGGCTTCGCAGTGCCGTTCGCCTTCGCCATCGCGGCCATGCTCGGAGGGCGTCTGGATGCGGCCTGGGCGCGCTGGTCGCGACCTTGGACCAACATGGCCTGGCTGTCCCTGACCATCGGGATCACGCTAGGCAGCTGGTGGGCCTATTACGAACTCGGTTGGGGCGGCTGGTGGTTCTGGGATCCGGTAGAGAATGCGTCGTTCATGCCCTGGCTGGTGGGTACGGCGTTGATGCACTCGCTGGCGGTCACCGAGAAGCGTGGCGCCTTCAAGGCCTGGACGGTCCTGCTGGCAATTTTTGCGTTCTCTCTCAGTCTGCTGGGTACCTTCCTGGTCCGCTCCGGCGTGCTGACCTCGGTGCACGCCTTCGCCTCCGACCCGGAGCGTGGAGTGTTCATACTGATGTTCCTGGTCGCGGTAGTCGGTTCGTCGCTGACCCTATATGCCATGCGCGCCAACCAGATCAAGAGCAGCGTGCGCTTCGATCTGCTGTCACGCGAGACAGGGCTGCTGTTGAACAATGTGCTGCTGGTGGTCGCGGCCGCGAGCATCCTGCTCGGCACGCTGTACCCACTGGCGGTGGATGCCCTGGATCTGGGCAAGATCTCCGTCGGACCGCCCTACTTCAACAGTGTATTCATCCCGCTGACGGCCCCGCTGGCGATGCTGGTCGGGGTCGGCATGCTGGCCCGCTGGAAGCGCGATAAATTCGACCGCCTGTGGCCAAAGCTGCAGATCGCCCTGGTGCTGGCCATCGTGATCGGTGTCGCCTACCCGATCGTGCTAACCCCGCAATTCTACTGGCAGGCGGCGTTCGGCATGGTACTGGCGATCTGGGTAACCGCCTCGACGGTGGTGGCTATCCGCGAACGCCTCGCCTCGCAGCAGAATTGGCGCAATATCCCGCGGGGTTTCTGGGGCATGGTCACGGGTCACCTCGGCATCGCGGTGTTCATCGTTGGCGTCACCCTGACCTCGTGGTACTCGACCGAAAAGGACCTGCGTCTGGCGCCCGGAGAGACTTATGAGATGGGCGGCTACGCGTTCGAATTCCAGGGCGTGGAGGTCACCGAGGGGCCGAACTACACCGCCTACCGCGGCAATCTGCTCGCTACCCAGGACGGCGAACTGGTCGCGGAGATGCACCCGGAGAAGCGTATCTATCGGGTGCAGACGATGCCGATGACCGAGGCGGCAATCGACCCGGGCCTCACGCGTGACCTGTTCGTCGCCCTTGGCGAGGATCTCGGCAATGGCGCCTGGAGTCTGCGGCTGTATCACAAGCCGTTTGTGCGCTGGCTGTGGCTCGGCGGCGTGTTGATGGCGCTGGGTGGCGGACTGGCGGCAACCGACCGACGCTATCGATCGCTGGCGCGCCAGACGCGCAAGGCCGAGAACCGGGCCGCCGGGGCTGCCGCATGACGCGCACTGCCATCCCGCTGGCGATATTCCTGGGCCTGGCGGGGCTATTCTGGTACGTGCTGCAGCAGATGAATCAGGGCGAGTACAACCCGCGCAGCGTACCGACCCAGTTCATCGGCCGTAACGCCCCAGAATTCGCGCTGCCCGATCTGCTGGATCCAGGCAGTATCGTGCGCACGTCAGACATGGCGGGACAAGTCTGGCTACTGAACGTCTGGGGTACCTGGTGCCCAGAATGCTGGAAGGAGCACGAGTACCTGATCCACCTGGCCACGCGCGAGCAGGTGCCGATAATCGGTATCAACTGGCGCGACGACGCGGCTGAGGCCAAGGCCATGTTGGCCCGTCTGGGCAACCCGTTCGCCCGGATCGGCTTCGATCCGAAGAGTGATGCGGTGATCGACTGGGGCGTGTACGGCGCACCGGAGACCTTCCTGATCGACGCCGAAGGTATCGTGAGAGAAAAGCACACCGGGGCGCTGAATCCACAGGTCTGGCAAAGCAAATTCAAGCCCTATTTCGACGCAGCCGCGGGGGCCTCATGAGGCAGATTCGATGGGCCGTGCTGTTGGCCGGGCTGCTGCTGGCGGTGGCCACTCAGGCGCGGGTAGAGGTGCTGAGCTTCGAGACCCCGGCGGACGAGGCACGTTACAATAAGCTGATCGACGAACTGCGCTGTCTGGTATGTCAGAACCAGAATCTCGCCGATTCCAATGCGGAGCTGGCCGTCGACCTGCGGCGCAAGACCTACGAGATGGTCAGCCAGGGCAAGTCCGAACAGGAGATCGCGGACTACATGGTCGAGCGTTATGGCGAGTTCGTGCTGTATCGTCCGCCACTGACCAAGAACACCCTGCTGCTTTGGGCGGGCCCGTTCATCATCCTGCTTATCGGCGTCAGTCTGCTGATCCGCACCATATTACGTCGCCGCGTCGAGCAGGATGCGGGCGTCGACGCCGCCAGCATCCAGAACGCCGCCTCCCTGCTCGATAGCGACCGCGAAAAGAGAGACGCATGATCCTATTCTGGACCATCACCGCCGCGATGATCGCGGCGGCCCTGGCGATACTCGCGCGCACCCTGCTGCGCGAGTACGCGCGCCGCGCAGACAATAACGAGCAATTCAATGTCGAGATCGCTCGCGAGCATCTCGCGGAACTGGTCAAACAAAAAGACGCCGGCGAACTGTCGGATGAAGAATTTGCCCAGGCCAGAAAGGATCTCGAGATTGCGCTCGCCCAGGACCTCGAAGGCGAAAACGGTCCACACAGCACGACAGCCGGACGCAGCGGCGGACGCTGGGCGCTGCTGGTGTCGGCGCTGCTGATCCCGCTGGTGACCGTGCCGGTGTATCTGGAGATCGGATCACCGCAGCTGATCGATCCGCAGGCGGCCGGCCCCACGACCGCCGGGCATGGTGGCAACAGCGAGCTCCCACCCATGAGCGACCTGGCCGCACAGCTTCGCGAGCGCATGGAAGCCAACCCGGACAACGCCCAAGGGTGGTTCCTTCTCGGTCGCACCTACATGCGCCTGCAGCAGTATGCCGATGCAGTGTATGCCTTCGAGCGCGTCGCAGAACTTCTGCCAGACGAGGCTGCCGGGCTTCTCTCGCTGGCCGACGCGATGGCCATGCGCGACGGACGCCAGGTCGGTGCACGCGCGGTCGAATTGCTGGAAAGGGCGCTCAGTATCGAGCCCGATAGCGTCACGGCGCTGTGGCTGCTGGGCAACGCGGCCATAGATCGCGGCGATGCGGCCGCTGCGCTCGATCACTGGCAGCGGGCCTATCCGCTGCTTGCCGAAGAACCCGCGATGCAGGCCGACCTCGGCCAGATGATCACCCAGGCCGGCGGTGAGCCGCCGCCGACCCCCGCGGCACTGCCGCCGATCATGAGCGCGGCTGATACCACCGAGTCCCCGCCGGTCACCAACAGCGATGAGGAGCAAGGCGGCGCCGCGATCGTGGTCGAGGTGGCGCTGGCACCTGCACTAATGGAGCAAGTGGCGGCATCCGACACGCTGTTCGTGCTGGCACGGGCTGCCAGCGGCCCGCCGATGCCCTTGGCGGTGGCGCGGCACCAGGTCGCAGAGCTGCCGCTGCGGGTCACCCTGACCGACGCGATGGCCATGATGCCGGCGATGAAGCTGTCGTCCTTCGATCAAGTCAGGGTGACCGCGAAAATCTCCAAGAGCGGGCGCGCGGGCTCCGAGCCCGGCGACCTGACCGCGCCCGATGTGCTGGTCGACAGCGCCAGTCCACCGGAGAGCGTGCGGGTACTGATCGACCAGGTCGTCGAATAGCCGCCGGTGTGGCAGCAGGCCAGACCCTTCCGGACTTCATGCTGCGCTGTGTTAGGGAGATAATCCTCTCTCCCACTGTGGAGTGACGCATGCTCAGTGTCCTGATACTCGGTCTCCTGCTCGGGCTGCAGCATGCCGCCGAGGCCGACCATATCGCCGCCGTCGCCAGCCTGACGACGCGCGGCACGAGTCTGCGCGACGCCGCCCGCCAGGGGGCGGCCTGGGGCGTGGGGCATGGACTCACGCTCTTATTGATCGGCGGGGTCGTATTGCTGATCGATGGCATCGTAGGACTGCAGATTTCCCTGCTGCTCGAGGCGGTGGTCGGTCTGATGCTGGTCTTGCTGGGGCTGGATGTGCTGCTGCGGTTGCGGCGAGCGCGGGTGCATTTCCATGTCCACCACCACGGTGTGCAGACACACTTCCATGCCCACAGCCACGCGCCCGGGCAGGCGCACGCCCTGGACCCGCATCGCCATACCCACAATCGCCAAGTGCCGTTGCGTGCGCTGCTGGTCGGGATGGTGCACGGCATGGCGGGCTCGGCGGCACTGATACTTTTTGCGCTGGGCGATGCACGCTCGGTATGGGAAGGCCTGGCCTATGTGTTCATGTTCGGTATCGGCTCGGTAATCGGCATGACCGCACTGGCATTGGTCATCAGCCTGCCGCTGCGCTGGTCGGCGCGCAGCCTCACCTGGGCGCATGGCGGTATCACGGCCGGCCTGGGTATCTTTACCGTCGCCCTCGGCGCACTGCTGATGCAACAGAGCGCCGCGCAGCTGCTGCACGGCGCCGGCACAAGCTGATCGCCATGACCGTGTTCAGCACCAGCCGCTCTCGTCGGACATCCCATTCTGCAGGTGCCTGAGATGAGCGAGGATGCCACCGAAAACCGTCAGGCCCGGATCCTGCTGGTCGACGACGACCCCGACCACCTGGCCCTGTGCGCGCGCTGGCTCGAGGGTTCCGGTTACCCAGTGGATACTGCCGCGAGCGGCAGCGAGGCCCTGGCCTGCCTCGAACGCTCGCGCCCAGACCTCGTCATCTCGGATCTGGTCATGGATGGCATGAGCGGATTGCGCCTGCTGAGCGAGGTACATCGACAGGATCCGGTGATGCCCACCATGCTGGTAAGCGGCAGGGCGGGAGTGCCGGACGCCCTCGCGGCGGCACATCTTGGGGTATCGGGTTTTCTGGAGAAACCGCTCGCCAAGGCGGCTTTCCTGGCGGCTGTCGCCCAGGCCGTCGAAAACACCCCGCCAAGCGCCCAATACGCCGGCCAGCTGGTCACCGCCGCCGGCGAGCTGGTGTATCGCTCCGCGTTGATGCAGGAACTGATCGGCCGCGTTCAGCGCGTTGCCAGTGGGACCAGCACGGTGATGCTCAGCGGCGAGACCGGCACCGGCAAGGAACTGATCGCCCGCGCGATACATGACCTCGGCCCGCGCCGCGATCGGCCCTTCGTCAGCATCAACTGCAGCGCCCTACCCGAACAGCTGCTCGAATCCGAACTCTTCGGCCACGAGAAGGGCGCGTTCAGCGGCGCGATCAGTCGACACGTGGGCCTGTTTCAGGCGGCCGACGGCGGCACGCTGTTCCTCGACGAGATCGGTGACATGTCCCTGTCATTGCAACCCAAGGT
This sequence comes from uncultured Gammaproteobacteria bacterium, assembly GCA_963736445.1. Taxonomy (GTDB): domain Bacteria; phylum Pseudomonadota; class Gammaproteobacteria; order Chromatiales; family Chromatiaceae; genus Thiosocius. The sequence goes on along the minus strand of CAVTOY010000001.1, from coordinate 30,218 downwards.
GCTGCGCGTTCTGCAGGATTTCGCGGTGCGCCCGGTGGGTGGGCTGCAGCCGGTGAAGATCGACGTTCGGGTGATCTCCGCTACCCATCAAGACCTGTCCGAGATGGTGGCGCATGGGCAGTTCCGTGAAGATCTCTACTACCGTCTGAATGTCGTACCACTGATCGTCCCGCCGTTACGCCAACGCGCCGAGGACATCCCCGTGTTGCTGGAGTACTTTCTTGAGCGCTTCGCGGCATCTGGCGATGGCCAAAAAAAGCGCTTCGCCCCCGAGGCCAAAGCGGCGCTGATCCAGGCGCCTTTTCCAGGCAATATCCGCCAACTGCAGAACGTGGTGGAGCGCTGTGTCGTGCTGAGCAGCGGTACACTGATCCCACAGGCGTTGGTGAGCGAGGCACTGCAGGATCAGACCCTGGGGATGCCGACGCTCGATGAGGCCAGAGCGACGTTCGAACGCCGCTATATCGCCAGCCTGCTGCGCGCCACCAATGGCAATGTCACGAACGCGGCGAAAATCGCCGGCCGGAACCGCACCGAGTTCTACAACCTGCTAGCGCGACACGGCCTTGAGCCGCAAGATTTCCGCCGACTCGGCGGTGGCTAGCCTGATGATGGCCCTGACGCGCTGCGCACCGAGGTTGTCCGTATGCAACATGTCACACCTGTCGTCGAGGTCGAGGCCGAGCTGGCAGACCTGATTCCGCAGTACCTGAGCAATCGTCGCGCGGATCTGTATGCCGCGCGGGAGATGCTGGCCGAAGGCGATTTCCGCGCGATTTCGAGGCTCGCGCACCGCATTCGCGGCAGCGCGGCCAGCTATGGCTTCGGCCAGCTCGGCGATATCGTCGGCGTGCTAGAAAAGGCCGCCGACCAGGAGGATGCGGCCGCCGTCGGCGCACAAATCACGGCCTATACCGACTTCCTACATTGCGTGCGAATTCACTTCACCTAAACGCCTATCCTCCGCCACCAATCCACGCCCGGCACATAAAGTAGTCGCGTTCTGTCGGGGCTACACGACACATCTCGCCCGACGAGGCGCCGTCGTCAATTCGCCGCAGCGGGCATTAACGCGGCCTGGCCTTGCCTGACCCACGGGAATCACTGATTTCGTTGGGTTTTGATCGACTGTTTCGCAAATTCTCGCGCTGCGTTGACGCTTGGCACGGAGCCTGCAGTGACTAAGCAGTGGCCTGATCTGACTACCTTGAGTCGATGTGAACGCCGGGTGGATGTCCCTCCCTCGGCGTCCTCCCTACCCGCTCCCTTGGGAGCGGGTTTTTTTATCCGCCCGTCGGAAAGTTGCTAACCTCGGCATAGTGTTCAAAAAGCCAGGCGACGGTCAGCATGACAGAAAACACCGGCATTACCCGCATGCGCGCAGACGCCGCCGATGAAAGCAGCATGCAACAGATCCGCGAAATCCTGTTCGGTGACCACCGCCGCCTAACGGCCGAGCATCTGGCGCGCATCGAATCTCGGCTCAGCGAGCAGGATACCGCGCTGCACAGACTCCTGGAGGAACGCATCGGCAGTGCGATACAAGGCCTGCAGGAGACTCTGGCCAGCGATGGCCAGCGACAACGCGCCGCGCTGAGCGATCTGGACCAGGCATTGCGCAGTCTTCTGCTGAATCTCGAGCAGCAACTGCGCAAGGTCGACGACGACCAGCAGGACAGCCGTGACCATCTGCGACAGTCGCTCGCCGTACGGGACGAAGCACTGGATGCCTTGCAGCAGCAAAGCGTCAGCCGCGCGCAACTGGCCGATGTACTCGAAACGTTGGCGCGGCAGCTGCGCACCTGAGCGTCATGGCGATCGACGAGCAGACACCGCGCCCCGCGGCCAATGACGAACAGACTGCCCTGACGGCGCTCAAGTCTCTGCTGCTTGGACCGGAAAGATCGGTCCTCGAGCAACTGCAGACAGAGGCGCAAGACCCTGAGGTTCAGTCCGGGCGCGTCGCCGATGTCCTGCCCGATGCCTTACGCACCGCCAATGCGGCGTCGCCGCGTGCCCTTTCCCAGGCGCTGGAGCAGCCGGTGTCGGAGTGCATAGAGAACTCGGTGCAGCGCAATCCCGGGTTCTTTGCCGATATCCTCTATCCGGTGATGGGGCCCGCGATCCGCCGCTCCATTACGCAGGCCATGAAAGGCCTGGTTCAACAGATCAACCAGGCCCTGGAATACAGCCTGACACTCAAGGGACTCCGTTGGCGCCTGGAGGCGGCGCGCAGTGGTGTCCCGTTCGCTGAGATAGTGCTGCGCCGCACCCTGCGCTACCGCGTCGAAGAGGCATTCCTGATTCAGACAGGCAGCGGCCTGCTGATTCAGCATCTGGGCGAGGAAACGACGCCGGCCAGGGATGCCGACGCCGTGTCGGCGATGTTGACCGCGATCCGTGACTTCGCCCGCGACACCATGGACCGCGACGATCCAGATTCACACCTCGAGACCGTCGACGTCGGCGATCACACCCTGTGGTTGATCCACGGACCCAAGGCCTACCTCGCCTGCGCGATCCGGGGTGTCCCACCGGAAGGGCTGCGTGATGAACTGGCGGCGGTACTCGAGAAAATCCACGGTCGGCACGCGATCCTGCTCGACAGCTTCGCTGGCGACGCCGTTCAGGCCACACCCATCGTGCCACTGCTGCAGAGCTGCCTGCGTGCCGAAGCGGCCGAGCCGTCGGGCAGACATTTTCCCTGGCCGCTGGTCGTGATCCTGTTCAGCCTGATCGCATTGCTCGCCTGGTGGGTGTATGGCCTTTGGCAGACCGATGTGCAGGCGCAGGCAGAGGCCGCACAGCAGCGCGCCGGCGTCGCCCAGATTGCCGCCGCACCCGGTATCGTCTTGACCGACTGGCGGATCGATGCCGGCACACTGTACCTGCGCGGCCTGCAAGACCCGCTGACCCCCACCCCCGAACAGTTGCTCGCCGAGCTTGGCTTTGGAACCGATGGCTACCGCCTGAACTTTCGCCCCTTCGAGTCCAGCGATGCCGTTGCGGCGCTCGCCCGTGCGCGGCGGCGCCTGGCGCCACCCGACACCATTGAATTGACACTGGACGACGACGGCAGCCTGTCAGCCCGTGGCAGCGCAACGGCATCGTGGATCGCGCGCGCCGCGCTGCTGGCGACTACCGTTCCGGGTGTCGAAAGTTACACCGACGACCAGGTCGAGAATGTAGACCGACTTATCGAACGCCGTCTGCGCGAATCGTTGCAACCCCCGCAAGGTGTCGATATCGAGGTGCGAGACGGCATGGCCGAGGTGCGTGGCCTCGCCCCGCAGGCATGGATCGCAAAACTGACCGGCTCGCAGCCCTCGCTCGAGGGACTCGCGACGGTGCAGACCGATGGGCTGCAGCCGCTGGAGGCACACCGTCTCAGTGAGTTGGTAGATCGAATCGAACGGTCGCAGATCGGTTTCGTCACCGGCATCGACCTGGATGCCCCGCAGCGCGCGCAGATCGAGTCATTGGCAAAACTGCTCGGCGAGGCCCATGAGCTGGCGCTGCAGCTGCGGCAGTCGATGCAGCTGCAGATCATCGGTCGCACCGATGGGACCGGGACCCCGGCGCAGAATCTGTTTATCGCCCGCGAGCGTGCCGAGCGGGTTGCGGACGCGCTGCGTACCAGCGCCTACAGCCTCCCGCCGCTGCAGGTGCTCGCGATCGCCCGACCACCGCAAGATTCGTCATCGGATGCCGAGCTGCGCCGGACCGAGTTTCGGGTTATCGGCGTCGCGCGGCTCGCCGCAGCGGTGCGAGCCGGGCCATGAGGGCGCGCAAGGTCTGTCTGATCGGCGATTTCGCAGTGGGCAAGACCAGCCTGGTTTCGCGCTTCGTACACAGCACATTTGGCGAACAGTACCTGACTACCGTGGGCGTCAAGATAGACACCAAAGAGGTGTCGCTGCCATCGGGCGACAGGATAAAGCTGGTGCTGTGGGACATCGCCGGCAAGAGTGAGTTCGCGCCGATCGACACCAGCTACTTGCGCGATGCAGCCGGCTATCTGCTGGTGGCCGATGGCACACGTGTGGAGACGCTGCACAGCGCGGTCGAGCTGCAGGCCAGCGTCGAGCGGCAACTCGGCAGGGTGCCCTTCGGCCTGGTACTGAATAAGGTTGACCTCGAGGATCGCTGGGCACTCGACCGCAATCGGCTCGCGGCTGTCGACTTACGCGACTGGCGGGTCGGTCGGACCAGCGCCCTAAACGGCGACGGGGTGGAGACCGCATTCGCCCAACTGGGCGCCCAACTGATGCACGAGACATGAGCGGCGGCCTGCAGTCACTGCGTCAGCACACCAACCGCATACTCACCCGACAGACACGCCCGCTCTATCTGGTCGTCGATGATGCCCTGCGGCTGGTCGAATGGCGCGGGGACGGCAGGCACTACGGCCTCGGGTCATTGCAGGCCGGTGCACCGCTCGATGAACGGCTGGCGCCTATCCTACCCATTGACGCGCAGCAGACGCAGGCGCAGACCTGGCGCTTCGTCCAGCTGGCCGGCGCGCCGCCCTGCCATGTGCATATCATCCGTCTGGACGACGGCTGGGGCGTGGCGATGCTCGATGCCGGCGCGGAATACGCCGCACAGCTGGCGCAACAACAGAGCGCACACGAGCTTTTGCTGCTGCGTCGGGAGCGCGAGGCGCTGATCGCCGAACTCGAACAGGCAAACCGCCTGAAGAGCAATTTCATCGCAGGCATGTCACATGAGTTCCGCACCCCGCTGACTTCGATTATCGGTTACAGCGACCAGCTGCGCGAAATTCGCCCGGACGATCGAGAGACTCAGCACCATCTCAAGGCGGTAGGACGCGGCGCTCGCTACCTGCTCAACCTCGTCGAAAACCTGCTGGATCAGGCCCGACGCGAGATCGGCCCACTGCAGCTGCATCCCGGCGCCTGCGAACTGGCCGACATCAGCACCGAGGTCGAACAGCTGCTGCGCCCGGTGGCGGGCCAGAAACAACTGTCGCTGGCCTGGTGGTTCGCCAGTGATATCCCGGCACGCCTCTGGCTTGACGCCATCCGCCTCAAGCAGGTGCTCATCAACCTGGTCGGCAACGCCATCAAGTTCACCGAGCAGGGCTGCGTCAACGTGGAGTTCGATTGGCAGGATGGCCGCCTTAAGGTGGCCGTAGCGGATACCGGGCCTGGTATCGACGAGACCGACGCCGCGCTGATATTCGAACCCTTCCGTCAGGCCGAGGGCCGCAATCAGGCGAAAGGGGCCGGACTCGGCCTGACGATCAGCCAGGCCCTGGTGCAGGCGATGGGCGGCGAAGTCCGACTCAACACGCGCAAGGGCGAGGGATCACGCTTCGAGTTCACCATCGATGCGCCGGCGGTGCGCGGCGGACACGTTAGTGGGGGCGGCTCACTGACCGGCAAAAAGATCGTGATCGCCGATGATGACCCAGACCTGCTCGAGCTGTTTCGGCTTTGGCTGTCGTCCGCCGGCTGCCGCGTGGAGACAGCGCGGGATGCCGCGAGCACGCTGGAGACTGTGCGCCGCTGGCGGCCGGACGCCCTGCTCTTGGATCTCAATCTCGGCGGAGACGACGGGGCCGCCGTCGCGGAAGAACTGAATACGGGCGAGCAACACTGCAAGATTGTCGTACTCAGTGCCACGCCGAACGATGCGGCGAACGAGCGGCAGCTCTCAGAGGTCGTCGATGCGCGCTGGAGGAAACCCATCAGCAGGACAGAACTACTGAGGGGCCTGACAGCGCTGATCGCCGACACCGGATGAGGCGTGCGGCGTCCTGGACTCTCGATCGCCGCACAAGCGTCATTGCAGGGGCGGCCGCGAGGTCAAAGTTCTGTACAATGAGGGTTGTGCGCCCGTAGCTCAGCTGGATAGAGTACCGCCCTCCGAAGGCGGGGGTCACAGGTTCGAATCCTGTCGGGCGCGCCATTTTTATGCATTTTTTTCAACCGCTTACCGGCACGCCCCCAGGGCGCTGAAAAAGCACGTGACCTCTCAAGTCCTCGTTACGTCCACGGCACGGCGGTTACCTCTCCGGTTCTGTTAGTCGGCGAACGTTTGCAGACATCTGCAATTAACACTCGCTGCGCCGAAGCCCAAGTGGAGCTGCCTCGAGCGTTTCGACGAGCAAATCGACCTCGTGGTCACTCAGGATACGAGGAATCGTTTCGGGCCCCGGCGCAACTGGGCGCAGGTTAACGGGATCAACGTGGACAACTATCCGCTGCATGTCGGTCTCCTTGCTGCTCCCACGTCATGACCGGCGGAGCGCCGGTCTGGGGCTAAGACCGCCACCGCTTGAGCCCGCACTTGTATCCCGCCCGGCAAGTTGAGATTAAATCCAGCGGTCAGAAATTCGGTATCACGAAAGACCCACCGATTTCTTCATTCCAGTTGTTAACCACAGCTGCGGTGATGATGCTCGCGCCGATGATTAGTGAAACGTTGATGTTGGTTATGCGACCTTCCGGTTTTTGTCGCGCAGCTGAGTGAGCAACGCCAACGCCTTAGCGGTAGCGTCTTCGGCTTCGTCGAGCTTGGCTCGCTCCTGCCGACACTTCACCAGGCGGCGATTGAAGCGAATTTGCTGGTGAAGAACATCAAGCGCCCCGATGACCTGATCGAGTTGTGTGCGGCGCATCAGTGTTCCCTCCTTGCCAGTCGCATGCCTTGGGGCTCGTTCTGCAGGTCCCGCAGGATCTCGCAGAGCGCATCATCGGCGACCGCGAGTTGCTGCCTGTGCGCGCCTCTCTTGGTCTTCAACAGGAGGCGCAGAAGGCTGGTGCGGGCGTTCAGGATGAGGTCGATTAAATCCCGATGTTCTTGCTTATTCATCAGAGCCCCCAGATCAGAATGAACAGGATACCGACCAAGGCGGCACCGCAGTTAGCGCAGGCCATGAAGGCGAGCAGGGTTGAATGTTTGCAGCGCGGTAGCCGGTGGGGCAGGTGGTAATATCGTATGGTCATGTCAGCTACAGAAATTACCGACTTGGCGGCGTGGATACTTGACCGAGGCCGCCATTCTTTTGGCCGAGGCCGCCCTGATCGTTACGCAGCGCAGTGTGACCGGGAAACCGGGGCGCGAACACCGAATTCCGAGCAAGAACGTCGGCACCAGGCCGACTCCATCGGGAGGTTGAAGCAATCGTGCGACTTGAGATCGTCACGGCTTCCCGTTAGTTTTTTGGTCCCACCAAACAGCAGACGACCGCAATATTTCACCAATAAAAAGGGCAACGCCCGTGTAGTTCGATAAAATTCAGTTGCTTAAGTTGAATTCGAACAAGGCTTTGCCCGTGACAGAATGTACCCAAGAGTCATTTGCTTTTCCAGCCTGTAAACGCCGCCGCGTTGAGGCGCGTTTCGAGGGCGGCGACATCACCAGCGACGGCGGTGTGTTGCTGTTGCAGCAGGCGGATCAGTTGCTGGGTCTGAGTGAGGCCGTTGCCCAGGCATTGGGCGACCCCCGTCCGCCGTGCCAGTTGCACGCACGACCTGCGCAGCCTGCTCAGACAACGCCTGTATGGTTTGGCCCTGGGCTATGAAGATCCGAATGACCATCAAAGCCTGCGTCGCGATCTAGCCCTGCAGACGGCGGTCGAGCGTGACACCCCGCTGGCCAGTGCCGCGACCTTGTGCCGTTGGGAGAATAGGGCTGACCGGGCAGCGGCTTGGCGGCTACAGGAGATCTTGGTCGAGCAATTCATTACTTCGTTCCGCCGTGCACCCAAGCGCCTGGTCCTCGATTTCGATGCGACCGACGACGCGGTGCATGAGCAGCAAGGTGGGAAACCATTTTCCTTCCGGAATGAGGCGGACGACCGCAGTCGCGCCCGAGCAAAGCCGCGCATCGAGGCGGCCTTCCTCGTTCCGAATACGGACGCTACCGGCCCCAACCTTTCGGACGATCAGGCCGAGTTCCAGGTCCGTGACCGGTTGTCGTTCCAGCGCTTCCTCGGGCTCTCGCCGGAAGACACCGTCCCCGATGCCAAGACGTTGTGGTTGTTCCGCGAGCAACTGGCGCGTCACGGCCTGATTGACAAGCTGTTCCAGCGCTTCGATGAGCAGTTGTGGGCATCTGGGTTGATGCCCAAGGGCGGCCAGATTGTCGATGCCAGTCTGGTCAATGTGCCGAAGAACCGGAACACGCGTGACGAGAACAAGCAGATCAAGGAAGGCAAGACGCCCGACGGTTGGGACGACAAGCCGAACATGAAGCGGCAGAAGGACGAGGATGCGCGCTGGACCAAGAAGCACGGCAAGAGCCACTACGGGCACAAGAACCACATCAACGTCGACAAAGAGCACAAGCTGATCCGCCGCTATGCGGTGACCGACGCCAGCGTGCACGACAGCCAGGTCTTCGATGAGGTGCTGGACGAGGAGAACAGCGGTCGTTCGGTTTGGGCCGACTCGGCCTACCGATCCGAGGCGCGCGAAGAACAGTTGCGGGAGCGCGGCTACCGTAGCCGTATACACCGCAAGGGCACTAGCCGGCGCAAGCTGAACCAGCAGGAGCAGGCGACCAACCACCGGCGCTCGAAGGTTCGCGCCCGTGTCGAACATGTCTTCGGTGATCAGCGCACGCGCCAGGGCAGCATCCTGGTGCGGACCAAGGGCAAGGTGCGGGCAGCGGTAAAGATCGGGCTGATGAACCTGACCTATAACATGCGACGACTGGAATTTTTGCTCAGGCCGCAATCCGCCTGCTGCACGGGCTGAGTGGCCGGAAACCCGCCGAGGGCGGCGGGAAACGGCGAATAAAGAGATAAAACGGGGCCGCCGGATCTGGAAAACAACGCTCGACGCGGAGAAATGGCACTGCCGCCGCATTGATCACGCCGATAGCGGCGTGAGAACGAATTGATCGAGGTGCCCTTATGTCCGAAGTTGGCCGACTGCTGTCCTTTGCCGCTACTATATGAAAGGCATTGTCAACTTATTCGCCTTGGGCTAAGTAGCCATCTGAGAAAGATTGGGCTTCTGCCGTTACACCGGATTGCGGACACACGTCACCTCCGTCCAGATGTCGAACGCTCGCCAAAGGTAAAGGCGTTGGCCGTTGATCGTCACAAAGACTTCGTCCATATGCCAGGTATCGCCGAGGTTGCCCTGTCGGTGCCGTATCCTATTGGCGTACTGCTGACCGAACTTCAGGCACCATCGGCGAATCGCCTCATACGAGACAACGATACCTCGAGCGGCGAGGATTTCTTCGACATCTCGGTAACTCAGTGCGAAACGAAAATACAACCACACAGCGTGACTGATGATCACCGTGGGATAGCGATGACCTGAGTAAGGATTGGGTGTTGTTTTCATCAGCCAATTGCACTTGGTACTCTTTGGTCGAGCTCAACTTGACAGTACCCTCGCGGCCCTTTTTGCGCTGGGTTGTTTCATAGCGAAGGGCGTCGTAAAACCCGTTAGCACAAATCTTTCCGCCATTGGCCAGGGCAAGCCGGTGCTGGTCCTAGCGTACGAGAACTTTTCACCGACCGGTGGCGAGGCGCTTGATCGCCTGCGGCAGGTTAGGGCCGAATACGAGTCACGGCTGCACTTTGTGGTCGCTGACTTGGGGACCCCGCAAGGACGCGCTTTCGCCAATCGCTATGGCTTGGCCGATGGCCCGGCGGTGTTCCTTAAGCCGGACGGGCAACCGCTCCAAATCGCCCGCGTACCGCCCGATGTACGGGAGTTGCGAAATCGGCCGGATTACAAATTGGCTGCGGTCGAGTCGTAAGCTTTCCCGTCAGCGAGACAGCCCAAAAGTAGAAGATCGGGCGTTTCGACCTATGCCCCGATATTGAGACCCGTCCGCCTAGGAAATCTCGGCCCCCTACACGCGGCTGCAAACAGCAGACTTCCACGGTGGACACTCGGAATGTCCGTTCCTGGTCATTCAGGACGAAAAAGTTGGAGACCAAGACTTCTCAAATTTTTGGTCGTTTGGACGTCCGCTTCGGACGACTCAATCTGACAGTCAGTGTCAGACCAGACGCCGACGATTACACATCAATCCTCCGGCAGAGGAATGAATTCGTCTTCGTCATGGGGTACCTTGGGGAAGGCTCCTGAGCGCCAATCCTGTTTAGCCTGCTCGATACGAGCCTTGCGGCTGGAGACAAAGTTCCACCAGATGTGGCGTCGTGACAGGCGCTCACCACCGATGAGCAGAAAATGCGTGTCTTCGACGGCCTTTACCTCGACGCCGCCGACTGCGTGGAAGACCGCCATGGTTCCTGCGTCTATCACGCTCTCCTCGGCCTCGAGCCGTCCGCTAACGACGTAGACGGCCCTTTCCTCGACCGACTCCGGCAGACGCAGGCTCTGCGTCGGCGGCAGCCGTACCTCGACGTACAGCGTTTCCGCCAGGGTCTTGACCGGGGAGCACATACCATAGGCCTCGCCGATCAAGATCTGCGCGGAAACACCGCCGACATCGGCTGTCGGGATCGACGCGGCGCCATAATGATGAAACTCGGGCGCCATTTCTTCATCCGCCTCGGGCAGCGCAAGCCAGAGCTGCAGTCCCTCGACCCGGTTGCCGCTCGCCTTGACTTCGTCACGCTGGCGCTCCGAGTGCACGATGCCGCTCCCGGCGATCATCAAATTGACATCACCGGGCCGTATGGCCAGTTCGTTGCCGAGTGAGTCGCGATGCAGCATCTCGCCTTGAAAAAGGTAGGTGACGGTGGCCAGGTTGATGTGCGGATGCGGGCGCACGTCGATGCCCTTGCCAGGGGGAAAGTTCGCCGGCCCCATGTGGTCAAAGAATATCCATGGCCCGATCATACGTCGCTGGGCACACGGCAATGCGCGCCGCACCGAGAAACCGCCGAGATCATGCGGCCTGGGTGTGATGATGCGCTCGATGGCCGAGCTGCTCGCCTCGCGTCGCGCCGGCGCTGGGCCTTCAGTGGTCTCAAAACTCATGGTGCTGCTCCGATGGTCTGCGGTCACTCCTGCGGGGCCGCGGGTCTTGCGGGCGTCGCCTGTTGCCAGTCCCCATCCGAGCGATCAGCCAGACGGTCTTCGTCGGCCTGCATGATCTCTCGCATCCGCTCCCGGGCATCGGCCGCCATTCGTGCCCTTACATCCAGCTCCTCGTGATAGTGCTGGTAGAGTTCGTGCAGGGTCTGTTCGTCATAGGCGCGGAAGCGGTGGGCCGCCTGCTTGGCACGCCAGGCGGTGAAACCCAGTTGCTTTAGCACCCGCTCACCGAGGCGCAACGCGCCCTCGAAGCTCTCTCGCTCGTAGACGTCGGCGCCCTTTTCGAGCAGCTCGAAGACATGCGGCACGTCCCAGGCGCGTGTGACGACCTTTAGATCCGGGAAGTTCTCGCTTGCCAGTTCCACCAGTCGAAGCATACCCTCGCGGTCATCGATCGCAACCACGAGCACACGCGCCTTTTCCGCACCCGCCGTGCGCAGCAGGTCGAGCCGGCCGGCGTCGCCATAGAACACCTTGAAATGAAAACGTCGCAGCGTCTCGATGTGATTGGGGTCATGCTCCAGCACCGTCGCGTCGATGCCGTTGGCATGCAGCAGGCGGCCGACAATCTGTCCGAAGCGGCCAAACCCGGCGATGATCACTGGATGACTCTGGTCTTCCATCGCGTCCATCGGCGGCGCAGTCCTGCGATCGAGACGCGGCGTTATGAACCTGTCGTTCACAACCATCAGCAAGGGCGTAGTCAGCATGGATAGCGCGACGGTCACGATCAGGATGTCGGTCATCTCGCCGGCAAAGACGCCAGTCATCTGGGCCACCCCGAACAGCACGAAGGCGAACTCGCCGCCCTGAGAGAGTACCAAGGCGAAAATCGGTAGCTGCTGCGCAGGAAGCCCGTAGATTCGACCCAGCACGAACAGGATAAAGCCCTTGACCGCCACCAGGCCGAGCGCGAGAGCCGCGGTAATGATCGGATCTCGGAGGAGAATACCGAAGTCGATGGACATGCCCACTGCGATGAAAAACAGGCCGAGCAGTAACCCCTTGAAGGGCTCGATGTCGGACTCCAGGGCATGCCGGTATTCGGATTCGGCAAGCAACACGCCGGCGAGAAAAGCACCGAGCGCCATGGACATACCGACTGCCGCCATCAGCAACGCAGTACCGATCACCAACAGCAGGGAAAATGCAGTGAATACCTCGCGCAATCCGGTGGTGGCAATCAGGCGCAGCACGGGCCGCAACAACAGACGCCCGAGGATGATGATGAGTGCGATGACGCCGATCGCCCTGAGCAGTGCGACCCAGTCGAAGCTATCGGCCGTCGCGGCATCGTCGATCGCTAGCAGCGGTATCACCGCGAGCATAGGGATCACCGCGATGTCCTGGAATAGCAGTACGGAAAAGCCGCTTTGACCCGCCGGGGTCGGCAAGAGATTCTTTTCATCAAGCAGCTGCAGCGCCATGGCGGTGGATGACAGGGAAAGGCCCATCGCGGCAACCAGCGCGATGGCGGGCGTAAGTCCCAGGAGGATGCCGACGCCGGCCAATACGACAGTGGTCAAGACTACCTGTCCGCCACCAAGACCTAGAATCGGCCGGCGCATCGCCCAGAGTCGCTTTGGATCGAGCTCCAGGCCGATAGCGAACAACAGCAACACCACGCCGAACTCGGCAAAGTGCAGGATGTCCTCCGTCTCTGCGATCAGCCCCAGCCCCCAGGGCCCGATGACGACGCCGGCAAGCAGATAGCCCAGAACTGCGCCAAAGCCAAGCCGTTTGGAGATCGGTACTGCAATGACTGCCGCCAGCAGATAGATAAAGGCGTTGAACAGCAGGCTGTGATCGTCCACGAGGACTCCTATCGAAAACCGGCGGGTCTATACTCCTCGAGCATACGTCGATACTCGAGGGCATGAGACTCGATGACGTCGGCTGGCAGCGTGTGGCCGCCATGCAACACCAGGGGTGACACAAAATTCATCCCGCAGAAGCGCGCCGTCTGTTCGATCGGCCGAATCAGATCCTCGAACGCATAGCGGTGGACACCGTCGGGGGAATATTCCTCGACCGAGGCACCGGTGCTCGCGACCAGCAGAAAGTCCTTGCCGTGCAGCGCCGTCCCACCCGGTCCATAGGCAAAGCCGCGCAACAGCACCGTGTCCTGAAAGTGTTTGAAGATCGCGGGTGCGCTGTACCAGTAAACGGGATGTTGAAAAACGATCAGGTCGGCGCGGCGCAGGGCGCTCTGCTCGGCGGCGGTGTCGATATAGAAGTCGGGATACCGTTCGTACAGGTCCCGGAAATCGACATTCGGGAGGTCGCAGACCGCATCGCGCAATCGGCGATTGATGACCGACTGCTCAATGGCGAGGTGCGCAAAATAGACCACAATGTTGGCGTTGGATTGCATTCGCTGGATTCTACAGTGCCGCTGAGCCACGAGGCCGCACCGATCGCCGAATAGGTCTCGCCCGGCCCTAACTCTCCAAGCCCCGCTCACGCGCTGCAAGCACTTTTTCGATCTCGCTGATGTAGTTGCGATTGCGCGGCCCGTCCGGGTTGCGCCGCATCAGCTGGATCTGAAAGTTTGCGAGCTTTCCGTAGCGGAAGCTGACCTCGGCGCCCGCGAGGTAGAGATCCCACATGCGGAAGAACGTCTCGTCGTAGAGTGCGACGGCCTCGGCCCTGTTGGCGCGGAACCGCAGGCGCCAGTCGCGCAGGGTGTCAGCGTAGTGCATAGTCAGGATCTCGACATCCTTGACTAAGAGGCCTGCGCGCTCAATGGCGGGCAGGGCCTCGCTCAGCGCTGGGATATGGCCGTTGGGGAAGATGTACTTCTCCACGAAAGGCGGATCGGCGCGGTTAGGCTTGGCGCGAGTGATCGAGTGAACGACTGCCACACCGTCATCGGTCAGCAGCTTGCGAACGGTCCGGAAGTACTCATCGAAATGCTGCGGACCGACATGCTCGAACATGCCCACCGAAACGACGCGATCAAAACGTCCCTCAATCTTGCGGTAGTCCTTGAGCATGAACTTCGCGCGATCCGCCAGCCCCGCCGCCTCGGCGCGCTGTCTAGCGACGCGCAGCTGCTCCTCGGCCAGCGTGACGCCGGTAACGTCGGCGCCCGCTACCTTCGCCAGATAAAGCGCCATTCCGCCCCAGCCGCAGCCGATATCCAGCACCCGCTGGCCTGGCGCCAGCCGCATCTTGGCGGCGATGTGGCGCTTCTTCTTGCACTGCGCCCCCTCCAGCGTCTCGTCGCCGTTTTCGTAGTAGGCACAGGAGTATTGCATATCGGGGTCGAGGAACAGGCGGAATAACCGTTCGTCCAGATCGTAGTGATGCGCGACGTTGTCTCTCGCCGTCTCGGGCAGCACATGGCGACGGAGCATGCGATGGAACATCCGCACGATCTCGTAGCCCACGGCCGGGGCCGTGGCGAAGTTCCTCGCCCCGTTGCGCTTGACGAGCGCGAGGAAGTCGAACAGGTCGCCCTCCTCCACGACGAGCCGCCCGTGCATGTAAAGCTCCGCGAACTGAAGCGAAGGGTCCAGCCAGGCGGCCCGCACCGCACCGGCGTCGGTCAGACGCAGGCGCACAACCGGGGGCGAGCCATCGCCGAACACCCGCCTATCTCCGGAGGGAAAAGCCACCTCCAACGCACCGGCCTTGACGCCCCGCTCAAACATGCCGACCAGAAACCGCTCCATGCACTCCTCCCCTCGCCCCAGCGCAGCTTAACCTGCATATTGAACCAGTACCCGGGATGATCGCGAAGGACACGGGCGGCTGAACGCCGCTATGGAGCGAACAAATCGCCCGGAGCGATTTGACGCGCACGCCCCGCAGGGGTGAGGTGCACGGATGCGCCGAACAAAGGCATAGCCGTTGCTATGCGTTGAGTGAATAGCAGGGGCCAGGGCCAAGCGTGCCTGGTACCCTTCCCCGATGCTCTCCATCATTTTCGATATCGTCGCACCCGTTTTCCTCGTCATTTGCGCAGGCTATCTGGCGGTACGTCGCGGATTGTTCAGTGACAACATGGTCGACGGGCTGATGAAGTTCGCCATCCAGTTCGCGGTGCCGTGTCTGTTGTTTGCTGCCACTTCAACCATGGACCTTGGGACTGCCTATGACTGGCGGCTCATGAGCGCATTCTATATCGGCTCTACAACCAGCTTCACCGTTGCGACGCTGCTTGCCTGGAAGCTATTTGGCCGCACGCCGGGCGAGGCGGTCGCCGTGGGGTTCGGGGCGCTGTTCTCGAACCTGGTATTGCTGGGCCTTCCGATCTCCGAGCGAGCATGGGGCAGCGATACGGCTTCAATGGCACCGGCTTATGCAATCGTCTCGATACATGCGCCGTTTTGTTATCTGCTCGGCATCACCAGCATGGAGTTATTACGGGCCGATGGGCGATCACTGCCCGAAACGGCGGCAGTGGTCGCGCGTGCAATGTTTCGCAACAGCCTCATGATCGGCATCGCTCTGGGTTTTATCGTCAACGTTACCGAACTGTCGCTGCCGGAGGCCCTGGTTTCATCGGTGGACATCATAGCCCGCGCGGCGCTGCCTGTGGCGCTGTTCGGCCTCGGGGGTACTCTCACACGCTATTCGGCGAAGGCGTCGGTCGCTGAGGCGAGCACCATCTCGGCGATATCGCTGGTACTCCATCCGGGTATCAGCTTCGCCGTTTGTCATTTGTTGAATGTACCCGACGGACTCACCAGCGCAGTGGTCCTGATGGCTGCCATGGCTCCGGGCGTAAACGCCTATCTGTTCGCCAGCATGTACCACCGAGGGCAAAGTACGGCTGCCAGTGCGGTCTTGCTGGGAACGGCGATGTCAATAGTGAGCGTGAGTGCCTGGTTGTGGATATTGGAGATCGCCGGAAAAAGTGCGATGCTCTGATTGCATAAGCCCTGTATTGCGCCAAACGTCATCGCCTACCAAAGGGAACTATTGTCTTAAATTTTTCTGCGTTTGACCTTAACTTCAACTTCTAAAAAGTTAGGTTAAAAGCCGACTGACTAGAGCCACTACAATGAATTGCAGTTTGATGAATCGCGTCACCCAAGTGTTTTTGTTGACCGGCATGGGCCTGGTCGGGGCAAATGCGGCCCCACCTGATTCGCGACCACCCGACTACTATCAGGTATCACCTCCGGCGCCGCAACTCGCGGTGCCGCCGGCCGAGTCGAATAGCTGGATGTCGGCCTACATAAGCTCGGTCGAGGCCATCAAGGCTTTGCCTGATCATCCCGAAGCAGCGCGCCAGTCATTGCGTGAGACGGCCGCGCGCCTGCAAGGCCTTCCCGAAGCGCAGGAGATCGCGGACCGCGCTCTCGACCTGTCGCGCAACGACCGCCTTTCAGCCAATGACCTGTACGACCTGATAGACAGCATCGGTGCGCACTTATCGTCGGTCGGAAACCCGTGAGGTGGTGCACGCATTTGAGGAAATGTCAAATGGGTTGCGAAAGACCCGGTCTATCAATCGACATAGAGAGAACCGGAAAATATTATCTTTCTCTCACTGAAGGCTCAGGGGAGGCTTAACCATGACGACTATGCAACGATTTCGCTGATGATTGATTCGGCATTGGCCGAGGTCAGGGAGCCAAAAACCGACGTTTTCGTCGACATAAACGAGATGAAAGGGTGGGACGCTCGGGTCGCGTGGATGACTTCGAGATCGGCTTGAGGCGCCGTAGCGAAGGAGAGCATTACACTTTTCGCGCACTGCGTCTCTAGCCTGCAAATTGCACCAGTCGATCACCGGCAAGTTGCAGGCTAGCCCGGATTCAACCCGGTTCTACGCCCTTTCGTGCGCCATCATCCGCCGACGGATGTGGCGTCATTGAGGCGCCAGTCGTACTTAAAGGCCGACGGTTCATCGATCGACTCCAGGGCCGTGGCCAGCCCCGGATCTGCATAGCGCCGCACATGGGCCAGGACGCCACCCTCCTCCGCAAAGTCGCCCTCGAACCAGGAATAGATACTCGACAGCGTCAGCGCGCCGTCGTCGATCTTTACGCCCCTCGGATGGTTGACATAGGCAATAGCGCCTTGAGTCAGCAGGCGCTCGGTATTCTCGGCGGTGAACGCCGACGGCAGCAGATTGGGGCACCCGATCGAGGCGCAGTTGACCGCATAGTGAACGCGGGGCTCGTGCCAGATCGGTCTCAGTATCCGGTGTTCGATATCATCGAGGCTGACCGACTCGCCCTCGATGACCAGCGACTTCTTGCCCCAGGGTCCATCGGCGAACAGCCCGGGCGAGATATCTATGTCACGGATGCTCTGGACCGGGTAATGCTCGAGTATCGTCGACACCGTCTGCGCATTGTAGAGATTCACCCAGAACGCGAATTGCTCGGCGCGAGAGTAGGTCGAAATCGGCTCTGCTGCCAGCGCCGCGATATAGGCCGTGAGCGCTGCCCGATCCGGGCGGCTGACACTGCCATAGGCAACACGCACCACCCTGTCTGGACCCTCGGCTATATAGGTATCGAGAAAACCATCCCATGCGCTGTGGTCTATCCGGCGCTCAGACGACGCATCGTGTGCCGTCCAGCGCGACCACAGATCCGGCTTTGGCGCGAGAATCTTCGCCAGCAGATTGGCGTGAGCAAGCGCCGGTAACAGCAGACACAGGGCCAGTGCCACAAGTGTGGGTGCGCGTAACAGATTGCGGTTCATCAGTAGCGTCTCTTCTCGTCGGGAGGCATCCCAGTTCACAAGACAAGCGATTGCGTTTCCGGTACCAGACCGGACGGCCGCGACGATTATTTCGAACACGGAGCGAATAGTCATCGGGATACGATTCCCGCGCAGCACAAAAGTCTACGAGGATTATGACGGCCCGGACGTGATCGGAATAATGATTTCGTTACGGCGCAGGAAACCCGGTGTGAAGGGATCGTTGTAATAGGCGTAGACCGCCGCACCGGCGGGCTCGATGTCGCGCGCGAGCATCCAGTTGCGTAAGCGTTGTTCCTGCTCGGCGATCAATTGATCGTCGGTGCGGCCGCTGAAGCGCACCGCGGCGACTCGCCGTGCCGGCACCTCGCGCAACCGGACGTCATCATCAGCGGGCGCGGGCAGGTCCTCGATGCGATAGGCAGATGGCATGATGAATCGCACCGCCCATGCGCCGTCGCCAGCCGTTGTCTGGGTTACTGGCGCGGTCATCGCGATCTTCTCGTCGGGGGCCACGGCCTGCTGCTGCACTGGGGCCGTCATCGCTATACGTTCGCCAGCGCGCTCCTTGGCGAAGATGTAACGTGCCAGCGGTCCGAACCCATTGCTCAGGCCCTGTTGGCGGCTGCCTTCTCGGACCACCTCTGCGACCACCAGCGGCGGATAGTCGCGGATCTCAAAGTCACCGTCCCCGGTGATCAGCGTGTAGTCGGGCAGCTCCACGTTCTGGATCACGTAAACGAAGGCCAGCATGGCGGCGGCGGCCAGCCCAAGGACGGAGACAATCGCGATCAGCGCTATTTTCATAGTCGGCTCAACGGCACATTGTGGGGCGATTCTCACGGTGTACTCGCATTGCCATTCCGTGGCAAGCTCAGCAGCGATACCCCGCCTTCGTGCAGCATGTGGGCCGGATGCGCGGCGCCGGTAATGGCATAGTGTCCCCGGTCGGCGAGTAATCGAGACGTACAATGATCCGCTACGTAAACATATTACCCGGTTTGATCCTGTTCATCGCAAGCGCCTCGGCCGACGTCGTCGAGGACTCTCTGCAACAGGCCGACGTACTCTGGGACAAGACCGTCGAGTACGCCGGCGCGACGCTGGATCGGGCGCGTCGACTCTGGCGCGAGGAACATCCCGAGGACGCACAGCTATGGGAGGATCTGATCCCGCGGCTGGACGAGATCAACCTACTGCAGGACCGTCAGCGGCAGCTGCCCGAGTCCGCCTGGTTCGGTGACGACCAGGCATCAAATACCGACGATATCAACGCCCTGCTCAACGAAGTCGCAGACATCCTGATCGGCGATAACACCCTGCGTGAGCGCATGCGCGAACTGATCGCGGCGATGGCCGAGAACCGCCAGGCGGTCGTCGCATTGAAGCGCCGCAAGATGAGCGCCCCGTCGGACTCGATGTGGCGCAAGACTGTCGGCGATATCGAGGACGAGATCGCCGAACGCGAGAGGCTGCTGGCCGAGCAGCGGCAGGCGATGGCGGACCTGCACACCGAGGCGGCCGCCGAACTGCGCGCCATAGGCCTGGAAATCGACGCCGAGGGACTGGATTTTCTGCTCTCGACGGTCGTCGGCGATGATGTCATGGATATGACCCTGGCCTTCGAACAGGTGCGCGCGCTGACCGAGCAGCTCGAGATACTGACCGCAGAGAGTCGGGAAGACCTGCCGACAGCGCGACGCTACTACGGTATGTATGTGGTGTTGCTCAAGGCCCTGGATCACATGCATGCCGTGTTGCTCGACGGTATCGCGACAGACTACCTCCCGCGCATCGATGCCATCGGCAGGCGCGCGCGGGAACTCCAGCAGGAGACGCAGACGCTGATCGCGCAGCGTCCCAGCAAGGTCCTCGAATCCAATCTCGCGGCACAGCAACTCACGATCGAGGCCGCCGGACGCTATGCCGAGTATCTGCAGGGGCAACAGCGTCAGGTCGAGGCCTCCCGGCAACGCCTGGCGCAAGATATCGCAGTGGCGCAGAACACCTATGAGACGGTCAAGATGTCGGGTGATCTGGTGGCCATGATGCAAGACAGCCGCCAGCTCCTGGACAGCTTGTTCCGCTTGCAGGTACCGCCGCTGCGCGCGTTCGAGAATCTGGAGATGAAGCGGGAGTTCCAGCGCCTGACCTCGGCGCTGCGTCAAGAGAGCGCCTGACAGGACCCCCGGCGATCAGGCGATCACAGATCCATGGCCGAGCCTCTTTATAACGTGATCCATGGCCTCTTCGGTCTCGCCACGCTCGTGACGCTGGCCTGGCTACTGAGCGAAGACCGTCGTGCGGTGCGGCCCAGATTGATCCTGGCGGGACTGACATTGCAGATCGTATTCGCCCTGGCGCTATTGGGCCTGCCGCCGGTCAAGACGCTGTTCGTCGCGCTCAATGACGCAGTCCTGGCCCTGCAACAGGCCACCGAGTCCGGGACCGGCTTCGTCTTCGGCTACCTCGGCGGCGGCGATCCGCCCTTCGAGACCCGCTATCCCCAGAACGGGTTCATTCTCGCCTTCCGCGCCCTTCCGCTGCTGCTGGTCATCGGCGCGCTATCCGCACTGCTGTTCCATTGGCGTGTCCTCCCACTGCTGGTCAAGGGATTCGCCTGGGTGTTGCGCAAGACCTTGGGCCTGGGTGGACCCCTCGGTCTGGGTGCCGCGGCCAACGTCTTCGTCGGCATGACCGAGGCACCACTGGTGATAAGGCCCTATCTCAATGCCATGTCGCGCAGCGCCCTATTCGCGCTGATGACCTGTGGCATGGCCACGATCGCCGGTACCGTCATGGTCCTCTATGCCAGCGTGTTGACCGGGGTCATCGACGACGCCATCGGCCATATATTGACGGCGTCGATCATCTCGGTGCCGGCCGCCCTGATGATCGCGGGTATCCTGATACCGGCGCGCGAGGAGACAGAAGCCGACGATGCGGTCGAGTTACAGGGTCAATATCGGAGCTCGGTCGACGCGGTCACGCGGGGCACCGTCGATGCCATTCCGCTGTTCCTGAATATCCTCGCGATGCTGGTCGTCTTCGTTGCGCTGGTAACCATCGCCAACCAGCTGCTCGGACTGCTGCCTGAAATCGACAACGCCCCACTGACACTGCAGCGCCTGTTGGGCTGGCTAATGGCACCGGTAGTCTGGCTCATTGGCATCCCATGGAGCGAGGCGCAGGTCGCGGGCTCCCTGATGGGCATCAAGACCATTCTCAACGAGCTGCTCGCCTATCTGGAACTCGCCGCCGTGCCGGAGGCCGCACTCAGCGATCGCAGCCGGCTCATCATGAGCTACGCCCTGTGCGGATTCGCCAACCTCGGCAGCCTCGGCATCATACTGGGCGGACTCGGCGCCATGGCCCCAGAGCGCCGCGCCGAGATCGCAGCGCTCGGGATGCGATCCATCCTCGCCGGCACGCTGGCCACGCTGATGACGGGCGCCGTCGTCGGTATGTTGGTCTAGCCTGCATATCTCACCGATTTCCTGCTGCGGGCATCGATCAGCGCGCCGGCGTGTTCGGTTCGCGGGTGTCTGCCGCAGGGATGCGGCAGTCGAGCCTCCACGGACGGATTCACGGCGTCCCGCGGGCCGAATGCACCGGCGCTCAAGTACTCAAGTAAATGCCATTGCGTCTAAACCGTATTGACTGCAATAGGTAACAGGACAGAGTCTATTCAGACAATCTCAGCGATGGCGTCGCCGAGCTCGGCCGTCGTCGCCGTGCCTCCCATGTCCGGCGTGCGTGGTGCGGCCGGATCGGCGAGCACGCCCTCGATCGCGCGCACAATCGCATCGTGGGCCTCCCGATGGCCGAGGTGATCGAGCATCATGGCGCCCGACCAGATCTGGCCGATCGGATTGGCGATGCCTTTGCCGGCGATATCGGGGGCCGAGCCGTGGACAGGTTCGAAGCACGACGGGAAGTCTCGTTCCGGGTTCAGGTTCGCCGACGGGGCTATCCCAATCGTACCGGTGCAGGCCGGCCCCAGGTCGGACAGGATGTCACCGAAAAGGTTGGAACCGACGACGACATCGAACCAATCCGGGTTACGCACGAAGTGCGCAGTGAGGATATCTATGTGGAACTTATCGACGGCCACGTCCGGGAACGTTCTGGACATCGCCTCGACCCGCTCATCCCAGAACGGCATCGTGTGGATGATGCCATTGGACTTGGTGGCGCTGGTCAGATGCTTGGCCGCGCGGCGCTGCGCCAGTTCGAAGGCGTACCGCAGGACCCGATCGACTCCCTGACGGGTGAAGACGCTCTCCTGCACCACGGTCTCGTGATCCGTGCCGACATAAAGCCGCCCCCCAATCTCCGAATACTCGCCTTCGTTGTTTTCGCGCACGATGTAGAAATCGATGTCGCCAGGCGCGCGTCCCGCCAACGGGCACGGCACGCCCTCGAACAGACGCACAGGTCGCAGGTTGATGTATTGCCGGAACTCTCGGCGGATAGGGATCAACAGACCCCACAGGGACACATGATCGGGCACGCCGGGAAAGCCGACTGCACCGAGATAGACGGCGTCATGCTCGGCGATCTGCGCGATGCCGTCTTCCGGCATCATGGCGCCGCAGCTGTCGAAACGCTCGCAGGACCAGTCGAATTCGTCCCAGGCGAACGCAATGCCGAAACGATCCGCGAGCTTTTCCAGCACCTTGACGCCCTCTGGAACCACCTCGCGGCCGATCCCATCGCCCGGCACCAATGCGATCCTGTAGTTGGTCGTCACGGCGCTTCCGACAAGGCCTTCAGCTCGTCATACAGCGCGGCAGGGATCTCCACACCGTCGCGCGCCGATGCCGCCCGCTGTGCGAGACGCCGCGCGCCCGGAAGACGGGTCCCCGGCTGTTCCCCGATGGCGTCGATCAGGATCTCCAGGCGGTCCGCGAAGGCATCCCCGGAGAAGACGCGCGGATCGATGGCGACAAGGAACTGGCCGACGCCCGGCGGCTCACCCTCCGCGCTGAAGAAAGAAGAGGCCTCGAAGCCGAACTTGGCACCGGTCAGCGCGGCCGCCAGGATCTCGACCATCAGCACCAGGGCTGCACCCTTGGCATCACCCATCGGCAGCATCGTGCCCTGCAGGGCCGCCTCGGCATCCGTCGTCGGGTTGCCATTGCTGTCCAGCGCCCAACCCTTCGGGATCGGCTGACCCTGTTTGGCCGCCACCATGACCTTGCCGCGCGCCACTTTGCTCAGGCTCAAGTCGATCACCAGGGGTGGCTCGGTTCGCCGCGGCGCGGCAAAGGCGATCGGGTTGGTGCCGAAGATGCCCTGACTGCCACCCCAGGGGGCAATCGCCTTGGGGCTGTTACCAAAGATCAGTCCTATCAGACCGGTCGCTGCCAGTTGTTCGACGTGATAACCCGCCTGGCCGAAGTGATGCGAGTGATGTACCGCGGCCGCGGCAATCCCCGACTTGGTCCCCAAGGACGACAGCCGATCGACCGCCAGAGCCAGGGCCGGAAAGGCGAAGCCATTCCTGGCATCGATGCGCAGCGCCGCGGCTGCGCCCTGCTCCAGCGCCGGTACGGCATGGCCGTCGACCTTGCCGGCAGCGGCCTGGGCCGCATAGGAGGGCAGGCGTGAAAGGCCGTGACCCTGCTGGCCATCGGCCTCTGCGGCGACCAGCGCCTGCGCAACACTCTGCGCATTGGCCTCGCTGGTGTCGTGGCGGACCAGGATGGCTTGGGCGAGCGATGCTGCCTCCGCGAGGCCAAGGGTGACGGTATTCATTGTTGGTTCAGCACCTTGCGGACACTTTCGGCAGTCACTGCGCTGACGCGGACGTTCGATTCCCGCGTCACCCCGGCGATATGCGGCGTCAACACGAGATTGCCGATGCCTGCGAAACGCGCCCCTGAGGCCGCCGTCACCGGCTCGGTCTCGAAGACATCGAGGGCGGCGCCGGCCAGATGCCCTGCCCGCAGCGACGCGATCAGGGCATCCTCATCCACGATGCCGCCGCGCGATGTATTGATCAGCACAGCACCCTGTTTCATCGCTGCGATCATGCGCGCATCGAACAGACCTCGGGTATCGTCGTTCAGGGGCAGGTGCAGACTGACGACGTCCGCATTCGCCACTAGTCCATCGAGTTCCGACCGCTGGACATCGTGCCATGCCGGCTCCGTCGCGGCGACGAAGGGATCGTGCGCCATGATGGACATCCCCAACGCCTGCGCTCGCTGCGCCGTTTGCCGCGCGATGGCGCCGAAGCCAATCAGACCCAGCACCTTGCCGCCGATCTCGCGCCCCATGCAGCGCTGACGTGGCCAGGCGCCGGCCAGCACCTCGGCGCCGGCCGCGTAGGCGTCACGCAGCAGCAGCATCGCGGTCGCGATGACATACTCAGCCACCGCTGCGTCGTTGGCGCCGGTGGCGGGGCACACCATCACCGCACGTTGCCTGCAGGCCTCGAGATCGATGTTGTCCAGACCGACGCCCAACCGCCCGACGACCTTCAATGCCCCGGCCGACTCGAGCAGCGCATCGCGCACCTGGGTGCGATTGCGCACAATCAGGGCGCGTGCGTCAGCGACGGCCGCGGCAAGATCGTCTGCGTGATCGACCAGGTTCGGGTCGTAACGTACGTCGAATTCGTCGGCCAGGCCATCGACTGCGGCCTGGTCCATGAATTCGGAGATCACGACATCAGCCACGGATGCCCTCCTTCCCAGATCAATTATCGATAAAAAACGACGCCGGCTATTCGAAAAGCACACCGACGGGCAGCGGCACCAGGAGCACTTTGGCAAATATCGTGTAGAAGCCGACCACCACACCGACGCAGACCAGGGGATAGACGATCTTTCGATAGCGCGTCCACGGGTCATACATCGCGACCAGCATGATGGCGGCAAAGGCCGCGATGCCGGACAAAAGGAAACCCAGATAGGGCATCAACGCGGTGCTGATCAGCATCGCGGCCACCAGGGCCACACGCCGCGGCGTCGAGGCACCGGGCACCGACTCGCTGTTGCCGCCGGATGGGAACACGAGGTTCCAGACGATCAGTGCGATCGAGAACACAATCATTGCGATCGCAACCGCGCTCGGGAACACGTAAGAATCCGCGTCGGCCATGTGCTTCGTATCCCACAGGGCGAAGGCCGCAAGCAGGATGAACACCACCGCCATCACCATACCCGGGACATCGCGCGGCGCCTGTGTGGCCTCTGACTCAGTCGGCACTGACCTTCCTCCTCTTACCCAGCCAGTACGCCCGGACCAGCGGATAGAACAGCGACAGCAGGATCAGCGCTATGATTGCCAGGCTGATCGGGCGCCCGAAAAACATCGCCGCTAGGTCATCGGTTGCGGCCCCGATCGTCCAGGCCTGCACGAAGCCCTGCTCGGCGATACTCCCCAGGATCAGGCCCAGCACGATCGGCGAGGGACTGAAACCAAAGCGGTTCAACACCCAGCCGACCACGCCCAGCACGATCATGATGACCACGTCGGACACATTGTTGCGGATCGCATAGGTGCCGATCATGGTCATGAAGGCCACCGTTGGGACCAGCATGGCCTTGGGTACCGTGACGATGGTCTTGTAGGCATAGCGCCCGATCACCAAGCCGGCAGGCAGCATCAGGATGGTCGCGAGAAACAGGCCATAGATGAAGGTGTAGACGATCGACCCCTCGTCGGCGAACAGGTTCGGACCGGTGCGCACGCCCTGGATCAGCAGTGCCCCGAGGATGACCGCATCCGGAGGCGTACCCGGGATACCCAGGACCAGGGTCGGTATAAAGCCGCCGCCCACCGTGGCATTGTTGGCCGACTCCGTCGCCTGGACACCCTCCGGTTCGCCGTGGCCGAAGTGTTCCGTACGGCTCGAGCTTCGCCTGGCCTCCGAGTAGGCGACCAGGCCGGCGATGGATCCTCCCGCCCCGGGCAGGATGCCAACCAGCGTGCCGATGACGGAACTGCGTGCCAGGTTGAACTTACCCTTCCAGGTTATCCCCAAGGCCTCGCGCAAGCGGAAACCGCGCGGCTCATGGGTGACCTTCAGGTGCTTGTCGGGCGTCGCCACCAGGTCGATCAACACCGGTATACAGTACAGTCCGATCAGCGCGGTGACCGTCTCGATGCCGCCCAGCAAGGTCTGGCTGCCAAAGGTGAAGCGCACATCGGCACTGATCTCGGCAATGCCGACACACGACAGGAGCAGACCGAAACAGGCGCCGATCAGGCCCTTCAGCAGGTTGCCCTCGGACAGCGCCGATATCAGCGTCAGGCCGAACACCGCGAGCCAGAAATACTCGACCGGACCGAATGCCAAGGCGACACTCGCCAGTGGTGGCGCCAGTATCAGCAGGAACATCGCGCCGACCAGCCCGCCGGCGACCGACGCCAGGCACGCCAGGGTGACGGCCAGATCACCGTCGCCACGTTTGGCCATTGGAAAGCCATCAAAGGTGGTGGCGATGGCCGATGGCGTTCCCGGTGTATTCAGTAGTATCGCGGAGTAGGCACCGCCGTAGATGGCCCCGGTGTAGATCGCCCCCATCAGGATCAGCGCCGAGGCCGGGACCATCGTAAAGGTGATCGGGACCAGGACGGCGACGGCCATGGTGGCGGTCAAGCCAGGCAGAGAGCCAATCACCGTTCCCGCGACCACACCGGCGAACGCCAGCATGATGTTGAAAGGTGTCAAGGCCTCCAGCAGATGCTCGATTCCAGGCATGGTAGCTGCCCTCCCAGTCCAGGGATCACATGGCCGTCGCGCTGACTATTTGATAATGCCGGCCTCGCGCGCCGCCTCGGTATAAACCGCTTGCATTTCATTCATGAAGGCAGGAATGCCGGCATAGTCGACGTCCAGCAGGGCCATGCCGTCATTCTCCATGCGCTTGCGAAATTCCGGGTCGGCATTGATCTGGCCGATCATCTCGGACAACTTCACACGGACGGCCTCAGGCGTGGAATTCGGAACCGCGATACCCCGGTAGGCACCGGCGACCAGGTCGAAACCCAGCTCCTTGAATGTGGGAACATCGGGAAACTTCGGATGGCGCGCCTCCATCGCCACGGCCAGCAAGCGCACCTGCTCGGAATGCTTGGCGCCCACCGAAGTGTAACCCCAGCTCGCTTTCACCTGATCGCCCAACAAGGCGGCCACCGCCTTGCCCGTCCCCTTGAACGCGACGTAGGTGGTTTTGACTCCAGCCATGCCGTCAAACCGAATCTGGGCGAGGTGATTGGCCGTACCCTTCCCCGATCCCGACAGCGTGAGCTTGCCCGGATTCTCCTTGGCGTAGTCGATCAGGTCCTGGACTGTCTTGAACGGACTGTCCTTGTTGACGACAAGCGCATCCGGCGTGTAGTGGAACATATAGACGTTGGTGACGTCGTCCGTCTTGAAACCAACATCCTTTTCCAGCGGCTTGACGATGATATGCGGCAGGTTGGTGCCCATGATGGTGTAACCATCGCCTTTTATACTGTTGAGCTGTGCCCAGCCAACCGCACCACCGCCACCGGGCTTGTACGAAATCACCAGGTCCTCGCCGAATTTCTCTTTAAAGAACGGCTGCTGATGACGGGCCGTGATGTCCGATTCACCACCCGGCCCGAACGGGATGATGTAGCTGATCGGTTTGTCGGGATACTCGGCAAACGCCGAATAGGTCGGGATAATCATCGCCAGAGCGATCGCTGCCAACTGCTTCGGTTTCATCGTAATCTCCTCTCATTTATGTTGTTATAAAAAACGTTGAACTTGCAGGCGTCCTGTTGCGCCCCGCTTCCATCAACCGCGTCCGTCACTGGTTCACTCACGAGCCTGCTGGATCGCTTCACGCCTATGGCTGTTGAACAATCTTCGGCTCAGCTGGCTTCCCTTTCTCAAGTGACGAGTCACACTGTATCCGTTCATCAACACGTCCGCCCTGTTTTCTGAGATTCGCCCACTGCACTACTGGTTTCGACCACGCACCCCGGCCCGTGCATCGATCGCCGATCAGTGGGAAATAATGATCGGAACTTTCGCTTTTCTTAGCACACTGCTGGTGACCCCACCCACGATCGACTGACGGAATTTGCTGTGCTCATAGGCACCCATAACCAGCAATCTGGGCTGCGCCTTTTCGATGAATTCCAGGATGCGATAGCTGACGGATTTTCCCTTGCGTTTAAGATTGACATGCTCGGTTTTAACGCCATGACGCTGTAAAGCGGTTTCCACATTGATTCCGGGCAGCAGCGATTCCGAGTATTCGTCAGCAACGGTGACGATCGTCACCAGGCTCTTGGTCTTGAGAATCTGCATGGCGTCTGCGACGGCGCGCGCTGCCGCCCTTTTCCCATCCCAGGCAAGCACAGCGTGCTCATTGTATGTAGCCATGTCAAATTCCCGGGGTACCAGCAGGACCGGCCGACCACTGACCATCGCAACGATGTCCGGATGCAACTCATCATCTTCCCCCTGTATCGCGTCGTAGCGGCCGATAATGGTCAAGTCAAACAGTCGCGCATAAGTCGCAACCGTGGCATTGCCATCACCATGCTTCGATATCCAGTGAATTTTGTCGGGGGCCGAGTTTGACCCGGTTCGTTGTTTGAACCTTGCTTCGATATCTTTGGTGGCCTGCGCCTGCGCTTTTTGAATACTGTCCCGAACGTCCTCCGGTATCCAACTACCCACGTTCGGATTCACCGGCGCAAAATTGTGGGCCAACAGGCCGGTAAGGTGAGCATCGTACTTGTCACGCATGAATAGCGCGGCATCCAGGGCAGCGTCAGACGAATCAGAGCCGCTGTATGCGATGAGAAGATTCTTGATTGCCATACTGTTCGCCTTTTTTCGAAATAGAGATGGCTTCCAAATGAGCCTGCCCGGAACTTTTTTTGCTGAGTCAGCGAGTGAGTCCGGTGTTACGGCCGCAGAACAATCTTCGGCGCGGCCGCCTTGCCTTCATGTATGTCACGAAATGCTGCCGCACCATCGGCGAGCGGACGGGTTTCGACCCAATCGAGCGGACCCAGCGCCTCTCGGTATAAAGCATGAATGGCGGCACGCAGATCAACGGCACTATAGGTATAGTTGCCCAGGAAGGTGATTTCTTCGAGGGTCATCCTGCGAGTGTCAAGACCCGGCTCGTTGTCCTGCAGACCAACATGTGAAATAACGCCACCCGAACAAACAAAGCTGCACGATGCTGCGCGCGTTCGACCACTGCCGACAGCATCGATAACAAGCTCGAAACTATTCCCTTCAGGCAGGTCATCTCCCAGGGGGTCATAGACCGTGCAACATCCCAGTTTTTCCGCCGTACGCCTTCGCAGAGGATTGGTGTCGCCAAGGCAGATTTCGATACAACCCTTGTTTTTCAACATCAACGCGGCAAAGGCGCCAATGGAGCCGCCGCCCAGCACGAGGGCGCGACATTCCGAGAGCGGCCGGTGCAGTACCTTTTCCGCAAGATAGATCGCATGCAGCGAAGTGGCCGCGGGTTCGGCAAGGCTCGCGATAACGGGATCCATATCCTGCGGCATATCCAACAGGTTGCGTTCGGGTATGGTGATGTATTGCGCGAAGGCACCGGCTAGGCGCATGCCTATCAGCTCCCGCTTCGCACACAGGTTGGAACGCCCACCCTGACAGTGGTCGCAGATCCCGCAGGTCATCAGCGGATTGAGTACCACGTGTCGGCCCTGCTGTGCACCGTTTTGTACCACACCCACGGCTTCATGGCCGAGTATCAGCGGTGGAACCCGCCGCGCATCATGGCCGTGATAAGCATGCATGTCCGAGCCACAGATGCCTACCGCCTCTATCTTGACCAACGCCTCACCGGGGGCCGCCACAGGATCCGGTTCATCCCGGTACTGCACCTCAAGCGTGTCTGTATATACGAGTGCTTTCATACGTTTCTCACCTATTTCGCTGTGAAGCCGCCGTCGAGATGGATTACCTGACCGGTGACGTAATCGGAGGCCGGCGAGGCCAGAAACACCGTCAACCCATCCAGGTCCGAGAGCACACCATTGCGGCCAACAGCGGTCTGGGCCGCAAGGCGGTCCAGCAAGTCGGGATTCTCATAGACCGGCGCCGTCAACTCGGTAGGAAAGAAGCCGGGGGCTATCGCGTTACAGGTGATCCCCTCTCGAGACCAGGCCTCGGCCATGGCCCGAGTCAGCTGGCTGATACCGCCCTTGGACGCCCCGTAGGCCAGACCGTTGGGAAAGGCGCGGCTCGATTGCAGGGAGGCAATATTGATGATCCGGCCCCAACCTTTTTCCTGCATTGCCGGTACCAGTTCGCGCGCGAGAAAAAAGGGCACCGCCAGGTTCAGATCGAGCGTCATATCCCAGGTCTCGGGCGTGATCTCTTCAACCGGCTGGCGAAAATTCACACCCGCTGCGTTGATCAGAATATCGATCGAACCAAAAAGCTGCGCGGCGCGTTCTGCCAAACGAGGAAGCAGACCACGGTCACTCAGATCGGCGGGGAGCGCCGTTGCCCTGCCCCCCACCGCCTCGATGTCGGCGACAGCCTCGTGCAGTTGTACCTCGCGA